>NZ_JHVJ01000018.1:53673-172765 GCF_000620085.1 Marinobacterium jannaschii DSM 6295 | reverse complement strand
TGGTACGGACGTCGCGTTAACCGCGAGCCGTTACCGGTGAAAGATGACAGGCAGGTACTAACCCCTCTTCTTTCAAAATTGGCGGAACGGACGGGACTCGAACCCGCGACCCCCTGCGTGACAGGCAGGTATTCTAACCAACTGAACTACCGCTCCGTATCGTCATATGGGGTTACCCCCGTAACGGAGTGCGAATTTTACGGATTTCACTTGGCTTGTCAAACGTTTATGTACCGGAAATTGCGATTTTTTTATATCTTTCCCGGCCATCAGATGCATTGTTCAAATAGCAGTCAAAAACCCTGAATTCTGGCTATTCCGAAGACAGTAGTCTTCGCAACCAGCAGCCACACAGGCGAAAATAAGCCTGCTTATCTTGCCCTGGCAAGGAGATCAGGGTAGATAGCCGTGTCCTGAGTTCCCTGTGACTTGTTTCAGTTAAGCCGATACAGATAAAGTAGTCTGATTATCTTTAAACCTGTCCGAGGATTTATGCCGAAACGAACGGTAAAGGAAGCTCTGACGGCATTCGTTGAACGTCAGCAGTTATTGCAGCACAAGGCCCCCCAGACCCCGTTTGATCCAGAATGGGCATCGCCTTGCTATTCAGGCAATGCCCTTCCGGGAGAATTAATCTCCTGGAAGCCTGTCGCACAGACAGAATCCAGCGATATGTTCTCTCGGCTGGAGGATGCGCTGGAAATAGAGATTCATCAGGATCTGATCGATTTCTACAGCCAGTACTGGTCCGATCCGCTCCCCGCGCTTTTCGAATCAAACCCGTTAAACTTACTTCAGGCGTGGAACAATGATGACCTGGAACGACTGCGCGGCAATCTTATCGGCCATGCGCTTTCGAAACAGAAGCAGCGTCAGCCCCTTACGCTTTTCTTTGCCTGTACCGAACCCGATGGTGAATACTTTCTCAGTGTTGAGAACGAATCCGGTCAGATTTTGCTGGAAGCACCGGGTAAACCACCGATAAGAAAAATCAGCGATTCTCTGGCAGAATTTATCGATTGCTTAGAGCCATTAACTATTCAAGACACGGAGTAAGCCGATGTTGAAACGTACACTACCACTTGCACTGACCGCAGCAATCCTGAGCGGCTGCAGTGGTTTACCTTCACAACAGCTTGAGTTGTCCCCTCAGATCACAACCACCCATCAGCTCCCGAATGACACACAGATTCTGGTGGATACCTTTGATAACAGGGATTCACAGATTCTGGGGTTTCGTATTGACCGCCTGAACAATAAAGCCCCCATCAGCCTTGCCAATGCCGAAAGCGTTATACGGGTTGCAGCTGAAAACGCCCTGAAAAAAATGGGTGCGGCGAACTTCACCACCGGTGAATTCGATATGACAATCTTTATCGATGAAATGAAATACGAAGCCCGGATCGAAAAGCTGATTCAACATATCGATCTGGCAATAAAGCTGCGTGTAAAAATCGAGAAGTATGACAAACATTATGTCGGCAGCTACGGCACCACCCAGCAGCATCAGTTTGTCAGCACACCAACCCCGGAAGATAACAAAGAGATTGTTGAGGCCCTGTTAAACCAGACCCTCGACCGCGCATTTTCCGATCCCCGCCTGCTCGAGTTCATTCAGGCAAACTAAGTCCGACAAGAAAGGTCTTGAGCGACAGGCTCAGACCTTTCGTTTACCAACCTACGGTATACGAGAGCAGACGGCTAATCTGACATAGCGGACGACCAGACTGCGCGCGCCATTCGTTAAATGCCTGCTGAACCTTAATAAGATCCCGCTTGGCCGTTGGCCTTTTCTCCACGATCCCCTGCGCTTTCAGGGCTGCAACGACATCATCCGTCAGCATAAAGGTATCTTTGCCAGCCATTCGCAAGAACGCCGGTCCGGAGTTTCCACCCAGCTGGGCACCACGCTTCTTCAACTCAGCCCAGAGACCGATAATATCCTCTTCAGGCCAGTCGGCCAGCCAGCGGGCAAAGCTGCCATGAACAGCGGCTATATCATGCACCATCAGTGCGTTAACCCGGGTAGCTTTGATCTTGCCCCAATGGCGTATCAACTGATCATTTTGCATCAGGTTTTCGAGCTGCTGATCGCTCATCAGGCTGACTTTATCGGGATCAAAGCCCCAGAATGCAGTTTCAAAAGCAGGCCACTTGCTATCAACCAGGCTATATTTTAATCCAGCCCGGAAAACACGCCGGGTAAGGTCTGACAGCAGGCGGCCATCTCCCTGCAGGGCAAGCACATCGCGACTCAGGGGTTCAGGCAGCAGGCTCTCAATATCCTCACCGGCACGATGCTCGGCAACATGCTCGTAAATCCATTTAAACGACTTCATTCCGGCTTATCTTCCTCGCTTTCATACTCAAAATTCAGAGAAACCGAGTTAACGCAGTACCTGAGCCCCGTCGGCTGAGGACCATCAGGGAACACATGTCCGAGATGAGAGCTACAACGCGCGCAGCGGATCTCCACTCGCTCCATGCCGTGTGTACTATCGCGATGCTCCTCGATTACATCTGCAGCCACCGGTTGCCAGAAACTGGGCCAGCCACTTCCGGAGTCATACTTTGTCTGCGAATCAAAGAGCGGTTCACCGCAGCAAGTACAGCTGTAGCGACCGTCAGCCTTGTTGTCATAATATTTGCCCGTGAAAGCCCGCTCAGTCCCCTGACGGCGACAGATCCGAAACTGCTCCGGGGACAATTGCTGCTGCCATTCCTCATCAGTTTTACTGACTTTATTGTGCGATTCACTCATAGCATAAAACTCTGTTGGTTCTTTGGGACAACCTGTTGCAACCGGATATCAGTGTGGTTATAACGGATTGTTTTTTTGCAGAATTAAAGCGCGTATTATTACGCCTCTTCAATATCGACTTATGACCGTTTGCTACGCCGAAAATTCAGCGTAGTCGCAGGAACAAACCATGCCAGTTATTCGCAAATCCAACAAGCTGATCAATGTCTGCTACGACATCCGTGGCCCCGTTCTCGAAGAAGCCAAGCGACTCGAAGAAGAAGGTGCCCGCATCCTGAAGCTGAATATCGGCAACCCCGCCCCCTGGGGTCTGGATGCGCCAGAGGAGATTGTCCAGGATGTCATCCACAACCTGCCTCAGTCTCAGGGCTATTGCGATTCTAAAGGTTTGTTCTCCGCGCGTAAGGCGATCATGCAGGAGTGCCAGCGCAAGGGCTTTCCGAATGTGGGCATCGAGGATATCTATATAGGCAACGGCGTTTCTGAACTGATCGTAATGGCGATGCAGGGACTGCTGAATGATACTGACGAAATGCTGATCCCTGCACCGGATTATCCGCTATGGACTGCCGCCGTCAGCCTGTCCGGTGGCACACCGGTTCACTACCACTGCGACGAAAGCAAAGAGTGGATTCCGGACCTTGACGATATCCGCAGCAAGATCACCGAGCGCACCCGCGGCATCGTAATCATTAATCCAAACAATCCTACCGGTGCGGTCTATCCGAAAGAGGTTCTGGAACAGATTCTTGAGCTGGCGCGCGAGCACAACCTGATTGTGTTCGCCGACGAGATCTACGACAAGATCATCTACGATGATGCCGAACATATCCCAATGGCCTCACTGGCAGATGACGTGCTATGCATCAGCTTTAACGGCCTCTCTAAGACCTATCGCGCGGCCGGTTACCGCTCTGGCTGGATGGTAGTCAGCGGCCCGAAACATCATGCCCGCGACTATATCGAAGGACTGGATATGCTGGCCAGCATGCGCCTGTGCTCCAATGTCCCGACCCAACATGCCATTCAGACGGCTCTCGGCGGCTATCAGAGCATTAACGAGCTGATCCGTCCTGAAGGACGCCTCTTCGAACAGCGTAACCGAGCCTGGAAGATGCTGAACGAAATACCAGGCGTGAGCTGCGTGATGCCTAAAGGCGCGCTGTACCTGTTTGTCCGTCTCGATCCCGAAATCTATCCTATCAAGAATGACGAAAAGCTGGCGCTGGATCTGCTGCAGCAACAGAAAGTACTGATCGTCCAGGGTAGCGGCTTTAACATGCCGGGAACCCAGCACTTCCGTATCGTTTTCCTGCCACGGGAAGATGAGCTTTGTGACGCAATCGAACGTATCGCCAGCTTCCTTAAGCAATATCAGCAATAAGCCTTTTCCCCTGCTCTGGCAGCCCCGCTGCCGGAGCCACCCTGCGACTCTCGCCATACCGATCGTTCGCCGTAAACGAAACGTCATAAAACCGCCATAAAATCGCGGATATCTGATTTACAGACCCTATCAAAACCGGACAGCAGCGCTATCAGAAGCAAGAACAACCGGTAATACCAGCTTCGCTGATGAAGCCAGCGAATACGGATAACCCGGTTAACCAGGTATCGCCTTGCAAATAATCCGGCCACAGCAAGCAGCTACGGATAACGAGCACACAATGTTTATCAAAATCAGAAAAAACTGCGGCATCTATATGGAACACAACGGCCTGGAGAAGCGCCACCTTGTTCCGGTCACCTCCAACTTCCTGATTAATCTCAACCATATTGCAGAGGTCTCCTTTTACAGCATAAAAGAGACCAAGGTACGCTACGATCTGGAGCACAGAGAGTTTAATGTCCCTGTGCATACCCGCGTTATCCATCTGCAGATGAGCTACCTCTACGGCTCATACAAAGAGAGCATCAACGGCAATAAAGCCCGCCTGGTAGACCGCTGCTATTACAAGCTCTACTTTATGCCGGACGAGATGGGGCAATACGAAAGCGTACGCAGCCAGATCGAAGGCCTGGTGGTTAATCCGGAGTAAAAACCGATACAGCCCTCCTCCCGCCTATCAGATATCGGACGATCAGATTGCTGATCGCCCGTTATCCAGGGCAGCTCTTATTGCCGTATGGCGAACTAGGGGCAAGACGATACGTCTGTTTAGATTATCTCCCCCGAAATAGAAACTTCTTGTATTAATATCCGGTGACAACAGAACCGAACATCGGGAAAAGCCCGGGCTCTAAGTCATAAATACCTCTAAGTGTCTATCGGCCCTCCTGTAGCGGGCTTTCCGAGCATTCGTT
Source organism: Marinobacterium jannaschii DSM 6295 (assembly GCF_000620085.1). Lineage (GTDB taxonomy): Bacteria > Pseudomonadota > Gammaproteobacteria > Pseudomonadales > Balneatricaceae > Pontibacterium > Pontibacterium jannaschii. The sequence goes on along the minus strand of NZ_JHVJ01000018.1, from coordinate 167,703 downwards.
CACCATCCCTGCAAAACTTGCAAAAGCACTGAATCCCCTCTAAACAAATGTAAGAACATGGATCCACCAAACCGGATTGGTAGACGATTGGATAAAGGAATCCGCTCGTCGAACTAAAGGAGCAGCTATGGAAATCCGCGACCTTCTTGCAAACACCAGCAAACTGCCAAACGTTCCAGATGTAGTGCGTGAACTGATTCAGGCCCTGAATAATCCTTCCGCCGATTACGGCACCATCTCTGAAAAAATCGCTAAGGACCAGACGCTTTCGCTCAAAGTACTGCGCATGGTCAACTCGGCTCACTTTGGACTGAGCCGTAAAGTTTCCTCCATTGACGAAGCGGTTGTCATGCTAGGCATGGCACGCCTGAAAACGCTGGTGATCGCGTCCGGCCTGGCCGGTTCAGTACAGGAAGTAGAAGGGCTCGACCTGAAACAATTCTGGTCGGAGTCATTTCGCGTTGCCACACTGGCCAGATGGTTCGCCGAACGTGGCCAGGGAATTGACCCCGACATCGCATTCACTGCCGGCCTGATTCACAATATCGGCAAGCTGCTCCTGCATATCACCCAGCCGATGCAGGCCCTGGCAATCCAAAGACTGATTAATGAATCCGGCTGTAGCCGATCCGACGCCGAGATGGAGCGCATGGGCTTCACTACACCTGAAGTAGGTGAAGCGCTATTAGAGCTATGGAAATTCCCACCGGAACTGGGTGAAGCCGTCCGCCAGCATAAAAAACCAGAAACCTTTGAAGATCCTTCACTGGTTGCAGCAGCGGTCAACCTGGGTTGCATGGTTAACGCCGCCATTCGCGAAGGACACAGCGTAGAAGATCTGCAGGCACGATTCCCAACCGAATCTGCGATTATTGCTCACCTGCCGGCCGGCATTGTGAACGAACTGGGCGAGGCTATGGCGCTGGAAAGCGGTCTCGACGGGGTCCTGTAACCCTCCCCCCATAAAGAAACTGATAGAAAGCCCGCTTGCCGCAGCGGGCTTTGCGGCTTAACCGGTGAGGGATTCGCCCAGCACGAGACTGACCGCTTTCATCAGATCTTCCACATCCCGCATCGCACGATGACGCCGCAGCTGGGTTTTAGCAATCATGCGGTATTGCACCAGCTGCTCGGCAGCCAGCACATGCTCCAGCCCCACCAGGTCAAATGATGGTTTCATTTCCGCCGCCGCAAACAGCCTGCGCATCCAGAACGAATCAAACTCCAGCGCATCGCTGATTACCTTGCGCCCCAGCAGGGAGCGGTTGAGGCGTCGGGCCGATTCACGGGCACAAAGCTGACCGGCAAGATCTTCCGGCGCAATACCATGAAGCTCTTCAGCGAACTCATCCCAGTAATCCCAGCCTTCGACCCGGGCAGGATCAATCAGAAAGTTATCACTCGATCCATCCGCCGAGTCCTTCCAGGCTACTTCTATCGGATATGAATCCGGCCCCAGGCCGCTGGCTTCCAGATCGATATAAACGAAACTCACAACTCTTCTCTCTTATACAGCAGCACTTTCAGTCCCTTTTCCAGTTCTGCTTCCGGAAAATCATCCGGATTATCCAAGCGTTGAATCAGATTAAACCCGGGACACTCCTCTTTCATAATCTGACAGAGAAATTCAGTCCCGACCTTTGGGTCATTGTGGCAAGCCAGTACCTGAGCGCCGGGTTCTGTCAGTTCATTCAGGCGCCGGATCACCCGCCGGTAGTCTTTCTCGGCGACAAAACTGCCGGGTTGAAAGCTCGGCGGATCAATAACCACCAGTTCGTAGGGGCCTGCCTGCCGGACTTTCTTCCAGGATTTAAACAAATCATGTGACAAAAAGGTTGCTGCTGAACGATCAAACCCATTCAGCTGGCTGTTTCTGCGTCCGGTCGCAATCGCTCCGCCGGACATATCCACGTTGACCACATGACTGGCACCACCTGCCAGTGCCGCAGCAGAAAAAGCGCAGGTGTATGCAAACAGATTCAGGACCCGAAGCCCCTGAGCATTCGCCTTCACCCACTGGCGCCCCTTTCTCATATCGAGAAACAGGCCGCTGTTCTGATTACGTTGAGGTTTGACCCAGTATCTCAGGCCCAGTTCAGTCGCTTCCATCTCCTCGGGAACCTCGCCCCAGGCCACCTGGTTAACCGCGTCCTGACCGCGCCCGCGCAGCTGCACCACCAGCCCTTCAATCATGGAAAACTGTTTTAGCGACCCGGTAAGCCGGTCCAGCCACTGCTGATCCACAGCCCGATACAGGCGTATTACCGCCACTGGCGGAAACCAGTCGATGACCAGATCTTCCAGCCCCGGATAACAATGTCCGCGACCATGAAACAGACGGCGGACTTCTCCATCTGACAAAGCGAGTTGCTGTGCTACTGAGTCTAAAACGGGCTGCATATCTTCGGGCATTTTGTCATGAAAAGCGGCGATTATAGGCCGTACTCTGATGATCAACCAGCACTGCGCAAAAAAACCGCAACGGCAGTTGAAACTAAGTGTGCCAACCACCATCTAAAAGTGGACTCAGCGGAAAGGACGATTGAATCCTTTGCGCAGATTCCGGATTCTATGCGCCGGATTCAGTCGCACCTGAAGTCCGAACCGACCATAACTTAAAAGGAAACACTAAAGATCATGATGCGGATCGTCTTATTCCTTGCGACCAACCTTGCGGTACTGCTGGTTGCCAGCGTAACCCTCAGCCTTCTGGGGGTTGATCACTATGTCTCAGGCGCCGGCCTGAACCTCGGCAGCCTACTGGTATTCTGTGCAGTATTTGGTTTTGCCGGCTCTCTGATCTCACTGTTTATGTCCAAGTGGATGGCCAAGAAGTCCACCGGCACCTACATCATCGAGCAGGCAAGTAATGCTGATGAACAGTGGCTGCTGGACACCGTGGCAGACCTGGCACGCGATGCCGGTATTAAAATGCCGGAAGTAGGCATCTTCAATTCCCAACAGTCCAATGCTTTCGCCACCGGCTGGAATAAGAATGACGCCCTGGTAGCCGTCAGCACCGGCCTGTTGCAGCGCTTCCGCCAGGAAGAGATCCGCGCCGTACTGGCCCATGAGATTGGTCACGTTGCCAATGGCGATATGGTCACCCTGGCCCTGGTTCAGGGTGTGGTGAACACCTTCGTTATGTTCTTTGCCCGTATCGCCGCCTACGCGGTGGACAGCTTCCTGAAGAGCGACGATGAAGAGGAAAACGCGGGCGAAGGTATCGGCTATTTCATCACCGTCTTCGTCTTCGAAATCCTGTTCGGCATTCTGGCATCCTTTGTTGTGGCATGGTTCTCCCGCTACCGCGAATATCGCGCCGATGCGGCAGGTGCCAGCCTGTCCAGCAATCACGCTATGATCGGTGCCCTGCAGCGTCTGAAAGCAGAATATGATATGCCGGGCGACCTGCCAGGCCAGATGACTGCGTTCGGCATCAGCAGCCACCTGAAACAGGGCATCTCCGGCCTGATGGCCAGCCACCCTCCGCTGGATGACCGTATCGCAGCCCTGCAGAAACAGGGCTGATTACAGCAAGCCAAAACGAAAAAAGGGGCCTGAGGCCCCTTTTTTATATCCGGATTTTACGGCGCTTACAGACTATTCATCTGCTTGTAGCGCGCCATCAGCTCAACCGGCTGCTTCTTCTTGTTGCCCTTGTTCAGAACAAACACAACCGTCTGACCTTCAGGTCCGGCACCGATCTGTGTGAAGCGGTAAGGCGCTTCGCCCACCTGACGCATGGACTCCATATCAGCCAGTGTACTGAATACGTACAGGCGACCGTCTTCGCCACGCAGCTCGCCGTAGAAACTCTCAGCCGCTTCCTGCTTACCGTAGTACATATCTACACCGGCAATACCGCTCTGCTTCTTCTTATCCTTACCGCGCAGACCGAAGACCAGCGTTTCACCCTCAGGGCCGCCACCGATGAATACTTTACGGTAGGAGGTCTCGCCTACCTGCAGGAAAGACTTGTATGTCGCGAAATCATCAAAAACGTAGTAACGGCCTTCATGCATCACTTCGTACAGGTCATCATTGTTCACCTGCGGTGCAGCAACAGGTGCAGCAGCCTGAGCGGCTTCAGCCTTAGGCTGGTTAGACTGGCAGCCATACAGGCTGAACATAGCACCGGCAACCATTACACCAGCAATCAACTTTTTCATCGCAATCCCCTAAATTCCGTGTGACTGAACGGAGGCTCCCTCTACAGGCGACAGCTGCCCTGTTCACTTCATCAATCTGCGACCGACACTCAGTAACGGTCAGCTCAGTCAGACGAAACTCAACAAGATTATTCGGGCAAAGGCACCAGAGCCTCAATCAGCGAGAAACTCTAGCCACTGCCTATTACATAATTGTTTCAGGAGGCTTCATCGAGGAAGCTGAAAGAGATAAATGTGGTAAAAAGCGTCACGATGATCAGCAGGGGAAGTGACGGGAAGATTAAAACGATACTCATCGCACCGAGCCAGAGCAGGTAAAGTCGCTTCACCCGGGCCTTGTGCCTGGATGTGAATACACGGCGGTAGAAGTGATTCTGATCCGGAGTCTGATCCTGCATCCAGTGCGGAAACATCAGTGATATCAGAAAGCGAAGCAGATGCGCAAACATAGTCCCCCCGACAGGAAAAGAACCCTGTCTGCACAGGGTTCGTTACAAACTGCGGCTATGGCGGCCTACCGCGAAATCAGAGATCCGCCACGCGATAAAGCACCGAATCATGGTAACCGGTAGTTACCGCGATCAGGCCGGACAGCATACTGTTCACTTCCGTATCATTGCTATCAACAATCAGCGGACGACCATCCAGTGCCTTCAGCTTGGTCTTGGTAGCAACCACAATGATATTTGGCTTACCCAACCGTTTCAAAAGTTCTGCACTGAGCTGCTGGTTGCCACGCCCGATGATATGTCCCTGACCGCCGATTACTGTAATAACCAAGCGACAATCGTGACCTTGCGTTAATTCTAGCAGTTGCTGCGCCGTACAGTCGGAGGCTATCAGCTCGCCATTTTCAATCAAGTCGACGCCCAGCAGCGTGTTTTTAAGGCCCAGTTGGTCCATGATCGCCTGTACCGTCGAACCGGAGCCCATAATATAGCGAACGTCATCTTCCATCCTTTCGATAAAATCAGCCGCCACATCATCAATTACCAGGCTTTCATCTTCCTTAGCGCCATTTTTCACGCTCTGCAGGTAACGATGTTCCTGAGGAACCAGCAGTTCGCCGTAGTAACGCGCCCGGACCTTACCCTGTCGAAAGGCGTCTTCATCAATATCCCGGACCTCCTGATCGCCCAGCGTCACCAGCTCGCCGCGAATCAGCATGGCAACAATCTCACCGGCCGCTTTGGGGGTAATGGCATAAACACCCGAATGGATTTTCACGCCCGCCGGAATACCCAGCACCGGAAAACTGTCATCCAGTGCATTGCAGATATTGCGTGCCGTGCCATCCCCCCCGGCAAACAGGATCAGATCCACACCGGCCTGTTGCAGCAGCAGAGCGGCACGTTCGGTATCCTCAGCTGAGGTCGCCCCCGGGCTGATCTCACCGATCACCTGAGGTTCAAAGCCGGCTTCCCGGGCAACGTCCTCACCCATCTCACCCGGATAGGTGCAGATTTCCAGCTCCAAGCCCTGAAGCACCTGCAACGCCATCAGCGTGCGTTTATTGGCCAGCGGTTCGGCGCCCATTGCCAGCGCCTTCTTCGCGGTATCATCACCGTCGCTGCCCTTAAGCCCGACGCTGCCACCCAGACCCGCCATCGGGTTTACTATCAATCCCAGTCGAAACACTTCATCGCCTCACGCTAAATCGTCAAGATTGCCGGTCTCTATCAGGAACTGTTGATAGACAAAGCCACTCAGCACCAGCCGGGTTTCCTCGTCCAGATCCAGATATTCAACACCATGACTGTATACGGTGGCCGGTCCCCCTTCGACCTGATTTATATTACGGATAACCGCCGGAACCAGAACCATCTGATCCATATCAGCGACGGATAGCCGCATACTCAGAAACAGGCGGTCATTGATCCGTCCCAGCGCGTGGGGCGAGTCAATGCAGGCACCTGTCAGGCTTATATCTTTGCAAAAGGCCGTGCAGGGCCATTCGGCAAAGTGATTAACCCCTTCTTCCATCTCATCGACGGACACCAGCAGATTCACCGGCACCCGGGTGTGTTGCCGGATACGCCGGGTCTCCAGCTGTTTCGGATATTCCAGATGCCAGTATGAGAACGGGGTGCTATGCACCTTCAGCACCCGGGAACTGAAGGCAATAATGTAGTTTCCGCTCATCAGGCGGGCCGTAATCGGCGCACCTTCATTGGTAACCACGGCCCGGCCAGCACTGACCGGCGCCGAGATCATAATACTGCCGCCCTCTTTATAGCCCAGCAGCTTGCAACTGTAACGCCGCCGCGGCGCATGGGTTTCGATACGCACCTGAGCACCAATCTGTGGTTTCAGGTCGCCAAGTACCAGATTATTGGGTAACTGTTTCAGAGCCTGGCTCATTTCACGCTCATACTGCTAACTTTCACGCTCATAATGCTAAAGAGGACCGCATACTTTAAGCGATTTCAGCAGGGGCCGCGAGTGTAAAACCCAGTGCCGACAGTTCCTGCTGCAAGGCAGGATCAGTCACCCCCTTCACTCGCAGGGAAGCAAATTCTCGACGTACCGGGTAGTGCTTGCGCAAGGCATCAAAATCGAGCGCCCGGGTGCCCTCCGGCTGCTTCAGCGTGGCACGCAGTGCCCGGTCATCACGATAAGGGTCATAGCGTAGCCGGATCAGCTCCAGCGGCGTGATCTGGTCGTTTACCGTCACCTCCGCCAACGCCGGCCGAGGCAGGAAATGCTCCAGCTGATGCTCAACTTCCAGGCCAAGGTACTGACAACAGGCACGGTAGAGCATCCAGGTGCCACGAATCTTGCCATCCTGGCTGTAACCGGCAATATGCGGCGACACTATCCTGACCTGGCCTGCCAGCCGTGGATCGACCACCGGTTCGTGTTCCCAGACATCCAGCACCAGCGTCAGATCCGGGCGCTGCTCGCTCAAATTCAGCAACGCGATATTATCGATCGCAGGGCCACGACCGGCATTCAACAGGATAGCCCCCGGTTTCAGACTGGCTAGGCGCACCTCATCCATCAGATGAAAGCTCGGATGATCGCCATCACGGGTTAATGGGGTATGCATACAGATGAAATCGGCTTCAGCCAGCAAACGATCCAATCCCACCAGACCTTCATCACCGGCTTGCTGGCGAGGGGGATCATTCACCAGCACGGATAAACCCAGAGCCTTCAGGCGCTTTACCAGACGTCCGCCGACATTACCGGCACCGATCACGCCAAAAGTCCTGTCAGATGGCTTAAAGCCCTGTTCATCCGCCAGCTGGTAGAGCGCCGACAGCACATACTCCACCACCGCATCGGCGTTACACCCTGGCGCGCTGCTGAAGCCGATCTCGCGCTGACGCAGCAAAGCGGTATCGATATGATCGGTACCGATGGTGGCGGTACCGACAAAGCGCACCGGACTGTTGTTCAGCAAAGCGTCGTTGACCGGTGTAACCGACCGCACCAGCAGGATATCCGCATCTGCCAGCTGATCAGATCGCATCTGACGCCCCGGCAGGGTTATCACCTCCCCCAAGCCAGCGAACATCTCCCGGACTGCGGGCATATTTTCATCGGCAACGATCTTTAAGGGCTTATTATTCAAACTTTTACCTCTGTCAGACTTTACAAATCTCTCAGGATCAGGCTCAATGCGCCGGTTAAATTTTCCCGCCTGTAATCCATTGTACGGTAATACCCCATTGATAGCGCGCTGGCATAAAGGTCAGGACTACTTTGTCGTCCGTCTTTATCGTGATCTGGTCGGTGACTGGATCATCTCCCAATGTTGGGGTAATAGCTCCCAGGGCACCAGTGCGTCTACAAAAACAATTCTGTCTACCTATCAAGAAGCACGCCTGCTGCTGAAAGAGATCAATCAGCAACAAAAAACGGCGGGCTACAGCCCTGCCGAACGCGATGAAATACAGCTCGATTTCTTCGACTAAGCAAGCCCTGCTACGCCCGCACACCCGATCTGCATCAAACAGCGACCAATAGACGTCCCGTCTACGACCAAAGTGCAGCCCCCTATCTGTTTAACCCCCTTCGCCATCATGCTATTTCTAGTGCTCATTAAAGAATTCAATAAGAATAACGGACTAATCCGGCATGAATGCATCACTTTCAGGTCATCAGATAAAAAGCCTGCTCTCAACCACAAGCGTGGCGATCTTCGCGATCGGTATCGCTTATTTTGCGGGTCTGAGCAGCGATAACCTGCTCTGGCTGAGCGGAATCAGTCTGACACTGATACTTGTCAGCCAGCTGAGCCATCACGGCTTCATCACCCGCTCGTTGCTGCAGAGTATCAGTCACGCTGCCGCCGGCCGGGAAGATAAAGGCAATACAGCTTTAACCGAGCTGAATACTATCGCCAGAAACACCCAACAAAGCCAGGCCGTAGGCGACCGGCTATCAGGCACGGCCAATGCCAATGCCATCGCCGCAGCGGAGGTCTCCTACTCGGCAGATATGCTGAAAACCAAGATGGATATCCAGGTGGAGGAGATCGCCACCATCGCAGAGAATGCCGAAAACATCACCGTCACGGTGCAGCAATCTGCCAATCAGGCCAATATCGCCGCCGAACTGGCCACGCAGGCCAAGCAGACCGGACGTGATGGACAAAAGGCGCTGCAGGACGCGATCAGCAGTATCAGCCACCTGAAGCAGCGCACTGCAGAGACCCTGACCCTGATCGAACAGCTGAATGCCAAATCGGCCAAGATTCAGGATGTCACTGCCGTCATCGAAGAGATCGCCAACCAGACCAACCTGCTGGCCCTGAACGCCGCCATTGAAGCCGCCCGCGCCGGCGAGCATGGTCGCGGCTTTGCTGTGGTTGCTGATGAGGTCCGACAGCTGGCTGCCCGCACCGCCAGTGCCACGGGAGAAGTAGGCCAGATCGTGGACGAAATCCGCAATGAAACCGAGCAGGTCGTGGATCGTATCCAGATACTGTCCAGTGAGGTGGAGTCCGGTACCGAAGCCATGGAACAGGTTGGCGAGCAACTGGGCGGTATCGCCGAGCAGTCCGCCGCAGTGGAGGAACAGATCGCAGTGATTAGCGAAGGTGCCACCAACAACCAGCAGAACCTGCTGCAGATCGCCGGTGCGATAAAGTGCATTCGCAATGAGATGGAAGCAGGTGACGAGGAAGTGCGCCAGCTGGCGACTCAGGCAGGCGCACTGATGGAGATGGCCGAAGTGTCTAATGCGGTTCTGGCGGAATGGACCGAAACCAACTATCACAAGCAGTTCTATGAGATCGCCCGGCAAACCGCCGATCAGGTTGAGCAGGCCTTCTGTCGGGCCCTGCAGCAGGACAAACTCAGTGAAAACGACCTGTTTGACCGCAATTACCAGCCGTTAGAAGGCAGCAATCCCCAGAAATATCACACCCGCTACGACCGTTTTACCGATCAGGTCCTGCCAACGATTCAGGAAGCCGCCCTGCATCGTCATAGCAAAGTGGTGTATGCCATCGCGACCGATCCGGCAGGCTATATTCCAACCCACAATAATCAGTTCGCCCAGCCACCTTGTGGCGACTACGACACCGACCTGGTCAAAAGCCGCAGCAAGCGCCTGTTTAACGACCGCACCGGTGCCCGTTGCGGAGCCCATACCCAGACCATGCTGCTGCAAACCTACAAGCGCGATACCGGCGAAGTAATGCACGACCTGTCAGTCCCGATCATCATCAACGGTAAACACTGGGGCGGCGTTCGCGTTGGCTACTGGCCTGAAGCGACCTGATATCCACTGACCTGACAACCATTGCCCCAACCCTGAACTCCCGGCACCGATCCAACCGTGCCGGGGCCTGTTATTAGACTAACGACTAACAACCTCTCATTGGCATTCACTGCCAGCGGGGATATATTGCTGCTTCATGACAGGGCAACGAGGCCTTAGAGAGGATTTATGAGCAAGTTTGATTTCGCACCGATGCCAACCGCCGAGGGGTACTTCGGTGAATATGGTGGTCAGATCATCCCACCCGAGCTTAAAGCTATTATGGATGATATCGACCGCGCCTATGAAGAGATTCGCCAGCAGCCTGAATTTCAACAGGAACTGGATTCTCTGTTTCATGACTACGTCGGTCGCCCCAGCCCTGTTTATCACGCCCGTCGTCTGAGCGACAAACTGGGCGGTGCTCAGATTTACCTCAAGCGTGAAGACCTGAACCACACCGGTGCCCACAAGATCAACCACTGCCTGGGCGAAGCCCTGCTGGCCAAGTTTATGGGTAAAACCAAGGTGATCGCCGAGACCGGTGCCGGTCAGCACGGCGTTGCCCTGGCCACCGCCTGCGCCCTGGTCGGAATCCCCTGCGAGATCCATATGGGTCAGGTGGATATCGAGAAAGAACACCCGAACGTCACCAAGATGAAGATCCTCGGCTGCAAGCTGGTGCCCGTTACCCGTGGCACAGCCACCCTGAAGGATGCCGTCGACAGTGCTTTCGAGGAATACCTGAAAGACCCGCAGAACTACATCTACGCCATCGGCTCCGTGGTCGGCCCGCACCCGTTCCCGAAAATGGTACGCGACTTCCAGAGCATCATCGGCAACGAAGCCCGCGAACAGTTCCTGAGCAAGTTCGGCAAACTGCCTGACTACGTTACTGCCTGTGTCGGCGGCGGTTCCAACGCCATCGGCACCTTCACCGCCTTCCTCAACGATGAGAACGTCAACATCGTCGGCGTCGAGCCCGCCGGTAAGGGCCTGGATACTAAGGATCACTCCGCAACCCTGACCAAGGGCAAGCCGGGCGAGATCCACGGTATGAAGTGCTACGTCCTGGAAGATGAGAACGGCGAACCGATGCCGGTCCACTCCATCGCCTCCGGCCTGGATTACCCGGGTGTCGGCCCACAGCACAGCTACCTGAAAGACCAGGGCCGCGTCGACTACCAGTCGGTCTCCGACCAGGAGTGCCTCGACGCCTTTATGACCCTCTCCCGTGTCGAAGGGATTATCCCGGCGCTGGAAAGCTCACACGCCGTCGCCTGGGCGATGCGTACCGCACCAACGCTGGACAAGGATACAACCATCCTGGTCAACCTCTCCGGCCGCGGCGACAAAGACGCCGACTACGTGGCAGAGAAGTTGGGGCTGTAATTCACATCCAGCCCATGGCGGAAAGCAGGCTTCCCCGCTTTCCGCCCCCCTCCTTTGAACATCCTCAACTTCCCCAATGTGAGCAATCCTCTCGCTTCCAGACCAAAAACCGCTCTTCGGTGCCCGCTGCTCATTTAAAACCACATCCTCCCGAAACCAAGTGCATAGCTTACGCTCAGGTAGCTACTAATGTTCATACTGAATGCCGGGTCAAAATCCGGTAAAGTTGAGCGGATATTCTGGATACCAATGGATTGATTCTTGCTATCGCTATGCGCCTTATAAAACCCCTGATCTCCACCCACTTAGCTCTCGTGCTAGCGGCAGCCAGCAGCGGCACCTTCGCCGCTCCGGTTAACATTGCCGATACAGGCCAGAATCGCTGCTATAGCAATAGCCGCGCTATCCCATGTCCCAGGACGGGCGAGGCATTCTATGGTCAGGATGCGCAATACTCCGGACAGCAACCCAGTTACAGGGACAACAGGGACGGCACCGTTACCGACCTGGTCACCGGGCTGATGTGGAGCCAAGCCGTATCTCCGGACAAGGTTGGACTGGATCAGGCGCAGCAAATAGCAGATACGATGTCGCTTGGCGGATACCATGACTGGCGGGTACCCAATATCAAGGAACTCTATTCTCTGATCGATTTCCGCGGCTATACCGGCTCCTCCCAGCGCAGGATGTCGGGCCAGCAAGACAGAGTTCCCTTTAATGCCATCCCGTTTATTAACACCGACTATTTTAGTTTTCTCTATGGTGGCAATGGGGAGCGCTATATCGATGCGCAGTGGCTCTCCAGCACTCGTTATGCAAGTACGACGATGCATGGCGATGAAACCCTTTTCGGAGTCAACTTTGCTGACGGTCGCATCAAGGGTTATGGCTATCGTAAACATGGCACTTCAATTGAACATAAGGCTTTCTACGTCCGTTATGTGCGTGGCAAGGCCTACGGTGACAACCACTTTGTAGATAACGGCAACGGCACCATCACCGATAAAGCCAGCGGCCTGACCTGGGCACAACGGGACAGTGGCCTGGCAATGAATTGGAAATCTGCACTGCAATATGCCGAGAGGCTGGAATTCGCGGGCTACGATGACTGGCGACTTCCCAATGCCAAAGAATTGCAGTCTATCGTTGACTACAACCGCTCTCCGGACAGCAGCAACAGTGCTGCAATAGATCCGCTATTTAAAGTCACACCGATTCGCAATGAAGGTGGCCAACAGGATTTCCCGGCATACTGGACATCGACAACCCATCTGGATGGGCCCGACCCGGGCCGTCAGGCGGTTTATATCTCCTTTGGCCGGGCGATTGGTCAGATTAATGGCAAGATAGTAGATGCTCACGGTGCCGGGGCCCAGCGCAGTGACCCGAAAACCGGCCGTGCCGCCATAGGCAAGGGTCCGCAGGGTGATGCTGTCAGGGTAAAAAACTTTGTCCGGGTTGTTCGTGGCGGTTTAAAAACCGAAGCGCTCCCTCGGCAAACAACAAATCGAAACGGTTATCCCTACAGCATCAGCCTTGGAAACAAGGCCAGCTTCGTCAAAGGGCAGCATCCCATGGATAAACGCCCTCCGCGTAGCAACTTGCCTGCTGAATTCGGGAAACACTTCGTCAGCCGTCTCGACTGGGACGGTGACGGCCGTGTTTCACGGCAGGAGTTTGACGGACCGGCCCACCGCTTTGATTATCATGACGAAAACAGAGATGGTTACCTGACGCATGAGGAAGCTCCACTGCCACCACATATGAGAAGACTGCGTCAGGAATCAGGCCAGCTAAGATAATGGCTGTATTTCAAGCTTGTAACCTACACCATAGATGGAGTGTATTATCTCCTGATCCGGCAGCAGGCTGAGCATCTTTTTACGCAGGTTCTTGACGTGGGTATCGACGGTGCGGTCACTGACAACCCGGCTGTCGGTATACAGACTCTCCATCAGATGCCCGCGTGAAAACACCCTGCCCGGCTGGGCCACGAAGGCCTTCAACAGGCGAAACTCTACCGGCGTTAACTCTAGTGGCTGGTTTGCGATCGTTGCCATAAAGGTACTTTCATCCAGCCTGATCGGATTGCAATCTGAGGCAGAGGCTTCCACCACAGACGCTACCCGCCGCAGCACCGTTTTTACCCGGGCCACGACTTCGCGAGGACTGTATGGCTTGCAAACATAGTCATCAGCCCCCAGCTCCAGCCCCAGCAACCGATCAATCTCTTCTACCCGTGCTGTCGTCATAATAATCGGCACCTGGGAGAAATTACGTACCTCCCGACAAATTTCCGTACCATCTTTTCCTGGCAACATCAGGTCCAAAACGACCAGCGCGGGATTATTTGCCCGTATCCACTCAACAACACCTAGCCCTTCATGCAACAGATGTACGCTGTAATCTGAATTAATGAGGTAGTCTTGCAGCAGCTCCGCCAGACCGATCTCATCTTCAACGACTAATATCTGCGCTTTATCACTCATAGCGTCTTTTTACCTTTCACCAAATTTATCTAGCTGAGTCAGTGCCAGGCAGTCTGATATCAACCTGCAGTCCACCCAGCGTCGATTCCCTTGCACTAATCTGCCCCTGATGGGCATCTACAATATTCCGGCAAATCGCCAGCCCCAGGCCTGCCCCGCCAAAGGCCCGGTTGCGGGAACCTTCCGCCCGATAGAAGCGATCGAATAAGTGCGGCAGGTTTTCTTCCGCTACCGCCGGTGCGGAATCCTCAATCCTGATACAGACCCAACTGTCATCCCGCCAGGCACTGATGCGTACTTCTCCGCCTGCATCGGTATAGCGCCGACTGTTTTTCAGCAGGTTATCAAAAACCTGACGCAACCGGCGGGCATCCCCTGAAACACCAGGCAGTGAGGGGATCCTGTGTTGCAATGTCAGTCCCGCCTGACTGAGACGATAATCAGCTGCTTCAGCTGATTGCTGAATTACCTCCGCCAGATCGAGCGATTCTTTGCGATAGTTCAGAGCACCTGCATCAGTCAGCGCCAGGTCATAGAGATCATCGACCAACCTGCTTAACTGAGTATTGGAGTTATGTAGCTTGGACAGCTGATTCTGATCAACCGGCCGGATACCATCCTGCATCGCCTCGATCTCGCCCTGGAGCAAAGCCAGTGGCGTACGCAGCTCATGAGATACGTCTGCCATTCCCTGTCGCCGCAGTAGCTCATTCTGTTGCAGGGTTTTTGCCAGTACATTGAAGTCTTCTGCCAACTGCCCCAGTTCATCACGTCGCTGTATATCCAGTCGGGTCTTGAAATCCCCCTGGGTGAGTGAATGAGCGCCAGTTGCCAGTGCTTTCACCGGCCTTAACAGATAGCGTCCCAGCGGAATACCGATCAGCAGTGATAGTAATAAAGCACCGATGGCGATGGGATACACCGCACTCAACTGCTCATCACGAAAGCTCCGATCCAGACTGGAGGTCGGCACAGTAATCGGCGTCAGGCTAAGCCAGCCGACAATCTCATCGTCAAGCTCAATGGCACGCAGGGCCGCATTACCACGGACATCCGGCGGACCGATAAGGTAGTTTTTGCCAGCATCAAGTAAACGGAGCCGCGCACTGAGTCCGGTTTGGTCATCAGGTGGCGGCGGCAGACGCCGGAGCGGCCTTTCGCGCGCGCTTCCGGAGGGAAGCTGCGCTCCAAGCCGGGCCGGAGCCGGCGGATAAAGCGGCCGTAGTGAGTCCACAGGGGAACCAGACTCGCCAGCTATATGCGCGTTATCTGACGGCAGGAAACGTGACCATAGACGATGATTACGGCGGACAAACTCCCAGGAGCCTTCCCGCCGATAGGCATTGGAGAGATCCGCAACCGTATTGTCCAGACGGGCCATTTCAGTCTCGGTGAGATAGTCGTTAAAGCCTTTCTGGAAATTCAGCCGCATAGCCACGGCCATAGCCCCCACCAACAGAATATTGGTAGCCAGAAACACCAGAACCATTTTTGTGATAATACCCATTCGCATGGCAGGCAGTATGAAGAAGTCCGTGCAACGATGCCATTCTGCGGCGGGATATTCACAATTTATCCTAAATCTGGAGACGGAAGACGGGGGATGAGAGATGGAGATGGAGATGGAGATGGAATACCAGCAGCAAAGCCTTAAACAATCAGCCTCACTGAGAAAAATAGTCCCGGACTGACGGACCTAAACGGCCAGTCCGGGAGATCGATCAGCGGTAAAACTATTCGCCGAGCGATATCGGTCGCAACTTGAAGGAGCCGTGCTGACCACTGATCAGTCCGGGGCCCTCGGGGATCTCCCTGTCGCTGTGATACTGATAGGACTTCGCGGCACTGCAGCCGCCAAGCGACAGCAGTAACAGAGACAGCATCAGCATTATCCTTAATCTCATGGCATTCCCCTAGAATTTAACCCGTGCACCGGCGATCAGTGCATCGACATCCTGTACATTGCCGGTGGTGCGTTCCAGCTCGTAGTTGCGGTAGCCGATATAACCTTCAGTGGCCCAGTCATCGAAGTTCTGCACCGCCTGCAGGCCGATACTCTTGCCTTCATCACCTGCGGTCAGGATATCTTCAGTATGGTGGTAGTCGATGGAAAACGCCGTGCTGCCAGCAGAGCTAAGGCGGGTGATATAGCCCAGCTTACCGTAGTAGAAGCTCGGATCATCGCCGCCACCGCTCAGCTCTTGCTGCCCGGCGGCAAAGGTCAGGTTCAGGCCGCTGCCAAACAGTACCGATACCGAGCCATTGACGGTGTTATCAACACTGGAGGAAGCCGGATCTGAGTAAGCGATGGCCCCGACTACCTTAGTAGCGCCATAATCGGCACCGTATTTCAGTGCCAGATCCCAGGCGTCGTCCTCTACCGCACTGGCGGATAACTGCAACCCGGCCAGCTCCGGTGTGTCATAGCGAATTCGGTCGGCACGCCCCAGCCCGTCCATATTGACGAACACGGCACCGACGGAATCCCCCGTCAGGTTGCCTGCACTATCCCGGAACAGAATCCCCCCGGCGATATCAGCCGTACTTGAATAGCCTGCCAGCGCGGTGCCAGAGAGATCATATTCGGAGGTATCTTCACTGGCGGTCCAGCCCTGGCCGACCCAGATTCGCCCCCAGGCGGTGTGATCGAAGTAGAACTCCAGCCGGCGCTCTTTAAAGTCCGGCGAATTGACGTCCGATTTCGCGTTCTGATTTACAGTGGCGGTGGAGTTGGATTCAAATTCTGCCTCAAAGGCGGTTCCGACCGTAAAGTTCGGGCTGACATCGCCTTCGCCGAGAAAACGGATACGGGTCGAGGAGGAATCATTATCGACGTGGTAGAAATCGGACTCCTGACCATCGTCGGCCACCATCAGCGCCCGGTTAATATGGCCGGAGACCGAGACCCGGATTTTATCATTGCCCGAGGAAACCTTGTGATCGGCTGTCGCCATCGCCTGCTCAGCTTTGGATTCGGCTTCTGCGGCCTGCTGTTCGGTGCGAATGGACTGACTTTCGAGCTGATTCACCCGGTTGGTCAGGCGCTGAATCTCTGCCCGGAGCATATCGATCTCTGAGGCTCCGGCCTCGACGGATGGTGTGGCAATGATGGATGCCGCAATGGCGGCGGATATAAGTGTGGCTTGCATCTTCATACAGTGCTCTCCCCTTCAAAGAGTTCTGTAATTCGGCGACACAATGGGAGACGAACTGTATCAGGCTGAGTCGTCTTTCTGCCTGCAACCTCCCTTCGCGCCGGCGATTTGTACATTGTGCGTACAACACCGGCTATCCATCAAGTAATAGCAGTGATGAGACGAATGTCTAACAAACCGGTCAAATTATATACACTCGACGATAAATACGTCTGCTATCTGTAACAATCTGAATCAGGGTTTGTAAGGGAACTTTAAGAGGAAAGCTGCAGTATTCAGCGAAGTGAGATAATCAGGCGGCCCCGGACAGCCTGAACAACAGACTGCCCGGCCAGCCAACCCTTTTTAGCCTCCGGCACCGGAGTGCTTCAGAGCTTCCAGCTGATCGCGGTAGTTGGCTGCTTTTTCAAACTCCAGGTTTTTCGCCGCTTCATACATCTTGTCTTCCAGCAGGGTCATGGCTTTAGCCAGTTCCGAAGCGGACATTGTCGCCACATCCACGCTGTATTCTGCAGCCTCTTCAGCCACTTTCTTACCACCCCGGCTGGATTTCTTACCCGGCACAGTGGCCGCCCCCTCCATAATATCGGCGACGGATTTATGGATTCCCCGCGGGGTAATACCATGCTCTTCGTTGTAGCTGATCTGCTTTTCGCGACGACGCTCGGTTTCATCCATCGCCCGCTGCATCGAGCCGGTTATGCGATCGGCATAAAGGATAGCGCGACCGTTAACGTTACGCGCTGCCCGGCCGATGGTCTGAATCATCGAGGTATCGGAGCGCAGGAACCCCTCCTTGTCGGCATCGAGTATCGTTACCAGGGAGACCTCCGGCATATCGATCCCCTCTCGCAACAGGTTGATTCCCACCAGCACATCGAACTCGCCGATACGCAGGTCGCGGATAATCTCAACCCGTTCGACGGTATCGATATCCGAGTGCAGGTAACGCACCCTCACCCCATGCTCATCCAGATATTCAGTCAGATCCTCGGCCATCCGCTTGGTCAGTACGGTCACCACCACCCGCTCTTTTTTCACCACCACCTTGCGGATCTCCGACAACAGATCATCCACCTGAGTCGTGGCAGGACGGACTTCAACAACAGGGTCAACCAGGCCGGTCGGACGCACCACCTGCTCTACCACCTGCTGCTGGTTGGCTGCTTCATACTTGCTCGGCGTGGCGGAAACGAAGATCGCCTGGGGGGAGTTCATCTCCCACTCCTCAAACTTCATCGGCCGGTTATCCAGTGCCGATGGCAAGCGGAAACCGTACTCCACCAGGGTCTCCTTGCGGGAGCGGTCGCCCCGGTACATGGCTCCGATCTGCGGCACCGTAACGTGGGATTCGTCGATCACCAGCAGAGAGTTGGCTGGCAGGTAGTCATACAGTGTCGGCGGCGCGGCGCCAGGCTCACGGCCAGATAGATAGCGGGAGTAGTTCTCGATTCCGGAGCAGTAACCCAGCTCCATAATCATCTCCATATCGTACATGGTGCGTTGTTCGAGGCGCTGCGCCTCCACCAGCTTATTGTTATCCCGCAACTGCTTCAGCCGCTCATGCAGCTCGTCCTTAATCTTATCCACCGCGGCCACCAACACCTCTCGCGGGGTGACATAGTGGGTCTTCGGATAGATAGTGGCGCGCGGCACCCGGGCCAGCACTTCACCGGTGAGCGGATCGAAGTAGCTGATCTGATCCACTTCTTCGTCGAACAACTCGATGCGAATCGCTTCCTTCTCCGATTCAGCCGGGAAAACATCGATCACATCACCACGCACGCGGTAGGTGCCGCGATGCAGCTCCACATCGTTGCGGGTATATTGCAGCTCCGCCAGGCGACGCAGGATCTGTCGCTGATCGATCATATCGCCGCGGTCGATATGCAGCATCATACTGAGATAGGACTGGGGATCACCCAGACCATAGATCGCCGATACGGTAGCCACAATGATGGCGTCCTCACGCTCCAGCAACGCCTTGGTCGCCGAGAGCCGCATCTGCTCTATATGATCATTGATTGACGCATCTTTCTCGATAAAGGTATCAGAAGAAGGCACATAGGCTTCCGGCTGATAGTAGTCATAGTAAGAAACGAAATACTCTACGGCATTATCCGGAAAGAACTCTTTAAACTCACCGTAAAGCTGCGCGGCCAGTGTCTTGTTATGCGCCATGATAATAGTGGGACGCTGCACTTCTGCGATCACATTGGCAATGGTGAAGGTCTTACCTGAGCCGGTCACCCCCAGCAGGGTCTGGGCTGTCAGGCCGGACTCGATGCCATCCACCAGTTCACGAATCGCCGTCGGCTGATCACCGGAAGGCGCAAAGTTTGACTGTATCTTAAAGCGTTCTTTCATCGCCGGACCCGTTCTTCAATTCAGCCGCCTAGTATACGCCCTTGATCGCCGCTGTTCAGCATGGGCTATAGTTATCCACACCAGAACAACCAGCGGTTACCGACGAATAAAATTCTGAAAAAACTAATTAGTCCATAAGAAATTTTGTTTGCAATCAGGGCTATTTTTCCCCTATCCGGGATGCAGTCCTTAATCGCTTTGCTGTATCATGAACCGGTTTTAATAAAATCAGTCGTTTAACCCTTGCCTGCACCAGTAACAACAATACACCCGTATGGTTGCAGCAGGGGGATCGGACAGCGGCAGTTTCAGACCCTGTGGCGTTTCCGGCGACTACATCTTTAAATGTTGGGTACTCTTTGAGAGGAACTAGGCTTGAACGTTCAACTTTCAGACCGCGTGAATAACATCAAACCTTCACCGACGCTGGCGGTAACCAACCGCGCAGCTGAACTGCGCGCGGCAGGTAAGAACATTATTGGCCTGGGCGCCGGCGAACCCGACTTTGATACGCCCGAGCATATCAAAGCGGCGGCAGTTCAGGCTCTGCAGGAAGGTTTTACCAAATACACCGCTGTAGACGGCACCCCAGCATTAAAGAAAGCGATTATTGAAAAGTTCAGTCGTGATAACGGACTGAACTACGAAGCTAACCAGATTCTGGTTTCCTGCGGCGGTAAGCAGAGCTTCTTCAACCTGTCCCTGGCCCTGCTAAACGAAGGCGACGAAGTGATCGTGCCTGCGCCTTACTGGGTTTCTTACCCGGATATGGTGATCATGGCTGACGCGACGCCGGTTATCGTGACGACTACCCAGGCGCAGCGTTTCAAAATGACGCCTGAGCAGTTGGAAGCGGCAATCACGGAAAAGACCCGGTTGGTAGTACTAAACAGCCCGTCTAACCCGACCGGCGTTGCGTACACTGAAGCCGAGCTGAAAGCCCTGGCCGAAGTGCTGCTGAAGCATCCGCAGGTTCTGGTCGCGACCGATGATATGTACGAGCACATCCGTTTTAACGATGCGCCTTTCGTCAATATCCTCAACGCCTGCCCTGAGCTGTATGACCGTACGATCGTACTGAACGGTGTTTCCAAGGCCTACTCCATGACAGGATGGCGTATCGGCTATGCCGCTGGCCCGGCTAAGCTGATTGGTGCGATGAAGAAGATCCAGTCCCAGAGCACCTCCAACCCGACCTCGATCTCTCAGGTCGCGGCTCAGGCCGCACTGGAAGGTGATCAGGAGTGTGTCGCCGAGATGATCGTAGCGTTCAAACAGCGTCACGACTTCGTGGTAAGCAGCCTGAATGAGATCGAGGGTGTAGAGTGCATTCCGGCGGATGGCACTTTCTATGCGTTCCCAAGCTTCCAGCAGATCATCGATAACGATGACCGCTTCGAAGACGATATCGCTCTGGCTGAATTCCTGCTGGGCGAAGCTGGCGTTGCGCTGGTGCCAGGCTCCGCTTTCGGTGCGCCTGGTAATATGCGTCTCTCGTTCGCAACCAGCATGGAAGTGCTGGAAGATGCGCTGGGCCGTATTAAGAAAGCCCTGGCAGGCTGAGAACAGCACTGTAACCGACAAAAAAACGGGCATCATCTGATGCCCGTTTTTTTATGCTGAATTAGGGAGCCTGGCGACTCATACCCTGAAGGAGGAGACGCTGTGATCCAGATCTCCCATCAGCCCTGACAGATTACCGCTACGCTCTGACAACAGATCGGTCACTTCGCTGCTTTCCTGCGCCACACTGCGAATACTGTGCAGGTTGCGGCTCATCTCATCCGCCACCGCTGTCTGCTGCTCCGCCGCTGTCGCGATCTGCAAGCTCATATCATTGATATCGGCGATATGGCTGACGATATTCCCCAGCAAGCCACCAGCCTGACGCGCCTTATCCACACTGTCCTCCGATTGCTGAAGGCTGGTCTCCATCACCGAGATTGCCCGGCGGGATTCCTCCTGCAACAGCTGAATCATGCTGTGAATCTCAACCGTAGATTGCTGGGTACGATGCGCCAGGCTGCGTACCTCGTCCGCCACCACAGAGAAGCCACGCCCCTGATCTCCGGCCCGCGCAGCCTCTATCGCCGCATTCAGCGCCAGCAGGTTAGTCTGCTCCGAGATCGTATTGATTACATCGACGACGGTGCCGATATTAGTACACTGCTCCTCCAGCCGGTGCATACTGCTGGAAGTATTGCTAATCGACTCCGCCAGCGCCTGGGTCGCCCCGATCGACTGTTCGACGGTTTCATGACCCTGCTGCGCCTCATCATTGGCCTGGGCCACGGCTGTACTGGCCTGAGCGGCATGGCCTGCCACTTCCTGAATGGTCGCACTCATCTCATCCATTGCCGCTGCCAGCTGATCGACCTGCAGGTACTGATCCTGAATACCGACCCGCACCTGAGAGGTACTGGATACCAATTCATCAACGGTGACTCCCAGCTGACCCGAAGCATTGCCCAGCTGTCCCAGCAACATCGCCTGCTTATCCAGCATGGTATTGAAAGAGCGCATCAGCGTTCCCAGCTCGTCCTGACGCCCATCGTCCGGCTGCTGCCGTAAATCCCCTTCAGACGCCTTTTGCATTCGCTGCTGCAGCAAGTAAACCGGCTGCAGGATATTTCCCATGATCCGCCAGCTGAAGAGCACGACCATCACCACCGCCACAAGCAACACGATGGTAGAGCCAATCAGCTGCTGCATAAACTCCTCGTCGATATCATCGATATAAACACCGGTACCGATCATCCAGCCCCAGGGTTTAAAGCCGGATACATAGGAGAGCTTATCTTTCGGCGTATCGATAGAGGGTGCCTTAAAGCTGTAAGCCACGTACCCCTTACCCGAAGCAACGACCTGCTCTCGCATCGCCTGCCAGTGAAAACGCCCGCTACCGTCTCTGACCTGGGTCATATCACGGCCCTCCTTGTCCGGCTTCAGCGGGTGCATGATCAGGCGCAAGGACATATCGTTGACCCAGAAGTAGCCTTTTTCTCCGTATCTCAGCTGCCGAATCAGCTCTTTTGCTTGCTCTTTCGCCACCTCGGAGTCGCCATGTTGCTTGTAACTGGCCTCAATCAGGCTCTGGGCGCTTTCTACAAGATGCCGGATCTCTGCTTTGCGTGCGTTCAGCGCCTGCTGCCGGGCTTCGTATAGAGATTTAAATTCAATCGCGACCATTCCGCACACAGCAACAGAGACCAGCAGCCATAGCTTGGCAGAGAGGGAGAGGTTTTTCAGCGCCATACTTCTTCTTCCATGAGGCAATAGAAACGGTTCGCATAAACACTCTTTGTACAAACCGGATAAGACAAGGACATTAGTCTTATGAGACTAACCCTATGTTTTATATGTCATAAATAGTACTTAAGTACTGATTTACCCTTACCAGGATCTGCGTCAGCAAGTGGCGAACAGACAAAAAAAACGGGCTCAAGGGAGCCCGGGAATAACAATAATTCAATGACAAGAGCCGTATGCTTGAAGTGAAAACTCACTTCATCCCAATACCCTTAACCATACTGCAGGCTAAGCGCCTCACTACCAGGAGGTAGCCGGACGGCGGATCGATGAGGTGAGGTTTCCGCCGTCCCGATGCGTGGGAGCGGGATCAATAATAACTTAATGATAATTATTATCAATACGATTTAGATAAAAATCTGAAATTTTTTAGTTGTAGGCTTTGGGCTTTCGATAGTGCACCGCAGATAAAAAAACAGGGCCTCTGGGGCCCTGAAAGATGCGGTTTTCTTCAATGACAAGAGCCGTATGCTTGAAGTGAGACTGATCGGCACACTCCTGCCCAGTCGATTACCCTTTCACTCTCCGGCCAGGAAGTGAAAGGCGGGCCACCGTCCGGGTGGCCCCAGGCAAAAGAATCGGTGAGGTGAAATCCGTTTGCCATTTCGCGTGTGAGCAGGAGCAATAATATACTAATGATAATTATTATCAATAGCATTCAGGAGATTTTTTAGTACAAACCCTGAACCGGCAAACAGCCCGGATTGGTTGGAGGTATTTTCAGGGAAGATCGGAAGCTGGCGAGAACAACTTTAACCTGAAGCTTATTACTGCAGCGGGTACCCGGCTCAAATTGAGATGAGGCGCACAACGCGCGATTGATTACGCATTGTGCGCCTCTCTCAAAACCTGACCACTTCCGAAGAGATAGTCAAATCAGGCCATTAGGCAAAAAACCAATTTTTTAAGTTCATTCAGGAATCAGACGCTTTTAAGTTCATTCAGAACTAAAAAGTATCAAATAGAAATAAGCGGTAAGCGGTAAGCGGTAAGCGGTAAGCGGTAAGCGGTAAGCGGTAAGCGGTAAGCGGTAAGCGGTAAGCGGTAAGCGGTAAGCGGTAAGCGGTCTGTGGGGAGGGGCCAGCCTGAGCGGACTGGCCCCATGGCAATGTCAGTGAGGTGAGGTCGTCATTGCCTGTCACTTATGAGCGGGATCAACTATATAATACTGAGAATTATTATCAATACTATTTTTATAAATATTCCTGAATTTTTGTCTCAAACCTGACAATGGCCGTTACAGAAGTTTGACCTGACCCAGAATTCCGGTGATTATGGGCGCCGGTGTTATAGAGTAACAATAAGAGCAGTTATGAACGAAAAACTCAGTGCCATCCCAACGAATATCATTACCGGTTTTCTCGGCGTCGGTAAAACCACCGCCATTAATACGCTGCTGGCCAGCAAGCCCCCGGGAGAGACCTGGGCCGTGCTGGTTAACGAGTTTGGTCAGGTTGGCATTGATCAGGAGATGATGCCCGACCAGGATGGCCTCCATATCAAAGAACTGGCTGGCGGCTGCATGTGCTGCGCACTCGGTCCTTCACTGACCATCACGCTGGCTATGCTGATCAAGCGCGCCAAACCGGATCGCCTGATTATCGAGCCGACCGGTATCGGCCATCCGGAAGGCATTATCGATACCCTGCAGGGTATCTCTTTTAAGGAGGTGCTCGATCTGCGCGCCACTATCTGCCTGCTCGATCCCCGCCTGCTCGACCAGCAGGACGTGGTGGGCAATGAAACCTTCCAGGATCAGATCAATCTTGCCGACGTGGTATTGATCAATAAATGCGACCTGGCCGATGTCGATCAGATCAACTTTGCCGAAGGCCGGCTCACTAAGATGTTCCCCCCCAAACAACATGTGGGGCGCACTACTAAGGGGGTCATCGCCCCTGCCCTGCTGGATCTGGTACGTGACGGCCAGCTCAGCTCACAGTTCCCGCAGGCGCACGATGCAGATAAGCATCACAATCACGGCCATAATCACCCGCACAGTCATGACCATCAACACGACCATGACCACTCGCACAGCCATGACACACACCCCGTCCAGCCAGAACCCGGTAAGCCAATCCGTAAGACGGGCAACGGCAGCGGCCTCTACAGCTGTGGCTGGATCTTCCATCGCGATGACTGCTTCGACTACTGGGAACTGGAGAAGATCCTGAACGGGCTGGAAGGCATCAACCGCATCAAGGGCGTGTTCCGTATCGGCTCCGCCTGGGTGTTTTTCAACCGGGTACAGGACGAACATGACTTTGCCAAGATGGCCTACCGTCGCGACTCCCGTATTGAGATTATCAGTCCACGCGAACTGGACTGGCAGCAGATCGAAAACGATATGATGGCGTGTCAGACCGACGCCTGAACCCACCCCTCCTTTGCGCCTCAGCGAGATAACCGGCCTGAGGCGCAGCGCCTTTCCCCTCAACAGTTTCCCCTTCGCAACAGGAATGCGACAATCTGTCACATTTTAAACGCCACTGCCCGGGCCTAAACTAAGCCTTATGAGGGTAAGAGCATCTATCTGACGGATTTTATCTGGTGAATACCCATACTGAATCACAGTCTCCTACCCGGATGATACTGATTGCTGCCACACTGGTTATGCTGGGCGTAGCAGTATGGCTACTGCCGCAGCTGCTGAATCCCGCCGGTTCCGGCCAGCATGTGATGAATGTCGATGCTGGCTGTGATCTGCACAATAGCCGCTGCGAAGCCCGCGCCGAAGACCGTCGGCTGCTGCTGGCGATCACCCCCGGCCCGATCAAGTCGATGCAGCCGCTGGAGGTCAGCGTCGAGCTGAAAGGCTGGTCAGCCGATATGATCGCTCTGAGCCTGTCCGGTAAAGATATGTATATGGGCCTGAATCAGATTGAACTGAAACCCGATTCGGATGATCCCAACATCTGGCGGGGTCAGACCCAGCTGGCGGTCTGTGTCACCGGCGAGATGATCTGGCAAGCCAAAGTCAGCGCCCTGAAAGGCCAGGGTGTCCATGAAGCAGTATTTGAATTCGCGGCGCAATAGCCCGCACTGAACACGGATATCAGAGATCATGAGCGGACCTAAGCTTTCAACCCTGCGCAACCTGCTGGTTCTTACCGCCTTTATGCTGATTGGCATCGCGGTGGCGTTCTACTTCAGGCCCCTGCCCATCGACAGCCGCCTGGCCCAGGGTGACAAACTGGGTGGCGATTTCACCCTGCAATCTGCAGAAGGTGCCCTGTCACTGAAAGATTACCGTGGTAAAGCCGTGGTGATGTATATCGGCTACGCCTCCTGCCCGGATGTCTGCCCAACCGCGCTGGCCGTGCTTTCCCAGGCCCTGCGCGAGATGGAAGAAGATGAGGTTGCCAGCATCCGCGGTCTTTTCATGAGTGTTGACCCGGAGCGGGATACCCCGGAAAAACTGGCAAAGTACGCCGCTTTCTTCCACCCCAATATTGACGGTGCCACCGCCGATCGCAGCACCATCGATAAGGTCGTGCGGCAGTATGGTGCCTTCTATCGCATTGTCGAAATGAAGGATTCGGCCATGGGCTACGCCGTCGACCACTCTTCGCGCCTCTACGTAATCAATAAAGAGGGGGAACTGAGCAGCATCCTGCACCACAACAGCTCGGCGGAAGAGCTGGTAGCAGAACTGAGAAAGATTATCTGAAGCACTCGCCTCCGAGTGCCTGAATGAACAGGGAATAACGATGAAAAAGCTGATGATCGCCTCAACCCTGGCGCTGCTAAGCAGCGTTGCCAGCGCCGAAGTACTGGTTGAAAACGCCTATGCCCGCGCCGTGCCCCCCGGCCAGCTCAACAGCGCCACCTTCCTGCAACTGCACAATAAGGGCAGCGAGATGGTAAAGCTGGTCAATGCGGCAAGCCCGGCCGCGAAGAATGTTGAACTCCACACCCACGAGCACGACAACGGCGTAATGCGTATGCGTCAGGTGGAATCAATCCCTGTTGCAGCCAATGACAGCACCACCCTGCAGCCTGGCGGCTACCATATTATGCTGATCGGCCTGAACCAGGATATGGCACCAGGCAGTGAAATCGACCTGAAACTGAGCTTCTCCGATGGCTCCAGCGCCACGCTGAAAGTCCCGGTGAAGATGGTCATGGCCAAGCAGAAGATGAATCATCATAACCACTAAGATCGCCAGATCCGGCCGTACCTTGAATGTTCAGAATATTCTGAGTACTGTCCGAAAGCTGAATTAGTGATAAAAATAAACCCGGCCG
This sequence comes from Marinobacterium jannaschii DSM 6295, assembly GCF_000620085.1. GTDB lineage: Bacteria > Pseudomonadota > Gammaproteobacteria > Pseudomonadales > Balneatricaceae > Pontibacterium > Pontibacterium jannaschii. The sequence continues at coordinate 140,859 of NZ_JHVJ01000018.1, read as the reverse complement.
AAGCCGGGTTTATTTTTGACTGAAAGTCTTTTCACAGGTCCGCCATCGCGCATCGTTGCCAGCGCTTACTTTCCCTCCAGCGAAAAGTGCTCAGGCCCGGGCAATGGCTGGTTGAAGCCTGCACTCAGGGTCTGCACCAGCATCTGCGGCCGTTCCGGCAAGCCGTTGTGCAGATAGTCCTGTACCTGTTGCCACACGCGTTGCTTGAATTCAGGGCTGGCACCGATCTCACTGCTTAGGTTGTCGGCGCTGAAGTTAAACTTCAGCCCCGCGGACTGGGAGAATATCCACTCCAGCGCCTGGGGTTTTACCTCAACCTTTTCAAACTCGGCCTGCTCGTCAGCGGTTCGGCCATCAGGCTTATACCAGTAGCCAAAGTCCACCAGCTCGCGGCGGGCTGCACCGGCGACACACCAGTGGGCAATCTCGTGCAGGGCACTGGCAAAAAAACCGTGGGCAAAGACCACCCGGTGATGCGGATGCTGCTCATCGGCCGGCAGATAAATCGGTTCATCGTCTCCGCGCACCAGCACGGTATTAAAACGCGGCTTGAAAAGCTCATCAAACAGCGTCATCAGTTTATTTACACAGGGTTCGCTCATTTACTCGTAGGGCTGCCAACTGTTCTGTTTCAGCCACCAGGTCAGGCCGCTCTGGCGGTCGAGCCGGGTAGCCACATAGCCTTTTACGTCTTTGTCTGCACGCAGCAGTACCACTTCGTAATCGGAGGGCGGTAATTGTTCCATATCTTCCAGATCAATCCACTGCCCCTGATCAGCAAACCAGCTCTGGCCGGTAAAGCGATCGTAGCGGATCAGCACCCACTTACCAGCATCGGTATAGGTACTGGAGATGCGAAAGCTGCCATTTTCCATCTGCTGGGTCAGGTCATTCACCATAGCGGTTACCTGATCCAGCGTATCTTCCAGCAGGGCGTCCTGCTCTGCGGCACCCTCAGTGCCATCATCGGCCGCAGGCTGGGCGGCCTGCTGAGCCCGGAGCTGCTGTAACTGACGTAACACCCGCTGTCCCTGCTCCTGCAACAGGGCGGTCTGGGAGCTGAGCTGCAGCAGGCGATCCTGGACCGCAGTCATCCGGCCGGCCAGGGCGGTTACATCCTTCTGTATCTGCTCGGCACGGGCGCTTTCTTCTGCCAGCGCCTGACTCTGCTCGGCGCTGATAGCAGCGGCCTGGGGCTGAACAGCCGTCGCGGCACAGCCCGACAGCGACAGTGCACCGGCTAAGATTAGCAATCTGGATCTCACCCTCTCCTCCCTTCGATGGTTTCAAGGCCGGACCGTAGCGGCAGCGGCAACAGAAAAGGCGCTATTGTAAATCAAATCAGCGGACAGTGGGGCCGTGAAAAAAAGCCAGCAGGTCAGCTGGCTTATTCACAGGGTTTCAATAGTGGATAGCACTCAGGCCGAATAGTCTGCCAGCCCGGTATTGCCAGCTGCGCCTTTCAGGCGCGGGGTGTTGAGCTTGGCGATCTTAGCCACCTTGTGGTCGCGCAGATAATCGGCCACCACATCCCAGATATCGGCGCCATCGGACTGACTGCCCACCGTGGCCCAGCCACTGACCTTGTAGGTTCTGGCAGCGTCGACCGGCTGGCCATTATCCAGTGTCATATCACTGATACGCTGGCCGATCGGCTGGAATGGATCACAAACGTAATCGAAACCACCGACCCGCACCATGTCTCCCCCGGACTGCAGGTAAGGCTCGGGATTGAAGATATTGTCGGCCACATCCTCCAGGATCAGTTTCAGCTCAGCGCCGCTCATCTCCCGAACGTAGGTTTCCGGATAGGTGAGACAAGTCTGGTCCAGCACATGCTCCATGCGGATCTTCTGCCCCTCCAGCACCGAGGTACCCCAGCGGAAGCCCGGCGACAGTGAGATCTCGGCGTCGTTGCGCTCACGCAGCGCATCGCAGATTACCTGATCGAAAGTGCCGTTAAAGTTACCACGGCGGAACAGCATTTCATCAGCATAGGCCAACTCTTCATTCAGCCAGTCCAGATGCGGCGCACGGATCTGATCTATCAGCTTTACCATCGCCGGATCGGCCGGCAGCTGCTCGGCAAAGACCGGCAACAGGCGGTACCGGAACCCCTTGAAACGGCCATTAGCCACATCCATATCCAGCACGCCAAGGAATTTGCCATTGGAGCCGGCATTACAGACCAGGGTCTGGCCCCCGGCATTTTTCACCACGCTGGGCTTCGGCATACCATCGTGAGTGTGGCCCCCCAGAATCACGTCGATACCACTGACCCGCGCCGCCATGGCCAGGTCCACATCCATGCCGTTATGGGACAGCACCACCACGGCATCGACCTTTTCACTGCCACGGATATGATCCACCAGCAGCTGCAGTTCATCATCGTAGATATCGAAGGTCCAGTCAGGGATAAAGCGCGCCGGGTTGGCAATCTTGGTACGTGGAAACGCCTGACCGATCACAGCCACGCGGGCACCGCCCATCTCGCGAATACTGTACGGCTTAAAAACCCGCCCGCTGTCTTCGTCGAAGATATACTCATCTGCCCCTTCAAACAGCGCATCTTCGGTGATGAAGATATTGTGTGCGAGGAACTCTCCGTGAAAGGCATCGATGTTATTCAGCACTTCCTGCTGCCGGTAGGTAAACTCCCAGTGCCCGGTCATCATATCGACGCCGAGCAGGTTGCTGGCTTCCACCATATCCATACCGCGGGTTTTATAGGAGGTCCCCGAACCCTGCCAGGTGTCACCTCCGTCCAGTAACAGGGTCTTCTCCCGCCCGAACTCATCACGCAGGCGGTCCACCAGTGTCTTCAGGTGAGCGAAGCCGCCGACCTTGCCGTAGCGCTCCGCCGCAGTGTTGAAGTCCAGATAGGTGAAGGCGTGCGCTTCGGCACTGCCCGGGGCAATTCCGAAGTGACGCAGCAGTTTCTCACCCACCAGATGAGGCGGCTGTCCGGCAGCAGCACCTACCCCCAGGTTAACGTTGGGCTCGCGGAAATACACCGGCTGCAGCTGGGCATGACAGTCGGTGATATGCAGCAGGCGTACATTGCCGAAGGCGGGTAGTTGATACAGATCTTCCGACTGCCTGCGGGCAGCCAGGCCGGTTGCCGGCAGCATTCCGGCCATACCGGCAATGCCAAGCAGGCGGGCAAACTCGCGACGAGAGATGGACATAGTCAATGAGCCTTATTTGATCCCTTCAGGGGTCATTTGCTATACACGGAACAGTGTCCTGCTCCGTATCAGAATTCATTGCCGAAAAAGAAAAATGCCCGCACGTTTTGCGGGCGGGCATCTCTGGCTAAGCCGGCGCTTTACTCGGGCACTGACAGGTGCCAGTTCGCCTGGGCATAATGGTACTGCTCAATCCCCATGCGGGCATGGTATTTTGCCTGCGCCGCCAGGTTCAGTGCCTTACGGAATTCGCCCTTTGCAGCCGCGGCTTCCGCTTTCTTAATGATGTCGCGGGTCAGCTTCCACTCGAAGTTCAGCTTCGCCACTTCAGCGTTTTTTGCCTTAGCGGAGGCGATCAGCGCAGCCGCATTGGCCGCATTAGCCTCGACAGCGGCTTCAATCTCTTCCGGGTGGTCGGTGCTGTACTCTTTGCCCTGCCAGACAAATGTATGGCCCTTACCATACATGGCACGATTCAGCTCAAACGCATCCTGATAACTGTCAGGTGCAGCCACAACCGTGGCTGAGAGCGACAGCGCCAGTGCAGCGAATATAGTTTTCCTGATCATCTGCGGCCCCTTACTTACGTGATCCCGGACCGTTAGATACCAGTCCGTTGTTCATGTAGCTCTGGAAATACTCCAGGTTACGGAATGTCTCGGACTGCGGCTGATCCGGACGGGAACGGGAGTCGCGGTGACAGCCCTTATAGCGACGATGCAGCGTACCCATCTCACCCCACTTGGAGCGGAATACCGGCCAGTGAGTGGTCTGCCCCAGCATCGGTCCCGGAATATCGGCACGCACGCGGATATTTGAGCCCTGCAGGTGGCAGTTAGCACAGGACAGGTTCAGCTGGCCGCGCTTGGTGTAGTAGAATTTTTTGCCATCAAGATAGGCTGCCAGGGCACGAGGATCATCCTTCGGAACCTGGATATTGATCGGCATATCGCGGGAGGTCCACGCCATGTAGGCAGAGATACGGGAGATATCTCCCTTACTCCAGCGCAACGGCTTTTCACCGTTGTTCTCACGGCACTCGTTGATCTCCATCTCCAGCGTCTTCACCGTACCCTGTTCTTTGTTCCAGTAAGGATAATTGTGGCGAATACCGATACCACCGTTTTCAAAACAGTCGGCATAGCCCTTACCGTTGGCAAAGGGGGTATTGAACAGGCGTTCGCCCTCTTCAATATCAAACTCGTATGGCGGAAACTCTTCCAGTGCTTCCCACTGCTCGCGCGAAGGGGCGTCCACGGCATAGATACCGTTGACGTAGTCCTCGATCTCCGCCTTTGGAAAGCGCTCTTTAAAGTACGCCTGCAACGCCTTGCGATCGGCTTCAGGGTTGACCGTTTCGAGGTCGAAACCGCTGTCAGCTGCCTGCACTATGCCGGCAGTCAGCAATGCTGCCCCCAGCATCAGTCCGGTTTTTATTTTCATCGTCCTTTCCCAAGACCTGACCGTCGCCCCGACAGGCAGCTCAGATGTGCACTATTGCCACACGCTGCCCCGAAGCCCCGGACTGTTTACTTGATTTTCGCTGTTTCAGTCGCGCTGTTGCCGGTGTTTTCTTTCCAGCTGAGCTGTAGCTCCTCACCTTTGGCTCCACCTGCGAAGCTGAAGGAGAAGTACGGATTCTTGGAGATCGCGGTACCCAGGTTTGCCTGGAATACCACTTTGCCCGCATGACTGACCTGAATCTCCTGCAGGTATTTAGCCGGAATCTTGTCGCCGGTTTTCTTGTCTTTACGCAGACCCGTTTCCATCGCATGCTTCGCCAGCATCTTTACACTGGTCAGATCGCCAGCGGTCTTTGCCTTAACGCGCAGAATACCTTTTGCCATCTCTCTATCCTCCTGACTCAGTTAGCCGCCGCAGCCGCCAATGGTAACTTTGACTTCTTTTGCGGCGCTGTACAGCTTGCCGCCCGCCTTCACAACAGTGGTCACTTTAGAGGTCTGCCCCATGCGGATACGGGTAGAGACTTTGGCCTGGGTGCCGGCAGGCAGCACAAACTCAGCCGCCAGAGGCGTCGGGTTGTTTTCCACAAAGATGCTGATGGTTTCAACGTTTTCCAGCCCGGTGCTGACCGTCACCGGCACAACTGCACCGTTTTCGGCAATATCCGGCGCTTTCAGAATCACTTCCGTGGTGTGCTCATGCTCAGCACTGCCGTACAGTTCCTGCATCGCTACAGTCTGCTCTTCAGCTGTAAAAGCCTTCTCCGCCCAGGCGGCCAGTGCCAGACGTGGCATCAGAACTCCGCACCCGGCCAGTGCACCACCTGCAGCAATCGCTTTCAGCAGGCTTCGACGATTTATACTCATCCGTTATCTCCTTTATTTTTCCGGAACAACTAAGCGCCGGCCGGGTTAGAACTGATAGACATACTCAACCACCGCATCAATCTCCTCTTCTGAGAGGATCCAGTGCTTACCCAGTGGCGGCATGATAGTCAGGGGGTTATTACGGGTTGCATCCCAGATCTGGGCACGCAAGGTCCGTTTGTCAGGAAAGCGTTGTTTCATCGCGACGATAGGCGGCCCCTGATTACCAGCCTGATTGGCATCCGGATCACTGATCTGGTGACAGGAGATGCAGTTACCACGCTTCTTGCTCAGATAGATCGACTTGCCTTCGGCGATCTGGGCTGAGTGGTTGTCCGCCTGAGCGGGCATCGCAAATGTGGTAAAAATAAACGCGGCGGATGCTGCCGCAGTAACCAGCTTACGCATTGTCGTTTCTCCAGATCCCTGGGGGGCGTAATTTTCGGCTTATATTACAAAAAATATAAAAACAGGTGTAGTTATAACTTACAGCTCTTTAATTGAATTTTCTGCAACATACTATGAAGCAAACTCCCGACTGCCGATTGGCTCATAGCGCCTTTAGTTTGCGGTAAAGCGTACGTTCGCTGATTCCCAGCAGAGACGCCAGCTCGCGCTTTTCACCGCCAAAGCTCTGATTGATCCGTCGCAGGTACTGCTGCTCCATATCGGCCAACGGTATAACTTCATCAAAGGGAAACGTTTCTGTCGTGCTGGCTGGCACGCTGTCTGCAGCGTCCAGACACTCTGCCGGCAATTGATCGAGATCGATTACGGCGTGGTCCGCCAGCAGAACACCCCGCTCCAGGATATTGCGCAACTCACGGATATTGCCGGGAAAGCTGTAGCGGCTCAGGGCATGCAGGGCGCGATGGCTGAGCTGAACCCGATCGCCACCGGGAATACGTTTTAACAGCACATCTGCCAGCAGAGGCAGATCACCTTTGCGTTCGGCCAGTCCCGGCAGGATGATCGGGAAGGCACTGATTCGATAAAAAAGATCCTGACGAAAACGGCCCTGCTCCACCATCTGCTTCAGATTACGGTGAGTGGCGCAAACCAGGCGGAAATCGGCGTGCTGAAGCTCGACCCCTCCAACGGTGCGGTAGGTTCCGGTTTCGATCAGGCGCAGCAGTTTTACCTGCAGCGGCAGCGGAATCTCACCAATCTCATCAAGGAACAGCGTGCCGCCACGAGCAGCCGCCACCAGCCCCGGTTTGCGGTTTATAGCCCCGGTAAAGGCACCCCGCTCATGGCCGAACAGTTCGCTTTCAAACAGGTTTTCACTCAGGCCTGAGCACTCAACCGTGACAAAAGGACGGCCAGCCCGGACACTGCCATCATGGATCGCCCGCGCCACCAGCTCTTTGCCAGTGCCGGACTCCCCCAGTAGCAGTACTGAGATTTCACTGGGTGCTGCTCGCTGAATCAGTCCCAGCATCTGATTGAAGACAGGCGACTGCCCGACCATAGCGCCATCGCCGGCCTGCGCCGTCGCCGCCTTCACCAGATGCATGATCTCCAGATAGAAGCCCACCTCGCCACTTTCATCCCGGATCGGAATCATCTCTACATCCACATGCTCCTTGCCATGGCAGGTATCATGCAGATGCAACACCCGCTGTCGGTTGCCACTGTTCTGACACCGCTTCAATGGGCAGGATTCACCAGCCTGGTCACAGGGAACGTTGTAGCCGTGAGAAACCTCATAGCAGTGACGATCAGTCAGGGGGCGGCTACCGCCGTAGTGTTTCAGGTAGGCACGGTTGGTGGAAAGAATCTTATAATCAGGGGCAATAAAGGCCGCGGGCTCCTGAAAGGCTTCGAGCATCGCGGCCAGATCTGTCAGAGGCTGCGCAGACTGGTTCATTGTGACAACTCCGTATGCCAGAAATGTCAGTGGATTATCCAGCCAGCGCAGTATTTTGTCACTTATCGAATCACTCAGTGACTCATATCTTCATCGCCCTGACATCACTCCTCACCGTGGCTCCATCGGGGTGCCCGCTTCTGCAGGAAGGCATCGATACCTTCACAGGCATCTGATAACTGCATATTGTGGCTCATCAATGCGGAACACTGGTCATATGCCTCAGGCAGCGGCTGATTGAGCTGACGATAAAAGGCAGCCTTCCCCAGCGTCAGTGTCTGACGAGATTTTGAGGCGACCTTCTCAGCCAGGCGGCCGGTATAGCTTTCCAGCTCATCGGATGCCACTACCCAGTTCACCAGTCCGATCTCCGCAGCCCGCTGCGCATCAACCAGATCTCCCAGCAGCAACATTTCCATCGCATGTTTAGGCACAACGGTGCGACTCAGCGCGACCATCGGCGTGGAGCAAAACAGACCGATATTCACCCCCGGCGTCGCAAAGCGGCTCTCGTCGCTGGCCACCGCAAGGTCACAGCTGGCGACCAGCTGACATCCTGCAGCCGTAGCAACGCCATGTACCTGAGCGATCACTGGCTGTGGCAGGTTTACGATCTGCTGCATCATCTGCGAACAACGGGTAAATGTCTGACGGCAGAAAGCCGCATCCTGCGACTGATGCATCTGGCGCAGGTCATGACCGGCGCTAAAGCCCTTGCCGGCACCACGAACGACCACCACGCGCACAGAGCGGTCTGTAGCAATAGCGTCCAGTTCGGCCGACAGGGCCTGTATCAATTCCAGGGACAGTGCATTATAAGCAGCGGGACGGTTCAGGGTGAGGGTGGCAACACCCTCAAGGTCATGGCGCAGCAGCAGGTCTGACATAGCAGTCTCCGTTATTTTTGTTTTAACGCAGACTAAAGGGAAAACAAAAATAAGGGAATACACCTATTCGATATATTCCCTGATCCCAGATCACCGCAGCGATCTTAACGCCAGCGGGACTGAGGCGGCTGATAGGCCGTCATCCGGGTCAGCAGCATATCCGGATCAGATTCTACGATCAGCATATCCGCATAAGCCGGAGCGATCATGCCACTCGCGCGCGCTCCGGAGATAAAGGCCAGCAAGCCATCAAAGTAGCCATCCACATTCAACAACGCGCAGGGCTTGCGGTGCATATCCAGCTGGGCACAACTCCAGGCCTCAAACAGCTCTTCAAGCGTACCAACACCACCCGGCAGCGCGATAAAGCCATCCGCCAGTCGCATCATCTCCTGCTTGCGCTCAGTCATCGACCCCACCCAGACCAGTTCAGACAGCCCTTCATGGGCCTGCTCCTTCAGGCCGGTATCCCGTGGCATCACGCCGGTGACATGGCAACCGGCATCCAGCGCAGCATTTGCCAGGGTGCCCATCACCCCGTTATCCGAACCGCCATACACCAGCCCAAGACCGGCCCTGGCAAAGCAGTCAGCGAGTGCCCGGGCAGCGTCATGGAACAGGGCACCGCGGGTACCCGCCCGCGCCCCGCAATAAACGGCTATGCTCTGCATCAGTTCAGGCAACCGGCAATCTGCCGCTCCAGCTGTTCCACAGAAGCATCATCTGGCCAGGTCAGGGAAAGATAGCCATCGCCACGGAAGGTACGGTCCACTTCAATCAGTGCATGGGTAACACCCGCCCCCGGTACAAAAGATACCTCCACCTCTTTTATCGCAAAACGGGCCAGGCCGGATGGACGGAACTCCAGCTCCTGATAGCACCCCGTGGTAGACCGGAAGCCATCACCATTAAGATAGCCTTTCTCCACATCGGCAGAGGCCATGCTGTAACCACACTGGTCCATCGCCTGAAGAAAGCGCGCCATCGCCGGCGTCGGCAGTACGGCAATAAAGTCCTTGTCTCCGGCATCCAGTGCCAGATCGATTTCCAGCCCGGTTTTCAGCCAGACCCGACTCTTGTTATAGCCGCATTGCAGCTGAGTCAGCGGTGTTTCCGGATGAATAACCCCATTAAACGGAATCACTTTCTCTTCGCCCGGCTGCAGCGTGAAGGATTCGCTGATCTTCCAGCTCTGCAGCACAATATTCTCATGATGTTCGCCATCATCAGTCTCGACCTCCGCCTGAGTCATCAGCGCCAGTGTCATACCGGAGATATCCTGCTCCACATCCCCACCCTGAATAAGGATCTGTGCCTGGAAGCTTTCCCCGGGCATCAGCTGCTCTGATTCCAACTGTGTATCTACCTTGGCTGCACCAATACCCACTGAGGCCAGAATTTTCTTAAACACCCGTCAGTCTCCTTTAAAAGTCAGATTCCTGCAGACAACCGGAAGACCCTTATCGTCCCCTTCAGCGTCGCTTCTCATCCGATATCTATACCATGCCATCGTCTGTGAGAGAACCTGGAGAAGCGCTAAACAAGCCGCTCAGGCCTGACTGAAACCGTTATCCCTGCTTCCGCAACCACTCATCAGGGCGCTTCAAATCAGCCCGTACAGTATCGATGAACCGTTACGAACGTCAGCACAACACCCGGGGCCAAAGGGCATCAAATTAGGAGTTTTTCTTAGCAGCAAGCCGCTGGCGCTGTGCTAACTTTTATTCATGCAAGCAGCATGACCAGACACACCGGCTCAGGGTGCGACCTTTCAGGTGCCTTTTCGAGCAAACGACATATGGAATAGTGGAGAGAGAAGATGAGCCGCACCTGCCAGCACTGCACCGACTTGATCACCCGGGGAGTACAACACCCCCAGCTAAGGAAAATAAGCGAGCTAAATCTGAGTACGCTCTATAAGTGCAAACAGTGTCATGCCTATCTGCATCATCATGGTTTCGCATGGGAGGTCATCAGCGGAGGAAGTGCGAATAGCGTCAGGGATTATCAGGAAGAAGTTTCCGTCGTCACAAACTGTGAATCGGGCCGACCAAACGGTTTGTTTAAAGCTATGCTTCAGCTGCCCCGAATTTTGTTTAATCAAAAAGATTAAAATCCACGAAGCACCTAAAACAGCTGAGCAAAGATAATACCACTGTAACCCTGGTTAGTAGTAGAAACTCAGAACTACAACAGCCCCACCTCATACATCAAAGCAATTAACTGGGTTTTATTACGTGCCTTAAACAGGTTCTTTGCCCGGGTAATATGATAGGTGACTCCCTCCTCAGTCAGCGCCAGCAGATCCGCGATTCTCTTTACGGCCATCCCCTCTGCGGTCATACGCATAATCTGCAGACAGGTAGCAGAGATAACCTCATGATTAATATAGGGATTCATAGACCCCAAGCAGCTACCTCCAAGCAAACAGTGGAAGCGTTTTAATTCCGGTTCCAGCCAGTGCTTAAGCTTTTCATAGCAAGCTGGAAACTCATTTGCCGGCAGCCGGTGATAAAGACTGAAGCAGTTAAACCAATGCTTGTCATGGCAGCCTTTGAGTGGCAGGTGTACCTGCGACTGAATTCCCAGAGCGGTCCAGAAATCCACTACTTTAGAGCTCGCCCCGATATTCGGGTAATTGACAAAGTATGACTGATCTATATCAGCCTGACGTAGTAGATCCCACGCCGGGTCATCCGCTGCAACCTGCTGATAATATTGTTGTATACAGTTGCCAGGGAAAGAACTTAAATAGTCCTTTCCCTGAACCTTTTGATTCATTTTAAACAGTGCTGAATCAATGCCGATACCACGTATAACCGCTGAATAAATAAAACCCTCGAATCCCGCCTGAGCAAGCATGGTCGATAGCTTTTCAATCAGCTGATTAAGCTCGTATTGATCAGAATTGATGTTAGCAGAGTATTCCGGAGGGCAATCCTGCCCGCCATGAATATCATTGAGATCACTCGCCAAGAGCGCACTCCCTAGCGGCCGTGTTTCCACAGACCAACACAAACGCGATGTCTGCAGCTGTAAAACAACACCTACGAACTGCGACAGCAAAAATCAAGACATGCCACGATGAGCCATACAGTTGAAAGGTATAACCTTATACCCCCATTGATACACTCACCTTGTACCCACAAAGACACATAATAGTGTTTGTTCACAGTTCAAGAAGTACCAAAAACTATAGTTTCAAACAAATCTGGCAATATTGATCATCAAAATCACAATTTGACTCAATATTTCGCGAACAAACGCCAGTAGCCACACCAAAGGAAAGGTTAATTAACGCGAGTAGCTGAAGCATGCCGGACAGGCAGTATCTGAAAGCTGCGTTTCAAACACCGTTGCTTTTCGAATAGCGGTATCGGCCAAACCAGAATTTTGGCGGACATCGGACTTTTTTGAAGAATAATCCGCCGACCGGACAGGAAGGGCCTGACGCCCCTCGACTCGTTACGGTCGGCGATCAAACAGAGATCAATGATACTGACGGACCTGATGCTGCATTCTGACTATCAGCCTTCCAGGATCGACTGCTCCAGCTCGCCCGGCTCGACGATAACACCTTCGCCATCACCCGCAGGAAACACAGCGACCAGGAATCCATCCTCAGCCATTCCCGGCAGCCAGCGCTCCAGCCAGGCCTTCAGGTCGATCTTAAATGGCTCGCACTCGGCCCATTCATCTGTTGCCCATTCAGTGGCATAGTCCGGGTGAGGCCATACAGGGATACATTCCTCACCGTCATCAGTGGACAGCATGACACAACCATCCTGGTCTGATAGACCCCACAGTTCTTCCCAGCCTGTTATCTTTTGCAGGAAGTGCTCATAGCGCTCATCCGCAGGCAGGCTGCTGACTGATACACGTTGTTTTTCATCTAATCGGTAACTCATTTTCAGGCCTCATCACCCTCTGGACTCAGGGTGCGCATTATGTGTCGTTCTAACAATAAAGACTACATTAAAATACGTTTGTTGCACCCTGTGTTCGGCTGGATTCGGCGCCGGCATCAGGCAACCCTACTCCGCCTGGTATCGAACCCGCAAAAAAGCCGCTTGAACGCCCTGCAGCAGCCAGAGTTGCCCTCTGCAGCGACAGCCTGCGCTAGCCACTATGGACGGATATGAAGCAAGCCCCCGGGCACATCGGAAAAGCGGTATACAGGATCACACCCCAAAGCCAGGCGCTGCCAACAGCGGCCATAATATAATATCTGCACAGTTTTCAAACAGAAGGCCTGCGCAGGCTTGATGCTTTACGGAGACTCCGGTAGCCTGCCAAACCTGCATTTTAAGGATATTTTCAAGATCATGAGCAACCTGTCCCAAACTGAATTTGCTGAAATAAAACAGCGCTGCCTGGAAAACGGGCAAGCAGCAGGATTTCTGCAGCAGGATGAGCTCAGTGCGGTCGCCGCGCGCCTGGCGGAACAGATCAGCCTGCCCTATCTGAGCGAAGCCGCTGAACGGCGGGTGATTCATCAGGTGGCACTTCAGATCGACCAGGCCATCGCCAGCCAGTTACCCCTGGAATTACTGGAACTGATTCACCAGCCGGATCAGGGGCTGGATGACGACGAAGCCGCCCTGCTTCATATGCGACTGGAAAGGGCCTGCCGGGCACAACTGCAGTTCTGTTATCTGAGCGAAGTACTGGAGCAATACGCGGTGCGGTTTACACTAACAGTATTCGTCAATGCGATGCGCGAGGGATCATTTTTTCAGCATGCCGTGCAACAGACCAATACGTCATTTATCACACCGGATTTTCCATTTCCTGCGCTCGACTGAGCGCCGCGGCCAGCGGCCATCACCCTTCGCCTGCAGATTGTTGCTGCTATTGCTGATTGTCGGCCTCAGCACCGGCTGTGCCCGCCCCCGGATAAACCATAACATCCCCTCTCCCTCCGCCCTGGCGGCAGAACAACAAAAACAGCAGACCGATGCCATTCTGCGTTACCTGGCAATGAAACAGCGTATAGCGGATATCAGCTGGCAACTGATGACCTCTAGCGTGGCCCGCTGCCCGAACAGACAGCGCTACAGTCTCGGTCTGAGGCTGCATAATCCGGCAAAGTATGATGCCCGACGCAAGGCCGCCATATCCGCCCTGTATGGCGATACAGACAGCCTGCAGCTGCTCTACAGCGCAGAGGGAAGTCCGGCAGCCTTACAACTGAAAGCCGGTGATCAGTTACTGACGCTGGATAACAAGCCATTACCGAAAGATCCTGAGCTGGCAACCGCGTTGCTGCGCCGCACGCTGGATAAGAAACCGGTACAGCTGAGGCTAAAGCGGGATCAGCAATCAATCAGCGTAAGCCTGACACCGGTAAAAACCTGCGATTACCCGGTCTACCTTTCCAGCAGTGACAGCATTAATGCCTGGGCCGATGGCGACGATATTACGCTTAATGCCGGGTTGCTGCGCTTTACCCGGGATGATGCCGCACTGGCGATGATCATCGCCCATGAACTGGCACACAACACCCTGCGACATATAGACAAACGCCTCTATAACGGCACCCTTGGGTTGCTGCTGGATATCGCCCTGAGCAGCACGACAGGCATCACCAGTCCCGCGATCCTGGGCGGACTGAGCGCCAATATGTACAGCCAGGAGTTTGAAATCGAGGCCGACATAGCAGCCCTGGAGATGATCCACCAGGCGGGGTTCGATATCCGCCAGGTCGCCGGTTTCTGGCGCCGGGTCGGGGCAGAGCATCCCGCGACTATCCATAGCGGCCGCCAGCGCTCCCATCCAACCAGTGCCGAGCGCTACCTGATTCTGAAACAACAAACCGAAGAGCTGCTGGACAAGAGAGCAAGCGACGACAAAAACCGCAACGCTGGCACTGATAATCCGTCCTAAACTCAGGATATGAAACAGCAACAGCAACAACAGGCGCTGGATAGCTACCTGCAGCAACAGGAGTGGCAAAGCTACCGGCAACTGATGCAGCGATACAACGATCCCCGGCTTGCACTGCATCTGCTGGAAGAACTCAGCTGCGACCTGGTAAACCAGGCCGCTGAAATACCACAAGGCGAGTGGCAGCAGTACTACCAGCAACGTCTCCAGACCCTGCAGGAACAGTCGGTCGGGCTGCTGAGGTTTCTGCTGAGGCTGAGCCAACCGGCAGTTGCAGATGAGGTACAGGCCATCGGACATCGCCTGAAAGCGATTCGCAAAGCGGCCGTCTATGGCGTGGCAACCAAACCCGATGATGTAAACAAACTCTGGCTGGACGCGATAGGCCGCAGTTACCGAGCTACGCTCTGGCTGATCGCATTACTGTTTCTGCTGTACTGGGGACTGATCGGCTGATCAGTATTGGTGAGAGTGCGCCGGCCCGGACGCAGAGAAAAAACAGGCGGTTACAGCATAACCGCCCCAAGGCCACATTGCTTTGCAGGATTAGAGGACATTGTCTGAGTCAGACACTGCCTTTCATGGCCTGCAGCCATGAAATTGGGTGTCAGCTGAAGCAGGTACAGGACCTGCCTGCAACTGCTTCAGCTGACACATAAATGCAGCGCCGGGCAGTAAAGCCACACCGGCGCGATCGCGCTTCCCGGTAACCCGGGAAGCGGTTACTGCCTTAGTCTTCGTCGCGGTACGCGTCGATGCCCGGACAGGAGCAGATAAAGTTACGGTCGCCGTAAACGTTATCGACACGGTTAACAGCCGGCCAGAATTTCGCAGTCCGCGCAGACTCGGACGGGAATACCGCCTCTTCACGGCTGTACGGACGGTTCCAGTCACCCATGATATCAGCCTGGGTGTGCGGAGCTTTGCACAGCGGGTTGTTGTCCGCCGGCAGGCTGCCGTTCTGAACGCGCTCGATCTCAGCACGGATCTTAACCATCGCATCGATAAAGCGATCCAGCTCAGCCTTGGACTCAGACTCAGTCGGCTCGATCATCAGCGTACCTGCGACTGGGAAGGACATCGTCGGCGCATGGAAACCGTAGTCCATCAGACGCTTGGCGATATCTTCTTCAGTAACACCCGATTCTTCTTTAATCGGGCGGATATCGACGATGCACTCGTGCGCTACCTTGTTGTTACGACCGCGATACAGGATCGGGTAGTGCTCAGACAGTTTCTCTGTCAGGTAGTTAGCGCCCAGAATTGCATTCTGAGTGGAGTGCTTCAGGCCATCCTTACCCAGCATGCGGTTGTACATCCAGGTGATCGGCAGGATAGAAGCGGAGCCGTAAGGCGTTGCTGCTACTGCACCGTTCTCCGGGTTCAGGCCTTCTACCGGGCTGACCTTGTGGCTTGCCAGGAAAGGCGCCAGATGGTTCTTAACACCGATAGGACCCATGCCAGGACCGCCGCCGCCGTGTGGGATAGCGAAAGTCTTATGCAGGTTCAGGTGAGAGACGTCCGAACCGATCACACCTGGCTTGGAGATTCCAACCTGTGCGTTCATGTTGGCGCCATCCATGTAAACCTGGCCACCAAACTTATGGATGATCTGGCAGATCTCGACGATATCTTCTTCGTACACACCGTGTGTGGACGGGTAAGTGATCATCAGGCAGGAGAGATCATCCTTGTATTGCTCAGCCTTTGCAGCCAGATCTGCGACATCTACGTTGCCATTATCGTCACAGGCGGTCACAACGATCTTCATATCCATCATCGCAGCGGAAGCCGGGTTGGTTCCGTGGGCGGAAGATGGGATCAGGCAGACATTACGGTGACCTTCACCGATTGATTCCTGATACTTACGGATCGCCAGCAGGCCCGCATATTCGCCGGATGCACCGGAGTTCGGCTGCAGAGAAACCTTGTCGTAGCCGGTGATCTCAACCAGCTGGTCTTCCAGCGAGTTCAGCATCTCCTGATAGCCAACAACCTGATCGGCCGGTGCAAACGGGTGCATGCTGCCAAACTCAGGCCAGGTTACCGGAATCATCTCGGCGGTGGCATTCAGTTTCATGGTGCAGGAGCCCAGCGGGATCATGCCATGAACCAGGGAGTAGTCTTTGTTTTCCAGACGCTTCATGTAACGCAGCATCTCAGTCTCAGACTGGTAGCTGTTGAAGGTCGGGTGAGTCAGTACTTCATCGCTACGACGCTGTTCAGCGGCGATCCCGGTGGCAGCACCTGCAACAATGGCAGCGTCCAGCGCAGCCACTTCCAGGCCGTGGCCTTCACCCAGGAAGATATCAAACAGTTCAGCAACGTCAGCCGCGGTGGTCACTTCGTCGAAGGACACACCCAGGGTGTTGTCGCCGTTGTTACGCAGGTTGCAGCCGGCATCCAGCGCACGCTGGTATACCGCAGCACCGTCTTCGACAGAGACAGTAATAGTGTCGAAGTAGCTGCCGGTTACCTGCAGGCCTTTCTCAGCCAGGCCGTTTGCCAGAATCGCAGTCAGGCGGTGTACGCGTTCAGCGATGTTCTTCAGGCCGACAGGACCGTGGTAGACGGCGTAGAACGCAGCCATGTTGGCCAGCAGGGCCTGAGCGGTACAGATGTTAGAGGTCGCTTTCTCACGACGGATGTGCTGCTCGCGGGTCTGCATCGCCATACGCAGCGCCTGGTTGCCGTTGGCATCCACGGAAACACCGATAATACGACCCGGTACGGAACGCTTCAGCTTCTCGCTGGAAGCGAAGAAGGCCGCGTGAGGACCACCAAAGCCCATCGGCACACCGAAGCGCTGTGCGGAACCCAGTACCACGTCGGCACCCAGTTCGCCTGGTGATTTCAGCAGCATCAGTGCCAGCAGGTCAGTTGCCACAGCAACCATCGCCTTCTGCTCTTTCGCCTTGGCGATCAGTGCGCCCAGGTCAGTGATCTCGCCGTTGCTCGCAGGGTACTGCAGCTGAGCACCGAATACGTCGTATTCGCCCAGTTTGTCCGCGTCATCAACGATGATGTCGTAACCGAAGTACTCGGCACGGGTCTTGATCACGTCCAGCGTCTGCGGGTGCACATCGCTGGCAACAAAGTAGTTGTTGGTTTTCTTACGGTTGGAACGCTTGCACAGCGTCATCGCTTCCGCGGCCGCAGTGGCTTCGTCCAGCAGGGAGGCGTTTGCCAGTTCCATGCCGGTCAGATCCATCACGATCTGCTGGAAGTTAAGCAGGGATTCCAGACGGCCCTGGGCGATCTCTGGCTGATACGGCGTGTACGCCGTGTACCAGCCCGGGTTTTCCATCACATTACGCAGAATGACATTCGGTACTTTGGTGTTGTAGTAACCCATACCGATGTAAGACTTGTTGACGGTGTTCTTATCAGCCATGGCGCGCAGTTCAGCCAGCGCGTCTGATTCGCTGATACCCAGATCCATATCCAGAGCATCATCAAGACGGATAGAGTCAGGAACTGTCTGCGCGATCAGTTCGTCCAGAGTGTTAACGCCAAGCGTTTCCAGCATCGCCTGCTGTTCAGCCGCATCAGGGCCAACATGACGACGGGTGAATTCATTGCGCTGTTCCAGCTCAGTCAGGGCGCGAGTCTCAACTGCCATTTTCGTTCCAACCTGTCTGTTACGGGTAGCTGACGTATCAACTACCGGATTATTCGTAAGAGCCTGTAATAGGTGCCTTGATATAGGGTGCCTGCCACTGTCTTATCGACAGTGGCAGGCGCAACGGGACTACCCTGCACAGCAACCCCGTGCCTGCATCAAAGAGTTGATCAGGGGACAAAACCGGTGCGGATAAAGTCAGCCGGCAAGCCGATTAACCGCTCCGCTCCGGCGATCAACCCTCTTCGGCAACTTTGGCTTCGTAAGCTGCTGCATCCAGCAGTTCGGCCAGCTCATCAGCGTTAGACAGCTTGATCTTAGCGATCCAGCCACCTTCAAACGCTTCTTCGTTAACAGTTTCAGGCGCATCTTCCAGTGTTTCGTTGACAGCAACTACTTCACCGCTGACCGGTGCGTAGATGTCAGATGCGGCCTTAACGGATTCAACCAGAGAGAACTCTTCGCCTTTAGTCACTTCAGCGCCAACTTCTGGCAGCTCGACGAACACAACGTCGCCCAGCAGCTCCTGTGCGTGGTCGGAGATACCCACAGTCACAGTGCCGTCGCCGTTATCCAGAACCCACTCGTGAGACGCTGCGTATTTCAGGTTAGAAGGTACATTGCTCATGATCTTTCCTTTTTATCTTGCTGACCTGCATTCAGGTCATACTAAATTTTGTTTGATGGCGGCGGCATTGAAACGCCACCGCGGAAATAATACAAGTCAGAAATCAGCTTAGCCGTACAGCGGGAAGCGTTTGCACAGTTCCTGAACTTTAGCGCGTACTTCGGATTCAACCGCGCCGTTGTCTTCAGGATTTGCCGCCAGGCCGTCCAGCACGTCACCGATCAGGTTACCGATCAGACGGAACTCGTCAGCACCGAAACCACGGGTTGTACCGGCAGGCGTACCCAGACGGATACCGGAGGTTACCATTGGCTTCTCTGGATCGAACGGGATGCCGTTCTTGTTACAGGTGATGCCTGCACGTTCCAGCGCTTCTTCAGTCACGTTGCCTTTCAGACCTTTAGGGCGCAGATCAACCAGCATCAGGTGAGTGTCAGTACCGCCGGTAACGATGTCACAGCCACGCTCTACCAGCGTTTCAGCCAGTACTTTGGCGTTCTCTACCACGCGCTCAATGTAGCCTTTGAACTCTGGACGCAGTGCTTCACCGAAGGCTACCGCCTTACCCGCGATCACGTGCATCAGTGGACCACCCTGCAGACCCGGGAATACGGCAGAGTTGATTTTCTTGCCCAGATCCAGATCGTTGGACAGCACCATACCGCCACGCGGACCACGCAGTGTTTTGTGCGTAGTGGTGGTACAAACGTGGGCGTGTGGCAGCGGGCTTGGATGAACTCCCGTCGCGACCAGACCGGCGATGTGCGCCATGTCAACCATCAGGTATGCGCCAACTTTGTCAGCGATTTCGCGGAAACGTGCGAAGTCGATCTGACGTGGGATTGCCGAACCACCCGCGATGATCAGCTTCGGCTGGCACTCTACGGCCAGAGCTTCTACCGCATCGTAGTCGATCAGCTGAGTTTCTTTGGACACGCCATACTGAACAGCGTTAAACCACTTACCGGACTGAGCAGGACGTGCACCGTGAGTCAGGTGACCACCCGCATCCAGGGACATACCCAGGATAGTGTCGCCAGGCTGCAGCAGCGCCATGAACACCGCACCGTTTGCCTGTGCACCGGAGTGTGGCTGTACGTTTACGTACTCAGCACCGAACAGCTCTTTAGCACGCTCAACCGCCAGGGTTTCGGCCACATCAACGTATTCACAGCCACCGTAGTAACGACGGCCGGAGTAACCTTCAGCGTATTTGTTGGTCAGCACAGTGCCCTGCGCTTCCATTACGGCTTTGGAAACAATGTTCTCAGAAGCGATCAGTTCGATCTGCTCTTCCTGACGATGGGCTTCATCGTTGACGGCGCTCATCAGCGCAGCATCAGCAGTGGCCAGGTCCTGGGTGAAGAACTGTTCATTTTCACTGTTCTGGTACAGATTGCTCATGGTCTCTGTCTCTACTGTTTATTGTTGTCTGTTAATTCGAATAACCGGCTGACCGAAGCAATCAGCAGGCCACCACATTCACGGCCAGGCCGCCAGTGGATGTTTCCTTATACTTATCCTGCATATCGACGCCGGTCTGGCGCATAGTTTCGATAACAGAATCCAGTGACACGCTATGCTCGCCGTCACCTCGCAACGCCAGGCGGGAAGCGTTGATCGCTTTCACCGCACCCATAGTGTTACGTTCAATACAAGGCACCTGAACCAGACCGCCGATCGGATCGCAGGTCAGTCCCAGGTTATGTTCCATGCCGATCTCGGCTGCGTTTTCGATCTGCTCGTTGGTACCCCCCAGCACCGCACAGAGCGCACCCGCGGCCATGGAACAGGCCACACCAATCTCCCCCTGGCAACCGACTTCGGCAGCAGAGATAGACGCGTTATGTTTGTACAGCATGCCGATGGCGGCGGCGGTGGCGAGGAAGGTGACAATCCCCTCCTCATTGGAACCCGGCACAAAGCGATCATAATAAGCCAGTACCGCCGGGATCACGCCTGCCGCACCATTGGTCGGCGCCGTTACCACCCGGCCACCGGCGGCGTTTTCTTCATTCACCGCCATGGCGAACAGGTTGATCCAGTCCATCACGGTGAGCTGGTCTTTCAGCGCCTGCTCCGGCCGGTTGACCAGTTCATCACGCAACTTGCGGGCGCGGCGTTTTACGTTCAGACCGCCCGGCAGCACACCTTCCTGTTCGCAGCCTCGGCGGATACAGTTGTCCATCACATGCCAGATAGAAAGCACCTTGTCGCGGGTTGCCTGCTCACCGAAGCGAACGTAGTCATTCTGCAACACCACTTCAGCAACAGACAGCTGTGCTTTCTCCGCCACTTCGAGCAGCTCGACGCCGTTACTGAATTCGAATGGGATCTCCTGTTCCACTGAATCAGCATGGCCTTTGCCGTCTTCACCGGTTTCTGCATCGCTCAGTACGAAACCACCGCCCACGGAGTAAAAGATATTGTCGTGAAGGATGATTCCGGCGGCGTCAAAGACCTGGAAGCGCATTCCGTTAGGATGCTTTGGCAACGACTGGCCGAAGTTAAAAGGCAGGTGCTCTTCCATATTAAATGGCACCTGCTTTTCCCGCGCCAGATCGAGCTGCCCGGTGTTCTTAATGTTTTCTATGTACTCTTCTACACGATCCGGGTCGACCGTATCGGGGGCTTCGCCCAGCAGACCCAGCAGGACAGCAATATCAGTCGCGTGACCTTTACCGGTCATCGCCAGAGAGCCGTACAGGTTGACCTTAACGCTCGCCACCTGTGACAGCAGAGACTTCGCCTTCAGCTCAGCCAGAAAACGGTTGGCCGCGACCATAGGGCCAACGGTGTGGGAACTGGATGGACCGATACCAACTTTGAACAGGTCAAAGATGCTTAATAGCATGTTCTGACGCCTCCGCTTTTTATTGTTATCCAAACTGCAACATCCCCCGCATCAGGAAACTTAGTTGTCGCAGTTATCGTGAATTTCGGTAGAAAACGAGTATTCAATTAACCGATGGATGCAGACTAGCAACTGTCTTTCCCTCACGCAACAAAAATTTCCTATTGGAAACTTTTGTTTCTATAGTCTCTCTCAACGACCAAATCGTTTCCTTTCCAAGATAACGCCGCTTGTGTACCATTTTTGGAAACAGACACCCCCAATTGATCAACTCGGGGGAGACGGAGGGCCTTAATGTCTGAAGAACCGCATTTCTTAAAAGAAGAAAAAGACAAACTGGAAATCGGACGCAGTGCCAATAGCGACGCGACGCTGGAACCCCTGCAGCTGGGTAAGCGCGTGCGTGAAATCCGCCTGAGTCAAAACCTGACACTGGAAGAAGCCAGCAAGCTGACCGGCCTGGCCCGCTCTACTCTGTCTAAGATAGAGAATGAACAGATCTCTCCTACCTTTAGTGCCGTATCGAAGCTGGTACAGGGGCTGGGGATTGATATACCGCAACTGTTCAGCCAGCCCAAAAGCAAGAGTTCCGCGGGTGGACGCCGTGATATCACGCGCTCTGGTGAAGGCACGCCACATCCGACGCCCACCTATGAGCACGAGCTGCTGGCAACCCAGCTGACCAGTAAGAAGATGATTCCGTTCAAAACCACCGTGCACACTCACTCCTTTAATGAGTTTACCGATTGGGTGCGTCACGACGGCGAGGAATTCCTCTATGTACTGAGCGGGTCATTACTTTTCTATACAGAGTTTTATGAACCGATCGAGCTGTTCCCGGGTGACTCCGCCTATTATGACTGCGAGATGGGGCATGCCCTGGTGTCCACCAGTGAGGAAGATGCCGTGGTGATCTGGGTCACCGCCTGATCCCCGATTACATTCCGTGCTTGCAGAGCCACGATCCTCACTTATACTTTCCAAGGGAGCTTTCAAGCCGTACCGACTCTGTCAGCGTACAGATCCTGAAAACTCCTTTTTCTTCCTGAAACTGCCGCCGACCAGCCTGCGCTACGGCGGCATTTTTTATCCGGCCACAGAGATCAGAGTCCCGTAAACCGCGGCCTTCAGCCCTTGCCGTATAGTTCGGAGCGACATCCGGATATCTTTTCATCTTCGACCGGACGGTCAACACCGATAGAAAATTTCCTGTTTAAATGAATTGTTTCCTATTGGAAACTTTAGTTTTTTAATGCATTATCAGCTTCACGATGATGTGACGGGAAGATCAGGTTCACCCTCTCAGCGGTGTCCACTCTCCTCCTGGCTCACAGCCTGTTTAAGAATCACAAATAAAAGAACGAGGTTTGGTATGGCTCAGGCACAAGGCGAACTGAATAGAACTCCACTGTACGATCTGCACGTAGAACTGGGTGCCAAGATGGTTCCTTTCGCTGGCTACGATATGCCGGTTCAGTATCCGCTGGGTGTTAAGAAAGAACACCTGCATACCCGCGACGCTTCCGGCCTGTTCGATGTCTCTCACATGGGTCAGGTTAAGCTGACCGGTGCCAACGCTGCCGCCGCACTGGAAAAACTGGTACCGGTTGACATCATCGACCTGCCGGTTGGAAAACAGCGCTACGCCCTGTTCACAAACGAAGACGGCGGCATCATGGATGACCTGATGGTCACCAACTACGGCGACTGGATCTATGTAGTCGTAAACGCCGCATGTAAAGAGCAGGATATCGCTCATATGCGCGCTAACCTGGGTGAAGGTGTCGAGCTGGAAGAGCTGGACGACCGCGCCCTGATCGCCATCCAGGGTCCTAAAACAGCTGAAGCCCTGTCCCGTATCCAGCCAGCCGTTGCTGATCTGGTATTCATGGATTCCCGTATCATCGAAATCGACGGCGTAGAGTGCTTCGTATCCCGCTCCGGTTACACCGGCGAAGACGGTTACGAAATCTCTATCCCGGCATCTGAAACTGAGCGCCTGACCCGCCTGTTCCTGGAACAGCCAGAGATTGAAGCGATCGGCCTGGGAGCCCGCGACTCCCTGCGTCTGGAATCCGGCCTGTGCCTGTACGGTCACGATATCGATACCACGACCACTCCACTGGAAGGCAGCCTGATCTGGGCGATCTCCAAGTGCCGTCGTGCCGACGGTGAGCGTGCCGGTGGCTTCCCAGGTGCTGAAAAGATTCTTGGCCAGATCGCCAACAAAGACTGGACCCGCAAGCGTGTCGGCCTGCTGGGTGAAGGTCGTGCACCGGTGCGTGAAGGCACTGAACTGTTTGATGCCGAAGGCAACAAGATCGGCGTTGTGACCAGCGGTACTTTCGGCCCGACTATCGGTGCGCCGGTAGCCATGGGTTACGTTGAAACCGCTTTCAGCCCGCTGGAAACCGTGGTCTATGCTGAAGTACGTGGCAAGAAACTGCCAATGACCGTTTCCCGCGCGCCATTTATCGAGCAGCGTTACTACCGCGGCTAAGCAACCGCCAGCCCGCTCCGGATATCGCTAAAAGTGCAGGAAAACTTGCACCGCGCGCCGATATCCGGATCATACACCTGCCGGAAAGCGAACTGCACATAGCTTTCCCTTCCACAGATACCAAGATCCATTCAAGAGGTGACCCGATGGACCTGATTCCGCTGAAAGAACTCAAGGGCGAATCCAAGATGTCTCGCTTACGCCATAAGCCAGACCCTGAGCGTAAACGCCTGAGAAAACCGGAATGGATCCGTATCGACCCTCGCAGCAACGCCAACGTTAAGAAGGTTAAAGAACAGCTTCGCGGCAAAAAGCTGCATACCGTCTGTGAAGAAGCCTCCTGCCCGAACCTGGCGGAATGTTTCAGTAAACGTACAGCCACCTTTATGATCATGGGGGCGATCTGTACCCGTCGCTGCCCTTTCTGTGATGTCGCTCACGGTAAGCCGATGTCTCTGGACCCGGAAGAGCCTAAGCACGTTGCCGAAACCATCGGTCAGCTGAACCTGAAATACGTGGTCATCACCTCTGTCGACCGCGACGACCTGCGTGACGGCGGTGCCGCCCACTTTGCTGAATGTGTCCGAGAAGCCCGCGCCCTCAACCAGGACCTGAAAGTTGAGATCCTGGTACCGGATTTCCGCGGCAAGATGGATAAGGCACTGCAAGCCCTGGCCAGCGATGCGCCAGACGTACTGAACCACAACATGGAAACCGTACCACGCCTGTATGACAGCGTGCGTCCGGGTGCCGACTACCAGTGGTCACTGGATCTGCTGAAGAAGTACAAAGAGCAGCATCCGGAAGTGACGACTAAATCCGGCCTGATGGTCGGCCTTGGCGAGACCAAGGAAGAGATTATCGAGGTGATGAAAGATTTGCGCGCACACGGTGCCGGTATGCTGACTATCGGTCAGTACCTGCAGCCGAGCAAGCATCACCTTGCCGTAGAGCGCTATGTGACTCCGGCTGAATTCAAAGAGTACGAAGAGATCGGTTACGAGCTGGGCTTCGAAAACGTCGCCAGTGGCCCGATGGTCCGCTCTTCCTACCATGCTGACCTGCAGGCTTCCGGTCACGATGTGACAGACAGCCTGGCGAAAGATCTGACAAAAGAACTCTGAGCAACGCCTCGCCCGGTATAGCCACTGGGCACCCTGTAGGTAGATGCCCGATAAAGGCGACAGATGATCTGTCGCCTTTTTATTTGTCTGCTTGATGGCCCCTGACGCCTCTTCATCCGAAATACCGGATTTTTATCCCATAACCAGAATTATTGCTTGTGATACGTTCCTAAAGTCGCTAGAGTGGCCTGCATCTTTAACAACATCAAGAGCAGGGCTGACGTCCTCGCCAACCTGCCAACCTGGGCAAGGTGGTTGCTGCTGACACTAACAGTAGCGATGTGGTCATGACCGACAACTATCAGGCAGACCCCACACGTCAGCTTTCATAAAAATTATGGGAGCACCGCATGTTTGAAGCACACACACTTGAATATCAGTCACAGGACCTGGAAGCGGCTAATTCCGCCACTATCGACCTGTCTGCGCTGAAAGAGATCACCGCAAAGCAGTACCATCGCCGCCACGACAGCAGCCTGCGGCCGCTTACCATCTGGTTTGCCGAAGGCAAACGCAAAGACCGCCGCGGCCGGATCGAGCCAACCCTTTTCACCTATATCGAGTACCGCGATGCGCTGGGTAACCAGCGTTTTCACTGCCTGGAAGAGGCGGTAAAACCGGAGACCTGCGAATCCCGCCTGGAGCGACTGCTAAGCCGGGCAGCCCGGCAGTCGCTACGCGGCATCTGAACGGGTCGGGGCAGCGATCAAAGTTAGCCCCAACCGTAACCACAGAGGCTGATCTGGTCCGAAATACCAAAATGAAGATCGGCCTGCTGCAGTTTTTCCAGACGCTCAGGCGGCGGCAGCTGCTCCAGCGACTGCAGGGTTCGCAGCTGATTGCTTACCTGCTGCGCCAGCCGCTCCGGATCATCCATAGTGATCCACAACTCATAGGTTTCGATCGCGAACAACGGGTCTGGCAGGCCCTGCAGATAACGCAACCAGCTCTGCAGCAGGCGCAGGCCATCGTCACCTATAAAGCTGGCCATCAACAACTGCAACTGCTCCAGCCGCTGTACAGCCAGCGACTTGTCAGTCATCAGTACCGGATAACTGCGTCCGTCATCCAAAGGCAATAGCTGCAGATCATCCACCGAAAAGGCCAGCAGCCAGAGCGGTGGAATCGCGTTATTGGCCGCAGCCACAACCCGCCCGCTGCCACTGCCCGACACCTGGGGCATCGATTCAAGCCCCATAAACAGAAGACGTGTACCTATCAAGCCGTTACTCCAACTTAGCCCCCCTCAAACACGTACTGAGATTACTCCACGCGCTCGACCTGAAATCCGCTGCCACGCAATGACCTTAGTAACCCGTCTTCACCGACCAAATGGGCTACACCAACCAGCACCAGCTCTGTCTCCGGGGTCTGCAACAGGCTGTGAATACGCGGCAACCAATACTGATTCCGTTCTACTATCAACGTCTGATAGATATTTGGCAAGACCGTTCTCATCTCGGCCAGCACCTTCTGTTCCAGCTCTGCTTCATCACCCCGGCGCCAGGCCGCAATGATGTTATGCATCGATTCAGACACCTGGGTCACATCACTCAATGCCTGCAGTACGAAGGCATCTTCCCAGCCCTTCCCCATCGCCTGCAGGTAATCCACATGACGGTGTGGCGTTTCCAGCCCCTGCACCGGCTTGCCTGCCCGGATAGCACGGGCGTAGAAGGTAAAGTCAGGCCCCTCATCTGAGAACCCCTTGCGTTTCAGCTCATCGGAAATCATCGTCAACATCACCCCGGCGGGCTTGATATAACGGAAGTGATGGGGGCTGTAACCCGCCTGACGGGAGTAGTTCACCAGCTTTTTATAGACGGGAGCGGAAAGCAGCAGATCGAGTCGGTTACCCTGACTCAGGGCCAGTTGTCTGGAAAGGTAATCCCGGGTGGGAAAGTTTCGGAAAAAGCCAATATCTGTTTCCAGCACCAGCTTATCGGTTTGGTTGTAGACACGGTCGTATATGTCCGGAATCTGGCTGTCTGCATCGGCCAGAACATGAACGGTGCCGCCTAGATAGATGGCTTGCTCACCATTACTGATTTTCCATATCGCTCCTTCCGCCCCCACGGGCGAGGTGAGCAAAGTCATCATCAAAAACACAAAGAGTGTTCTGATCATGAAACATTGCTCCTGATTGATATTCTACTTCAGTATAGAAAACAGCCATAACCTGTACATAAAATCCGCTAAAAAAACGCTAATTCCGAAAAAACTGTAACGCAGGTGTTACAGAAAGTTTTGAATTTCCAGCAAACTCAGCTATGTTGTGAAACAACCCGGAACGTGAATGAGAACAATGATGGACAGCCTATCCCCCTGTGAACTGAATATATTGCTGGTAGAACCCTCCGCAATGCAGCGCAAGGTGATCAGCCAGCAACTTGCGAAGGAAGATGTGACCGCCGTCGATCAGGCATCGAACAAGCAACAGGCGCTGGATTGCATCCGCAGCGTACGGCCTGATCTGGTGATCTCTTCCCTGCACTATGAAGATGGCAACGCGCAGGAACTACTGCATACGCTGCGCAACGACCCTGAGCTGGAAGACCTGCCTTTTATGCTGGTGTCCAGCGAGACCCGGCGCAGCGAACTGGAGATCTTTAAGCAGTCCGGCGTTGTCGCCATACTGCCTAAACCTTTCGACCGATCCCATCTCGGCAAGGCCCTCAATTCGACACTGGATATGCTGACCCAGCATGAGATCGATCTGGACCTCTATGACGTACAGTCACTGCGGGTACTGGTGGTGGACGACAGTCGCATGGCACGCAACGTAATCCAGCGAGTCCTGCGAAACCTGGGGATAGAGAACCTGACCGAAGCCGCCGATGGCTCGATCGCGATCGAGTTACTGAAAGAGAATAACTACGACCTGGTGGTAACTGACTACAACATGCCGGAAGTGAATGGTGTAGAGCTGACCGAGTTTATTCGCAACTCCAACCTGCACTCACATATCCCGGTGATGATGGTGACCTCCGAATCCAACGATGCCCATCTGGCGAATGTGGCGCAGTCAGGGGTCAACGCCATGACGGATAAACCCTTCGAGCCGGAAACCGTTAAACGCCTGCTGGCCAATCTGCTGGACGGCTGAGCGGTCAACGACACCAATATTCTGATCAGAAACGCCTGCTGACGGTTAACTGCAGGCGCTGTTCATCTGCCTGACGCCCTTCGCTCTGGCTGTAACCCAGCTGCCAGTCCAGCCCTGCGGCCATTGTATTCAGCGTCAGCTCTCCCAACAGATATGCGTCCCCCTGCCGAAAGCCCTGATAGCCGATGCCCGCCCCCACTGCCAGAGTTGCAGAAAGATCGTAATCGACACTCAGCCGGGCAAAGCGACTCTGTTTCTCGCCCTCTGCAAAGCGGTCACTGAGGGCCAGGTCCAGCGCCAGCGGACCGAATCCTAATAACAGGGTTGCCTCTGTGTAGTCTCGCAGCTGTGTCGGCGAAAACTGATACCGGCGCAGATCGACCTCCAGATACCAGGGCTGCCGTTCAAAGTAACGACCCGCATAAAGCAACAGCTCGCCCCCCCGCCTGCTGTCCTGACGGATCTGAGCCAGGCCTGCGCCGGCGTAGTATCCCGACACTGACTCCGTACTCAGGTTCAGCTGCAGCGAAGGCTTATCTTCCGAGCGGCTGAGAGCGCGATAACGGTAATCGCTGGTCAGTGCCAATTCAGCCTCCAGTGGCAAGGCAACACTGCTGGCCGGTGCCAGCAATACGAACAATCCAATAGCAGCACTAACGGCACCCGCGGCCCTGCCAGACAGTTGTACGCCATAGCCTTCGCCGCAGAAACGACTTATCACCCGCTCTCCTCCCACTCCTCGTCCGATCGTTGTCAGTGTAGGAGAGCGGAGATATAGACACAAAAAAGGCCTGCTCAAAGAGCAGGCCTAACGGGAATCCCCTACGGAGTACACGGGATGAGGTATCAGATTACTGACCTGATACCTCGTCCCAAAGGGGTCAAGGAAACCTCAGAGAATCATCGGCGCCGCAGCTGGCCGCAGCGCCTTTACGCGCGCGAGTTAGAAGAAGCCCAGCGGATTAACGTCGTAGCTCACCAGCATATTCTTGGTCTGCTGGTAATGATCCAGCATCATCTTATGGGTTTCACGGCCAACACCGGACTTCTTATAGCCACCGAAAGCAGCATGCGCAGGATACAGGTGGTAGCAGTTAGTCCAGACACGACCCGCTTCGATACCACGCCCCATACGGTAGGCACGGTTCATATCGCGGGTCCAGACACCGGCACCCAGTCCGAACTCAGTGTCATTGGCGATCGCCAGCGCTTCCGCTTCGTCTTTAAAGGTTGTCACGGCAACCACAGGACCGAAGATCTCCTCCTGGAACACGCGCATGCTGTTATCACCCTTCATCAGGGTAGGCTGCACGTAGTAACCGTTACCAAATTCAGGTTCCAGTTTCTCAGCACCGCCACCGAGCAGGAACTCAGCACCTTCCTGGCGACCGATATCCATGTAGGACATGATCTTTTCGAACTGCTGCTGGGATGCCTGGGCTCCGACCTGAGTATCGGTATCCAGTGGGTTACCGCGTTTGATGGTCTGAGCACGCTCGACGACACGCTGGATGAAGTCGTCGTAGATGCTCTCCTGAATCAGTGCACGGGATGGGCAGGTGCAGACTTCGCCCTGGTTGAAGAACGCCAGCACCATACCTTCAGCGGCCTTGTTAATGAAGGCGTCTTCCTGCTGCATGATATCTTCGAAGTAGATATTCGGAGACTTGCCGCCCAGCTCAACCGTTGATGGAATGATGTTTTCAGCAGCACATTTCAGGATATGGGAGCCGACCGGAGTAGATCCGGTGAAGGCGATCTTAGCGATACGCTTGCTGGTTGCCAGCGCCTGACCGGCTTCAGCACCATAGCCGTTGACCACGTTCAGCACGCCGGCAGGCAGCAGGTCGCCGATTACTTCGATCAGCTTAAGGATAGAGGCAGGTGTCTGCTCGGCTGGTTTCAGTACGATGCAGTTACCGGTCACCAGTGCCGGCGCCAGTTTCCAGGCGGCCATCAGCAGCGGGAAGTTCCACGGGATGATCTGACCGACCACACCCAGCGGTTCATGGAAGTGGTATGCCACGGTGTTCTCGTCGATCTCACCGATAGAGCCTTCCTGGGCACGGATGCAGCCCGCATAGTAGCGGAAATGGTCGACACACAGCGGCACGTCAGCGGCCAGGGTTTCACGTACGGCTTTACCGTTATCCCAGGTTTCTGCAACGGCCAGTGCTTCCAGGTTGGCTTCGATGCGATCGGCAATCTTCAGCATCAGGTTGGAACGCTCAGTCACCGAAGTGCTGGCCCAGGCGCCTTTAGCCGCGTGTGCAGCATCCAGTGCCAGTTCGATATCTTCGGCAGTCGAGCGTGGGATTTCGCAGAATGCTTCGCCGTTCACCGGGCTGACATTGCGGAAATACTCACCTTTAACCGGCGCGACCCATTCGCCGCCAATATAGTTTTCGTAACGGGATTTAAAAGAAACAACGGAACCTTCGGAACCTGGCTGAGCGTAGATCATCTCTGTAACCTCTTATTATTTGATGCACCGGATCGCCGGCGTGCTGTCTTTCAAATGACTGAGATTGATCTTAGTAAGGCGCCGTAGCAGCCGGTATGATCCCTTAGGTCCGTCCGGGCAGTACTTTGGTAGTAACCAGCTCTGTTTAAGCCGCCTCCTTCACACTGTCCGATGGCGACTGACGCCGCGCCCTGGAGGCGATGAATGCCCCGCTGACAATAGCGCCACAGGCCAGCCAGAGAGACAGACTGGACTCGGCCTGACCGACCAGCAACAGCAGCAGGGTTGATATCAGCGGTGCCGCGTAGGAGAGCACGCCCAGCAACTGCAGATCGCCGCGCTTGACCGCGTAATCCCAGGTGAAGAAAGCGATCCCCACCGGCCCGAGTCCCAGGCCCAGCACTGCCAGCCATTGTCCCGTGGTCAGCGGCCAGTAAGTTTCCTCCAGCAGCAGATGGCAGCCCAGCCCCAGCAATGCCGTCACTGCGCAAAACCAGCCAACGGCATCCGTCGGTACCTGGCGGACAAAGCGACCGGAGACCGAATAGCCGGACCAGATCAGCGCACAGCTGCCCGCCAGCAGATAGCCCGGCAGGTACTGACTGTCGAAGCCGGCTTCGCCATCACCCAGCAGCAGCCAGCATCCCGCCAGCGAGATCAGGGCACCGATAACATGGCCCGCCGCCAGCCGCTCTCCCGGCAGCAGGGCCGAAAATAATACGATTAACAGCGGCCAGAGGTAGGCCAGTAAGCTGACCTCGACCGCAGGGGCTTTCTGCATCGCCAGAAAATAACAGAAGTGATAGCCGAAATAGCCGCCCACCCCCAGTACCCAGGCCAGGCGGGGCTGGCGCAGATAGCGCAGGCCTGTTTCTCCGCGCCACCACCAGCGCAGCGCCATCAGCAGGAAGGCCAGAGAGAAGGTCATCGCCAGCAGCTGGAACGGCGGAATCATACCCTCGGTTTCACGGGTGAAGAGCGCCAGCGCGCCCCATAAAAAGATGGAGACCATTCCGGCCAGGTTAGCAAGGGATCTGAGTTGCATGATGACACCTGAACTGTCTTGATGAATGCAACTATTCTAATGGCAGCCGAGCGCCGTATCTTTGCCGATCCGGTGGAATAGTTTGCCGATCCGGCGAAGTTCTAGCCTTTTTTCAGACCCGGCTTCGACCTCTCCTCACGGGGAGAGCATCCATAAAACCGCCGATAGCGGTCACTGAATGCAGACAGGCTGGCGTAGCCCACCTGTTCGGCGACCTGCTGCACGCTCATCTGCCCCTGGCGGAGCAGCCGCTGAGCCTGCTCCATACGCAACTGCAGCTGGTATTGTCCGGGCGATGTATTCAGCTGCTGACGGAACAGCCCGGTCAGTTGGCGCGGACTCAGGTTTACCTGCCGGGCCAGTTCATCCAGCGACAGCGTGGCGGCAAAGTGACGTTCGATAAAACTGCGGGCCTGGAAAACGCGCTGATCCGGCCGGACCGCGGCAAAACGCTGGCACAGCATCTCAACCAGCAAAACCAGAATCTGGCGTTGTATCAGCGGACTCTGCTGGTCGGTCTGCAGTTGCCGCCGGATAAAGCGCACGTACTGCATTAAGGTCTCATCCAGATCCAGAAAGGCCGGCAGGCTGGCCAGCTGCGGGCTCATTTCTACAGGCATATCCGCGACCAGAAACGCATTCTCTCCCAACGCTTCAAAGCTGTGTGTTTCCCCGGCGGCAACCACGGCAGCCCGCGACTGCTCGACCCGGTTCTCCCGCCCGGCAATCTGCATCACTAACCCGCCATGCAGGGGCAGTACCAGCTGATGGTAGCTGTGCTGGTGACTGCAGTGCTCATGCCGATAACTGCGTTGGTTAAGTATTGATTTTTCTGCATTCATTGCCGGATTCACTGCCACAGTATGTTGGCGAAAAGGGCGTATCCCAGCCACTGTTTTTTTCAGGTAAGATGACCGGTCGATCATCAATTCAAAGGCCTTACTGTATGTTCCAGGACACCATTGTCAGCATTATGGACAAGGTACTGCATCAGATTCAGCGAGATACCCTTGTTGCTGACGCAGCGCGCCTGCTGTGTGATGTTGAGGTTAAGGCCTTATTGGTGGTCGAGCAAGGCGATCTGGTCGGCATCATTACCGAGACAAATATCCTTCCGGCCCTGCATCAGCGCGAATGCGACCGCATTACTGCCGGACAGATTATGAGCGCCCCGGTAGAAACCGTAACACCCGACACCAGCATTTCCGACGCCCTGAGCCTGCTGGAAGAGCGCCATATAAGGCATCTGGTGGTTGCCGATGACGATGGCGTACTGGGCCTCTGCAACCGCCACCAGCTTGTCCGTGCCTACCACAACAGCCTCAACACAGAGGCCTCGCATCCTTTCCGGTCACTGCAACCACAGGAGCAGATTGGCAACCTGGGGGGGCTGCTGTCACCGGAGGGGATCTTACTCGGCGCAAACAGCACGGCGCTGGAACTGATCCGAAGCCCGATCGCCACGGTGATAGGCCGGTACTTCTGGGATACCCCCTGGTGGGCGCACAATAAACCCCAGCAGCAACAGCTTAAAGAGGCAATCGGTCGCGCCGCGCAGGGTGAATCGGTCTATATGACTGCCAGCCACCTGACGCCGGACGGGGCAGAGAGATCGATCAACTTCAGCATCTCCCCCATCCATGATCAGACCGGTAAGGTGATCTATCTGCTGCCTCAGGGCACGGATATTACTGACTACCAGAACTCCGCGCAAAAGCTGAAAGAGAGTGAGGAGCGTTTTCGCCACCTGTTTGAGAAGAGTCGCTCGGTTGAGATGATTATCGACCCGGTCACCGGGCTTATAATCGACGCCAACGAAGCGGCCTCACTGTTCTATGGCTGGTCTCGCAGCGAACTTCAGCAGATCCGCATCTGGGATATCAACAGCCTCTCCGCAACCGAAGTCAAACAGGAGATGGCAGCAGCCCAGGCTGAACGCCGGGAGTACTTTTTCTTTAAGCACTACACCGCCAGTGGCGAGATCCGCGATGTAGAGGTGCATTCCAGCCCGATTCAGATCGATAACCGGCAACTGCTCTACTCCATCATCCATGACGTCACCGACCGGAAACAGAATGAACTGCTGCAATCTGGCCAGCAGCGGATTCTGGAGATGACGCTGAGCGACAACATGGATCTGAAGGCGATCCTGAATGAGGTGGCGCTGCTGGCAGAAACGCTGCAACCGGAGATGCGCGCCTCACTGCTGCTACTGCGCGGCAGCCAGCTGTTTAACGGCGCCTCCCCCAACCTGCCGGCCAGCTACACCGAAACCATTGAGGGTTTGGAGATCGGGCCGCAGGCCGGCTCCTGCGGCACGTCTGCAGCACTGAAGAAGCGGGTAATCGTCGAGGATATAGCCACCGACTCAAAATGGGTCGATTTCCGCACGCCGGCGCTCAGCGTCGGCCTGAGGGCCTGTTGGTCGCAACCGATACTCAGCAGCAACTGTGAAGTGCTGGGTACCTTCGCCATGTACTACCAGCGGCCAAAACGCCCGACACTGCCCGAAATCAGCCTGATAGAATCGCTGGCCCGGCTGGCGGGGCTGGCGATAGACCGGTTGCGCGTCTTACAGGCCCTGAGACGCAGCGAGGCACGCTTTGGCTCAATCTTTAATAACGCCCCGCTGGGTGTAGCAGAAGTGTCTCCGGAAGGTATTCTGCAGGAGCTGAACCCCCTCTTTGCCCGGCTGATGGGCTATTCCGTAGCGGAACTGATCGGAAAGCACTTTCGTGATATCACCTATCCGGACGATAAGCAGGCCAACCTCGCGCTGCTGCAGCAGATGATTCGTGGCGAGTTGCGCTCGACCTCACTGGAAAAACGCTACGTTCGCCGCGACGGCTCGGTGTTCTGGGCTAACCTGACCCTGTCGGGGATCTATGATGAACGCCAGCAGCTGACCTCCATCGTTTCGATGATTCAGGATATCGATGAGCGCAAGCGCACCAACCAGGCGATAGAAGATAAGCAGAATTTCCTGCAAACCGTGGTAGACGGCGTCTCCGATCCGATTATGGTGGTCGATCCGGAGTATCAGGTATTACTCACCAACCGGGCCGCCAACGAGCGTCATGCCGAACTGCTGGTGCAATCCGATAACGGTCAGCTGAACCGCAAGGCCCGCGAAACCGAGCAGATCAAAACCATCGATCAGGTGATCCGCAGCGGTAAGGCCTGCAAAACGGTGATCGATGAAACCCTGCCGGACGGTGATGTCCGCAATGTCGAGCTGATCGCCACGCCCTGCTTTAACGCGGAGGGAAAGATCGATTACATCATCAAATCATCCCGCGATATCACCGAACACCTGGCAGCGCTGGAGCAGTTGCAGGAAAACCAGCAACACCTGGATTTCCTGGCCCGCCGCGACACGCTTACCGGCCTGCCGAACCGGTTGATGTTTCAGGACCGCATGGAGTGTGCCCTGCAACGGGCTATGCGCACGGACTCGAAACTGGCGCTGTTGTTTATTGACCTGGACCGCTTTAAGCAGATCAACGACAGCCTCGGTCATAACGTTGGCGACCTGGTACTGCAGGAAGCCGCGCGCCGACTGCAACTTTGCCTTCGTGGCGAAGATAGCGTAGCGCGCCTTGGTGGCGATGAGTTTACCGCGATTATTGAAGAGCTTAAGGCCAGTGAAGACAGTGCCAAGGTCGCCACGAAAATTCTGAACTCACTGAACGAGCCGTTTCATTACCAGGGGCAAAACCTGTTCCTCGGCGCCAGTATCGGTATCAGCCTTTATCCGGATGACGGCTGCACCACCAGCGAGCTGATGCGAAACGCGGATTCCGCCATGTATGACGCCAAGGAAGCGGGACGCGACTGCTACCGCTTCTATCAGGCCTCGATGACAGAAGAGGCTATGAACCGGGTATCGCTGGAGTCCTATCTGCGCCGGGCGCTGGAGAAACAGGAGCTGCAGCTGGTCTACCAGCCGCAGGTCGATATGAGCCAGGGCGATCCGGCCCGGGGGACGGTTTTCGGACTGGAAGCGTTGCTGCGCTGGCAGCACCCCCAGCTTGGGTTACTCACCCCCGATACCTTCCTGCCCATCGCAGAGGACACCGGCCTGATATTGTCGATGGGCGAATGGGTACTGGAAACCGCCTGCCGCGATATTGTCAGAATAAATCAGGGCCAGAAGGTCCCGTTACGCATGGCCGTCAATATTTCCGGTCACCAGCTGCGCAAGGCTGATTTTGTCGAGCAGGTGAAACGTATTATTGCCGATACCGGTTGCCGGCCTGCCGACCTGCAGCTGGAGATTACCGAGAATGCCATTACCGGCACGCCAAAGCAGTTTGCACCGGTATTGAATGCCCTCAAGGCGGTGGGTATCACCCTGGCCATCGATGATTTCGGAACCGGCAGCACCTCACTGGGACACCTCAAGCAGCTGCCGATTGATGAACTGAAGATCGACCGCTCCTTTGTCCGCGATATTCCTGACGACAAGGATGACGAAGCGATCACCCGGGCCGTGATTGCCCTTGGCCAGAGCCTGAATATGAAGGTCATTGCCGAAGGGGTGGAGAATCAGCTGCAGTCACAGTTCCTGTTGCAGCACGGCTGCAACCTGGCGCAGGGCTATTACTATGCGCGTCCGGCACCGCTCGCTGAGCTGATGTCTCAGCTGGCCGAACCGGATGCAGCACGGCAGCCTGACAGGGTGACAACCGCGCACTGAAATCGTATCGACAGCGGCTGCGATTACCCTGCCAGCCGTCGCCAGGAGGCCGGAAAAGCCCCTGAGGCGATAGCACCGCAGCGCTCGGTTTGCGCCTTCAGGGAGCCTGTGCGACCATCAATAGTCGGATGCTAAATTAAACGGAGTATAGAGATGCTGCACTCTCTCGCGACATTGACCTCATTGGTTCAGGAGATCTCTCGTGCACCCAATGCCGTGGAAGCCATGCAAACCATCGTGGTACGGCTGGGTAACCTTTTTAATGTTCCCGTCTGCAGCCTCTATCTGCGCTCCGAAGCGGACGACCAGCTGGTACTGGCAGCCTCTGCCGGCCTGGCAGAAGCCTCAGTCGGGCAGGTTTCACTCTGCCTGAAAGAGGGTCTGGTCGGTACCATCGCTCACAGTACCCACCCACTGAATATCGCCGACGCCCCCACCCACGACAAGTTTGTCTATATTCCGGAAACTCACGAGGAACCATACCATCAGTTTCTCGGGGTACCCCTGATCCACCTGCGCAACCTGGTTGGGGTATTGGTCATTCAGGGCACCGATAACCAGCCGTTTGCACAGGATGTGGAAGCCTTTATGGTCACCGTTGCCGCCCAGCTGGCGGCCACACTGCGCAATATTCAGCGTTCAGAGGACTGGCGTCCACAATCGATCCAGCCCCAGTACCGTAAACACCAGGGCATCAAAAGCTCCACCGGTATCGGCTGCGGCTACCTGAAACTGGTGGGTTCCCAGGTATCGCTGGACCGGGTCAAGCCGGGGCCCTGGAAGAAAAAGAGCGCCGAATGCGAGATCGAGCACTTTCACAATGCGGTCGATCAGCTGCGTAACGATCTCAGTGTCGGAGCCAGTCGCCTGTCCGGCGATGGCAACAGTGAGGTATCCAGCCTGTTCTCGGTCTACAGCATGATGCTGGACAGCCCTGAGCTGATTCACTCAGTCGAGCAGCATATCAAGGAAGGCTGTCATGCCGCCTGGGCGCTGAAAGAGACGGCACTGTCACTGTCTGCGGTATTTGAAGCAGCCGATGATCCTTATATGCGTGCCCGCAGCGAAGATATACTCAATATCGCCTCCAAGCTGCTGCGCCTGATGCAGGCCAAACCGGATATTGATGAAAGCCACCACGAAGAGATTATCCTCGCCGGGGCGCTGATCAGTATCACTGATCTGTCGGCGTATCCGGCAGGTACGGTAAAAGGGATTATCTGTACCGGCGGGTCCTCGCTCTCTCATACCGCGATTGTTGCCAACGCACTGGGTATCCCGTCGGTCATGGGCGTCAGCGACCTGAAACTGGCTGACTACGATGGTGAGTTTGTGATTGTCGATGGCTACCGGGGAGAATGTATCACCTGGCCTTCAGAGGCCCTGATTGAAGAGTTCCGACGCATCCAGGCGGCCGATACCGACTTCTCCCAGGAGCTGATGGCACTGCGCGACTCACCCGCAGAAACCTGCGACGGTTACCGGGTCCGGCTGCTGGCCAATACCGGCCTGCTGGCCGATGTCACGCCGGGGCTGCGTAACGGCGCCGAAGGGGTTGGCTTATACCGTTCCGAGATCCCGTTTATGGTGCACGATAACTTCCCTACCGAAGAGGAGCAGTATCAGGTGTACCGCCAGGTACTGGGGGCCTATGCGCCGATGCCGGTATCGATGCGAACGCTGGATATCGGCGGTGACAAGGAACTGCCCTACTTCGAGATAAAGGAAGATAACCCCTACCTGGGCTGGCGCGGCATCCGCTTTATGCTGGACAACACCGCCCTGCTGGTGACCCAGCTTCGCGCCATGATGCGCGCCTCTGAAGGCAGCGATAACCTGCAGCTGATGATCCCGATGGTCGGCCGGATCGATGAACTGGAAGCTTTCCACCGCATTGCAGACAGCACCTGGGAGGAGCTGCTGGCTGAAGGGTATGAGATTAAGCGCCCGCAGATCGGCATGATGGTGGAGGTTCCTTCAACCATTCTGCTGCTGCCGAAAATGGCGCAATATGTGGACTTCGTCTCGATCGGCTCCAATGACCTGACCCAGTACCTGCTGGCGGTGGACCGCAACAATCCCCGGGTGTCGCCACTGTTCGACAACCTGAATCCGGCCATGCTGTCAGCACTGGAGCTGATTCTGCAGCATTGCCGCGATGCCAACCTGCCGGTATCACTCTGTGGCGAGATGGCCTCTGATCCTGCCGCGGTAATCCTGTTGCTGGGCATGGGCTTCGATACGCTCAGCCTCAGCGCCTACAATATTCCCAAGATCAAATGGCTGATCCGCTGCGTCTCCCGCGAACTGGCCCAGAAGCTGTATCGCGATGCCAGCATGATGAGCAGTGAAGCGGATATCAGGGCCTTGCTGCGTGAAGAGCTGTGCAAACTCGGACTGGATAAGCTTACCGGCCCGACCAATAGCCACTGATCGCTGCGGCATAACGGGATTGGCGGCTATTTCAGCCGCCACAGCAGCAGCTGGTTGTTGGCCGGCATGCTGATATCCTCGACAAACTCAAAGCCGGCCTCTGCCGCCAGCCGGTCCAGCGCTTCGAAATCGCGCACGCCACTGCGCGGATCACGCTGCTTCAGCCACAGATCAAAGCGCGCATTACTGGCGGTGGTAAATTTACCGTTATATTTCACCGGGCCATAGACAACCAGCAAGGCCCCCGGCTGCAGCCATCCCGGCATCTGAGCAAAGCCCGCCTCGACCGCCTGCCACGGCATGATATGCAGGGTATTGGCGGTATACAGGGCATCAAAGCGCGACTCAAACGACTGTGACTGCATCATATCCAGCGCGATGGCCGGGGCTATATTGTCGTTGCCATACTGCTGCAGGTTTGCCTGCAGCACGGGCAGCATCTGCTCCATCTCCGTAGGCTGCCAGCGGAGATGCCCCAGCTGCGGCGCAAAGAAGCAGGCATGTTGGCCGGAGCCACTGCCGATCTCCAGCACCCGCTTATGGCCTGACAACAGCGTTTGCAGTTGCTGCAGTATGACTGCCTTATTCCGTTCACAGGCTTCACTGTATCCCAGCACAAGCAACTCCTTATTTGCCTACAGACTTGTTTTTTGGGTGATCGCCCGCCGCAGGCCGGCCAGCGGTGCCCTGTTATCCAACTCTACCCGGCCACCGCGGACCTTGACCCCGAGCTGGTTCAGCACCCGCGCGACTTGCGGAAAGCGCCGGTTGATCACTTGGTCACGGTAGAGTCTGCTGAATATACGGGAATCACTGAACTGATCAAACTGCCGGAACAGGTGGCGGGCACTCCAGGGACCGGGATTATCGCCACAACACTGGCGCAACTGCTGCAGCATCAGCGCCAGCGACTGCTGGTTATCCGAGCGCTGGCGCAGCTGCACATCGGCCAGCAAGGCGATCGCCGCTCCACCCCAGTACATCTGCATATAGCCACTGGCATCCTGCAGCATCTCACTCGCCAGCCCCTTGCGGCCACGCTCAAAGCCGTCGTAAAGCTTCTGCCAGGCCTGACGCTCGCTAAGCATGCCGGCCCGGGCACGGGCGATATTCTGGTAGTAGCTGGCGATACCTTCATACAACCAGGCATCGGAGCGCAGGATATAGGGATGCAGCAGGTGGCTGAACTCATGGGCAGCCGTCCAGTCACGGCGAAACTCCTGAATCGGTCGCTGCTGGTCGACAAAGAAGTGTATCGCCGGCTGCCCCTGGCGCTGCACCTCTGCCCAGGGTACCGCTTCCTTATCCGGCCCTACCGGGATCACCAGAATCTGGGCACTGTCGAGGGGGAAGCGGCCGTATACCGTTGCCACCGCCGATGCGGCCTGCTCCAGCCAGGGCAGCATGCTGCGTCGCCTTTCCAGACCGCCGGTCAGGGCCACCCAGAGATCGCCGCCCGCCACCCTCAGGCGCTTTGGCGTAAATGCCCCAATCGCGATGCGTCCACTCCAGTTATAGGGCGTCTTACCATTGATCCGGAAATGATTGCGCTGCGCCAGCTGAGGCCAGGGGGCCGATACATTGATCGCCTGCGGTAACTCAAACCGCAGCTCGATCACCTCATCCGCCGCCAAGCGCACCGGACGCCATAGCCAGAGGGCCACCGGCATCACCAGATCACCTTTCACCTTAAACAGATCGCGGCGTTTGTTACGCCAGTTTCCCCTGAGATTCAGGGGCTTAAGGGATTGAACTATGCTGAGGCAGAGGCTGTCAGAAGCCGGATAGAGGTTGATCCGGCCATGCTTAAGCTCAACCCGTCCCGGCCCCTCGACGCGGATATCCTGCAGCAGGCGGTGCGCCTTGAAGTCAGCCGCGACCAGGAACGCGGGGATTTCGCCGCTAAAGCAAGCCTGGGTAACCGACTCACTGAGGCTCCGGTTGAAGCTCACATGGTATTGATGCAGGGTCTCGGCCCGGGCGGAGGCCACCATCACCAGTAACAGCAACAAAACTCGAAGCATAGGAGCATCCTGCAATGGAGAGAACAGGGTTGGATCGCGTTAAACGCGGTTTGTTCCACAGTATAGCCTTCAGCGCCCTGATCCTGCCCTCCAGTGCCCCGGCAGCCAGCACCGCTGACAGGGTATCCGGGCTGGCGGCTGAACTCGACCGGATCCGGCAGCAATATAAGATCGGCGCCACCGCCTATGCCCTGGTGGAGGGCGACAAGCTGATCGCCAGTGGAGGCTTCGGATTTCACTCCCTGCAGCAGAAGAAAGCGGTCACCGCCGACAGCCTGTTCCGGGTCGGCTCCGTCACCAAGGCGATCAATGCCACCGCAATACAGATGCTGGCAGCAGAGGAAAAGCTGTCGCTGAACGATCCGGTACGGCGATACCTGCCCGATATTCCGCTGTCTAATCCCTGGCGGGAGACGCACCCGGTGACACTGGCGATGGTGCTGGAACACAGCGCCGGGCTGCAGGATCTGACCCATAAAGAGTTCTATTACCCGCAACCACTGTCGCTGCAGGCCGCCTTTCAGATCGAACCAGACGCCCGGCAGGTGCGCTGGCAGCCCGGGCTGCACCCTTCCTATAGCAATGCGGGCGCCGGTTATGCAGGGCGTGTTCTTGAGGTGGTGAGCGGGCAGGACTGGGACAGCTGGATCAGCACCCGGCTGTTGGCACCACTGCAGATGAACAGCTCCGGCACCCTATTCAGTCCGGCGCTGAAACAGCGGCTGGTGGTGGGCTATGACAAAGACCGGCAGACACCGATCCCCTACTGGCACACCCTGTTTCGCCCCTTCGGCGCGCTGAATACGACCGCCAATGACTTCAGCCACTTCCTGCGCCTGCTGATCAACCGCGGCCAGTGGCAAGGTAAATCCCTGCTGCCCGCCAGCGCGGTTGCCCGGATGGAACAGCCCGGCTCAACCCTGGCGGCGGCACAGGGCCATCGATATGGTTACGGCCTCGGACTCTATCGCTACTTCCGGGACGGCAAACTGCTGATCGGCCATGGCGGCGACGGCGACGGCTACCTGGCCCACTTCGCCTATAACCCGCAGAGTAAGCGAGGCTTTTTCGTGGTGATTAACGCCTTCTTCCATCCTCCGCTCAGTGCCATGCGGCGGCCACTGGAGCGATGGGTAACCGCACCCCTTACCAGTCCGGCAACAGAGAATAAGCCATTAACCTCCGCCCAGCTGGAGCAACTCAGCGGACGCTATCAACAGGTTACGTCGCGCTTTCCCGGCAGGAAAGCCGGTCGGCAGGTCAGGATCGAGGCCACCGGGAAGGGCCTGAGTTACGCCAGCGACGGGCAACGCTATCAGTTATTGCCGCTGTCGGAGAACCGTTTCCGGCTCGAAGGCGACAGCGCAGCCAGTCATATCTTTCTGCGCCATCAGGGCAAGCTCTACTGGCAAAGCGATGAGGGAAACTTCCGGCAGCTGCCCTGAAACGGCCGCGGCTAGAGGATCTCGGGTGCAGAGTCGCTGTCACAAACAGCGCTGTCTGCGCGCAACCGGAAGGTTTCGATATGCAGCTGCAGATCCAGCGCCTGCAGTTGCTGCTGCAGGGCAGCCTGATCCAGGCCTTCAGGTACAAACAAGCGCAGGTCACACTGATCTTTCAGCAGCCCCCGCTTTAGCTGCTGCAACAGCGCATCCGGCGAGTAATTCTCCGATGGCAGCGCCATCATCAGCTCACTGCGTTCTCCGTTCTGCCGGAATACCGGGCGATCGAACAGCTGCTGCCAGCCCCGCGCCGTCAGCGCCTCGAAGCAGACCGCGTGGTGTCGCAGCAGATACTGGGCCTTCACATCAAACTGCATCCCCCACTGGCGCTTATAGTAGAAACTACCAGCGGTCATGGTGTTGTCGGACTCGCCCAGGCTGGCAACCCGGACATCCAGTTGGTAGGCCTTTTTCAGGAATTCGTAGTTGATCAGGGTGAACGCCTGCTCATAGGCCTTAGCGTCATCCAGCAGTTCGCTGCTGAAGCCATAGGCATCGAGAATCAGCTTTCGGGTCAGGGTATCGTGGTATACCACGGCGGCAGCACGCAGATCGGCATCGCCTGCCTTTGCTGAATCCAACCTCAGGGTGATCAGAAACTTATCCATCACCCGGCTGGGGTTGGAGGTAAAGTACTCTTCACTGGCGGGCAGACTGTTAACACCATGACGGCGACGCACCATCGGCTGGTAAAGCTGATGGAAAAAGTCAGCCAGATCTTCTTTAGTCTTCGAGCAACCGATGTTGTAGCCGGTTTTCAGGGCCTTTTTCAGGCGACGGCGCAGGGTGGATGAGAGGTTGGCGGCAACGTAGCTATC
This sequence comes from Marinobacterium jannaschii DSM 6295, assembly GCF_000620085.1. Classification (GTDB taxonomy): domain Bacteria; phylum Pseudomonadota; class Gammaproteobacteria; order Pseudomonadales; family Balneatricaceae; genus Pontibacterium; species Pontibacterium jannaschii. The sequence goes on along the minus strand of NZ_JHVJ01000018.1, from coordinate 97,879 downwards.
AATGTCGCCCTCCAGCTCACGGCTGGCATGCACGATCGTGCTGAACAGATTACTCTGCCGGGCCTGCCAGGGCAGTGGCTCGCTGATCAGCAGGTCTGCCGACGCCTCTGCCGCCGCTTTGGAGGACAGAGCCTGCATCTCACCGCGACGGCCCATAAAATAGGAGAAGCAGTTCTCGGCCAGTGGCTGGTGCCCCTGCACGACAACCTTCAGCTCGGCCTCACCCGGCTCGCCGTTCGCCGGCGAAGAAAGCAGCCAGTACTGGCAACGTTTAGTGGTCAGACGATACAGACTCCAGCGCATCAGCTGCAACGCCAGGTTCAACTTCTGTTTGAAACGATATATTCCTGCCAGCACTTTAAGACTCTTCCTGAGAGGGAACGTTTTAATTCAGCAATCGAGTGTCAGTCCATTATAAAGACAGTAGTTAAACAGACCTATACGAAATTTTATTCAATAACATGGCGTTATGAAATAAGACTAAACAAAAACACGCCCTTTTTCCGCTCCGGTTCAGTCCCCCGTTGTACGCAGCAGTTGTTGCAGTTCGGGTATGCAGGAACCGCAATTGGTACCACAGGCCAGTTTGTCGCCCAGTGCTTCGACATCGCTACAGCCCTCTGCGATCGCCCCTTCGATCGCCCGGCTACCGACCTGGAAGCAGCTACAGACCATAGCGCCGCTGTCGGGCTGATCACAGGCTGTCGCACTCAGCAGGTAACGCAGATGATCGCTGTCCAGCTGTTCTCCGGCGAACAGGCTATCGAGCCAACCCAGCTCAGGAAACTGATCGAACGGCAGTATCAGTAGCAGCCACGCCAGTTGCCCGTCCTCAAGCGCCGCCGCGCGGAACTGTCCGGCAGCCGGATCTTCCAGGGTCAGGTCCGGCGTCCCCAGCAGCTCCCGGCAATACTCCGGCCAGTCTGCCACATGCTGCTTCCCGGCCAGACGATAGGCCTGTGAGTATGGTTGCGGAATCCGCGCCCAGTAGTCGGTTGCCAGTTCAGGGCGAATATCGCGGGTAATCAGCAGCCCCTGCCACTGCTCGGCCAGCGGCGTCAGCTCGACGGTGCCATGCTTGGATTCCGGCTGGCCGGAGAGCGGATCGGTCGCCGGTTCAAGCAGGGTCCCCATGCAGCCGTCACTGCTGAACATCCGGTTCCAGTGCATCGGTACAAAGAGTTCGCCGACCCGCTGGCCTTCACTGATACAGGCCCGGCCGACAAAGCGACTGGCCGCGCCGAGGGCGGCATTACCCAGGGCCACCAGCTGCCCGTCGACAATCCCCCGGCGGGCGGCATCGGCGGCACTGATCTCGACAAAGGGTTCACAACGGTGCTGGAACAGACGGGCACTCAGACCGGTACGGGTCATGGTGTGCCACTGATCGCGGATACGGCCGCTATTGAGGATCAGCGGGCGCTGCCGATCCGGTTGCTGCAATGCCGCCCGGGGTTTGATAGTCACAAAGCGGGCCCGGCCGGAGGGGGTATAGAAACGGCCATCGGCAAACATCCGCGCTGTGCCATCCGGTCGCTCAGCGTTAACCGGCCACTGTACCGGCGTCAGGCTTTCATACTCCGCGGCTCCGATATCGGCAAAAGCGCCGATATCGAAATCACGGCTGCCATTGTTCTCGAAGGCAGACAACGCCGCGTGTTCGCGGAAGACCTCAAAGGGGGCGGTATAAGCAAACTGCTCGGCAAAGCCCATTTTCCGGGCGACCTCGGTGATGATCTGCCAGTCATGGCGCGCCTCCCCCATCGGAGGCAGCAGTCCCCGCTGGCGAGAGATACGTCGCTCTGAATTGGTCACAGTGCCATCCTTTTCACTCCAGCCGGTGGCTGGCAGCAGGATATCGGCATAGGCGGCGGTGTCCGTGGCAGCGACGCAGTCTGAGACCACCACCAGCGGACAGGCCTGCAATGCCCGCCGGACCTGCGTAACATCAGGCAGGCTGACGAGGGGATTTGTGCCCATGATCCAGATCGCCCGGATCTCGCCGCGCTCGATAGCCTGAAACATCTCCACCGCCTTGAGGCCGTTCTGCTGCGCCATACTGGGTGCCTGCCAGAAGCGCTGCACCCGATCGATGCTCTCCTGCTGATCGAAATCCATATGCGCCGCCAGCTGGTTCGCCAGGCCCCCGACCTCCCGTCCTCCCATAGCATTGGGCTGGCCGGTGATGGAAAACGGTCCGGCCCCCGGACGGCCGATGCGGCCGGTCGCCAGGTGGCAGTTGATAATGGCATTGCAGTTGTCGACACCGCTGCTGGACTGGTTAATCCCCTGTGAATAAAAAGTCACGGTCTTGTTGTGTGCTGCAAACCAGCGATAGAAACAATGCAGATCCTCCAGTTTCAGATCACAGCCTTGCGCAACGGCCTGCATATCGCCGGCGCTGCGGTCAGCCTCCAGCAGGGCCGCGCCAAAGCCTTCGGTATGCTGCTCGATATAGTACTGATCAAGCTTGTCGTGACCGGCCAGGTAACTCAGCAGGCCATTAAACAGCAGGGTATCGCTGGCGGGCTTGATCTGCAGGTGCAGGTCGGCCAGTTCACAGGTGGCGGTGCGGCGCGGATCGATCACCACGACTTTCAGGTCCGGATTGTGCAGCCTGGCTGCCTGCATGCGCTGAAACAGCACCGGATGGTTCCAGGCCGCATTGCTTCCCACCAACACCAGCAGGTCGGCCTGCTCCAGGTCTTCATAGTTGCAGGGCACCGTATCGCTGCCAAACGCCCGCTTGTAACCCACCACGGCCGATGCCATACAGAGGCGGGAATTGGTATCGATGTTGGCGGTGCCCAAAAAGCCCTTAATCAGCTTATTGGCGACATAATAGTCCTCCGTCAGGATCTGCCCCGACAGATAGAAAGCCACCGAATCCGGGCCATGCTCTTCGATAGTGCGCGCAAACCCCGCCGCGACCTGATTCAGTGCATCGTCCCACGAAGCTGGCCGGCCATGAACCTGCGGTGTCAGCAACCGGTTCTCTGCGCTTAGGGTCTGCGCCAGCGCGGTGCCTTTGACACAGAGACGCCCCTGGTTTGCCGGATGCTCCTTGTCCCCGGAAACGGCCTGCAAAGCCCCTTGCCGTACATCAGCCTCAACGCCACAGCCCACGCCACAGTAAGGACAGGTAGTTTTACAGTTCATTGCCGCCTCCCACAAAAAAAGGGCCCGACGCCGCTACGAATAACGGTGTCGGGCCCCATTGCCCAGATATAGGTAAAAGATAGTCAACCCGTCAACACAGCGAAGTCGCTGTGCTATCAGCAGTACTCTGCAGTACCAACAGGATTCAATACAGGGCTGAAGCAAGTGGCGTGCCAGCATTCTGGAACGGTCTTTGCAATATCCCCGTATCCTTATGGGGAAAGCAACGATGAAAACACCGAAACTCAATGTTCTGCTGATCGACGACCAACCCGAACGGATCAGTACCCTGAGACAGGCACTGGACCGGCTCGGCCACAAAGTGGTCAGTCAGCTGCCGTCGGCCAGTGGCCTGAGTAGCCATGTCGAGCGCAGCAAACCGGATATCGTGATTATCGATATGGATTCTCCCGACCGCGACACCCTGGAAAGCATGGCCGCCATGAGCCAGAACCATCCGCGACCGATCGTGTTCTTTGCCGAACAGGAGCAGAACGCTTCCAACATCAGTGCCGCCATTAATGCCGGCGTCAGCGCCTATATTGCCGATGGCCTGCAGGCCGACCGGGTCAGGCCGATCATCGAAACAGCGATCGCCCACTTCAACAGTTACCAGCAGCTGCGGACCGAGCTGGAGCGCACCCGGGACAAGCTGAATGAACGCAAGGTGGTGGAAAAAGCCAAGGGCCTGCTGATGAAACAGCATGGCTGCGATGAAGATCAGGCCTATAGCATCCTGCGCAACCTTGCGATGGACCGCAGTCAGAAGCTGGTCGATGTGGCCTCCAACGTGATCGATATTCTTGAGCTGACGGCGGGCAAAACCGACAGCCGGACCAAGAGGTAGCATGATGTACTCAGAAACCTGTGAAAAAACGGACTTAAGACTGGGCTTTATCCCGCTGACGGATTGCGCGCCTCTGGTGATCGCGAAGGAGCTGGGCTTCTTCGAACAGCAGGGCCTCAATGTCACTCTGGAACGGGAGAGCAACTGGGGCAGCATCCGCGATAAGGTCAGTTACGGACTGCTTGATGGCGCCCAGATGCTTTCGCCTTTACCGCTGGCTGCCACCCTGGGCCTTGGCACCCGCGCCGTACCGATGCTGACCGGACTGGTGCTGAGCTACAACGGTCTGGCGATCACCCTGTCGCAACAGCTGATTGAGCGCCTGCGCGAACAACAGGGGCTGACGAGTCTCTGCCGGCCGGCGGACACCGCCCGGGCACTGAAAGGCTATATCGAATCCGGAGCCCGCCCCCTGACACTGGCCACGGTGTATCCCTACTCCTGCCACTACTATCAGCTAAACAACTGGCTGCGGGACAACGGCATAGAACCGGGACGGAACCTGAAACTGATCCCCCTGCCCCCCTCCCGGATGCTGGAGACACTCAGCGATGGCGCTATCGACGGTTACTGCGTCGGCGAACCCTGGAATACCCTGGCCGAGCTGCACAATGTCGGTACCGTGGTGGCTTCAGGCCATCAGCTCTGGCCCGGGGCGATCGAGAAGGTATTTGGCGTCACCCAAAACTTTGCAAGCACCCATGCAGTGAGCCACCAGGCCCTGCTGCAAAGCATCAGCCATGCCTGCCAGTGGCTGGGAGAGGGCCGGAACCTGCCTCAGATGCGCGAGCTGCTGGCCAGGCCGCAATACCTCGGGAAGAACAGCCTGACCACTGAGTTTAAGCCGCAGCTGGAAGTCCGTAGCCAGTTCTGGCAGCAGGGCAACCGGCCCGATCCGGCCTATGCCGGTCAGTTACTGCAGCAGATGCAGCAACTGGGACAGTGGCAGGGAGAAGACCCTGAGGATATCGCACAACAGGTATACCGCCCGGACCTGCTGGAAGAGCCCGGCTGAAACCAGCAGCACCAGAAAGGCTCCTGCGGGAGCCTTTTTTCTGCACCAGATTGTCCCCCGGCAGCGCCGGCCCGCACCAATGCTGCACCGCAACACTGCGTAAAACAATCTAACCCTCGCTATAAATTCATATAAAACTTATAAATATTAATAAGTTAAAAACAGTGGCACGTTATACGCTTTAGCTATATCAGATCCGCCAGTGCAGGCGCGGTCAGAAAATAAAAACAGACTTTATCTGTTGGCAATGGCGCCAGAACAGTCTCCCCGCTCAGGGGAGATCAGTTCAGGCGCTTTTTTTTGTCTGAAATTCAGGGGGAAATGATGACTAAAGTGACACAGACACTGTGGACGGCAATCAAGGTCGCCACGCTGGCAACGGCAATCGGCACTCAGATCAGCGCAATAGCCGCCATTGGCGAACCAGAGAAAGAAGATCTGAAATTCGGCTTTATCAAGCTGACCGACATGGCACCGCTGGCGATCGCCTATGAGAAGGGTTACTTCGAGGATGAGGGGCTCTATGTCACCCTGGAAGCCCAGGCCAACTGGAAAGTGCTGCTCGACCGCGTGATCGACGGACAACTGGACGGCGCCCATATGCTGGCCGGGCAGCCACTGGGTGCCACCATCGGCTTTGGCACTAAGGCCGATATCATCACCGCCTTCAGCATGGACCTGAACGGCAATGGCATCACCGTCTCCAACGATATCTGGCAGCAGATGAAGCCGAATATTCCCAAGGATCCGGACGGAAAACCGGTACACCCGATCAAGGCAGATGCCCTGAAGCCGGTCGTGGAAAAGTATAAGGACCAGGGCAAGCCATTCAATATGGGGATGGTGTTTCCGGTCTCTACCCACAACTATGAACTGCGCTACTGGCTGGCGGCTGGCGGTATCCACCCCGGTTACTACGCCCCGCACAAAGGCGATACCTCCGGTCAGATCGATGCCGATGCGCTGCTGTCGGTAACCCCGCCACCGCAGATGCCTGCGACGATGGAAGCGGGCACCATCTACGGCTACTGCGTCGGCGAACCCTGGAACCAGCAGGCGGTGTTTAAAGGCATCGGCGTACCGGTGGTGACCGACTACGAGATCTGGAAGAACAACCCGGAAAAGGTGTTCGGCGTTTCCAAGGGCTGGGCCGAGAAATACCCCAACAGCCATATCCGCGTGGTGAAGGCGATGATCCGCGCCGCCAAGTGGCTGGATGACAACAACAACGCCAACCGCCCTGAAGCGGTCGAGATCCTCAGCCGCTCCGAGTATGTCGGTGCCGACTATGACGTCATCGCCAATTCAATGACCGGCACCTTCGAATATGAGAAAGGCGACAAACGTGAGGTCCCTGACTTCAACGTGTTCTTCCGTCACAACGCCACCTATCCCTACTACTCCGATGCGATCTGGTACCTGACCCAGATGCGCCGCTGGGGTCAGATCAGCGAACAGAAACCGGACAGCTGGTATATGGATATCGCCAGGAAGGTATACCGTCCGGATATCTACGCCACAGCCGCCAGGGAACTGATCGAGGAGGGCCTGCTGGCCAAATCCGATTTCCCGAATCTGGAAAGCGAGGACGGTTTCCGCGCCCCCCAGACGCACTTTATCGACGGCATCACCTATGACGGCCGCAAGCCGAACGACTACCTGACCAAGTTCAATATCGGCCTGAAGAACAAAGACCAGATCTGATCAACGCCATACAGGGGACGGCTCTGCGCCGTCCCATCAGGGAGAAAACTATGCAACCTCTGGCACAAAAACTGGCCACGATTCAGTGGCTCAGCCTCTGGATCGACAACCCCAAAGCCGCCGGCCAGAACCTGTTAAAGCAACTGCTGCTACCGCTGATCGGCCTGCTCGCCTTCCTCTTTCTATGGGAGGTCGCGGCGAAGAATATCCATACCTCGCTGGGCCAGTTTCCCGGCCCGACTCAGGTCTACCAGCAGAGTATCAGCCTGGTTAAAGAACACCGCGCCGAGCGCCAGAAAGCAGAGGCCTTCTACCAGCGCCAGGAAGCACGTCATGCCAAGAAGCTGGCCAAGAACCCGGATGCCAAGGTCAAGATCCGCCCCTATACCGGCAAGCCGACCTTCTTCGACCAGATCGGCACCAGCCTGATCACCGTGATGGCGGGCTTTATCCTCGCCTCACTAATCGCTATTCCGCTGGGCATTATGATCGGCCTCAACAGCTCGCTCTATGCCGCCCTGAATCCGCTGATCCAGCTGTTTAAGCCGGTCTCGCCGCTGGCCTGGCTACCGCTGGTGACGATGGTGGTCAGCGCCCTTTATGTCAGCGACGATCCGATGTTCGCCAAATCCTTTATCACCTCGCTGTTTACCGTCTCGCTGTGCTGCCTCTGGCCCACCCTGATCAACACCGCGGTCGGTGTCTCCGGCGTCAGCAGCGACCTGCAGAATGTCTCCAGGGTGCTGCGCCTGGGCTGGCTGACCCATGTCACCAAGATCGTCCTGCCCTCCTCGATTCCGCTGGTTTTTACCGGCCTGCGGCTGTCGCTGGGGATCGCCTGGATGGTACTGATCGCCGCCGAGATGCTGGCGCAGAACCCGGGTCTCGGCAAGTTTGTCTGGGATGAGTTCCAGAACGGCAGTTCCCAATCGCTGGGACGGATTATGGTCGCCGTACTGGTGATCGGCCTGATCGGCTTCGTGCTCGACCGCCTGATGCTGCTGCTTCAGCGCCGGATTTCATGGGATAAGAGCGCGGTGTTGCGCTAAATCGGGAGACAGGACAATGAATACCAAACATCTGGAGATATCCGGGGTCGATATTGAATTCCCAACCCCGAAGGGCCCTTTTAAGGCGCTGGATAACATTAACCTGAAGATTGCCGAGGGCGAGTTTGTCTCGCTGATAGGCCACTCCGGTTGCGGCAAGTCCACGGTACTGAACATCGTCGCCGGACTCTATCAGGCCACCAAAGGCGGTGTGCTGCTGGATGGCAAAGAGGTCACCGAGCCAGGCCCCGAGCGCTCCGTGGTGTTTCAGAACCACAGCCTGCTGCCCTGGCTCAGCTGCTATGAGAATGTCGAACTGGCAGTGAAGCAGGTTTTCGGGGGCACTAAGTCCAAAGCTGAGATGAGAGAGTGGATTCATCACAACCTGGAGCTGGTGCATATGAGCCATGCTCTGGATAAGCGGCCCGACGAGATCTCCGGTGGTATGAAGCAGCGTGTCGGCATCGCCCGGGCGCTGTCGATGCAACCCAAGGTGCTGCTGATGGATGAACCTTTTGGTGCACTGGATGCACTAACCCGGGCACATCTGCAGGACTCCCTGATGGAGATCCAGAAAAGCCTCAACAACACAGTGATCATGATTACCCATGATGTGGACGAAGCGGTACTGCTGTCTGACCGCATCGTGATGATGACCAACGGTCCGGCCGCAAGCGTCGGAGAGATCCTTGAGATCGACCTGCCTCGTCCGCGCGATCGCATCCAGTTAGCCGACGATCCCCTCTATAACCGCTACAGACAGGCGGTTTTAAGCTTCCTGTACGAAAAACACAGCAAGCCCGATGTGCCACGTTCAGCGCCTCAGGCAACGGCCAGTGCCGCCCCGGAAAAGCAGGCTGACCGGCAGGAAAAAGTACTGAAAGAAGACCCTGCTGGCAGTCGCGAGGATGCGGCCTGAAGCGAAATAAAAAGTTGGCACGCTGAATGCTTTAACCCTGTCAGCAAAAATAAAAATAACAAAGCTGCCTGGGATTGCCCGATATCGGGCCTGACCAGATTACTGCTTAAGCACCCATAAAAATAACAAAGCGCCTCCGCCAGCAGTGGGCCGGCGCACTGAAGCTTCTCAAAATCCGGGCTCCGGGCTTTCAGAGGCGATCAGTGAAACGACCCAAGGCTTAGGGGGATTCCATCACAGCCGACGTTACAGGCGATGGAATTCGGGACTGAGTTTCCCACAACGCCGCAACAATAAAAATAAGACACTGCAAGGCGTATAGGATCGACGGGCAATGATGCACCAGAGCTGATCCGGCTTAAAAGATGACGCACCCGATTTGAACAAAGGCGTTCAGACAGTCCCTTGCGGGGGGCTTTCTAACGCCTTTTTTGTTTTTTGAAATAGAGGCCACCCATGAGTGACAGCAAACTGAACCTGTTTTCCTTTACAGGAAAGATGAAGATCCTGCACCTGAGCTGGATCGCATTCTTCATTACCTTCTTTGTCTGGTTTAACCACGCCCCGTTGCTGGGATCCATCGCGGAATCCCTCGGCCTGAGTAAATCTGAAATCAAGACCCTGCTGATCCTCAACGTGGCGCTGACCATACCTGCCCGAGTGATTATCGGCATGCTGACCGATAAATTCGGCCCGCGCATCGTCTATGCAGCGCTACTGGCGCTGGCCAGTATTCCCTGCTTTGCCTTTGCCCTGTCACAGGACTTTGCCCAGGCGGCGATCTCCCGCTTCCTGCTGGGCTTTATCGGTGCCGGTTTTGTGGTCGGTATCCGTATGGTCAGTGAGTGGTTCCCGGCCAACGAGCTGGGTACCGCCGAAGGGATCTACGGAGGCTGGGGTAACTTCGGTTCCGCCGCCGGTGCCATGCTGCTGCCCACCCTGGCACTGCTGTTTGGCGGTGAAGATGGCTGGCGCTATGCGGTCGGCCTGACCGGTGCCATGAGCCTGCTGTTCAGTGTGATCTGGTACCGCAGCGTGACCGATACGCCAAAAGGCTCCACCTACTTCAAGCCGAAGAAAATTGGCGGCCTGGAAGTCACCAGCAAGGGCGACTTTATTTTCCTGCTGATCATGAAGCTGCCGATGTATGCCGCACTGGCCCTGCTGACCTGGAAACTGTCTCCGGCCGGCGTCAGCATCTTTACCGACAATATTGCCAATATCACCTACCTGATTCTGGGCCTGATCCTGATCTACGATTGCTACAGCGCTTATCAGGTAAACAAGGAGATCTTCGAGAAGCCCGTACCGGAAAACCAGCGCTATAAGTTTAAGCAGGTAGCGGTACTGAACGTGCTCTACTTCGCCACCTTTGGTTCCGAGCTGGCGGTGGTCTCGATGCTGCCACTGTTCTTTGCCGAGGTCTTCGAGCTGGATATGGTCTACGCCGGCCTGCTGGCATCCGCCTACGCCTTTATGAACCTGATGTCCCGTCCGGGTGGCGGCTGGATCAGTGACCGCTTCGGCCGCAAGAAGACCCTGCTGATCCTCACGGCCGGACTGGCGGCGGGCTATGCCCTGATGTCGATGATCGACAGTAGCTGGCCGCTGGCACTGGCGGTGGTGATGGCGATGGCCTGCTCGTTCTTTGTGCAGGCTGGCGAAGGGGCTGTGTTTGCCGTGGTACCGTTGATCAAGCGCCGCCTGACCGGCCAGATCGCCGGTATGACCGGCGCCTACGGCAACGTCGGCGCAGTGTTCTACCTGACGGTGTTGTCGATGGTGAGCTATCAGGTGTTCTTCACCGTGATCGCCGCCACGGCCGTGCTGGGTTTCCTGGCCCTGCTGCTGCTGGAAGAACCCAAAGGCCATATGGTGGAAGTGAACGAAGATGGCAGCGTCGAGCTGATCAAAGTGAACTAAACCCTCATTAAACTCAACCCTCAGTGAACCTAGCCCTCACTGAGTCAGGCCCTTAGCAGACAGAAAGTGCTAAGCAGCAAATCGGAGGAGCGCCACCGGCCGCAATGCGGCCGGTGGCTTTGACGTTATGCAGACTCAACTCAAGTTACGTTTTGGCGGTTGTTCGGTCGGAGGCATCAAGGCCCTCAATCAGGATGCCTTTGCGGCGAAGCTGGCCACCGGCCGCGAACTGGAATTCAAGGGCGGCGCGGCAGTGATCGCCGATGGCGTCAGCAGCTGTGCCGACTCCCATATCGCCAGTCAGACCAGCGTCACCAGCTTTATCGAGGACTATTTCAGTACGCCGCTGAGCTGGAGTGTGAAGCATTCGGTATCGCGGGTGATGCACAGCCTCAACCGCTGGCTGCACCAGCAAAACGCCACCTCTGCACGGGAGAAAGACAGCATGCTCTGTACTTTCTCGGCGGTGGTGGTGAAATCCACCAGCCTGCACTGCTTCCATGTCGGCGACTCCCGCATCTACCACCTGCACAACGGCCAGCTGGAGCAGCTGACCCAGGACCATACCCGCACCGAAGCCGGTCGCAACTACCTGGCCCGGGTGCTGGGTGGTGACAGTGATCTGAAAGTGGATTACCACGGCTGTCCGCTCAGCGAGGGGGATCGCCTGCTGCTCAGCAGCGACGGCCTGCATGAATTTCTCAGCCCGCAGCAGATCCAGCAGCAGTTGCTCAAGGGAGGCTCCGATCTGGAGCAGTGCGCCCGCGACCTGGTGCAGGCAGCGCTGGATAACGGCAGCGACGACAACGCCACTGCCCTGCTGATCGCCGTCGACCAGTTGCCCCGGGAGACGCTGGATGAGAGCCACCAGCGTCTCTCGCGCCTGCCGGTTCCGCCGGTGATGAGGCCCGGTAACCGTATCGACGGCTACGAGGTGCTGGATGTGATCTTCAGCGGTACCCGCAGCCATATGTATCTGGTGAAGGACTGTGACAGCGGCGAACAGTTTGTGCTCAAGGCCCCGTCGGAGAACTTCAGTGAAGACCCGCTCTACCTGGACGGCTTTATCCGCGAGGAGTGGGTCGGCCAGCGCATCAGCCATATCAACGTGATGAAGACCTTCGAGCCGAAACAGCCCAAGCGTTTCCTCTACTATCTGGGGGAGTACATTCAGGGCGAGAACCTGCGCGAGTGGATCAACGATAATCCGCAGCCTCCGCTGGAAACGGTGCGCGCGCTGGTCAAGCAGATGGTACAGGGGCTGCGCGCCTTCCAGAGGGCGGATATGGTGCATCAGGACCTGAAGCCGGAAAACATCATGATCGACCGCGATGGCCGTATCAAGATCCTCGATTTCGGTACTGTCCTGATCGCCGGTGTGGAGGAGATCGCCTCGCCGCTGGATAAGTCGGTGCCCCAGGGCTCGGTTAACTATGTGGCACCGGAGTATCTGGTGGGTGAAGCAGGCAACTTCCGTTCCGACCTGTTCTCACTGGCGGTGATCTGCTACGAGATGCTGACAGGCGCCCTGCCCTTCAAGGAACCCTCAATCAAACGCGTTAAACTGGACCACTACAACCAGCTCAACTACATCCCGGCACTGCAGCAGCGCAGCGACCTGCCGCTGTGGGTGGAAGGCTGCCTGCACAAAGCGCTGCAGCCCAATCCGGCCCACCGCTATGATGCCCTGTCAGAATTCCTGCAGGACCTGACCCAGCCCAACCCGGCACTGGAAGCCCGTATCAAACGCCAACCACTGCTGGATCGCAACCCGATCCGGGTGTGGCAGGGATTGTGCCTGATCCTGCTGCTGCTCAATCTGCTGCAGCTGTTGATCCGCCCCTGAAGCGCAGCCCGATCGGCATTATCCCCACCACCCTCGGGTAGTCAGTGGCTCCTCAGCTGCTCAGCCAGCTGGGTCAGCCCCTGCTGGCACTGTTGCATCAGCAACTCCATCACCGCCGAAGCCTGCTTAAAGTAGTCTTGCGACGCTATCGTCGGCAGGTCGACAATCACCTGGTGACGCAGGGTACTGAGCAGTTCGCCCAGGGCGCTGCTGACCTGCACCGACTCCTGTTGACTCATATAGTTGCTCAACCGGTTGTGCAGGAAGTTCAGCCGGATCTTATCCACGCTGCTGCAGCTTCCGGCCGCCGTCACCCCGGTACCCAGCGCCCGGGCCTGACCGATATATTCCGCCGTACTCAGCAGTTCCTGCCAGAGATACGCTACCTGCTTCTCATCCTGTCGCAGATGATGCAACTGATGATTCTCAGCACAGTCTGCAATCAAGTTGAGGAGGTGGGTGATGATACGATTATGCTGCTTCAGGCTGGCATCGGCGCCCAGCTGCAGGTAACTGTGCTCCAGACGGCTCCAGTGACCCTGGATTCCGAGCCAGATACCGGAGAGGTGTATCCAGACCCCCTTCCGGTTGAGCAGGTCGAGCTGCTGCCCGATCTGCTGCTGTAGCTGGGCAATACGCGGCCGGGCCGAGTCATCGCCATGCAGGTAGCCGTTGCTCAGGCCCCGGTGCTGTTGCAGCAGGGCCAGCAACTGGCAGAGCTGCTGCATCCATTCGATACCTTCGATATAGCGGCGGCGCGTGCGCCGCTGCATCAGGTGATAGCTCAACGCCAGTGTCACCAGAACCAGCATCAAGAGTACAATCACCAGAGTCGCGCTATTCCATGTCCCGTCCATCTACTTCTCTCCCTCTGTCTCAGTTTGCACCATGGCATGCAGGTGCCGGGCAACTTCTGCGGTCTGCGTTGCCCGGTATACGTTTTCGCCAGCCCGGGTGGCCACTTGCTCGATATGGTGCGAAATCTCCTGTGCCGCCACAGCCTGCTGCGACGAAACCGCAGCAATCGCAGAAATCTCACCGGCAACCTGATCGGAGGCATCGACGATCTCACTCAGGGAATCGAATGCCATTGCCACACCACTAAGACAGGTTTCGGAACGCTCGACCATCTGAGCCATATGGCTGGCGACCTGCTCCATATCCCGGGTCACCACTTCGGTCTGTCGGGTGATGCCCTGGGCTGAGTCATGGCTGCGTTGCGCCAGCGCCCGCACCTCGTCGGCCACCACCGAAAAACCACGACCATACTCCCCGGCCCGGGCGGCTTCGATCGCGGCATTCAGCGCCAGCAGGTTAGTTTGTTCGGCTATCTCGCGGATGATGCAGGACATCGATACCACCGAACCCAGGCTGCCGCCGAGCTGACGAATCTGTTCGCCGGTCCGGCAGGACTCGGCAGATACCGATTCGGCCTGCTGCCGGGTATCCTGCAGCGCCCGATATCCGGCATCACATAGCTGACGGGCACTCTGTGCCGCATCCCGGGTGGTGCTGATCCGTCCGGCGACCTCATCGGTGCTCTGGCTGATCTCGGTCGCCGCAGCCGCCGCAGCGGTGGTCGCCTCGGACTGATGCCGGGAGTGGCTGACGACCTGGGCTGCATTCACGGACAGCTCCTGTGCGGAATAGCGCATCTCGGTGAGGGTCGCAGCCATCGCGTCCCGGCGGCGATCGAGCAAACGCAACAGATCATCAAGTCCAGCCTGAAGATCACTCAAAGGCCCCTTAACCGATTGCTCAGATCTCTCGAAACCCGTCTCTGTCGCCGCAATAAGTAACGCCTTGAGGGCCAGATGATCACTACGGATTGCGCGCAGCAGGCCCAGCGCAAACAGTATTGCGACGGCTAGCAACAGCAGGGCTTCGTCTGTCAGCCCTGCCGCACCCAAGCCGATCCCCAGTGCAGCGAGCACGGCCGCCAGCCAATAGCCCCCCTGAATCCCCAGTGGTTGAAGATATTTGTACATATACTGCGATTCCTTGATAGATCAGGGCGGCCGCTTGACCCGCAATGCCCACACCGGAGGCATTAAAAAAGGCGCTCATTGGGCGGGACCTTAATAGATCCGCCGAATGAGCGCCTTTGCTCTGCTGAATGAACCCCAGCCTGGTCATCATCTGAATTGCCCCGGTTTTTCGATCAGTCTCGATTTCCTGTCAGGTCAAAGAGACAAAGCAAAAACCGGGCCAAATCACTAATCGCATTGAATTCAACACGAAAACCTACCTAATCAATAAAAACCCATTCAACAACCGAGCGTCCATGGTGCGTCAAAAGCGGGCAACTGCACCACGGTCAACCAAGGGCTAATGGCTGCGACCTTGGTCTCAGGCTAGGATCAGCACCCGACAAAAATAAAAAGGACGTCCTATGTATCAGTTAAAAACCGGCATAAAAGCCCTGGTCGATCAGGCCTTCAGCGAGATTGAAACCCTCAGCCCGGCACAAGCAGTTGCCCTCTACGGCGATGATGATGTGCTGTTTATCGATATTCGCGACATACGTGAACTGCAGCGCGAAGGCCGCATTCCCGGCTCCTTCCATGCCCCTCGCGGCATGCTGGAGTTCTGGGCCGATCCGGACAGCCCTTACTTTCACGAACGCTTTGCCTGCGGCAAGAAGCTGGTACTGCATTGTGCCAAGGGATGGCGGTCGGCTTTGGGAGCCAAGGCCCTGCAGGATATGGGCGTGCCCCGAATCTGCCACTTCGATGGCGGCTTTAGCGCCTGGAAAGAGCTGGGCGGCGCTATCGAAGAAAAGCAATAACAACCAGGGATATTCCTGCCGGAGGTTGACCCAGCGCAATCTCCACAACAAATTCGCGACCTTACCTGCAAATTCCGGCGACCAATCTAAACTGGTTATAACGTAGTTCTTAATCCTGCAGTCAGAACAACGTGTCAGATTGTCCGTTTAGTAACGCCAGCTTATGCAGGGAAGCATCAAATGATTGAGACTCAGCAACAAGCCGCTCTGTCATCGCCATCAAACGGCCCTTCAGGCCACTCTTCACTCAAGAAAACAGTGACCACCTGGTTTCTGATGCTGGCGCTTCTGCCAATGGCGCTGGTTGCCTGGATCAGCTACGAACAGGCCAGTCAGGCCCTCAGCAAGACCACCGCAGACCAGCTGAAGAAAAGCGCCCGCCTGCAGGTCGACTTTATCCGCAACTGGTTCGACTACCGGTTTATGGATCTCTCTATCCAGGCGGATGCGGTCAGCAACCGGACACTCCTCAGCAGCCTCTCAGAAGGCCTGCACTTAAGTGGCCTCAGTCTGGTCGATTACGTTAACAGCGAGGACTGGCGGCAACGTAGCCAGATCGATAACGACCTGCCCGGAGTAAAACAGCACTACGACTATATCTACGACCTGTTCCTGATCGATGTTAAGGGTAATATTCTCTACAGCGTCGCGGAAGAGGCCGACCTGGGGACCAACCTGTTCTACGGCCCGCTGTCCCATACCCGCTTTGCCCGCACAGTACGATACAGCCTGAACGAGGGACAGGCCCGGTTTTCCGACCTGGAACGCTACGGCCCCTCAGACCACCAGCTCGCGGGCTTTATCAGTGCCCCGCTTCGATCCGAGAACAGCGAAGTCGTGGGTGCCGTCGCGATTCAGATTCGCTTCCAGCGCATATTCAAACTCCTGAGCCATAGCACTGATCCCGAAGTTTCGCTCACCCACTATCTGACCGGAGAAGACGGTCTGCTGCGCACCGGTATCGGCGAACGGCATGACCTGGTGCTGCACAAGGCGATCCACACCGCGGAGTTTCAGCGCTACCAGTCAGAGCGACAGGCCGACAACCCCGGGACAGGCCACACTGAAGCCTTCAGCTATCCAGGACCCGATGGCAATCAGGTGATAGGGATGCATCATGAAATCCAGCTGCCCGGCGTCAACTGGATACTGTTCAGCGAGATAGACCGGGCAAAAGCCCTCAGTTCCGTTACCCGACTGAGCCAGCTTATCGGTGCGCTGGCGGCGCTAACCGGCATCTTTGTCATCGTCCTTGCCAGCATAAAAGCACGTAAGTTGTCCGGGCCGCTGATAAAGCTGGTGAATGCCACCCAGGCCGTCACGCGCGGCGAACTGGACACCCGGCTTGATATTACCAGCAACGATGAGGTCGGCCAGCTGGCCCGAGCCTTCAATCATATGACCGAAGCCCGGCAACAGCACGAGCTGGAGCTGCGCAAAAGCCACCGCAAGGCAGAGCAGGCCCTCTCCACCCTGGCAGAACAGCAGTTCGCCTTCGACCAGCACGCTATCGTGGCAATTACTGACACCCGCGGCACTATCACCTTTGCCAACAAACGCTTTGAAGAGATCAGCGGTTACAGCGCCGACGAACTGGTCGGCCAGAACCACCGGATCGTAAAATCCGGTCATCATGATCAGGCATTTTTCCGTGACCTCTACCACACCATAGCCCGCGGAGACGTCTGGCACGGCGAGATCTGCAACCGGAATAAGCGCGGCGACCTGTACTGGGTCGACAGTACGATCGTGCCGTTTAAAGGAGACGACGGGAAACCGAAAAGCTATGTCGCCATCCGCACCGATATTACCGAAAGCAAACTGGCGGAGCAGCAGTTACAGGAGGTGAACCGCCGCATGGCACTGGCTGCAGACGCCGCCGGCTTTGGTATCTGGGACTGGAATATTGTGGAGAACCAGCTGATATGGGATGACTGGATGTACCGGTTATACGGCATCACTGCCGAAGAGTTTCACAACGACTATGACAGCTGGGCTCGTCAGGTCATGAAAGATGACCTTGAACGGGCAGCCGGCGAAGCGGAAAAAGCCCTGTGCGGCGAACAGGAGTTTGATACCGAGTTTCGCGTTAATCACTCCGATGGCAGCGTACGCATTATCAAAGCCTGCGCCACGGTCGTTCGTGACGAAGAGGGGTCGCCGCAGAGAATGGTCGGCATTAACTTCGATGTGACCGAACGCCACCAGCAGGAAGTCGCCCTGATAGAAGCGAAGGCGACGGCAGAGTCGGCTAACCGCTCGAAGAGTGAATTCCTGGCCAATATGAGCCATGAGATCCGCACGCCGATGAATGGCATTCTCGGCATGACCAACCTGTTGCTGGAGACCCCGCTCGATGAAAACCAGCTCAACTTCGCCCAGAACGTAAAACGCAGCAGTGAAAGCCTGCTAAGCATCATCAATGACATTCTCGACTTTTCCAAGATCGAAGCCGGTAAGCTGGATATCGAGTTTCTCGATTTTGAAATCGGCGGCCTGATCGAGGACATTGCCATTACCTTTGCCGACCAGGCGGAATCAAAGCAACTGGAGTTTCTCTGCCCGGCCAACCCGGCAACCCATTGCTGGCTTAAGGGCGACCCCAGCCGTATCCGCCAGATCCTGATCAACCTCGTGGGGAATGCCCTGAAGTTTACCGATCAGGGCGATGTTCTGGTGAGGTACTACTGCCAGCCATCCGGCAATAACCGCAACCGGATCCGGATCGAGGTTGAAGACAGTGGCATCGGCCTTAACGACGAACAGCAACGTCAGCTGTTCCAGCGTTTCAACCAGGCCGATAACTCCACCACCCGAAGATATGGCGGCACGGGACTGGGCCTGGCCATCAGTAAACAGCTCTGTGAAATGATGGGAGGGAGCATCGGGGTAAACAGCCAGGAGGGCCAGGGATCAACCTTCTGGTTTGAACTGGAGCTTGAGCCTGCGGAAAAACAGGATTCCTCACCGGCCCCCGCCCTGCTGGACCAGCAGAGGATTCTGATCGTGAACAGCAACAGCAGCCAGTGCCGGCTGATGGGAGCCATCCTTGAAAACTGGCAGGTGCAGCATAGCGGTACCGACAATGCTCAGGCGGCATTGGAGATGTTGCATCAGGCCGCACAATCAGGCCAGCCATACAGCGTCGCTATTATCGGCCAGCAACTGCCGGATATGGATGCCGTTAAACTGGCAGAGACCCTACGCGCCGATCCGCTACTACAACAGACCCGTGTCATCCTTTATACCTCACAGCCGGAACAGGCCCGGACAGCGAACCCCGACAGTCCCTTTACCGGCTACCTGAACAAACCGCTGAACCAGACCGAGCTGCGCTCCCTGCTACTGAAGGTAGCGAACCTCGACCGGGACGAAGAGCATCTGATTACGCCGGCCCGCAAACAGGCGGTAGACTTCAGCAATATCCATGTACTGGTGGTGGAAGACAATACAGTCAATCAGATGGTCGCCAAAGCCAACCTTGAACGGTTGGGTATCGCGACCGATATCGCAAATAACGGCCAGGAAGCGGTCGATGCGGCACGCGAATTCCACTACGACCTGATCTTTATGGACTGCCAGATGCCGGTGCTGGACGGGTATGAGGCCACCCGCATGATTCGCAGCCTTGCCGACTCCAGCAATGCCGGTGTGCCCATTATTGCCATGACGGCTAACGCCATGCAGGGCGACAGAGAACGCTGCCTTGAAGCGGGAATGGACGACTACCTGAGTAAACCGACTTCACCGGAAAAACTGGAAAATACGCTGAAACAATGGATACACCGATCGGATACGGCGGCGCCCGCCCCTGCCAGGGAAATGTCCAGCCATTTAACAGGAGATGAAGAAATGGGTATGTCCGTCTTTGATATCAGCACACTTGAAGAGCAGGTGTCATCTGACTATCAGCTGATTCAGGCGATTATCGATGCCTTTTTACAGGAGTTGCCGGAGCAGCTGGCCCAGCTCAGACATAGCCTGAGTGAGGATGATACAGAAACCGCAGCCCGTCATGCCCACAAGGCTAAGGGTACCTGTCTGACCATCGGTGCAATCGCGCTCAGTCATTTGGCTCTGGAAATAGAGCTGACCTGTAAGGAGGGGAACAGCGTAAAGGCAAACCAGCTGTTGCCGGAGGCCGACCGCCAGTTTAAGGTCCTGACATTACAGATCTCCAAGACCCTGACACAACAGTGCTCAGAAGCCTGAGCGGAGTCAGCCAACCATTGGATAACCTTCGCCGCCGGATAAGCCGATGATAAAACACCCTCAGGTCCTGCTGTTACTGCTGCTCTCCATGCTGGCAGGCTGCAGTGAAAAAGGCTTCTACACCGGCCTGCAGTCCAGCCATCAGCAGGCATGCCTGCGGGCACCTGACCGGGAGGCCTGCCTGGAAGGTTCAGATATGAGTTATGAAGAATACCAGTCCGGCCGCCGGCAGGTGACCCGGTAGCGGCCGAAGCATAGCAATTACAGATTAAAGCGGGGCTGGCAAAGGCGGCCCCCGCCGACAAGTCGCCGGCAGGGGGCGTTACAGACGAATCACTCGCTGCGCAGGCGATCCAGGTGCCGGGCGACTTCGCCACTGGCCTGTTCCATGTCACTGAGGCTGGCCGCTGCCGCAGGCAGATCGCCTTTCCGCGCAGCTCTCAATGCCTCGGCACCGCTCTCATGTACCTGACGGTGTGGCTGCTCCAGTGAACGGAAGGCAGCATCGTCGCTGTAACGGTCCCGTCCTTCACCGCGATAGTACCAACCGCCCAAACGACAGGAGTGGTGATCCGCCAGTGAATCGAGTAACGAAAAGTCCTGACGGACAATCGCTTCATAGACCGAGTTTTTCCATGCCACATGATCCATCTTCACCGTTTCGATAAAGGTGTCCATGGCACTGCGGGTAATTACGTCGCTCATCGATTTCGACAGATCCACCACCTGATGCACGGCATTACGGATCTGTTCGGCAGAAGCCACCACTTCGCTGGACAGGTTCTGCACCTGACCAATATCTTCAGACGCCACCTGAGTCTGCGACATGATCTGCCCGACCAGGTTGTTAATTTCGTTACTGGCTTCGCTGGCCTTGCGGGCCAGGTTGCGCACTTCGTCTGCGACGACGGCAAAGCCACGACCACTGTCTCCGGCACGTGCCGCTTCAATCGCCGCGTTCAGCGCCAGCAGGTTAGTCTGGTCGGAAATATCACGGATGACGCCAACAAACTTTTCAATATTCTGTGACACGCCCAGCAGATTCTGTACATTGGCATTACCACTTTCGGAACGCTGCTGAATCTCCGCCACGTGATCAAGAATATGGCTGACTGCCGTTTCGGTCTCATCGAAAATACCGAACGATTCCGACATGCGCTCTTTCTCGTTCGCCATGTTGGCTGCGGCATGGGCAATCGCCTCACGGACATCAGAGACCAGACGACCGCCCTGTACCCAGACCGAAGACAGATCAGTCTGATCAGCGGAGTCTGCCAATTGCTGCTCCATCTCGACCACACGTCGGGTCAGACTGCCGTTGTCATCAATCAGACGCTGGTTATCCCGCTGCAGCGAATGCAGCTCCTGTTCCAGCTCACTGATCTGGGCATGCAACTTTCCTGAAAAAAACATCCTTTATCCTCACTCGCCGGCCACTAATATCATCCGCCCGCGCACGGGTTGGCTATAAAACGTGCCCCATGATAAGAGTTAGTGCTGATAGCAGCATCGCCCAAATTTCTTATGATCAGCGGCTCCTCACCCGCATTATCAGGCGTCGTCCTGACTTTTATGAGGCTTTTCTATCGTTCTGATTCGCAATTAAGATCGATTTGATCTCCCGGCGTCATAATCTGTCGTTATTTATCATCACGTCCCCTCGCCATACTGCTGAGCGACCATCCATCATTGATCCGGATCAATAAGACCAGAATTAATCGTTATTTAAAATATCCGTGAATCCCTAGCATCAACTCATCGCAAAACAACAATAAATTCAGATGAGGTGACAGATGATTATTGATGTCGATTGCCATAACTACTGGTGCAGTGCCGAAGTACTGCTGCCTTATATGGACCCGTTTTTTAAGGATTATTTCGTTCGTGGCGAACGCACCGGCCCAAAGGGCGCCTTTCCCCATGCGCACCGGCCATGGTTCCACCCGGAGGGCTTCAAGCGTGCGGATATCGATCCGCAGAGCGAAGCTGAAAACTACCAGATCATGAAATCGAAGCACCTGGATAAGTACAATATCGATTTCGCGATACTGACCGGCGATGAAAGCCTTGAAGCTTCCACGCTGGCGAACCCTTACTATGCCAACGCGCTGGTTAAGGCTTATAACGATTACCAGATAGAAGAGTGGCTGCCACTGGATGACCGCTTTGTCGGCTCCATCATTATCGCGCCCCAGGACCCACATTTAGCTGCAGAAGAGATCCGCCGCCTCGGCCACCACCCACGGATGGTACAGGTACTTGCCTCGCACGGTGCCAGCCGGCCATACGGTGACCCGTTCTACCACCCGATCTTCGAAGCCTGTGCCGAGGTCGGCCTGCCCTTCGCCATGCATCTGGGCGGTCAGGGTGGGATCAACTCCAACCCGATCGGCGCCGGGCCAACCACTTTCTTCTGGGAGACCCATGCCATCCTGCCACAGACAGCGATGACCCATGTGGCCAGCATGATTGCCCAGGGCGTATTCGAGAAATGGCCGGAGCTGTATATGGTGGTGATCGAATGCGGCGTGGCCTGGGTACCGAGTGTGATGTGGCGTCTGGATGCCAACTACAAGGCGCTGCGCAAGGAAACCCCCTGGCTGAAGAAGCTGCCAAGCGAATATTGCCGTGACCATATCCGCTTCACCACCCAGCCACTGGAGCGGCCTGCCAACCTGCAACACCTCTGGTCGACGCTGGAGGCAATGGATGGCAAGAACACGCTGATGTTTGCTTCCGACTACCCGCACTGGGATCAGGACGATGTGAATGCCCTGCATATTCCGCCGGACTGGCGTGACAATGTGCTCGGCGGCAACGCCCTGCAGGTATACAAGCGTATCCAGACCATCGTTGACAGCAAAGCGGCATAAGCCCGGCACAGGAGTATGACCATGAGCAACAATATTCAGTTCGCCTGCAAAACCCACGACGTCAAACCCGGTGAACCGGCTATCGTGCAGGTTAATAACCTGCCGATCGGTATCTTCCAGATCGACGAAGATTACTATGCCATGCTGAATGTCTGCCCCCATCTGGGCGCTCCGGTCTGCGAAGGCCCGGTCAGTGGTACCACCGAGGGCTGTTGCAGCGGCAAGCGGGAATTTAACTATGTAAAGGAAAATGAACTGGTACGCTGCGCCTGGCATGGCTGGGAGTTTGATATTAAGACCGGCGAATTCCTGGTCGACCCATCCATAAAAGCCCGCACATACCCAACCAGTATTGAAGGCGACAG
Organism: Marinobacterium jannaschii DSM 6295; assembly: GCF_000620085.1. Lineage (GTDB taxonomy): Bacteria > Pseudomonadota > Gammaproteobacteria > Pseudomonadales > Balneatricaceae > Pontibacterium > Pontibacterium jannaschii. The sequence goes on along the minus strand of NZ_JHVJ01000018.1, from coordinate 75,179 downwards.
CGTGATGGTTCACCTGTAATTCATTGCTGGCCCGATGGCTTCCCCCCGCCGGGCCGGGCCCCCTGCTTATCCCAATCCAGGTCAGGGAATGGTTTAGCGAGCCTGTAAGCAAGTCAGATGGCCTCAGGTCTTAACAGCCGCCGGTTAACATCAGCGACTTATTTGCGGGCTTCCTGGCCTTCCCTTTTTGCAGTCCGGCATCTGTCGCTCTCGATAGCTTTTAAGAGCTAAGTTTGAGAGTGTCGGGCTGCACTTTTATTTAAAAGAGATTACCAAACCCCGGTTACTTTCTATTTAGGAAGATAAAAATCACTATCCTCCAAAATAGCCCCCCTGAAAAATCACACAAATTTCTGACCTATAAATATTTTTGGGGCGATGTATGAAATTTACTTATAGCTCAAAAAATCGCACAAGCACTTTCCATAGAAGTATTCGATTAATCACAGCAGAGTGACAAGGAAACAAACGGTCAACCGACGCAACCATACCCAATAACGACACCCCCCATATCAATTATTTACAACTCCCATATAGTAACTTTCACACCTAAGGAGGTCCGCATCAGGATTAATTAATCCAACCTGAAACCAACAATAAAAAACCCAACAACATAAATATAAATATACAGGGTGAGATAATGCTTCCAAATGATGAAATTGACGCGCTCATAGAAAAGCGCGGCATTCTCAAAGGCCTGAACTCAACATTAGGCATCACTGCATTCGTGATGATTGCAGGCTTTATCCTCTACACCGTCATCCTCGGCGAGGCGGCCAGCGAACAGTTCCTCGGACTGAAAGGCTGGATCGAGAGCACACTCGGCTGGTATTACGTACTGGTTATGTTCCTGGCATTTGCCGTGTGTATCTATGCCATGTTCTCCAGAACAGGCAGCATCCGACTGGGACGCGACGATGACCGTCCTGAATTCAGCAACTTCGCCTGGTTCTCTATGCTGTTTGGCTGCGGCACCGGCGCCGGTATGCTGTTCTTCTCCATGTCCGAGCCGATGATCCACTTCGCCAGCGGCTGGAGCGGCGGTAACCCTTTCCTGAGCGCAGAAGTTAAAGCGGCAGTCGCTACCTTCTTTGAAGCCAAGCAGGCTGCGCTGGCAGCGGGCCTGATGCCCGGTGACGAAGGATTCCCGGTGCCGAATGACCTGGTTGCAGAAGCTGCGGCCGGCGGCCTGACCCTGACAATCTTCCACTGGGGATTTGTCGCCTGGGGCATGTACGCCATCGTCGGTCTTTCACTGGCTTACTTTGCGTTCCGCAAAGGGTTACCCCTGTCCATGCGCTCGTCGCTCTACCCACTGATCGGTGACAAGATCTACGGCCCTATTGGTCATACGGTCGATATCCTGGCCGTGTTTGGTACCATCTTCGGTATCGCGACCACGCTGGGTCTGGGTGTGGAACAGATCAGCGCCGGCCTGATCTCCCTCGGCGTTCTGGAAGCCAAATCCCAGACGGTTACCGTTATATCTATCGCGCTGATTACCATCATCGCCACGCTCTCCGCCACCAGTGGTGTCGCCAAAGGGATTAAGATTCTGTCCCAGCTGAACACCTGGATCTGTATCGTCATCCTGGCGTACTTCCTGATGGCCAGTAACGGTAACTACCTGATCGCCAGCACCCTGACGGCACTGGGCGATACCATCGCTAACAACCTATCCATGAGCCTGTGGACGGCCCGTTCACCGGAAGAGCGTACATGGCAGGGTGGCTGGACTATCTTCTACTGGGGCTGGTGGATCGCCTGGGCGGCATTTGTTGGTATGTTTATCGCGCGTATCTCCCGTGGCCGTACCATCCGTGAGTTCGTCCTGGGTGTGATATTCATCCCATGCGCTGTGGCACTGGTGTGGTTTGGCGTGATCGGTTCCGCCGGTATCTACGAGTCCATCTACGGCGCCGATATGACCATTTACAATACAGCGGTAAATAACTGGGATTACGCCGGTACCCTGTATTCTGCCTTTGACGTGATGACGCCGGGTGTCGCAGCGGTCATCGCTAAGATAGCCGCGCTGGTAGTGGTTGTGATCTTCTTTGTTACCTCGGCTGACTCCGGCACCCTGGTACTGGGTCGCCTGCTTTCCTTCGGCCGCCGTCCTCCGGTGCAGCAGCGTATCCTCTGGGGTATGGCGCTGGGTGCGGTAACGCTGATGATCCTGCTGCTGGGTGGCAACCAGGCGCTGAAAGCGCTACAGGCAGCCTCTATCGCCGGTGCCCTGCCATTCACCTTCGTCCTGCTGGGCATGATGGTGGGACTGGTGAAATCCCTGCGCAAAGATGGCGAGAAAGTGATCGACAACGAAGAGCATATCAAGAAGATGATCGAACGCGAGGTCGCTGACCTTTCCTGATCAACTGCACTGAAACCAAAAGGGGCTGACTTCAGCCCCTTTTTTTGTGCGCGCAGGCTTAGTCTCAGCATCCCTTACCCTGCCCCTGATCCCTACACAGTTTAATGACGCTTTGATTGCCCCCTCACCTTTGCCCACCAGGGCAATGCCTGCCCCTGCCAGAGTCACATCCTCACGAAATTTTTATAGATAAGTATTTTCGATTAAAGGGACAGAAATAATTCGCTATTTATCTGCCGCCTGCTTTTTTAGCATCTACCTATGCGGTAATAAAAATAATTCCAGCCGATCCTCTGCCGCATAAAGTGATGAGGAATAATTCTATGCGAATCATTATCAGACCATGGCATAAAGGCCAGCAATTAAATAGCGGATATAAGATCACAGCAATTGAAAAGCTGCTGATCAAAAAGGAGGCCGTAATATGAAAACAGCCTTCACCCAAACGGTTCGACAATCAGGCCAGTCCGGCTCCCGGATCAACCGGATCCTGCCCTGGCGTACCCTGCTGTTAACCGCGCTGATCGCATTAATGGCGATGGACAGCGAAGCCTTCCGCATCATCGTGCAATCCGTCAGCGATGCCTACCTGCAGGTGAGTGTCTTTGTAGCGGCGACACTGGCGATTTTCTACGGTCTGGAAAAGGTCCTGAAGCTGGATGTCGAGCAGCTGTTACAACAGCACCAACGCTGGGAAGTCCCCCTGGCAGCGCTGATGGGTGCCCTGCCCGGCTGCGGTGGTGCCGTTATGGTCATCACCCAGTACGTCCATGGCCGGCTGGGCTTCGGTGCCGTAGTGGCGGTGCTGACAGCCACCATGGGGGATGCAGCCTTCCTGCTGCTGGCACGGGAGCCGATGACCGGACTGGGGGTGATGCTGCTGAGCATTCTGGTTGGGGTCATATCCGGCTACACTATCGACGCAATACATGGTCCGGGCTTTATGCGTATGGACGGCAGTAAGGCGGCCTGTCGCAACTACAGCGAAGCCAGCAGCGGTCGCTGGCTGAAACCGGTCTGGACGATGTTACTGCTGCCCGGCGTCGTGCTGGGCATGATGCTGGCCCTGCAGCTGGAAACCGATAGCCTGTTTGGCCCCATTGCCACTCTGGAGCCGACGCTCTGGCTGGGCTTTATCGGCGGCATTATCGCCATGCTGATGTGGAGCAACCTGTTTACCGGCGCCGCCTATCGTCCCCTGGTAAGTGAGAACCGGGTCGCCACCATGGATGACAATGATCCCCACCCCACCGCTGCGGTCAGCACTCTGGGCCGGGTGATCGAGGATACCAATTTCGTCACCGTCTGGGTGGTGATGGCCTACCTGATCTATGAACTGGGCGTGCACTACAGCGGCGTCGACCTGGCGCAGTGGTTTACCGTCTGGGCACCGCTGGCCCCCCTGATCGGCGTACTGGTCGGCCTGCTGCCCGGATGCGGACCACAGATCGTCACCACCAGCCTCTACCTGGCCGGAATAGTGCCTCTCTCAGCCCAGCTCGGTAACGCGATCAGCAATGACGGTGATGCCCTGTTCCCTGCCATTGCCATGGCGCCGAAAGCGGCAATACTGGCTACGGCATACAGTGCAGTCCCGGCGCTGATTGTCGCCTATGCAACCTACTTCCTGCTGGAAGCCTGATCCGTCCCCGACCGGTCCCCGCTCTTTCCCTCCCCTACAAATTCCCTCCCCTACAAATTCCCTCCCATACAAAAAAGGCGGTCATTCCAAGTGGAATGGCCGCCCTGCTATATCCCCTGAGCTTTTTACGGCACTTATACCGTCAGGGTTTCCACCTTTCCGCCTGACAGCCCCACCAGCTGGTGCAACTCCCGTTCGGTCCGGGCCGAGATCTCCATCAGGCTGTCCAGCGCATCTGCCAGCCAGCTTTCGCGGGCGATCTCCTGGCGATAGACGGCAAAGACCGGCTGAGTAATCACCGGTGCACCTGCCACAGCATAAAATTCGCCACTGGCCAGCAGCTCGGGGGTACGCCAGGCGGGTAGGTAAACCGAGCCGCCCTGACGCTTAAGATACTCGATCGCCATGGTGCCCAACCCCATGGTGACACCCCGCGCCTGCAGCTGAGGCACCGTCAGGCTGTGCTGGTGGCGAAAGCCGGGACACCAGTCGATATAGACATAGCGATCCAGGTCCATACCGGCCAGTGTCTGCGGCTCGGTGGAGATCAGTACGAAGCAGTCATCAAATAGCTTACAGACCTCGATATCCAGCAAGGCCCGGGGCTGGTACATGATGCCGATATCGATCACCCGGCCCAGAATCTGCTCCATCATAGTCATCGAGTAGTCGGCTTCGATATGCAGCGCCAGCTCCGGCTGGTTCTCCCGCAACCAGAGCAGCCAGCGGTTAACCAGTCGCTCCCAGATACTGAACTGGGTGCTGAGACGCAACACTCCGGTGTATCCCCGGGGCAGGGTCAGGTCCTGTTTCGCCTCTCGCCAGGTCTCGCTGATCTTGCTGGCGTACTGCTGAAAACGCACGCCATCGCGGGTCAGCTCGGCACCGAAACGGCCGCGGCTGAACAGGGTCACACCCAGCGATTCTTCCAGCGCCTTGATACGCGTGCTCACCGCCGACTGGGTGATACAGAGACTCTCGGCAGATCGGTTAAAGTTTCGACTGGCGGCAACATCGAGAAAGGTATCGATATAGGTCAGGTTCATGGTTGAGACTCCGTTTGGGCCGAATTCCAGTGGACTGCACATCGCTGGTATCAGTCGCTGAAAAACCGCATTTTTTCTTGTCGGAGGGGTGAACCATCGCCCAAAGCCTCAGAGGCCACAGGGCTCAGGCGTTCCCGGACTACGTCATTGTTGGGTCAGTGCCTGTGCCACGCCCTTTGCGGGTCTGTTTTTTAGCCACAGGTGAAGTAAAAAAGGCCCGCGATGGGGCCATGACGATACACGTCGGAGGTTGGCAGTGAGCCGAATACAGGCCGCTTGCCTGCCGGGTCGGCCAACCAGGGAGTAGTACTGCAGAGAAGTATTATCAGTCATAGACACCGGCCACCGCTGTCAGGCAGCAATCGCCGGTGGCTGATCAGCAGGTTCAGGCAAACTGCTTCGCCAGTACCCGCAGGCGACTCTTAAATTCGGAGCGATCGACATAACAACCGCGCAGGTGGCGCAGGCCGGTGGTCGGATCAAAGGCATCGCGGCCATGCAACACCCGGCGGTTATCAAACACCACCATTTCACCACCTTTCAGCTTCAGGCGGATCATGTAGCGCGGATCTTTCAGACGCCCCATCAGATTGCGATACGCCAGGTAGTACTCATGCATAAACACTTCCGGCAGGTCGAAGATATCCGCCAGGTGCGCGTTGTACTTGATCTCAACGATATTGCCGAAGCAGTCCAGATTGATGACCGGGTGGTGCTGGCGGATATCGTGGTCCTCATCATGGAAGCGGAACGGGATCGGATGCTCCGCCAACAGACGAAAGTGCTCAGGTGCCTCTTCACGCAGGTCTTCCAGCACCCGCAGGCCATCAACAAAAGTAGAGGCGCCGCCTTCACTCTCGTTCGCCAGGCAATGCAGGAACTGGTAACCCGGCGGCACTTCCTGGTTAGCCAGATCGGTATGCAACGGCAATGCGATCGAGGTATAGGCCAGGTTGATCGGCTTCGGTACCGAGATGACGTTAAAGGTGACACCGAAGTTCGTGCGGCGCAGGTAATCGATCCGCTGGGCGGTATCGACCACCGCCTCATCGGTGGCGGGCATCTTACGGATAATCGCCAGACCGTGTTTATCCAGGTCGGACATCCAGTGGTACAGCACTTCATCGCTGCTCATCACCTCAGGCTGTTCGGCAGCGGGGATACGTTCCACAAAATCACTGGCCCAGCTTTCGTAGCTGCTGGTCTGCTGGCGGCGCAGCTCTTCAGAGTAGGCAAATTCACGCAGCCAGCTCAGGGGATAGCGGCTGCTGTGATCGCCTTCAGACCAGTCCACGCTGAGACACTCGGTATCAAACTCAATACGTATCGGGTGGATATCAGCCGATACGCTTAGCTGGTCGAAGCAGCGTTCCTGAGTATCCGGGTGAAAGCCACTGGCGCAGTTATCACGCAGCCAGAGGTAGTGATAGCTGGTGATATTTCCGTCACTCCAACGCACGCTCAGGGCGTGCTGTTTCTGTTCCGCCTCTTCAATCAATACAGCGTTTTCAGTGCCGGGCTTTGGTGCGCTGGAAGCGATCGCCTGTTGCATGTCCAGATTCTCTCTTAGGTTTGTTGTTTTTGTGACATCGATATTAATCACGCTGAAAAAGTGATACAAACGATGGATTTTTAGCATCATAATAAGCTGAGCTAATGCCCCGACAACCGAAGCTCAACGATCAAAGCCCGACAAGAAGCATAACAATCGATGGCCACCCAGAAACTCCCGCCCCTGAACTGGCTGAAAACCTTCGAAGCAGCGGCCCGGCTGCTGAACTTCAGCGCCGCCGCCCGCGAGCTGAATATGACCCAGTCCGCCGTCAGCCAGCAGATCCGGTTGCTGGAAGACTGCCTCGACCAGCCGCTGTTTAACCGCCTGCCGCGCAGACTGAGCCTGACCAACAACGGCCGCGCCTACCTGCCGGTGGTACAGGAAGCGCTGCACCACCTGCAGCGCGGCACGGCCGATATCTTCTCGCCCCTGAAGGAGGGTAAGTTAACAATTCAGGCCAACACCGCCTTTGTGGTGCTCTGGCTGGCGCCGCGCCTGAAGCGCTTCAGCAGCCTCTACCCGTCCATCAGCGTGCAGATCGTCAACGCCAACTGGGACAGTGAATTCACGGCGATGCCTGCCGACCTGGCGATCCGCCACGGCCTCGGAAGCTGGCCCGGTCTCAGCAATCACCGCCTGGTAAAACCCCGTATGCGCCCGTTTTGCAGCCCGCGGGTGGCCGAAAGGCTAAGCACCGGCAGTGACCTGCTGCACCAGCCGCTGATCGAAATTATGGGTAACCACGAAAACTGGAATGACTGGTTCAGCAGCCTGGGTATCGAGGTGATCGATCGGGGTATACGCCATCAGGTCGACAGTGCCGCTATCGCGGTGAATATGGCGGCAAATGACTTTGGCGTATGCCTCAGTTATGACTCCCTGATGGAGGGGATGGTCAGGGAAGGTAAGCTGATCGCACCTTTTGACGCTTATATGCAGACAGTGGACAGTTTCTACCTTAGCTACCGCCAGGAATATCCGCTGGCAAAGTCAGCCGCAGTATTCCGCGACTGGCTATTGGAGGATATGGAGCAGGTGGTGATTGACTGAGTAAGTCGCGGGCTCACCAGGTCTGATCTATCGGGCAAAGTCCGTTGCTGAGCTGAAGCAGATATTCCCAGCGGATTGTTTTCGCCACTATAGTAAAGTGCGATCCCTGAATGACCAGAAATGACGTACAAAGGCCATGAAAAAACTGACCATCAGTGCCGCAGCAAAGCAGGCCGGTGTAGGTGTTGAGACAATCAGATATTACCAACGCACCGGGCTTATCCCTGAACCTGCAAAACCGGTTTCCGGATATCGCAGCTACACACGCCTGCACATTCAGCAAATACTGTTTATACAACGCGCGAAAATGCTTGGGTTTAGTCTTGCAGAAATCAAGACCCTGCTTTCTCTTGATGAGGGAGACTGTGATCAGACCAAGCGGTTAGCAGCCACTAAACTCGATGATGTGAAAAGAAAAATCAAAGACCTCAGCGCAATCGCAAATACGCTAGAGGCTCTTATCAGCGCCTGTGAGGGCGACAGCACCGATACCTCCTGCCCGATTATCGAAGCCATTTCGCAAGGCGAATAGCACCTGCTTGATTCCGTACCATAGTACGGAGTTTATACTCCAGGGATCGATTTTATCTATGACAGAGAGCTAAAGGCATGCGGTTATCAGTACTCACCGAAAAGCTGGGAGCATTGGGATCGATCGTCTCTGCAATGGGGTGTGCATCCTGTTTTCCCCTACTCGGTGCGCTGGGGTCTGCACTGGGAATGGGATTCCTGGCACAATTTGAAGGCATCTTCATAAACACTTTGCTGCCACTGTTTGCGACGCTAGCGCTCCTTGCCGCACTCGCCTCTTGGTGGTCCCATAGGCACCACCTGAGGGGGATTCTGGCCATTGCGGGGCCTATAATGGTGCTGGCAACTCTATACCTGTTCTGGACTGACTCATGGAGCACCTATATGTTTTACAGCGCCCTTCTCCTTATGTCTGGAGTAGCACTATGGAATCTCCTTTCTCCGCCTCACCGAGGCTGCCAGGCTTCGACAACCAATAAGGTGTCGTAATGGATAACAAGATTATTTTGGAATCAACGATTACCTGCCCTGAGTGCAGCCATTCTAAAACCGAGTCAATGCCGACCAATGCCTGCCAATGGTTCTACGAATGTGAGCGATGCAGGACGTTACTTAAACCGCTTCCCGGTGACTGCTGTGTGTATTGCTCCTACGGAACGGTTCCCTACCCGCCAATACAGGAAGGTGCCAGCTGTTGCTCCGCTCACTCGGCTAACGGATTGCAGTAGCTATAGAGTCCCGGACTCACTGAAATTCTTCTGGCGTCTCTTCTGCCGACAGCGCCTCCGATCAGCTCTAGCCGGGCCACTGTGCACCGGATCATACCAGTCCCGGTCATACAGCCAGACCGGACGCTTTACTGCGGTTCTCCGGTGATATCCGACAATGCCCGCATCAACCCGTACTCTTTCAGAGTGGTTAACTCTTCCGCACGACGCACCAGTATAGAGCCACTGAAAGCCAGGGCATTAAAAGAGATACCGGCGACCGATTCCTGAATGCGGGGTACCAGCAGCATCCAGCGTCGGCTCAGCAACAGGTTGTAACTGTCCAGCGCCTTGCCATTACGGTGACGGATACCCAGCTGACGCACCAGGTGTTGATAGCAGGCTTCAAGCTGCCGGGCAATCGCCTCAAACGGCGACTCGCTAAACAGAGTTTCCGGCAGGCCAACCGCGGCATGCCGGAAAGCCAGGGCAGATAGGCGCTGTGGCTGAGTCCCTTCCAGCTGATCAAGAAAGTCACCAAAGGGCAGCGGCAGGTCAGGGATCATTTGCAGGTGCTTATGCGGCTGGCTGGCCCCGGCCAGGCTGCCGCCATTAAAGAAGGCCAGGCCCTCGACCTGCAGCATCAGCCGGGCCAGCGCACTGAAGTCACCGAGGTTTAGCAGGTCATTCTGGGATTCAAACTCGCGGGTGACCAACAGCAGATGATGCGGCAGGACATTGAATTTATTCAGCAGCAGACGATGATGATCGCCCAGTTCACCGAGGTAAAGCTCCGGCTCGTAGGGCAGGAAGGGATTACGGCTATGATCTGCGGCCTTCTTCAGCCGCCGACCGGCCTCGCTCTTGCGCCTGAGATTATCCAGCACCCGCAAGCGGAAATTCACGCCCTGCTCGACATAATCTTCGCTGTAGGTAGCGATCGGCTGCAGCGCGCCGCAGTACAACGCTTTTTCCGTTACAGCCACCAGCTGCGGCCAGATTTTCTCGTTCAACGCTTATCCTCCTGATGGCTGCTGTAGCAGCTATTCGTTCAGTTCAGCCACTGTAACTGACGGCGATAACTGCTCGGGGTACCGGCCATCCAGCGGGACCAGCTGCGCCTCAGGCTACGTTCGGCCTGGAAGCCGCAACGTCCGGCAATCTCCTCCAGGCTCAGGCTGGTCTGCTCCAGCAGCTGCCGCGCCAGCTCAAGGCGTGCCTGTTGCAGGTACTCCTGCAGACTGTGCCCGGTCGCTTTCTGAAACAGGCGGCGCAGATGGCGCTCACTCAGGTGTACCCGCTGTGCCAGCTCGCTCATGTTCCAGCTGTGTCCGGGACTCGCCATCACCAGATCCTGCACTGCATGGATGCGACTTTCAATATGGTTGCGATGGCTGAGCCAGAAGCTTAGCTGAGCCTCCTGCCCTGAGCGACGCTGATAAAGCACCATCTCGCGGGCGATGGTGACGGCGGTATCCTGCCCCCAGTGATCAGCCACCAGCTGCAGGCAGAGATCCAGCCCGGTAGTGATCCCGGCGCTGGTCCAGACCTTATCATCGGCGACGAAGATACAGTCATCCTGCACCAGTGCATCACGGGCCAGCTGGCGCAGGCTGTCGGTAAGTTCATGATGAGTGGTGCAGCGTCTGCCGCGCAGGAGTCCGGCCTGAGCCGCCAGCAGGGTACCTGAACAGATGCCCGCCAGCAGGCCGTACTGGTTGTCGACCTGACGCAGCCACTGCACTGCCTCGCGGTATTCCACTTCATGCAGGTGCTGGTTGAGACGACTGGTACCGATCAGCATCAGCCAGTCATCCGGCTGGAGTTGCTGTGGCAGCGGCTCCAGCCGGGCCAGGTGCAGTCCCTGCCTGGAGCTCTGTTGCGGGCTGGTGGAGATATAATGCAGCTCGACCCGCCCCTCCAGCGAGGGGTGGGCAAATATCTGCGCCGGTGCGGCCAGGTCCAGCAGATGGACCCGGGGCAGCACCAGCAGGTAGATGCGGCGCGGGTTGATCATCACCCCTGCAGATACTCCTCAGTAAAGCGGATCGTGGCAAAGCGTTTGTTCAAAACCAGTGCGGTTCTGGAACGGATCTCCGCCGCCGATACAATATCGCCACTGAGCGGATGCTGCATCGGGAAGGTCAGGGTCGCGTCCAGTACAAACTCCACCTCATACCCCAGGTCACTGCCAACCCGGGTGGTGGTCTCGCAGCACTGCTCGGTGCGGATGCCGCTGATTACCAGCTTGCCGATCCCCTGCTGCTGCAGCCACTCATGCAAACCACTCTCCAGCAACGCATTATGCACATGCTTATTAAACAGGGGGTCGCCCGGTTGCTGATCGACGAAATCCATCAGGCGGACAAATCCGGACGCCGGAGAGAAGGGGCCGCTGTCTTCATTATGCAGTATAAACACCACCGGCCAGCCCTGGCCACGGGCAGCCGCGATCAGTTGGTTCTGTTTTTCTGCATAGGGGGTAAATTCCGCCAGATCCCAGTAATCGCGCTGTTTAAACGAATCCTGCACATCGATTACCAGTAGTGCGGTTTTGCATGCCTCAGTCATCTTGAATCCTCCGTGGTGATTGATGACTGATACTTTAGCGCCCGCAGCTGCACCTCTGAAGGCTCTGTCCGGCCCGGTAACGGACCGATCCGGACAAGTTATGCCTGAGCGCTGCTTAGTGCCTGGCTTTTAAGCCGGTTTGCTCCGGATCAGGCTTAAGGCCGGGTTTCAGCAGAGCCATCCAGTTATCATGCAGCTGTTCATATTCGGCGATACAGCCCACCGCACGGTCGTCGGTCAGCCCGGCGTCACGCACTATCGCTTCATACTTTTCCGGATCACTGCCGTAAACATGGCAGAGGATGCTGTAGTAGCGCTGCAGGTCGAGGCTGTGTTCGCCCCAGAAATCGGAATCCTCGAACAGTTCGATCTCCTCGCCTTCGAGGTAGAACAGGTCTGCCGCGCTGAGGGCGATCTCGCCACCCTCTTCAAATTGTTCGATCAACAGCAGCGTCGCCAGTCCGTCCACCGCATCCTCTTCACGCCCCAGCACCGGGATCTGGTGCATATCGATCAGGGCGTGTCCCAGCTCATGCAACAGGGTGTGCATCAGGGCATCCATGGTGGCGGTCTCGACGCTGATGCCTTCGCCATCCAGCTGCGGCTGGTAGTGGCTGTCGCTGTTAAAGCGCTGCTCGACCTGCTGCATAAAGCTGTAGGGCAGCCAGATCTGGCCCTGTTCCGGGTCATACAGCGGGCCATCTTCGGCGCCAAACACCAGGCTGAGCGAGCGCTTGAGGCGGAAGTTTTCATTTACCATCACCACCAGTTGGCGCACTTCCGGCGACTGCATCAGGCGCTGGCGGATCTGTCGCTCTTCACTGTCAGCCGGGGACTGATAGATCAGATTCAGTCCCGTATCCGCCACAACGGGCAGGGTAAAAAGTCCCAGGCAACAGCTTGCCAGCAGGCTTCGCAAGGCAGGAAATTTTTGCAGCATAAAGGGTCCCTAATTCAGCCGGCGTGATCGATTAACCCGGGAAGTTGCTCAAATCCGCGCTGGCAGGCAGCCAGATAGCCACTGCCAAACAGGTTGTAGTGGTTGAGATAGTGATAAAGGTTATAGATTGTGCGCTTGGCTGGATAGACCTCGGAACGGGGATATTCAGCATCGTAAGCCGCATAGAAGACAGCGCTGAAGCCCCCGAACAGTTCGGTCATGGCAATATCTGCTTCGCGGTCACCGCAGTAGACCGCCGGATCGATCAGCCAGACATCCTCGCTATCGAACAGCACATTGCCCGACCAGAGGTCACCGTGCAACAACGAGGGCTGCTCGCAGTACCGGTTAAGATAGCCGGTCAGCGTCACCTTGCAGGCCGCCAGCCGGGCACTGAAGCCCTGCCGCAACGCGGCGTCAGCGATCAGTCCGAGCTGATACTCCAGCCGCCGGGTTACGAAGAATTCGCCCCAGTTGTCGCTCAGGCCATTGGGTTGGGGATTGAGGCCGATATAGTTATCCTGCGCCAGCCCATAGCGGGCCTGAGGCAACCGATGCAACAGCGCCAGCCCGCGCCCCAACCGGGCCATCTGCCTGGCCGAAGCCGCGCAGCGGCTGATCGCCTGTAGCTGCAGCTGATCCGGCGATTGCGAGATCAGCTGCGGGACCCGCAGCAGGTTATTGCCTGACTGGCACAAAACGCTGCGCAGCAGCTCCAGCCCTGCGGCTTCGCAGCTCAGGCTGTCGCTGCCCGGCAGCGGATTACACTTACTGAAGGTGATCATAACGGCGCTGCCTGTTATTTGCGCGGCGGCATCTCATCAAACTGCGGCAGCTCCTCCACCGGCCGGTACCAGTCCGCACCGGAGGCACAGAAGATATTCTGACTCGGAGTCAGGCCCGGATCATCATCCAGGGTGCCGGCGGGTATAACGATGGTCTTGGCGGTCTTGGTCAGCCAGGGCAGCGACGATCCACAACGGTTACAGAAGCAGGTGGCAAAGTGCTTACTGTCTTCCGGCTCATAGCGACTGATCCGTGCTTCCCCGCTAAGCCAGCGAAACAGCTCAGGTCGGGTAAACAGGTTGGCGCCGTAGGCAGCCCCGGTAAACTTGCGACAGCGGGAACAGTGGCAGTATTGGAAGATCCCCAGGTTGCCATCGATCTCGTACTGCACATCGCCGCACAGACAGCTGCCCCGCACTTTGGCCTCACTCATTTCACGCTCCTTTTTTATTGTGGTCTCTGGCTGCACCCGGCGACCGCCAGGCGGACTTACTCAGCCGCCGCGGCCTGACTCATACCGGCCAGCGCCTTGGTCACCTTGCCCAGCACCTTGTCGCAGCCCTGAATATTGTGACGCTGTTTCAGGTATTGCGGATCGTTATAGCTGATATAGGTTTGCCCGGCCGGGTCCTGCCAGATCAGTGCCTTCTGTGGCAGGTCGATCGCCACGCTCTGGGCACATTTCATTAATGGCGATCCCACCTTGGGATTACCAAAGATTACCAGCTGGGTATCCCGCAGTTCGATACCTACTTTAGAAGCCCCTTCGGAGTGGCGCAGGCGGTTAAATATCGTCATGCCTTTCTTCTTCAGCACCTGCTCGAAGCGGTCAGCGGTGGTTTCCACATCATGGGCGCTGGCAACATCGGTCATCCCTTCCGCCGCCTGTGCGGGCAGGGCGATCAGGGCAGACAACAACAGCGCTACGGTCAGTCTCTTCATTTTCATTCCTTCGATCGGTTGATTGAGCATTTGCTAACCCTACACTGACCGGTATCGATGAGTGAAAGTTCATCTCTTCGCAGAAATTGATGACTTTTTGTACAGTTTTACATGTTTCAAGTCGCAACCACCCGCCAGATACGGTAAGCTCCACCCGCGCCGTGTCCCTTCACCGGGTCACGGCTTTCTTATGTCATTATCTAGAGAATCAACCGTTTATGAGCTTTGCCTCCCTGGGGTTATCCGCCCCGATCCTTGAAGCCGTTGCAGAACAGGGCTACGAGACACCTTCTCCCATTCAGTTAAAGGCTATCCCTTCAGTCATCGAAGGCAAGGACGTGATGGCAGCAGCACAGACCGGTACCGGCAAGACAGCGGGTTTCACCCTGCCCCTGCTGGAGATTCTGTCTAAAGGCGCGCTGGCGAAACCGACCCAGGTACGTGCGCTGGTACTGACTCCTACCCGCGAGCTGGCCGCTCAGGTTGCCGAAAGTGTCACCACTTACGGTAAGAACCTGCCGCTGCGCTCTGCCGTAGTGTTTGGTGGCGTCAAGATTAACCCGCAGATCACCAAGTTGCGCCGTGGCACCGATGTACTGGTCGCCACGCCGGGCCGTCTGCTGGACCTGTATAACCAGAAAGCCGTCAAGTTTGATCAGCTGGAAGTACTGGTACTGGATGAAGCCGACCGTATGCTGGATATGGGCTTTATCCACGATATCCGTAAGATTCTGGCAGTTCTGCCAAAGCAGCGCCAGAACCTGCTGTTCTCCGCGACATTTTCCAATGAGATCCGTTCTCTGGCCAAAGGGCTGGTGAACGATCCGGTAGAGATCTCGGTTACCCCTCGTAATGCCACCGCTAAGACCGTCGAACAGATGGTGCATCCGGTGGACAAGAAGCGTAAGCCGGCCCTGCTGACCCAGCTGATCGAAGATCACAAATGGCAGCAGGTACTGGTCTTCACCAAGACCAAGCACGGTGCCAACCGCCTGACCCGTCATCTGGAAGGTGCCGGTATCAAAGCGGCCGCCATCCACGGCAACAAGAGTCAGGGTGCCCGCACCAAGGCACTGGCCGACTTTAAGAGCGGTGCAATCCGCACCCTGGTTGCCACCGATATTGCCGCCCGCGGCCTGGATATCGATCAGCTGCCACAGGTGGTTAACTACGAACTGCCAAACGTGGCCGAAGACTACG
Organism: Marinobacterium jannaschii DSM 6295; assembly: GCF_000620085.1. Taxonomy (GTDB): domain Bacteria; phylum Pseudomonadota; class Gammaproteobacteria; order Pseudomonadales; family Balneatricaceae; genus Pontibacterium; species Pontibacterium jannaschii. The sequence continues at coordinate 59,835 of NZ_JHVJ01000018.1, read as the reverse complement.
TTCACCGTATCGGTCGTACCGGCCGTGCCGGTGCCAGCGGCCACGCGGTCTCCCTGGTCTGTGCCGAAGAGTTCAAGCTGCTGGCCGGCATCGAACGCCTGACCAACCAGCTGCTGGAACGCTCGATGATCAGTGGCTTTGAGCCGGTAGAGAGCCTGCCCCAGTCCCGTCTGGGCCAGCGTATCCCTAAAGGCAACGGCGCTGCGAAAAAGCCAAAACAGGCCGCGGCTGGCCGTGGCAACGGCAACGGCAACGGCAACGAAAATAAGCCAAGACGTCGTCGCTCGTCCGCGAACGCTCAGGCCAAGCCTCAGGGTAACGGCGAAGGCCGTGGCCAGCAGCGTAACAACGCAAACGGCAACCGGAGCGCCAGGCCAAAGACCCAGGGTAATGCTCAGGCCAGAGGTAATGGTCAGGGCCGTAACAGCCAGCCTCGCCGCAGTCCGGCTTCTCAGGCTACATAACAGCAACGCCGGGCCCCGCAAAGCCCGGCGTTTTTTTGCCCTAAAAGCTCACCGATCCGCTTATGACCGACAACCGCCGCGCCGACCGCATCGCTATCTTTGTCGATGTGCAGAATATCTACTACACCTGCCGCCAGGCCTACGGCCGCCAGTTTAACTACCGCAAGCTGTGGCAGCAGATCAGCCGTGAGGGCGACATCGTCACCGCCTTTGCCTATGCGATCGACCGTGGCGACGAAGGTCAGCGGAAATTTCAGAACGCCCTGCGTCAGATCGGCTTTGAAGTGCGCCTGAAGCCCTATATCCAGCGCAGCGACGGCTCCGCCAAGGGCGACTGGGATGTCGGTATCACCATCGACCTGCTGGAGACCGCCCCCATGGTCGACCGGGTAATCCTGCTCTCGGGGGATGGCGACTTTGATCTGCTGCTGAAGAAGGTGCGGGACAAGTACGGCGTCTTCGCCGAAGCCTACGGCGTACCGGCCCTGACCGCCAATTCACTGATCGACGCCGCCAGCTTCTTCAACGCAATCGACGAAAAACTGCTGCTCTAATCCGCTTTCATCTCTTTCCGATAGAGAATATCCGGTACGCCCTCCTCATTATTGCGCCCATCGCTGAAACTCCGGGCGATAAAGCCATGTTTCTCGTAGAGGGCCCGGGCAATGGAGTTTTGCTGAAAGGTAAAGAGCCGCAGCGGATAGGTCGCATGCTGCAGTGCATGTTCCAGCAGCCCTGTCCCAAGTCCTTCTCCGGTGCGACTTGGTAACAGGTAGAGCTGATCCAGCCAGCCGCCCTGCTCATCTTCAGACAAAGCATAAAAGCCCACCACTTGACCATCCTGCTCAGCAACCCTGACATCAGCCTGTGGAATCAGTATCTGTGCCATCCAGTAGGCGACTGCGGCATCGTCGTGTGCCAGCGGTGCATAGGAGAGCAACGTCCGTCGCGCCGACAGATAGAGCCGGGTTAAGGCATCAGCATCCGCGGCACAAGCCGCTCGGATGATAACGGCATCGATTCGGTCTGGGCTCAAGCGATTCTCTCCTGTGATCTATTGCGTTACTCTGGTGGCGGCTGAAGGATAGCGTTATGGAAATATCCGGCTGGTCTTTAATCACCAAAGCTATACCGATAAAAGCTAACCCAATACCAGCATTCATACGCCAGCCGCAATAAGATCCCCTGCAGCGAGCTGATCAGCGAGAAGCCGGAGCGGTCACAGATACATTCACAGAAGCAGGCAGGGAGCCAGCCCGGCAATCAGACCGATAACCTGGCGACCTGTCCGCACCGGCCGCTTCAACGCCGGATGATGCCGTGGCCGTTATGCCGCAGACGGTTAAACTGCCCATAGCGGTTACTGATATCGAGCCGGATTGGTCCCTCCGACTGCACACTGCCCGCCCCCATCTCGGCGGCGGCATACTCAGAGCCTGCGGCGGCCTGATGCTGCATCGACGGTTTTTCAACTGTGGCCGGCGACTTAAGGGGGGCGCCGGTCGCCACCAGTACTGCGGGGATCACAACCCGGGCTGTGTGCGCCTCAATATCACAGCTGAAATCGATCCTGCGATAGAGCGTCTTGTAGACAGTCTTACTCATGGCCCGAAACAGCCACCAGTGGGTCGCGGCGTCTTCGGTTTCCCCGCCATGCAGAATACACTCCAGCGCATTACGCTGAGCCTCGCTGGCCCGCAGGTCGATCACCGCCTGCATCGCCCCCTGGCCTTCAAAGACCGGTCCCGGCCACTCATAGAGCAACGCAATATTCAGACCACTCAGATCCACACTGGCAAAATGCCCTTTCTCAATATGCACCACTTCAAATCCATGACAATGTCCCTCTGTGGGCAAGGCTTCAAATTGACAGGGGCCGCCAAAGGCGCAGTTACAGACGCCAAACTCCAGCCCCTCGACCTGCCATTCGGTCATACTCATGGTTTACCTCCGCGGGGAAACGACAACGGGCTGACTTGGCACTGGGTGTGCTCAGGAGAGACCTGGCCGGCTTGCATCGGCAACCGGGCAGGCACCCGGACAGAATCCCGAAAGGAATCAGGAAAAGAATCCTCCTGACGCGAACAACGGCACCGGCATTACGATTATTGAACCATCGATCAGGATCACAACAGGTATAGTCTCAAATGACCGCTGTCGCAATCATCCGCACTTCGCGGTCAGGCGTTCCAGCGCTGCTGTCACCGGGGCAGAACGCCATGCCCCGCCGGCAGGCAGCTTAATATCCGCGATCGCGATCAAGCGAAATATCTAGAAGAAACGCTCTCGCAGCCGTGCCGCCACAGCCCGGCCCAACAGCGGATGCTGCGCTTCATCAAGATGGATGCCATCCACCTGACTCGGCCCAAGCAGGCTGTTACTGTCGAAAAAGTCGACACCCTGGTCTGCCGTCATGGCTGCCAGTGCCTCGGCATAGCCCTGCATACGGGCTGCTGCACCGGAGAATTTAGGCGCTATTGCGCCTTTTGGCTGCATGATTTGCGGAGGGGCGATCACCAGAATCTCCGGCACCGGCATGCCAGGCTCGATGGGTGCCTGACGGATAATGCCGATCAGCTTGGCAATGCCTTGGGCGGATAACCAGACATCATTATCATGAGTATTCTGAAAGTCATTATGTCCCAGCATGATAATCACCAGCTTTAGCGGCGAGTGCATCTCGATCACCTGCGCCAGCCCCTCGGACCCGTCACGGCCCGCTTTAAACGGATCGGACCAGGCCGAGCGGCGTCCATTCAGACAGTTTTCGATCACCCGCACCTTCAGGCCCTGACTCAGCAGTTCGCTTTCCATCACACCCGGCCAGCGCCGGTCAAAAGGCTGACGCTGCCGGCTCTGCGGGATAATGCCCCAGCTCAGCGAATCGGCATATACAAGAATCTGCTCCATATCCTCAACTCCTTCCATTTCAGGTTCTGCCGGCTGGCCAGGACATCGGTCGGGCTGCGCCGGCTACAGCTGGTTAACCATTGAACATGAAATTTATTGATAGTCGCAACCGAATTTATGCGCTCGCAGCTTAAGGCTCCGAAACAACATTCTCAGCTTTAACTGCATTTTCGGCGGATATCAGCACAAATTATCGACCTCTTCTATTAAGCCGACGATATCTTATTGATTATTCAACAAATTGACAGCAGACGCTGAAGGCCCGTAAATGGTTTCAGACTTAAAACAGTTGTTTTAAATTAGGTAAAAAGAACTATCATTACTACGACATTTTACTTAGTGAGGTTTTTACAGTGAATGGAATCAGCCGGTCGACAGCAATTACCCTGCTTCTCTTTCTCTCCCAGCCCGCCATCCTGCAGGCGGCCGACAGTCAGTCGGCGCTGAACAGCATCAGTACGGAACAGAGCAGCGATACTCTATGGCTTACTCTTACGGGTGATAGCGATGGTTATCAGCCAGGCGATAGCCTGCAGTTCAATGCACAAGGCGCTCACCTGGGCGGTGAGTTCTACGCGGTTGACCTCTATGTCAACGACCAGTGGACGGCCTGGACCAGTGGGCCATTTGAGTTCAGCTATACGCTTGCTGATAGCGGGGAATACCGCTTCAAGGTGGTCGGGAACCACTCATCCGGCCAACATATCTGGTCCGATGAGCTGCTTATCGAGACCACAGACAGCACTGGCGGCGGTGACAACGGCGGTGGAAGCGGAAATAACGGTGGCGGTGGCGATGACAGCGGTGGTTCCGGCGATGGCGGTGATTCCGGCTCGGGCGACACCGGATCCGGCGATGGCGATAGCGGCGCGAACAGCGGCACCGACATCGGCCCGCTGTTCACCGGGATGCTCGATGTGTTCGGCCATCAGGTTCCTGAATGGAACGCGGGTATTGAAGGCGGTATTCCGGCCATCGCCGTGCAGGCCAATGTGCTGGATTTTGGCGCTGTGGCAAACGATGGCGGCGATGATGCCGCTGCCTTCAAAGATGCTATTGCCAGCATCTCCGGCAACGGCGCTGTTTATGTCCCGGCAGGGGATTTCAACCTGAACAGTGGCCTGGATCTCCCTGCGGGCGTGGTATTGCGTGGCGCCGGTATGGATAAAACCCTGCTGATCGCCAACCATGAGGATGATGCCCTCAAGGTGATCGGCTCCGGTAGCGGCTACCAGTATGTGACCGCCGCCAATGGTTACCCGGAGATCCTGGAAGGAGCGACTAAAGGCTCCTTGCGTATTCGGGTCAGCGATCCTGCACAGTTCAGCGAAGGTGGTTATATCGAGCTGGTGCAGGGCTATAACGCCAGCCTGCACGAAACCAAATCGGACTGGCGTCAGTACTGGGCTGGCCGCCTGATCGGCCACTTTACCCGGATCGAAATAATCGACGGGGACTGGATCACCCTGGCCGACCCGGTCCGTATCGATATGGACCCGGACTACGGTATCTGGGCAGCACCGGCTGAGATGGTAAACGGCGTTGGCTTCGAAGACTTTAAGATCACCCGTACCGACACCAGCGATACCAATATGATCCGCATCAACTACGGCAGTAACGTCTGGGTCAGAGGGGTTCACTCCCATTCTGCGTCACGCAGCCACGTTGGTGCATCTCACTCACGCCACGTAGAAGTGCGCGACAGCTACTTTGAAGTTGCCAGCGATTACGGTACCGGCGGCCACGGCTACGCGGTGGAATTCTCCCTGCGAACGTCCGGTTCGCTGGCGATTAATAACGCATTCCGCAAACTCTCCACGGCGATGATGGCCCACCTCGGGGCCAACGGTAACGTCTTTGCCTACAACTATTCCCGCGAACCCTTTCAGGATATAGGCGGTGACTGGATTCCATCCGACATCGTGATGCACGGCCACTATGCATACTCCAACCTGTTCGAGTCCAATATCGGCCAGCACCTGCTGATCAGTGACTACTGGGGGCCGACCGGTCCGGACAATGTGATGTTGCGCAACAGCATTCGTACCGTATCACTGCTGGTGGGCGACCACTCCAACTACCAGTACATCATTGGTAACAACATCACCCAGGGTGAAGTGGGCATCGACAAGGTCTGGGGGGTACCGGGATATCAGGGTGAAGACACCATCGACGAATCTACGATGGTGCTGCACGGTAACTACAGCTATTTCAATGGTAAAACCGATCAGCAAAGCGGATACGAGGACTCACCGCTACCAGCGTCCTATTTCCTCGACAGCGCGCCGTCGTTCTACAACACCGCCAGCTGGCCCTCGCTTGGCTCCGATATCGCCAGCGAAACACTGCCGGCGGAAGACTGGTACTTCAGCTACACCGGCGCCAGTCCGGACCCGGTCACTACAAAAGAGGACTTCAGTGAACGGCCGGCTCCGGAGGACAACAATATTACCCTGGCGATCAAAGGCGGCACCGATAACCTGCAGGTTGCGACTCCGTTCCGCATCTTCGCCAATGGCGATGGCTACACCGGCCTGTTTAATGCCATGGACCTCTACATCAACGGGAAATGGGCAGGCTGGGCCAACGCTCCCTACAACTTCGACTACACCCCGGAAACCGAAGGTGAGTATCAGATTCAGGTGCTGGGCGGACACGCGTCCGGCGATCAGTACTGGTCGGACATCCTGACGGTTCAGGTTGGCTCCGGCACTGATTCCGGTACTGATTCTGGCACTGATTCCGGTACTGATTCCGGTACTGATTCCGGTACTGATTCCGGTACTGA
>NZ_JHVJ01000018.1:0-53663 GCF_000620085.1 Marinobacterium jannaschii DSM 6295 | reverse complement strand
TCCGGTACTGATTCCGGTACTGATTCCGGTACTGATTCCGGTAATAGCGGCGAAGGCCTGAGTTGTTCCATGCACGTTCAGACTGACTGGAATGCCGGTTATACGCTGGAAATCACCCTGTCTAATAACGGCAGCGAAACCATCAACGGCTGGGACGTCGCGATGCAGTTTGCTGACAGCAGCCGGATCACCAATATGTGGCTGGCCCAGTGGGGTAAGGGCAACCCGGACACTGCCAGCAGCTATAGCTGGAATGGCACCATTCAACCGGGAAAGAGTAAGTACTTTGGCTTTACCGTAGAGAAAGGAAGCTTTAATCAGCCGCCGGTACTGCCAATCCTGCTGGGAGAGAGCTGCAACTGAGTTTTCTCAGCCAGGGATTTCCTTCATCACAGTCTCCTGTCGGAGAGCTCCTGTTGCCGGGTGGCGAAAGCTGCCCGGCTTTTTTCTTTCTGCACCGCCTTCGAAAACGCCCTTCCGATTTGATCGGTCGAGAAGTGTCAACGTGATTCAGGACGGGACGCTGCTTTAGCAAAAGCCTTCAATAAAAATCCCGCTAGCTGACCGTTAAAAACCGAAAGATCATTAAAGAAAAAAGAAGAATTTAGCCTTAAATAACAATTACTTAAGATGGATAAGCATGATATAAATTCCTCTCCTGCAAGTACCCAAAAAACCGGTTAAGTTGTGTAGGCATCAATCTCTACGCATGAAGTCTGACCTGAACACGAGGATTTATATCGTGAAAGGATTCATGCCTTCCGCAAGATACGTTTTTCCGCTGCTACTCATGCAACCAGCAGTTGCTCTGGCCGCGAATGCGGTCTGTACCATAACCGCTACAGAAGAGTGGCAAAGCGGTTACAACATGGATGTAACCATCACCAATAACGGCACCGCAGCTATCGAAGGCTGGCAGATCGGATTCGCTTTCAGTGATAGCTCAGCGATCAACAAACTCTGGAGTGCCACCCTTTCCGGCCCGGCCAGTGCAACCCCCGCAGCCTGGAATGGCACAATCGCTGCAGGCCAGACCATCTCATTTGGCGGCACTGTCAATAAAGGCGTTACCGGCCAGGCTCCTAACCTGCCTCAACTCACCGGAGCCCTCTGTGGTGATGGCTCAACTGGCAGTGGGGGCGATCCGGTCCCTGCAGCAAATGTCACCATTAGCCTGGCCGGTTCCACAACCGGCCTGCAGGTCGGTGATACAGTGAAGGTGGTTGCCAATGGCGATGCGATTGGTGGCAGCTTCAACGCCATGGACCTCTACGTGAATGACAACTGGATCAACTGGACCAAGGCACCGTATGAATTCGACCTGCTGCTCGATAGCGCCGGAGAAGCCAGGATTAAGGTCTGGGCAGGCCATACCTCAGGTGACGAGTACTGGTCTGATGAACTGGTGCTGCAGGTTGCGGATGCGTCTGGCACCGATACCGGTTCAGGAGACAACGGTGATAGCGGAAACAGTGATAACGGCACCAATGTCGGGCCTCTACAGGCGGAGATGCTGGATATCTTCGGTCATCAGGTACCGAAATGGCAGGCCGGTATAGAGGGAGGTATTCCTGATATTCCTGTACGCGCCAATGCACTGGATTTCGGTGCCAATCCTGACGACGGTAACGATGATGCCGCGGCTATTCAGGCTGCGATTGACAGTATCTCCGGCACCGGTGCAGTCTCTCTTCAGGAAGGTGCCTACCAGTTGAATACACCGCTGTACCTGCCCGGAGGCATCGTATTACGTGGTGCAGGCATGGATAAAACGGTCCTCAACGTAAACCACAATCAGCATGCCCTCCAACTATCGAGACAGTGTAAGCCGCAAGCTGAAAGAGCGGTTACCGCAGCCAACGGCTATCCGAAGGTATTGGAGGGTGCTACGAACGGCTCGCTGCGAATCCGCGTTAATGATCCATCTGCTTTTAGCCTGGGTTCCGGCATAGAACTGGTGCAGGGTTATGACGCTTCAGTGCATGAAACCATGCCAGGTTGGCGTCAGGAAAGCTGGGCCGGCCGTTTGATTGGGCAGTTTAATAAAGTCATCAGCATTGATGGCAACTGGATCACCCTGGCCGATCCGATCCGTATCGATATGGATCAGAATTTCGGAGTCTGGGCAACGCCAGCCAGCCTGGTCGAGAGTGCAGGATTTGAGGATTTCGCAGTTGTTCGTCAGGACATCAGTGAAAGCAATATATTCTGCCTAAACTATGCCAGCAATACCTGGATAAAAGGGATTCACTCTAAACTGGCGCGCAAGAGCCATGTGGGTGTCTGGCGCTCACGTCGGGTGGAGATACGCGACAGCTACTTTGAGGATGCTACCGATCACGGCACTGGCGGCCACGGTTACGGGGTCGAACTCACTTTCCGCAGCTCAGGTACGCTGGTGCTGAACAACGTATTCCGCCACCTGCGCCATTCCATGATGACCCATCTGGGTGCCAACGGTAACGTCTTTGCCTACAACTACTCACTTGAACCACACCAAAGCGAGGGCGGAAACTGGATACCGGCAGATGTTTCACTACACGGCCATTACTCCTATTCCAACCTGTTTGAGTCCAATATCGGCCAGTACTTTATTATCAGCGACTACTGGGGACCAACCGGGCCTGACAACACCTTCCTGCGTAACAGCGTTCGGACTAAATCAATCCTGGCCGGCGATTCCTCCGACTACCAGTACCTCAGTGGTAACCGGGTCAGTAATGGAGAGATCGGTATCGATAAAGTCTGGGGGGTACCAGGCTCCGATGGACAGGACACCATCGATGAATCCACCTGGGTGCTGCACGGCAACTACACCAGCTACTCCGGTACCACTGACCAGCAAACCGGTTATGAGGGTACCTCAATCCCGGCTTCCTACCTGTTTGATAACGCCCCGACCTTTATGCAGGGCTACAGCTGGCCCGCCCTGGGCAGTGATATCGACAGCGAAACCCTGCCCGCCTACGACTGGTTCTACAGTTACACCAGCACCACGCCCGATCCGGATACAGATTCCGGCGATACAACCGATACCAGCGACGGCCGCCCTGCGGCGGAACCGAATAAGATCACCGTCGGTATCCTCGGCGGCACCGATAACCTGAACCCGGGTGATAGCGTCACCATCGTCGCCAATGGCGATGGCTTTGCCGGCCCGTTCTACGCCATGGACCTGTACGTCAACGGCGACTACCAGGCCTGGACTAACGCTCCGTATGAGTTCAGCTACCAGTTCCCACAGGCCGGTGAATACCGCATCAAGGTCTGGGGTAACCACTCCTCCACGAACGAGTACTGGTCTGATGAATTGGTCGTTCAGGTCGGGGCTGGGACTGATACCGGAACTGATACCGGAACTGATACCGGCACCGATACCGGCACTGATACTGGCACCGACACTGGCACCGACACTGATACCGGCACCGACACTGATACCGGCACCGACACTGATACCGGCACCGATACTGGCACTGATACTGGCACTGATACTGGTACCGATACTGGCACCGATACCGGCACTGATACTGGTACCGATACCGGCACTGATACTGGTACCGATACTGGTACCGATACTGGTACCGATACTGGTACCGATACTGGTACCGATACTGGTACCGATACTGGTACCGATACTGGCACCGATACCGGCACTGGTACTGATACCGGCACCGGCACCGACACTGGCACTGGCACTGGCACCGGAACTGATAGCGGCGCCCTGAGCTGCCAGGTTAATGTGGCAGCTGAGTGGCAGGATGGTTATACCATCGAGGTGCTGATGACCAACCATGGTAGCGAAGCGGTCAGTGGCTGGAATGTCGGGCTCGATTTCGGCGACAGCACCACTATCGAAAGCATGTGGCGCGCCCAGATGACCGCCGGTAACCCGGTCACCGCCAGTAACTTCAGCTGGAATGGCAATATCGCCGCCGGTGAGACCTACTCCTTCGGCTTCACCGCCGTGAAGCCGGTCTACAACCAGCCAGCCTCTGTTCCGGTTCTGACAGGCACCAGCTGCCAGTAATGACGATTTAACCGGAACTGAGCTGTACCCCAGAAAGGCCCAGCGCTAAGCTGGGCCTTTGCTTAATTTACGGGGAAGGAGTCTGATGCAAGCTTATTTAGAGGCCAGCGAATTTATCGATTGGCAGCACCCCGATATCCGCGCCAAGGCTGCAGAACTTGCACAGGGGTCAGAGGATAAAACTGAGATCGCCCGCGCCTGCTTTCTGTTTGTCCGCGACCAGATCAAACACAGCTGGGACTACCGACTCAGCCCAACCACCTGCAAAGCCTCCGAGGTACTGCAACGCGGCCATGGCTTCTGCTATGCAAAGAGCCACCTGCTGGCGGCACTGCTGCGCGCCAACGGCATTCCAGCGGCGCTGTGCTACCAGCGCCTGAGCTGTTCCGACGATAGCCGCCAGTTCTGCCTGCACGGCCTTAATGCAGTTTATCTGGAACCCTGGGGCTGGTACCGCATCGATCCGCGCGGCAACAAGGAAGGGGTGAACAGTGCTTTCTGTCCGCCGCAGGAGAAGCTGGCATACATCGCCGAAACTGAAGGTGAAGCAGACCTGCCGCTGCGCCACCCGGCACCACTGCCAGAGGTCACCGATGCCCTGGAGCAACACAGTACCGCTGAAGAGGTTGGCCGGCACCTTCCGGATATACGCCCTGTTCTTCTTACTCGGTCGCATCTCCGATAATCCACCCAACGCCAGACAATGGACGCTACAAACCGGTGCATCCGCTTCCCCTGATGCACCAGCAGCGCTCATTGGGTGCCCCCTACAACATCAGCCACACACTTTACAGAGCAATAAATAAATTATAACCAATTGAAATATAAGTAATTATATTTATTGGCACGTACCCTGCTATAACCCTTGTACCCATTATTGGGGGACACAGCTAAAGAACAAAGGCGTTCATCTTCTACACCACCTCACCGGTGTAGCAGAGGAACGCCTTTTTTATTGGCTGCTGTCCGGTGAACTCGTCCCATCACCCACTACGGATAACGGCAGAGCAATGGCTAAAGAGCACTTAATACTGATAGGCAACGGCATGGCAACCGGTCGGCTGCTGGGAGAGATCCTCAAGCGCGATGCCGGTCGCTATCAGATATCGGTGTTTGGTGCTGAGCCTTATGGAAACTATAACCGCATCATGCTATCGCCGGTGCTGGCCGGTGAGGCGAATGCGGACGAGATTATGCTGAATCCTCTGGACTGGTACGCGGACAACGGTATCAGTCTCTACAGCGGCGACCCAGTGCAGGAGATCGACCGCAATAATAAACGAGTGATCAGCAGCTCCGGCATCGTCCTTCACTATGACAAGCTGGTCATCGCTACCGGTTCCGATCCGGCCCTGCCCGCGGCGGCAGCAGAATCAGAACTGGAGGGCATCCTCAGCTTTCGTACCCTGGATGATGTGGAGGCGATCAGCCGTGGCGCAGCTAACTGCGACCACGCGCTGGTCATTGGCGGTGGCCTGTTGGGATTGGAAGCCGCCTATGGCCTGCGTCAGGCAGGCTGCGATGTGACGGTGTTACATCGCGGTGGCTGGTTACTAAACCGTCAGCTGGATGCCCGTGCAGCAGACCTGCTTAAGCAGGCATTAGAGTCACGCGGCATCCATTTTCTGATGGATAGCGAAGCCAGCCATTTTTCCGGTCAACGACAAGTGGAGGCCGTCACACTTGCTGACGGCAGCACAATGGACGTGCAACTTGTGGTGATTGCCATCGGCATCACTCCGAATTCCGAACTCGCGGCCCGCGCCGGCCTCGAGTGCAACCGCGGCATCCTGGTCGATCAGCATCTGTGCAGCAGCGACCCGGCAATCTATGCGCTGGGCGAATGTTGCGAGTTTAACGGCGAAACCTTTGGTCTGGTGGCGCCGATCTGGGATCAGACCCGGATACTGGCCGATCAGCTTTGTGACTACAGCAACGCCCGCTATGAGGTCGAAACCGTGGCCACCAAGCTGAAGGTTTCCGGTATCGACCTGTTCTCGGCGGGTGAATACCTGGATGCCGAAGGCCTGGAATCACAGCGGTTTGAAGACCGTATCAGCGGCCACTACAAAAAACTGCTGTTCAGGAATGACCGCCTGGTCGGAGCCGTGCTTTATGGCGACGTCACTGACGGCAACTGGTATTTCGACCTGATCCGGCAGCAGCCGGATATCAGCCAGCTGCGTCCGACCCTGATGTTCGGACGTGAGATGGCACTGCACCTGTATGGCAACGATGCCCTCAGTGCTGCACCTAACTCCCCTGAAAACGCTGCGGCAGCCGCCACCCTGGCACGCCCGGCAGATAACACCCGCCCGGTCCCCGCTGACAACAATAACAATGCGGCTGAGCTAAACCCGTCACGTCCCGAACAGGCTCTGGAGAAAGAGCTGCGGGCTGAGATTTCCGACAGGAGCTACCCAATGAACAAATCTAAACTGGTCGTCATCGGTAATGGCATGGTAGGCCACCACTTTCTGGAAAACCTGGTGGAAACCGGACAGAGCGAAGCCTGGGATATCACCGTATTCTGTGAAGAGCCCCGCCTGGCCTACGACCGCGTCCACCTCAGCGCCTACTTCTCAGGCTCGACGGCGGACGACCTGGCCATGGGTAAGCCGGAACTCTATGCCCGCTGGGGGCTGAATGTCCGTCTGGGCGACAAGGCGACCGCTATTGACCGTGACAATAAGCTGATCACCGCCGCCAACGGCGAGCAGATCAGCTATGACAAGTTAGTACTCGCGACCGGCTCATTCCCTTTCGTACCACCGGTACCGGGCCATGACCGTGAGCACTGCCTGGTCTACCGCACCATCGAAGATTTGGAACAGATCACCGCTTCCGCCGCTAAGGGTAAGGTCGGCGTGGTGGTCGGCGGCGGCCTGCTTGGCCTGGAAGCCGCCAAGGCGCTGCGTGATCTGGGACTGGAAACCCATGTGGTGGAGTTTGCCCCGCGTCTGATGGCGGTGCAGCTGGATGAGGATGGCGGCGCCCTGCTACGTCGTAAGATCGAAGACCTGGGCGTAACCGTGCATACCGGCAAGAATACCCAGCTGATCGATGATGGCGAAAACCATGTTCACCGCATGAACTTTGCCGATGGCGAAGTGCTGGAGACCGATGTGATCCTGTTCTCTGCCGGTATCCGGCCGCAGGATGAGCTGGCGCGCCAGAGCGGCCTGGAGATCGGTGAGCGTGGCGGTATCGTGATCGACAGCAACTGCCAGACCTCCGATAAGGATATCTACGCCATCGGCGAATGCGCCCTCTGGAGCGGCCGTATCTTTGGCCTGGTAGCCCCGGGTTACAGCATGGCCAAGGTAGCAGGCACTCACCTCAACGGCGGTGATGATCAGTTCCTCGGTGCCGATATGAGTACCAAGCTGAAGCTGCTCGGCGTCGATGTCGGCTCGATCGGCGACGCCCAGGGCCATACCCCGGGCGCCATCAGCTATCGCTACAGCAACGATGACGAGCAGATCTACCGTCGCATCATCGTCAGTGAAGATAAGAAGACCCTGCTGGGTGCGGTACTGGTGGGCGATAACAGCCTCTACGATACCCTGCTGCAGTACGCCCTTAACGGTATCGAGCTGCCGGCCCAGCCGGAAAGCCTGATCCTGCCGCAGAGCGATGGCGCTTCTCCGGCCCTGGGTCCGGATGCGCTGCCCGATACCGCCACTATCTGCTCCTGCCTCAACGTTTCCAAGGGCCAGGTCTGCTGTTCCATCGACGAAGGGGCAACCGATGTCGCCGGCGTGAAGGCGGCAACCAAGGCCGCCTCTGGCTGCGGCGGCTGTGCCGCCCTGCTGAAGAGCGTGGTGGAATGCGAGCTGGAGAAGCGCGGCGTCGAGGTCTGCACCGATCTGTGTGAACACTTTGCCTATACCCGCGAAGAGCTGTACCACATCGTGCGCGTCGAAGGCATCCGCAGCTTTAAAGAGCTGCTGGCCAGGCACGGTAAGGGGCTGGGTTGCGATATCTGTAAGCCGACGGCCGGTTCTATCCTGGCCTCTTGCTGGAACGAACATGTGATGGATGAGAAGCATGTCGGCCTGCAGGATACCAACGATACCTTTATGGCCAACATGCAGAAGAACGGCACCTACTCCATCGTGCCGCGTATCGCCGGTGGCGAGATCACCCCAGACAAGCTGATCGTGCTGGGTGAGGTAGCGAAGAAGTACGACCTCTACACCAAGATCACCGGCGGCCAGCGTATCGACCTGTTTGGTGCCCAGCTGCATGAACTGCCTGAGATCTGGAAAGCGCTGGTGGATGCCGGTTTCGAGACCGGCCACGCCTACGGCAAATCCCTGCGTACGGTGAAATCCTGTGTCGGCAGCACCTGGTGTCGCTACGGCGTGCAGGACAGTGTCGGCATGGCACTGAACCTGGAGAACCGTTACAAGGGCCTGCGTTCACCGCACAAGATCAAGTTCGCCGTCTCCGGCTGTACCCGTGAATGTGCCGAAGCCCAGAGTAAGGATATCGGCGTTATCGCTACCGAAAACGGCTGGAACCTCTATGTCTGCGGTAACGGCGGTATGAAACCGCGCCATGCCGACCTCTTTGCCACCGACCTGGATGACGAGACGCTGATCAGGTATATCGACCGCCTGCTGATGTTCTACATCAAGACCGCTGACCGCCTGCAGCGTACCTCGGTATGGATGGACAACCTGGAAGGCGGCCTCGACTACCTGCGCGAAGTGGTGATCGACGACAAGCTGGAGATCAGCGCCGAACTGGAACAGCAGATGGCCCAGGTCGTGGGCACTTATCAGTGTGAGTGGAAAGCCACCCTGGAAGATCCGGAAAAACTGAAACGCTTCCGCACCTTCGTCAATGATGACAGCGCCGATAGCCAGATCGTCATGATTCAGGAACGCAGCCAGCCACGTCCGGCATAACTCATCGCACCTTCAGATTGGGAGAGAAAAAATGACAACCAAAGCAAAGCTTGACTGGAAACCCCTCTGCGACCTGAACGATCTGGTACCGGACTCTGGCGTTGCCGCCCTGCATAACGGCGAGCAGATCGCCCTGTTCTACCTGCCGGGGCAGGACAACGAGGTGTTCGCGGTCAGTAACCATGACCCTATCGCCAAAGCCAACGTCATCGCCCGCGGTATCGTCGGCGACCTGCAGGGTAAGTTGGTGGTCGCATCACCACTGTATAAGCAACATTACGACCTGCAGAGCGGTGAGTGCCTGGAAGAGGACATTACACTGCAGACATGGCCGGTACGCCTGAAGGATCAGCAGGTCGAAATCTGCGCCTGAACGCCGCTGAATTGCGTCAATGAAGCAAGCCCTTCCACCGCCTTCGGGCGGTTTTTTATTTTCAGCGGATTGAAACCTGAAGGCTGGAGCAGAGGAATGAAAAAGCGGTGTCACCTCCCTGTGACGACCTGGCACGAAATCCGGCAAGAAAAGAAGAATGGAGACCGTGCCCGGCTGGCCTGAGCCAGCCCAGGCGATGGGCACGGGTTAAGCAAACGACAGATTTAGGTCTGGGCACATCCCTGTGCCGGGCGTGTCCCTCGGCCCGTTATTCACTGAGAATTTCCTTTGCTTTAGCTCCCGATCACAGCATCCCTGCTGAACAGCCGCTCCCTGGCTGACGCCTCCCTGAATCCTCTCCGTAGCAGCAGCTCGTAGCCTTACCAATTCACCTCCCGGTGGCAGCTCAACGGGGCTTCTGTCCCCGGCGAGCATTGCATTCTGGCGCCCCAGACGAAAACAATAGCCGCCGTCTCAGAGGTGGGATGTGGTTGTCTGTGTCGTCCCGACGTGACGTTACGGCAACCGGTGACAGATATCAGATACTCCCGCTTTGCCCTCACTAAGGGTTGTATCCTGACTGCCAGTTTTATTTCCGACTGAGGCATATTACTTAATACAGATTACGTGCCAGTCTGATTAAGATATTAATATTCAATGAGTTACAAAAATATGACAGAAAAAGGAACAGGTGCTGTTACAGCCTTTACCTGTATCAGCTGTTACAGCTGTCACACTACTGTTACAGGTATTTAAAGAAGTGATTCAATGAGGAAACAGGCGGTCACCGGTTTCAGGAAAGCTGCAGTGCTTTCATCCGGCGCCACAGGCTCATACGGCTCACGCCCAGCGTCCGCGCCAGGGCACTGCGGTTATTTTCATGCTCGTTAAGTAACGCCTCCAGCTGTTCTGCTTCCAGCTTCTGCAGATCCAGCTGAATCTTATGTGGCAGCCCGCTGACGGCATCGGCTGCGATAACGTCCTGGCTCCAGTACTCCGGCAGCATATGCCGCTGCAGCAATTCAGAATCCGTCATAGCACAGAGGTATTGAGCCAGATTGTAGAGTTCCCGCACGTTACCGGGCCATCGGTGTTGCAGCAGACAAGCTGCCATCCCTTCGCTGAGGCGGAACTGCCGCTTTGGATCCAGCTGTTGCAGGAAGAGCATCAGTAGGCGTACCGGATCATCTCCGCGCTGACAGAGTGGCGGCAACTGCAGGGGCAAGACCCCCAGGCGATACTGCAGGTCGGAACGAAAGTTTCCCTGCGCCACCGCCTCGGCCAGTGCGGTGGACGAGGCCGAGACGATCTGGGCATCAAAGCTGACAACCCGGTTACTGCCAACCGGACGGAAGTTTCGCTCCTGCAGAACCCGTAGCAGCTTGGCCTGCAGCGGCATCGGCAAGGTTGTTACCTCATCCAGAAACAGGGTACCGCCATCGGCTTCGCTAAGCAGCCCGTCACGATCGGCAGTGGCGCTGGTAAAAGCACCTTTCTTATGGCCAAACAGCTCGGCCTCCATCAGTTGCTCACTGAAGTTGGCGCAATTGACGGCGACAAAGGGCCCTTCAGAACGGGTGCTTTCGGCATGGATCGCCCGTGCCACAAGCTCTTTACCGGTGCCGGTCTCACCGTGGATAAATACCGGGGCATTTGCCAACGCAATCCGGGGAATCTGGCAAAACAGGTTCTGCATCACCGCGTCGCCGCTCAGCATGCCGTTGAACAGCTGAGCCTCTTCCTCGCTGGACGAGGGCAGCCGCTCACTACAAAGTTTATTGAGCAGGCTTATCAGTTGCTGATCATCCCAGGGCTTTTGCAGGAACTGCTGAATGGTGCCCTGATTGAAGGCCGCGATAATCTGGTCGAAATCAGCATAGCCACTGAGGATTAAGCGGGTGCTATCAGGTTGCAGCCTGGCGATCTCCTGCAACAGTTCGGTACCCTGCATCCAGGGCATCCGCTGGTCAGACAGCACCACCTGAAACTGCTGTTGCCGGCATCGGGCCAGGGCCTCACGGGGGTCCGAGAAGCGGGTTATCCGTAATGGCAGGGCACGCAAGACACGTTCCAGCGCATTCAATACGGCAACGTCATCATCCACCAGCAACACTTCAAGCGATCGCTTCGCCATGCCCATCCATCCATAAACCGGTCTCTGCTAAGCATAGACATCAAATTTTTGAATGGGTTTTCTGCCGGCGAATTACAGTGTGCCCAGGCTAAACCACTCGCCCTGACTTTGTAGCATCAGATGGCTGACACCCTCCACTTCCCGCTCCTCAGCCATCTCCACCAGCTGATAGAACAGTGAGCGGCCGATCAGCCCCTCCATCCCAAAGCGCACCATCAGGTAAGGAGAGGGCTCACCACTGTGCGCATCGACCTCAACCCGCAGCGGATGGGCTGGCCCGGCCACCACCACATCATCGGTTTTACTGCGGAACAGCAGTTCGCGGCCCGACTCGCCCTCACGCTGCTCCACACTGATAAACAGGAATGGCGCATCCTCCACTTCGATCCCGACTTTCTCTACCGGTGTCTTAAGGAAAAACCGGCCCTCCTCCTGCCACAGCACCCGGGAGAACATCTTCACCATCGCCGGGCGGCCAATCGGGGTGCCGTTGTAGTACCAGCTGCCATCCCGGGCGATACGCATATCGATATCGCCGCAGAAGTCCGGGTTCCACTTTTCCAGTGGCGGAATGCCCTCGCCACTGCCCTGCTCTATCTGCTTGCTGGCAGCCGCCAGGTCAAAACCACGTTCGGTCACTGTCTCTCTCCCATCTCGTATTTAAAGTTACTTTAGGGCCTGCGTGAGAGCGACTCAACTATCCTGATACAGGGACTGTCGCAGAAGGCTTATTAGAATCACTCACCTTAACTGCAAAAACTTTCAACTTATAACTTAATCACATGAATAGAGTTAATTGTTAGAATGCATAGCAATTAAAACGACAAAACCACATTGCATAGAATCATGAACCAGGATCTGAGAGAAAAATTCGCTGACCCAACCCGGGGTGTTTACTTCATTGGTACTTGTCCACCGAAGAAAAGCACTGAAATGGCGCAGGTTAACGAAATCGCCGACAAGCTGCTGGCCCGCCTGGGACAGCTCGATTATGACGGCCTGATCGTCTATGACATTCAGGATGAGAGCAGCCGTATTGATTCACCACGGCCGTTTCCGTTTGCGCATACTCACGATCCACGAATGTATTCCCGACTGCTGCGTGATAAGTCCAATACGCCGGTTATCACCTATAAGAGCGTCTCACAGCGTAACCGCGAAGACTTCAACGAATGGCTGAGCGAAGCCTGGTATACCTACGGCGTGCGCGACATCGTGATGGTCGGCAGCCCGTCATCGGACGGCGATATCAAGCTGAGCCTGAATGATGCCTACGATGTGCTGGCCGAGCACCAACAGCCCTTCCACCTTGGTGGGGTGACTATCGCTGAGCGCCACGCGGTCAAAGGCGATGAGCATCAGCGCCTGTCACGTAAGGTCGAACAGGGCTGTGACTTCTTCGTTTCCCAGGCGGTATACAACCCGCAGGCGACTATCGACCTGCTGAGCAGCTACGCCCGTGAGTGCCGAGAAAAAGGTGAAGCACCGAAGCGGGTGATCCTTACCTTCACCCCTTGCGGCAGCGCCAAGACGCTGGAGTTTATGGAGTGGCTGGGGATCTCCATCCCGGTCGCCACCCGTTACCGTATCCTGGATGCGCAGGACCCGCTGGCTGAGTCGATCCGGGTCTGCCGTAACAGCCTGGACCAGATTCTGGAAGCCGTTATCTCCCTCGGCATCCCGCTGGGCCTGAACATCGAAAGCCTGACAAACCGCAAGGATGAGATAGATGCCTCTATCCGTCTTTACAAGTTACTGAAAGCGACCCTAGACCTTAAGCTAGCTGAACAGCTGGTCGAATCCGAGTAAAATCGCTGGCAGTTTTCCCTGTTCAACAGAACATTGCGCCGCACCGGGCCCGTCCTGGTGCGGCTTTTTTATAGGCGCATTCCCCGCTATACGAGCTTCATACAGATCTGGTATAAACCTGAAAGCTGATTACTTTTAAAAAGTTGTTTCAGAAGGACCTATCTGCAATGAAAGCGACACCGGCTGCACTGGTCGAAATTTTCCTGCGTTTCTTCAGCCTGGGCTTTGTCAGCTTTGGCGGACCGGCCGCCCATATCGGCTATTTCCGTAAGTACTTTGTTGAAAAACACCGCTGGCTGGACGATTCATCCTATGCCGGTCTGGTCGCCCTGAGTCAGTTCCTGCCCGGGCCCGGCTCCAGCCAGGTTGGCTTTGCCGTCGGTATGCGCCGGGCCGGTGTCCTGGGTGGCATGAGCGCCTTTATCGGCTTTACCCTGCCCTCCTTCCTGCTGATGTATCTGCTGGCCACCAGCCTGTTGCTGCAGCAGCCCTCGGCCGTTACCGACGGTATTATCCACGCCCTGAAGCTACTGGCGGTGGTGGTGGTCGCCGATGCGGCCTACGGCATGTTCAGCAATTTCTGCCAGCAGCGCTGGAGCGCCTGCGTCGCGGTGGTCACCGCCGCGGTACTGCTGCTGATCCCCGGAATCGCCAGCCAGATGATCATCCTGCTGCTGGCCGCACTGATCGGCAGTCAGGCCGGCTATGACCCGGCACCGGCGTCACCCGCCTCGGTGGTCAGGCCGCGCAAGGGCGCGGCGATACTGTTCCTGATCTGCGGCCTGGTTCCGCTGGCCTTCAGCCAGCCGCTGCTTGAGCTGTTTCAGGCCTTCTATACCAGTGGCTCTCTGGTGTTTGGTGGCGGCCATGTGGTGCTGCCCCTGTTGCAGGAACTGGTCGGCGACAGCATTGACACCGACCGCTTCCTGCTGGGCTACTCCGCCGCACAGGCCGTACCGGGGCCGATGTTTACCCTGGCCTCATTCCTGGGGGCCGAGATGTGGCAGCAATCCCCTTTCCTGGGAGCCTTGCTGGCGACACTGGCGATCTTCCTGCCCGGATTCCTGTTGCTGATCGCCTTTCATGACAGCTGGGTCAGCCTGAACCAGAAGCCCCGTATCGCGGCGGCGATTAAAGGGGTGAATGCTGCAGTGGTCGGCCTGCTGATCAGTGCGCTTTACCAGCCGGTATTTGCCACTGCCGTCAGCAGTGCTCAGGACTTCGCTATCGTGTTGCTGGGCCTGCTGTTACTGCGCGGACTGAAACTGAACATTCTTTTGCTGGTAAGCCTGTTTATCGCTTACGGTGCCGGCAACTATTTCTACGGAGTTTAAATATGAGTCAACAAGGTAGTGCCGGTAATGTCATTGCCGCTTTATGTAATGTGTTTATTCCCGGGCTTGGCCAGCTGATTCAGGGACGGCTGCTGGCGGCGATCCTGTTTTTCGTCATTACCGCCGGCGGCTATGCCATGTACTGGCTGATCTTCCCGGCGATTATCGCGGCCGTGGTGCACCTGATCAGCATTATCAGCGCCGCTCGCTATAAGCCGGACTGAGCGATGCTGGCCGAGTACTGGCTTGAGGCAGCCACCACCCTGGTCGCAACCGTTGCACTGGTGGCTGGCTGGCGCAAGCGACAAAACAAGGCACGGCAGGCATTTATTGAGGACTATGCCTTCCGTGCCCGACTGCAGCAACGACTGGCCACCACTTACCCCCACCTGACGCCGGCTCAGCAGGATCTGGTGCTACAGTCCCTGCGCGAGTATTTCCAGATCTGTCGCGAAGCCCGGGGCCGGATGATCGCTATGCCGTCTCAGGCGGTGGATCTGGTCTGGCATGAGTTTATTCTCTTTACCCGCGAATACGATCAGTTCTGCCGCAAGGGACTGGGACGCTTCCTGCACCATACCCCGGCCGAAGCGATGCAGGCCCGCACCTCAGCCCAGCAGGGCATTAAACGCGCCTGGCGCATCGCCTGCCTGAGGGAAGGGATCGATCCCCATAAACCCTCCAGCCTGCCCTTGCTGTTCGCGCTGGATGCCCTGCTGCTGATACCGGACGGCTTTCACTACTCTCTCGATTGCCTCGGCAAACGCAGCGATAACAACTACTGCGCAACCCATATTGGTTGCAGTTCCGGCTGTGGCGGGGGCTGTAGCAGCGATAGCGGCAGTGACAGCGGTTGCGGCGGCGGAGGTTGTGGCGGCGACTGAATCGATCAGCGGGCGGCGATGCCGACGATCAGTCTGAGCATCGGCCCCGGGTATCTGCCCGGCGCTTAATCACACCTGAGAAACTTCGTTCGGCTGTGCCAGCTGTGCGCCACGGATTGCAGCCAGCCGGCAGCGGGAGTAAAGTCCCATGCCCTCCTTCTACATCGTCTAATTCACTTTCAGGGAACTCTCGTGAACGAACTGCTGTGGTCACAATATGCTTTAATCGGCCTGATTTTTATCTGGAGCGGCTTCGTCCGCGCAGGCCTCGGCTTTGGCGGAGCGGTACTGTCACTGCCGTTTTTGCTGCTGATTAATAATGACCCGCTGCTGTTTCTGCCTCTGATCGGCATGCACCTGCTGGTATTTTCGCTGATTATCACCGGGCCGGAACAACTCAAAAACTGGCAGGCCCGGCGACGGAACCAGCCGGGTGTCGAGAGCAGTATCGACTGGGCGTACCTGAAGTACTCACTGGGTGTGATGATTGTCCCGAAACTGGTTGGCGTACTGGGACTGTTAACCCTGCCCGCCGAACTGATGAGCGGCATTATCTTCTGCATTGTGATGGTGTATGCCACCTCCTATATCCTCAATAAGCCGTTTCGCAGTAACAATAAATGGCTGGATACCCTGTTTTTGATGCTCGGCGGCTATGTCAGCGGAACCTCGCTGATCGGGGCGCCGCTGATTGTCGCCGTCTATGCCTCCCATGTGGCCAAGCATCAGCTACGGGATACGCTGTTTGTGCTCTGGTTTATTCTGGTGGTGATCAAGATGGCGTCATTCATCATTGCCGGGGTGGACCTGCAGCTGATCCATCACCTCTGGCTGCTGCCCTGTGCCGCAATCGGCCACCTGATCGGCATGCGCTTCCACGCCCGCATCGTGGCAGCAGAGTCGCCGCTGTTCTACCGGGTGATCGGCTCGGTTCTGGTACTGACCAGTATTATCGGACTTATTCAGAACAGCTTCGCCTGAAACCGTTGCGGTTGCGGGGCGGCCACTACGGCCGGCGATACCGGTCCGGACTGATACTAGCCGGACGGGATACTGAAAGTGTGACGGCGCTAAGGGTAACCCGCGATCAGGCCGTCATCATCGATATGGAGGCTATCGGGCTGACCGTACTATTGGGCTGATGCTCAGAGTGCCGCCACCCCGAACAGCCAGGGGTGTATCTGCAGCATCAGGTAGGTCAGCAGCAGAGCCTGCAGAGCCAGACTCAGGTCGCGCCACAACGGGGCGCGGGCAAACTTCAGCTCAGGCCAGCGTCGACGCAGAACCCACTGCTTGTAGAGGGCGAAACAGCCCAAAGTGCCGAACAGTATCAGCGAGCGCTGCGAACCGTTGCTGATCAGATGGGCCAGTGCCCAGAGGCTGATACCCCACATCATCGGGTGCAGGGTCAGGCGTTTCAGATTACAGCGCTGAAAAGCGGCCAGGATCAGCGCCAGAGAGAACGGCATCAACACCAGTGTCAGCAACGATGTCCATTGCGGTCGCTGCCAGAGCAGCTGGACTTCGGTCTGTGAATAGCCGATCCCCACCAGCATCAGCGCAATCAGGGTGAAAAAACTAAAGAACGCCAGATAGCGTTCGTTGCCGATACGCAGACGCAGCCAATAACGTAATGGCCGCACCTGTGGCAGCATATGGATCAGCAGGAACAGCCCCAGCCCGCCTAACAGTGTCTTCATTCAGCTACCCTCTACAACGGTAACTCCCTTTAACGCTGATCAGATCCTCTGACTTTAATTCAAGAATTCAAATAACCCATTGGCTACGAAAACGGCCACCACCACGCCGAACAGGGCGATAAAACGCAGTATCAGGCAGACCCGGCAGGCCTTCTTTTTAGCCATATCAGCCGCCCGCCAGTTTCACCTTGAAGCCTTCCTTTTCCAGTGCCAGCTTCAGTTTATCCCGGTGATCGCCCTGTATCTCGATCACACCCTCTTTCAGTGCGCCACCGGTACCACAGACCTTTTTCAGCTTCTTCGCCAGTGCTTTCAGTTCCGGCTCAGACAACGGGATACCACTCAGTGTAGTCACACCTTTGCCCTTGCGGCCGGATGTTTCGCGGCGAATGCGCACTATGCCGTCCAGCGTTTCCAGGCGGGCCTGATCCTGCAGCTGGTCACAGATACAGCTGTCTTCCGGTTGCTCGCACTGTGGACAGGTACGGCCATGTTCGGTTGAGTACACCAGTCCCCGTAACTGGTCTTTCATTGAAGCCATCGACTACTCCTGCGCTTAAGCTGACTAATTTATCCCAGGCCGCCGATCTGACGCGCCAGATATGAGGCGTAATTGTCGGTCATCCCGCTGATGAAATCGAGCGCCCGCATATAAGCGTTGTACAACGGCATCTCGGACGGCGGCGCATGGACGCCCATCAGGCTCTTGATCTTCTGGGTGCGATAGCTGAGATCGACACCGCCCTTAGTGTGATTTTCATGGACCGCCATACAGAACTGCTCCAGCAGGATACCCAGCGTGGTGTAAGCGCCGACTTCCAGCTCGGCCTTGCGGTTGTCCGGAAACACCCGCTGCTGCGCCAGGGTCTTGGCCTTATGCAGGCCGTCACGGACGCCCGGGTCACCGTCGGCCAGCAGTTCTCCGGCATAGATACCACGCATAATCGCATCGCGATGATCCATAAAGGCGGCAACCGCCGAGTTCACCATCGATTCCATCGCCTTGCCGCGCAAGGCCGAGATCTTACGTCGCGCCGAGACTTCGCTGCTGAGCAACTCGGCTTCATGGGCCTGATCGCCACACAGCTCCAGCAGGATAGGCCTGACCTCCTCAAACGTCAGGATGTTCAGCTCAATGGCATCTTCCAGATCAAGGATGGCGTAACAGATATCATCCGCCGCCTCCAGCAGCCAGCTGAGGGGGTGGCGGCACCAGCGGTCAGTATCCTGCGGCACCAGCCCAAGCTCGCGGGCCAGCTCATTGAGTATAGGAATTTCCGCCTGATAGCAGCTGAACTTGCCCTTGGCCGTGGCGTCCTTAACCGTCCAG
Source organism: Marinobacterium jannaschii DSM 6295 (assembly GCF_000620085.1). Taxonomy (GTDB): domain Bacteria; phylum Pseudomonadota; class Gammaproteobacteria; order Pseudomonadales; family Balneatricaceae; genus Pontibacterium; species Pontibacterium jannaschii. Next base: position 35,156 of record NZ_JHVJ01000018.1, on the reverse strand, counting down.
GGGTATTTCAGCAGCGTGCCGAGCGTCGGATAGGTCAGGCGCAGGCCGCCATCGAAGAGGTTATTTTCGATACAGGTCACCACCCGAAATCCCTGTGCATTACCTTCAAAGGTTTGCAGGTCTTTGATTTCGATCTCACTCAGTCCCTCCAGCAGGGGGCCGTTGAGGCGATGGCGGAACCAGTCACGAATGGCGTATTCACCGGCATGACCAAACGGCGGGTTACCGATATCGTGGGCCAGGCAGGCCGACTGCACGATCATTCCCAGATCGGCGGCGGTGATCCAGCCCGGCAGTTCATCCGCCAGCAGCTCACCCACCCGGATGCCCAGGCTGCGTCCCACACTGCCAACTTCAACCGAGTGAGTCAGGCGGGTATGGATATGGTCGTTCAGTGCCAGCGGATGAACCTGGGTTTTCCTTCCCAGGCGGCGAAACGCACTGCAGAAGATGATGCGGTCATGGTCTTTATGGAAGTGGCTACGCCCCACCTCCTGGGGTGGCAGCGCCTTATGGCCGTAACGTTTGGTACTGAGAAGGGCTTCCCAGGTCATTTTCATAGATCGACTCCCTCACCATTCGTCCTGATCTTCAGGTCACCTGCGAACGTTCACTCATCAACCCGCGGCAGGTTCCTTAGGTAATTTTTATGATATATCGGCCGTGCCCGCCAGAACTGTATGCCGCGCACTTTCAGGCGCTCGTTGGCGGGAGATTATGTTCTAAGCTAAATCATATCTGCCGTATATTGCTATAGCAGTATACGAGGGGAACCTGCGAATAAGCCTCCGAAGCGCTCTGCCTGACATTCAGAGACCCGAATAGACTTATTCGCAGTGTCCCGCAGCAGTTTCCTGAGGCCAGTACAGGGAGGAGGACCAAAGCCAGTCAGACGGCACCTCACAACCGAAACAGTCAAGTCGGGGGAGGTGTTGATATGTCGGACCGGACCACGCCGATACAGAACTATAACCAGTGGACACTGGCTGGCGCAGGACTCGGCCTGCGCCAGGGGCACTACAGGGACTTTCTGCAACATAAACCCGGCCTCAGCTGGCTGGAGATTCTCAGTGACCTGCATGTGGATATGCTCGGTCCGGAGATGAGACTGCTGGAGCAGATCCGCTGCTTCAGCCCCCTCAGCCTGCACGGCAGCCGTATGTCTCTCGGATCTGCCGAACCGCTCAACTACCGCTACCTGAAGCAGCTGAAGCAGCTGGCCATCCGGCTGGAGAGCAGCTGTATCTCTGATCATATCGCCTTCAGTTCGCTGGACGGCCAGTTCAGCCAGACCCTGCTGCCACTGCCGCTGACTGAAGAAGCGCTGGATCATCTGGTACCGCGGATACAGGAAGTGCAGGACTATCTCGGCCAACAGATACTGCTGAAAAACCCGGCCTGCTACTTCCGCTATACCCACAGTACCCTGAGCGAGGGTGAGTTTATGGCCGCACTGGCGCAACGCGCCGATTGCTTGCTGATACTGGATCTCAGCAACAGCTACATCAACCAGTACAACCTCGGGCGCAATGCGCTGGACTGCTTCGACCAGCTGCCTGCCAGCCGGATAAGGCAGATTCACCTCAGTGGTTTCACCGATTGCTCGCGCTACCTCACCGCCAGCCGCGACTGTAAGCCGCAGGATGCCGTACTGGCGCTGTATGAAGCCGCGCTGGAACAGTTCGGTCCGGTCCCGGTGGCGCTGGAATGGGATTACAACCTGCCGCTGTTGCATACCCTGGTGCAGGAAGTACATATGCTGGAACAGCTGATGGTGGGCCGTCAGCGCAAGATGAGGGCAAGCCGATGACTATGTTGCAACAGATCGAACAGGCACTGCTGGACGAGATAAACGGCAAACCCCATCCCGAACTCAGCAGCGAGATCGGCAGCCTGCATATGGAACCGGCCGAGTGTCTCGGCATCTGCCGCGAGCAGAACCTGCGCCTGCAAAAAGGTGCCCTGGCGTCGCTCTATCCGGCCAGCAAGGCGTTACTGGGCGACAGCTTCTTTGATCAGCTATGTGTCACTTATTCCCAGCGCTTCGGCAGCGAGACGGACGACCTGATGCATTTCGGCGACCGCTTTCCGATGCTGATGGTACAGCTGTGCCAGGAACACCCTGAACTGGACAGTCTGAAGATGCTGCCGGAACTCAGCCTGATGGAGTGGCACCTCTACAGCTGTCGCCACTCACCGGAAGACAGGCCGCTGGATACCGAGCAACTGGCTGCGCTGCCGGAGATACTCAGCCCGATGCTGGCCTTTGATGTCTGTCGCAATCTGCGGCTGATGTACTGTATCTGGCCGGTGATGGAGTTTCTTCAGGCTGAGAACGGCGTACCGGATAAGCCCCTGGAAGCGCGCGGCTGTCAGCAGTGGGTCTGCATCTACCGCTACGAAAACGCCACCCGCATCGAACAGATCAATGATACGCTGGCGGCAGTTCTGGGTGCCCTGCTGAAAGGCTACAGTCTGGGCGAGATGGCCCAGCAGTCACTGGATATCAGCTGCCACCTGCCCGACCTGCTGGCCCGCAACTGGCTGTCCGGCTATCACCTGATTGAGGAACAGGCCTGACTTCAGGCCGGCTGGATAACGAGCTGGTCGTACCATTCGACGATATCGGCTCGCAACGCCCCGTCACTCAGTGCCGGGGATAACCAGCCTTCGCTGAACAGGCAATCAATCGGGCGCGGCTCTGGCTGGCTGAATGCAATGGCGCAATGCAGCCAGAGTGCAGGCGCATTGCGGCTCAGGTTGTCCTGCTCCAGACCCTCTCCGGTCACCAGCCGGATCAGGCCCTCCGGAAAGCTCCAGAGACGCAACAGATAGGCCGTCACATCGTTGCTGTGACATAAACCACGCTCCGTTTCGTAGATCCGCTGTGGCTGCCCTGCCAGGTTGACATAATGACGCATCTGCTCTGTATCCATTGAGGCTTCACAGAGTAGCACCAGCTTCCCGAGACAATTCAGCATTCCGGCATTAAACACCGCTTCGCGCTCTGCACGCCCTCCACCTGCAACATCGGCGACCTGCATCGCCATCGCAGCGATCTCAAGGCTGCGATTCAGAAATAACCGATGACTGCTTTCGTCAATCAGACGGTTGGATTTCAACAGACCGAGATTCAGCACCAGACCGCGAATGACATCAGTCCCCAGCGCGACCACGGCCTCTTCGGCGCTGGCAACCGGCTCCGGCAGGGCGAAAAAAGCCGAGTTTGCCAGCTGGATGATCTTCGCCAGCATCACCGGCTCACGGGTAATCAGAGCCCCCAGCTGCGCTGCGCTGAAATCCTCCTGTCCCAGCAGCAGGTCTACCTCCTGATAGATTTCCGGCAACACCGGCAGCTCGGACAGGCCTCCCAGCCGCTGCTTTTCGCTCTGCTCCAGATGCATCTCTTTCAACACCCGCGCCCGCTTCAGCAGGCTCTGAATACTCTCCTCGTCATAGGGCTTGGGCATGAAAATATGACACCACTTACTGGCCTCGATAAAGCTGTCCTGCTCGGAATAACCTGACAATATGACCCGGATACTGCCGGGTTGCAGCCGGCTCGCTTCTGCCAGCACCTTGCTGCCGTTCATGCCCGGCATCCGCATATCGCTGACGATCAGATCATAGGATTGCTGCGTAAACAACTCGACCGCCTGAAACGGGTCATTACAGAACTCGCACTCCCAGTCCTGCCGGTATCGCCTCATCAGGCGGCGCAGCGAATTGAGGATATTAATTTCGTCATCAATAAATAGAATCTTCACTGCTCTGCCTCTGCCAACGGCCTGGGTTCTGTCCTGAAGCGGACCGGATAGGTTTGCTGCTCCAGCTGTCGCCGGAAACAATCGGCCGGAACCGGCGGACTGAAGAGAAATCCCTGGCCGAGATCACAGCCCGCCTCGGCCAGGTACTGCAACTGCTGTTCATTTTCGATGCCCTCAGCCACAACCTTCATACCGAGGTCATGTCCCATCCGGATCATGCTGGAGACCAGACTGAGGCGTTCCTTATCCTGCTCTATTCCGGTTACAAAAGAGCGGTCTATTTTCAGCACATCCACCGGCAGATCCCGCAGATAGTTAAATGAAGAGTATCCGGTCCCGAAGTCATCAATCGCCAGGCTTATTCCCAGACCTTTCAGTGTCTCCAGTAACCGCTTGCAGGCCTCGACATCGCCGAGAAACACCGACTCGGTAATCTCCAGCTGCAGATACTCCGGCGGCATGCCGCTGAGGTTGAGTATGTTGGTAATGGCATCGACTATACCCGGATGCTGCAACTGCACCGAAGACAGGTTGACCGCCAGCCGGAATCCCGGCAAGCCTTCCATATGCCAGATGCGGGACTGGGATACCGAGCTTTGTAATACCCATTCACCAATAGGGTTGATCAGTCCGGAGTCCTCAGCCAACGGGATAAACACGGCCGGGGACACCACCCCCTGCTGCGAGCGATCCCAGCGCAACAGCGCTTCGGCACCTTCGATATACCCGGTTTTCAGATCGACCTTGCTCTGGTAATAGACCCTCAGCTCATCCCGCTCAAGCGCGCGGAACAGGCCGTTCTGCAGTTCCAGCATCTCTCGCCCCGGCAGGTTCATCGCGGTCTGGTAACGCGGGCAATAGTTGCGACCGCTGGCCTTGGCGCTTTTCAGGGCCAGTTGCGCATTGCGCACCAGCTCCTCCGGCGTATCGCCATCCTCCGGCGCCAGCGCATATCCGGCGTTAAAGCGCAGGTAACACTCATTGTCATCCCAGCGAATGATCGCCTCGAACGGCTGCAGTATGCGGGTGATCAGGTCCCGTCCCTGATGGCTGAGTGAGATTCCGGGCTTGAACAACAGAAATTCATCCCCGCCCATATAGGCCAGCCGGTCTTCCTGACCCAGCTGATCCATCAGCGTATCGGCCACCACCTTCAGCAGCTGATCGGCAGAGCGATAGCCAAAGCTGTGATTGATCTGGGTGAAGTTGTGAATATCCAGATAGAAGAGGGCCGCCTTGTCGACAGCACTTTCAAGCTGCTGATCGAGAAATCCCATCATCTGATCGCGGGTCATCAGATTACTGACCCCCATAGCGTTATGTACCGGTGTATTCAGCGGTGCCAGCGCCAGTGTTAGCTGGCAACCGCCCGGCATCGCGGTATAGAACGCCTGTAGCAGGGAACCATCCGGCCGCTGGAAAGAGAGCATATCGCCGTCGAGCAGGCCTTCCCGGGACAGGAGGTCGTCGGCATTAAGAAACCAGTTGCTTAGCAGATGTCCCTGCAAAGTGCGGCTATCATCACCGATCAAATCGCCAGCTGCGGGATTCGCCAGCACGATGCGGTGTTCGGCATCCAGCCGGATCATGGCATCGGTGGTGGTGTTGGCGAATTCGCGATAGGTATTGAGGCGGCTGTTCTCGGCCCAGAGGTTAAACGCCTCTTCCACGGCGGACCTTAGTTCCGCCTCGTCGAAGGGTTTGGCCAGAAACTTATACACAGCACCGCTGTTGATCGCCTGCATAATCGAATCAAGGTCGGCATAGCCGCTTAATATCATACGTACGGTGTCGGCATAGTCCCTGCGGATCTTCGACATCAGTTCAGCGCCGTTCATATTCGGCATCCGGAAGTCCGACAGGACAACGGCGACCGGTTGCGATGCCATCACTTCAAGTGCCCTGGCACCGCTTTCTGCGGTTACTACTTTGTATCCTGAACGGCGAAATACCCGTTGTAACGCTTTCAGGATCATCGGTTCATCATCCACCAGAAGCAGAACTCGTTCCATGATATCGCCCTTGCGGTGTAATTATTATCGGTTCTGCCAGCGCGGTGGCTGACAGCGCTCAGGATCTCGCCGTCAGCGCACAGACCTGATCGGCAAGCTCCTGATTATCAAATGGTTTAGGCAAGCAGGCGTCGGCGCCTGACTCGCGTGCCCGTTGCAACTGAATATCATCCAGACCGGAAATAACCAGAATGCGGATATGCCGGTAACTCTCATGGTGACGTATAAAGCGTATTACATCGAAGCCATCCAGCCCCGGCATACTCAAGTCCAGCGTGATCAGATCAGGCTGGTAGGCGCCTAGCAAGGCCCCGGTCCTGAATCCATCATCTGCAACCCTTGTATGATAGCCAATCCGCCTGAGAACGCGCTGAAGCGCCAGCGCGACGTTCTTATCATCATCCACGATCAGAACTCGCCGCTCTGCCGGCTGAAGCTCAGGCGGAAGCGGCATGCCGTTACGTTGCAGAAAGCGAAACAGTTCTTCGGAGGTAATACGGTTGTTGCCCCTGCCGGGCAGTTTGAAGCCAATTAACTCGCCCCGATCGATCCAGCGAATCACCGTACGCTGGTTAACATCACAGATTTTAGCGACGTCGCCACTGCTGTAGGTACGCGCTGATGTCATATTCGTCTCCCGAAACTGAGCGATCAGATCTATCCTCTGTAAAGCCTGTATCTGAGCAGAAAGTCAGTTCCAAGCGGCATGAAAGAGATCTGAATCCCGAAGCTTTAGGTATAGCAGTAATGACAAATAGGTCAAACGCGACAATTGTGACAATTTCAGCATCTATGCTATAGCTTTAGATACGGACGCCGCGCGAGGGCCGGTCCGGCATTCAGATGCAATTACTGATATTTAAGGATCCGGAGCCGCCATGGAAGCCACCAGCACAGCCCAGACCAGTCAGCCAACACCACAAGCCGCTATCCTCTGCGTTGATGATGAACACAGTATTCTGTCTGCCCTGCGCCGCTTACTGCGCGGCGCCGGCCATAAAGTGGTGATTGCACAGGGCGGTCATGCCGGGCTGGAAGCCCTTGCCGACAACTCCGATATCGCCGTGGTTATCTCCGATATGCGCATGCCGGAGATGTCGGGCGCCGAATTTCTGCAACAGGTTGCCGAAATGTATCCCCAGACCTGCCGCTTCCTGCTGACCGGTTATGCCGATATGGAAAGCACCGTTCAGGCGATCAATCAGGGCCGTATTGAGCACTACATCAATAAGCCATGGGACAACCAGGACCTGCTGCTGAAGGTGGATAAAGCCTTCTCGCTCATGAAACTGCGCAGTGAAAATGAGCGCCTCAATAGCCTGACCCAGAAGCAGAATGCCCAGCTTCAGGAGATGAACAAGGGACTGGAAGAGAAGGTCAGGCTGCGTACCGAACAGATCCAGCTGGCCCACAGTAAACTGAAGAGAACGGCCAGCCGGATCAATGAAAGTTATCGCGCCAGTATCCGCACCTTTTACAACCTGATCAGCCTGAACCCATACCTGGGCGGTAAACGTACGCAGATGATCGCCGATACGGCAGCGAAGCTTGCCACCCAGCTGAAACTGGACAAGGAACTGACCCAGCACTGTTATCTCACCGGGATGCTGCATGAGCTCGGCATGCTGGGCCTGCCCGAAGAGCTGTTATGCAAACAGAGGAACAGTCTCAGCGAAACCGAGCGCCAGCAGTTCTATAGCCATCCCCTGGCCGCCCGGACCGCGCTGACGCCGGTCGATACCCTGGTCCCGGTGGCCAACGCCATCGCAATGCAATATGCCCGGTTTGATGGTCAGAATGCCACCGCAGAACAGCCGCAGGGACAGAAGATCCCGGCAGCCGCCCGCATCATCAGTCCGATCAGGGATCTGGTGAACTATATGGAAGGTATTCAGCAGGAGGAGCGGCTCAGCGCGGCCGGTGCCTATGAGGTCATCGCCGCAGGGGCCGGCACGCTCTACGACCCGGCCGTGATTAATGCCCTGAAGCCGCTACTGGATAGCCTGAACAGCGAAAACAGCCTGCATGCCAACGAGAAAATGCTTGGCAGCCACCAGCTGGAACCTGGTATGCAGCTATCACGCAACCTGTTTAACCAGAATGAGATTATGCTGCTGCCTCAGGGTAGCCTTCTGAGCGAAGCGATTATCAGCCGCCTGCGGACCATCGACGAGGTCGAGGAGGAGGTGGCGATGCAGGTGTTTGTCTTTGCCGCTGAAGAGGCCGCCGCGGTCTGATCAGCGGGCACGCCTGTAGCCGGATGCGGCCGACGAAGTCCTATCGCCGGCCACAGGCGGGGCAGTATCAGGCGCCGTCCTGATACTCCTGCAACGCCCGTTTGCGCGCCGCGCTGTAATCGACCAGTGCTTCCGGGCGTAACCCTTCCGCAGCGCCCGCCCCCGGCAGATGGAGCTTTTTCGCCGGCAGCGGCTCCAGCTGAGGCAGGAAACGTTTGACAAAACGGCCTTCAGGATCAAACCGTTCAGCCTGACGCTGCGGGCTGAAGATGCGGAAATAAGGCGCGGCATCAGCACCGACTGAGGCGCTCCACTGCCAGCCACCGAGGTTTGAGGCAAAGTCGCCATCGATCAGGTTCCGCATAAAGAACCCGGCACCCAGGCGCCAGTCTACCCCCAGCAGCTTGGTAAGGAATGAGGCGGTTACCATACGTAAGCGGTTATGCATCCAGTGGGTCTGCTGTAGCTGCTTCATAGCGGCATCGACAATCGGGAAGCCGGTCTCGCCCTCGCACCAGCGCTGGAACAGCTCGGGTTCATGGCGCCAACGGATACGCTGTTCGACTTCAGGCCGAAACGGCTGCAACTTCGACATTTCAGGAAAGGCGAGCAGCAGATGGCGGTAAAACTCACGCCAGATCAGCTCGGTCAGCCACTGACTCTCCAGCCAGCTATCGCCATCGCAGCCCGCCTGCAGGGCCGCAATACACTGACGCACCGACAACACCCCGCAACTGAGATAGGGCGACAGCAGCGAAGTGCCGTTGATATCCGGATAGTCACGCTGCTCACCATAGCCCTGCACCCGCTGGGCAACAAAATTCTGTAAGCGCCGGTGGGCCACATCTTCGCTGGCAGGCCAGAGGTCTCGACGGTAATTCGCGTCATTGGCCGCTAACGGATCTGAGGTCACCGGAGAGGGTGGCACAGCCGAAGGCATTCCCAGACAGCCCGGTAACTGTTGCAGGTAACGTTGACGCCAGGCACGGCTGAACGGTGTAAATACCTTGAACATCGCACCCTGGCCGTTCAGTACCGAACCCGGCGGCATCACCAGGTCGCCATCGAAGCGCTGGCAGCCAATGCCACGTCCGGCCAGCATATCTGCCACCTGCTGGTCACGGCGCTGCTCATTAAGCGGGTACTCATTGTTGAAAAATAACGCATTGGCACCCAGTTCAGCCGCCAGACCGGCGATTGCCTCAGCGACCTGATCGAAGCGCGCCACCCGGAGTCGCTTCAACGGTATATTCAGCGCTGCCAACTGGGGTTGCAGCGCCGCCAGATTATCGCGCCAGAAGCCGATCTTCGCCGGTGCATCGTCATGCACGGCCCACTGTTCCGGCGTCTCTGCCACGACTGCCGTTACCGGCTGGCCGGTACTGCAGGCATAAAAAAGGGCCGGGTTGTCACCCAGCCGCAGGTCATTTCGCAACCAAAGCAGTTTCATATGTAGTTACGCAGCCCCAGTTGGTGAGGATGGGGATCAAGGTAGGCCTGGTTCAGAATATATTCGCTGCCGTGCCGCTTAAGGTAATGCTTCAGCATCGTCAGCGGCACCACCAGATGAACCTCGCCACGGCGGTACTGTTCGATACTCTCCAGCAGTTCCTGCTTGCACTCAGAATCCAGCGCCTTCTTCATATAGCCCATCATATGCATCAGTACATTGACATGGGTCTTTCGCTCTGCCGGCTGGCCGATATAGGCCATAAAGCGGCGGATATACTCCGCCATCGCGTCTTCCAGCGGCTGTTCATGCGCCTCTGCCAGAAAGCGGCCCAGCTGCTTGTAGCCGTCGTAGGAGTGGGCCATCAACAGGTACTTGTTACAGGCATGAAACTCCAGCAGGTTGTGGTAGCTGGGATCAGCTTCCACCGCCTGCTTCCAGCTGTAGAAGGCAAATACCCGGGTGATAAAGTTTTCCCGCAGCACCGGATCATTCAGCCGTCCCTCCTCTTCGATGGGCAGCACCGGGTTGGTCTCCATCAGGCCCTGTACAAAGAGTCCCCGGCCACCACCCGGTGCCGGATAGTTGTTCTCCTGATAGATCTTTACCCGCTCATAGCCGCAGCTGGGTGAGCCTTTAATCACCACATAGCCACAGAGTTCAGCCATCTCATTGCCGACGCGCCGGCCATGGGCCAGCAAGCCTTCGGTCACATCCAGCGACGGATCATTAGTACCCACGGCGCGCGGTGCCTTCACATCGCCCACCAGCCGGATGGGCTGGCGCGGCACTCCCAGCCCTACCGCCACCTCGGGACAAAACGGCATAAAATCAAAGCAATCACTCAGCACGTCGAGGCAATAACGGGACTGCTTGTGTCCACCATTGAAGCGCACCTTCTGACCGGTGAGGCAGGCGCTGATGCCTACCGGAATTTTATGAGTCATTTCCATGTTTAATCTCCGTTAACATTTCCATATTCAGAGGCCGATCAGCGGCTGTACCAGTCGCCCGACGATGCTGTTGAAATGCAGCGGCGCATCCGTGGCAATCAGGCAGATACAATCCTCTCCGCTGTCGGCAATCGGCTGGTGATTCACCTCGCTGTCGAGATCAGCCACGTCACCGGCGCGAAAGCGGCCAAACTCATCGCTGTAGGAACCTCGCAGGATCAGCGTCAGTTCATTGCCTTTGTGACCGTGCGGCATCACCGCCGTTCCCGGTGCGATTCGCAGTAAGCGGCAGCTGCCCTCACCCTTGATACCCAGATCATAGTGGCGGATACCGGGTGCCAGCATCTTCCAGGATAAGCGATCCAGCGGCTGGTCGATATAGTGTTCCAGCGGCCCGGGCACCGCGCTGTCCTGTGCAGCCGGATTACGCTTCAGTTCGGTCACCACCGGGGCCTTGCTGTCAGGCTGATCCAGCAACGCCATCATCTGCTCCAGTGCATCTTCGGCCATCGCCGTCTCTTCAACGGTATCCAGTAAGGCACCACCCAGCGCTTCTGCCTGATGCATTTTCTCACGACACCCCGGACACCAGGAGAGGTGGCAAGCGACCAGTAACGCCATGCCCTGAGGCAGAGCGCCGGCGGCATAGCTCAGCAGTGTTGCATCATCAAGATGGTGATGGATATTCATGCTTCATCCCCCCACAACTCCCGTAACTTATCGAATGCCAGTCGCATCCGGGATTTGACACTGCCCAGAGGCACACCCAGCCGCTCAGAAATTTCACTGTGGCTGCGGCCCTCATAAAAGGAGAGGTACACCACCTGCGCCTGCGCTTCCGGCAGGCGTGAGAGAGCCGCCGAGATGCGGTCAGCGACCAGGCTATCCGTACCGGCATGCCGCTCCGACGGGTCGGGCTCTTCTTCCGGGAGTTCACACATCGGATAGCGATCTTTGCGCATGCGGTCGATACAAAGGTTTCTCGCCAGGGTAAAGATCCAGGTGCTGGCGGCCGCTTTTTCCGGCCGGTAGAGATGCGCTTTACGCCATACAGAAAGCATCGCTTCCTGCACCACCTCCTCAGCCGCCGCATCCGGCAGACCCAGGCGGATGACATAGGACTTAAGCCGGGGCGCAAAATGGCTGAACAGCTCGGCGAAGACCGCTCTATCCTTCCGCTCGCCCAGTACCACCAGCTTAGCGCTCCATTGTTGCTGCATTTCGCCACTCTCTCTGGCCACCTTCAGGGCGCTGTTTTCGACGACTCTGTTCACATCGTCTCCTGCCTCGTTGTTATCCTTACCCATCGATACGTCCTTATGCGGCATCCGGATCACTGCAAAGTGAGTGAATTAATAATTGTGATCCTGTTGGCGTTCAGCTTCGTACAGCCATGGAAAATAAGCAAAGTATTATGCCCGCCAACATCTCAGGGGCAACGGTAATGACTCAGAGGGAGATAAGATGAACGTCGCTGCCATCCACAGGAAGAAGATCGCCATCGTCGGTTCCGGCATTTCGGGGCTCAGCTGCGCCTGGTTGCTGAACCAGGTGCACGATATCACGCTGTTTGAGAAAGATGAGCGCCTGGGCGGCCATAGCAATACGGTGCGTATCGACGACAGCAGCGGCCAGCCGGTGGATGTCGACACCGGGTTTATTGTCTATAACCCGAAGAACTACCCCAACCTGGTGCGCTTTTTCGAGCATCTCGATGTCGATAGTGCCGTCACCGATATGTCGTTTTCTGTTTCGCTTGATCAGGGAGCGCTCGAATACAGTGGTTGCGGGTTCGCCGGCCTGTTTGCCCAGCGGCGCAACCTGCTCAGGCCGGGCTTCTGGACGCTGCTGAAGGATCTCCGGCGCTTCTACCTGAATGCCGGCCGCTACAGTAGCGAGCCGGAGTTTGCCGACCTGACGCTGGGGCAGTTACTGCAAAAAAGAACGCTACAGCGATGCCTTTATCTATCAGCACCTGGTGCCGATGGGCGCTGCCATATGGTCAACGCCGGTCGACCGGATGCTCAGCTATCCGGCCCTGACCTTTCTGCGCTTCTGCCAGAACCACGGCCTGGTGCAGCTGAAAAATCGCCCCCAGTGGCGCACCGTGCCGGGAGGCAGCAAAAACTACGTCGATAAAATTGCCGCGATCCTGGGCGATAAGGTGCAGCTGAACAGCCACATCAATCGAATTGTGCGTCAGAGCGACGGCGTCTGGCTGGAAGACCGCTACGGTAAGCGGATGCACTTCGATGAAGTCGTGCTGGCCTGCCATGCCGATCAGGCATTGTCACTGCTTGACCAGCCGACCCTGCGCGAGGAGGCACTGCTTAAATGCTTCCCTTATCAACGCAACCGCGCCATTTTGCACCGGGATGAAAGCCTGATGCCATTACGACGCAGTGCCTGGGCCAGCTGGAACTATATGGGCAACTTCAGGCAGCCTGAGCCCTCGGTATCGGTGACCTACTGGATGAACCGGCTGCAGCCTCTGGCTACCGGAGACAACCTCTTTGTCAGCCTGAATCCGCTGCAGGAGCCCGCAGCAGGCAGCATCTATCGCAGCTTCCTCTACGACCATCCGGCATTCAAGCTCGACAGTGTCATGGCCCAGCAGCATCTGTGGCAATTACAGGGCGAACAGCGCACCTGGTTCTGTGGTGCCTATTTCGGCTACGGATTCCATGAAGACGGTATCCAGTCCGGACTGGCGGTAGCAGAAGCGCTCGGCGGTATTCCCCGCCCCTGGACGCTGGACAGTCCCAATTCGCGTATCCAAGTGGAAAACATACAGCGTCGCCAGTTACGCCGGGAAGCCAGCTGATGGCGCAGTTCCTGTCGAGAATCTATACCGGCAGCGTGATGCACCACCGCTACCGTCCCCGCCAGCACCGATTTATCTACCGGGTATTCAGCCTCTGTGTCGATATCGACGAGCTGCCACAGCTGCATCAGCGCTTGCGCCTGTTCGGCCATAATCGTCGTAACCTGTTCGCCTTTTACGACCGCGATTACGGTAACGGTCAGGAAGGCGGGTTACGCGACCACGCCGAAACCCTGCTGCGGAAAAACGGCCTGCAGCAGTTCAGCCAACGGATCGAACTGCTCTGCTACCCACGGATTCTGGGCTATGTCTTTAATCCGCTCAGTGTCTGGTTCTGCTACGACCAGCAGAACCGGCCCGGCGCTATCATCTATGAGGTCAGCAATACCTTTGGTGAGCGCCACAGCTATGTGTTGCCGGCCGAGCTGACTGAAACAGAGGACAATCCCCCCCTGCGCCAGCGCTGCGACAAAGCGATGTATGTTTCACCGTTTATCGGCATGCAGTGCGATTACAGCTTTCAAATCCGCCCCCCGGCAGAACAGGTAGCCATAAGGATTCATCAATCGGAACACAACCAGCCTCTGCTGCTTGCCAGCTTTAGCGGCACACAGCAGCCCCTCAGCGACCGCCAGCTGATCCGCCTGTTCCTGCGCTATCCGCTGATGACGCTGAAGGTGATTGCTGCGATTCACTGGGAAGCGCTGCGACTCTGGCTGAAGAAAACACCTTTGCAACCCCGGCCTGACGCCGATCACCCTGCCGCCCCCTCAGGAGACGCTCACGATGAAGCCCGCTGATTACTCCGCTGACTTTTCCCAAAACGCCCTGCCTGAAAGCAGCCACTGGCTGGATAAGCTGTGTCTGAACCTGTTGCGCCGGGTATTGCCACGGTTGACTGAAGGCTCACTGCGCCTGAGCTTCCCCAACGGCCAGCAATTGCAGGTGGGGGATCTGAGCCAACCGCATGCAGAGGTTCGCCTGCACAGCTACCGCGCCCTGCGCCGTTTCCTGTTCGGCGGCCTGGTCGGCTGGGCAGAAAGCTATATGGCCGACGAATGGGACTCTCCCGACATCACCGTGCTGGTGCAGTGGGCGCTGGAAAATGAACGCGCCCTCAGCGGACTGGGCAGGGCCAGCGCCCTGGGCCGGCTGCGCGACCGGCTTGTGCACCGCCTGCGCGCCAACAGTCGCCGGGGCAGTAAGCGCAACATCGCTTACCATTATGACCTGGGCAATCACTTTTACCGGCGCTGGCTCGACCAGAGTATGACCTATTCCAGTGCCCTGTTCAGCCATCCGGAACAGGACCTGCTGGCAGCACAGCAGAACAAGTTTGACCGGATCGGCGAACTGCTGGCGCTGCTGCCTGATGCCCGGCTGCTGGAGATCGGCTGCGGCTGGGGCGGTTTTGCCAGACATATACTGCAGCAGCGTCCCGATATCCGGCTGCAGGGAATCACCCTGTCAAAAGAGCAGTTACAGTGGGCAACACAGCAGCTGCAGCAGTCGGGCCTCAGCGAACGCGGCCAGCTTAAGCTGCAGGACTATCGGGACCTTCAGGGACAGTACGATGCGATCGCCTCCATCGAAATGTTCGAAGCCGTGGGGGAAAGCCACTGGCCGGGTTACTTTGAAACCCTGAAGCGCTGCCTGAAGCCGGGCGGGCGGGCCGTGCTGCAGATCATCACGATCGACGACCAGCGCTTCGATCGCTATCGCCTGCAGACCGATTTTATCCAGCGCTATATCTTCCCCGGCGGTATGCTGCCCAGCGTCAAAGTACTGCGCCAGCAGGTGGCCGATGCCGGATTTGAGCTGGAGCACCAGCAGATGTTTGGTCAGGACTATGCCCGAACGCTTGAGATCTGGCGACAGGCCTTCCTGCAACAGTGGCCGGAGATCGAGCGGCAGGGGTTCGACGAACGCTTCCGGCGTATGTGGCTGTATTACCTGGGCTACTGCGAGGGGGGCTTTCGCAGCGGTAGCATCGATGTCGGCTTCTTCGTGCTAAAAGCGCCTGACTGCTGATGGTATGAGTTTCCGGGCCACAGACTATGACTAGCCAGCGCAAGATATACCCTCTGGGACAGATGCAGATGCTGATCTATGCACTGCCGGCGCTACCTCTGACCCTGCCCACCCTGCCGCTCTACATCCTGCTGCCGACCTTCTATGTCGAACAGATGGGGCTTTCGCTGACCCTGGTGGGCATCATCCTGCTACTGAGCCGGTTGCTGGATATGCTGAGTGATCCACTGGCTGGCTATTTCGATGATCAGATGCGGGCGCCCCCGCACAAGCTGCTAATGGTAATCGGTGCCATGTTCTGCACACCGACCCTGCTGGCGCTGGTCTACCCTGATCAGATTCTGTTGCCTCCGGGAATGCTGCTGTTTCTCGCCAGCAGCCTGCTCTACCTTGGCTGGAGCCTGATTCAGGTTCCCTATATCACCTGGCTGAGCGACTTTAACCGCGACAGCTTCCAGCGCAGCCGGGCGATCACCCTGCGCGAGAGCTTCGGCCTGGCCGGGCTGCTGCTTTCAGCGGCAATTCCATTGCTGCTGATCGAGAACGGGCGCAGCAGCCAGGCTGCCCTGCAGTCACTGGTCTGGCTGACGCTGATACTGGGCGCGGTCTTTATCGGTTTGTTACTGTCCCAGCCCACGACCCGCCCACCTGCCAGGCAGCAACCCCGGAAAGACCTTAAGCTGATTCGGCAGAATAAGCTGTTTGTGCGGCTCGTCGCCTGCTGGGGCCTGAATGGTATGGCAAACGGCATTCCGGCGGTGGTGTTTCCGCTTTTTATCAGTCAGGTGCTGGACGGTGATGACCGTGCCCGCGCCCTGTTCCTGCTGCTGTACTTTGCCTCTGCCGTACTTAGCCTGCCGCTCTGGTTACATCTGTGCCAGCGCTATAACAAACATCGTCTCTGGTGTCTGGCGATGATGACTGCGATCAGCGCCTTTGTCCTGACACTCTGGGTACCGGCGTACGGCGAGCCGCTGTTTATGCTGATATGCCTGGTCACCGGCGCCATGCTCGGGGCCGACCTGACCCTGCCACCGGCCATGCAGGCGGATGTGGTGGACTGGGACCGCTACCGCTATCGCCGCGACTGGGCCGGCGTCCTCTATGGTTGCTGGAATATGGCCACCAAGCTGGCGCTGGCACTGGCGGTCGGTATCGCGCTGCCCCTGCTGGAACTGCTGCAGTATGTCTATCCGGACTCTCAGTTGCCTCTGCTGCTGATCTACGCCCTGCTGCCCTGCGTATTAAAGGCAGGATCGCTGATTATCCTGTGGCGCTTTCCGTTGGACCGGGACGCCCAGCGCGCGGTGCAATCCCGCCTTCAACACCAGCAGGAGGGGTAGATGGTCATTGTAATAGGGAAACGGGTAAGCCTATGCGTACTGCTGATTCTTTCGATATTAAGCGGGTGTACGCCCATGAACGTTGAACAGTTTTCCGGCCGCAGCCCAACCCTGCTGCCGGAAGAGTATTTTGATGGCCGGGTCATGGCCTGGGGGATTTTCGAAGACCGCTTTGGCACCCTGCGCCGGGAGTTCAGGGTGGATATCGATGGCCGCTGGGACGGTCAGACACTGCTGCTGAAGGAGTATTTCAGTTACAGCGACGGCGAGAAACAGCGCCGTATTTGGACCATCCGGCCTCAGGGCAACGGTCGGTATTCAGGCACGGCCCCGGATATCGTCGGTGCAGCGGCCGGGCTTGCGGCGGGAAATGCGCTGAACTGGCGCTACCAGATGGATCTGAAAGTGGGCGATAGGGAGTGGCGGGTCAGGTTCAATGACTGGATGTTTTTGCAGCCGGACGGCAGCCTGATCAACCGGGCCAAAGTGTCGAAATGGGGATTAGGGCTAGGAGAAGTGACGCTGTTCTTTATGCGCGAGGACAATCTCAGCGATCAGATGCGTAAGCGATTCGTGCTTTAAGCCAGCGCAGCACGGCCCCCAGCAGCGGGATACGGCTGTAAAAACCGGCGCTGTCCCAGTAGTCCAGATGCTGATCGATCAGTCCGGCCTCATTCACCCTTATGCGGCTCAGGCCGGGCTGACGCCATAAACCGATCAGGGGCGCGCGGGCCTTAAACTGCCAGATCACGTAAGCACCATCTGCCACCGCATCGATCTGCTCGACCTCAAACACCGGGCTCTCCAGCTGCTCAAACATCTCACGCATCACGCCGATAAACGCATCGCGGCCGCTGAGATGATTAAACGGGTCCCTAAACTCAATATCATCGCTGACCAGTTCTCCCAGCAGGTCGACGTTATCAAGGCTCAGATGACTAAACAGTTCACAATAGCGTACAACCGCAGGGGGTATCATCATGCTCGGGTAATCCTTGCCACAACTGAAAAGTACAGTCTGTAGGGTAACAGTCTTGCCAGCTTTAGCCAGAATACAAAGCGTCCGGGAAAGCTGATCTCGAAGCGCCGGCTCCGCAATCCCTTCAGAATCGCCTCTGCGGCCGCTTCTGCCGGAACCAGCCAGGGCATGGGAAACCTGTTACGATCGGTCAGCGGTGTCTTCACAAAACCGGGATTAATCAGCTGTAGACGGATCCCCTGTTCAGCCAGCTCCGGCTGCAGCGATTCAGTCAGATTGATCAGGGCAGCCTTAGTGGCGCCATAGACGGCAGCCCCCGGCAGTCCCCGATAACCCGCCACCGACGCCATCACTGCCAGCTGACCGGAGCCTCTGGCGGTCATCCCCGGCAGCACGGCCGCGAGACAGTTCAGCGTCCCCTGTAAGTTGATATCCACCAGCCGACGGGCCTGATGCAGCGAGAAATTCTGCGCCGAATCGGGCTGGTGTGTGCCCGCGTTCAGAATGATCAGATCAGGGAACGCCTCCGGTTGCCAACCATCTACCAGCGCCTGCACGGCAGCGGAATCGGTGATATCCAGCGGCAGGTTACAGATCCGCCCGGGCAGATCGGCGGCTTCCGCCTGCACTTTGGCCAGAGCCCCGGGGTGGCGGCCGCTGATGCTTACGCTGACTCCCTGTGAGGCCATCGCCAGTGCCAGCGCCCGGCCAATACCACTGCTGCCACCGGTTATCCAGCAATGCTTCCAGGGAAGGCGGGATCGCACAGCCTGACCCATTATTGACTCCTTTCCATGATTGACTCCTTTAGGGTTATCGAACATCTGCTGCATAGAGAAGTCACACCGTTCCGGCTATAGCTAAGACGCACCTCTGCGCGCCCCGGGCAATAATGCTCAAACCTATCGCTAAACGGCCAGCGGCAGTCGCTGTGGCTGCAATGCCATGCATGGAGGTCAGCAGTAACATGAAACTCATAACTGTTCGTCTCATAACCTCCGTATATGGTTTACGATTTAGGGAACAACACAGATCAGGTAGTGGGCTGGTGCGCATCCAGCAGGGATTGAAGAGTGCGTAATCCACCGCGTCAGGCCCCGTCAGGCTGCCTGCGGTGATGACTCTCACCCGGAGTTGCCCCATGAATCACGCAAATCCCCGCGGCGGATCAGGCGCTGTCGCCAGCGGGCGCAATACCCTCAGCTCTTCCGGTCAGGCCGGTGCTCGTCGTATGTCCCGTAATCGTCTGGCAGACAGCAGCTCACCCTATCTGCTGCAACACGCTGCCAACCCCGTGCTCTGGCATCCCTGGGATGAACAGGCCTTCCTGCTGGCACAAAACAGCCAGCGACCGATTTTTCTCTCCATCGGATATGCAACCTGCCACTGGTGCCACGTGATGGCACGGGAGAGTTTTGAAGATCCGGCGATTGCCAGCTTTCTGAACCACCACTTTGTGCCGGTGAAGGTAGACCGGGAGCAACTGCCGGATGTGGATAACTACTATATGATCGCCTGCAGCCTGCTGAGCGGACAGGGTGGCTGGCCGCTGTCGGCGTTCCTGACTCCTGAGGGCAAGCCCTTTTACGCGGCCACCTACTGGCCGCCGCAACAATTCATCCACTACCTGTCTCAGATCCACCAGCTCTGGCTCAACAGCCGGGACCAGCTGGAACGGGAGGCGGAGCAGGTTATTACGACTATCCGCGAACTGAACCAGCCGGAGAAAGCCAGCGGACACGCCTCAATCGCCCTGACCCGGGATGCGGTGGAACAACTACAGGAAAGCTTCGACAACAAGCATGGCGGCTTCAGCTCAGCGCCGAAGTTTCCCCGTGAAGCGGCGCTTCACCTGCTGCTGGACTGGGCGATACGCAAGGGAGACCGGCGTTGCTGGCAACAGGTGCAGAACAGTCTCGATAGCATGGTCAGGGGGGCATTGTTTGATCATATCGGCGGCGGCTTCCATCGCTATACCACGGACCGGCAATGGCAACTGCCCCACTTTGAAAAGATGTTGTTTAATCAGGCCCAGCTCAGCGCGCTTTATCTGCGCAGCTGGCAATTGAGTGGTAACCGGTTACACCGCCATGCCGCCGAGCTGACCCTGCAGTTTGTGTTGCAGCAGATGCGCCGGAAAGACGGACTGTTCTACTCCGCTATCGACGCCGACAGCGAAGGCAGTGAGGGTCGCTACTATAGCTGGAGTCGTAAGGAACTGGCCCGCTCGCTCAGTGGCGCGGAGTGCCAGCGAGCCACCGGAATGCTGCAACTGAATATCATCCCCGAGCTGGAAAACCGCAGCCTCTTTACCCTGCGGCGGGGGATCGCTGAGCAACTGGCAGAAGACCCGGAAGCACTCAGGTTTCTCGACGGTATCCGCCAGCGCCTGCAACAGCTGCGGCAGCAACGGATTGCGCCCCTGATTGACGATAAGATCGTCACCGCCTGGAATGCCATGATGATTTCAACCCTGGCTGAAGCTGCCTTACAGCTGGGCGAGCGCCAGTACCATCAGGCAGCTGAACGCGCGGCCACGGCTCTCTGGCACCAGCACCGGGTCAAGGATAACCAGCTGTGGCGTGATAGTCGCGATGGCCGCCACGGCGTGATTGCCAGCCAGGAGGATTACGCCTGGTTCTGCCGGGCCTGTCTGGCGGTCTATGACCTGACTGAAGACGAATGCTGGCTGCAGCGGGCTGAAGAGCTGAATCAGGAGATGCGGGAACATTTCTGGGATAACAGCAGCGGCGGCTTTTTCCTGTCAGACAACAATCCACTATTGCCCGGCCCCAGCCGCCAGCTGGACGACAACGCCTATCCCGCCGGAAATTCCGTCGCCTATGAAGTACTGCTGATGCTGAACCAGCGTACCGGAAAGCCGCATTACCTGCACCGGGCCGATCAGTTACTCAACAATATGCAGGCCAATGTACTGCGCTACCCCTCTGCCTACAGCTACCTGCTCAGGGTACTGGCACAACGGCTTGAAGGTGGACGGGAGAGCTTACAATACGGTGCCGCGGGGGCGCTGTGGTTATCACTGCGACGACGCCGCAACCGCTTCGAGCTGTCGCTGTCACTGCAGGAAGGCTGGCACCTCCAGGCCCATAACAGCCCTACCGAGCAGCGGATGGGATTGCAACTGAATATCAGCGGCGCCGATATTGATTACCCCGAGGCCAATGACTCAGAGTGTGTGGATGGAAAGGTCATTCCGCTCTACAGCGGCAGGGTTCTGGTACGGGGTAAGCTCAATGCGATTTCAACCCCGGCTCCCCTGCTGCAGGTTCGTTACCAGGCCTGTAACCAGCGTCATTGCCTGCCACCGGAAATCAGGGTGATGCAACTGTGAAGCGGCTGAAAGGAAGATGCCCGGAGCTGCGAAACCGTTTGCGGCTTCGCAGCTCCGGCGTTTGTTGATCAGATCCGGAACTGTTCCACCAGCCGGGTCAGGCGGCGTTCCAGGTCAGACATCTCTGTTGCGGTATGCGACAGGTCATTGGCATTACCGGCTGCGCTCTCGGCAATATCTGCAATGTGATGGATACTGCGGCTAACCTCCTCCGCAACCGAGGTCTGCTCCTCGGCGGCACAGGCAATCTGGGTATTCATCTCATTGATAGTACCGACAGCGCCGGTGATACTCTGCAGCGAACTGCTGGCTTCACGGGCCTGGGTGACAGTATTTTCCGTATTGCTGCGACTGTCCTCCATCACTCCTACGGCTGAGCGCGCCCCCTGTTGCAGCTTTTCAATCATGCTCTGAATCTCTTCAGTGCTCTGCTGGGTACGGTTAGCCAGGGTCCGGACCTCATCGGCCACAACGGAGAAACCACGACCGTATTCACCGGCACGCGCTGCTTCAATTGCCGCGTTCAACGCCAGCAGGTTAGTCTGATCGGCAATTTCCTTGATCACGTTCACCACGGTACCAATCTGTTCGGCATTGCGATCCAGTTCGGTAATAACATCGCCGGCGCGATTAACACCATCTGACAGGTTATGGATGGAGGTGATCGTTTCCGTAAACAGATGCTGACCGGCGACGGCGGCCTCATCGGCATTAGACGCGGAGGATGCCGCCTGGGAAGCACTTCCGGCCACCTGCTGAACAGCGGTCGCCATCTCATGAATTGCCGCCGCAACCTGCTCGGTCTCCTGTTTCTGCTTACTGACCTCAGCGTGAGTACTATCGACAACACCCTGCATCCGCTGGGTAGAAACCGACAGGTCATCAATCCCGGTTTTCAGCTCCCGTACCAGAGTATGGATCTTATCGGCAAAGTCATTAAAGCCCTTGGCTACCTGTCCAACCTCATCATTGGCAACGACATTCAGGCGGCGGGTCAGATCCCCTTCTCCCTGTCCGAGATCCTGCAGGGCATCAGCCACCTCTGTCAGCGGCTGCATCAGCTTCTTGGCAGACATCATCGAAAGGAATGCAAAGAGCACGATCAGCACGACACCGATAAGAAAAATAAACCACATGGTTTCGGTGATTTTGCTGTTCAGTTCGGCCCGGGTCGCCGCGACCCGGTCTTCTATGTCATCGATATAGAAACCGGTACCCAGCATCCAGTTCCACTTGGGGAAACCAACGGCATAGCTGAGTTTTTCCACTGCCATTCCCTTAGAGGGTTTATCCCAGATGTAGGTAACGAAACCGCCACCCTGCCGCGCCTCTGAGATAAGTTCAGCAATCAGCCTGACGCCGTTCTTATCGGTAAGGTTGAGCATGTTCTTACCCTCAAGCGAGCGCTTTGCCCGCATTGCCAGCGCCGTACCGTCGTAATCGTAGACGAAAACATAGCCGTCTTTCTTCTCTCCATAGCTCAGGTTTCGCAGGGTATTCAACACAGTTTCGCGCGCCTGCATATCATCCGAGGCGGCATCATCATAGATAGGAGCGACGGCCGATACAGCCATATCCATGAAGTTTTTCAGAGTTTCCTGCTTGTCCTGCATCATATCCTGGCGGATCTGTGCGATTTCATTTTCGCCAAGCTGTTGTAACTGAAGCCGGGTCACCATCATGATAATGGCTGTAGCCACTAATAATGGTATTACCGTCAGCAACAGTATTTTGGTTTTTAACGACATGTTCCCCATCTGCAAGCGACTCCACTTTAATACGTGGTTTATAGTAGTTTTTGCTCGTCCGGTGACATTGTTACTGAATCAGGTCATGTGATGACGCTGACCCTGTCCTTCTTTGAGCTCAACTTTGTTACCTTCCGGATCACGGATATATAACGATAAGCCAAAGCCCTGTGCACCAAAACGTGTCTCGACTTCACCCTCCAGGCAGTCGTGGAAGGCTTCCATCAGGGCCGGTACTTCAAACGGTGTGATCTGAATACAGAGATGATCCATATTGCTGTACCTTTCCCCTGCCACTCTGGCGGTGGCTGCGGGTAGCAGGTCAATCAGTGAAGACCCGGCTTTCAGCTGCACCAGTCCGATCTCTTCCACACGCCTTACCACCTGACAGCCCAAACGTCGGGTGTAAAACAGTTCCATCCCGGGAAGATCTGTTGCGACCAATACAACATGGTCCAGTGCGACAATACTGAACAGATTATTTATCGGCATATCCTGAAATTCCATTAGACATAAAACTAAGTAAATATTTTTAAGCCACATAATAGAAAGGCTTTTTGCCGCGACTCAAGAAGATCTGTTCATTTAATAACCGGAAGCGGTCATAAAACAGACAAATAGCATTTACACCCTAGTAAATATCTGGATAAAAAACAGGCCGATAAACAAAGTAATCACCCTGCCTGCCGCAAAAAAATATAAAAAAGTTATTTGTTTAATACGAAAAGAAATAAGAATTTCAGAAAGCTAATTCAGCAACTCAGACCGTCCCGGCAATCAATTCGCGGCATTGCTGCTACTGAAATCACACCGTATTTCAGGCAGCAGCATCTGCAACTCTGAAGTACCCCGGACTCCCGACGAACGCCGGATTAAGGCCGCAGACCGATCCAAAGCAGCGCTTCATAACAGACGGGCCGACAATGTCGGACTATTCGCGGATTATGAATAGTCACTCAGGACACGGCCTGACCAGGCATCTTTGTTTGGTTTTGTGTACATCAGCGGGATGTATCCGGGTTAAACCTTCCCAAGGCTGCCGATTTTTGGCAGCCTAGAGCGATTACCTTACAGAAAGGATTTAATTGATATGTTTAAAGGCAAAGTATCTGCCCTGCTGGGCGGTCTGGTAATAGCACTGGCATCCGCTACCGCACAGGCCGATTCAGCGGTGGTAATCTTTGAAACGAATCAGGGCAATATCGAGCTGGAGCTGAACGCAGAAAAAGCCCCGATATCTGTCGAAAACTTTCTCGGCTATGTCGACAGCGGTTACTACAACAACACCATTTTTCACCGGGTGATCGCCGGTTTTATGATTCAGGGCGGCGGCTTTACGCAGGCCATGGAAAAGAAAGACACCAAGGCACCGATTAAGAACGAGTCAGATAACGGCCTGAAAAACGAACCCGGCACTATTGCCATGGCCCGCACCCGTGCCCCACACAGTGCTACCGCCCAGTTCTTTATCAATACGGTCAACAACCGCAACCTGAATGGCAGCAGCCAGCGTCCGGGTTATGCGGTGTTTGGCAAAGTGACCAAGGGGATGGATGTGGTCATGCAGATCAGCCGCGTGCCAACCACCACGGTGGACCACTACCGTGATGTTCCGAAGTCACCGGTGATTATCGAGAAAGCCTACCGCGCCGACGCAGAATAAGTCGCCGTCAGAATCTCGGGCCGCAAACCAAAGGGGAAAGGCTGATGGGCCTCTCCCCCGGTTTCGTCCTGATGCTTGCTGTCAGTGCAGTTTTTGCCAGCGCAGACGGTTGGCATTGCTGACCACGGTGACTGACGACATAGCCATGGCGGCACCGGCAATCATCGGGTTCAGCAGCAGCCCGAATGCCGGAAACAGTATGCCCGCCGCCAGCGGGATCGCCAGTGTGTTATAGATAAAAGCGCCAAACAGGTTCTGGCGTATATTCCGCACTGTCGCGGCTGAGATATCGATCGCCGCCGCAACCGATGTCAGTGAGCCTGACATCAGGGTGATATCAGCGCTGGCAATCGCCACATCAGTGCCCGAGCCGATCGCCATCCCCACATCAGCCTGGGCCAGCGCTGGCGCATCGTTAACGCCATCCCCCACCATTGCCACGACCTCACCCCTGGCCTGCAGCGCCTGTATCTGTTTCAGCTTATCCTCAGGCTTAACCTCGGCAATCACCTGGTCAATTCCCACCTGTGTAGCCACCGCCTCCGCGGTACGCTGATTATCCCCGGAGAGCAGAACCAGCTTTACTCCCCGTCGACGCAGCTCCGCCAGCGCAGCAGCCGAATCCTCTTTTAACGGATCGGCGACCGCAAACAGGGCCACCAACTGCTGATCAAGCGCGACATAAACCAGAGAGCAGGCCTGCTGGCTGTAGCTGAGCGCATCGTCTTCCGCAACGGCAATATCGACAGACGCCTGGTTCATCATCCCGGCGTTTCCCAGCACGAGCTGATGACCCTCGACGATGGCGGACAGGCCACTACCGGCATGCGCCTGAAAATCCTCAATCCGGACCTCTGCTGCCGGGCCCAGGTGCTCTGTCAGCGCGGCCGCCAGCGGATGTTCAGAGCGGGCCTCAAGCGCACTGATCCAGCCGTTCAGTGTCGTCTGCGGTAACGGTTCGTCGAAGTAACTGACCGCAGTTACCGCTGGCTTTCCCCGAGTCACGGTACCGGTTTTATCCAGTACGACGGTGGTTATTTCGCGCGCCCGCTGCAGTGCATCACCATTACGAATCAGCACGCCCGTCGCGGCTGCCCGCCCGACCGCCACCATCACCGACATCGGCGTTGCCAGCCCAAGGGCGCAGGGACAGGCTACGATCAGTACGGTCATCATGGTAACGATGGCATAGGTTAACTGCGGCTCCGGTCCCAACCACCACCAGGCCAGTGCTGTAATCAGGGCAACAACCATAACAGCCGGAACAAAGACGGCCGCGATATCATCCGCCAGCTTGCCGATCGCGGGCTTGCTGTTTTGGGCCTGGCGCACAGTTTCAACGATTTTTGCCAGCACCGTGTTGTGCCCCACCTCTGAGACCGTCATCAGCAGGCTGCCGCTGCCGTTGATCGTCCCGCCAACCAGTGCATCACCGGCAGCTTTGGACACCGGGCGGGATTCTCCGGTCAGCATCGACTCGTCAAGGTAGCTGTGACCGTCAGCCACAATTCCGTCCACCGGGACGCTCTCCCCCGGGCGGATACGCACCTGATCCCCCGGTTGCAGCAGCGCTACCGGTACCTCTTTCTCCTCTCCCGCTTTTAAGCGCAGTGCGGTTTCGGGCTGCAGCTTAACCAGCTTACGCAGCGCTTCGGCCGTTTTGCCCCGGGCCCGGGTTTCCAGCATCTGCCCCAGCAGGATAAAGCCCAGAATCATCACCGCCGCTTCATAGTACAGATGGGTCGCTGCCTGCGGCAGCACCGTGTCGCTTATCGCGGCCACCAGCAGCAGTCCGCTGGAATAGAGCCAGGCGGCCCCGGTACCCAGGCCGATCAGCGTGTCCATATTGAAGCGCAGCTGACGCGCGCTGCTCCAGGCGCCACGATAAATCTCTGCACCACTTACCAACATCACCAACAGACTGGCCAGCCCCATCGCGGCCCCCAGCCAGCGGCCCGCCGTGGTAGTGATATCCGGCATCCAGCCCAGCAACGCCATCAACATCATCAGAGCCCCGGTTGCCAGGGCGATCAGACTGTGCTTTTTCTTCTGCTGATAGTGAGCTTGTTCTGCCGCTTCCACCCGTGCCTGGTCCTGCTCGTTCTCCAGCACCTCCGCACCATAACCCGCCGCAGAGATCACACTGATCACCTGTGCCGGGTCGGAGTCACTCTGGATTGAGGCGGTACGGTCGGCAAAGTTAACCGAGAAATCACTGATCTGCTCGGCACTGCCCAAGGCACGTTCCAGCGAGCGCACACAGCCCGCGCATTTAATTCCCTGTAAAGCGTAGTGATGGACCTGCAGCTGGGACATTAGATAAATCTCCTGAATCAGAAACCGGATGATGCAATTAAGTCCAGTTTAAACCCTGAAGCAAGCTTTAGAGTCAACAGTCACAGTGATAACTGCCATTCAGGGAAAGGATTGAGAGCGGAAAGGGAAAAATCCGGCGGAGGACGGCGCCTCCGCGGCAGGTCAGCGTTTTTTCTCCAGCGCCACATAGCTACCGGAGAGACGCAGGGCCACTTTATCATCCTGGCGGATCTCGATAACCAGATCCATCCGGGCGCGGCCTTTTCTGTCCATCCGCTGGTTAAAAGCACTCAGGGCTTCCGCATCGGGCAGCGTCGCTACAGCTGCGAAATCTTCGGTGACCGGCAGGAAGTATTCCAGATGGCTATCGCGGATAACCACATCGTCATCCCGTCCCAGGCTGCGAAGGTGCAGGGTAATCAGGCTCCAGCCACACAAAGTGGCCACCGTGGCTAGAGATCCGCCAAAGCCGGTTCCCTTGTCATTCACATTTGGCGCCAGCTCGGCTGACATGGTGAGGCTGTTACCGTCAAACTGCAGAGGTTTAAATCCCATATAATTGATCAGCGGAATCTGGCCTCGCAGCCATTCGAGGAATTCATCGGTATTCTGTTGCCGGGACATCTTTAGCTTCTCTGCCAGGTCTGTACATAATCGTCTTGCTCCAGCTGCGGCACCTTACGGATTCGCGCCGGTGTTCCCAGATAGATATACCCGACAATCTCTTCGCTGTCTGTTAGGCCAAGGCCGCTCTTGACGTGAGCATCATAGGCCAGCTCACCGGTACGCCACATTGCACCAATCCCCTGTGCATGTGCCGCATGCAGGATGTTCTGCGCAGCACAGCCGGCAGAGATCAGCATTTCAGACTGAGGTACTTTGGGATGTTCGCACAGCCGGGCAATCACCACGACCATGGTCGGCGCCCGTAGCGGCATCCTGCGGGTTTTCTCCTGGCGCTCGACAGACAGCTCTGGATTACCTCTCAGCGCGGCTTCCAGATACAGCTCTCCGAGCTGCTCACGCTGCTCCCCGCTGACCAGCAGGAAACGCCAGGGGTGCAGGCCGGCATGGTCCGGCGAGCGTAGCGCCGCCTGAAACATATTATCCAGTTGTTGCTGAGTCGGACCTGGCTCTTCCAGCAACGGACAGGAGACCCGGTTATGCAGGGCTTCAATAGCATTCATTTTTTCTCTCCCTGAATCACTGCCGGCTGAGGCGCAGATTGCCTACATCCGGATCTTCGGAGCTGCGGTATGGGTTGATATCCAGGCCACCACGACGCACGTAGCGGGCATAGACACTAAGCGATTCCGGCTGGCAACGGTTCCAGATATCCATAAAGATATTCTCGACACACTGCTCGTGGAAGTCGCCATGCTCACGATAGGAGATCAGGTACTTCAGCAGGCCTTCGCGATCGATCTCGCGGCCTTTGTAGCTGATGCCCACGGAAGCCCAGTCAGGCTGACCGGTCACCGGGCAGTTGGATTTCAGCAGATGACTGTAGAGCACCTCTTCGACGACGTCGTGATCGGCCCTGAGCAGCTCAGGCTGAGGCTCGTAGTGCTCAACTTCGACATCCATATCGTCGAGGCAGAAGCCGGTGAACTGACCAAAAGCCGGGGCGCGATCCGGGTGATAGAGAATCACCTCCACCTCACCACCGGCCGCCGCGCTCAGGTCTTTTGCCATCAGCCCGCGCACCTGCTCCTCGCTGTCGAAGCGACTCAGGTTGAAGGAGTTGAGATAGAGCTTGAATGACTTGGATTCTATTATGCAGCGGGAGCTGGCCGGAATGCGGAATTCAGCCAGGCATACGATCGGTTTGCCTTTGCTGTTCAGCCATGAAATCTCGTAGGCGTTCCAGATATCAACGCCATCGAACGGCAGCTCAGCACGATCGATACTTTTCTCGGCCCATTTAATATGGCGCTCGATGGGAAACAGCTGCGACGGGTCATAGCTGTTCACATACTGAGTATCCTGTCCCAGCGGTGCGTCTTGGAGGATCTGATCCTGTTTCATCAGTTTCGAATACCTTTACCACAGTTCAGCAGATGCAGCGCGTAGGTAAACAACGCCGCGATAAAGATCAGTATCATAGCGAATGCAAAACCAATACTGATATCACTTACCCCGAGGATGCCAAAGCGGAAGGTGTTGACCATATACAAAATCGGGTTAAGCAAGGATACATTCTGCCAGAATTCCGGCAACAACTGGATCGAATAAAACACACCGCCCAGATAGGTCAGCGGCGTCAGGACAAAGGTCGGAATGATCGCAATATCGTCAAAGGAGTTGGCGTAGGCCGCATTGATAAAGCCGCCCAGGGAAAACAGCACCGCGGTCAGGAACACCACCGATACTGTCACCATCAGGTTCTGTACCTGCAGGTCGGTGAAGAACAGCGACAGCATGGTAACGATCAGGCCAACGGCCAGCCCCCGGGCCACACCGCCAACAACATAGCCGCTGAGGATAATCCAGTTGGGTATCGGTGAGACCAGCAGCTCTTCAATATTACGCTGGAACTTGGTGCCGAAGAAGGAGGACACAACATTGCCGTAGGAGTTCGTGATCACCGACATCATGATCAGCCCCGGCACTATGTACTCCATATAATCAAAGCCGCCCATATCGCCGATACGGCTGCCAATCAGGTTACCGAAGATCACAAAATAGAGCGTCATGGTGATCGCCGGTGGCAGCATGGTCTGCGCCCAGATACGGGTGAAACGGCGGATCTCTTTGGTAACAATGGTCCAGAAAGCGATGAACAGTTCCTGTGAATTCATGCGGGTTGCTGCTCCAGATTTTTATCCACTAACGAGACAAACAGTTCTTCCAGCCGGTTAGCCTTGTTACGCATACTGGTCACTTCGAAGCCGCGTTCGCGCAGCTGCACAAAGACCGGAGTCAGGCCCTGACTTTTCTCCACTTCGACCTGCACCGTATGCCCGTCCACCAGTTCAACCTCATAGCCATCAAGCGCAAAGGATTCGGCGGGCGTCGGTGACAGGTCGAGCAGGAAGGTTTCGGTATTGAGTTGCTGCAGCAGACTGCGAATACTGGTGTTTTTCACAATAGCGCCCTGATCAATGATGGCGATATTGCGGCACAGGCTTTCTGCCTCTTCCAGGTAATGGGTGGTCAGGATAATGGTGGTTCCGGCGGCATTGATCTCCTGCAGAAACTCCCACATAGAACGGCGCAGCTCTATATCCACACCCGCTGTCGGCTCATCCAGAATCAGAAGTTTAGGACTGTGGACCAGGGCACGGGCAATCATCAGCCGGCGCTTCATACCGCCGGACAACATACGCGAAGTCTGGTTACGCTTTTCCCATAGCCCCAGTTTGCCGAGATAGAACTCAGCCCGCTGCAGCGCATCCTTACGCGCTATACCGTAATACCCTGCCTGATTTACAACGATATCCAGCACTTTTTCAAACTGGTTAAAGTTGAACTCCTGAGGTACAACCCCCAGGCATTTCTTTGCTTGCGACAGATGGGTTTCAAGATCGTAACCAAAAACAGAAACCGATCCGGAGGTTTTATTCACCAGCGATGAAACAATACCCAGCGTGGTTGATTTACCAGCCCCATTAGGGCCAAGCAGAGCGAAAAAATCCCCCTGCTGTACGTCGAGGCTGATGCCCTTCAACGCTTCAAAACCATTACCATAGACCTTACGCAGGTCACGAATTGATAAGGCGGTTGTCATTTACAGATCCTGTTGGATTAAGAAAGCGATGACTGAGTGGCAGGCAGCAATTTGGAAGATACGCCCGGGGCCGCTACGGCGGACGCTCAACGGAAGCATCCAAAGCCCTACTCAGATATAATGCTGTTTTGAATGGCGCTATTATCGCAGCTTTTCAAGTCTCCTTCCGCACAGCTGGTGCAACAATCTGTTGTCCGTCGTTGTGGCGGTAACCTCAGTTACGCTATTTTCAGCTGTACAGACCAATTCGAGCAACGGAGTACCCGGTGACCCCCTACCACGTCTTCCACCTTAATTTCCTGAAACTGACCTATAACAATCTGATCAAGCAGGAGCCTTTCAACTTCGAAGCGCCGAATTCGGCCGATATGGAGTTTCTGGAGCGCTACCGCACGCTGGTAGAGGACGTTGCCCGTCAGGAAGAGCATATCTATGAAGATGGCCAGCACCTGATGTTGCACCTGGTACGTGCCTATCCTCATCTGGTTCCCCTGATCCCACGCGACCTGCTGTGGTATTTTGGCGGTGATTGTCTGCACTACATGCCGGACGAAGAGATCGCTATCTACCAGAGGCTGGACGAGATGCGCCATGATGCCGAGCAGCGTGGTGACGAAAGCTTCCGCTATGAGGAAGCCCGCGCTAACCTGCTCGGTTTAAACTGACTCTGCGACGGCGTTTTTTTCCAGGAGGTACGGCAGTACCTCCTCCGCTTCCAGAGGTTTACTGTAATAGTAGCCCTGAATCAGATGGCAGCCCTGCATCCGCAGGAATGCCAGTTGCTCGGCAGTTTCGACACCTTCCGCCAGTACCTCAAGTCCCAGGCTCTGACATAACGCAATAATGGCGCGCACGATCGATTCATCATCGGCATCCCGTCCAATGTCGCGGACAAAGCTCTGATCGATCTTAAGCCGGTCCATCGGTAATTTCTTCAGATAACTGAGGGAGGAGTATCCGGTACCGAAGTCATCCATCGACAGGGTTACCCCCATCTCCCGTAACTGGTAAAGCTTGCTGATCGTTGACTCAGTGTGGCGTAACAGGAAGCTCTCTGTCACCTCCAGATCAAGCGCGGTCGCATCCAGTCCGGCTTTTTGCAGCGATCTTTCGACGGAGCCAAGAATACCCTCATGCATCAACTGCTGCCCTGCCAGGTTAACACCGACCTGAACATCGCAGACACCGTCAGCCTGCCACCGCTGTAACTGCAGACACGCCTGTTCCAATACCCAATCGCCAATGGGCACAATCAAGCCCTGCTCTTCAGCCACCGGAATAAACTTACCCGGAGGAATCATTCCGGCTACCGGGTGATTCCACCTCAACAGCGCTTCCAGTCCCACGACCTTGCCGGTGATCGCATTGATCTGCGGCTGGTAGTGAAGCAGCAACTGCTTATTCTCAATCGCTTTATGCAGATCATTGACCAGCGAGAAGCGCTCATCACGCTCGACACCCAGGGAGGAATTAAAGAAACGCACCCGGTTACGGCCGTCATCTTTAGCCTGGAAAATCGCCATATCGGCACTTTTCACCAGAGTCGTGGCATCTTCACCATGCTCAGGGTAGCGGGCGATACCAATACTTAGGGTGACAAAAATCTCGTAACCATCCAGCAGGAAAGGCTTCTGAAACGCCTGCAGAAGTGCTGCCGGACAGGTCTCGGTCAGCGCACTGCCCCGCGGCAGGTTGAGCGTCACCATAAACTCGTCACTGCCCATGCGCGCCACCATGGTTCCGGCAGGCATGGTAGTCAGTATGCGCTGAGCAGCCTGACGCAGCAGGTCATCTCCCAGTACATAGCCCAGCGCTTCATTCACCGCCTTGAAGCCATCCAGGTCACAGGCCAGTATAACGATATCCCGTTCGGCGACTCTGACCTTGCGCAGCTGCTCCGAGAGGTGTTCGTTGAAAAGCATTCTGTTGGGCAAGGAGGTAAGCGGGTCATGGTTGACCAGCCAGAACAGACGG
The DNA here is from genome assembly GCF_000620085.1 of Marinobacterium jannaschii DSM 6295. Classification (GTDB taxonomy): domain Bacteria; phylum Pseudomonadota; class Gammaproteobacteria; order Pseudomonadales; family Balneatricaceae; genus Pontibacterium; species Pontibacterium jannaschii. Next base: position 2,774 of record NZ_JHVJ01000018.1, on the reverse strand, counting down.
CGCTCAGCGGACTTACGCTCGGTAATATCCATACCTATGGTAAGAATTCGGCTGCCATCGCCCCCCGGATGATTTAAGCGGGAATGAAGCCATGTGAGATCACGCTGAAAGCCGTCGCTGGATTCCAGACGTCCCTCAAACTGTACCTGCAGCTCCAGCCCCTTGCTTAACCGGTCAAGTTGTTGAAAATGCTCCTGCAGATGCTGCTCATCATGGTTCAGATCCTGAAACCGGACTTTGTTCAGTATCTCTTCCTCGACTCCCAGCGCCCGCAGACCGAAGCTGTTGATCGATGTAATGTAGCCGTTGTAGTCCAGCGTCAGAATCACCGCCTGTGCGGTATCCAGCAGGCTGGTCACAAAGTCCCGCTCGCGCTCCAGCTCCTCGCTGCGTTGCAGGGCGCTTTGTGTTCGCTCCAGAACTGACAGTTCCAGACCACGAAGCTGATCAGTCAGCTCCAGACTGCTATCCCTCAGCACATCCAGCTCGTCATGAAAACCAAGCAGTGGCTTGCGCTTGACGTCCAGTGCCTCTTTAACCTTGTCATAGGAGCTGTCCGCCAGCAGCGGCAGATGACGTGCAATATGGGATAGCTGAACAAAAGGCTTTCGCAACGCGGAGAGCTGTAATACCGCAGCAACAAACAGACCAGCGGCAGCCAGAGCCAGGCTGGAAAACAGTTCACGCCGAAGCTCACTCTGCTTCTGGGTCAGGTCTTCCATCAGCACCCAGTACACTTTCTCGCCCGGCAATGCGGCAGGCGGGCGCAACAGTACTTCATAGTGGCGCCCCTGAGAATCAACCGAAAAGCGTCCGCCTTCCAATGGCAGCCCGGAACTCAGCACCGCCCCCTGCAGGACCTCAAGGCTGGCAACTTTATGGGTCAGAAACTTGAGATTCAGCCCCCAGTCCGGCAGTTCGCTACTCTGGCCGTCGACCCGCAGCGCCAAGCCAACATCCCGGCTGTTTTGCTGGTTAAAGGCGAGAATAATATCAACCAGTGCGCGGCCCACCACCAGAACACCGGTGCGTTGTGCTGATAAGCGTAAAGGTAACGCGACATAACGCAGGCAATCATAGGAACACTCCAGGCTGCGCACCGGCTTTTCCGTGCGCAGCACATTCCGCACCACCGACAGTGGTAAGCCGATCGGCTTACCCCAGGCACCAACCAGTTGGGCCCTCTCGTTATAGAGATAAAGCGCGTCTAACGATCCATTGAGGGTGAAACGGTTAAAGTTGAGGTTCAGCTCCTGGCTCATCAACAGCAGTTCATCAACATCATGCCCGGCCTGGTTCTCGACGATCAGCGGCAGCATCTCACCGACCTCCAGCAGACGCTGGTAGGATGACGAGATCATGCCTTCCAGCACGGCAAGATCGCGCTGGTTAATTCGCTCCCGTTCCTGCTCAAAACGCTGTTCCAGTTGATAGTAAGCAATAAACGAATAGCTGCCGTGAACAACCAGCAGTATCAATACCAACAATAAAAACGTTTTCCAGCGCAGGCTGAGAAATGATGTTCCTTTTATGCCCTGATTTCCCTGCATATAACCTGTCTTAGAATGTTGCCGCGATGACGACAATGATATGACCGCAGTAAATTAGTATACGTCCAGCTTGTTAACGCGGGACAGTGATCCGAGTGGTTGATCATACAGATACCCGACAGCTCCCGGGGTACTCTGTACCCGACGCATCATTTCAGCGGGGCTCACCACCTGCTCAGGGGTTATTCCGGCGCCGGCATCAATAACTCTGTCCCAGATGTTCCGCAACTGATAGGGAAAGACGCCCAGGGTCCCTTTGGCAAACTCAACATGCAGTGGGTGCTCATCAGGTAAAACAAATACCTGGATCGGCAAGCCATTGCTCCAGAATTTATTCTGAGTTGCGAACACAGAGAGGAGGAACTGCTTACTCACAGCCTCCAGTGGGACTTTCGGATGGGTGATAACCATGCTTTCTGCAACTGCCCTATACGAGAAAGCAGACAATAAAATGAATAATGTGAATCCGGCTCTTGTCACAGCGCCTCCTCCAATCCTATCTGCGTACCAGAGCATCCCTGAAAATCATAACGACCTGGAACGGAGACCGGTACTGACAGCCCCGTAACGATAAATAGATACGCAAAGGTAACTGAAACTCCTGTTTCAGGAAAGAACGGCGGCTCAAATTGCTATAACCGGTCCGACAACAGCCTCCCTGCTTAAGCTGATACGCATCTCCCCGAAAGCCTGCTTCAATAAGTCCCTTAAGACCACATATCCGGCTCAAGGGAAACAGTAACAACATGCACAGCAGTATAGGTGGTAATTCAGCACTGAAAAGCTGAAATCAGATACAGGGCAATCGCAGCAAGCCAGATAAAAGGAAGCTGGTTCCAGACCGGTATATGGCTGGCTGATATCGTTCTGGTCTGAATAATTGGAACAGTAAAAGACTGAAGCAGGCTATGCAGGCTCTCAGCTGATGCTTTGTTTCGCAGGGTTTCGATACAGGAATAATGGGATGGGAGATAAAACTCAACCGGGCCACGCTGGCTCGCGACTGATGTTCTTTTTTTGTGGGTGCGACTGATACATGAAGATATTGGAGCGGGAAACGAAACTCAACCGGGCCACGCTGGCTCGCGACTGATGTTCTTTTCTTGTGGGTGCGACTGATACATGAAGATATTGGAGCGGGAAACGAGACTCGAACTCGCGACCCCAACCTTGGCAAGGTTGTGCTCTACCAACTGAGCTATTCCCGCGGATGGCGTCCCATAG
>NZ_JHVJ01000017.1:75007-201845 GCF_000620085.1 Marinobacterium jannaschii DSM 6295 | reverse complement strand
CAGGCGGTGATTACGGGTGAGTCGATAACTCTGCTGAAAATGCCATATCTGAGTTCGCTGTAAGTCTGCCTGAGCTGTTTCTACTGCCATTATGCATCACCGTAGCCCGTAGCCCGTAGCCCGTAGCCCGTAGCGAGAGCCTTCAAGAAGAGGCCCCTATTCTCCCGTAGGACCTATGCGGTATTAACCAGCGTTTCCACTGGTTATCCCTCACTAGTCCTGAGAGCATACTTACCGCTTACCGCTTACCGCTTACCGCTTACCGCTTACCGCTTACCGCTTACCGCTTACCGCTTACCGCTTACTTTTCTTCATACTGTCACGCTGCCTGACTATGGTGGCGCAAATACTATCAATCAGAGGTGTTCGCAGATGGATTTGAAGGGAAAGCGTGGATTGATTATCGGTATCGCGAATCATGACAGCATTGCTTACGGTTGTGCAAAGGTCTGCAGTGAACTGGGGGCATCGCTCTGTATTACATACCTGAACGATAAAGCACATAAGTATGTTGCTCCTATTGCACAGGAACTGAGTGCTGAGCTGCTATTACCGCTGGACTTCAGTGATGAATCACAACTTGATGCCCTGTTCAGAGAGATTGACCGGCAATGGGGCGAACTGGATTTTGTTATTCACTCTGTCGCTTGGTCTCCTCTGGAAGAACTGCACGGGCGGCTGATTGACAGCAGTGCTATAGGCTTTATGCAGGCCATGGATATCTCCTGCCACTCTCTGATCCGCCTGGCACATTATGCAGAGCCGAGAATGGATCAGGGAGGCGCGATTATCACTATGAGCTATCAGGGCTCTGAGAAGGTCGTAGAGCATTACAACCTGATGGGGCCGGTGAAGGCTGCGCTGGAAAGCTCGGTACGCTATCTGGCTGCAGAGCTGGGTGAGAAGGGTATTCGGGTACATGCACTTTCTCCGGGACCAATGAAGACCCGGGCTGCATCAGGTATCAGTGACTTTGGACGCTTGCTGGAAACTGCTGAGCAGGTGTCACCGCTGCATGCTTTGGGTACAGTTGAGGATGTCGGTAATATGGCCGCATTCCTGGTCAGTGACCGGGCAAAGCGAATAACCGGAAATGTGGCATATATTGATGCAGGTCATCATATAATGATGTGACATTTAAATGTCGGGTGAGCTATTCGGAATCAGGCCTGGTATTTGCTGCTATGCAAATAAAGTATTCTGGGTAGCTCTTAAGAACTAGGTTAAAAGTGTTATTTTGAATGATTATATAATTTATTAATCAATCAAAATTTTCCGGCAAGACTTAACACTTCCGAAAGCTAAAGTCCTATTCACTGTCCGGAGTATCCGTCGCCAGGTTAACCTGACCCTGGATAGCCTTTCTTCTGCTTCTATTTTAATCACTTCACTTTCGATCATTCAGCTGCAATGCCGCTTATGAGACCTGTCTTGTTCGACTCTGTAAGGAGGACAGGGTTGTGGCGACAATAATTCTGAAAGTTACGCGGGGATGACGGGCAAGAACGTGTACAGGCCTGGATCAGGAAAGGTTTACTGTGTTGCAGATACAACAAAGCCCCGCAAATGGCGAGGCTTTAGAAGTGGTGCCCAGAGACGGAATCGAACCGCCGACACGGGGATTTTCAATCCCCTGCTCTACCGACTGAGCTATCTGGGCTAAGTCGGGGCGTATTAGACACCGATTTTCCTTTTTGGTCAACAGTTTATTTCAATAAAATTTCACAGCCTTGCCTCGGAGAGGCGTGCAGCAGGGAAATACACTCTCTGCAGGAGATCATTCACGAACGGCTTGCAGAGTAATATGTGAGACCGTTACATTAGTAATCTGGAATTTGATTGCAGGTATATAAACCAGATGAAATTGAAGGATTTAACCGCCTTATTTTCAGGACTCGGTAAAAAGAAAAGTCAGAAGGGAATGACTGCAATCGTATTTACGGACGGTGGTGTGGCCCTTGCGAATATCTCGTATGACCAGAAAAACAGTCAACCCGTTTTAAATTGCTGTGAATATATTCCAAGTGATAATCCGTTTGCTGATGAGAAGCGCATTCGGGATCGTATCGAGGCGCTAGGACTCAATGGAAGCCGGGCGGTGACGGTACTGAGTCCCGGTTCTTATCAGATGATGCTGGTCGAAGCGCCGGAAGTGCCGCTTGATGAGGTAAAAGAAGCGTTGCGCTGGCGAATCAAGGATCTGATCAGCTTCGACATTGAGGAAACCGCTATCGATTTCATCGAACTTCCCGATGATGCGTACCGGGGACGCTCAAAGATGATCTATGCCGTGGCTGCGGAAAAAGCCCAGGTGGATATGCTGGCCGGATGGATCGAAATAATTGGGATGGAGCTGGCGGTCGTGGACATCCCGGAGCTGGCCATGTTGAATTTGGCACAGATCAAGGCGGACTCTCCTGCAGGAATGGCATTGTTCTCGCTGGGCTCTCCTTCCAGCGGTATCAATATGCTGACTGAGGCTGGCCTCTATTTTACCCGCGCGCTGGGATACGACGCTAAGAGAGCTGAATCTTCACCGGAGGACAGCGCCAATGTGGCAGTGCTAGAGATACAGCGTTCGCTGGATTACTACGAGAGCCAGGTAGGAATGCCTCCATGCCTTAAGTTACTGGTATCGCCACTACAGCCTGATGATACCCCGCTGATGACAACACTACGCTATAACCTTCCGGTCGAGGTGGAAGCGCTGGACCTGAATAAGCTAGTGGTGAGTAGTCAAGAGCTAACGCCTGAGTTGCAAAAGCAGGCAATACTGGCGGTCGCGGCGGCGCTGAGGTCTGATGGTGCGGCGGAGGCTCATTAATGAAGCAGCAGATCAACCTTTATCAGTCACGTAAAGTTCTGGCTAAAGACCCACTGGATCTGAATTCAGCGGCGTTGATCGCCTTAGTTGCGGTGTTGCTGATGGCTGCTGCTAGCGGGGGGGCCGGATATTATCTTGCCAGTGAAAAGCAGTTTCTCACTGAACTCAGAACTTCGGGGAACCGGCTTGAAGAGCGAACCCAGGTACTGGAAGAACGGTTGCGTACCCTGGTTCCTGATGCCGAGCTGATCCAGGGAGTGAAAACGCTGAAGGATGAGCTGGTGCTGAAGCGGGAACTGATTAAGTTGGTCGGTGAGACGGGCTTTGCTGGAGGTCGTGGTTTCTCACCTTATATGCTGGGGCTTGCCCAGGCATCCCGTTCTGCAATCGCGATATCGGAGCTGCGGATTAACTTGAGGCTTGATCAGGTCTTTATTACTGGGCTGACCAGCTCGCCGGCTGAAATCCCTTTGTTGTTGGAGGACCTTGGCAAGGCTGAGGCATTCAGCAATGTTCAGGTTGGGGATTTTTCCATTACCGAGCAGGAGCCCCTGCACAAGTTTTCTCTTCAGACCTTTATAAAGCGAGATTAAGTGATGAAGGCACATTGGGAGACCCTGGAGCAGCGCTGGTTGGGATTCAGTATGCGGGAGCGGGGATTGCTGCTGGCGACGGCTGTTATCCTGCCGCTGCTCTGGATCTATGTCAGCTTCCTTGAACCCAGCCTGATTGAACTGGACCGGGTACAGAAGGATATTCGTAGCGCACAGCGTGGCAATGCTGATCAGGAACTTATTTTGCGCACCCTTGAGGGCAAAGGCATTCCTGATCCCAATAGCCAGGTAAGGAAGGAGCTGGCGGCCTTGCAGCAACGGCTGCGCAGGGTCGATCAGGAAGTCGGGGTGCTGTCACAGGACCTGGTTGAACCACAGCAGATGCTGAGCTTGTTGCACTCGGTACTTGATACCCGTCAGGGTCTGAGGGTTTTATCAGCAAAAAGTCTCGATGTTGAATTACTATCGCTCGACCTTAAGGCTGATGCGGATCAGCCGATAAAGGAAGAGGCCGAGTCAAAGTCGCTGAATAAGGTATATCTGCACCCGTTTGAGATGGAGCTGGAAGGCAGCTACAAACAACTATATCGCTATCTGCAGCGCCTGGAAGCACTGCACAGCGGTTTTTTCTGGGATGAGCTTGAGTTTGTTATAGAGGAGCATCCCCAGGCCCGGGTCCGATTGAAGGTTTATACCCTGAGTACAAGTGAGAGGTGGCTGGGTGCTTAGATGTCAGCTAATCGCCATAGTTTTAGCTACCGGTACGGTTTGTCAGGCCGCCGACCTGCCGGGAGACCCTACCCGCCCGCTGGATAGTGTCAGGGTGGAGAAGGTCATCGAAGAAAGGCAGCTTACCGAAGAATTTGTGTTGACCTATCTCAGGGCAGGGCAGTCACCGGTTGCTGTTGTGAATGGTCAGCGGGTCTCGGAGGGAGATCCGTTAGGCAGTGCTAAAATCCTGAGGATCACCCGACGCGGAGTCAGAGTCCGAACCGGAAGCGGACAGTTACGTTGGGTCGAACCTGGAGTCTCTGGATTCAGTAAAACCAGACTCTCAAAATAATGGACAGATAATGAAGCAGTTTTTTGGTTTAGCCGTTTTATTCGCAGTACTGTCAGTCACCGCTGGTTGTCAGGATATAAAGCCCATAGCAGGTAGCGGCTCGGCAGATGACAGCGTCAAGGAATTACAGCAGGCGCTGGAGCATAATCAGCAGCAGGCGGAGGCCAATAACGCGGCTGAAACTGTTGCACTACCCAATCTGCTTCCGCCGCTTAGTATCCCGGGGAGACGCGAGCGTAAGGTTGAAGAGCGTTTCGACCTCACCTCAGAAGCACTGGACGCGCGCGATTTCTTTATGAACCTGGTACAAGGTACCGGCTACAACATGATCGTGCATGAAAAGGTCGGGGGCTCGGTCTCACTTAACCTGAAGAATGTCACCGTTGATGAAGTGATGCAGGCCGTACGCCGGGTCTACGGTTATGAGTACCGCAAGACCGGAAATCTGTATCAGGTGCTACCGGCCGAGTTACAAAGTGAAATCTTTCAGATCAACTATCTCGATATCAAGCGCGAGGGTGTCTCTGATACCCGTGTCAGCGGTGGATCTGTCGGTAATGCCAGCTCATCTGACAGCGGGGATAGCGACGACAGTGACAGCAGCAGCGACAGCGGTGGCAGCGGCAGCGGGGTGAGTGGAACCCGCATCCGGACGTCGACCACGACCGACTTCTGGAGTGGCCTGGAGCTGACCCTCAGTGCCCTGGTGCGTGGAGAGGGGCGTCAGGTCGTTATTAACCGTCAGACCGGTATCGTTGTGGTGCATGCCCTGCCCGGTGAACTGGAGCTGGTCCGAAATTATCTGAAACGCTCTGAACTGATTCTGCACCGACAGGTGATACTGGAAGCTAAGGTGCTGGAGATCACACTTAATAACCGTTTCCAGACCGGGATTAACTGGTCGCTGGTTGCCGATGAAAGCAACGGTGATTTCCTTGAGGTTGGCCTGAGCTCTGCTGCTCTGACCAACCCCGATAATATCGCCGGTGTATTCCGTGCAGGTGTCGGAGAAAATGGCGCTTTTACCGATGTACTGGAGTTGCTCGGTACCCAGGGAGATGTTCAGGTACTCTCCAGTCCACGGGTTTCGACGGTGAATAACCAGAAAGCGGTGATCAAGGTCGGTACTGATGAGTTCTTTGTGACTGAAGTGGAGAACACCACTACCACGGGCACCAGTACCACTACCACGCCGAAGGTAGAACTGACGGCATTCTTCTCTGGTATTGCATTGGATGTCACGCCGCAGATCAGTGGTGACGGTACTATTATCCTGCATATCCACCCAACGGTGTCTGAAGTGCAGGATCAGCAGAAGTTTATCGATATTGGCAGCGATACTTTTACCCTGCCGACGGCGTTCAGCTCGGTGCGGGAATCTGACAGTGTGGTCAAAGCCGATAGCGGCCAGGTGATCGTGATTGGAGGACTGATGAAATCGAGTAATCAGGATACCAATGCCAGCGTGCCCTGGTTTGGCGATATTCCCGGTGTCGGTGAGTTGTTTAAGCAAAAGCGTCAGCGCGGCGAGAAGACTGAGCTGGTAATCCTGCTGCGGCCGGTACTGGCCGATCAGAAGGGCTGGCGTGACGAACTGCAGCGTAGCCTGGAGACATTCGAAGCGCTGCGACAAACATCCAGTGAAGGTAGCTACTGATCTATGTATCAACAGCACTTTGGGCTGCAGGAGCAACCGTTTGCCCTGACCCCTAATACCCGCTTTTTTCTTAACCTGCCCAGCCATCAGGAGGCGCTCAACCTGCTGCTGGTAGCGCTGCAGGGCGGTGATGGGTTCGTGAAAATTGTCGGCGAAGTGGGAACCGGGAAAACGTTGCTCTGCCGCAAGCTGTTGAATGTGCTGGATCAGCAGGCCTATATCACGGCCTATATACCGAACCCCCGCCTGACTCCTGACGAACTATTGCAGAGCTTTGCCCTGGAGCTGGGTATCGATATCAGCGATAAACACTCACTGGAGCTGCGTAACGCCATCAATAAGCAACTGGTGCAGCATGCACTGCAGCAGCAGCGTGTCGTGCTGATCGTTGATGAAACTCAGGTGATGCCAGCCGAGACGGTCGAAGCGCTGCGTTTGCTGACCAACCTTGAGACTGAATCGATCAAACTGTTTCAGATTGTGCTGTTTGGTCAGCCGGAGCTGGACGAATTGCTCAACAGAGTCTCCCTGCGCCAGCTGAAACAACGGATTACCTTTGGCTATCAGCTGCGTACCCTGAACGAAAGTGAAACCGCTGAGTATCTCAGTCAGCGCATGATAGTCGCCGGCAGCAGTGAATCCAGCGTTTTTAACCGTGGTGCGGTGAAGCTGCTGTCCAAAGTATCGGAAGGCGTGCCCAGGCGGCTCAATATACTGGCACACAAAGCGCTGATGGTTGCTTACGGCAAGGGTGCGAGGCGGGTCGCTGCGCCCCACGTAATCCGGGCGGTGAAAGATGAGGGGCATAGAACCCCGTTACTCTTTACCTTGACGGCGGGACTGAGCTGGCCAGACCTGCTGGTTATTCTGGCCGCGATGTCACTTGCGGGTGTACTGGCCTGGAGTGTGAACGCGTGAGCCTGATTAACGACATGCTGCGGGATCTGGAATCCCGCCGGGCTGATGTATCGGCACCGTTGCAACAGATCGACATCCATGCGGCGCCGCAGGCAGCAGGTAGCACTTCAGGCCGGCTCAAAAAAGCCGCTGTGAGTCTGGTCTTACTGAGCATTCTTTCGGTGGCTGGATTTCTTGGCTGGAAGTACGCGTCGACCCTACTGGCATGGTATGAGGAGCTGGTTTCGGCACCGCTTGAAACAACGGCCCCGGTAACGGAGCCTGCAACAGCGCAAAAGCCCGCCGACATTCCGTCACAGGTAGCGGCACCGATACTGCGAGAGCTGGTCTGGACACCGAAGGATCAGGGGGCTCTGCTGACGCTGACCCTGAACAGAGAACCCGATTTAGCACTATTGCAGCAGAATGAACGCAAGCTGAGCTTCAGGGTCAGTCAGCTGACGCTGAGTAAGCCACTTGTTACGCCTGCTCTGCCCCTGATTGAGCATTTCGGGTTTGAGCTGCAAGCGGAAGGTGTGCGCTTTGATATCGCTACCGCCGAGCCCGTGAGTTTTAACCTGGGGGTTGATGCATTGCGGCATCAGGTGTTGATCGAGCTGATGCCATTAATGACTCCTGCAAAAGAGCTGGCCACTGAAGCACCCGAACTGGCTGGCAGTGAGCCGCAGACAGTCACTGACACAATCGACGTCACTAAGCCGGTGTCAGCTGACACCGATTCTGCGGTAAGCTCAAGCGGTGATATAAAGCCTGAAGCGATCGGGCAAGCGCAGCCGGTTATCGACTACCAGGCGCTGACAGTACAGCGTAATAAGGAAAGCAACGCTGCGCAGGCCCGGCAGGATCTTGTTCAGGAGCTGCAGACCCGCACCGCAGAGCCACAACCTGCAGCCCCAGCCGGGACGACCAATCCGCAGGCTGAGACAAAGGTGGTCGAGGAAGTTTTTGCTCAGACGTCCAAACCGGTTAAGCCGAAGCCGATAAAGCGTAAGCCGGTGGCTGCCGGTCAGGGAGATACTGACGCCGGGCTGGCCGCCAGAGCGACCCGCTTGCTGGAGCAGGGCCGGCAACAGGCGGCAGAGGCCCTGCTACGCCAGGGGGTAAAGGCTGATAAACCGCAGGTGAAAAGCCGTGTGCTTTGGGCTAAAGTGCTTCTCAGCTCAGGCCGGCGTGGCGAGGCTGATCAGGTGCTGGATGCTGGCCTGTTACAACGTCCTGACGATAGCAGCCTGCGCCAGCTGAAAGCACGCAGCCTGTTGCAGGATGGACAGCCGGCAGCGGCGCTGGCGTTGTTACAGTCGTCACCACCGCCGTTGAAGGACGAGCCGGAGTTTTTTGCTATGCGGGCTGCGATCTATCAGTCTCTGGGACAGAGTGAAAGTGCCGCCTCTCAGTACTACCAGCTATTACAGTTTGATAGCAGTGAAGCGCGCTGGTGGATTGGAATGGCTTACTCCCTCGAACAGCTGGGACGCAAAGAGCAGGCACTGCAGGCCTACCAGAACAGCTTGCAGGCGCAGAACCTTGATGCCAATTTAAGACAGTACGTGACACAGCGCATGCAGCGGCTGGTGAATTTTCAGGAGTAATTGCGAGCTATGGCTGCCCCCAGGAACAGAATTCGAATCGGAGATATGCTGGTACAGCATAATCTGATCAGCGAAGAGCAACTCAAAGAAGCGCTGGAGCAACAGAAAAAGACCCGTCAGAAGCTGGGTAAGACGCTGCTGACTATGGGCTTTGTCGATGAGAAAGAGTTTCTCAGCCTGCTGGCCCAGCAGCTGAATATCCCTCTGGTCGACCTGTCACGCTACACCTTTAACAAGCAGGATGTTGCCCAGCTTTCCGAGACGCATGCCCGCCGCTTTCGCGCCATCGTTCTGAAGGAAAATACCGACCGCTTTACCGTCGGCATGGCTGATCCGATGGATATCTTTGCCTACGATGAGCTGCAGCGCCTGCTGCCCAAGCCGATCGACCTGGCTGTGGTGTCGGAGAACCAGCTGCTGGAATCGATGGATCTGCTTTATCGCCGTACCAGTGATATCGAGTCGCTGGCCGACCAGCTCAGTGAGGAGATCTCCGACGGCGGCTTTGATCTGGCCGAGCTGAACGCCACCGACGAAGTGGATGTCCCGGTCGTTAAGCTGCTGAAAAGCCTGTTTGAAGACGCGGTGCAGGTCGGTGCTTCTGATATCCATATCGAACCGGATGAACATGTGCTGCGTATCCGTCAGCGTATCGACGGCGTACTGCATGAGCATGTGATGAAGGAGAAGCGGATTGCGCCGGCGCTGGTGCTGCGCCTGAAGCTGATGTCCAAGCTGAATATCTCCGAGAAACGTCTGCCGCAGGACGGCCGCTTCAATATGATGGTGAAGGGGCAGAGCGTCGATGTGCGTATCTCGACCCTGCCGATTCAGTACGGCGAATCGGTGGTGATGCGTTTGCTCAATCAGTCTGCCGGCGTGATCGGCCTCGACAACGCCGGCTTGCCGGATGATATGAAAGCCCGCCTGCGCCGCCTGATCCGCGAGCCGCACGGTATTGTGCTGGTAACCGGTCCGACCGGGAGTGGTAAGACCACTACACTCTACGGTGCGCTGAATGAGCTGAATACCCAGGAGCGTAAGATCATCACCGTGGAAGATCCGGTGGAATACCGGCTGCCACGTATCAACCAGGTGCAGATCAACTCTGATATCGGCCTGACCTTTGCCAGTGTTTTGCGGGCCTGTCTGCGTCAGGACCCGGATGTACTGTTACTGGGTGAGATCCGCGACCGGGAAACCGCCGAGATCTCCCTGCGTGCCGCTATGACCGGTCACTTTGTACTTTCCACCCTGCACACCAATGATGCTGTTTCCAGTGCTATGCGGCTGGTGGATATCGGCGTTGAAGGCTATCTTGCTGCCTCCGCGTTGCGGGGAGTGCTGGCGCAGCGCTTGATTCGAAAAACCTGCGTCCATTGCAAACAGCCGTACCAGCCTTCTGCCCAGGAAGCCCAGTGGCTGAAGCACCGTACCGAGCAACTGGGTATCGAGATGCCGGTGTGGCAGAAAGGTCAGGGCTGCACTTACTGTAATAACACTGGTTATAAGGGACGTGTCGGGGTGTTTGAGCTGCTGGAGCTGAATGACGAGATGGCCGATGCCCTGCGTAAGGATGACAGTGTTGGCTTTACCGCCGCAGCGAAAAATGATCCGAACTATAAGCCACTGGTGTACGGAGCGCTTGAGCTGGCCGCTCAGGGTGTAACAACGCTGGACGAAGTGTTCCGTGTCACAGAGCAGATGGATGAAGCCGTGCTGGAAGAGATCGCAACGACCTCCAGTGAGGTTAAGGCAGACGTTACAGAAGAGGCACCGAAGGTTGTACCGGACAGTGGCTTCAGTTTCGAGCTGGAATAGGATAACCGATGGCCGTTTTCTCCTACCGTGGACGTAACCGACAGGGCGAGCAGATTAAAGGCGAGATCGATGCCGATACTCGCGCCACCGTCGCTTCTCAGCTGATTGCCGAGGGGATTACCCCGGTCTCAATTAAGGAGATCCTTAAGACTGAAGAGGATAGCGAGAAGAAGCAGGTGCGAATCCGCCTGCTGGAAAAGGTCACCCAGGACGAGCTGATCATGTTCAGCCGCCAGATGTACAGTCTGAGCAAGGCAGGAGTCCCCCTCAACCGGGCGATGCGCGGGCTGGCGGGCAGTGTAAATAACCTGCTGCTGCAGGAAACCATCTCCGGCCTGGCCGATGAACTGGATAAGGGACGGCCTCTGTCGGCGGCACTGACCAAGTATCCGCGGGTTTTTAACGACCTCTATATCAGCCTGGTGCATGTCGGCGAGAACACCGGTCGCCTCGACCAGACCTTTAAGCAGATGGCCGAGTATCTGGATCTTGAACGTCAGACGGTCAAAAACATCAAGCAGGCCACCCGTTACCCGATGTTTGTGATGAGTGCTATCGCCGGGGCGATGGTGGTGATCAATATCTATGTGATCCCGGCGTTTAAAGGTGTGTTTGAAAGCCTGGGGGCCAACCTGCCCTGGCAAACCCGGGCCCTGATCGCAGTCTCAGACTTTACCCTGAACTGGTGGCCGCTGATTCTGGCCCTGATCGTTACCGGTATCATCGTATTCCTGCAGTGGATTAAGAAACCGGAAGGCCGCCTGCGCTGGGACCGGGCCAAGCTGAAGATTCCGTTGGTAGGAAGTATCTTCTATCGCGCTATTCTCGGCCGATTTGCCCGTACCTTCAGTATTGTGCTGAGTGCGGGGATGCCAATCGAACAGGGCCTGATTGTGGTATCCCGGGCTGTCGGCAATGCCTGGGTGGGCGATAACGTGGCCGGGATGCGCAAGAGTATTGAGCGTGGTGAATCCTTTACCCAGTCAGCCATCCGCACCCGGATGTTTAGTCCGTTGGTGATGCAGATGATCGCCGTGGGCGAAGAGACCGGCCGGGTTGATCAGATGCTGGCCGAGGCCGCCGACTTCTACGAGGAGGAGGTGGATTATGACCTTAAAGGGCTGACGGCGGCGATAGAGCCAATCCTGGTGGTGGTGATCGGTATTATGGTGCTAATACTGGCGCTGGGGGTGTTTCTGCCACTATGGGAACTCAGCACCGCGATGCGGGGCTAAAAAACAGCGACGCTGATGCCCGTCATAATCCAATAATAAAGAATTAAGTATAATTTCCTAATCTGGAACGCTCGCTTCGAAAATAACAGATTTGTATAGTGTGAAGGCGAAGCTTTTTGCACGCTTGCCGATAACCCGGTAAGGGCAAAAAAATGGACAGGAACTAAGCGGAATCCGAACGTGATCTGCTAACGCTGCCAAAGATTTAACTATGGGTGTGTTCAATTGATAGGGACGTACCTGATGGAACTTAAAAGTCTGGAGAAGAGTAACCCATGAATAAACAAGCAGGTTTTACGATCGTTGAACTGGTAGTGGTCATTGCACTGCTGGGTATCCTGGCTGCCGTCGCGCTGCCGCGTTTTATAAATGTAACCGATGATGCTCACCGTGCGAATGTGGATGGTTCCGCAGGTAGCTTGCGTTCTGCTGTAAGCATGGTGCGTGCTCAGGCTGTGGCGAGTGGTTTGGCAGGTGCAGGAAACGTAACACTGGATGGAAACGCGATTGCGGTGGACGCTAACTTTAACCCGCAAGTGGCTGCCGGTACAGCGGCTGCCTGTGCCACGCTGTGGAATAACCTGATTGCTGCTGATGGCCCGCGTGCAGCGGATGATGCAAACTCTGAATACGAAGCAGCGCAGGCGGTAGCAGGTACTTGTACTTTCACCTATAACGATTTCACAACCAGCATTGTTACCTATGTTCAGGGAACTGGTGCTGTGACCGTTGCTCATGCTGCAGATGTAAACTAATTCAGCAAATGTCGAATCAGGTATTGTCCTTTGCTTGAGTTAAAAAAGTATCGCTCAGCAGGCTTTACCATGGTGGAACTGGTCACAGTGGTGGCACTTCTTGGAGTGATCACTGCTGTGGCCTTTTCTCGTTTTAGCTCGACGAATACCTATCGCGAATATGCAACCAGAGATGGTCTTCTAGCATCCTTGCGGCTAGCGCAACAGGTAGCATTGAGTCACCAGGCCTCGACCGTGCGCTGGCGCCTGCAGGCCAGCGGTGGTGACTGGGAGCATACGGTGCTGATTGCCGGTAACGCTCAGGATCCTCAGATTCTGGAAGGTGGCGCTTTAATTGGGTATGCAATTCCCTATACCGCTGGGGCTGTAGGCTTGTCCAGTGACGAGGACGACAATGAACAGCTTCTGGTTGAGTATGATGTGCGCGGTAATATGACCGGGGCAGGGATGAATGCCGTCAATGCGCAAAATAATTCAGTTCAGATCAATATTTCCGGCAGCGGTTCCCTCTGTATTTCCCCCACCGGCTTTGCCTATGAAGGTGCCTGCCGTCCTTAGTCCGCGCCAGCAGGGCGCGACCATGCTGGAGCTGGTAATCACTATCGTGATTATCAGTATCGCCATGACCGCCTTGGTCGGTGCTTTCAGTTTCTCCATCCGTCATAGCGCCGATGTGATGTGGCAATCCCGTACCGCTTATCTGGGACAGGCCTATCTGGAGGAGATCCTGTCGCGCGAGTTTGATGAGGTGATGGTGGGGGGCGGGACTAACTATTGTGGTGCAGCACCACTGGTTGCCTGTACTGCCGCTGCCAATCTTGGACCTGATGCAGGGGAAGCCCGAGCGACTTTTGATGATGTCGATGACTATAACGGCCTTAATAATGAAGTTGCGATGGTGACAATTGCGGCAGAAACCGGGTTGGCTAATCCCTATGCAGGTTACAGAGTATCAGTCACCGTAGCTTATGATAATGCTACCAATGGCAATGATATGCTGAAAATTATCACAGTGACCGTAACACCGCCCGGAGCGGCATTGGGTTATCCCTTTAGCGCAGTGAAGGGGAACTTCTGATGCGACGCCAGCACGGCTTTACCCTGATGGAGCTGGTAGTAGTAATTGCCCTGCTGGGCATTGTTGCCGGTATCAGTACTCAGTTCTTCGTCAATATGGCCAGTGGCTATGCTGGTATGGCGCGGCGTCATGACCTGGCGACCACGGTACAGTTGGGGGTGGAGAAAATTGCCCGCGAGCTGCGGCTGGCGTTACCTAACAGTGTAAGGATCAATGGGAACTGCATTGAATTTATTCCAGTAGTGGGTGCTACGCGCTATACGGCGGAGCCAGTTGGCCAGGTCAATCAGTTGAACCTGGTCCAGCTTCCGGTACCTGGACTAACAGCACCACCTAACCCGTTATATTTGTCGATTATCAGTCAGGCTGGCGTTCCGAACCCGGCTGCTAGTCTCTATACCCTCGCCAACAATACGATGCTGACGCAGCTTAGCAATGCCGGTCGTCTCAATGTTGTAGGTAGTCACCTAAATATTCCGTTTGGTGCTTTTAATGCAGCGCTCAATGCACCGCATACTTTTGATGGTAATGCAGGGGGCTCTAACCGGGTATATTTTACCGGACAGCCAGTCAGTTACTGCCGTGTTGGAAATGACCTCTATCGCTATCAGAATTATGGATTTATTGCGGCACAACCCAGCCCGCCTAATCCAAACGCAGAGCCTAACCGTACCTTACTGGCTACGGGCCTCAGTACAGTTAATCCGCCTTTCTACAGTACGATTGGTGGCGGTGGTAACAACTTTTTGCTTCGTAGCTCGTTGATCCTGATCGACCTGGAAGTCACTGAAGCTGGGGAAAGGGTGCAGATCCAGCAACTGGTACAGGTGCGTAACGGATGAAGCGGCGATTCAGCAAAGAGCAGGGAATGGGGCTGGTGCTGGCGATATTCCTGATCGTCGTCGGGGGGATGTTAACGGTGGTGATGGGCTCGTTTATGGCCATAGGCCAGGGGCATGTGAGCCAGAATTTTCAGGCGGTGCGGGCATTGGCTGCGGCCGACAGTGGGCTACAGATTGCCGTCAATGAAATTATCCATCCTGGCTTGGGGCCTGTTAGCTGTCTTGCATTACCGGTAAATCCAAGCGTCTACAATTTAACAGATACAAATGGTCAGGCTATAGGTTGCTCAGCCACAGTGACCTGCAATCAAGATGGATCTACTAACGGAAATACCTACTACTCGCTGGAGTCTATCGGTCAGTGTGGTGTGGGGAACACTTTGCAAACGGCTACGCGCCGCTTAAGCACCCGGCTCTGGAGTACACCATAGCCGGGTGGCTGTAGCTGTAATCAGATACCGTAGCTGTCGCGGTACTGTTTGATCGCGGCCAGTTCAGTGGCCATATCGCCTTTCTCTTCCAGATACACGATCAGGTCGGCCAGGCTGACAATACTGACGACCGGCATCTTGTAGTCGCGCTCCACTTCCTGGATCGCAGACAGCTCGCCTTTACCTTTCTCCATGCGGTTGAGGGCTATCACCACGCCAGCTGGCTTAGCACCGTTTTCGTCGATAATCTCCATCACTTCACGGATCGCCGTGCCGGCGGTGATGACATCATCGATAATCATCACGCCGCCTTTCAGCTCGGCACCGACCAGGCTGCCGCCTTCGCCGTGGGGTTTCTTCTCTTTACGGTTGAAAACATAAGGCACGTTGCGCGCGTGGTGATCGGCCAGAGCGACCGCTGTAGTTGCAGCCAGCGGGATACCTTTATAGGCCGGGCCCAGCAGGACATCGAATGCAACACCGGACTGCTCGATCGCCGCAGCGTAGAAACGGCCCAGTTTGGCGAGCGCGACGCCATCGTTAAACAGACCCGCATTGAAGAAGTAAGGGCTGACACGGCCGGACTTCAGGGTAAACTCGCCGAAGCGCAGTACGTTCTGTTCAATGGCAAATTCGATAAACTCGCGTTGGTAGTCCTGCATTAGATTCTCCGCACAGAAGGGTTGTTAACGGGGCGGATTTTACCAGTCTGGCGGGGTTCGCTCTATGTGCAAAACAGCAGCAGAGCGGCAGATTGGGTGAAATTGGCTAAACTAACTGGATAAAAGCAGCTGGTCTGACCTGAATATGCAACATAAATTTCAATTTTGTTCGCTTCACTATACAATTCGCAGCTGAAATCACTCCTTTCTTTTAATACGCACCGCACGATACGGGAATTGCAATTTATGCGTGTAATCACCTTCAATACTCAGGGTATTGAACAGGCTGTAGACAATGGCTTTTTTGACTGGATGAAACGTCAGGATGCTGATGTGGTCTGTCTGCAGGATCTGCGTGCAAAGGAGTACCAGCTCGATGATGAGCGCTACCACCCGGAAGGTTATTACCCTTACTTTTTTGATGCCTTTGAAGACGGCTATAGCGGTGTGGCGATCTACACCCGTGAAGTGCCTAAGGCGATCATGACCGGGCTGGGATTCGAGCAGTGTGATTTTCATGGTCGCTTTATTCAGGCTGACTTCGAAAAAGTCAGTGTGGCGTCTATGAGTATCCCTTCAGGTCTGAAAAGCGATGAGGCACAGGCTGCAAAAGAAGAGTATATGCAGCTGTTTATGGGCCACCTGAAGAAAACGCTGCGTAAGCGCAGGGATTTTATCTTTTGTGGTACTTACCATATTGCACACCGCGCCATCGATCTGAGCAACTGGTATGTCAATCAGACGGTCTCCGGCTTCCTGCCCCATGAACGGGAATGGATGGAAGAGGTTCTGGTTGAGATGGGCTACGTGGATACCTTCCGCGAGGCGAATAAAGCCGAACGCCAGTTCAGCTGGTGGCCGGAATATAACCGCGCCTGGCAGCTGAATGAAGGTGCTCGGCTGGATTACCAGATCGGCACGGCGAATATCCGCAAGACGGTACAGTCCGCACGGATCTACCGTGATGAGCGCTTCAGCGAACATGCTCCGGTCATTATCGACTACGCCATCGACTGATCAACCGCGGGTCGCGGGAATAAATAAGGGGAGCCAGATGGCTCCCCTTTTTGCTTTCTCTGAATGGATCAGCTCGCCAGTGCCTGCTTTTGCAGTTCGACCAGCTCACCGATACCTTTCTGTGCCAGCGCCAGCATGCTGTTCAGCTCATCCTGGCTGTAAGGTGCGCCTTCGGCCGTACCCTGGACCTCGATAAAGCCGCCGCGCGCCGTCATGATAACGTTCATATCGGTTTCGGCCTTGGAATCTTCGGCGTAATCCAGATCCAGTACCGGCTGACCGTTGTAGATACCGACAGACACGGCTGCCAGCATATATCTGATCGGATCGCCTTTCATGGCACCGTTCTTATCCTGTTTCAGGACATTGATTGCATCCATCAGGGCAACACAGGCACCGGTGATCGATGCGGTGCGGGTTCCGCCATCGGCCTGAATGACATCACAGTCGATGGTGATGGTGTTTTCACCCAGTTTATTAAGGTCCAGTGCGGCGCGCAGTGAGCGGCCGATCAGGCGCTGGATCTCGATAGTACGGCCGCCCTGTTTGCCGCGGGCAGCTTCACGGTCGCAACGGCTGTTGGTAGAGCGGGGCAGCATGCCGTATTCTGCAGTGACCCAGCCCTGACCGCTGCCGCGCAGGAAACGCGGAACACCGCGCTCTACAGTGGCGGTACAGATCACTTTGGTATCGCCAAACTCCACCAGCACTGATCCTTCGGCGTGTTTGGTGAAATTGCGGGTGATTTTCACCTCACGCATCTGGTCTGGCTGGCGACCGCTTGGGCGCAGGCTATCTAGTCCGAGGTTTTTCAGCTGGTCGGAAAGGCTGGAGCTCATGATCTGTCCTTTACTATTCGCCTTGTGATGCACCGCTGCATCTGAGGCTGTAGAATTGGCTAAAGTCCGCATTTTAATCGAGAACGGATAATATGACACGTAGTATGACCGCTTTTGCCCGGCAGGAAGCCGAGCACACCTGGGGTTCCCTGAGCTGGGAGATCCGCTCGGTAAACCACCGCTATCTGGAACCACATCTGCGCCTGCATGAAAACCTGCGTGATCTTGAAGGCCCGCTGCGCGACAAACTGCGTAAGTCTCTCAGTCGCGGCAAGGTTGAGTGCACCCTGCGCTTTCATGCTGAAGCCCAGAACCAGCAACTGACCGTCAACGAAGACTACGCCCGTCAGGTGGTGGCTGCGGCCGAACAGGTCGCTGCCCTGACCAGCCAGGCCGAGCCGCTGAATGCACTCGAACTGCTGCGCTGGCCCGGGGTTCTGCAGGACACTAAACTGGATATGGATCTGGTGAAAAAAGCCGCGCTGGAGCTGTTCGACAAGGCGCTGGACGACCTGCATGACGGCCGTGCCCGCGAAGGGGCCGAGCTGGCGAACCTGATTGAGCAGCGCCTCAGTACGATCAGCGAGATCGTGGTGGATGTGCGTGCCAAGTTGCCGGAAATACTGCAGGCCCAGCGCGACAACCTGAAAAACCGTCTGGCCGAACTCAAAGAAGACCTCGACGAAAGTCGCCTCGAACAGGAGATGGTGATCCTCGCCCAGAAAGCCGATGTGGATGAGGAGATGGACCGTCTCAACACCCATGTTCAGGAAGTGCGCCGGGTACTGAAACAGAAAGGCCCGATCGGCCGTCGCCTCGACTTCCTGATGCAGGAACTCAACCGCGAAGCCAATACCCTGTCTTCCAAGTCGATTGTCTCCGATACCACCCAGAGCGCGGTGGAGTTGAAAGTACTGATCGAACAGATGCGCGAACAGATCCAGAATATCGAATAGGCCATATTCGGACGATGCTGCATGCCTGCAAACCGGTATGCAGCCCTTCCCAATATCCTGGCCTGCCCCCGGCATTATTTGAGCAGCTTGGCCTACCGGCCGGAGCGGCTGATATCGAATACTTTATTGCAAACCACCGTTTAGCCGATGGAGAGCATCTGCATGAGGCGGAATTCTGGACGCCCCAGCAGGCCGGGTTTCTGAGAGACGGGCTGGCCGAGGATGCGAACTGGGCTGATGCCATCGATGAACTGAACGTACGGCTGTCTGCTTAGGGCGAGAATTATGATTCGGGATATTGTGCTGATCTACAATCCGCTTGCCGGCCACTTTCTGGAACAGTGCGAAGGCTCTGTGCAGGAATATTTTGAAGGCCTGCTGAGGGCGGACAGCCACCTTAAGCTGCGACTGGAACCGTTTGATGGCGGCCAGCTGGCACAGCTGAGCCGCTTGTTACAGCATGATAAGCCTGATGCCGTCTGGGTGGCGGGAGGGGATGGTACCGTCCTGAGTGTGGCTGAGATTACATCAGGGCTGGGTATCCCGCTGGGTGTGCTGCCGGGTGGGACCATGAACCTTCTGGCGCGCGATATCGGCATGTCGCTGGATATGGTGACCGCAATCGGCCAGCTGGCAGATGCGCAGCCTGAGAAGATCGATATGGCCGAACTGAATGGAAAGCCCTTCCTCTGCATCTCCAATATCGGCATGTCTACCCGACTGACAGAACGCCGTGAACGTCTGCGACAACATGCCGGCTGGGTGCGCTGGCCCCTGATGGGCTGGTATATGCTGAGGTTTATGTTCGCTTACCGTTCGATGGTCATCCATCTGAAGATCGGTGGCCAGGTACATAGCCTGCATACCCGCTCGGTTACCATTAGCAACAATCCGCTTGCCGCTGAGAGTTCACTGATTCCGGTCAGAAAAAGCCTGAACTGCGGTCTGCTCGGCATTTATATCGCCCGTGACCGATCACTCTGGTCGTTGCCCCGGCTGATCTTCCGGTTGCTGACCCGTGACTGGCAGAACGACCCGGATATGCTGAGTTTCCGGGCAGAGTCGGCACGTATTCAGTTTCTGCACCGCAAACGCGTGTTGCATGTGATGAGTGATGGCGAGCTGAATCCGCAGCGCCCGCCGCTGGAGTACTGTATTCATCCGCAGGCACTGACCATACTGAAGCCCCGGGAGGCGCTATGACCTGCATTGCTCATCTGTCCGATCTGCATTTCGGCCGTGCCCGTTCGGTGCTGGTGGGGGCATTGCTTGAGGCGCTGGCGGCAGAACAGCCGGATATGATTATAATCAGCGGAGACCTGACGCAGCGCGCCAGGCGACGGGAGTTTCAGGCTGCCCGTGAGTTTCTCAGCCGCCTCGAACAACCCTATATGATTATTCCCGGCAATCATGATCTGTCGGCACACCGGCTGGCCGAGCGATTCCTCTATCCCTGGCGCAAGTGGCGCTATTACGTATCCGAGGAACTGGAGCCGGTCATGCATTGTAAAGGGGTGACTGCGGCAGGAATCAATACGGCGCGGCGACTGGGTTTCTATCTGGACTGGTCGCGTGGACGTATCAATCAGCAGCAGGTGGCCTCGATCCGGGAAGTGCTTAGTGAGGTACCCGAAGATCATCTGCGTATCGTGGTGGCGCATCATCCCTTCTGGCTGCCGGATTCACGCCAGAAGCGTAACCTGATCGGCGGCCGGGACAGCGCAATGGAAGCCTTTCAGGCCAGCGGTGTGGATCTGGTGCTGGGCGGACATATTCACCTGGCCTATGTGCAGCTGTTGCAGGGGATCATTGTGTCGCATGCAGGTACCACCGTATCGCGCCGGCTGATTGAAGGGCAACCGAACAGTTTCAATATGATCCGGGGGGACCGCCAACAGCTGATGCTGGAGCAGCTGGAGTGGGACGGGCAGCGTTTTAGCCAGGTCTGCCGGAACCATTTCCGGCGCAGCCCGGATGGCTGGCAGTATCAGCTCGGTTAACGCGCCGGTAATCGGTGAGGGTTGGCGACGTCTGATAAATTCGGCGTGAATTGTGTGGTAGGTAGGTTAAAATGGTCGCCAAAGCCAAAAGATCAGATTCCGGATCTGTCCCAATATTGATATCAGTCCGCCGTCAGCAACGGCCGGACTGCAAGTACCGAGTAAGTGATGAGCAAAGGAACCCTATATGTAATCTCCGCGCCTTCCGGTGCGGGGAAGACCAGCCTGGTAAAAGCCCTGCTGGAACGTGATCCGCAGGTTGTGGTGTCCGTATCCCACACCACCCGTGATGCCCGCCCGGGCGAGGTGAATGGCAAAGACTACAACTTCGTTGCCATGGCCGAGTTCGATCAGATGATCGGCCAGAATGCATTCCTGGAGTATGCCGAAGTATTTACCAACAAATACGGCACCTCTCGCCTCTGGGTTGAGGAACAACTGGATAAAGGTCTGGATGTTATTCTGGAGATCGACTGGCAGGGCGCTGAGCAGGTTCGCAAACTGATGCCCGCCTGTGAATCGGTCTTTATCATCCCGCCCAGCCGTGAAGCCCTGCGCAGCCGCCTTGAAGGCCGTGGTCAGGATGCCAGTGACGTGATCGATTACCGCATGTCGCAGGCAATCGGTGAGATGAGCCACTATGCTGAATTCGGCTATCTGGTGGTGAATGACGACTTTGCCGGAGCGCTGGAGCAGTTGCACGCGATCTTTATCGCCAACCGCCAGCAGGCAGAGAAACAGCATCAGCGTCACGCCGAACTGCTGAAGTCTCTCTTGTCGGATTAGTCCTTGTAAGATTAAATTTTGACCGGTAAACTGCCCGGTCATTTTAAACCCCCCTGCTTAATTGAGGTCATCATGGCTCGCGTAACTGTAGAAGATTGTCTGGAAAACGTGGACAACCGTTTTGAGCTGGTACTGGTCGCTTCCAAGCGTGCCCGTCAGCTGGCTACCGGTGGCAAAGAGCCAAAGGTAGAGTGGGAAAATGATAAGCCAACCGTTGTTGCGCTGCGTGAAATTGCTGAAGGCCATTGCGATAAAACCGTACTGGACGAAATCGAAGAAGATTAAGCGCTTCCCCCACCTCGCTTTATGCGGCATCATTCCTGATATCTGGCAGTTATCGCAGCCACGTTGGTTGCCCGGAAGTCTGAGCAGTCGTTACTGAATTCTCAGTATTCACTCAGGCTTCTTTGGATGAAGGAGGGATGATGCCGACCATCGACGCACTTTCCGAACGACTTACCGAGTACCTGGATCAACCACAGATTCAGCAGGTGCGTCGTGCCTATTTCTACGCCGAACAGGCGCACGACGGCCAACGTCGTAAGAGCGGCGAACCCTATGTAACCCACCCCCTGGCCGCAGCGAATGTGCTGGCCGGTATGCATATGGACCATCAGAGCCTGATGGCCGCCATGCTGCATGACGTTATCGAAGATACCGAGATCACCTATGAGGGACTGGAGTCCCAGTTCGGCGAAGCGGTAGCGGACATAGTGGATGGTGTCTCCAAGCTGACGCATCTGGAGTTTGAGACCAAGGCCGAAGCCCAGGCCAGCAACTTCCAGAAGATGGTGCTGGCGATGGCGGAAGATATCCGCGTCATTCTGGTCAAGCTGGCGGACCGCCTGCATAACATGCGCACCCTGGGTGCGATGCGGCCGGATAAGCAGCGCCGTATTGCCCGCGAGACCCTGGATATCTACGCACCGATCGCTGCCCGGCTGGGGATGCGTGACCTGCAGGTCGAACTGGAAGAACTGGCGTTTCAGTCCCACTATCCGATGCGCGCCAAATATATCCGCCGTGCGGTGATACAGGCCCGCGGACAGCGCAAGGATATCGTCGCCAGTATTGAGGAAACCATCCAGAAGCGGCTACAGCAGGAGGGCCGTCCGGGAGTGGTTACCGGACGTGAGAAACACCTCTGCAGTATCTACCGCAAGATGAAGGAACAGCGTAAGTCCTTCGCCGAGATCATGGATGTGTTTGCCTTCCGGATCGTTACCGATACGGTCGATGACTGCTACCGTATTCTGGGTGCGGTGCACAATCTCTATAAGCCGGTGCCGGGGCGCTTTAAGGATTACATTGCGATCCCCAAGTCCAACGGCTATCAGTCGCTGCATACCGACCTGTTCGGTGCCCGTGATATCACCATTGAAGTGCAGATCCGCACCAAGGAGATGGACGCGGTCGCCAATCAGGGGATTGCCGAACACAGCCACTATAAAGCGGTGGGTAAAGACAACTCCGAAAGTGCCGAAAGCTCCTATAACCGTGCGCGTAAATGGGTGCAGGGGCTGCTGGAGATGCAGAAGCGGGCCGGTAACTCGATGGAGTTTATCGAGAATGTGAAAAAAGACCTGTTCCCGGATGAGGTCTATGTCTTCACTCCGAAAGGGCGGATTCTGGAACTGCCGAATGGCGCCACGCCGGTAGACTTTGCCTACGCCGTGCATACCGATATCGGCAACTCCTGTGTTTCCTGTCGAATTGATCGCCGTCTGGCACCGCTGTCCCAGCCGCTGGAGAACGGCCAGACTGTCGAGATCATCACCACGCCAAGTGCTCGCCCGAATATGGCCTGGCTCAACTTTGTCGTCACCGGTAAGGCACGGACTGCGATCCGTCACTACCTGAAGAATCAGCAGCGCCACGAGTCGATTGACCTGGGTCGCCGCCTGCTGAGCCAGTCTCTCAGTAACTACAATGCCTCTTTAAACGACCTGGATGCGTCTAAACTGGAACAGTTACTGCTAGAAGCCGATCTGAAAAACCTGGACGATCTGCTGGAAGATATCGGCATGGGCAACCGTATGGCCTATGTGGTGGCGCGCCGGCTGCGTCCGGACACCGATGAAACCGAACGGGTTAAAAACAGCAGTGACAAGCCGCTGTCGATTCGCGGCACTGAAGGGATGGTGCTGCAGTATGCCAAGTGCTGCCGTCCTGTGCCGGGGGACCTGATTACCGGCCATATCAGCACCGGAAAAGGGCTGGTCATCCACCGTAGCAGCTGCCGCAATATCGGTTACCTGCGCGATAACCCGGAAAAATGTATCCTGCTGGAGTGGTCTGAAGAGATCAGCGAGGAGTTTCTGGTCAATCTGGACCTCGAAGTGGAATCACACCGGGGCATCATTGCGGAGCTGGCGACGACGGCGGCTAAAATGGGCGCTGATGTATTGCAGATCGATATCGGCGAGCATGAAGGCCAGCTGGCAACAGTGCATATGGAGCTTACCGTCAGCGACCGTATCCACCTGGCGCGGGTGATGAAAAAGCTGCGTGTGCTGAAGACCGTGAATAAGCTGGTACGCCAGTAGTTAAATTTATTGAGTAAATATTCATGAAATATTTGCTCTATTTCGATACAGTCCTGCCGATACAAAGTGATCAGCGCCGAAAGGGCTGAGACTCGAATACATGAACCTGCCTCTATGGAGGTTCGTCCGACAGGGTAATATGAGGGAGTTGGGAAATTGTCTGTAGGCGTTCAGAAACCTGCTGCAACCTGCGGTGATGACAGCGTCAGGCTGGTGCTGTTGCATGATTCACAGGGAAAAATGCTGGCATTGCTGCCTCAGGCCGCGTTACTGAACCTGGCTGCAGTCTGGAAGCAGACCGGTCGTAGCCTGCAGCCTGTCAGGACAGATGATGCGCGGCGTTTCTTTGGCCAGGAAGGGCTGCGGCAGCAGACCGGCCAGCGCAAGCTGCTGTCGCTACCGATGCTGATCGATCCCCGCTGTGCCGATATTGGCGATATCGCTGTTTTCGAACCGTTCTCCGCGCTGAATTTCCGTGCCCATAGCAACTGGTGCCGCAGTGCCGAGCGCTGCGAACTGGGCCTGTCGACCGACCAGATCCGAGCCGGTCAGCCTCAGGGCAGTGATGAAGAGCTGATCTGTCACGCAGTGGAGAAGTTCACTGCGCTGCGGGTTAAACAGCGGCTGGAAGATACCCTGAACCTGCCATCCCTGCCGACCACGCTGCAGAAGATCGTGGTGCTGCGTTCCGATCCGGATGCCGAAGTCGATGATCTGCTGGCGGTGGTGCGCCTGGACCCGAGCCTGGCGGCGCAGGTGATGAGCTGGGCAGCATCGCCGTACTATGCGGCACCGGGTGAGATCGACTCGATTGATGATGCCGTGATGCGGGTGCTGGGCTTCGAGCTGGTGGTTAATATGACCCTGGGTACTGCGCTGGGGCAGATGCTGGATGTGCCTGATGAAGGCCCGCGCGGCGGTACGCCATACTGGCTTCAGGCCGTCTATACCGCGACCCTGACAGAGAAACTGTGCCGGATGATGCCGCCGTCCAAGCGCCCGCGTCCAGGCCTGGCCTACCTGTCCGGATTGCTGCACAACTTCGGTTATCTGGTGCTGGCGTACCTGTTCCCGCCTCAGTTTGCCCTGCTGTCGCGTTATATCGAAGCCAACCCGCATATCAACAGCTGGGTGGTGGAGCAACAGATCCTGAATGTGACCCGGGAGCAGATCGGAGGCTGGCTGCTGTCCAACTGGTCGCTGCCGGATGATGTCTGTGACGCGATCCGCTATCAGCACTGTATCAACCCGGAAGGTGAATACAGTCCCTATGAGCGCCTGCTGTACCTGGCTAGTCGCTTATTACGTGACAAAGGCCTGAGTGACGGCCCGCTGGAACCGCTGGCAGATGAACTGTTTGAGGAGCTGGGGCTGGATGCTAAGCGGGTATATAAGATGCTGGATGGCCTGCTGTCCGAGGATGAGGCGATCCGTGACCTGACCGAGACGCTGGCCAATAGCCGCCTCGACAGTTGATCCCTGTGACTGAACAGAAAAGGGCTGCCATCGGGCAGCCCTTTTTCGTTTGGCCCTGGCCAGGGTTACAGCTCCAGCTCGGCTTCCAGTGCCTCCAGCTCTTCCTGGGCTTCCAGCCACTGCTCTTCGGTTTCGCCGCTCTGCTGTTTCAGGCTGGCCTGCTGCTGCAGCAACTGTTTCAGCTGTTCCTTACGGGCATCCTCATAGATGTCATTATCCGACAGCCGGGCTTCCACTTCGGTTAACTGTTCCAGCTGTTGCTCCAGCTGCTGCTCCAGCTTTTCCAGCTTTTTCTTCAGCGGTCGCAGCTGGTTGCGCTTTTGCGCCGCAATGCGCTTGGCTTCCTTACGCTCGGCGGCGCTCTGGGAACGGTTTTCGCGTTCTGCCGGCTCCGCCTGGGCCTGCTGCTGGCGACGCTGTTCCATCAGCCAGCTCTGATAGTCATCCAGGTCGCCATTGAAAGGCTCAACCCGGCCGTTGGCGACCAGCAGGAATTCATCCACGGTATTGCGCAACAGGTGGCGGTCATGGGAGACCAGAATCAGTGCACCTTCAAAGGACTGCAGCGCCATGGTCAGGGCATGGCAGACTTCCAGATCCAGATGGTTGGTCGGTTCGTCCATCAGCAGCAGATTGGGCTTCTGCCAGGCGATCAGCGCCAGCGCAACCCGGGCCTTCTCGCCGCCGGAGAAACGCCGTACCGGTTCCAGTGCATCATCCCCGATAAAGCCAAAGCTACCGAGGTAGTTACGTACCTCCTGATCCGATGCCTGCGGCGACAGGCGCTGGATATGCAGCAGCGGCGAGGCATCCAGATCCAGAGCCTCAAGCTGGTGCTGGGCAAAGTAGCCCACCTTCAGGTGTTCGCCGCCGCGGCGTTCGCCACAGCGCAGTGGCAGGTCGCCCACCAGCGATTTGATCAGGGTGGACTTACCGGCACCGTTGGGGCCCAGTAAGCCGATCCGGGCACCGGGAACCAGACTGAGGGAGATGCCGCTGAGGATCGCCTTGTCGCTGTAGCCCAGTTCGGATTCGCGAATCTGCAACAGTGGGTTGGAGACGCTTTCCGAGGTATGGAAGCTGAAGCTGAACGGGCTGTCGACATGGGCCGGGGCGATCTTCTCCATCCGCTCCAGCTCTTTCAGCCGGCTCTGGGCCTGCTTGGCCTTGGTAGCCTTGGCGCGGAAGCGACGGACGAAGTTCTCTATCTCGCCGATGCGGACCTGCTGTTTCTCAAATGCCGCCTGTTGCTGGGCCAGGCGCTGGGCGCGCATCACTTCGAACTGGGAGTAATTACCCTTATAGATATCCAGTTTCTGGTTGTAGAAGTGGACGATATGGCCGGTGACATTGTCGAGGAAATCCCGGTCATGGGAGATCAGGACGATGGTGCCCTGATAAGCGCGCAGCCATTGTTCCAGCCAGACGGTGGCATCGAGGTCCAGGTGGTTGGTGGGCTCATCCAGCAAGAGCAGGTCAGACGGGCACATCAGGGCCTGCGCGAGGTTAAGGCGGATACGCCAGCCGCCGGAGAAATCGGATACCGGGCGCCGGTCATCGCCATTGGCAAAGCCCAGCCCGGCCAGTAACTGCTGGGCGCGGGACTCGGCCGTATAGCCGTGCAGGTTATCCAGCTCGGCATGCAGTTCGGCGGCCCGGTGATGGTCTTCGCGGGCTTCGGCAACGGCCAGCGCCTGCTGTACCTGACGCAGGGTGTGATCGCCGTCCAGCACATAGTCCAGTGCCGTGCGGTCGCTGCCATGTACTTCCTGGGCCATATGCGCGATACGCAGGCCGGCAGGCAGTTGCAGGTCACCCTGATCCGGATGTAACTCGCCCAGTATCAGTTTGAATAATGAGGATTTGCCAACCCCGTTGGCACCCACCAGGCCGACCTTCCAGTTGGAATGGATGGTTAGGTCGGCCTGGTCTAGCAGCACCTGGGTGCCGCGTTGTAAGCTAAGCTGCTGTAACTGAATCATAGCGACGGATTTTATCACAGCCATGCAACTACAAAACGCACTCTGGGACTATGCACTGGATCTTTATGCCCGGCCCGGGGTGACCGCGGCCTGTCTGTCATTGCAGCAGCAGGGTTTAAGTATCAACCGCTTGCTGTTCTGCTGCTGGCTGGGAGAGCAGGGACGGTTGCTGCAGGGGGCATGCGGCGCGGACGCATTGCACTGGCAGCAGCAGATTACCCATCCGCTGCGGGCGCTGCGCTATCAGGTACGGGCACGGCAGCAGGATGAGGGCTATCAGCCCTGTTATAAGGCGCTGCGCCAGGCCGAACTGGCCTGCGAACAGGTCGAGCTGGCATTGTTGCATGCCAGTGCCGAAGCCCTGCCGATACAGCCGGGGATCGGGCTGGCGGCAAAAAACATCAAAAATTACCTCTGCGATGCAGGCATCCCGATGGATCATGCTATGCTGGCGGACATTAAGGTTGTGCTGAATGCAGCGGATGCGGTGCCGGAAAACTGGCCTGATGCGCTGAATGCAGCAGGGAAATGAACTTTATTGATCTATTGGCTACTAACTAACAGCCTATATTTCCGGACATTTTGACAAGGATCCGATCATGAAAAAAATCATGCTGGCCGCTGCACTGGCGGCGACTGCACTGACCGCACCTGTTGCGATGGCCTACGAGCTGAAGAGTGAGGAACAGAAGCTGAGTTACAGCCTGGGCCTGATCCTTGGTGAAAAGCTGCGCGTTGACTTCAAGGAACTGGATACCGATGCCTTTCGTCGCGGTGTCGAGTCAGTCTACAGCGATGGTAAGCCGCTGCTGACCCAGGAAGAAGTGCAGGGTGTGATGCAGGCATTCCAGCAGAAGAAGATCGAGGAACAGCGTCAGGCATTCGCCAAACAGGCGCTGCAGAACCTTGAGAAGGGTCAGGCCTATCTGGCCGATAACGGTAAGAAAGACGGCGTCAAAACCACCGATTCCGGTCTGCAGTACCAAGAGCTGACCGCAGGTGCAGGCAGCAGCCCGGCGGTAACCGACACGGTACAGGTTCACTACCGCGGTACCCTGGTGGACGGTACGGAGTTTGACAGCTCTTACTCCCGTGGCGAGCCGGTATCCTTCCCGCTGAACGGCGTTATCCCGGGCTGGACCGAAGGTCTGCAGTTAATGAAAGAGGGTGGCAAGAGCCGCCTGGTGATCCCTTCCGAACTGGCCTACGGACCGGGTGGCATGGGCAATGCGATCGGCCCGAACGAAACACTGGTGTTCGAAGTCGAGCTGCTGAAGATCAATCCTTCCGAGGAAGCGGCCAAAGCTGAATAAGCTGGCGCCCAGATACTGAAACGGCCGCTGATGCGGCCGTTTTTTTGTGCTGCTGTCAGCGACAGGGCTATTTCAGTACGTTCATGATGCCGTTGGAGCCGAGGGCGAAATATTTCTTACCCGTGGCAAAGCCTACCGCATAGACACCGGTATCGACCGGACCATACTGATCCCGCTTATGAGCGCGCCAGCGCCGTAACTCGGTTCCCTTGCGCACATCCCACAGCTGCACCAGTCCGGACGCCGTACCCGTCAGCAGCTTGTTACTGTCGGCGGAGAAGCGGGCGCTGAGGTAGCTGACCCGTTTCGGAAACCAGTCGTTGTTACTGGCCAGGGTTTTCAGCACCTTGCCACTGTTGGTATCCCAGATAACCGCCTTATCCAGGCTGCCGGAACTGAAGGCGTAACGGCCATTGGGCGACAGTGCGACGGTGTCGACCACATTCCCAAGGCTCAGCTCATGTAGCGGCTGGCCGCTCTCCAGGTCCCACAGCCTGGCTTTGTATTCATCGTCCCCGGTCAGCACCAGGGTGCCATCATCACTCAGGTCGACGCTGCGCACCCGGGCCTGATGGCGGAAGGTCTTCTTCACGCCGCCGTTCTTAACGTCGAAGTAAACCGCCGTATGATCCGCCAGTCCCAGCAGGGCATAGTCGCCGTTGCGGGACAGGTCGATATCGAGGATTTCGGCCGGCGAGCTCCAGAACCCTTCGGACTGGCCGCTGAGTACGTTCCACAGCACCAGGTCCTGCTGGTTCGCAGTGACGGCATAGGTTTCTTCGGGAGAAAACGCAGTGGCGGCGATGATACTGAAGCCACCGGCCTGGTGGTTCCAGTTGTATTTGCGGGCGTGGTTGCTCAGTTGCCACAGGCTGCCGCCGTGGTTGAACGAACCCAGCGCAGCGTAGTTACCCTTGTCGGAGATTGCCGCGCTGTATGAGCCTTTCAGTGCATATTCCCTGAAGCTGTCCGGGTCGTCGCCGCTGACGCAGCCGGTCACTGCAAATGCGCTAATAAGACTCAGGGTCAGGCGCTTCATGTGCCTGTAGTGCCTTGTCATGCAGACTGTCCTGTTATTGCTTTTCCAGCACCAGATTGCGATGAGAGTGGTGCAGGACCTCAATCATCTGGTCTTCCAGTTCAAAGCGTTCTTCCAGGCTTTCACCCAGCGCGGAAAGGGTATCAGCGAATTCGCGTACCTGCTGCAGGGTGGTTTCCTCAAACAGCGAGTAGCGGTCATTAAAATCCAGTGCCGCATCGGTGCTGACCTGAATTTTCGGGAACAGGTGCTGAGCCTTTTCCAGGCTGCCGTCATTAAAGTCGCTGCCTTCGCGCAACAACTGTTCGTACACCTCGAAATGGCCCGAGGAGAGGTAATCCACCAGAATCTGGCAAAAATGCTGAACCCGTTCGGCCAGCCCGTTACCGACTTCGGTTTCCGGCAGATGTACAAACAGGCTGATAAGTTCCTGTCGCTCTTCCAGCCAGTGGTCAATGATGTCGCTGACACCACCCCAGCGCTCTTTAGCGTTACGGCATTTTTCCAGCATGGTGCGCCTCCTTTCAGATTTGTTATCGGCACTGCTGACATAATATGCGTAACGCCAACTCAGGCGCAACAGGCGTAAGACTGTTGAGCCTCGCGCTGGCAGGGTATACTTGGCGAAACAGGCTCAAAACTGTTTCCTGAGCTATAACAGTTGTTAACCCTGCTTTACAGACCGATCTAACCACTGCACAGGAAGGCCGAGGGACCCTATGCTGAAACGACTGATTGCCCTGTTAATCTTTGCGCTGATGCTGCAGCCTGCATGGGCTGAAGAAGCATCTGTTCCGGATGACTATGTAAACTATATTGAGCTGAAGCCCTTTGTGGCGAACTTTGGTGGCCCCGGTAAATCACGGTTTGTAAAGTGTGAAGTCACTATTCAGGTCAGCACCCCAGCGGCGCATCACGCTGTTAACTACCATATGGCACAGATCCGTAATGATATTGTTTTTCTGCTCAGCGACCAGACGGAAGAGTCACTGAAGACGGTGAAGGCACAGCAGACGCTGGCGCAGAAAGCGCTGAAAATTGTCCAGGATGTATTGGTGATGGAAGAGGGGGAAGCCTTTGTCAGCGACCTGTTCTTTACCAGTTTTGTGACCCAGTAAGGGATCGGACAGCATAAAAAAGGCCGCGAATGCGGCCTTTTTTTGTGGCGGGCGGAGGCTCAGCTGGCGTGGTATTCCGCCAGGTACTGCTCAAAGCTGATCCGGTCGGCGGCTTCGATCTCTGCCTGATCCTGCAGTGAACGGTCTGCTGTCTGCTGCAGGTATTGCTGCTGCTCGGCTGATATAGGATGGTCCAGCAGCTGCTGGCGATGTGCCTTGTTCTGGGCCATCACAAACTGGTTGTAGCTGATCTGCTGCTGTTGCAGCGTAGCCAGCACCTGGGCGGACGGCGTCAGGCTGCTGTCATCCAGCTTTGCCTGCTGGGCGGTGACGGCATCGGCATAGCGGCTGCTGTTGTCGATACGGTCCATCATCTGCGCCACCTGGCTGATCTGCTGTAACAGACGGGAGCCCAGCTGGGGCAGCTCGATTTCGCCACCCTGCTGCTGCAGTTTCAGGCCCGGCTCGCGCCCGCGGGTGACCACCAGATTATTGTTCTGCTGGATCATCTGGCATTCGACATCACTGATCTCACCGTCATTTTCCAGCAGGCAGGTGATCAGGATCAGGTCGAGGAAGTCAGCCTGGAGCTGGTCGATACCCAGTGGCAGGAACGGGTTGATATCCGTATTGCGGACTTCGATATACTCCACGCCCCGGGTCTTCAGCGCATGGATCGGCTTCTCACCGGATTCAGTCACCCGTTTCGGACGGATATCGCTGTAGTACTCGTTTTCGATCTGCAGCACATTGCTGTTGAGCTGGCGGTATTGGCCATCGACTTTCACTCCCATCGCCTCATACGCCGGGTATGGGGTGGCGATCGCCTTCTGCAACGAGTCGACATAGCTGTCGAGACGGTTGAAGCAGATATTCAGTGAGGCCTGTGCCTTATTGGAGTAGCCCAGGTCACTCATGCGCAGTGAGGTGGCGTAGGGCAGATACAGGGTATCCTGATCCAGTTCCTCCAGCTGGTGGGGCTTACCCGCCAGGAAGGACTTGCACAGCGCGGGTGATGCGCCAAACAGATAGAGCAGCAGCCAGGAGTAACGGCGGAAGTTGCGGATCAGCGAGAAATAGGCGGCCGAGCGGAACTCCTGCAGGCTGCCTGTATCGCCACAGTAGCGCTGATAATGCGGCCACAGCGCTTCCGGCAGCGAGAAGTTATAGTGAATCCCGGCGATGGTCTGCATCATCTTGCCGTAACGGTGTTCCAGCCCGACACGATAGACATGCTTCATGGTGCCGACATTGGAACTGCCGTAGCGGGCGATCGGGATCTGCTTCTCATCCGGCATATGGCCGGGCATGCTGGCGCACCAGATCAGTTCATCCTCCAGCTTCTGAAAGCTGAACTGATGCAGCTCAGTCAGGAACTGCAGAGCCTCACCGGATTCCTTGAAGACCGGAGTGATAAACTCCATCAGGGCTTCAGAGTAGTCGGTGGTGATATGGCCGTGTGACAGTGCCGAACCCAGCGCGCGGGGATGATCGGTCATCGCCAGCTCGCCCTCAGCATCGACCCTCAGGCCCTCTTTTTCGATACCGTGGAGGATGCCTTTGAGTAGCGGGGCCAGGCCCTGCGCAGTCAGCCATTCCAGCTTCTGTTCGAGTGCTGCAGACAAGTTATCGTCCTTTCGTTCGAGTGCAAAATTCGCCCATTATAGTGGAGCGTTTGGAAAAAAACCGCTCCGTAACGGACAGTTGTGTTTAACGTTTCAATCCTGCGGCAGCCAGTATGTCGCCCAGGGTCCCGGTCTTGGTTGCAGGTGCCGGCTTGGCGCGGCGTTTTTCCGGCTGCTGGCCGCGGGGCTTGGCCGCTGGCGGCGGGGCCTCAGTGGCGCCGTGTGCGGCCTTCATGCTCAGGGCGATACGGCGGCGTTTAAGGTCAACCTCCAGTACCCGTACCTGGACAATATCCCCGGCTTTGACCACTTCATGGGGATCTTTGATAAAGCGGTTGGCCAGGTGGGAGATATGCACCAGGCCGTCCTGGTGTACCCCGATATCGACAAAGGCGCCGAAGTTGGTGACATTGGTGACCACCCCTTCCAGCTGCATATTTACTTCCAGGTCCTCCGGCTTCTCGATGCCGTCGCTGAAGCGGGCGGTCTTGAACTCGCCTCGCGGATCGCGGCCCGGCTTATCCAGCTCGCTCAGGGTATCGGCGATGGTGTAGCTGCCAAACTGATCGCTGCTGAAGCGGCCGCTGCGTAATTTCTCCAGCTGCTGGCTGTTACCGACCAGCTGCTCCACAGGGCACTGGCAGTAGGCCGCCATCTGCTCCACCAACGGGTAGGCTTCCGGATGCACTGCGGAGTTGTCGAGGCTGTTGTTGCCGCCCCGGATACGCAGGAAACCGGCGCACTGCTCAAACGCCTTGGGGCCAAGGCGGGGCACTTTCAGCAGCTGTTTACGCTGCTCGAAGCGGCCGTTGTCATCGCGGTAGGCGACGATATTCTGTGCCGTGGTGCGGTTGAGACCGGCGACCTGAGTGAGAAGTTCCACCGAGGCCATATTGACGTCAACGCCGACATGGTTGACGCAATCCTCCACCACATTATCCAGCGAGTCGCTGAGGGCACTCTGGTCGACATCGTGCTGGTACTGGCCGACCCCGATCGCCCGGGCCTCGATCTTGACCAGCTCTGCCAGCGGGTCCTGCAGGCGGCGGGCAATAGAGACCGCGCCGCGAATCGAGACATCCAGCTCGGGGAACTCCTTGGCGGCCAGTTCGGAGGCGGAGTAAACCGAGGCACCGGATTCGCTTACCATCACGGCGGTCATGGCCAGTTCCGGCAGCTGCCGGGTCAGTTCCTGAGCCAGTTGCTCGGTCTCGCGGGAGGCGGTGCCGTTGCCGATGCTGAGCAGTTCAACGTTGTGCTTGCGCGCCAGCTTACCCAGGGTGGCCAGGCTCTGGTCCCACTGTTTCTTTGGCGCATGCGGGTAGATGGTGGCGTGTTCCAGCATCTTGCCGGTGGCATCCACCACCGCGACCTTAACGCCGGTACGCAGGCCCGGGTCCAGCCCCATCGTGGCGCGGTTACCGGCCGGAGCCGCCAGCATCAGGTCTTTCAGGTTGCGGCCGAATACCCGGATCGCCTCGGTCTCGGCCTGTTCGCGCAGGCGCTTAATCAGGTCGTTCTCCAGGCTGCCATGCAGCTTCTGTTTCCAGCACTGGGCGGCAGACTCGGCCAGCCAGGCATCGGCCGGACGCCCGTTATCGCGCAGGCCGAAGCTGCGCCTGATCTGTTCGACCGGGTAGAGGTTGTGTTCTTCCGGTGGCAGCAGGCTGAATTTGAGAATGCCCTCCCGCTGGCCGCGCAGTACGGCCAGGGCGCGGTGCGAGGGCATCTTCTGAATCTGTTCGTTGTAATCGAAGTAATCGCGGAACTTACTGCCCTCTTCGGATTTGCCGCGCACCACCCTGACGCTCAGCTGGCCGTTGCGCCACAGCCACTCGCGCAGCTGTGTCAGCAGTTCGGCCTGTTCTGAGAAACGTTCCAGCAGGATCTGGCGGGCGCCGTCCAGCGCCTTCTCGGCCGAATCGATGGCGGCTTCCGGGTTGAGGTACTGGCGGGCCGTTGGGGCCGGATCGAGCTGCGGGCTTTGCAGCAGCTGATCGGCCAGCGGCTCCAGTCCGGCCTCGCGGGCTTGCTGTGCCTTGGTGCGGCGCTTGGGCCGGTAGGGCAGATAGAGATCTTCCAGCCGGCCCTTGCTGTCGGCCTGCTGGATCTGTAGTTCCAGTTCGGGGCTGAGTCTGCCCTGCTGGCGGATACTGTCCAGCACCGTCTTACGACGATCATTCAGCTCACGCAGATAGCTCAGGCGCTGTTCCAGCTGACGCAGCTGGGTGTCATCCAGGGCCCCGGTGACCTCTTTGCGGTAGCGGGCGATAAAGGGCACGGTGGCTCCTTCATCGAGTAACTGAATCGTAGCGCTGACCTGTTGCGGGCGAACCTGGAGTTCGTTGGCGATCTGTTGTTCTAACTGCATGCTGGAGTCTCACTGGGCGGCGGGCGCACAGACGAATACTTAAGTATGGCTGCTGCGGGCGCCAGATGAATGCCGGATTGCGACCGGAAATTATGTCTGAGGGACTGATAAAACGAAACGTCCCGCGACCCGTCAGGGCGCGGGGCTTAGTCGAACAGGCTGATCAGCTGACCTGGATCACCTGCATGGAGTTGGTACCGCCCATGGTGCCGAGGCTGGCGCCGCGGGTGAGGATCACCAGATCACCGCTCTGCAGCTGGCCTTTGGCTTTCAGTCCGGCGATGACTTCTTCATTGAGCTTGCTCTCCGCGACGGCGGTGGCGTCGAAGAACATCGGCTCGACGCCGCGGTAGAGGGCCAGGCGACGCAGGGTGCGGTCGTTGCGGGTGAGGGCGAAAATCGGCAGGCCGGAACGGATACGGGACATCCACAGCGGGGTGGAGCCGGATTCGGTCAGGCAGATAATCGCTTTCACGCCCACCAGATGGTTGGCGGTATACATGGCGGAGCGGGCGATGGTCTCATCGAAACGTTCGCAGCGCTGGGTGATACCGGTCGGGCTGGGGCGGGAAAGCTGGTGTTTCTCGGCCCCCTGGCAGATCCGGGTCATCGCCTCGACCACCTCCACCGGGTGCTTACCGGCCGCCGTTTCGGCCGACAGCATCACCGCGTCGGTGCCGTCGAGGATCGCATTGGCGACGTCGAACACTTCGGCCCGGGTCGGCATCGCGTTTTCGATCATAGTCTCCATCATCTGGGTGGCGGTGATGATGACGCGGTTCAGCTCACGGGCACGCTTGATGATATGTTTCTGTACCCCGATTAGCTCGGCATCACCGATCTCAACTCCCAGATCGCCACGGGCCACCATCACACCGTCACTGGCGAGGATCACATCATCCAGCGCTTCGTTGCTGGCAACAGTCTCGGCGCGCTCTATCTTGGCGATGATCTCGGCCCGGCTGCCGGCGGCTTCCAGCAACTGACGGGCTTCGCGCAGGTCGTCACCGCTGCGCGGGAAGGAGACGGCGACGTAATCCATATCGATCTCGGCTGCCACCAGAATATCGCGCTTATCCTTGTCGGTCAGGGCGGCTGCGGACAGGCCGCCGCCCTGTTTGTTGATGCCCTTGTTGTTGGACAGGGCACCGCCGATCAGCACTTCGGTGTGGACCTTGTCGCCGTCCACGGCAGTGACTTTCAGCTGGACCCGGCCATCGTCCAGCAGCAGGATGTCGCCGGGGGCGGAGTCCCGTGGCAGGTCTTTATAGTCAAGGCCGACCTGGTGCTGGTCACCGGCGAGGTTGTCCAGGGTGCTGTCGAGGGTGAACTGATCGCCAGGCTCCAGCTGGATGCGGTCATTGTGAAAACGTGCGATACGGATCTTCGGTCCCTGCAGGTCGCCCAGCACGGCGATTGCCAGTCCCAGTTTGCGTGCGGCTTCGCGGACTTCGCTGGCGCGGCGGCGGTGGTCATCGGCGCTGCCGTGGGAGAAGTTCAGGCGGACGGTGTTGACGCCGCTGCGCAGCAGCTGCTCCAGCACGCCGGGTTGATCGGTGGAAGGGCCCAGGGTTGCAACGATTTTTGTGCGTTTCAGCATGACAGTTCCTGCTCGAAGGGCTAGACGGATCACTCCGTGACGTTTGAGCTGTATAAGTTATGGGGCGGGGATAGCTATTTCAAGTTGCTATTTCAAGTTATCTGACCTGCATTCATAATAATCGCCATGGACACTAAACACTTCGCACAGAGTCACTGGCAACGCCACCGCTGGTCGATCACCCTCTGCTTACTGATTCTGTTTGCCCTGGTGGTGGGGCAGGCGGCACAGATCTCACGCCAGAATGCGCTGGATGATCTGCAGCACCGGGCGCAGACCGACCTCAACCGCTACCTGCTGAATCTGCAGCAAAAGCTGGAGCGCTATGCCGATCTGCCCAGCCTGCTGGCGACCCATACCACCCTGCAGCAGGTGCTGCTGCAGCCGGACGATCCGGAAGTGCGGCGGCGTGCCAGTGTCTACCTGGCCCAGGTTCAGGCCACGATTCAGGCGTCCGATGTGTATGTGATGAGTGCGGAGGGCCACACCGTCGCCGCCAGCAACTGGATGCGGCTGCGTTCGTTTATCGGCCGTAACTTCGCTTTCAGGCCCTACTTTAAGGACGCCATCGAAGGCCGGCCGGGGCGTTACTTCGCCCTTGGCTCCACCTCACGCAAGCGCGGCTACTACTTCTCCTACCCGGTCTATCAGCGTGAGCAGATCACCGGCGTCATCGTGGTTAAGATCGACCTGAATGAGATCGAGTCGGACTGGAGTGATGCCGGGCGGGATATCCTGGTCACCGACGAAGACGGCGTGATCTTCATCTCCACCCGCAGCGACTGGAAGTTCCGTACCCTGCATCCGCTGGCGCCAGAGGATATGCAGCGTATTGTCGAGAGTGCCCGCTACCAGAACCACGAGCTGGTGGCACTGGATATCCTGCACCGGCGTGAACTGAATGACGGTGCCGAGCTGATCACCTTGATGGAGGGGGAGGCGATTGAGAATTCGGCGCTGGACGGCATCGATGCCCGCCAGTACCTGCTGCAGAGCCGCGAGCTGGACGATACCGGCCTGACGGTATCGATTCTCGCCAGCCTGAAGCCGGTGCAGCGGCAGATGTATAACACCACCGTACTGACGGCTGCGGTGTTTCTGTTGCTGGTGGTGCTGGCCGCCTTTCTGATCAGCCGCGAGCGTATCCAGCGCGAACGCACCCGCTTTAAGCAGCAGCGCACCGCCGCGCTGGAGGAGAGCGAGGCGAGGATCAGGGCGGTGATCGACAACACCTGGGCGGGACTGATCACGCTGGATGACCAGGGCCGGATCGATTCCTTCAATACCACCGCCGAAAAACTGTTTGGTTATCAGCAGGATCAGGTGCGCGGCCAGTATTTCAGTATGCTGTTTGCCGAGCAGGACCGGCACCGCTGCTGGGAGCAGATCGAGTCGCCGGCGGGGCAGGAGGCGCTGCTGGAAGCGCAGGCCTGTCACTGTAATAAATTCCTGTTCCCGGTCGAGCTGGTAATCGGTCAGATGCAGGTGGGCGGCTTAAAACGCTTTATCCTGACGGTGCACGATATCACCGAGCGTAAACGCTATGAGGAGCAGCTCAAGCGTGCCCGCGAGGAACTGGAGCTGCGGGTGGAAGAGCGCACTGGCGACCTGACGCTGACCAACGAGCGGCTGCGGGCCGAGATGGACAAGCATAAGGATACCCAGAACCAGCTGATTCAGACTGCCAAGCTGGCATTACTGGGACAGATGTCAGCCGGTATCAACCATGAGCTGAACCAGCCACTGACGGCGATTCGCGCTTATGCTGAAAACGCCCGGGCCTTCCTGGGGATGGGTAAGTCGGAAACGGTGGAGGGCAACCTGACCGAGATTGCCGGGCTGACCGAGCGGATGGCTAAGATCATCCACCCGCTGAAGGAGTTTTCGCGCCAGAGCTCCGGCCAGCCGGAACCGGTGTGCCTGAAAACCGTCTCCGACGGCGCCATGTCGATTATGTATGGTCGCCTCGATAAGCAGGCGGCGCAGATCAACTGGCCCGAGTCGCTGCAGCAGTTCTATGTGATGGGAGATGTGGTGCGGCTGGAGCAGGTGGTGGTGAATCTGATCAGCAACGCCCTGCAGGCGATGGAGGGCATGCCGCAGAAACAGATCGATATCAGCCTGCTGCAGCAAGAGGATGAACTCTGCCTGCAGCTGCGGGATCACGGCCCCGGAATTCCCGATGATGAGCTGGATATGGTGTTCGAGCCGTTCTATACCACCAAGAAGTCCGGCCAGGGGCTGGGTTTGGGGTTATCGATCTCGCACCGTATTATTGCCAGCCTGAATGGTACACTCAGCGCCAGCAACCATCCGCAGGGTGGTGCCGTATTCTCAATGACCCTGCCGCGGGCACAGTGTCCGCAGGCCAACAATATTCAGGAATCCACATGACCGAGCCAACGCAGTCCGACAGCCGCCTGCCGATTATTCTGGTGGATGATGAGAAGCATATCCGGCTGGCAGCAGGGCAGACGCTGGAGCTGGGCGGCTATGAGGTGACCGTGCTGGAACGCGCTGAGCCGGTACTGGCGCAGCTGGATGAAGCCTGGCCGGGGGTGGTGGTGACCGATATCAACCTGCCGGGCATGGATGGCCTGGCGCTGATGCGGAAAGTGCATGAGATCGATCCTGACCTGCCGGTGATCCTGATTACCGGCCATGGCGATATTTCCATGGCGGTAACCGCGATGCGGGATGGCGCCTATAACTTTATCGAGAAGCCGTTCAGCTCGGAACTGCTGCTGGATGTGGTGCGCCGGGCGGTGGAGAAGCGTGCCCTGACCCTCGAAAACCGCCAGCTGCGAGAGGAGCTTGAAGCCCAGAGCGCGCCGGGACCGAAGATTATCGGCAGCGCCCCGGCGGTGATTCAGATGCGGCGGCTGGCCGGGACCATCGCTGATGCCCCGGCGGATATCCTGATTCTCGGTGAGACCGGCACCGGTAAGGACCTGATGGCGCGTTATATCCACGAGCACAGCTCGCGTCGCGAGCAGAATTTTGTTGCCATCAACTGCGGTGCGGTGCCGGAAAACCTGATCGAGTCGGAGTTGTTCGGCCATGAGAAGGGCGCCTTTACCGATGCCAGCAGCCGCCGGATCGGTAAGTTCGAGTATGCCAACGGCGGCACCCTGTTCCTCGACGAGATCGAGAGCATGCCGATGACCCTGCAGATCAAGCTGCTGCGGGTACTGGAGGAACGGGCGATCGAGCGCCTCGGCTCCAACCAGCTGATCCCGCTGGACCTGCGCATTATCGCCGCCACCAAGGTCGACCTGCGCGAGATGAGCGAGCGCGGCGAGTTCCGCGAAGACCTTTATTACCGCCTCAATGTGGTACGGCTGGATATTCCGGCCCTGCGTCAGCGTCGCGAGGATATCGCCTTGCTGTTCCAGCACTTCACCCTGGTGGCGTCCAACCAGTTCGGCCGCGAAGCCGTGCCGCTGTCGGCAGAGCGGATGCACAGCCTGATCAGTCACGACTGGCCCGGCAATGTGCGTGAATTGCGTAACCTGGCGGAGCGTTATGTGCTGCTGGGCGAGGGCTGCACCTTTGACTTCGATAACCGTCCGATCACTGAGGATGCGACCCAGCTGACCCTGCCGGAACAGGTGGAACGGTTTGAGAAGATGCTGATCCATGCCGAGCTGGAACGTCACGGCGGCTCGATCAAGGATACCCAGGCCAGCCTCGGTCTGGCGCGCAAGACTCTGTATGACAAGATGAAGAAATACGACCTCGACAAGGCGGACTACAAGTAGGCCGCAACGCGGGCTGCGCGCAGCAAGCGGGTTAGACGAAAAAGCCCCGCCGGGATATCCGGGCGGGGCTTTTTCTTAGCTTGCAGCTACCAGTTTATCGCTTACAGTTGCTTCTACAGCTTGAAGCGCGCCACCAGGCCTTCCAGCTGGCCGGCCAGTCCGCCCAGTTCCTGGGCGACGTTATTGAGCTTGGAAGCACGTTCGGAGGTGTGCTCCGAGGTCCGGGCGATCTGGCTGACGTTCTCCTCCACATCGGCCGCCATCTGGGTCTGCTCGGTGACGGAGGAGGCGACCTGATGGTTCATATCGTTGATCATCTTCACCTCTTCGGCGATATTCCCCAGCGCATTGGCGGTCTGCTGTACCTGAACCACACCCTCTTCGGCGCTGTCATGGGCACGCTGCATCACATCCACCGCATCGCGGGCATCGCTCTGCAGCTGCTCGATAATGGCATTGATCTCTTCGGTAGAGTTACGGGTGCGGCTGGCCAGGGTACGTACCTCATCCGCCACTACGGCGAAACCACGGCCCTGCTCGCCGGCCCGGGCGGCTTCAATCGCCGCGTTCAGGGCCAGCAGGTTGGTCTGTTCGGCGATCTTCTGGATCACCTCCAGCACGATGCCGACGTTCTGGCTCTGGTCATCCAGCTTATGGATTACCGTGGTGGCCTGATCGATATTCTGCTTCAGGGTCTCGATGGCCCTAATGGCATCGCTGGTGATTCCGGTACCGGCGCTGCTCTCCTGCAGCGCCATATCGGAGGCGGACACGGTGCTCTGGGCGCTGACTTCGACGCTGCGGGTGGCGGTTTTCATCTGCGCCATGGCGGAGGCAACCGCCGAGGTCTGCAGTTCCTGGTTGCGCACCGCTTCATCGGCCATATCGGCGATACTGTTGATATGGCGGCTGGAACTGCTCAGCTGGTGGATGGTATCGCTGACCTGAGTCAGGCTCTGGTGGAAGGCGTCCAGCATCGAGTTAAAGGAGTGCGCCATCGCGCCCATCTCATCGGAGGAATCGATGCTGACCCGCTGCTGCAGGTCTGAGTCCTGTTCGATCCGGCTGATGGTCTTGCTCATCTTGCGGATGGGTTTCACCACCATGCGACTCAGCAGCAGGCTGATCAGCAACACCCCGCCAATAAACAGGACCAGCTCGACCAGTGCCACGCTGATCAGATTGCTCTTAATCTTCTCATCCATATTGGCGAACGAATAGGTGACGCGTACTGCGCCCAGCACCGAACCCTCTTCGACCTGATGGCAGAGCAGGCAGTTGGTGCCCTTATAGGAGCTGCTGGCCTTCATCGGTGTGATCACGGTCAGGCGATGGCCCTGCTCGTCATCCAGCTCGGCAATAATCTGTTCACCCTTCATCGCCCGGCGGTCGAAGTCATCGATGATCTTCTCATCCGCACGGCCCGGACCATACACCTTACTCACGCTGTCACCACGGATGATTCGGGCCTCGATCACATCTTCGCTGGCGAGGATCTTTTCCTGCAGCGCCTGGCGATTATTCATGGCGCCACTGAGCATCAGGATATTGATACTGTCGAAGTAGGCGTCGGCTTTATCCAGTGTGGTGCGTTCGGCCACTTCAAGTACCAGCGATGATTCGCTGCGATAGATCGCACTGAGGGAGCTGACGAGTACCAGAAGGAAAACCGCGGCCAGAGAAAGGTTTATTTTTGTTTGTATCGAAAGGCCGGTTTTATTCACGATGCTATCCATAGTCCGAGTTGGTAAGGATTT
Source organism: Marinobacterium jannaschii DSM 6295 (assembly GCF_000620085.1). GTDB lineage: Bacteria > Pseudomonadota > Gammaproteobacteria > Pseudomonadales > Balneatricaceae > Pontibacterium > Pontibacterium jannaschii. The sequence goes on along the minus strand of NZ_JHVJ01000017.1, from coordinate 160,230 downwards.
AGACTGATATTTAATAATACATAAGCACTGCTAAAGATATAGAGATGCGTTCGATATTTTTCCGACGCAGATCAAAAAAGCCCTGCTTAATCTTGAGCGTTTGTTAATTTATCTGGCTTGGGCGGATTACCACCCCGGCTAAAACCGGGAATGGGTGGGGATCCACTCATTAACGGTTATCGGCCGGACGCCGGATAGTTAAAGTGTGTGTTTTTAAGTGTTTGATAAATAAAAGATATATTTTTATTTATCTGTGGTTTTTAAAATCTGGCCTGACTGTTGCTTTGTATAGGTTAGCGACGCCGATCCGGTTCCCGCCCGGTGACGTGACGTAAATACAAAAAACATAAAACAATACAAACAACAGGAGATGCATCATGCGTTTACTGACTGCTGCTGTCGCTTCCCTGGCTCTGATGGTAGGTGCCCAAACTGTTTCTGCGGCCCCGGTTGAGATTAAATTCTCCCATGTCGTGGCTGAAAACACCCCTAAAGGCAAGATGGCTACCAAGTTTAAAGAGCTGGTAGAAGAGCGTCTGGCCGGTAAGGTTGAAGTTAAGGTGTTCCCTAACTCCCAGCTGTTCGGCGACAACAAGGTACTGGAAGCGATGCTGCTGGGCGACGTGCAGATGGCGGCTCCGGCGCTGTCTAAATTCCAGAAGTACACCAAACAGCTGCAGATCTTTGACCTGCCTTTCCTGTTTAAAGATATGGAAGCGGTTGATCGTTTCCAGAACGGCCCTGATGGCCAGAAACTGCTCGGCTCACTGCAGAAGAAGGGCCTGGTTGGTCTGGGCTACCTGCACAATGGCATGAAACAGCTGTCTGCCAGCCAGCCGCTGAAAACCCCGGCGGATGCCGAAGGTAAGAAGTTCCGTATTATGACCTCCGACGTACTGCAGGCGCAGTTTGAAGCGGTCGATGCGGTACCACTGAAAAAGCCATTCTCCGAAGTATTTACCCTGCTGCAGACCCGGGCGATCGACGGTCAGGAAAACTCCTGGTCCAACATCTACTCGAAGAAATTCTTCGAAGTACAGCCTTATATCACCGAGTCCAACCACGGTCTGCTGGACTACATGGTCGTAACCTCTGCTGAGTTCTGGATGCAGCTGGATGATGACCTGCGCGTTGAAGTGAAGAAGGCTCTGGATGAAGCGATTGTCTACGGCAACAGCATCGCGGCTCAGAAAGATGCGGCTGACAAGCAGGCGATCATCGACTCCAAGCGTTCTGAAGTGATCGAAATCTCCGACGCTGAGCGTGCCCAGTGGGTGAAAGCGATGAAGCCGGTATGGAAGAAGTTTGAAGGCCAGATCGGTAAGGATCTGATCGATGCGGCCGTGGCGGCGAACAAGTAAGCAGCGCTGAATCCCGGGGCGGAACAGCCGTTCTGCCCCTTTATCCAATTCCGTAAAGAACTCAGAGGAGAGGCGCCTGTAGCCAGGCTGCCGGCTGTCCTGTGGGTTTTGCTGTCTGGCAATAACGATAAGAGCGGCAACAGCCGCTGAGAGGGGCCGTATGGAACGTAATATGGTAACTAAGCTGGAGGAGGGTTTCCTGTCCCTGCTTCTGGTATCGATGACCTTGCTGGTATTTGCCGAAGTGGTGATGCGCTTTGGCTTCAATGCCGGTATCCACTGGGCGCAGGAAGTGACCCTGTTATTAGCCGCATGGTTTGTGCTGTTTGGTGCATCCTACGGCGTCAAGGTCGGCGCCCATATCGGTGTCGATGTGTTTGTGAAAATGCTGCCGGGCAAAGCCCATCGCGGCTTCACCCTGCTGGCCGTTGGCCTGAGTCTGCTGTACAGCGGCCTGTTCCTGTACGGCTCCTGGATCTATATCAGCAAGATGAAGATGATCGGTATCGAGCTGGAAGACCTGCCGGTGCCGAAGTGGATTCCAATGAGCATCCTGGTGATCGGCTTCGTGCTGCTGATCGCACGCTTCCTGCAGTTGGGCTGGAAGGTGATGCGTGGCGAGGCCGAGGGCTTCCACTTTGCCGATGAAGCCAAGGAATCAATGGAGATCGCCGAAGAGCTGCAGCAGGCTGTGGCTGATCGAACCCAGACCGCTGAGACTCAGGAGGTGAAGTCATGACCATCGCCGTACTCTTTATCACCCTGTTTGGCTGTATGCTGATCGGTATGCCGATCGCCGTGGCGCTGGGGCTCTCCTCAGTCACCACCATACTGCTGTTTTCCAATGACTCGCTGGCATCGATTGCCCTGAAGCTGTTTGAGGCAACGTCCGAGCATTACACCCTGCTGGCGATCCCGTTCTTTATCCTGTCGTCCGCCTTCCTGTCGACCGGTGGTGTGGCCAAGCGCCTGATCAACTTTGCGATCGACAGCGTCGGCCATATCCGTGGCGGCCTGGCGATGGCCTCGGTGATGGCCTGCATGCTGTTCGCGGCGGTGTCCGGCTCCTCCCCGGCGACCGTGGCGGCGATCGGTACTATTGTCATCGCCGGTATGGTGCGCGCGGGCTATCCGCAGTCTTTCGCCGCGGGCGTTATCGCCAACGCCGGTACCCTGGGTATCCTGATCCCGCCTTCGATCGTGATGCTGGTCTACGCCGCTGCGACTGAGGTGTCCGCTTCACGTATGTTCATGGCCGGTTTCATTCCGGGCCTGATGATGGGTGGCATACTGATGCTGGCGATCTATATCGTCGCCCGTATCAAAAAGCTGCCATCGCAGCCGTTCCCGGGCGTGCGTCAGCTGGCGAAGTCCGGTGCGATCGCGCTGGGTGGCCTGATGCTGATCATTATCGTACTGGGTTCCATCTATGGCGGTGTAGCGTCTCCGACCGAAGCCGCAGCGGTTGCGGCGGTATACGCATACCTGATCTCCGTGCTGGGCTACCGTGATATCGGTCCGCTGAAAGGCGTGGCGTGGCGCAATGAGGGCGAAGGCCTGCTGACCGCGTCTGTACGCAACCTGCTGCAGATGCTGTGGGCGATGCCGCGTTCTGTCAGCAACCCGGAAGTGCGCAAGGTGCTGGTGGATGCCTCCAAGGTTTCCATGATGTTGCTGTTCATCATCGCCAACGCGATGCTGTTCGCCCACGTCCTGACGACCGAGCGTATCCCGCACAGCATTGCCGAGATCATTATCGAATGGGGCCTGCCTGCCTGGGGCTTCCTGATCGTAGTGAATATCCTGCTGCTGATTGCCGGTAACTTTATGGAGCCATCGGCGATCCTGCTGATCATGGCACCGATCCTGTTCCCGATCGCCACTCAGCTGGGTATCGACCCGATCCACCTGGGCATCATCATGGTGGTGAACATGGAGATCGGTATGCTGACACCGCCGGTAGGGCTCAACCTGTTTGTCACCGCCGGGATCACCGGCCGCAATATGGTGTGGGTCATCAAGGCCTGCCTGCCATGGCTCAGCCTGTTGCTGTTGTTCCTGATGCTGATTACCTATATCCCGCAGATATCCCTATTCCTGCCGGAGTATATCGATCAGCTGAACGGCTACTAGCCAACCTGTCCCAGCCAGGGAACGGACCTTGGCCACAGGATGTGGTCCTTTTTAATTGCTCTGGACTTTCGATGAGTGCAGTTAACCACCGCCCAGCGGTGGTTTTTTTTGCCTGTTTGACGGAGCGCATTACCCTTAGGCCCTGCACCTCACATATAATGGGGCGTTTTCACCCATATTGGAGCTACGCAGTAGTGGGATTCGTTGCCGCATTCTGGGGCCTGACCGGTGTTTGTCTGATATTCGGCAGTGCCATCTATCGCCTGAGCCAAATTGCCCTGCAGACGTTCGACAGCAGTCTGGACTGGTACCACTGGGCCGCACTGGTGTTCAGTCTGGTTTTTATGGGCTTTGCCGAGGGCTATCGGGGCTTTCAGCAGGGCTGGTCGCCACGGGTAGCCGCCCGGGTACGTTATCTGGCTGATAACGGCACACCGCTGCGCACCCTGCTGGCACCGCTGTTTTGTATGGGCTTCTTCGATATCCAGCGTAAACGCAAGATCGTTACCTATTGCCTGACGCTGGGGATTATCGCCCTGGTGCAGCTGGTACACCTGCTGGAACAGCCGTGGCGCGGCATCGTCGATGCCGGGGTGGTACTGGGACTGACCTGGGGCCTGGTATCGCTGCTGCTGTTTACCCTGCAGGCATTCTTCGGCAAGGGTTTCGAGCACTCGCCGGAGATGCCTTAAGAGCAGCGGGAAGTCATAAGCGGAGAGTCTAAGTTAAGGCTCAAAGCATAAAAAAAGCGCCGGTGGGCGCTTTTTTTATGCTTTGAGCGATCTGCCGGTTTAGCCGAGGAATAGCTTATAGGCGGCGTTGCCGGTTTCGTTGTAGTAGGTGTAGCCGATCTCGTCGAGGAAGGTATCGACCTGGCCCCGTTCCGCCTCTGCCACCTGCAGGCCGACCAGTACGCGACCGTAGGCGGCGCCGTGGTTACGGTAATGGAACATGGAGATATTCCAGCGCCCGCCCAGTTTGTTGAGGAACTTCATCAGGGCGCCGGGACGTTCCGGGAACTCGAAACGGTACACCACCTCATTGTCGACGCTGGCCGGGGCGTGGCCACCGACCATGTAGCGGACGTGCAGCTTGGCAGTCTCATCCTCGGTCAGGTCGACCACTTCATCGAGGTGCTCTTTCAGTTCACCCAGCAGCTCATCGCGGCCGTCGTTGTTGGGCTTGATCTGCACGCCAGCGAAAACGATCGCTTCGCGGTCATCGCTGTAACGGTAGTTGAACTCGGTGATATTGCGGCTGCCCAGCGCCTTGCAGAACTTCTTGAAGCTGCCGGGCTTCTCCGGGATCTTGGCGGCGATGATCGCCTCGCGCTTTTCACCCAGCTCAGAGCGCTCGGCGATATGGCGCAGGCGGTCGAAGTTGACGTTGGCACCGGAATCGATGGCGATCAGGGTCTGACCCTCAACCCCTTCACGCTCGACATACTTCTTCATCCCGGCCACGGCCAGGGCCCCGGCCGGTTCGCAGACTGAGCGGGTGTCGTCGAAGATATCCTTGATGGCGGCGCAGATCTCGTCGGTGCTGACGGTGATCACCTCGTCGACATTGTCCTTGGCGATCTCCCAGGTGTGCTCACCGATCTGGGCCACCGCCACGCCATCGGCAAAGATGCCGACCTGATCCAGGGTGTCGCGGAAGCCTTTGTCCATCGCCAGCTTGAGGCAGGCGGACTCGGCCGATTCAACGCCGATCACCTTGGTCTCCGGGCGCAGGTACTTCACATAGGCTGCGACCCCGGCGATCAGGCCACCGCCACCGACCGGGACGAAGATCGCATTGATCGGGCCGCCTTCCTGGCGCAGCATCTCCATCGCCACGGTTCCCTGGCCGGCGATCACATCCGGATCGTCATAGGGGTGGACATAGACCAGGCCTTTCTCGGCCATCAGCTTCTGCGAGTGCAGGCGTGCCTCGTCGAAGGCATCGCCGTGCAGCACCGCCTTGCCGCCGAGCCGGCGGACGTTGTTCACCTTCACGTCCGGGGTGGTTTTCGGCATTACGATGGTGGCTTTAATCCCCAGCTCACGCGCAGCAATCGCCACACCCTGCGCATGGTTGCCTGCAGAGGCGGTAATGACACCACGGGCCTTCTCTTCGTCGGTGAGCTGTACCATCTTGTTATAGGCACCACGCACTTTAAATGAGAACACCGGCTGTTCGTCTTCACGCTTCAGCAGGACCCGGTTATTCAGGCGCTCGGAGAGGCCGCGGGCCTCATCCAGCGGTGTCTCAACCGCTACGTCGTAGACGCGCGCTTCCAGAATTTTACGGATATATCGCTGCACCATCGGGGGAATTCTTCTGTAATTATTTAACGGGACAGAAATACTAAAGACTACGGGTCAACCCGTCTACAAGGGGGGCTGATCTATGCGTATAATTTAGCCACTTTATTAAGTCTATTTGCATTGGGTGGGGCATGACACAGGACGAAATGAAACAGGCGGTCGCGCAGGCGGCAGTGGATTACATCAAACCGAAGCTGAGTGAAGACAGCATCGTCGGCGTCGGTACCGGCTCGACTGCGAACTTCTTTATCGATGCCCTGGCAGAGATCAAGCATCTGTTTGATGGCGCTGTAGCCAGCTCGGAAGCAACCGCAGAACGCCTGAAAAACCACGGTATCACAGTCTATGAACTGAACAACGTGGCGGAAATGGAAGTCTATGTGGATGGTGCCGATGAATTTGACGGCGGCCTCAATCTGGTGAAGGGCGGCGGTGGCGCCCTGACCCGCGAGAAGATCGTCGCGGCGGTGGCAAAAGAGTTTGTCTGCATCGTCGACAGCACTAAAAAAGTGGATGTGCTGGGTGAATTCCCGCTGCCGGTGGAAGTGATCCCGATGGCGCGCTCCTATGTTGCCCGCGAACTGGTGAAACTGGACGGTATGCCGGTATGGCGCGAGGGCTTCGTCACCGATAACGGTAACCTGATCCTCGATGTGCACGATATGGAGATCACCGAGCCGAAGGAACTGGAAGAGTTCGTTAACAATATCACCGGTGTTGTGACCAACGGCCTGTTCGCTAACCGCGGCGCGGATATCGTACTGATGGGCACCGAACAGGGTGTTGAGACGCTGACGCTTTAAGCGCAGCGGCTCGCTGAAAGCAGTCAGCCATAAGTTAAAGCGTTACGAAGAGCCTCGTCGATGACGGGGCTTTTTTGTGCCTGCCTGAAGCCAAGCACTTGCCGCTTTTAGCTGCTTTCAATGCTTGAGATTTTCGATAATCGGGCAGTCGGAGACGGTGCCGTCGCCGCAGCAAAGCGAGGAGAGAGTCTGCAGCGAGTGTTGCAGTGACTGCAGCTGTTCGATCTTCTGCTCTACCAGCCGGATCTTGGTTTCGATCTTCTGTTTCACCAGCGCAGAGCTGGTATCGGGATCGGTCTGCAGGTTGAGCAGTTCGAGGATCTCTTCCAGCGAGAAGCCGAGGTCCTTGCAGCGCTGGATAAAGTGCAGCCGTTGCAGGGTGCTGTCGTTGTAGAGGCGGTAGCCGGAAGGAAGGCGCTGGGCAGGAGAGATCAGGCCACGGCGTTCGTAATAGCGGATCGCTTCGACGCTGAGGCCTGACTGACGGGCAATTTCACCGATCTTGAATGTGCTCACAGGTTTCCTCCCGGACTCCCCGTGGCCGATTCAGCGGGGATTGATTACCACTGCACCACTTTAGTCAGTACGATGCTGACCGGCATGGTGACCCACAGCAGTGCCAGAATATTGATAAAGATCCAGCCCCAGCCCGCTGATTCGCGGAAATTTTCGTCATGATCAGCCATCGTATCACCCTCAAATTGTAATTAAGAGACCCCTGCCAGCCGGACGGGCCGGGGCATCGGTAGTCAGAAACAGGATGTCCGGTCGCATGATGAACGGAGCGTCATCTCGCCGGAGCTTACTTACTTGCTGTCGCTGTCATCCCGGCCTCTGAGTCAGGGGCGGTGCAGCGATCTAATATGTTTAAAAAACGCACAGAACTGTCTTTGGCGGGCGATTCTAGCAGGAAAGGTAGGGCAATTACAGGGCCAGGCCTCCGCACCGCACCGGCCTGTCGCAGATAGCCCGCAGGGAATACGCTTTTATTCTGAAGCTGATAAAGAGAAATAAAAAGGGCTGGGAACGTTATCAACTGCTTGTATCATAGACAGCTGGAACAGGACGGACAGGCTTAGGACGATTGCTATGCGTTGGTTAGCGGGAATATTGATAACGCTGTTGATGGTGCTGCATACGCTGCCTTATCTGGTACGCGACCAGATTGTAATCTGGCTGCGTGATCAGGGCGTGGAGCAGGTGCGACTGGATGCGCTGCGGCTGAACTGGTTCAGCGGCCGGTTGCAGCTGAAGGGCTTTTACGCCGCCACAGAGGGACGCGAGCCGCTGCAGCTGGATTATTTCAATCTGAAGCTGAACTACGGTGCTATGGCGGATAAGCGCCTGCTGGTAGAACAGATTCTGATTGCCGGGCTGAAAGGTGGGATTTCACAGCAGGACGATCAGCTCTGGCTGGGGCCGCTGGACCTGACCAAGCTCGGCGGTGAGGCAGAGGAAGCGGCACCTGAAGCAGAGCCGCCGCCGGCTGAAGCCAGCGACTGGAGCGCCGGTATCGGCAATATCAGTATCAGCGACCTGGACTGGAAGGCGCAGCTGGATAAGCAGAAGCACCGGCTGCAGCTGGATCAGCTGGCACTGAACCACATCTATCTCTGGGATCAGCAGCGCCAGACCGAACTGCTGTTGCAGGGGCGCGTCAATCAGGCACCGTTTGCTATCGATACCAAAGCGGTGCCACTGCCTGAACATAAGACCTCTGCCGTCAAACTGAAACTGGACGGCTTTCCGCTGCATAGCGTGACGGCTGCCTTCGAGCCGCGCTTTGAAGGCCTGCTGGATCTCGACCTCAGCCTGGCTGCGGACCTGCAGGGACAGGACGGTACCCTGAAGCCGGAGGGCCTGATCCGCCTGCGTAAGATCCGCTGGGAAGATGAGGCGATCAGCCTGAAGCAGAAACAGCTCAGCTGGCAGGGCAACCTGGAGCTGACACTGGCTGAACTGAAGCCGACCCGGCTGGTCAGCGACAGTGCCCTGAGCCTGAAAGGCATTGGCCTGAAACAGGCTGAGCAGGCTGTACAGCTGGATACGCTGGGCTGGAAGGGAACCCTGGACCTTGCCCTGAAAGACAGTCTGCCCAGTCAGCTGAAAGCCAAAGGCCGGATTGATCTGGATAAGCTGAAGGCTGAAGCCGCTCCGGCGGCCCAGGCGGCCAGCCTGAACTCATTACGCTGGAAGGGCGACCTGTCACTGCAGATGGCTGACCTGAAGCCGACCCGGGTGCGCACGGACAGCGGCCTGGAGCTGGCGGGTATCGGCCTGCAACAGCCGGAGCAGTCGTTGCAGCTGGCGCGTATCGGCTGGCAGGGCAAGCTCGATCTGGGGCTGAAAGACAACGTACCGCAAAAGCTGAAAGCCAACGGCAACCTTGGCCTGGATAAACTGCAGGTCGCCATGGCTGAAGGGCAGCGCTCGGCGGCTCTGGAGACGCTGCGCTGGGAACTTGGCAGCGAACTCGGGTTTACAGAGGGGCATCCGTCGACGCTGGATTCCAGTCATCAGCTGCAGCTGCAGGGCATTCAGGCGGCTGAAGCCCGGCGTAAGGCGCAGATCGGTGCACTGGCGTTGAACGCGGATGTGGCATCCGGGGATATGCAGGCGTTTAGGGTTAAGTTGCCTCAGCTGCAGCTGGACAACGCGGCCGTGGATGGAGCAGAAGATCAGCTGATCAGTCTGCAGCAGCTGGTGCTGGAACAACTGGATATGCAGCACACGGCGCAGATCGATCTGCAGCAACTGCGTCTCGAAGGGCTGAAAGTGGCCGGCGATCGCCAGCACCTGACCGATGTGAAAAGTCTGCAGGTCAATCAGCTACAGTTGGCAGATATGCAGCACCTGCAGATCCGCCAGCTGCTGCTGCGTGACTCCGACAGCTGGGTGAAGTTAGATAAACAGGCCCAGCTGAGTGATGTCGAGTGGCTGAAGCAACAGCTGGGACTGGCCGAGTCATCGGCAACCGCAGCCTCGGACAAAGCTGGTGACAGCAGTGGCAGAGATAAAGCGACGCCGGCCACCCAGGAGGCCCAGCCGATGCGGGTGCAGCTGGGGCAGCTGCTGGTCAGCGGCAGTAATAAGATCCATATCCGCGACCGCAGTGTAAAGCCAAGCTATAAGTCCGATATCGATCTGCAGCGTTTCAGCCTGTCTGATATCGATACCGGTGCCGTGCAAGCCAGTCCGTTTGAACTCAAGGCCCGGCTTGAGGCTTTTGCCAGCCTGACGGCCGAGGGCGAGATCGAATTGATGGGCGAGCAGCATAACGGCCACTGGAAGGCCAATATAGAAGGTCTTGAGCTGCCGCAGCTGAGCCCCTATGCCCTGAAACACACCGGCTACTATGTCCGCAGCGGCCAGCTTAATCTGGAGGCCAGCGGTAAGATCAGCAAGGGGGTGGTTAATGCCGGTAACAAGATCCGCATCAACCGCCTCGATGTGGAGCCGGGCAATAAGGACAAGATGGCTGAATTCAGTAAGCGTCTGACGATGCCACTGGAGACGGCAATATCGGTGCTGCAGGACAAGCGCGACAATATCTCTCTGGACGTACCGGTGAAAGGACCGGTGAACGATCTCGACTTTGGTTATCAGAGCGTGATTAATCTGCTGGCGAAGAAAGGGGTCAAGCAGGCGGCGATGAGCTACCTGAGTAAGGCGTTGCAGCCCTATGGTCTGCTGATCTCACTGGCCAGCACGGCGATGGATGCCCGCAGTAACGGCACCTTCATCACCCTGCAGCCGGTTAGCTTTGCCGCCGGTTCCAGTAAGCTGGACCGCACCGCCGAAGATTACCTGGTGAAGATAGCCGGTATGCTGAAGGAACGTGACGCCATGCGCCTGAATATCTGTGGCGCCGTGGCGCCGTCGGATGCCCGGCAGCTGAAGCCGGCATTGCTGGCGGAAAATAAGAAGCGTAAGAAGCCGTTGCCGGCGGATCAGATTCAGGAACAGCTGGAACAACAACTGCGCACCCTGGCCGAGAAGCGTGGCGAGCAGGTGAAGCAGCGACTGCTGGAAGAGGTGAAGGCTGATCGTCTCTACACCTGCTTTGTGCAGGTCGGGGATGATCCGGAAGCCAAGCCGGAGGTGAAACTGGGCCTCTGAGGCATTTGCTCTCTGTCTGTCCAGCAAAAAAGCCAGCGCATTGCGCTGGCTTTTTGAGTTCCGGACTCTGGGCTAGCCAGCCCGCAACAACCGGTAACAGTGACGCTGGTCCAGCGCCCGCCGTCCGGTCAGGCCAATCAGCAGGAACAGGGCTGTTGCCAGCAGCGGCAGCATCACCCACAGCGCCGGGTGCAGCTCCGGCTCGATACGGATCAGCTGGCCATACAGGGGCCACAGCGCCAGTTCTGCCAGCACTGCGGCCATCAGGCCACAGACCATACCTAGCAGGGCAAATTCCATCAGGTCCAGCTGGCGGGCCTGCTTCGGCGTCGCCCCCAGTACCTGAATCAGGGCGTTCTCGTAACGCCGCTGCTCCAGCTCCTGGGTCAGGCTGGTAAACAGCAATAACAGTCCGGCAGCCAGCGTCAGCCCCATCACCAGCCCGGAGGCGTCGACCAGATGCGATACCAGTTCCCGGGCCTGATCCAGCAGCTGGCGGATATCGATCAGGGTCAGGGTAGGGAACTGCGCGATCAGGTCGGCCGCCAGTGTCTGCTGTTGCGGCGGTGTACTGAAGCTGGTGATGTAGCTGACCGGCAGCTGGTCCAGCGCCCCGGGCGAGAAGATGACATAGAAACTGGGCCTGAAGCTCTGCCAGTCGACATCGCGGATACTGCTGAGGGTGGCGGTGACCGTCTGGCCGGCAATATTGAAGCTGACCTGGTCGCCCAGCTTCAGCCCCAGTTGCTGGGCCATCTCGGTTTCGACCGAGATCTCGCCCTTCGCCTCCGCGCCGTGCCACTTACCCTCGCGGATGCGGTTGTGGTCGGATAACTGCGCTCCCCAGGTCAGGTTCAGTTCCCGGTTCAGGGCATTGTGCTTGCGCTGTTGCGGGTTAAAGGCGTCGGCGGCGGTGACGCCATTCAGGGCGCCGATCCGTCCCCGTACCATCGGATAGAGGCGGCTGTCGACCTGTCGCGCCTGCAGGAAAGCGGCGAGTGGCTGCTGCTCCCAGGACTGAATATTGACGACAAAGTGGTCCGGCGTTTGCGCCGGCAACTGTTGCTGCCAGCGGTCGATCAGGTCATTGCGGCTCACCAGTGCGATCGCGGCGATCGCCAGCAGCAGGCTCATGGCCGGAATCTGCAGGCGGTGCCAGCGGCGCTGTTGCTGCATCCGCAACTGCAGTAAGCGTCCCAGCGGCAGCCGGGCGGCTAGCCTCCGGCTCAGCTGCTGGACCAGCCAGCTGCCGGAAAACGCCAGTAGTACCGAGCTGATTATCAATCCGCTCAGCAATAGCAGGCTGAGGCGGATATCGCCGAGGTAGAACAGCAGTAGGCCGAGCAGCGCGGCCAGTGCCAGCAGTTGCAGGCTGCGGCCGGTCAGTGGCGTCGCATTGTCCTGCTGACTGAACAGGCGGCTGACAGATACCCGGCTGATCGACAGAATCGGCGCCAGTCCCAGTGTCAGCAGGATCATCAGTCCCAGCAACGCGCCGCTGCCGTAGAGCCAGAGCGAGGCGGCCGGTACCGGTTGCGGCAGCAGGTCTGCCAGCATACCCAGGGCCAGTTGTTCCGCGGCCATCGCCAGCAGGGTGCCGGGTAGGGCACAGATCAGGCCGGCGATCAGCAGCTGGCACAGGTAGAGCTGTACCAGTTGCTGCGGTGTCAGTCCCAGGCTCAGCAGCAGCGCCGCGCGCTGGCTGCTGCTGCGGGTATAGCGGCGCAGGCTCAGGGTAATTGTCAGGGCGCAGAGCAGCAGGGCCAGCAGGGCCCCGAGGCGCAGGTAACTGGCGGCGTTATTCAGCGCGCCGCCGCTGAAGTTCTGTTGTGACTGCAGTGAAATCAGGCGTTCACCGCTTTGCAGCCGGGGCTTCAGCCACTGTTCGAACTGCTGCAGCGTATCCTGTTCACCGGCATACAGCTGACGGTAGCGCACCCGGGCCCCGGGGCCGAGCAGGCCACTGGCTTCGAGATCCGCGGCACTGATCAGTGCCTGCGGGCTGAAACTGCCGAAACCGCTGCCGCGATCAGGCGAGCTTTGCATCACGGCGCTGATCTGTAGTTCCAGGTAGCCGACCTGTATCAGGTCGCCCGGCTGGGCGCGCAGCCGTTCCAGAATGGCCGTGTCGACCCAGATCTGTCCCGCTTGCGGCAAATCGTGGTTATTATCGCTACGGGTAACGATCTCACCGCGCAGCGGGTAGGGCGGCGTGACAACCTTCAATGAACTAAGCAGCAGCTGGTCTTCGAAGCTGAGCATGGAGTTGAACTGGATCACTTCACTGCTTTGCAGTCCCAGTTGCCCGGCCTGCTGGCGATACTCCGCAGGCAGCGGCCGGCTGTTGCGGATCACCAGGTCGGCACCGAGGATATCCGCTGTCTGGCGCTGCAGGCTCTGTTCCATGCGATTCCCCAGCAGGGCCAGCAGGGTGGCCAGGGTGATCGCCACCAGCAGGGCCAGCAACAGGGCGCGCCACTGGGGTTGTTTCAGGCCGCTGCGGCTCTGTTGCCAGGCCAGCCGCCACAGCAGGCCGTGGCGGTTGCGCGTGTCCGGCGGGCTGATCAGGGTGCTGTCGCCTCTCATCTGCGCTCCTCAAGGTTGCCCTGATGCAGGTGCAGGCAGCGGTCGCAGCGTGCCGCCAGCTCATGGTCATGGGTGATCAGGATCAGGGTGGTGTTCTGCTCGCGGTTAAAGCGGAACAGCTGCTCGACAATGCCGCTGCCGGTGCTCTCATCGAGGTTGCCGGTGGGTTCATCGGCGAACAGGATATCCGGGGTGGTGGCAAAGGCCCGTGCCAGTGCCACCCGCTGTTGCTCACCACCGGACAGTTCGGCCGGCCGGTGGCTGATGCGATCGCCAAGTCCCACCTGCTGTAGCCAGCGCACCGCGTCATTATCGGCGGACGGGTTACCGCGGATCTCCAGTGGCAGGCGGACATTTTCCAGCGCGCTGAGTTCGGGCAGCAGGTGGAAAGACTGGAACACAAAACTGATATGGCGCGAACGCAGGTTGGCGCGGGCGCTGTCATCCAGTTGCCGGGTATCGTAGCCAATCAGCTCTACGGCACCGCCGCTGGGCAGGTCCAACCCGGCCAGCAGGCTGAGTAGCGTCGACTTCCCGGCACCTGAAGGACCGGTGATCGCGACGCTTTCGCCGCGGCGGATCTGTAGCGAAATCTGCTGGAACAGATCCAGCTCGCCGGCTTGAGTTGTGAAGCGTTTTACGACATCGTTGGCAGATACCACTATCTCTGTGTCTGGAGGCGTCATGTTCCGGGTTCTCTTCATCCTGATTCTGCTAAGTATGGCCAGCCTGGCCCAGGCGCGCACCCTGCTGGTGTTGGGCGACAGCATCTCCGCAGCCTACGGCATGCCGCCGGAGCGCGGTTGGGTGCAGCTGCTGGCGTCGCGCCTGAGTCAGCACCAGCCCGATATCGAGGTCGTCAATGCCAGTATCAGTGGCGACACCACTCAGGGCGGAATCGCCCGGCTGCCGCTGCTACTGCAACAGCATCAGCCGCGCTGGCTGCTGCTGGAACTGGGCGGCAACGATGGCCTGCGCGGCACGCCGCCGGGTATTATCCGAAAAAACCTGCTGCGGCTGGTCACGCTGGCACAGCAGTCCGGTGCCGAGGTGTTGCTGCTGGGGATGCGCATCCCGCCTAACTATGGCCCCGTGTATGCGAAAAAGTTCGCTGATAATTACCGCTGGGTGGCGCAACAGACGGCTACCACGCTGATTCCGTTCTTTATGCAGGCGGTGGCGTTACGGCCGGAGCTGATGCAGGCGGATGGTATCCATCCTAATGCAGAGGCGCAGCCGTTGCTGCTGGAGACGCTGTGGCCTCAGCTGCAGCCGCTGTTGCCTGGCCCAGCGGAATCCTGATTTCGATTCGGGTGCCATAGCCAATCCGGGAGTGCAGGCTGAAGCAGCCCCCCAGTGCGATCACCCGCTCGCGCATCCCGATCAGGCCAAAGCCTGAGCCCCGGGTGCTGCTGTTATGCATCAGGCTGTCGTCAAAGCCGCAGCCATCATCCTCAATCAGCAGCACCAGATGATCATCCGCTGTGCCAACCTCCTTACGATGCAACTCCAGTTTCAGCTGAGAGGCCTGCGAGTGGCGTTGAATATTGGTCAGCGCCTCCTGCACCAGGCGGTAGAGGGTGATGTTGTACTCTTCGCTCATCTCGTTGAGGGCACCACTGAAGCGGCTGTTGAGGGCGATGCCCTTGTCCTCCAGGCGCAGGTTGGCGATGCATTCGCGCATGGCATCGACCAGTCCCAGATCGTCCATCGCTGTCGGGCGCAGGCTGCGCATCAGGTCATAGGTGACGGCGTATATATGGCGTGCGATGGTATCGATGGAGTCGGCACTCTGGTGCACCGGGCTGTTCTCGTTTTTGTACAGCTGTTTCAGCATCTGGGCATCGGTGCGGATCGCGGTCAGTGACTGGCCCAGTTCGTCGTGCAGCTCACGCGCCAGGTGACGCCGCTCCTTCTCCTGAATCTGCAGGATACGGTGTGCCAGGTTCCGGTTCTCTTCTAGCTGCTCATTCAGCTCCCGGGTTCGCTGCGTAACCCGTTTTTCCAGCTGCTGTCGTTCATTTTCCAGCTCTTCGATCGCATCCTGACGTTGCTGGCTGGCTTCCTGTTTCTGTACCCGATAGGCCGTAAACAGCTTCAGTCCCGCCAGGGAGATCAGCAGCGCGCCCAGCATCAGCGGCCAGTTCAGGTCCTGAAAGCGTACCGGATGCAGCAGTCGCATCTGCAGTGGCTGACCGAAGTGATTGAGATGGTGGGTGACGCTGAGGACCGGCAACAATGAATGTTCCCTCAGGCTGATGCCCGCTTCCAGCATCGATTCACCGTGGCGGTTGAGCAGGCTGAAATGGGTGAAGGCGGAGGGTTGAGGCCCCAATGCCAGCAGGTCATCGTAGTTCACCACCAGGGAAATCACGAAATCAGCATCCAGGGCCGCCGGGTTGTCCGTCGTGTAGACCGCCTGGAACAGGGCGTAACCCAGATCAGAGGTCAGCTTAAAGGGCTCAGAGGCGGCTGGCTGGCGGTAGAGGTTGCTGCTGCTGAAGGGCTTTTCAAAGCGCTTGTCGAGGCTCAGGTCACTGCCCAGCAGATGACGGGTTCCGGCGGTGTAGGGCTCGACAAAGGTCATCGGATAGTAGAACTGGCGGGGCGGAATACTGACGCCGCTGCTGTCGGTATCGGGCTGGGCGATTTTGACAAAAAAGCGATCATAGCCGCGCCGGCGCATCTGCTGCTCAAATTCCCCCAGCGCCAGGGCGGAAACCCGCTGCTGGATCTGCAGGCGTACCAGGTGAGGATAGCGTTCGCGCATGGTGTTGGCAAAACGGCGCAGGGTTTCGTGGTCACCGGGGCCGGTGGCGGCCAGGGTGGCAAAGTTCTGCAACAGCACCTCGTTGAGCCGGGTACGGTCGTTCAGGCTGTCGGCCAGGTACCGGCCTTCATCCTGCAGGTTCTGTTCGAGCCGGCTGAGATCGAACTGGATCAGGACCGTCATCAGCAGACTGACCAGCAGTAGCCAGAGTGCGGGTATGGTTAGCTTATGCAGGGGTTGCATCGGATTACAGACGTCCTGTCACCGGATAATGTGACAAGGCAGTTTAGCGCTATCCGCAGGACAGGGAAATACGCGGGATGCGGTTGTGTCCACGCTGAGCCGAGAGCGGAGGAGATCATCGACGGACGGACACAAAAAAAGCACCCGCAGGTGCTTTTTCTATCGTGGAGCCAGGCTCCGGTGGGGTCAGGCGAAGTTTTCGTTCGCGAAGTCCCAGTTTACCAGCGCCCAGAAACCTTTCAGGTAGTCAGGACGAACGTTACGGTAATCGATGTAGTAAGCGTGCTCCCACAGGTCAACAGTCAGCAGTGCTTTCTGGCCGTTAGTCATCGGGGTACCCGCGTTGCTGGTGTTAACGATTTCCAGGGAACCGTCAGCATTCTTAACCAGCCAGGTCCAGCTGGAACCGAAGTTGTTGACAGCTTTGTCGTTCAGCTCGGCCTGGAATTCTGCGAAAGAACCCCACTTAGCGTTGATCGCGTCAGCGATAGCACCGGTTGGCTCGCCGCCACCGTTTGGCGACAGGCAGTTCCAGTAGAAGGTGTGGTTCCAGATCTGAGCCGCGTTGTTGAAAACGCCGCCAGCCGGAGCCGCCATGATGATCTCTTCCAGAGATTTGCCTTCGTACTCAGTGCCAGGAACCAGACCGTTCAGCTTAACCACGTAAGTGTTGTGGTGTTTGCCGTGGTGGAAGTCCAGAGTTTCTGAAGAAATGTGTGGTTCCAGGGCGTCCTTTGCGTAAGGCAGCGGCGGAAGTTCAAAGCTCATAAGTCTCACCTTAATTTATTGGATATACACGCATTGTGCCGGCTGAGGTCTGCGCTGATCCGCACGGCCACCGGCCCTTGTCATTGTTAGAGTGGGAGAATAATAGCACCGCTGATATTGCATTTCATGGTACAAAGTGTGCGGTTAATCCCCGGGCTATATGGGGATTAGCTTAAATCAGGTCAGGTGCTGGTGAATATCGGTTTACGACTAAAGTGTGCTAGGCGTGACCGGTGTTGGCCCTAGAATGGTTTATCCAGCCCGCAAACAGGCGTTGTACACGGTGAGTGGCCGGTTTGCGTGACACAATAATAAGCAAAGGCGGCATTAGGTTATGGGTAAAGTTTTTCTCTGGATCGGATTCGTCGCACTGGCAGCGTATCTGGTGAAGTCGCAGTATCTTAGCTCAAAAACCTTTGAACCCTTCATTCAGGGCTGTATGAGCGGTGAGGGCGCGACTGAGGAGCGTTGTGAATGTCTCAGTCGCTATGTGCATAAGCACTTCAGTGACCGGGAAGTGCAGGCGATTATGGATCAGCGTATCGAAGGTGCCTTCGCCACTAAGGTACAGGATGTGATCAGTACCGGCTCCCGGGCCTGTCAGTAATATACTGAGCTACGAGCTACGAGCTAGGAGCTACGAGCTACGAGCTACGAGCTACGAGCTACGAGCTACGAGCTACGAGCTACGAGCTACGAGCTACGAGCTACGAGCTACGAGCTAGGCATCTTCCGGTGGTTCTATCACCAGGCGATCCAGCGGGAATGCCGGGTCGCCAATTACCAGAAACCAGGGATTGATCAGACTGTCACGCTGGTTATAACTCAGTGGCTGCAGGCTGTGGGCGTCCAGCAACTGGCCGCCGGCGGCTTCGACAATCGCCTGGGCCGCAGCGGTATCCCACTCGCTGGTGGGATGCAGCCGGGGATAGAGGTCGGCCTTTCCCTCGGCGATCAGGCACATCTTCAGTGAGCTGCCGATATTCACCTCGGCGATTTCGCGAAACTCATCCTTCAGGCAGGCCAGCAGGGCTGCGGTCTTTTCCTGGCCATGACGGCGGCTGGCAATCAAGGTCAGTTTCTCTCCCAGGGGCTGACAACGGATCGGCTCTGCTGCCTGATCCGCCTGCTGCATCCAGGCCCCCATACCTTCACCACCCCAGTAACTGGTGCCTGTGACCGGCATATGGATAATGCCGAACAGCGGCCGGCCAGCGTCAATCAGGGCAATATTGACGGTGAATTCGTCGTTCCGGTTGATAAATTCCTTAGTTCCGTCCAGCGGGTCGATGCACCAGTAGCGTTGCCACTGGCGGCGCTGGTGGAAGGCTTCGTCACCGGATTCCTCGCTGAGGCGGGGGATATCCGGTGTCAGCAGGCCGAGTCCCTGCTCGATAATCCGGTTGGCTGCCAGGTCGGCCTCGGTCAGCGGCGAGTTATCGTCTTTTTGCCGGATGCCAACATCCTCGCGGCGGTAAACCTGCATAATGGCCCGTCCGGCTTCATCGCAGATCGCCTGCAGGGTCTTGAGCTGCTGTGGTCCGATCGGCATCAGAACGCTCCCGTCAGCTTGTCCTGCATCAGGTACAGTGCGGCGATCACCCGCGCCTCATGCAGCTGTTCGCTGTGCAGCAGTTCGGCCAGCTGCTCCAGCGGCCAGGGCACGACTTCCAGCTCTTCCGGCTCATCCCCCTCCAGGCGGCAGGGGTAGAGATCCCGGGCGATATAGGCGCTCAGGCGGTGACCCATGTAGTTGGGGGCGGTGGACATCTCCTTCAGCAGGTCGAGCTGGCGGCAGCCGAAACCAATCTCCTCTTTCAGTTCGCGGTCTGCGGCCTGTTCCGGACTTTCCCCCGGATCGATCACCCCCTTGGGCAGGGTCAGCACGTAGTCCTCCATGCCGGCAGCATACTCGCGGATCAGCAGCAGTTCGTTGTCGGCGGAGATCGGAAGCATCATGACCGCGCCGTTGCCCCGGCTGGCAAGACGCTCATAGGTGCGTTCGACGCCGTTGCTGAAACGCAGCTCAAGTTCCTCAACCTGAAACAGTCGGCTGCGGGCGGTGGCAGTGACCTTCAAAATATCCGGCTTAACGGGCATACTGAACTCTCTCTATTCGGGCGTTTATGCGATGTTTGACTGGCAACCCATTGATACCGTGCTGTTGGATATGGACGGCACCCTGCTTGACCTGCACTTTGACACTCACTTCTGGCTGGAACATCTGCCGCTGCGGTACTCCGAACTGCATCAGATCGATCCGCAGGAAGCGCGTGCCTGGTTACACCAGCGTATCATAGCTGAACAGGGGACTCTTAACTGGTACTGCCTTGATTACTGGAGTCAGGAACTCAATCTGGACGTGGCTGCGCTGAAACAGGAAGTGGCAGAGCGGATCGGTTTCCGGCCCCATGTTCATGACTTCCTGCAGGCGTTGCGGGATCAGGGTAAGCGCACCCTGATCGTCACCAACTGCCACTGGGGCAGTCTTAGCATCAAGCTGAAGAAGACCGGGCTGGATCAGCTGGTCGACGGGGTAATCTGTTCCCACGACTATAAAATGGCCAAGGAGGAGCAGGGCTTCTGGCAGCGCCTGCAGCAGGAAGAGCCGTTTGATCCACAGCACACCCTGCTGGTGGATGACAGCCTGGCGGTGCTGCGCTCGGCCCAGCAATACGGTATCCGTTACCTGCTGTCGATCTATCAGCCGGACAGTCAGCGTGAGCGCCGCGACATTAATGAATTTATGGCCATCGACCATTTCGATGAGATATTGCCGGTAAAACCGAAATCATGAGTCAGTCAGAAGAAAGCAAGGTCCGTTTGGATAAATGGCTCTGGGCCGCCCGCTTTTACAGAACCCGCGCCATCGCCAAGCAGATGATCGAGGGCGGCAAGGTGCACTACAACGGGCAGCGGTCCAAGTGCAGCAAGATTGTCGAAGTTGGCGCCGAAGTCACCATACGTCAGGGTTTCGATGAAAAGGTCGTGATTGTCAGGGCCCTGTCCGAGCAGCGCCGTGGCGCGCCGGAAGCGCAGCTACTGTACGAGGAAACGCCGCAAAGCCTGGCCAAGCGCGAGGAAGCGGCCGCTAATCGCAAGGCTCTGGGTGGGGCCGGCATAAATCCCCGTCACCGTCCGAACAAAAAAGAGCGCCGTCAGATCCGCGGCTTCCGTGATCAGGAACTGGACGGCTGAGCCGATCGTTTCTGACAATGCTGCGTTGCCGGGCGCACGTTTCTTAACCAGTTCTCCGCTGTGTTAGAATGTGCGCCAATTCCTTCCATGAACAGCTTTGATTACCTTAATGAGCAACTCTGATCAGATACAACGTATTCTCTTTGATGAACTGGATATCCGCGGCGCGGTCGTGGGGCTGGAGGACAGCTACCATCAGGCCCTGCAGAACCACGGCTATCCGCAGGTGATTCGTCAGGTGCTGGGCGAGCTGATGGCCGCCGCAGCCCTGCTGAGCACCAACCTTAAGTTTGAGGGACGCCTGATTCTTCAGGTTGCCGGCCAGGACGCTGTAAAAGTACTGATGGCTGAATGCACCGATCAGCAGGAGCTGCGTGCAATCGCCCGCTTTGACGGCGAACTGCCGGAACAGGCCAGCTTCCGTGAGCTGGTCAGCGGTGGTCAGATGGCGATCACCATTCAGCCGAAGCAGGGACAGCGCTATCAGGGCGTAGTGCCGCTGGAAGGGGATACCCTGAGCCAGTGCCTGGAATCCTACTTCAGCGCCTCAGAGCAGCTGCCGACCCAGATTATGCTGGCGGCGGACGGTGACAAAGCTGCCGGCATGATGGTGCAGGTACTGCCGGTGTCCGGAAACAGCGATGAAGACTGGCTGCGTATCAGCCATCTGACCTCGACCTTGAAGGATGAGGAGCTGCTGTATCTGGACAATGAAACCCTGCTTTATCGCCTCTATCACGAAGAGACCTGTCGCCTGTTTGAGGCCGATAAAGTGACCTTCCGCTGTGACTGCTCGCGTGAGCGCAGTGCCGCATCCCTGCGCTATATGAGTCGCGAAGAGCTGGAACAGATCATCGAGGAGGAGGGTGCTGTGGCGGTAAACTGCCAGTTCTGCAACAGCAGCTACGCCTTTGGTCGTGCTGATCTGGATCAGGTTTTCGTGCCAAATGACGGCGATGAGCAGCCGCCGCTGCAGCACTAAAGCGTTCTTGAGCGCCATAACTGCTTGAGACCGTTTCTGTTTTTGCTTTCCAAATGAGAATCGGTCACGACAATGGCGCTTTTACTCCCTTTTGTGCAATAATACGCCTCCCTATAAATTAGAGGTTTACCGCCATCCGGCGAGTAAATCATCTTCAATAATTGCTTTTCAGGTAACGTTATTGGCGCCTAGCCGAGGGAAACCAGTAATGACCAAAGATTCTGTGAATACCGTACACACTAACCTGAGCCCGGCTCAGCTTGTCGAGAAAGCCGTTCAAAATAATGAAGGCGTTCTGGCAGATACCGGAGCTCTTGTAGTGACTACCGGTAAACGCACCGGCCGTTCTCCGATGGATCGTTTCATCGTAGAAGAGCCAAGCACTTCTGACGCTATCGACTGGGGTAATGTAAACCGCCCATTCGACGCAGACAAATTTGATGCTCTGTGGACCCGCGTAGAAGAATTCCTGGCAGACAAGGAACATTTCGTCGCCAATGTACATGTAGGCTCCGATCCTAACCACTACCTGCCGGTTAAAATGACAACTCAGACTGCCTGGCAGAATCTGTTTGGTCAGAACCTGTTCATCCGTCCGGATGAGTATAACCAGAAAGGCAAAGAAGAGTGGCAGATCCTCAACGTTGCTGGCTTTGAATGTGTGCCAGAGCGTGACGGAACCAACTCTGACGGTTGTGTCATCATCAACTTCGCTAAGCGCAAAGTCCTGCTGGCAGGCATGCGTTACGCCGGTGAGATGAAGAAGGCGATGTTCTCTGTGCAGAACTTCCTGCTGCCCGAGAAAGACGTGCTGCCGATGCATTGCTCCGCAAACATCGGTGAAGAGGGTGACACTACCCTGTTCTTCGGTCTGTCCGGTACCGGTAAAACCACCCTGTCCGCTGATCCTGATCGCTACCTGATCGGTGATGACGAGCATGGCTGGGGCAAAGGTGTTGTCTTCAACATTGAAGGCGGCTGCTATGCCAAGACCATCAACCTGAGCAAGAAGAACGAGCCGATCATCTGGGACGCGATCCGTTTCGGTGCCATCGTTGAGAACGTAACGCTGAATGAACAGCGTACGGCCGACTACGACGACACTAACCTGACGGAAAATGGCCGTTGCGCTTACCCGCTGGAGCACGTTGAAAAACGTTCCGACACCAATATGGGTGGCGAGCCTCAGGCGATCGTATTCCTGACCTGCGACCTGACCGGTGTACTGCCTCCGGTATCTATCCTGTCGAAAGAAGCGGCTGCGTACCACTTCCTGTCAGGTTACACCGCACTGGTAGGTTCTACCGAAATGGGTTCCGGTGGTGGCATCAAGTCTACCTTCTCTACCTGCTTCGGCGCGCCGTTCTTCCCACGTCCTGCACGTGAGTACGCTGAGTTGCTGATGAAGCGTATCGAAGAGTTCGGTTCTCAGGTTTACCTGGTAAACACCGGCTGGACCGGTGGTTCCTTCGGTGTAGGTGAGCGTTTCAGCATCCCTACGACCCGTGGCATCATCGCGGCTATCCAGAACGGTTCCCTGGTTGACGTTGAAACCCAGCACGTTGCCGGTATCAACCTGACCGTACCGACAGCGGTACCGGGTGTTGATTCCTCCGTACTGAACCCACGCGATACCTGGGCAGACAAAGGCGCTTACGACGCAACCGCTAAAGACCTGGTTGGCCAGTTCGTTGAGAACTTCAAGAAGTTCGACGGTGTATCTGAAGAGATCATCGCTGCAGGCCCTGCCCTGTAACGATGATCCGGCCATAAAAAAGCCCCGCACTGCGGGGCTTTTTTGTGTCTGCGTGAAACCAAAACCTCTGCATCAGGCCGCTGCAGGCGGCCTGAGTGGCTGCTTGACCTAGCTCAGTCTGAGCTTGTAATCGATCGACTTGAGATACTCGGTCTCATATTCCAGATCGGCGCAGGTCAGCGGGTGCTGCTCAAGCCAGCCGGAGGGGAAACTCAGGCTCAGCTTGCGCTCGCTGGCTTCCAGTTCAAATGCAGGCAGACGCGTGGTGCTGCGGCTGCGCCGTAAAATGACCGCCAGCCGCAGCAGGATACAGAGCTGGGTTGCCTTCTCCTGCTGGGATTTTGGCAGTTGCTTCAGCTCGTCCTTGGGGAACTTGCGGCGGTGGCCGCGGACGAGGAAGGCGAGCAGCTGCTGGTTGCGCTGGCTGAAGCCGGGCAGGTCGGAGTTGTGCAGCAGGTAGGCGCTGTGTTTGTGGAACTGACTATGGGCAATGGTCAGGCCGATCTCATGGGTGCGGGCAGCCCAGGAGAGCATGTTGTAATTCAGTTCATCGGTCAGCTGCCAGTCGCTTTTACTCTGGGCCCAGAGCAGCAATGCGGTCTGTTCGACCCGGTCGGCATGTTCCTCATCCAGGTGATAGCGCTTGGAGAGTGCATTGATGGTGCGCTCGCGGACGTCTTCGTGACGCAGGCGGCCGGCCATATCGTAGAGCAGGCCTTCGCGCAGGGCGCCATCCGAATAGGCCATATGCCGGATATTGAGCGATTCAAACAGGGCGCAGAGCACGGCCAGCCCGGCGGGCAGCACCTGACGCCGCTCCGGTTTGACCACTTCGATATCGATCTCGTCGACGTGCTGATATTGCAGGATATAGTCGCGCAGACGCAGCAGGGCATCCCGGCTGATACCGTCATCGCAGTAGCCGAGGTGCACGCAGGCATTACGTACCGCCTTTATCGTGCCTGAGGCCCCCACAGCGCTGTTCCAGCCCCGCGTGCAGTAAGTGTCTTGAATCGACAGCAGTTCACGCATGGCGGCTGTCTGGGCCTGGCGAAATGCCTTGGCGCTGATCTCGCCCTGAGGGAAAAAGTCCCGGGTATAGCTGACACAGCCCATATGCAGGCTTTCCAGCTCGATCGGTTCAAAGCGTTCGCCGATTATGAACTCGGTACTGCCGCCGCCGATATCCACCACCAGGCGGTTGCCATGATCATCTGCCAGGGTGTGAGCGACGCCGAGATAGATCAGGCGGGCTTCCTCGCGGCCGGCAATAATTTCCAGCGGTACATCCAGCAGCTTCTCTGCCTGGTCGATAAAATCGCTGCTGTTCTGCGCCTCTCGCAGGGCATTGGTGCCCACCACCTTCACTGCCGAACGCGGCAGGTCGATAATACGCTGGGCAAAACGGCTGAGGCAGTCGATGCCGCGCTGCTGGGCTTCTACCGAGAGTATATTGTCATCGCCTAGTCCGGCTGCCAGCTGCACTTTCTCGGACATGATATCGATCGGACGCAATTCGCCCTGTTCGACGCTGGAGACCACCATATGAAAACTGTTGGAGCCCAGGTCAATTGCCGCCAGCAGCTGGCTTTCCTGGACAGACACTTGATCCTGCATTCCGATATCACCTTATGCCTGAACGAATGGGCGTAATTTAACAGAAAGCCGCAGGCGCTTCAGTAAACAGATGGCTGTTCACTGATTGCCATCAGCAGCGATCTGCGTATTAAGCGCAGATAGTCACCGGACCCGGTAACAACAGCAGGGAGCGGTCGCAGCATAATATGCGCTATCTCATTAGCAGATTAAACCATAAACCCCAGATTAAGCAGGGATAAGGCAACAGTGAAGCTCGGTGAGTGACTATTAACAATCTTTCACAGAGGGTGTTATTATCGGGGCAGTGTTCAAACGCACCCTGTGCATTGGAGAAAGGATCCTATGAGCGAAAACATCGTTAACGTAACAGACGCCTCTTTTGAGGAAGAAGTACTGAAAGCTGAAGGCGCTGTGCTGGTTGATTACTGGGCTGAATGGTGTGGTCCATGCAAAATGATCGCCCCGGTACTGGAAGAGATCGCTAAAGAGTACGCGGGCAAGCTGAAAGTTTGTAAGCTGAATATCGATGAGAACAATGAGACTCCGCCTAAGTTCGGTATTCGCGGTATCCCTACACTGATGCTGTTCCAGGACGGTGAAAACAAGGCGACTAAAGTCGGCGCCCTGTCCAAGTCCCAGCTGGCTGCTTTTATTGACGCGAGTCTGTAAACGCCGCTTTTCGAAATGTGGCACTGATTCTGTGCCACATTTTCTTACCTTCTTCCTATAGACACCTGCCTGACAACCTTTTATAGTCTTGTTATCTGACGCCCGCAATCGCGGTGAGTTGTCTATATTTCCAAAGCTTCTTACGTTTCTCCCAACTTATCCATTCAACCCTGTAGCTTCGCGCTATCTTTCACAAAAGCTATGAATCTTACCGAATTAAAAAGAAAAAGCGTTCCCGAACTGCTTGAGATCGCAAAAGAAATGGGCATGGATAATCTTGCCCGCTCCCGCAAGCAGGACGTGATTTTTGCCATTCTCAAACGGCATGCCAAGGGCGGTGAGGACATCTACGGCGACGGTGTTCTGGAAATCCTGCAGGATGGCTTCGGCTTCCTCCGTTCAGCAGACTCCTCCTACCTCGCCGGTCCCGACGACATCTATGTTTCCCCCAGCCAGATCAGACGCTTTAACCTTCGCACAGGCGATACTATCGCCGGTAAGATCCGTCCGCCAAAAGATGGCGAGCGCTATTTTGCATTGTTGAAAGTTAACGAGATTAACTACGATAAGCCGGAAAACGCTAAGAACAAGATCCTGTTTGAGAACCTGACGCCTCTGTTCGCACAGGACCGTCTGGTGATGGAGCTGGGTAACGGTAGTACCGAAGACCTGACAGCCCGTGTGATCGACCTGGTTTGCCCGATGGGTAAAGGTCAGCGCGCCCTGATCGTGTCGCCGCCTAAGGCCGGTAAGACCCTGATGCTGCAGAATATTGCTAACAGCATTACCAAAAACAACCCGGAAACCTACCTGATCGTGCTGCTGATTGATGAGCGCCCGGAAGAGGTAACCGAGATGCAGCGTACCGTGCGCGGTGAAGTGGTTGCATCGACCTTTGATGAGCCGCCAGCCCGTCATGTACAGGTATCCGAAATGGTGCTGGAGAAGGCTAAGCGTCTGACTGAGCACAAGAAGGACGTGGTTATCCTGCTGGATTCCATTACCCGTCTGGCCCGTGCCTACAACACCGTGATCCCGTCTTCAGGCAAGGTTCTGACCGGTGGTGTCGATGCCCATGCCCTGGAGCGTCCTAAGCGCTTCTTCGGTGCAGCACGTAATATCGAAGAGGGCGGCAGCCTGACCATTATCGCCACCTCCCTGGTGGATACCGGTTCCAAGATGGATGAAGTTATCTTTGAGGAATTCAAAGGTACCGGTAACTCCGAGGTGCATCTGGACCGCAAAGTGGCTGAGAAGCGTGTCTTCCCGGCTATTAACATCCGTCGTTCCGGCACTCGCCGCGAAGACCTGCTGACCACCGAAGAAGAGCTGCAGCGTATGTGGATCCTGCGCAAGCTGCTCGATCCGATGGAAGATTCCGCAGCGATCGAATTCGTAATTGATAAGTTGAAAGACTTTAAAACCAATGATGAATTCTTCCTGTCAATGAAACGGAAATAAGCGTTTCTGCGTAAAGAAAGGGTGAGCTTATGCTTGCCCTTTTTTATGGTTGTGCGGTAGCTGAAGCGCGTTTGCGCTGAGTATAAAACCGCTCCCCCCGGTTTTCGCCCGAAGCGTCCAGTCCAGAGCTATTCACCCATGTCTACACCAAAATATAAAGATCTGCGTGACTTCATACAGATGCTTGAAGCACGTGGTGAGTTGAAGCGTATCAGCCAGGAGATCGATCCTGTGCTGGAAATGACAGAGATTTCTGATCGTACCCTGCGTGCCGGCGGCCCGGCGCTGCTGTTTGAAACCCCCAAAGGCTATGACTATCCGGTACTGGCCAACCTGTTCGGTACGCCGGAACGGGTGGCGCTGGGGATGGGTGAAAACAGCGTCGAGGCCCTGCGTGAGGTTGGCAAGCTGCTGTCGCAGCTGAAGGAGCC
Organism: Marinobacterium jannaschii DSM 6295; assembly: GCF_000620085.1. Classification (GTDB taxonomy): domain Bacteria; phylum Pseudomonadota; class Gammaproteobacteria; order Pseudomonadales; family Balneatricaceae; genus Pontibacterium; species Pontibacterium jannaschii. Next base: position 133,042 of record NZ_JHVJ01000017.1, on the reverse strand, counting down.
GGAGCCTCCCAAGGGCATGAAAGATGCCTGGGAGAAGCTGCCGCTGTATAAGCAGGTGCTGAATATGGGACCTAAGGTGGTAAAGTCAGCGGCCTGTCAGAAACATGTGCTGGAAGGCGATGAGGTCGATCTCTATAAACTGCCGATCCAGACCTGCTGGCCGGGCGATGCCGCTCCGCTGGTGACCTGGCCGCTGGTTATTACCCGTGGGCCGAATAAGAGCCGTCAGAATCTGGGTATCTACCGCCAGCAGCTGATCGGTAAGAATAAGCTGATCATGCGCTGGCTGGCGCATCGTGGCGGGGCGCTGGACTTCCGCGAGTGGAAAGAGACCCATCCGGGCGAAAAATTTCCCGTGGCGGTGGCGCTGGGAGCCGATCCTGCGACCATTCTCGGCGCTGTGACGCCGGTGCCGGATACCCTTTCCGAGTATGCTTTCGCCGGCCTGCTGCGGGGCGGTAAAACTGAGGTGGCACAGTGTCTGGGCAGCGACCTGCAGGTGCCTGCCAGTGCCGAGTTTATCCTCGAAGGCTACATTGATCCGGAGGAGATGGCTGACGAAGGGCCGTTTGGCGACCATACTGGTTACTACAACGAAGTGGACAGCTTCCCGGTATTTACCGTTGAGCGGATTACCCACCGTAACCGTCCGATCTATCACAGCACCTATACCGGACGGCCACCGGATGAGCCGGCAATCCTTGGCGTGGCGCTGAACGAGGTCTTCGTACCGATTTTACAGAAGCAGTTTCCGGAGATTGTTGATTTCTACCTGCCGCCGGAAGGCTGCTCCTACCGTATGGCGGTGGTGACGATTAAGAAGCAATATCCGGGGCATGCCAAGCGTATCATGCTGGGCGTATGGTCATTCCTGCGCCAGTTTATGTATACCAAGTTTGTGATTGTCTGCGATGACGATATCAATGCCCGGGACTGGAACGATGTGATCTGGGCGATCACCACGCGGATGGATCCGCAGCGCGATACCACCATGATCGACAATACGCCGATCGACTATCTCGACTTCGCCTCCCCGGTATCGGGGCTGGGGTCAAAGATGGGGATGGATGCCACCAATAAGTGGGAAGGCGAAACCAGCCGAGAATGGGGTGAGCCGATAGTGATGGACCCGGCGATCAAGCAGCGGGTCGACGCTATATGGGACGAATTGGGGATCATGGACTGATGGCTGCGGCTAGCGGCCATCAGATAGAATTAGACGGCCTGGGGCTTGTGCTTCAGGCTGACGCTGGCGAAACAGTGCTGGCGACTCTGGAGCGGCATGGCTACCGTATGCGCCGTAGCTGCCGGAACGGTGTTTGTGAAATCTGTGAGGTTGAGCTGCTCAGCGGTTGCGTGCAGCAGCGATACCCGCTTTGTACCCTGGAAAATAATAATCAGCCATCAGGGAAAACCGTTCGGGCTCTGGCCTGTACCTCAGTGCCGCTGCAGGATATTAGGGTGAAAATAGAAGGGCTCAGAGTCCCCGGAGAACAATTGGTGAAAAAACTGGTTTGTGACATTACGGCGGTTGAGCCGCTAAACCATGATGTCTATCGTGTGCGCCTGCATCTGCCGGCGACCAACAGTCATGCGATTGAGTTTCATGCCGGACAGTACCTGGAAATCTGCCTGCCATCAGGCCGTAAGGTGCCGTTTTCCATTGGCAGCGCACCGGATCAGAGCCGCGACCTGGAGCTGCATATCCGGCATATGGCCGAAAGCGAGACCTCCAATGCGGTGATGGAGCATCTGCAGAACAGCCCGAGCGTTGAGATCGAGTTGCCAAAAGGTGACTGCTACATTCAGGCGCAGGATCTGCGGGCGGATACCCGGGTCATCCTGGCGGCGGCCAGTACCGGTTTCTCCCAGATCAAGAGTGTCTGTGAGCATCTGCTGGCGAACCAGTGTTCTAACCCGATCCATATCTACTGGGGCGTGCGTGAAGCTGCGGATCTTTATCTGGCGAAATTGCCTGAACAGTGGCAGCGTGAGCACACAAATGTGATGTTCCATGCGGTGGTTTCCGAGCCGGAGAGCAGTACCGACTGGCAGGGACGTACCGGCCTGCTGCCGGATGCCGTTCTGGAAGATTTTGATGACTTTGACAATGTCGAGATCCTTACCAGTGGCTCACCGGGTATGGTCTATGCGTTGCTGGATGCCTGTGAGGCACGTGGTTTCGACGCGGCTCATATGCATGCCGATGTGTTTGCCTATGCGCCAAGGCCGGCGAAAGCCTGAACGGGCTGAGCGGGCTGCAATAAAAAAGGACGCCGAGGCGTCCTTTTTTATTGCGCTGATATTGCTATCAGGAGGTGGCGGCCGCCTCTGGCATTGGCAGTTCCGGCAAGCCTCCGGCCACCAGAGTCAGGTTGCTCTGCAGTAGTTGCTCAACCCGACGCTCTTCGCCCATATGGCGCAGTAAGCGTGTCAGTTCGGCCAGGTTTTCGGCGCGTGGCTCGATCTGGAAACTCTCCTCAAAGTATTTTACCGCCTGTCCCCAGTGTTGGTTACGCAGTGACAGGCGACCCAGGGTCAGCATCAGGTCGGCGCTGTCCGGGTTTTTCTTCGCCCAGCTGCGGGCCTGATCCAGCTGCTTGGCCGGGTCTTCAGAGGCGATGCGGCCGTAGAGGTTCACCAGGCTGTCGTTCCACTGCTGCTTGATCAGCTCACGCAGGGTTTGCTCGGCCTGATTCTCTCCACCCAGTTCCAGTAGCAGGTCGGTGTAGCGGTTGACCAGGGTGCCATCTTCCAGCGCTGCCTTTGGCGTTGCACTCCAGGCCTGGGTCAGGGCTTTGATGCGATCGCTGTCTTCCGTTTCGACCGGCAGGGCTTCAACACTGCTTTCGATGCGACGCAGGTGGCTGGTATGTTCCAGCTGGGCGATCTCATCGGCAGGCAGGGCATTCACCTTCTTCAGCTCAGGCAGCAGGCGGGATACCGCTTCCCAGTCCCCAAGGCGGATCTGTACGTCTTTCAGCAGTTTCAGGATAACGCTGTTTTTCGGTGCCAGCTGGCGCAGTTTCAGCAGGTTAGCCAGGCACGGCTCCAGTTCGCCGCGCGACAGCTGAATCTGAGACTGGACGATACCGACCGCAACTTCAGCCTCAGGTGTGGTCTCACGTGCCTGTTGCAGCAGATAGTCGGACTGCTGGCCCTGGCCCTGCTCATGGGCGGCCTGGGCCGCTGCAAGGTAGTTCACCAGGGGCAGTTCGGAGCGTTCGGCCGCCTGGCTCAGCAGCTTCTGAGCTTTCGGCCAGTTACCTTCGGACAGTGCCATCAGACCTTTCAGGGTCTTACGCTGAGCGATAACCTGGTGACGGTCGTCGCTCCAGTCTTTCAGCACACTGGTTGGCAGGCGGAAGCGGAAGAACAGGTTAACCAGCCAGTGCAGCAGGACGAAACCGATGGCAGTAACCACCAGCAGTACCCAGAGACTGGTCTCCAGTGTGGATTCGTTATAGGCCAGCAGGACATAACCCGGGTCCTGCACCATTTTTTCGCCGATCCATGCACCGGCGACCAGCATGATCAGCAGAAACAGGAACAGTTTTTTCATCAGGCTGCTCCCTCTTCCTTCAGTTTGGTCATACGCTGCAGGTAGTCCTTGTGCGTATTCAGGGAACCGGAAATGTCTGGCATCTCTGGATTGACGTTAATCTGCTTCAGCTCACCGATACCGCGCAGCAGGGCCTGGGTGGTGGCGTCCTTAGCTTCGAAGTAAGTGCCAATCCAGCCTTCGGCTTTCTCCAGGCTGCCGGTGTAGGAGCCTTGCTTGCGCTGCAACAGGGCCAGCTGGGCTTCTTCCAGCATCAGATGCAGATTCTGCTGCAGGTAGTAAGTCTGTTCAGGGGAGAGCAGCGGTTTTACCGGTTCGTCGCGATGGTTGATCACGATCAGCTGGTTAAACTTGTCCACCGCTTTGCCCCAGGAGGCTTTCAGGTCTGCACCCAGTGAGGCTTCGACCGCTTCCGGAGTAATCTCCTGCAGCAACTCCGGCAGCTCGCGTTGTTCTGTCAGCGGGATCAGGCGCAGATTCTCAACCTGATTGTTGAGGGCGCTCAGCTGCAGGAACAGGCCTTCTGTATCCAGCCGCGGTGTCGCTTCCAGTGCTGCGATATCGGCTGCCAGTGCTTTGCGTACTTCATAGATTGAGACATCATCAGTCTCTTTCAGGATCTTGTCGGCTGATTTCAGCAGTGCCAGGGCGCCTTCAGGGGTCTGTTCCATCAGCACGCGCTGGTTAGCCAGGCGCAGCAGGTATTCCACTTCGGCCATCAGCCAGTCTTTGCGGGTATTCTGCTGGCGGGCACTGATCTGCTGTACTGCCAGGGTGACGCGCTGCTGCAGAGCTTCTACGTTCTGGCGGTCGTTACCGGCTGCTGACTGCAGCTGGCCCAGCTTCTGGTTCATGCTGGCCAGTGAGCTGTCGATACTGCCGCGGGCATCGGTGATCGAGCCTTCGACACGGCTTTTAATAGAGGCTTCCAGCGCCTGGCTGGCGGCATTCTGCTGCATGGACAACCAGTACAGGTAGCCTGATGCACCCAGGGCCGCGATGGACAGCACCAGTGCGACCTTTCCAGGCCAGGTTGCAGGCTGCTTATCGGCTGCCTGGCTGGCGACGGGCTGAGACGTGGAGGAAGAAGTGTCCTTAGTGTCGTCACCGGACTCAGGTTGATCGTTTTCAATCACCTCAGCTTCAATGATTTCGGCATCCTGTGTCTGCTCGTCCTGGAGTTTCTTATCTTTATCGCTCATGTATCGACTTCCGCATAATTTTAAGGCAACAGCGCGTCCGTCATTGACTGGTCGTCAGGACCCGCCGCTGTTTTAATTCGGGTAAAGCCCGCAGTTTTTGCCAGCTGCTCTATTCGTTTGCTGGGCACCACTAACTGGCAGGCAAGCAGTGGCGCCGTATCAAACTGTCTGTTACTTCCCGCAGCTATACTCAGCAGATTCTCAAGTGCATTGCCACTCGTAATAATAACTGCGTCAGGCACCGGGTCATAAAGTGTACTACTGACGGCGTCGTCGCAATAGGGGGGAGGGCAACGTTGATAGAGTTCTGCGTAATCTACCTTAGCGCCACGGGCTGAAAGTTCCTCTGCCAGCTTCTCCCGGCCTCCGATACCGCGCACGATCAAGATGCGCTCACCTGCAATCTGTTGCAGAGGTGCGGCATTTAACAGTGCTTCTGAATCGTACCCGAACGGGTTTGGGCAGGCATCTATACCATAGTCACTTAATGTAGCAGCTGTCTTCTGCCCGACCGCCAGAAAATTAACTCCCAGCGGCAGCTGCGGCCAGTAGTCATCAATCCAGCTGGCGCCGAAGCGGGCTGCGTTGGCGCTGACAAAGATAACGCTGTGATAGAGATCCAGGTCCAGCATACAGGACTTGGCGGGCTGGAACTGTGGCGCGGCTGTATCAATCGGCCGGATCTCCAGCAATGGAAAGGCTACAGCGTCGGCACCCAGCTGTTGCAGCCGCTGCAGCTGGCCGTGCGCCTGATGAGGCGGACGGGTGACGAGCACCCGCTTACCGCCCAGCATCTGCTTACTCATCGCCCTGGCTGTAAACTTCTTTCAGGATTACATCGGCACCGTCGGCCAGCAGTCGCTCGGCGACCTCAATGCCGATCTGTTCGCCGTCCTGCGGTTTACCGCGCTGCTCATCCCGCAGGATCTCTGTGCCATCCGGGCGGGCGACCAGGCCGCGCAGATAAAGCTCTGAATTATCTTCATTCAGGGTGGCATAGCAGGCGATCGGAACCTGACAGCCGCCTTCCAGGCGACGGTTCATAGCGCGCTCAGCCTTTACCCGCCAGGCGGTTTCCTGATGATGCAGTGGCTGCAGCAGTGCGATCAGTTCAGCGTCGTCGCTACGGCACTCGATACCCACGGCGCCCTGGCCGCCCGCGGGAAGGCTGTCCTCAGGGGTGATCTCGTGGGTGATGCGCTCGTCCAGTTTCAGGCGTAGCAGGCCGGCCGTAGCCAGGATGATGGCGTCATAGTCGCCGTTATCCAGTTTGCCGAGGCGGGTCTGAACGTTGCCGCGCAGCCATTTGATCTGCAGGTCGGGACGACGCTCACGCAGCTGGGCCTCACGGCGCAGGGAGGAGGTGCCGACAACAGCACCGGCCGGAAGGTCGTCAAAGTGTTTGTAGTTGTTTGATACGAAAGCGTCGGTGGGACGTTCGCGCGGACAGATCACGGCCAGTCCCAGTCCGGCCGGAAACTCCATCGGTACGTCTTTCATCGAGTGCACGGCGATATCGGCACGGTTTTCCAGCATCGCGGTTTCCAGTTCTTTCACGAACAGGCCTTTACCGCCCACCTTGGCCAGCGGAGTGTCGAGGATCTTGTCGCCGCGGGATACCATCGGTACCAGTTCGACATTCAGTCCGGGATGGTGCTTTTCCAGCTCGGCTTTGACGTATTCGGCTTGCCACAATGCCAGCAGGCTCTTGCGGGTCGCAATGCGGATAGTTCGACTCATGATGGAATCCTTCAGGCCCGATGGGCAACAACGGTAAATTTTCGGTCTGGCGGCGATTGTAGCAGATCGAAGGAGGGGCGATAAAAAGGGAGCGTGATATAATGCGCGCAAATTGATTTCACGCAGCCAGTAGCTGTCTCAGTTGAGGTTATCCGATGAGTGACAAGACCAACCAGCAATGGGGTGGCCGTTTCAGCGAGCCAACCGATGCTTTCGTAGCCCGTTTTACCGCATCCGTAGAGTTTGATCAGCGCATGTACCTGCAGGATATCCGCGGGTCTATTGCTCACGCCAAAATGCTGGCCAAGGTTGGCGTGCTGACCGACGCTGAGCGCGACGATATCCTGCGTGGTCTGGAAGAGATCCGTATTGAGATCGAACGGGGTGAGTTCGAATGGTCGGTTGCACTGGAAGATGTGCATATGAACATTGAAGCGGCGCTGACCAAGAAAATCGGTATCACCGGTAAGAAACTGCATACTGGCCGTTCCCGTAACGATCAGGTGGCGACCGATATCCGTCTTTACCTGCGTGATGAGATCGATCTGGTACTGTCCGAAATTACCCGCCTGCAGCAGGGCCTGCTGACGGTTGCAGAACGCGAAGCTGATACAATTATGCCGGGCTTCACCCACCTGCAGACTGCGCAGCCGGTGACTTTTGGTCATCACCTGATGGCCTGGTTTGAGATGCTGAGCCGTGACTACGGCCGTTTCGAAGACTGCCGCGAACGTGCCAATGTGATGCCGCTGGGTGCTGCCGCCCTGGCGGGTACCACTTACCCGATCGAGCGTGATGTAACCTGCGAGCTGCTGGGCTTCAATGCGCCGGCTGAGAACTCCCTGGATGCGGTTTCCGACCGTGACTTCGCAATCGAGTTCTGTGCCGCTTCCAGCATCCTGCTGATGCATATGACCCGAATGTCTGAAGAGCTGGTGCTGTGGACTTCGGCCCAGTTCGACTTTATCGACCTGCCAGACCGCTTCTGCACCGGCTCTTCTATTATGCCGCAGAAGAAGAACCCGGATGTGCCTGAGCTGGTCCGTGGCAAGTCCGGCCGTGTCTATGGTCACCTGATGAGCCTGCTGACCCTGATGAAGTCGCAGCCACTGGCGTACAACAAGGATAACCAGGAAGACAAAGAGCCGCTGTTCGACGCGATCGACACCGTTAAAGGCTGCCTGCGTGCCTTTGCCGATATGGTTCCGGCGCTGGAAGCGAAGAAAGAGAGTATGCGTGAAGCTGCACTGCGTGGTTTCTCCACTGCTACCGACCTGGCAGATTACCTGGTGCGTAAGGGTATGCCATTCCGTGATGCCCATGAGGTCGTGGGTAAGTCCGTAGCCTACGGTATCGAGCAGAGCAAAGACCTGGGTGAGATGACACTGGAAGAGCTGGCTCAGTTCTCCGACACCATCGAGCAGGATGTATTTGAAGTGCTGACGCTGGAAGGGTCTGTTGCCGCCCGTGATCATATTGGCGGTACAGCACCGGATCAGGTGCGTGCGGCGGTGAAACGTGGTGCCGCCAGACTGGCCCAGCGCGACGTCGAATAAGTGACAAAGCGGCAAGCTCTAAGTCTGCCGCGCTAAGCAAAAGCCCCCGTTACCTTGGTAACGGGGGCTTTTTACTTTTTACTGCTTGAGGCTTTGGGCTTTCAGCTTAGTTCAGCGTGATATCGACCATCAGATCGTTGGCGATCGCTTCCAGGTCTTCCTGCAGGGCGTTGAGGTCGGTTGCAGGATCGGCGGACAGTTCTGCCTCAGCCTTGAACAGCAGTTCGGCAGACATTGAGCCGGATACCACTTCGGTATTCAGTCTTTCTACATTGACTTTACGCTTTGCCAGAGCCTGGGAGATATCGCGGACGATGCCCGGCTTATCATGGCCAACCAGCTCCAGGGTAAAGGTTTTGCGCGCCGCTTCGCTGCTGTCGGCAGTTTTCTCTACGGTGATTTTCAGGCCTTGTCCATCCAGCTCCTGCAGTGCTGCACTGAGCTGATCTGCTTTATCTGTTGGAACCTGTGCAATCAGAATGCCGGCAAACTTGCCAGCAAGGCGGGACATGCCAGATTCCAGCCAATTGCCCTGATGGTCGCTGATGGTCTGTGCCAGCATCTCGACCAGACCCGGCTTGTCCGGGCCAATCACGGTCAATACCAGAGATGTCATCATGGTAAACTCCTGTTTTTACTGAGGGATGGGCCGTTGTCCCCTGCGACCCGGGATTAGCTATAAATTCACTATAACACTCTGTTGCCAATAGTCAGCAGCCACGGGGCGATTTTTGTTGCCACGGTGGATGCGGCTTTGCACAGCCTGCTGAGCACATTGCCGGCTGCCTCAAACGGGTGCTGTTTTTTATCCTTCTTTAACTGTTCAGTGTGGCTGAATCCTGAAGGCCTAATACCTCTGGCTTGAATCTGCCGCCTGGCGTGGAACCTTGTTTTTGAAAACTGTCGCTAATGTCCGACATATTGCAGCGATCTGGTCGGTCATTTTTTATTGTTTTCTACGGAAATCGCGTTTTTTTCTAAATTTGTCAGCAAAGTTGTCGATAAAAATAGTGAAAAGAGAATATTGTGGCTTGAAAAAAAGTCTCAATCTGGAAGAATACGCTGCTAGGCAAAACTGCCGTTTGAATTTGTTTTAGCAGTTCTCAGGAAGCTGGGCTTAAAAATGAAAAAAGGACCCGATCTGGTCATGGTGCTGGTTGTTGTTTTTGTTGTTGGCACTTTAATGACAGGTGTATCGCACGCAGACTTTCAATTCGCGGCGATGGTTGATCAGGTAATGCACAGGGGCTGAATGCTCCGGTCATTACCTGAGACACGAGCAATACAGGCTGTTACTGCTCCCGCACTGCGGTGAATCGGCCTGTATTGCAACAAGTTTTACCGGCATCAGTAAAGCTTACTTGCCGTAATAGGATTTCATATCCGTTACGATGCCGGTCAGTGGAATATCCCAGCTGGCAACGGCTAATTTATCTACGCGCTGTAATTCGTGCGCCATTCCTAAAAGACGTGGTCCCCAATTTGCCCCCAGTCGGGTTTTAAAAGCAAAGGTCCGGTCATAGTAACCCCCGCCCATCCCCATTCTGTTGCCGTCGGCATCAAAAGCTACCAGAGGCAGTAAAACCAGATCCAGGGCCCAGATAGGTTGTTTAGGCTCGCCAAGTACCACTGGTTCGGGAATTTTATAGATGTTTTTTACCAGGCGGGTTTTGGCGCTATAAGGCACAAACCAGAGGCTGTTGTGTTTAACCGGGTGCAGGACAGGCAGATAAGTTTTCTTTCCCAGTTGCCAGCAGAGTCTGATCAGTGGCTGAAGGTCGATTTCGCCATCATTGGGCAGGTAAACTGCAATATGCTGTGCGTTGAGGAAAGCGGGAAGCTTGCGCAGTTGTTTGCATAGGCGGTTAGCTGCCTGACGTTGCTGCAGTGGTGTCAGCGCGCGGCGTTTGCTTCGGATGGAGCGGCGGAGTGCTTGTCGGGTATCCATAAGCCTGAATCGAAGGGCTTCCCGGGGTGCCGATGTTGATAATGGCCCTGAACCCGAAGGTTCAAGGTGGCGGCTTCTGAGATACCTTAGGCTTTCCGTCAAGCGGACATGCGCATCAATATCAGCGAGAAACCCCCAAGGGTATGATTATCGGCTCAAGGGACGTAATCAACTGGCGAACACCCCAGGAAGTGATTTCTATTATACCTATTTGGCAGTCTCTGTCAGGTCTTGTATTTCCTGTGGAATCTGCTAGGCCATAAATGTAACAGTATGTTTTTTATACGCTTTCTGTGTTTATGAAATATATTCAATCCGACCCTTCGGTGTCTTTTTGCGCCTTGCCGCCTGACTGCAGGGCACGGTCTATTTTAGCCCCGAGTTTGCGTAGCCTGTCCTCGACATCGTTGCGGTCCTGGCGACGCATGCTGATCAGCTCGTGAGATATATTCAGCGCTGCCATAACGGCTATACGCTCCAGTCCGACCAGTTTTCCGTGGCGCCGGATCTCCCGCATCTTCTCATCGAGGTAATCGGCTGAAGCCAGCAGTTCTGCTTCTGCACCGTCGGGGCAGCTGACGGTGTATTCTTTATCCAGCAGTCTGACTTCGACGGTGCGCTGCTCCGGTTGACTCATGCGTTTTGCTCCAGTGCTTTGAGTCGCGAAATCATGGCCTCAACCTTGCGTTTGGTTTGCTCGTTGAGTTGAACCAGGCGTGCGCGCTCTTCTGTCAGTTGGCTTTCCCTGTTCCGCAGGTGGCGGTTTTCCTGCTCGAGCTGCTTACAGTGCTCCAGCAACTGATCTATCTTATGTTCCAGTGCGTTAAAATAATGTTCGCTCATTTTTACTCGTTCCCACATCTGAGTCGGACTATAGACAGCCCCGGATTAGCGGTCAATCGAATGACGGTTACTCCGGCCGGTGTCATGCAGGCCGGGATTGTCGGTGCTCTGATGGGTCTTATTCGGCGCCGCTACAGATGCTAGGATAGGCGCTATTGTTTTTAACTACCCACGTCTCTATTTTCGCGAGTTGTCTAAATTAAATGAGCTCTGATAATCCCCAACAGCCCCATGTTAAACCGGACTTCGACCAGTTGGCTAATATGCTTGTCGAAGAGGGCGTTTTTGTTGTCTCTCCATCGGAACTGCATGGCCTGCTTTGCGGGCAGCTGGCGGCCGGTGCCCGACTGGAACCGCTGACCATGCTGCAATCCGTCTGCGAGCTGACAGATATCAACGCGCTGGAACAGGAAAACAGTAAAGTGGCGCTGATTCAGCTTTATAAGGTCTCTGAGACCGAACTGGAATCGGCTGAACTCGGCTTCGAGTTGCTGATGCCGGAAGAGGATGAAAGTTCTCTGGCGCAGCTGGCCGAGGCGCTGGGATGCTGGTGTCAGGGATTCCTCGCCGGGTTTGGTCTCTATAGCAAGCAGACAGATAAGAGCATCAGTGCCGATATCAGTGAAACCCTGCGTGACCTGGCTGAGGTGGCGCAGATTTCGCTGGATATCGATGATGATGAAGACAGTGCTTCCGATCTGATGGAGGTACAGGAGTACGTGCGCATGGCGGCGCTGATGGTATTTGCGGAGTTTAATACCGCACCGGATGCAGCTCAAAACGGACCTGAGGACAGATTGCACTGATGATTAACAAGATTCCGGCGGCTGAGTTTGCCGCACGTCGACAGCGGTTGCTGATGCAGCTGCCAGAGGGGAGTGCGGTGTTGTTGCCGGGAGCTCAGATGCAACCGCGTAACAGGGATGTTGATTACCCGTTCCGTCAGGACAGCGATTTCTATTATCTGACCGGTTTCGATGAGCCGGATGCGGTGTTGTTACTGATTCGTGGCGAAGACTCGAATCAGTACCTGATGTTTTGTCAGGACCGGGACCCGGAGATGGAGATCTGGCACGGTTACCGCACCGGTCCGGAGGGACTGGTGGAGCGCTACGGTGTCGACCGTGCCTGGCCGGTCGAGCAGATCGATGAAATCCTGCCGACCCTGATCGATGGCCAGCAGCGACTCTATTTCAGTATCGGTGATGATGAGGCGTTTGATGGCCGCATGCTGGACTGGCTGAATACCCTGAAAGGGCGTGCCCGCCAGGGCGCAAAGGCACCGACCGAGATGCACCAGCTGAACGAGATCCTGCATGAAATGCGGCTGTTTAAATCGCCTCATGAGCAGCAGATCATGCGCCGTGCCGGGGAGCTGTCGGCGCAGGCACATATCCGCGCTATGCAGGCATGCCGGCCGGGCCTGTATGAATATCAGCTGGAAGCGGAGATTATGCACAGCTTCGCCAGTGAAGGCTGTCGCCAGCCGGCATATCCCTCCATCGTCGGGGGCGGGGAGAATGCCTGTGTGCTGCACTACACTGAAAACCGGGACCTGCTGGTGGATGGCGACCTGGTTCTGATCGACGCCGGTATCGAGCTGGATTACTTTGCCGGAGATATCACCCGCACCTTCCCGGTTGGGGGTGTCTTCGGTGCCGAACAGCGCGCCCTGTACCAGTTGGTGCTGGATGCACAGCAGGCCTGTATTGAGGCGACGGTACCCGGCGCCCGCTTTAATGATATTCATGAGCTTTCGGTGAAGATCCTCACCCGGGGGCTGGTAGAGCTGGGCTTGCTGAACGGTGATGTGGAGCACCTGATTGCTGAAGGTGCCTACCGGGAGTTCTATATGCACCGGGTGAGTCACTGGCTGGGGATGGATGTACACGATGTGGGTGAATATCAGAAGGATGGCCTGAGCCGTCCATTGGAGCCCGGAATGGTCTTGACCATTGAACCCGGACTCTACGTATCCCCCTTTAATGAGAATGTGGAGGCCCGTTGGCGAGGTATCGGTATCAGGATCGAGGACGATGTTCTGGTTACGGCCGAAGGCGCCGAGGTGCTGACCGCATCGGTGCCGAAGCAGATCGCTGATATCGAGGCACTTATGGCTGCGGCACAGAGTCGATGAAATCACATTACGATATTCTGATTATCGGTGGTGGCATGGCGGGGGCTAGTCTGGCCTGCGCCCTGTTGCCAGCCAGTCAGTCGCTTGGGCTGAAAATCGCCGTGGTTGAGGCACATCCTTTACCGGAAGGCGGCCAGCTCAGGTATCAGCCCAGCTATGACTCCCGCGCCACGGCGCTGGCCTATGGCAGTCGTTCTATCTATGAGTTAATGGGCATCTGGGACACCCTGCAGACCCATCTGAGCCCCATCAGGCAGATTCATGTATCCGACAAAGGGCATTTTGGCGTGACCCGCCTGAGTGCCGAGCAGGAGCAGGTTTCGGCCCTGGGCTACGTGGTGGAAAACCATTGGCTGGGGCGGGTATTGCTGGATCGCCTGCAGCAGGATGATGCCGCCAATATCGACTTTCTCTGTCCGGCAGAAGTAACCGCTGTTGAGCCGGCGGCAGAGCAGATGGATGTCGGCCTGAAGATCGATGGCGAGTCAAGGCAGCTGAGCGCCGAGCTGGTGGTGATGGCTGATGGCGGGCGCAGCAAGCTACGTGAGCGGATGGGGATCGGCTACCAGCAGCAAACCTATGACCAGCATGCCGTGGTTGCCAATATCAGTCCTGACCGCTTCCATGGCGATGTCGCCTATGAACGCTTTACCGACACCGGGCCGATGGCGCTACTGCCGCTGGAAACCCTGCAGGGTGAGTATCGCTGCGGCCTGGTCTGGACAGTTCCTGATGCTGAGGTGGAAGAGGTGATGGCGCTGGATGATCAGGCGTTTCTGCAGCGGGTGCAGGAGCGCTTTGGCTATCGTGCCGGGCGCTTTATCCGGGCCGGGGAGCGTCATGCCTATCCATTGAAGCTGGTGCTGGCCCAGGAACAGGTGCGCCGTGGCCTGGTGGTGCTGGGGAATGCGGCCCACGCCCTGCATCCGATTGCCGGGCAGGGCTATAACCTGGCCCTGCGCGGCGTAGTGGCGCTGGCAGATCAGCTGATCGAGGCCCGCAAGGAGGGGCGCCTGCTGGGCGACCTGGAGATGTTGCAGGCATTTCATGCCCGTCAGAGCCAGGACCAACAGCGCACGATCGGCATGAGTGACCGTACTATGCGCCTGTTTTCCAATAGCAATCCGCTGCTGACCCTGGGGCGCGACCTGGGACTGCAGCTGCTGGATCTGTCGCCGACGGCCAAAACTGTCTTTGCCCGCAGTGCGATGGGGCTGGATATGCCTGCCCCGCGGCTGAAATAAGGAGCTGATCGTGAGTACAGAATTACAGCCGGATATCGTGATCGCCGGCGCCGGCATGGTCGGCGTAACACTGGCGAACGCGCTGGCAGAGACCGGCCGGCAGATTGTTGTGCTGGAACAGCGTGAAGGTGACGCCTCACAGCTGCCGGCGCAGGTCCGGGCGCAGCAGTCCGACGGATATGACAGCCGGGTCAGTGCGCTGACCTGTGCTTCGCAGCAGATTCTGGTAGCGCTGGGTGCCTGGGAGCGGATGCAGCAATACCGTCTCAGCCCCTATACCGATATGGATGTATGGGATGGCGAAGGTACCGGTCATATCCATTTTGACAGCCGCGAACTGCATGAGAACTGCCTGGGTCATATCGTCGAAAACCGCGTGACCCTGGCTGCGCTGTATGAGGTGATGCTGACCCATCAGAATATCCAGCTGATCAGTGGCGTGAGTGTTACGGCGCTGTCTGAGGCTGAATCAGGACATCGCATTGTCAGCCTCAGTGATGGCCGGAAGCTGGAGGCGCCGCTGCTGGTGGCCGCTGATGGCGCTATGTCGCGTACCCGACAGCTGGCATCGTTGCCAATGTGGGAATGGGACTATGGTCATCACGCGCTGGTGACAACAGTAGAGACCGAACTGCCCCATCGGCAGACTGCCTGGCAGCGCTTTACCGAAGACGGGCCTCTGGCCTTCCTGCCGCTCAGCTCTGCTGATGGCCGGCATTACAGCTCTATTGTCTGGTCGACTTCGCCCATGCATGCAAAACAGCTGCAGTCGCTGGATGACGAAGCCTTCTGTCGCGCTCTGGAACTGGCCTTTGAACGTAAGCTGGGCTCGGTATTATGGAGCGATCAGCGCCAGCTGTTTCCGTTGCGCCAGCGTCACGCCAAGTACTATGTTAAAGAGGGCTTTGCCGCGATTGGTGATGCCGCCCATACCATCCATCCGCTGGCAGGGCAGGGGGTTAATCTCGGCTTGCTGGACGCGGCAGCCCTGGCCGATACGCTGTGTGATGCTGCCGCCCGGATGGAGGGCTGGGGAGATCTGCGGGTGTTGCGCCGTTTCCAGCGCAGCCGCCGCAGCGATAACCTGCAGATGTCGGCCGCGATGGAAGGTTTCAAGCGCCTGTTTAACCAGCAGGCCCCGGCAATCCGGCTGGCACGTAATCTGGGAATGAACCTGCTTGATCAGCTGGCACCGGTGAAGAATCACCTGGTGATGGATGCGATGGGATTACGTGGCAACCTGCCGCCGCTGGCAAAGCGCCCAGTGGCCCGCTGATCAACTGGCCGAGTCCGTGACAACGGATCTCTAACGAAAACGGAGTGAATAACTCCGCTTGCCACGGCAAAGGACGCTGTGGTGCGTGGTGGCTTAAGCGCCAGCCACGCCTTGTTATGGAAGGCTGGCTGCACAGGCAGCATGAAGTAAGCTAAACGCTGTGGGAATAGCCACCTATATGGTGTAGATTTTTGCAGCGGCGGCTATCGCCGGCGGTGGTAGTCCGCGCAGTGACGGTGACGCCGGAGGAGATATGCAGTAGCTGTTTTCCTGCTGGCACACCGGTACGGCAACAGGGTCTTTTCTTAACGCGAAGGGGTAGGAAGCGGATATGAGTGACATCCCATCTGAACTGAAATATGTCTCCAGTCATGAGTGGATTCGTGCTGAGGATGACGGCACTGTAACAATTGGCATTACCGATCACGCCCAGGAGCTGCTGGGTGATGTGGTATTTGTGGAGCTGCCGGAAGTGGGTGCAGAGATCGCGACAGGTGAAGAGACTGGCGTGGTGGAGTCTGTAAAAGCGGCATCGGATGTCTATGCACCGGTTACCGGGGCTGTGGTAGCCATCAACGAAGCGCTGGAAGATGAGCCTGATCTGGCCAATTCAGATCCTTACGGAGATGGCTGGTTCTATCGTGTGAAGCTGTCAGATACGGCTGAACTGGAAACGCTGCTGGATGCCGACGCCTATGCCGAGGTTTGCGAGTCAGAAGCCTGATCTGACCGCCAGCCTGCTATGGCTGTTGCCAGGCTGAGACAAGCGCTCCGGTGATCCCGGGGCGCTTTTTGCTTTCTGCTGTAAACTATTGCAGCAAATTATCTGCAACTGCAGGTAGAATAGTACGACTCCCTCTTGCCCTGGCGACAGCTACGGGGCAAGCATCCAGACCGGTCTGTCACCGGACGATCAGAATCAAATTTAGTATCCGCAGCGGCGGAAAAGGCGAAACAATACCCATGGCTTTGCAAACTCTCAGACTGAATCCCGGCGCAGACCGCCGACTGCGTGGCGGACACCTGTGGATCTACAGTAATGAAGTAAACACCAAACTGACACCGCTGAAAGGCTTTAGCGCCGGCGAGCAGGTGGTGGTGGAAAATGACAAGGGAAAGCCGCTGGGTATCGCCTACATCAACCCGAATACGCTGATCTGCGGCCGCCTGGTCAGCCGTAACACCCAGCATATGCTGGATCGGTCATTGCTGGTGCATCGCCTGAAGATAGCCCTGTCCCTGCGCGAGGCTAACTTTTCTGCGCCCTGCTACCGTCTGGTGTTTGGCGACAGTGATGACCTGCCGGGGTTGGTGATCGACCGCTTCTATGACATCTTCGTGGTGCAGGTCTCCACGGCCGGGATGGAAGCGATGCTGACCGAGATTCTTGAGGCGATTAATAAGGTGTTTACGCCGAAAGCGATCCTGCTGCGCAACGATGGCAAGATGCGTGATATGGAAGGCCTGGAGACCTATGTCGAGGTGGCACAGGGCGATATCCCCGATCTCTGCCCGCTGGAGGAGAACGGCGTTTCCCTGCTGGCTCCACTGCAGCGCGGCCAGAAGACCGGCTGGTTCTATGACCACCGTGAAAACCGTGCCCGTATGCAGCAGCTGGTGGGCGGTAAGCGGGTGCTGGACCTGTTCAGCTATGTCGGTGGCTGGGGGACTCAGGCGCTGGCGGCTGGGGCAGAGCATGTCAGCTGTGTCGATGCGTCTCACTACGCGCTGGAAGTGGCGGAGGAGAATGCCCGGATCAATGCGGCAGAAGACCGCTTTGAAGGCCTGCATGGCGATGCCTTTGAGATCTGTAAGAACCTGATCGATGAGCGCCAGCGTTTTGATGTGATTGTGCTGGACCCGCCGGCCTTCATCCAGAAACGTAAAGACGTGAAAAACGGTGAGCGTGCTTACGCGCGGATGAATAACTTTGCTATGCGCCTGCTGAATAAAGGCGGCGTGCTGGTCTCGGCGTCCTGCTCGATGCATCTGGAAAACCAGCGTCTGGTGGATATTATCCGCTCTAACAGCCGCGAGCTGGACCGTACTGCCCAGATTTTTGCCCAGGGCCATCAGGGTGCGGACCACCCGGTACATCCGGCGATCCCTGAAACTGAATACCTGAAAGCCTACTTTGTGCGCATACTGGCCGTTAGCTAAGGAGCGATCGCATGCAATACCGCCCGCTGGGACAATCCGGACTGAGTGTCAGTGAGCTTTGCCTCGGCACTATGACCTTTGGTCAGCAGAATAGTGAACGTGAAGCCTTCGAGCAGATGGATTATGCCTGCGCGCAGGGAATTAATTTCCTGGATACCGCCGAGATGTATCCGGTGCCGACCACGGCTGATACCCAGGGGCGGACCGAAGAGATTATCGGGAACTGGCTGCAGTCACGCGGCGGCCGGGAACGGATAGTGCTTGCGACTAAGGCGGCCGGGCCGGCAGAGATGACCCGCTATCTGCGCCCGGATGTGCATTTCGACCGGGACAACCTGCGGGCCGCGGTGACTGCGTCGCTGCAGCGTTTAAAGACCGATTATATCGATCTCTACCAGCTGCACTGGCCGGACCGCAAGACCACCTATTTCGGTCAGCTGGGTTACAGCCACCAGCCGGAGCAGGACGGGACGCCGCTGCTGGAGACCCTGCAGGTGCTGGCCGAGCTGGTGCAGGAGGGACTGATCCGCCATATTGGCCTCTCCAACGAAACCCCCTGGGGGTTGATGAAGTGCCTGCAGCTGGCTGAGCAGCACGGGCTGCCACGGGTGGCGACGGTACAGAACCCTTACAGCCTGCTTAACCGCAGTACGGAGCTGGCGCTGTCCGAAGCCTTATTACGGGAAGAGGTGGCGTTGATGGCCTACTCACCGATGGCCTTTGGCGTGCTTTCCGGCAAGTATCTCAATGGTGCCCGGCCGGAAGGTTCCCGTCTGGCGCTGTTTCCCCACTATCAGCGTTACCTCAGCGATAAGGGACAGCAGGCGACGGCGCGTTATGTTGAGCTGGCCCATGCGCATGGTCTCGATCCGGCCCAGATGGCGCTGGCGTTCGTTACCAGCCGGGACTTTGTTGGTAGCAATATCATCGGGGCTACCAGCATGGCACAGCTGCAGAGCAATATTGAGTCCTGTCAGCTACGGTTATCACCGGCGCTGCTGGAGGCGATTGAGGCGATCCACCTGGATCAGCCCAATCCCTGTCCCTGATGCGGCCGTCTCTCTGGGCGGCTAAGGCTGTTTATAGTCTGAAGTTATATTCTTTATAGCCAGATCACATTGGTTTTATTGCTCTCCTGTCTGCCAAACTGAAGGTGAGATAAGAAGAGGATAAGCCCATGTATCTGGTTAATGAGATGATCCATCCGGTTATAACCCCGTTGCGGCCAGAGATGAACCTGTCTCAGGCAGTAGATCTGATTCTCGACGCTGATATGACGGGACTGCCGGTGGTGGATGATCATCTGCATGTTGTTGGATTTCTTTCGGAGCATGACTGTATCCCCTTTCTGATTAAAGGCAGTTATCACTGTGACAGCCGGGCGCTGGTGGCGGATATGATGCATAAGCAGCCGCTGACCGTCTCGCCGGGCGACAGTATTATCGATCTGGCACAGATGATGATGGGGGCTAAGCCAAAGGTTTACCCTGTTATCCGGGAAGGGGTGTTACTGGGAGTGATTACCCGCGGGCATATTATGCGCGAGCTGAATCATGCTCTGAAAACCTGTAAAACCGTAGCCTGAGTGAGGACGATCATGCCTGTATGATCTGTCAGGGCAGAAAAAAGCCGCAACGGTGTTTTCCGTTGCGGCTTTTTTGTTGCGGCAGCTGAAGGTTTAACGCAGGTCCAGTACCGGCCAGCCGTGCTCCCTGGCATGGGCATCCAGCGCTTCATCCGGGTTAACGGCGACCGGATGCTCCACTTTCAGCAGCAGCGGCAGGTCGTTACGTGAATCGCTGTAAAAGTAGCTGTCCTCCAGGCTGTGGCCATGCTCTGCCAGCCAGCTGTTGAGGCGTTCAACCTTGCCGTCCTGGAAGCAGGGAGTACCCGCGACCTTGCCGCTGTACTGGCCATCGACCACCTCCGGTTCGGTCGCCAGGACATCGTCGACCCCCAGCGCTTCACAGATCGGGCCGGTGACAAAGCGGTTGGTGGCGGTAATGATCAGCAGGAAGTCGCCCTGATCGCGGTGTTGCTGCAGCAGGGCCTGTGCCTTTGGCAGCATCATATCGGCCACTACGGTCGCCATAAATTCACTGTGCAGTGCCTGCAGCTGTGTCATATCGAGCTGCGCCAGCGGTTTCAGGGCAAATTCGAGAAACTCGAAAATATCCAGCGAGGCCTGTTTGTACTGCTGATAGAAGTAATCGTTAGCGCGACGGTACTCTTCGCTGTCGACGATACCCTTCTGGCAGAGAAACTCTCCCCAGGCATGATCGCTGTCGCCGTTCAGCAGTGTGTTGTCCAGATCAAAGATAGCTAAGCGCAAAGCCGCTCTCCTGCATACCGTTAATGATGTGGCCCAATATAGATAGCTGCTACCCGCAATGCAATCGGCGACCGCGCCGGGTTTGTTACAAGCAGTAATTTGCCGAGTTAGAAAAAAGTATGGAACAATAGCCTGAAAGCTTATTGGGATTTTTGATGTGATCGATTCAGATGGGTTCAGACCGAATGTCGGTATCATTCTGGCTAACTCGCTGGGTCAGGTTCTTTGGGCAAAGCGGATCGGTCAGGATGCCTGGCAGTTTCCGCAAGGGGGCATAAACGACGACGAAACTCCTGAAGAGGCGATGTATCGTGAACTGCAGGAAGAGGTCGGCCTGACCAGGGATGACGTAGAGATACTGGCCGTAACACGCGGCTGGCTGCGTTACCGCTTACCCAAACGCATGATCCGGCGTCATTCGCTACCGGTATGTGTGGGACAAAAGCAGAAGTGGTATTTGCTGCGGATGCTGAAAAATGATGAAGCCGTATCCTTTAACCATTCGGATACGCCCGAGTTTGATGGCTGGCGCTGGGTCAGCTATTGGTATCCGCTGGGACAGGTGGTGGCATTCAAGCGCGAAGTCTACCGTAAGGCGATGCGCGAGTTATCGCCTAAACTGACACGTGCAATAGTGCTCAATAATTAGAAAAAGGAGATAGTCGCTAATGCTGGATGTTTTACGCAAGATCGTGCAGGAGGTAAGTACGGCTCCGGACCTGGAGTCGGTGCTTGATCTGATCGTACGACGCATTCAGCGGGCGATGCGTACCGACATGTGCTCGGTCTATCTCTATGACAGCCCCCGCGAACGTTATGTCCTGGCGGCTACCCAGGGCCTGAACAAGGCGGCTGTGGGGCACGCCGGGCTGGCGTCGTCCGAGGGACTGATCGGTATGGTCGGCAAGCGTGCCGAGCCGATCAACCTTGAAAACGCCTCCAACCACCCGAAGTTTGTGCTGCTGGAAAATACCGGTGAGGAGCAGTTCCACGCCTTCCTCGGTGTGCCGGTGATCCATCATCGTGAAGTCGTGGGCGTGCTGGTGGTCCAACAGCAGGAGAAACGCCGTTTCGATGAGAGCGAAGAGGCTTTTCTGGTCACCCTGTCGGCCCAGCTGGCCGGTGTTATTGCCCATGCGGAAGCCACCGGGCTGCTGAAAGGGCAGGATGAAGGCGGTGACCTGGAGAGCCGGTTCGACGGTATTGCCGGTTCACCCGGGGTCGCGATCGGCACGGTAGTGGTAATCGCGCCGCCGGCAGATCTGGATGCGGTGCCGGATAAGGTGGCGCGGGATATCGATCAGGAGATCGAGCGTTTCGAGGCTGCTCTGGCCTCGGTGCGGCGCGATATCAAGGTAGTGGGCCGTACCCTGGCACAGCGCCTGCGCTCCGAGGAGCAGGCGCTGTTTGATGTCTACCTGCGGATGCTGGATGACAATGCTCTGGCCGGGGAGGTGGTTGAACAGATAAAGGCCGGTAACTGGGCCCAGGGCGCGTTGCGACAGGTGGTGAGTGAACATGTCAGACAGTTCTCGCTGATGGATGATCCCTATCTGCGTGAGCGTGCCAGCGATATCCGCGATCTCGGCCGCCGGGTGCTGGCGCATATGCAGGAGTCCGGCCCGGTCGACGTGGAATTTCCCGAGCAGACCATTCTGGTGGCGGAGGAAGTGACACCGGCGATGCTGGGTGAAGTGCCCTGTGAGCGGCTGGTAGGGCTGGTCTCGGTACACGGCTCGGGCAACTCCCATTCTGCCATTCTCGCCCGGTCGATGGGTATTCCCACGGTCATGGGGGCGCTGGATCTGCCGGCGACCCGGATCGATGGCCGCGAAGTGATCGTCGATGGTCATTCCGGGCGCATCTATGTCAGTCCCGGTGAAGATCTGCGCAGTGGCTACCAGGATATTATCCGCGGTGAGCAGGAGATGGCGGCAGAGCTGGGCACGTTGAAAGATCTGCCGGCCGAAACCACCGATGGTTACCGTATGCCATTGTGGGTAAATACCGGCCTGGTAGCGGATGTGGCGCGCTCGCTGGAGCGTGGCGCTGAGGGAATCGGGCTGTACCGGACCGAAGTACCCTTTATGATCCGCGACTTCTTCCCCAGTGAGCATGAACAGTACCTCACCTATCGCCGCCAGCTGGAGGCGTTCTATCCGCGTCCGGTGACGATGCGTACCCTGGATATCGGCGGTGACAAGGCCTTACCCTATTTCCCGATTGAGGAGGAGAACCCGTTCCTGGGCTGGCGTGGTATCCGTGTAACGCTGGACCATCCGGAGATCTTCCTGGTGCAGGTGCGGGCGATGCTGCGCGCCAATGAAGGCTTCGGCAACCTGCGTATCATGCTACCGATGGTGACCAGCGTGCATGAAGTGGATGAGGCTAATCGCCAGATCGATCGAGCCCTGCAGGAGTTGCTGGACGAGGGGCATGAGATCGAGCGTCCGGAGGTCGGTGTGATGGTGGAGGTGCCGGCCGCGATCTACCAGGTGCGCCGCTTTGCCCGCCGGGTCGGTTTTATCTCGGTAGGCTCCAATGACCTGACCCAGTACCTGCTGGCGGTCGACCGCAATAACCCGCGCGTGGCCAACCTCTACGTCTCTTACCATCCGGCGATGCTGCGAGCGCTGGCCTTTATTGCCAAAGAGGCGCACAAGGAAAATGTACCGGTTTCGATCTGTGGTGAGATGGCGGCTGATCCGGCCGGGGCCTTGCTGCTGATGGCGATGGGCTACGATGTGTTGTCGATGAATGCGACCAACCTGCCGAAGATCAAGTCGGCGATCCGCATGGTCAGCCTGGAGCAGGCTAACCGTCTGCTGGCGACCGTGATGGCGATGGACGATGCCGATGCGATTCAGAACCTGTTGCAGCAACGCCTGAACGAACTGGGTATGTCACAGTTTAACCGCCCAGTAATGCCGGACTGAGGTTGCTCTGGTCACACAGTGTGTCCGAGCCCAGGGTAAAGCCCTGAAGTTCTATTGCGCTGCGCCCGGCGCTGCCGCTGGCATCAAAACGTTGCTCGATAAAACGGACCTGACCGCTGCTGCTCTGGGTGACCAGGCTGCTGGCACGGGTGCCGTAATTTTCCAGACGAATAAAGCAGGCTGACAGGCTGCGCTCCCACGGCAGACTGATACCGGTATCGGGCAGCAGCTGATCGGCAAAGGTCTGTTCGTTGCGCATCATCTGCAGCAGCTGATCTTCCTCAAGCGCCCCGTGCGCTATCGCCTCTCCCAGCCGCTGTTTGAGTTGTTGCAGCTTAGGCCAGGGGGTATCCAGCAATGCATTGCTCATCCCGTAAATTCCAGGTTCAAGCTTGCGGTAACCCGGGGTCCGGTTGCTGCAATACCAAAGTCCCTGGCTGTCACCCAGCAGCAGATTAAAACCGCCATACTGGTCAAACTCTGCCTGGTGGCGCTGGATCCAGTCTTCGGCTGGCAGCGCCGAGCAGAGGAAGGATCGCGTCAGGTCGCCCCGGGAGCGCTTATCCTGTTCCCGCTGTCCATTCCTGAAATTGGTGACCGCCGCCAGCCGTCCCTGCCGCGACAGGCCGAGCCAGGTACCTCCCTGTTGCAGATCCCTGCCTGCGAGCAATTGAGGATGATCCTCCCAGTACTGCAGATGGGCGGTTGGCCGGTCATAGAACTCATCCCGGTTAGCCAGCAGGACCAGGGGATAATCGGGGTGTAGCTGCCAGGCAAGGCTGATCAAACACATCGTTTCGTTTCCATCGTTTATAAGGAAAGCTAATATAGTTAGCCTAATTTCATAACTTCGGGACAGCAGCGATGCTGACAACCATATTACTCTACCTTGTTCTGGGTGCCTTTGCCGGTGTCGTGGCGGGACTGTTTGGCATCGGCGGCGGATTGTTGATCGTGCCGGTCCTGGTGTTCTCCTTCGAATTGCAGGGGATGTCGGCGGATATCCTGACCCATATGGCAGTGGCCACATCACTGGCCACCATCGTAGTAACCTCCCTGAGTTCTGTCCGTGCCCATCATAAGCGCGGGGCGGTACGTTGGCAGCTGTTCCGGCCGTTGGCGTTGGGGATACTGCTGGGGGCTTTTCTCGGGGTGAAGACGGCCGGACAGTTACCGGGTAACTACCTGCAGATAGCGCTGGGTATCTTCGCACTCTGTGTGGCGCTGCAGATGGCGCTGAATCTGAAACCAGCGGCCGGTCACGTAACGCCCGGCAAGCGGGAACTGGGGATCGCCGGCGGCGTGATTGGCTGGGTATCTTCAATGTTCGGCATTGGCGGCGGGACCCTGACCGTACCCTACCTGAGCTGGCGACAGGTGCAGATGCAGCAGGCCGTGGCGACATCGGCCGCTTGCGGCCTGCCTATTGCCGTGATGGGGGCGCTGGCAAATATCCCGGAGGGCTGGGGTAATCCGGCGCTGCCGCAGTGGAGTTTAGGTTATGTTTATCTGCCGGCCTTTATCGGCATTGTCATTACCAGCTCTCAGTTTGCCAAGGTCGGTGCCAGGCTGGCGCATAGCCTGCCGGCGGATAAGCTGAAGCGGATTTTTGCATTGTTCCTGCTGTTTGTCGGCGGGCGTTTTATCTACAGCAACCTGTTTTAAGGAGTCACGATGTACTGGGTGCATGATATAGATCCGATCGCGCTGGATCTGGGCGTACTGCAGGTTCACTGGTATGGCCTGATGTATCTGATCGGTTTCGCTGCCGCCTGGTGGCTGGGCTGCTACCGCGCCCGCCAGCCGGGCTCGGGCTGGACTGAGGAGCAGGTATCTGACCTGATCTTCTGGGGAGCAATGGGCGTCGTGCTCGGCGGGCGTTTCGGTTATGTGTTGTTCTATAACTTCGATCAGTTTCTGGCGGACCCGTTATGGCTGTTTGCGGTCTGGGAGGGGGGAATGTCCTTCCACGGTGGCTTGCTGGGGGTGGTGGCGGTGATCTGGTTCTGGGGGCGTAAGCATCAGAAAACGCTGTTTGAGATGGGCGATTTCGTCGCGCCGCTGGTGCCGATCGGGCTGGGTGCCGGTCGTGTCGGTAACTTTATCGGCGGTGAGTTATGGGGGCGTACGACAGACCTTTCCTGGGCGGTGATCTTTCCGCGTGCCGGAGATGGCCTGCCCCGTCACCCTTCGCAGCTGTATGAGTTCGTGCTGGAAGGGCTGGTGATGTTCGTTGTGCTATGGTGGTTCAGCAGTAAGCCGCGTCCCCGTATGGCCGCATCGGGATTGTTCCTGCTGCTGTACGGCAGTTTCCGCAGTCTGGTTGAGCTGGTGCGTGAACCGGATGCCCATATTGGCTATATCGCCTGGGGCTGGGTGACCAAGGGACAGCTGCTTTCGCTGCCGATGATCCTGATTGGCGGGGCGTTATTAGCTATCGCTTTGTCGCGTGGTGTAAAATCTGCGACAAATTGATTTTAATTTTCTTTCTTGAGGTTACAGATGCAACAGTACCTGGCGCTGATGCAGGACATTCGGGATAACGGCACTGATAAGGGTGACCGGACGGGCACAGGTACGCGCTCGGTGTTTGGCCGGCAGCTGCGGTTTGATCTTTCACAGGGCTTCCCGTTGCTGACGACGAAGAAGGTACACCTGAAGTCGGTCATCCTGGAGCTGTTGTGGTTTCTCGATGGCAACACCAATAACAACTGGCTGGCGGAACGCGGTGTCTCTATCTGGAACGGCTGGGCGCTGGAGGACGGTGATCTCGGGCCTATCTATGGCAAGCAGTGGCGCTCCTGGGCCTGTCCGGACGGCTCGACGATCGATCAGATCAGCGAACTGATCCAGCAGATCAAGGCTAAGCCCGATTCCCGCCGCCTGATAGTCAGTGGCTGGAATCCTGCAGATCTGCCTGATGAATCTGTCAGTCCGCATGAGAATGTGGCGAATGGCAAGGCTGCGCTGCCACCCTGCCATACCCTGTTCCAGTTCTATGTGGCCAATAACCGCTTAAGTTGTCAGCTCTATCAGCGCAGTGCCGATTACTTTCTCGGTGTGCCATTCAATATCGCCTCTTATGCGTTGTTGACCCATATGATCGCGCAGCAGTGTGATCTGGAAGTGGGAGATTTCGTGCATACGTTTGGCGATGTGCATCTGTATCAGGATCACCTGGCTGATCCGGCCATTGTGAGTGAGCAGCTGACGCGGACGCCGCGCCCGCTGCCGAAACTGGTAATCAAACGTCGCCCGGCGTCGATCTTTGATTACCAGTATGAAGATTTCGAGATGGAAGGCTATGACCCCCATCCGGCTATCCGTGCTGCAGTATCTATTTAAGGAGAGAGCATGAAGCTGGCAATTATCGTCGCCCAGGCTGAAAACCGGGTGATCGGTATCAACAATAAACTGCCCTGGCATCTGTCGGAAGATCTGCGGTACTTCAAGCAGGTCACGATGGCCAAGCCTATTATTATGGGGCGTAAAACCTATGAGTCTATCGGCCGTCCGCTGCCGGGCCGTACCAATATAGTGATCAGCCGGAATCCGGCGTTCTCGGCCGCCGGTATCAAGGTCGTATCCGGGCTGGATGAGGCGATTGAGCTGGCGGAAGCGCAGTGCGTGGTCGACGGCGCGGCGGAAGCGATGGTGATCGGCGGCTCTCAGATCTATCAGCAGGCGCTGGCGCGGGCCGACCGTCTTTACCTGACTCAGGTGCATGCGGAAGTGAAGGGCGATGCCTGGTTTCCTGAATTCGACCGCCAGCAGTGGCAGGAAGTAGGTCGGCAGGATTTTCCGGCGCAGGAACCTAATCCCTACCCCTACAGCTTTATTGTATTAGACCGTATCTGATAAAAGGACTATGTAGTATGACGATTCGTTCGTTATTGTCTGTTTTGGCCGATGGCCGTTTTCACTCAGGTCGGGAGTTGGGTGAGCAGCTGCAGGTGAGTCGCAGCGCAATCTGGAAGCAGATCCGTAAGGTCGAAGAGCTGGGGGTAGAGATCTATAGCGTCAAAGGGCGCGGCTATCGCCTCCCCGGTGGACTGGATCTGCTGGAAATATCGGCAGTACGCGATCTGCTGAAGGCCGAAGCAGCCAGTCAGTTGGGTGAAGTGGCGCTGGAGCTGTCGATGGAATCGACCAATCTGGAGGCGCTGAGCCTGAGCCAGCGGCAGGACTGTCACGGTCGCCTGTTTGTGGCCGAACAACAGACCGCCGGGCGTGGACGTCGCGGTCGGCAATGGGTCAGTCCTTTCGGCCGCAACCTCTATTTCTCACTGGTGTGGCGCTTTGAGCATGGTGCCGCTGCACTGGAAGGCCTTAGCCTGGTCGTGGGGCTGGCTCTGAAAAAAGCCCTGGCGGCGAGCGGGATCGAGGGTGTTGGTCTGAAGTGGCCGAATGACCTGTTGTTTGGAAATGCCAAGCTGGCGGGGATTCTGCTGGAGATGACCGGCGATGCATCGGGTGAGTGTCAGGTGATTATCGGGATTGGCCTTAATGTGGCGATGCAGCCAGAGCAGGCCGAAGCGATCGATCAGCCCTGGACTGATCTTCAGAGCATCAAAGGCGGCACCGTTTCGCGCAATGAACTGTTGGCTGCAGTACTCAATGAACTGGTGCCGATGCTAGACCGCTTCAAGCAGTTCGGGTTTGAACCCTTTGCGGAGGAATGGATGGCGGCAAATGCTTTCCAGTCGCTGCCGGTGGAGTTACAGCTGGGGGATCAGCTTATACAGGGCGTCTGTCGTGGGGTTAACGGCAGTGGGGCCCTGTTGCTGGAAAGGGAAGGTGAAACCAAAGCCTATCATGGCGGTGAGATAAGCGTACGCAGAGCCTGATGATTGTCGAGATCGATGTAGGAAACACCTTCTTAAAATGGCGCCTTCTGGACGACAGGAAGGTGCTCTGTTGCGGGCGTCAGCTCACGGCCTCCATAGAGGCAGGCCTGCCTGCCGAATGGACGGCCGCTGTAACAGAAGTGCGGATTGCATCGGTTGCCGGTTCTGAGGTTGAACGGCGGCTAACGGAGTATTGCGCCCGGGAGCTGGGGCTGGTGGCGCGGATCGCAAGAACAGCGGCTGCGGCTGCGGGTGTTACCAATAGCTATAGTGATCCCTCTCGTATGGGGGTGGATCGCTGGCTGGCAATGCTGGCGGCGTATCACCATGCGGGCAGTGCCTGTTGTGTGGTGGATTGCGGCAGTGCCATCACCGTCGATTATGTTGCTGCCGACGGCTGTCATCAGGGCGGTTATATTATTCCCGGGTTGCGCTTGCTGCAGCAGGCGCTGTTAAGCAACACCGCTGAGGTGATCGTCGACCGGAATATCGCCCGGTTCAGCGTCGAGCCCGGCACCGATACTTCTGCTGCAGTGAGTCATGGTGTCAATTACATCTTTCAGGCGCTGCAGCAACGTATCGTTAGCGAGCTTGCGCAGTATAAGGAACCAGTTGCCCTTTATATTACCGGGGGGGATGGTGAGTTGTTTTACCAGTTAGCCGGAGAAGGGGAGCTATGTCCTGACCTGGTAATGGATGGTCTTGTTTTGTCTCTGGAGTGAGTAATGTTGATGCGCTGGTGTTTTCTGATCTGCCTGCTGGCTAATGGCATCCTGCTGCTGCGCTACGCCATTCTGCAGGAAGAACCCTCGCTCCCTGCCCGGTCCTCCTCTGTTCCCGAAATACGTCTTATCTCTGAGCTTGATTCCACTGAACTGGAGCCGCGTAAAAACGCCCGGCTTGATGGTGACTGCGTCTTTGTCAGTGGCATCCGCTGGCTGGCGGATGCTGAGCGGATCTCTGAATACCTGATTAAGGCCGGTTACCATCCCGAGCGGCAGCAGTTCTCCGAGCAGGCGCTGGCGGGGTATAGTCTGACCGTCGAGGCGCCGGCTGATCCCGGGGCGCGGCTGGAAATGCTCGACCAGCTGGATCGCCTGGGAGTGGTGCCCGAAACCCGAGAAGGTGAGGCGGGTATGCAGTTTCTTCTGGGGAGCTTTTCATCGCTGGCTGATGCCCGGGCGATGCAGTCACGCCTTGAAGGGGCGGGCGCTCTTTCAGCGGAGTTACGCCTCACCACGGAAATGCAGCAGATTGCACGTTATCAGCTGCGTCTGGTACTGCCTTCTGGTCATGATTTATCCAGTGAAATCAAGGCTGTACTAAGAAAGTCATATAATTTGATAAAAATTGAAAAAAAACCTTGTCGGGGGGTTGCAAGCACCAGGGTCGCTGGGTAATATACGCGCCACTTCAGCAGTGAACGGCCGGTATAGCTCAGCTGGTAGAGCAACTGACTTGTAATCAGTAGGTCCCGAGTTCGACTCTTGGTGCCGGCACCATCTTCTGAAGTATAGCGACTAGCGTGGTGGGATTCCCGAGTGGCCAAAGGGATCAGACTGTAAATCTGACGCGCGAGCTTCGGTGGTTCGAATCCACCTCCCACCACCATTGCCGCTTTGCGGGTATGGTATAGTGGCTATTACCTCAGCCTTCCAAGCTGAAGAGGCGGGTTCGATTCCCGCTACCCGCTCCAATATGTTGTTATGCTCATGTAGCTCAGGGGTAGAGCACACCCTTGGTAAGGGTGAGGTCGGCGGTTCAAATCCGCCCATGAGCTCCAGTTTTATGATTTAGGGTAGATGTAGCAATATATCTACCCTTTGTCATATTTGGCGTTTGTCAAAAATACTAACGGTTGTGGAAGAAAAACCTGATGGCAAAAGAAGCTTTTGAGCGTTCAAAACCGCACGTTAACGTTGGTACCATCGGCCACGTTGACCACGGTAAAACTACTCTGACTGCAGCACTGACTCGCGTATGCGCGGAAGTCTTCGGCGGTGAAATGAAAGCGTTTGATCAGATCGACAACGCACCGGAAGAGCGTGAGCGTGGTATCACCATCGCGACCTCTCACGTAGAGTATGACTCTACAATCCGTCACTACGCGCACGTTGACTGCCCAGGGCACGCGGATTATGTGAAAAACATGATCACCGGTGCGGCTCAGATGGACGGTGCTATCCTGGTATGTGGTGCGACTGACGGCCCTATGCCTCAGACTCGTGAGCACATCCTGCTGTCCCGTCAGGTAGGTGTACCTTACATCGTAGTATTCCTGAACAAAGCTGACCTGCTGGCTGAAGATTGCGGCGGCGTTGACTCTGAAGAATACGCAGAGATGCTGGAACTGGTCGAAATGGAACTGCGTGAGCTGCTGGATACTTACGACTTCCCGGGCGACGACACTCCAATCATCGCAGGTTCCGCGCTGATGGCCCTGAACGGCCAGGACGACAACGAACTGGGTACGACTGCGGTTAAGAAACTGGTAGAAGCGCTGGATACTTACATCCCAGAGCCAGAGCGTGCAATCGATCAGCCATTCCTGATGCCTATCGAGGACGTATTCTCTATCTCCGGTCGTGGTACTGTAGTAACTGGCCGTGTAGAGCGTGGTATCGTTAAGGCTGGCGAAGAGATCGAAATCGTTGGTATTAAAGAAACTACCAAGACGACCTGTACTGGTGTAGAGATGTTCCGTAAGCTGCTGGACGAAGGTCGTGCAGGTGAGAACATCGGTGCGCTGCTGCGTGGTACTAAGCGTGACGAAGTTGAGCGTGGTCAGGTACTGGCTAAGCCAGGTACTATTACTCCTCACACTCAGTTCGAAGGTGAAGTATACGTACTGTCTAAAGAAGAGGGTGGTCGTCACACGCCATTCTTTAAAGGCTACCGTCCACAGTTCTACTTCCGTACGACTGACATCACTGGCGCTTGTGAGCTGCCAGAGGGTGTTGAAATGGTAATGCCAGGTGACAACATCCAGATGTCTGTTACCCTGATCAACCCAATCGCGATGGAAGACGGTCTGCGTTTCGCCATCCGTGAAGGTGGTCGTACTGTCGGTGCTGGCGTAGTATCTAAGATCATCGCCTGATCTCCGATAGCTAATTGCTGAAAAAGGGGCTCCTTAGGGAGCCCCTTTTTTTATATTTGTAATTAATGCTTGACGAAAAAATCACCAGTCATTAGAATTTGCGTCCCCTGCAAATGGGGGAGGTCGGCTTTTGCCGTTAAAAAACACCTAGGAAATGTGTGATCGAAATGCAGAATCAGAAAATTCGTATTCGTCTGAAAGCCTTTGATCATCGCCTGATCGACTCATCCGCGCAGGAAATCGTAGATACTGCGAAACGGACGGGTGCTCAGGTGCGTGGCCCGATCCCACTTCCAACCCGCAAAGAACGCTACACAGTTCTGGTTTCTCCGCACGTCAACAAAGACGCTCGCGATCAGTATGAAATCCGTACTCACAAGCGTGTCCTGGACATCGTTGAGCCAACAGAAAAGACTGTTGACGCACTGATGAAACTGGATCTTGCTGCGGGTGTAGAAGTGCAGATCAGCCTCGGCTAATGATAAGGCACTGCGCAGATTTAATTTATTAATGAAGCGCTATTTGTGGAATGCCCTGGAAAGGGCAGCCATAGTGGGTGACAGCCCCGTACACAACTGGCAAGAGGTAGAAAAATGTCTGTAGGTCTAATCGGACGTAAAGCGGGTATGACCCGTATCTTCACAGAAGACGGCGTGTCCGTGCCAGTCACCGTCATCGAAGTGGATCCGAACCGCGTTACTTGCGTTAAGAGCAAGGAAGCCGACGGCTACGCAGCGGTGCAGGTTACTACTGGTTCTAAGAAGGCTAACCGCCTTTCTAAGCCAGAAGCAGGTAACTTCGCTAAAGCTGGCGTAGAAGCTGGTCGTGGTTTGTGGGAGTTCCGCCTGTCTGGTGACGAAGAAGTCAACGTTGGCGATCAGCTGACTGTTGCGCGCTTCGAAGCAGGTCAGAAAGTAGATGTTACCGGTCAGTCTAAAGGTAAGGGTTTCCAGGGCGGCGTTAAGCGCTGGAACTTCCGTACTCAGGACGCGACTCATGGTAACTCTCTGTCTCACCGTGCTCCGGGTTCTATTGGTCAATGTCAGACTCCTGGCCGCGTGTGGAAAGGCAAGAAGATGGCAGGTCACATGGGTGCTGAGCGTGTAACCGTTCAGACTCTGGAAGTCGTTCGCGTTGATGCGGAACGTAACCTGCTGTTGATTAAAGGTGCTGTTCCGGGCGCAACCGGCGGTGACGTAATCGTTAAACCGGCTGTTAAAGCTGGCGCCTAAGGGGGTTTGCAATGAATCTGAATTTGACTGGAGCTGGTGGTGCTGTAGAAGTATCTGACCTGGCTTTTGGTAAAGAATTCAACGAAACGCTGGTGCATCAGGTTGTTACGGCATACCTGGCCGGTGGACGTCAGGGCACTAAAGCTCAGAAAAACCGCTCTGCGGTATCTGGTGGCGGTGCTAAACCGTGGCGTCAGAAAGGAACAGGTCGTGCCCGTGCCGGTACTTCCCGTTCTCCGATCTGGCGTAGCGGCGGTGTTACTTTCGCGGCTCAGCCGCGCGATCATGCTCAGAAAGTAAACAAGAAAATGTACCGCGCCGCGCTGCGCTGCATCTTCTCTGAGCTGGTTCGTCAGGAACGCCTGGTAGTTGTCGAAGATTTCGCTCTGGAATCTGCTAAGACAAAACCATTTGTAGCTAAGCTGAACGAGCTTGAGCTGGACAACGTACTGCTGATCACTGAAGACGTTGAGCAGAACCTGTACCTGGCTGCACGTAACGTACCTCACGTAGACGTACGCGACGTTGCTGCTATCGATCCGGTCTCTCTGGTCGGTTTCGAAAAAGTGCTGGTTACTGTGCCTGCGCTGAAAAAGGTTGAGGAGGTGCTTGCATGAACCAGGAACGCATCTACAAAGTGCTGTTGGGTCCGCACATCTCTGAGAAAGCAACCATCGTAGCTGAGGGTTCTCAGCAGGTTGTTTTTCGCGTAACTAAAGACGCTACCAAACCGGAAATCAAAACCGCGGTAGAAACTCTGTTCGACGTTAAAGTTAAAGGCGTCAACATTGTGAACATCAAAGGCAAGACCAAGCGTACTGCGCGTGGTCTGGGTAAGCGCAACGATATTCGTAAAGCTTACGTATGCCTGGTCGACGGTTCTGAAATCGATTTCCTTAGTGGCGAGTGATTGGAGGTTTAAAAAATGGCAGTGATTAAAACTAAGCCGACCTCTGCTGGACGTCGTCACCTGGTCAAGGTGGTCAACTCTGAACTGCATA
This sequence comes from Marinobacterium jannaschii DSM 6295, assembly GCF_000620085.1. GTDB lineage: Bacteria > Pseudomonadota > Gammaproteobacteria > Pseudomonadales > Balneatricaceae > Pontibacterium > Pontibacterium jannaschii. Next base: position 99,926 of record NZ_JHVJ01000017.1, on the reverse strand, counting down.
AGGGTAAGCCTCATGCAGCGCTGGTTGAGAAGAAATCCAAGACTGGTGGTCGTAACCACAACGGTCGTATCACGACTCGTCACGTTGGTGGTGGTCACAAGCAGCAGTACCGTGTTATCGATTTCCGTCGCAACAAGGACGGAATCCCAGCGACTGTTGAGCGTCTGGAATATGATCCAAACCGCTCCGCTCATATCGCGCTGCTGAAATACGCAGACGGTGAGCGTCGTTACATTATCGCACCTAAAGGCATTAGCGCCGGTGCGCAGATCGTTTCCGGCGAAGATGCTCCTATCAAGCCAGGTAACACTCTGCCGCTGCGTAACATTCCAGTGGGTTCTGTAGTGCACTGTATCGAGCTGAAACCAGGTAAAGGCGCGCAGATGGCGCGTTCCGCTGGTACCTCTGCTCAGCTGGTTGCACGTGAAGGCGCATATGCAACTCTGCGTCTGCGTTCTGGCGAGATGCGTAAAGTTCTTATCGAGTGTCGTGCGACACTGGGTGAAGTTGGCAACTCTGAACACTCCCTGCGTCAGCTGGGTAAAGCTGGTGCTACGCGCTGGCGTGGTGTTCGTCCAACCGTTCGCGGTGTTGCAATGAACCCGGTTGATCACCCACATGGTGGTGGTGAAGGTCGTACCTCTGGTGGTCGTCACCCTGTTACTCCATGGGGCGTTCCAACTAAGGGCTACAAGACCCGTAAGAACAAGCGTACGGACAAACTGATCGTACGTCGTCGTCAAGCCAAATAACTAGGTTGAGGATACAGCTGTGCCACGTTCACTGAAAAAAGGTCCATTTATCGACCTTCATCTGCTGAAAAAGGTAGAAGCTGCAATTGAGAACAACGAGCGTCGTCCTATTAAGACTTGGTCTCGTCGTTCTACCGTCTTCCCGAACTTTGTCGGTTTGACGATTGCAGTACATAACGGCCGTCAGCATGTCCCAGTGTATATCACTGAAGACATGGTAGGTCACAAACTGGGTGAGTTTGCTGCTACACGTACTTATCGTGGTCACGCAGCCGACAAGAAGGCCAAGAAGAAGTAAGGGGGGTTAGATGATGGAAGTTGCCGCTAAACTCAAAGGCGCACGCATCTCCGCCCAGAAGGCCCGTCTGGTCGCTGATCAGATCCGCGGTAAGTCTGTGGCCGATGCCTTGAACATCCTTGCGTTCAGCCCGAAAAAGGGTGCGGCGCTCGTGAAGAAGGTACTGGAGTCTGCGATTGCAAACGCAGAGCATAATGAAGGTGCTGATATCGACGAGCTGCGCGTTTCTACTATCTTCGTTGACGAAGGTATGACTATGAAACGCATTAAGCCGCGTGCGAAGGGTCGCGCTGACCGTATACTGAAGCGCACCTGCCACATCACCGTCAAGGTGGCTGACTAAGAGCTGACTGCTAGGAGAGTTCGAAATGGGTCAGAAAGTACATCCGACCGGTATTCGTCTCGGCGTTGTTAAAGACCACACGTCTGTGTGGTATGCCGACAAAAGCGAATACGCAAGCAAGCTGCTGAACGATCTGCAGGTACGTGAGTACCTGGAAGGGCAGCTGAAGAACGCATCTGTTAGCCGTATCGAAATTGAACGTCCGGCTCAGAATGCAAAAATTACTATTCACACTGCCCGTCCGGGTATCGTGATTGGTAAGAAAGGCGAAGACGTAGAGAAGCTGCGTAATGCAGTTTCTCAGATGATGGGTGTGCCAGTTCACATCAACATCGAAGAAGTACGCAAGCCTGAACTGGATGCCAAGCTGGTAGCGCAGAGCGTTGCTAGTCAGCTGGAGCGTCGTGTTATGTTCCGTCGTGCTACTAAGCGCGCGGTTCAGAATGCTATGCGTCTGGGCGCTAAAGGTATCAAAGTGCAGGTTAGCGGCCGTCTGGGTGGCGCTGAGATCGCTCGTACAGAATGGTATCGTGAAGGCCGCGTGCCTCTGCACACTCTGCGTGCAGACATCGATTACGCTACTTACGAAGCGCACACTACTTACGGTGTGATTGGCGTTAAAGTCTGGATCTTCAAAGGCGAAGTCCTCGGCGGTATCGAACAGGTACGTGCTGAGAAGAAAGCGCCTAAGAAGAAAGGTAAGTGAGGTAGACGTCGATGCTACAACCAAAACGACTGAAATACCGTAAGGTGATGAAAGGCCGCAACCGCGGTCTGGCTCAGCGCGGTAGCAAGGTAAGCTTTGGCGAGTACGGTCTTAAGGCCACAGGCCGTGGCCGTATCACTTCCCGCCAGATTGAGGCGGCTCGTCGTACCATGACTCGTCACGTAAAGCGTGGTGGTAAGATCTGGATTCGCATCTTCCCTGACAAACCTATTACGAACAAGCCTCTGGAAGTACGTATGGGTAAAGGTAAGGGTAACGTTGAATACTGGGTAGCTCAGATTCAGCCTGGTAAAGTACTGTTCGAAATGAGCGGTGTGCCTGAAGATCTGGCTGCGGAAGCATTCAACCTGGCTGCGGCCAAACTGCCTGTTGCAACAACTATTGTTAAACGGACGGTGATGTGATGAAAGCTATCGAACTGCGTGAAAAGTCCGTCGAAGAGCTTCAGCAGGAACTGCTGGGTCTTCTGAAAGAGCAGTTTAATCTGCGTATGCAGAAGACTACTGGTCAGCTGGGGCAGAGCCACCTGCTGGGTCAGGTGCGTCGCGACATTGCTCGCATTAAGACGGTGCTTAACGAAAAGGCAGGTAACTAAGTATGAGCGCAGAAAAACGTACTCGAACTGTGACCGGTCGCGTTGTAAGTGACAAGATGGATAAAACCATCACAGTTATGGTTGAGCGCAAAGAAAAACATCCGATTTACGGTAAGTTTGTAAAGCGTTCCACCAAACTGCATGCTCATGACGACAAAAATGAGTGCAAAATGGGTGATCTGGTGACTATCGCCGAGACCCGTCCGCACTCAAAGACCAAAACTTGGTCACTGGTTCGCATTGAAGAGCGTGCAGCGAAGGTGTAATATATAGCCCCTTCGCTCCATTACCGGCTTGCTTGTCAGTAGTAACGGCAGGCAGCCGCTTAATAGAGTTTGTGGAGTAGACCATGATTCAAACTGAATCGATGCTTGATGTTGCTGACAACAGCGGCGCCAAGCGTGTGCAGTGTATTAAGGTCCTTGGCGGCTCTCACCGTCGTTACGCGAGTGTTGGTGACATCATTAAAGTCACTGTTAAAGAAGCCATTCCGCGTGGCAAAGTGAAGAAAGGTCAGGTTCTTAAAGCTGTCGTAGTGCGTACCCGTAAAGGTGTTCGTCGTTCTGATGGCTCAGTAATCCGCTTTGATACTAACTCTGCGGTTTTGCTGAACGCAAACGATGCCCCGATCGGGACTCGTATCTTCGGCCCAGTAACGCGTGAGCTTCGCTCTGAGAAGTTCATGAAAATTGTTTCCCTGGCGCCTGAAGTGCTGTAAAGATCAAGCTCCGTGTAGCTTGGTTTATGTGAAAACGCTAACGCCGAGAGGCGTTGGCGTTTTTGAGCATGAGAGGGTAGTAGGAAAGAGGTTAAAATGCGCAAAATTCGTCGCGACGATGAAGTCATCGTCATCGCAGGTAAAGACAAGGGCAAACGTGGCAAAGTCGTACGTGTCCTGGCCGACGATCGTCTGATCGTTTCTGGCATCAACATGGTTAAGAAGCACCAGAAGCCGAACCCAATGGCTCAGCAGCAGGGTGGCATCGTTGAGAAAGAAGCGGCTATCGCTGTTTCTAACGTTGCAATCTTCAATGCTCAGACTGGCAAGGGTGACCGTGTGGGCTTCAAACTGCTTGAAGACGGCACTAAAGTGCGCATCTTCAAGTCCACCGGCGAACTGGTCGGCTAAGGGGAGTTGATGACATGTCTAGATTGAAAGCGCTTTATAACGATTCCGTTAAGCTGCAGCTGAAAGAAGAGCTGAACAGCCCTAACGTAATGGCAGTGCCACGTGTAACTAAAATCACCCTGAACATGGGTGTTGGTGAAGCACTGGGCGACAAGAAACTGCTGGAAAATGCAGTAGCTGATATGACTGCTATTGCTGGTCAGAAGCCTGTTGTTACTCTGGCTCGCAAATCTATCGCTGGCTTCAAAGTTCGTGAAGGCTGGCCGATTGGTTGCAAAGTTACCCTGCGCGGTGAGCGTATGTGGGAATTCCTGGATCGCCTGGTAGATATCTCTATCCCACGTATCCGCGACTTCCGTGGCCTGAACCCTAAGTCTTTTGACGGCCGTGGTAACTACAGCATGGGTGTTAAAGAGCAGATCATCTTCCCTGAGATCGAATACGACAAGGTAGATCGTCTGCGTGGTATGGATATCACCATCACCACCACTGCTCAGACTAACGACGAGGGTCGTGCCCTGCTGGCCGCCCTGAACTTCCCGTTCAAGAAGTGATAGGGGTATATCATGGCTAAGGAATCAATGAAGGCACGCGAAACCAAGCGTGCTAAGACCGTCGCTAAGTACGCTGCTAAACGTGCTGAGCTTAAAGAAATCATCCGCAACCCAGCCTCTTCTGAAGATCAGGTTTGGGATGCGCAGGTAGCTTTGCAGAAGCTGCCTCGTGATGCTAACCCGGTTCGCCAGCAGCGTCGCTGCCAGGTGACTGGTCGTCCACACGGCGTTTACCGCAAGTTCGGCCTGTGCCGCAACAAAGTGCGTGAAGCTGCTATGCGTGGCGACATTCCGGGTCTGAAGAAGGCTAGCTGGTAATCCGGCTGGTCAATCGGTAAGCGCGGCGGTCAGGGCAGGTTACTGCTACCGCGTCGCGCTGCACAAGAGAGGAAGTAAATACGCATGAGTATGCAAGATACACTGGCGGATATGTTTACCCGTATCCGTAACGGCCACATGGCTGAAAAGCAGGCCGTGTCCATGCCGTCTTCCAAAATGAAGGTTTCTGTAGCTGAAGTTCTGAAGAACGAAGGTTACATCGCTGACTACGCAGTAGAAGGCGAAGCTAAGCCAGTACTGACTGTCGAGCTGAAATACTTCGAAGGTAAGCCGGTAATTGAAGAGATCAAGCGCGTAAGCCGTCCAGGCCTGCGTATCTACAAAGGTTCTACAGAGCTGCCTAAAGTTTCTGCTGGCCTGGGTGTCGCTATTGTCTCTACAAACAAGGGTGTCATGACTGACCGCGCTGCTCGCGCTGCGGGTGTCGGTGGTGAAGTGATCTGCACGGTATTCTAAGAGGTTATCCAATGTCTCGTATTGCGAAAAGCCCTATAGTTGTACCTGCAGGCGTTGAGCTGAAAGTCGACGGTCAGAAAGTTACCGCTAAAGGCAAGAACGGCGAGCTGTCTATGGACGTTCACGCGTCTGTTGAGGTGAAGCTGGAAGAGAATGTTGCGACTTTCGCACCTAAAGATGGTTCCAAGCAGGCTAACGCGCTGTCTGGTACTATGCGCTCCCTGGTGAATAACCTGGTTGTAGGCGTAGGCGAAGGTTTCAAGAAGACTCTGAACCTGCAGGGTGTTGGTTACCGTGCTGCGGTAAAAGGCAACACACTGAACCTGGTTCTCGGTTTCTCTCATCCTATCGATTACGAACTGCCTGAAGGTATCAAGGCTGAAGTTCCTAACAACACGACTGTCATTATCAGCGGCGCTGATAAGCAGACTGTTGGTCAGGTATCGGCTGAAATCCGTGGCTACCGTCCACCAGAGCCTTACAAAGGTAAAGGTGTTCGTTACGCTGATGAATATGTTCGCCGTAAAGAAGCGAAGAAAAAGTAAGGCAGGGTCATGAACGATAAGAAACAGTCTCGTATCCGTCGTGCCCGCCGCTCTCGCCTGAAAATGCGCGAGCTGGGTATGGCACGCCTGTGTGTTAACCGCACACCGCGTCACATGTACGCTCAGGTTATTTCTGCTGACGGCAGCACTGTTCTGGCAGCTGCGTCAACTGTAGAAAAAGACCTGCGTGCAGAAGCTACCAGCAACGTTTCTGCTGCGGAGAAGATCGGTTCCCTGATCGCTGCGCGTGCTAAAGAAGCTGGTGTAAGCAAGGTTGCCTTCGACCGTTCCGGTTTCAAATACCACGGTCGTGTCAAAGCGTTGGCTGATGCGGCCCGTGAAGGCGGTCTGGAATTCTAAAGGGGTCGAAGATGGCAAATCACGAACAGAAAGACGGTGATCTCCAGGAAAAACTGGTTCAGGTTAACCGTGTAGCTAAAGTAGTTAAGGGTGGTCGTATCTTCGGCTTCACCGCTCTGACTGTTGTTGGCGATGGTAACGGCCGTGTTGGCTTCGGTCGCGGTAAAGCGCGCGAAGTGCCGGTTGCTATCCAGAAAGCGATGGAGCAGGCGCGTCGTAACATGATTCAGGTAGAACTGAATGGCGACACTCTGCAGTATCCGGTAAAAGCACGTCACGGTGCTTCCAAGGTCTACATGCAGCCAGCCTCTCAGGGTACTGGTGTAATCGCCGGTGGTGCGATGCGTGCAGTTCTGGAAATCGCGGGCGTACACAACGTACTGGCTAAATGCTACGGCTCTACCAATCCGGTAAACGTAGTACGTGCGACTATCAAAGGCCTGGCTGCAATGAACTCGCCTGACGATGTTGCTGCCAAGCGTGGTAAGTCCGTAGAAGATATCCTGGGGTAATCGGTAATGGCTAACACTGTTAAGGTAACTCTGGTACGTAGCCCGATCGGTACTCTGCCAAAGCACAAGCTTTGCGTTAAGGGTCTCGGCCTGCGTCGTATCGGACACACTGTAGAGCTGGAAGACACTCCGTCTGTCCGTGGCATGATCAACAAAGTCAGCTACATGGTCCGTGTAGAAGGCGAGTAAGAGGAGTTCGTCACATGCGTCTGAACACTCTGAGTCCAGCGGAAGGTGCTAAGCACGCTCCGAAACGCGTAGGTCGCGGTATCGGTTCCGGTCTGGGTAAAACTTGTGGTCGTGGCCACAAGGGTCAGAAATCCCGCTCCGGCGGTTCTGTGAAGCCAGGTTTTGAAGGCGGTCAGATGCCTTTGCAGCGTCGTCTGCCAAAATTTGGTTTCAACTCTCGTAAAGCCCGCTACGTTGCTGAGATTCGTTTGAACGAACTGGCAGCTGCAGGCGTTGAAGTAGTTGATCTCGCTGCGCTGAAAGCGGCAGACATCATCCGCAACGAAATCAAAGTTGCTAAGGTGATCCTGTCAGGCGAAATCACCAAAGCTGTCACCATTAAAGGTCTGAAAGTGACCAAAGGTGCACAGGCTGCGATCGAAGCTGCTGGCGGTAAAGTCGAGGCGTAAATGGCTAAACAAGGACCTATACCGGCAGGAATGCAGAGCGGACTGGGTGAGTTAAAATCTCGTCTGTTGTTCGTGCTGCTGGCGATTGTAGTGTACCGTATCGGGGCGCATATCCCGGTGCCTGGTATCAATCCAGATCGTCTTGCCGCGTTGTTTGATCAGAACCAGGGGACTATCCTCAGTCTCTTTAACATGTTTTCCGGTGGTGCGCTGGAGCGAATGAGTATCCTCGCACTGGGCATCATGCCGTATATCTCTGCATCGATTATCATGCAGCTGATGACGGTGGTGAGTCCGACATTGGAGCAGTTGAAGAAAGAAGGCGAGGCTGGTCGACGTAAAATTAATCAGTACACCCGCTATGGAACGGTAATCCTGGCGACTGTTCAGTCGTTTGGTATGGCCGTCGGTCTGGCGAATCAGGGCGTGGCATTTACTGCCGACGTCAGCTTCTATTTTGTTGCTGTCGTGACTCTGGTCGCAGGTGCCGTCTTCCTGATGTGGCTGGGTGAGCAGGTTACAGAGCGTGGTATCGGCAACGGTATCTCCATTCTGATCTTCGCCGGTATAGTGGCCGGATTGCCAAGTGCAATCGGTCAGTCCTTTGAGGCAGCTCGTCAGGGTGATCTGAACATCCTGGCGCTGTTGCTGATCGCTGTGGTAGCTGTGGCTACAGTAGCTTTCGTAGTGTTTATGGAGCGCGGTCAACGCCGTATCACCATTAACTACGCTAAGCGACAGCAGGGACGTCGCGTATTCGCGGCTCAGTCCAGCCATTTACCGCTTAAAGTGAATATGGCCGGTGTTATTCCGCCGATATTCGCTTCCAGCATTCTGCTGTTCCCTGCCTCTATCGGCCAGTGGTTTGGTCAGACAGAGGGAATGGAATGGTTGCAGGATGTGGCGCTGGCCTTAGGGCCGGGACAGCCTCTGTACATCCTGTTGTTTGCGATCTGCATAGTGTTCTTCTGCTATTTCTACACGGCTCTTGTATTCAATCCGCGTGATGTAGCAGATAACCTGAAGAAATCAGGTGCCTTTATCCCAGGGATTCGTCCGGGCGAGCAGTCAGCACGTTATATAGACACCGTGCTTAGCCGTCTGACCCTGTTCGGCGCCATGTACATTGCCGCTGTGTCGCTTATGCCGCAGTTCCTGGTGGTTGCATGGAATGTGCCGTTCTACTTCGGTGGTACGTCGCTGTTGATCGTAGTTGTTGTCGTGATGGATTTCATGGCGCAGGTACAGTCACACCTGATGTCTCACCAGTACGAATCGCTGATGAAGAAATCTAATCTCAAAGGTGGCGGCGCAGGTCTGATGCGCTGAGCACCAACTGGAGTAGATCATGAAAGTACGTGCATCTGTTAAGAAGATCTGCCGTAACTGCAAAATCGTTCGTCGTAACGGTTCTGTACGTGTGATCTGTAAAGTAGAGCCGCGTCACAAACAGCGTCAGGGTTAATTTTCAACCTGACGTGGGCGTGGAAGGCGTTGGCCTTGATTTAATTTTGATCAGGGTGTATTATTTCGCGCCTTCCACGAACGTAACGAATTTACGGTCCGCACTGCAAGAGCCACAGGCAAGAGCCACAGGCCTTCACCGCGGACCCCAAACGGAGTAAATAGAATGGCCCGTATAGCTGGCGTCAACATTCCTGACAATAAGCATGCGGTAATTTCTCTGACTTACATTTACGGGATCGGTCGTACTACCGCCCAGGGTATCTGTGAGGCATGCGGCATCGCGCCGAGCACGAAGATTGCTGATCTGAACGATGAGCAGCTGGATAATGTTCGTGGAGAAATATCCAAGCTGACCGTTGAAGGCGATCTGCGTCGTGAAGTCTCTATGAACATCAAGCGTCTTATGGACCTTGGTTGCTTCCGTGGCCTGCGCCACCGTCGCAACCTGCCGGTACGCGGCCAGCGCAGCAAAACAAATGCTCGCACACGTAAAGGCCCGCGTAAGCCGATCCGTAAGTAAGTGTTAAGCGATAGGAATTCCCACAATGGCAAAGCCAGGCAATCGCACACGTAAAAAGGTTAAAAAGCAGGTAGCGGACGGCTTCGCGCACATCCACGCCTCTTTTAACAACACGATCATCACTATTACTGATCGCCAGGGCAATACTCTTTCCTGGGCAACTTCAGGCGGCTCCGGCTTCCGTGGTTCCCGTAAGAGCACCCCGTTCGCTGCTCAGGTTGCTGCCGAGCGCGCTGGACAGGCTGCACTAGAGTATGGCCTTAAAAACCTCGACGTATTTGTAAAAGGTCCTGGACCTGGTCGTGAGTCTGCAGTTCGTGCACTGAACGGCTGCGGCTACAAGATCGCAAATATCACAGACGTGACGCCTATCCCACATAATGGATGCCGTCCGCCTAAGAAACGTCGCGTTTAATCCGGAGACAGTAATATGGCTCGTTATCTTGGACCTAAGTGCAAGCTGTCTCGTCGCGAAGGAACAGACCTGTTCCTGAAAAGCGGCGTACGCGCACTGGACAGCAAGTGTAAAGCTGAAGTTGTCCCAGGTATGCACGGCGCACGTCGTGGTCGACTATCCGACTACGGCCTGCAGCTGCGCGAGAAACAAAAAGTTCGTCGTATGTACGGCGTACTGGAACGTCAGTTCCGCAACTACTACAAAGAAGCCGCACGTCGCACTGGCGCTACAGGTGAAAACCTGCTTCAGCTGCTGGAAGGGCGTCTGGACAACGTTGTATACCGCATGGGCTTTGGCGCTACCCGCGCTGAAGCGCGCCAGGTCGTATCTCACCGTCAGATCACCGTTAACGGTGTGGTAGTGAACATCGCTTCCTACCAGGTGAAAGCAGGCGACGTGGTTGCAGTACGCGAGAAAGCTAAGAACCAGCTGCGTATCAAAAACGCTCTGGAACTGGCCTCTCAGCGCGCTCCTATTGAGTGGGTAGAAGTAGACGCAGGCAAAATGGAAGGTACTTTCAAAGCATCTCCTGAGCGTAGCGATCTGTCTGCCGACATCAATGAGCAGCTGATTGTCGAGTTGTACTCCAAGTAATTCTTGAAATGTTAAGTGGTGGAACTATGCAGCGTTCGGTAAACGAGTTTCTAAGTCCACGTCACATTGACGTGCAGGAAATTAGCAAAACTCGTGCAAAAGTGACTCTGGAGCCGCTGGAGCGGGGTTTTGGCCACACGCTGGGCAATGCACTGCGCCGCATCCTTCTCTCTTCCATGCCGGGTTGTGCCGTAACGGAAGTTGAGATCGATGGCGTACTTCACGAGTACAGCACAATTGATGGGGTGCAGGAGGATGTCATTGAGATCCTGCTGAACCTGAAAGGCGTGGCTATCTCACTGCACAACGGTGATGAAGCAACGCTGACTCTGAGTAAAAGCGAGCCGGGTCCTGTGACTGCTGGTGATATCCAGCTGAACCAGGACGTTGAAATCGCAAACCCAGATCACGTCATTGCGCACCTGAACGAAGGCTCTAGCATCAATATGCAGCTGCGTATCGGCCGTGGCCGTGGTTACGTACCTGCTGATGCTCGTGTATCCGATGAGGATGAAACTCGTGCCATCGGTCGGTTGCAGCTGGACGCTACGTTCAGCCCGGTGCGTTGCGTTTCCTACGTAGTAGAGAGCGCACGTGTCGAGCAGCGTACCGACCTGGACAAACTGGTAATCGATATTGAGTCTAACGGCACTATCGATCCAGAAGAGTGCATTCGTCGTGCTGCTACTATTCTGCAGCAGCAGCTGGCTGTCTTCGTTGATCTCGAAGATGGTGCAGATCAGGCTAAAGATGAACCGGAAGAGCCGGAAATCGATCCGATCCTCCTGCGTCCGGTTGACGATCTCGAGCTGACTGTACGTTCCGCCAACTGTCTGAAGGCAGAACAGATCTACTACATTGGCGATCTGATTCAGCGTACAGAAGTAGAACTGCTTAAGACTCCGAACTTGGGCAAGAAGTCGCTGACTGAAATTAAAGACGTGCTGGCATCTAAAGGCCTCTCTCTGGGCATGCGCCTGGAAAACTGGCCGCCTGCTAGCCTCAAGAACGACGATAAAGTCGCTTCGTAAGTCGGCGATTCTATCTGACTAGTTTGGTAGGGATTTAACAATGCGTCATCGTAAATCTGGTCGTAAGTTCAGCCGTACCAGTGCGCACCGCAAAGCCATGTTTAAAAACATGGCAGTTTCTCTGTTCGAGCATGAAGTGATTAAAACCACTCTGCCGAAAGCGAAGGAACTGCGTAGCTATGCAGAGCCACTGATCACGCTGGCAAAAGACGATTCCGTAGCAAACCGCCGTCTGGCCTTTGCTCGTACTGGCAACAAAGTTGCTGTTGGTAAACTGTTCAACGAACTGGGCCCGCGCTACGCGCAGCGTCCAGGCGGTTACATCCGCATTCTGAAATGTGGTTTCCGCGCAGGCGATAATGCGCCTATGGCTTACGTTGAGCTGGTTGACCGTCCAGTTGCTGCTGAAGAAGTAGCTGAAGACTAAGCAATAGCATCAGTCTTAGAAAGCCCGGCCTTGTGCCGGGCTTTTTTGTGGCTGAACGCTAGCTCTGCCTCAGCTTCAGTGCCGGGGGCAAATAAAAACCGCAGCAATTCGCTGCGGCTTTTTCGTGTCTGCTATAGCAGAGCGGAGGCTTTGTTTGTCGCGCCGGCCGGCTTTAGTGGACGATCTGCACGGGATCTCCTGAGGTTACCTCAGCATCGGCTTGAGGAAGCGTCCGGTATGGGAGCCTTCAGCTTCAGCGACCTGTTCCGGCGTGCCTTCGGCGATAATCATACCGCCGTTAATGCCGCCTTCAGGGCCGAGGTCAATGATCCAGTCAGCCGTCTTAATGACATCCAGGTTGTGCTCGATCACCACGACGGTATTGCCATGGTCGCGCAGACGGTTCAGTACGGTGAGTAACTGCTGTATATCGTAGAAATGTAGCCCGGTGGTTGGTTCATCGAGGATATACAGGGTTTTACCGGTATCGCGCTTGGAAAGCTCCTTAGCCAGTTTAACGCGCTGGGCTTCACCGCCGGAAAGTGTTGTCGCCGCCTGGCCCAGGCGAATGTAGCTCAGGCCGACATCGATCAGGGTCTGCAGCCTGCGGGCCAGTGCCGGAATGGCGTCGAAGAATTCACGGGCGTCTTCCACGGTTAGCTCCAGTACTTCATCGATACTCTTGCCTTTGTACTTCACCTCCAGCGTCTCGCGGTTGTAGCGCTTGCCCTTACAGACATCACAAGGTACATACACATCCGGCAGGAAGTGCATCTCGACCTTGATGACGCCGTCGCCCTGACAGGCTTCACAGCGGCCGCCCTTGACGTTAAAACTGAACCTACCCGGCTTGTAACCACGTGAACGGGCTTCCTGGGTGCCGGCGAACAGTTCCCTGATGGGGGTGAATATACCGGTATAGGTCGCCGGATTGGAGCGCGGAGTGCGGCCGATCGGGCTCTGATCAATGTCGATCACTTTATCGAAATGTTTCAGCCCTTCAACAGAACGGTAGGGCGAGGCATCCAGGGTAGTTGCCTTATTCAGTTCGGTGGCTGCCAGCGGATATAGCGTACTGTTGATCAGGGTGGACTTGCCGGAGCCGGAAACACCGGTAATACAGGTAAACAGACCGACCGGAATTTCCAGGCTGACATCGCGCAGGTTGTTGCCGCTCGCCCCGTTAAGCCTGAGTCTCTTATCGCCCGCCGGGGTGCGCTGTGGCGGGATTTCGATTTTGCGGCTGCCGATAAGATACTGGCCTGTGATGGAGTCCGGGTTGTTCATCACCTCTTCGGGGGTACCCGCTGCGATAACCTGGCCACCGTGAACCCCGGCGCCGGGGCCGATATCGATCACATAATCGGCCAATCGCACGGCATCCTCGTCATGCTCGACCACAATCACGGTATTGCCAAGGTTGCGCAGGTGTTCCAGCGTCTTCAGCAGGCGGTCGTTATCACGCTGGTGCAGGCCGATGGACGGCTCGTCGAGGATATACATCACGCCGACAAGACCGGCGCCGATCTGGCTGGCGAGGCGGATACGCTGTGCTTCACCGCCGGAGAGTGTTTCGGCGTTACGCTCCAGTGAGAGGTATTCGAGGCCGACGTTGACCAGGAACGATAGCCGTTCGCGGATCTCTTTCAGGATCTTCTCGGCGATCTCGCCCTGTTTGCCGCTCAGCTGTAGATTGGTGAAATAGTCGAAACAGGTGCCGATCGGCAGGGTGACTATCTGTGGCAGAGTACGGTCGTCAATATAGACATGACGGGCATCGCGACGCAGGCGGCTGCCATTACAGCCGGGGCAGGGCTGCATATTGAGGTACTTGGCCAGGTCTTCCCGCACCACATCCGACTCGGTTTCCCGGTAGCGGCGCTCCAGATTATTGATCACGCCCTCGAACGGGTGCTGTTTTTCGATGATATCGCCGCGATCATTGAGGTAGCGAAAAGGTACCGGGCTTTTGCCGCTGCCGTAGAGGATCGCTTTCTGCTGTTTCTCGCTGAGCGAGGAGAACGGCGTGTCGATATCAAATTCATAGTGGGCCGCGACGGCCTTGAGTTGCTGGAAGTAGTAGAGGCTGCGTCTGTCCCAGCCGCGGATAGCGCCTTCTGACAGGGTCAGGCTGGCATCCTGCACCACTTTTTTAGGGTCAAAGTATTGTTTCACACCCAGGCCGTCACAACTCGGACAGGCACCGTGCGGATTGTTGAAGGAGAACAGCCGTGGTTCCAGCTCCTGGATGCTGTGACCACACTCCGGACAGGCAAAGCGGGCGGAGAACACCAGGTCGTCACGTTCGCCTTCCATCCAGGCGACCTTGGCGATACCGTCGGTCAGCTCCAACGCGGTTTCAAATGATTCTGCCAGCCGGGTCTGCAGGTCGGCACGGACCTTAAAGCGATCGATAACCACTTCGATACTGTGCTTCTTGTTTTTATCCAGTTCCGGGGCGCTGTCGAGATCGACTACCAGCCCATTGATCCGCGCGCGCACAAATCCCTGAGCCTTCAGCTCGCTCAGGGTGTGCAGGTGTTCGCCCTTGCGTCCCTGTACGACCGGAGCCAGCAGCATCAGCTTGCTGCCTTCGTCCAGCGCCAGTACCTGGTCGACCATCTGGCTGATGGTTTGCGCGGCCAGCGGAAGATCATGATCGGGACAGCGTGGCTCACCGGCACGGGCAAACAACAGGCGCAGGTAGTCGTAGATCTCGGTGATCGTTCCTACGGTGGAACGGGGGTTGTGGGAGGTGGACTTCTGTTCGATCGATATAGCCGGGGACAGCCCTTCGATGTGATCGACGTCGGGTTTTTCCATCACCGAGAGAAACTGGCGGGCATAGGTGGAGAGGGATTCAACATAGCGGCGCTGACCCTCGGCATACAGGGTGTCAAATGCCAGTGACGATTTACCCGATCCGGAGAGGCCGGTAATGACGACCAGCTTATCCCGCGGGATCTCTAGGTCGACATTTTTCAGGTTATGCGTGCGGGCACCTCTGACGACGATCTTGTCCATACTCTCTCCGGAGTAAAAGGGAAAAGGCAAAATTATAAAGTGTTCTGCGGCTGCTATCAGCCCTCGGAACAGTTAGATTGGATGTAACCCGAAGCGGGGTCTGTGGTATTCTTTGCCTCAGGCAACAGGGTGGCGACCAGTGTATCCGGCGCGACCATAGCAAACGATTTAAAGGCGGAGATTTTAATGGCTCGTGGTGTAAATAAAGTAATTCTTGTCGGTAATCTGGGCGGCGACCCCGAAGTGCGTTATATGCCATCAGGTGGCGCGGTTACCAATGTGACCATCGCGACCAGTGAAAGCTGGAAAGACCGTAACACCGGCCAGCAGCAGGAGCGTACCGAGTGGCATCGGGTGGTGTTCTTTAACCGTCTGGCCGAGATTGCCGGTGAATACCTGCGCAAGGGCTCCAAAGTCTATGTCGAAGGCTCATTGCGTACCCGTAAGTGGCAGGATCAGAGCGGTCAGGATAAGTATACGACCGAGATTGTTGCCGCTGAGATGCAGATGCTGGATAGCCGCGGTGGTTCGATGAACGACGGTGGTTACAATCAGGGTGACCAGATGGGTTACGGCCAGCAGCAGGCGCCGCAACAGAATTACCAGCAGCGCCCGCAGCAGGCACCACAGCAAGCACCGCAGCAGGGCGGTTATCAGCAGTCCGCACCGCAGCAGCCGCAACAGGCGCAGCAGCCGCCGGCACAGCCTCAGTCTGCTCCTCAGCAGGCGCCGGGCTTCGATGATTTCGACGACGATATCCCGTTCTAAGCCGGGGTATCAGGGATGTATGCAGACCCGGTCAAGATTCTGATAACCGGCGCCGCCGGACAGGTCGGCTCCACGCTGGCTAATGCTGCCAGTGCAGACAGTTTCTTTGAGGTGATTGCGCTCAGTAAGGAGCAGCTGGACATCACCGATGAAGATGCTGTCAGAGCCTGTCTGGATAAGCACATGCCGCATTACGTGGTGAACTGTGCTGAATATAATCGGGTCGACAGTGCTGAAAAGGAAGCTGAGCAGAGCTACGCCATTAACAGTCGCGGCGTCGAGCTGCTTGCGCTGGCCTGTGGTGAGCTGGCTGTGCCGATGTTGCACCTGTCGACCGACTACGTCTTTGATGGTCACTACGCCAGCGGCTATACCGAAGATGATGAGGCGGCTCCGCTGGGGGTTTACGGTAAGAGTAAGTGGCAGGGTGAAGAGCTGTTACGGCAGTTCCTGCCGCGGCATATAATCATACGTACCAGCTGGGTATTCAGTCCGGCCGGCGATAACTATGTGTTACGTACCCTGGACCAGTGTCGTCGCCAGGACAACATGCTTGCGGTCGATGATCGCCGTGGCTGCCCTACATCGGCGGCTGACATCGCGCGGGTGCTGATGGCAGTACTAAAGCAGCTGGAATCCGGTGCCGAGGCGTGGGGAACTTATCACTACACTGGTGCAGAGATCACCTCTCTCTATGGTTTTACGCGCGAAATCATGGCGATGGCAGGGGAATATGAATCGCTGCGTTGTCAGAACCTGACGCCGGTGGCGGCCGAAGACTTCCCCTA
The DNA here is from genome assembly GCF_000620085.1 of Marinobacterium jannaschii DSM 6295. GTDB lineage: Bacteria > Pseudomonadota > Gammaproteobacteria > Pseudomonadales > Balneatricaceae > Pontibacterium > Pontibacterium jannaschii. The sequence goes on along the minus strand of NZ_JHVJ01000017.1, from coordinate 83,602 downwards.
TGAAGCACAACGGCCGATCTCTTCGGTGCTGGTGTGTCGTAAACTGCTGAATACCTTCGGTATTCGCCAGCGTCCCTGGCGGAATGAATTGAGCGCCGTGATGCGCTCAATCTATCAGCCGGAAACCTCAGGCAGCGAGCCAGGATAGGGGAGAGTGCGACAGCGCCACCCCGATGATATATCCCAGGCATGCCAGGGCACCCGCCAACGCAACAGTACGGGTGCTTTTGGTTTTCCCCCGCTTCAGGGCAATAGTTCCCAGCACGATATAGGCGATCAGGCCCGCGACCTTAGCGGTCAGCCAGTGCTCGGCAATCGGGTATTGGGACAGCACTATTGTCAGGCCGATTGCGCTCAGCAGTAAAACGCTGTCGATAATATGCGGCACTATCTTTACCCAGCGTTTGTTCAGGCTGGGAGAATCGATCAGCATCCAGATGCTGCGCAGCAGGAAAAGAGTAATACTCAGCGCGACGGTTGTCAGGTGCAGGTGTTTCAGAAACAGGTAGCTCACAGTGTGTTCCTTTGTTGAGTCCGGCCCGAATATTAACCCGTGCAAGCGACCTGTTACCAACCTTATTGCTGACGGAAGATGAGTTCGAATGTCACTGGAACGGCCAGCGAGATTGAGGTCAGGTTTGCTACGCTGCGTAGCGCTTCAACGCCGGAGTCCAGGGCGTAGTCATCGGCCTTGATGACGACCGGTGCGAGGGTTCTGACCATCAGGGTCGATGCTGTTAGCCGGGTCAGGCTCAGGGTGCTGTCGAGTGGTCTTGTTACCCCATTCAGTGTCAGTTGGCCTTGTAGGGGAAGGTGGTTTATCTCTGCGGGTTTAAGGCCGTTCAGGGCTTTGGCACCGATGCTGGCACTGAAGCTGGCCCGGGGATGGTCGGCGAGGCTGAACAGCATCTCCCGCATACGCTGATCCCTGATGCCGATATTGGTGTTTACGGAGCTCAGGTCGATCTCAAGGCGGGCTTCACCGGCATCAGAAATACTGCCACTCAGCTTCTCAAAGCGGTGGCTTTCGAACACATTATTCTTCTTTATAGAAGCGAAATAGAAGGCCGAGCGTTCATTGTCCAGTTGCCATTCGGCCTGCAGGGCACTTGAGTAAGCGCAGCAGATGGTGATGGGCAGTAATAGAGCCAGGGGATTTTTCATAGTGTCATCCTTTTGCAGTTAGTCCCGGCAATCAGTTTAGACGCTTCGGCACGGCTTGTTAGTTAACGGGCATCTGTTACAGATCAAGCTGTCCGCATCAATATCTGTGCCCCTATTCAGCGCTGTGATATTCTGCTGGTGGTCCCCTCCTCAATGCCGCCCGATATTCTGACCACCCAACCACGGAAGAACTTTGACAGAGCGCGGCCTGCACGCGATCTTCCGGCGTGCCTTCTCGCCGGGGCAGGGGATCGAAGCAGGGGCTGTATCCCCGGAACTAACAGATCAGGAGAATTACTATGGCGCATGCTGAAGCCGCTGCCGGATTTCAATCACTGAACATAGCTGTACTGACCGTCTCTGATACCCGAACCGAAGAAACCGACCGTTCCGGCCAGGCGTTGCAGCAGCGTGTTCAGGACGCAGGTCATACGCTTGCTGATAAGATGATCGTTAAAGATGATGTCTATCAGATGCGGGCTGTGGTTTCCGCCTGGATCGCTGATCCGGCCATTCAGGTGATCGTCACCACCGGGGGTACCGGTTTTTCCAATCGAGATTCCACGCCTGAAGCGATGTTGCCGCTGTTTGATAAACAGATTGAAGGTTTTGGCGAGCTGTTTCGTCAGGTCTCTTTCGAAGAGATCGGAACCTCGACCATGCAGTCCCGCGCATTGGGCGGGCTGGCAAATGGTACGGTGATCTTCTGCCTGCCGGGATCGACCGGTGCCTGCCGTACCGGCTGGGATAAGCTGATCTGTGAGCAGCTGGATATCCGCCATAAGCCCTGTAACTTTGTTGCCATGATTCTGGCGCACAGCGCGGGCTGAGGAGGCTATATGCGCAGCTGCGACAATCCGGGCCTGATGCCGATGGAGCAAGCGCTGAGTCGCTTGCTGGAGCGGACGCCTGTGAGTGATAAAACCGAAACTGTTGCCCTGATGAGTGCGGTAGGCCGGGTGTTGGCGGAGGCACCGGCTGCGGCAGTTGCGGTACCTCCGGCAGATAACAGCAGTATGGATGGCTATGCCGTCGCTGTCGGTGACCTGGTCGCAGATGGCGATACGCTGTTGCCGGTTAGTCAGCGAATACCTGCAGGCCACGCACCGCAGCCACTTGAGCCGGGGAGCTGTGCACGGATCTTTACCGGCGCGGAGATTCCGCCCGGGGCTGATGCGATTGTGATTCAGGAAAATGTCCGGCTGCAAGGTGAGCAGGTCATCATTCCGGCCGGCGTTAAAGCGCAGCAGAATATTCGACCACAGGGGCAGGATATTTGCGCCGGTGCGACGGTACTGGAGGTCGGGCGCCGCCTGCAGCCTGCGGATCTGGGGTTACTGGCATCGGTTGGTATTTCCAAGGTTAAGGTGGCTCGGCCCTTAAGGGTCGCCATCCTGTCGACCGGCGATGAACTGGTTGAGCCGGGGCAGGCGCTGGGGCCGGGCAAGATCTATAACTCCAACCGCTACCTGCTGGCCGGGTTGCTGGCCAGGCTCGGTATGCAACTGGTTGATCTCGGACAGGTCAAAGACAGTGCAGAGGATACCGAACAGGCTCTGCTGCAGGCTGCGGCCAGTGCTGATGCGATTATCAGTACCGGTGGCGTATCTGTCGGGGAGGAAGACCATGTCAAAGCGGCGGTCGAGCGCCTGGGTGAGCTGGATCTGTGGAAGATCAAGATCAAGCCGGGTAAGCCGCTGGCCTACGGGCGGGTAGCCGGGGTACCGTTTTTCGGCTTGCCGGGCAATCCCGCTTCCGCACTGATCACATTCTGCCTCTTTGCCAGACCCTGCCTGTTACGTCAGCAGGGGGCACTGGACGTTGCGCCATTGATGGTGCAGGCGCAGGCAGGCTTTAATCGCTCCCGGGCGATTGTACGTCAGGAATATCTGCGGGCACGGCTGGCCGACGGGAAGGTGGTTCCATTTAGTAACCAGAGTTCCGGTATGCTCTCTTCAGCCAGCTGGGCCAATGGTCTGGCGGTTGTACCGCCGGATACCCGGGTCAGTGAGGGGGATCTGATCGGGTTTATTCCCTTTAGCGAGTTGCAGGATTAACCGCGGGGCAGAATCATGCGGTGATTTCTGCCCCTTCGCTGCAACCGGGGCCTGAAAGCGGTAGAATATGTCCCCTTATTTTCAGGCTAAAAGAGCTGAGAGGCTGATGACAGATACACAGGATCTATATCGCGAAATTCGTCCCTACAATGACGCAGAGGTGACAGAAGTACTGAACCGCCTGCTCTATGATGACGAATTTATCTCGGCGGTAACCGAATACCAGTTCCCGCGCGCGGCGGCGTACCTTGGCTGGCTACTGAAACCGGTGGCGCGTATTGCTTTGGCGCGTAAAGTCGGAGAGGTGGAAACCATACGGGCCTGCCAGGAGCTGGTAGCCAGCTACATGGAAAAGATGATCGCCCGCTCCACGACCAAGCTGACCTGCAGTGGGATTGATCAGCTGGATCCGGATGAAGCTTATCTGTTTATCTCTAACCACCGTGATATCGCCATGGATCCGGCATTCGTCAACTGGGTGCGTTTCCAGTACAAGATGGATACCGTGCGCATCGCAATCGGAGATAACCTGCTCAGCAAGCCTTACGTTTCCGACCTGATGCGACTCAATAAGAGCTTCATCGTTAACCGTTCTGCCAAGGGGCCGCGGGAGATGATGGCTGCGCTGACGCAGTTATCCGGTTATATCAATGACAGTATCAGGACCGGGCACTCGGTGTGGATCGCCCAGCGTGAAGGTCGGGCCAAAGACGGTAATGATTCCACCGATCCGGCCATCCTGAAGATGTTCTATATGTCCCAGCGTAAGTCGGGCAGCTTTGCCGAGGTGAGCAAGCGCCTCAATATCGTGCCGGTCTCGATCTCCTACGAATATGATCCCTGTGATTATCTGAAGGCGAATGAACTCTTCGCACTGGCGAAGGACGGTCAGTACGAAAAATCCCAGCATGAAGATATCGACAGTATCGTTAAGGGAATCGTTGGTCAGAAAGGGCATGTCCATGTGGCCTTTGGTGACGTGATCAATGGGGACTTCGAGACGCCTGAAGCGCTGGCGGCAGAGATCGATCGCCAGATTATCAGTAATTACTACCTGCATCCGTCCAATTATCTGGCTGCGGGTGATGCAGAAAAATGCAGCGGCAGCGAGAGTGCTGACTTTGATGCGCGCCTGGCCCGGGTTGCTAATGGTGCGCAGGATATTCTGCGTCAGATGTACGCTAATCCGGTACTGAACAAGCAAAGACTGGAGGGCTCATGAGCCGCCTGACTCATCTTGATGAAAAGGGGCACGCCAATATGGTGGATGTCTCCGAAAAAGCGGTAACCAGCCGTGAGGCGACTGCCTGCGCTGAAGTGAAGATGTTGCCGGAAACCCTAAAGCTGATCACCGAAGGTGGCCACAAGAAAGGTGATGTGCTGGCGGTTGCCCGTATTGCCGGCATTCAGGCGGCCAAGCGAACCAGTGACCTGATACCGCTGTGTCATCCGCTGATGCTGAGTAAAGTCACCGTTGAGTTGCAGCCTGATGTGGCCAATAGCTGTATCAGTATCCATGCCACTTGTAAGCTGGCCGGCCAGACCGGAGTAGAGATGGAAGCGCTGACGGCAGCATCGGTTGCTGCGCTGACAATCTACGATATGTGTAAGGCGGTGGATAAGGGAATGGTGATCAGTGCGGTAAAACTGCTGGAAAAGAAAGGTGGCAAAAGTGGCCACTGGCAAGCGGAGGCCTGAGATGTTGAAACTCGTATATTTTGCCAGTCTGCGCGAACAGCTGGGAACTGACCAGGAAAGCCTTGCGCTGCCTGAAGGTGTTGAAACAGTGGCGCAGCTGACCGATTACCTGATTGCCCGTGGGGATGGCTGGCAGCCGCTGGCCGCCGCTAATCTGCTGGTGGCCGTGAACCAGGAGATGGTTGATCAGGATTGTGTTATTCAGGGCGATGAAGAGGTTGCCTACTTTCCGCCGGTGACCGGAGGCTGAGAATGGAAGCAAAGCCTAACCTGCTGCATTACCTGCGCTCAGGGGTCTACTATCTGGGCTTTTATCTGGTAACGATCATCTTCTCGTCGCTTTGTCTGTTGGTGGCGCCGCTGCTGTCGTTCCGTGCCCGTTTCCGGCTGATCAGCATGATCAACTACTTCTATATTTTCTGGCTCCGGGTTTGTTGTGGCCTGAAAGTGCGGGTCGAAGGGCGGGAAAATCTGCCGCAATCCGGTGGTTACGTAGTGATATCCAATCACCAGAGTGAATGGGAAACCTTGTTCTTCCTGACGCTGGTGCGCCCTCAGTGTACGGTGCTGAAGCAAGAGCTGCTGAATATACCGTTCTTTGGCTGGGTGTTGGGGCTTTTGAAGCCGATAGCGCTGGATCGTAGTAAACGTCGTGGTGCCCTGAAGCAGTTGCTGACTCAGGGTAAGGAGCGCCTGGCCGAAGAGATTCCGGTGCTGATCTTCCCTCAGGGTACCCGGGTGCCGGTCGGTGAGTTGGGGCGCTTCAATAAAGGTGGGGCAATGCTGGCTGTTGCGGGAGACGTGCCGATTGTGCCGATCGCCCACAATGCTGGGGAGTTCTGGCCCGGTAAGAGCTTCGTGAAATTTCCAGGTACCGTGACGGTGAAGATAGGTCCTGCGATCAAGGCTGCCGAGCGCAGTGTTGATGAAGTGCATGATGACTCAATCGGCTGGCTGCTGGACGAGATGAAGGCATTTAACCATGCCTGAGCAAGGCGAGAGGCATTAAGTCCAAAGCCCAAAACCGCCAGTAAGACCGCCATTCGGCGGTTTTTTTGTGCCTGTGCATCTGTGGCTAGTCAGGCGTTGATGTGTTGTTCGATTTGCCGCTGTTAAAAGCCCACAAAAAAACCGCCCGGAGGCGGTTTTTTAGCGGCTGCAGACAGCTGTTAACCGTTGTACTTCTGGAATACCAGAGTCGAGTTGGTGCCGCCGAAGCCGAAGCTGTTGGACATTACGCGTTCCAGGTTCACGCCGTCACGACGTTCCTGGACGATTGGCATGCCTTCAGCATTGACATCCAGTTCGTCGATGTTGGCGGAGGCTGCGATGAAGTTATTCTCCTGCATCAGCAGGCAGTAAACCGCTTCCTGTACACCGGCGGCACCCAGAGAGTGACCGGACAGGGACTTGGTGGAGCTTACCGGAGGCATGCTGTCACCAAAGGTTTCTTTCATCGCTTTCAGTTCCTGCATGTCGCCAGCAGGAGTAGAAGTGCCGTGGGCATTGATGTAGTCGATATCGCCATCAACAGTGGCCATCGCCTGCTTCATGCAACGTACAGCGCCTTCGCCGGACGGAGCTACCATGTCGTAGCCATCGGAGGTCGCTCCGTAACCAACCAGCTCAGCGTAAATCTTGGCGCCACGTGCTTTAGCGTGTTCTAGTTCTTCGATAACCAGTACGCCAGCACCGCCGGCAATGGTGAACCCATCGCGGTTGGCGTCGTAGGCGCGGGAGGCTTTTTCCGGAGTGTCGTTGTACTTGGTGGACAGCGCACCCATGGCATCAAACATTGCAGTCTGGGACCAGTGCAGCTCTTCACCGCCACCGGCAAAGACGACATCCTGTTTGCCCAGCTGGATCTGTTCCATCGCCGTACCGATGCAGTGTGCGCTGGTAGCGCAGGCAGAGGTGATGGAGTAGTTAACGCCTTTGATCTTGAATGGTGTTGCCAAGCAGGCTGATACTGTGGACCCCATGGTGCGGGTTACACGATAAGGGCCTACGCGCTTAACGCCTTTTTCACGTGTGATATCAGCGGCTTCGACAATGTTTGCCGCAGATGCGCCACCGGAACCTACGATCAGGCCGGTGCGTTCGTTGGAAACCTGGTCTTCAGCCAGGTTCGCATCGGCGATTGCTTCATTCATCGCGATGTAGGTGTATGCCGCTGCATCACCCATAAAACGCAGCAGTTTACGGTCGATCTTCTCTGCGAAGTCGATATCAATACTGCCCGCAACCTGGCTGCGGAAGCCTCGCTCTTTGTAGTCTTCCTGGAACTTAATGCCAGAGCGGCCCTGCTGCAGTGATTCAAGGACTGCTTCTTTATCAGTGCCCAGGCAGGACACGATTCCCATACCGGTAACAACGACCCGTCGCATGTGATGCCTCTCTTCTTTCACTCTGGAGTTTATTTTAATAAACGAAATTAATGGTTTATTCTGCGATAGCCCCTGATGCATTAGCCAATGGAACTCTTTAACAGGCAGAGGGGTAACGAAGACGGCCCTGCAGATATCTTCAGGGCCGTACTAATCAGAAGTTGTCGGTCGAAGTAAACAGGCCGACACGCAGATCTTTAGCGGTGTAGATTTCACGTCCATCTACGGACATGCTGCCATCGGCAATACCCATCACCAGTTTGCGCTCGATTACGCGCTTCAGGTTGATGCGATAGGTTACTTTCTTAGCGGTCGGCAGTACCTGACCGAAGAATTTAACTTCACCGGAACCCAGGGCGCGACCGCGGCCAGGGTTACCTTTCCAGCCGAGATAGAAACCGACCAGCTGCCACATAGCATCCAGTCCGAGGCAGCCAGGCATAACCGGGTCGCCTTCGAAGTGGCACTGGAAGAACCACAGGTCCGGGTTGATGTCGAGTTCTGCAACGATTTCGCCCTTTCCGTATTCACCGCCTTCGGCAGAGATATTCAGAATGCGATCCATCATCAGCATATTGTCGATTGGCAGACGGGCATTGCCCGGGCCGAACATTTCGCCGTGGCCACATTGCAGCAGCTCAGCGCGATCAAACGAAGAAGGTCTAGTCATGTAAAACTGTCTATCTGGCTTTTTGTCAGTCAAAATATCGAGCAATTATACCGGCTTGGCATCAGCTAGGCACGGACTGCGTGAATGAATTTGAATAATTTGTGTGATTTCTGGGCAAAAATGACGTTATGAAGCATGATTTCTGGCATAGCCGTTGGGAGGAGGGGCGAATTGGCTTTCACCGGCAGGATTTTCATCCGTCCCTTTCCCGCTTCTGGGATTCACTGAAGGTGGCCCGTCCAGGCAGGGTGTTCGTCCCTCTTTGTGGCAAAAGCCGGGATATGATGTGGCTGGCCGGACAGGGGTATGCCGTGCTGGGTAGTGAGTTGAGTGAACGCGCCTGCCGTAGCTATTTTGCTGAGGCAGAGCTGGCCTGCTCGGAGGATCGGCAAGGTGCCTTTATACACTTCCAGTCAGCGGAGACCGATATTCTTTGTGGTGACTTCTTCGCCTTGAGCGCAGATCAGTTAGCGGGTGTGGCTGCAGTCTATGACCGGGCGGCCCTGATTGCCCTGCCTGCGATGATGCGGCAGCAATATGCTGATGTGCTCTGTGCTCTGTGCTCTGTGCTCTGTGCTCTGTGCTCTGTGCTCTGTGCTCTGTGCTCTGTGCTCTGTGC
>NZ_JHVJ01000017.1:0-74997 GCF_000620085.1 Marinobacterium jannaschii DSM 6295 | reverse complement strand
TGTGCTCTGTGCTCTGTGCTCTGTGCTCTGTGCTCTGTGCTCTGTGCTCTGTGCTCTGTGCTCTGTGCTCTGTGCGCTGTTGCCGCAGGGCGTTCAGATACTGTTGGTAACGCTGGAGTTTGAAGGAGAGCAGGGGCCGCCGTTTGCGGTATTTCAGCCTGAGGTCGAGCGGCTCTTTGAGCGGCGTTTCAGGACTGAGCGGCTGGGAACACTGTTACTGGATGATCCGCGCGATAAAGGGCGCGTGGAGGTGGTCTATCGCCTCAGCGATCGAGTGACTTAATCGTCGGCAGTTATAAAAAAAGCCTCATTCGAGGCTTTTTTTATACGGCAGTCTGGCTCAGTGCTTACGCTTTACCGCGATATGGGCCAGTTGTTCCAGTGTGTCACGGAAGCTGGTGGCCGGCAGTGCCTGCAGTGCTTCAATTGCCTGATCTGCCTGCTGCTGTGCCTGCTGCTGGGTGTACTCTATGGCCCCTGTCGCCCGCACGATGTCCATGATTGGCTGGAGATCTTCCAGTCCGCCTTTGCGGATCGCCTGGCGGATCAGCTGGCGGTCTTCCTCTTTTGCTTCCCGCATGGCGTGGATCAGCGGTAGCGTTGGTTTGCCCTCGGCCAGATCGTCGCCAACGTTTTTGCCCATCTCTTCGGCGGTTGACAGGTAATCCATCACATCATCGATCAGCTGGAAGGCGATGCCCAGATGGCGACCGTAGAGGCGCAGGGCCTCGCGTTGGTCTTTGTCGGCATCGGCCAGAATGGCGCCCGCCTCTGTTGCTGCTTCAAATAGCATGGCGGTCTTGCCCAGAATCACCTGCATATAGGCGGCTTCTGATGTGTCGGGGTTCTTGCAGTTAAGTAGCTGCAGAACTTCACCTTCGGCAATCACATTAGTGGCGTTGGAAATGACTTCCATAATCGGCATCGAGCCGATCTCAACCATCACCTGAAAGGCGCGGGAATAAAGGAAGTCGCCGACCAGTACACTGGGTGCATTGCCCCAGCGGGCATTGGCGGTGTCTTTACCGCGGCGCAGGTCGGAGTTGTCGACCACATCGTCATGCAGCAGCGTCGCAGTATGGATAAACTCGATGATCGCCGCCAGTGGGATATGCTTTTCCCCCTGGTAGTCAGCCGCATTGGCCGCCAGCAGCACCAGTAACGGGCGCAGGCGTTTACCGCCGCTCTCTACGATGTAATGGCCGATTTTCTCAACCAGCGGAACATTGGAGCCGAGGTGATTAATGATGTAATCGTTGACGGCTTCAAACTGCGGTTCGATCTGTGGATTTAGCTGATGTGGCTGCATGTCGGGAGTGCTTGTACAAAAGGTATGCGCGCATGCTAGGTGGCGGGGCTGCGACTGTCAAGGCAGGGGCGATTGTACTTGAGTTTAACTGCTGGTTGCTTTATAATCGCGCGCCCTGACCCATCCAACATTCGCTCCCTATTATATGGCTTCGGCCATTAGAAGTAGGTTTCTTTTTAGTAGCAGGATGGGCTTAACCGGAGAAAGAAATGTACGCAGTTATCGTAAGCGGTGGTAAACAGTACCGCGTTAAAGAAGGTCAGACTCTGAAACTGGAAAAGCTGGCTGTTGAAGCTGGTTCCAACGTTGAGTTCGACCGCGTTCTGCTGGTTGGCAATGGTGACGATGTTAAAGTCGGCCTGCCTACTGTAGACGGTGCTAAAGTGACTGCAGAAGTAGTTACTCACGGCCGCGGCAAAAAGGTTAACATCCTGAAGTTCAAGCGTCGTAAGCATCACATGAAGCGTCAGGGCCACCGTCAGTGGTTCACTGAAGTTAAAATTACTGGCATCAGTGCTTAAGTAATTCAACCGAACTCAGGAGATAGATAATGGCTCATAAGAAGGCTGGTGGTTCTACTCGTAACGGTCGCGACTCGGAGTCGAAACGCCTTGGTGTTAAGCGTTTCGGTGGTCAGGCTGTCATCGCAGGCAACATTCTGATTCGTCAGCGCGGAACTAAGTTCCACGCCGGTGAAAACGTAGGTTGCGGTAAAGACCACACTCTGTTCGCAACTGCGGATGGTGTTGTTAAGTTCGTAGTTAAAGGTCCTCAGAAGCGTAAATACGTAACTGTAGTTCCTGCCTGATCGGATGATCGATTTTGAAAAGCTCCGCCCAGGCGGAGCTTTTTTGTTTCTACTAATTGGTATCAATGCTGAGTCTCAGTCGTGAGATTCGGACTAAATTTTCAGCATACAGAAATATCTTTCGGGGGTGGCAAATGAAGTTTGTCGACGAGGCGACCATCACGGTTGAAGCCGGTAAGGGTGGTAACGGTTGCATGAGTTTTCGGCGAGAAAAATATATCCCGAAAGGTGGGCCTGATGGTGGTGACGGTGGCGATGGCGGGTCGATTATTCTGTTGGCGGATGAGTCACTGAATACGCTGGTCGATTTTCGATTTACCCGGCGTTATAACGCTGCAAACGGACAGGGCGGCATGAGCCGTAACTGTACCGGAGCCAAGGGTGAGGATCTGGTGCTGAAGGTGCCGGTGGGCACGACTGTCATAGATACTGATACTGATGAGGTTCTGGCTGATCTGACCAAGGTGGGTCAGGAGGCTAAGGTGGCTCAGGGTGGTTTTCATGGCCTGGGCAATACCCGTTTTAAGAGCAGTGTTAACCGTGCGCCACGCCAGCATACCAAGGGTTCGCTGGGTGAAACCCGTAACCTGAAGCTGGAGCTGAAGGTGCTGGCGGATGTGGGTTTGCTGGGTCTGCCGAATGCCGGCAAGTCCACGTTCGTAAGGGCCGTGTCTGCCGCCACGCCTAAAGTGGCGAACTATCCGTTTACCACTCTGGTGCCTAGTCTGGGTGTGGTGCGTACCGAGCGTCATCGCAGCTTTGTGGTGGCGGATATCCCGGGCATCATTGAAGGTGCTGCTGAAGGGGCGGGGCTGGGGATTCGCTTCCTGCGTCACCTGGCGCGAAACCGTATCCTGCTGCACCTGGTGGATCTGGCGCCCTGGGATGATATCTCTCCGGCGGAAGCTGCCGCGATTGCTGTATCCGAGCTGAACCTGTTTAGCCCGACACTGGCCGAGCAGCCTCGTTGGCTGGTGCTGAACAAGGTTGATATGGTACCGGAAGATGAGCTGGAAGAACGTTGTCAGGCGGTGATTGATGCGCTGGGCTGGGAAGGTCCGGTGTACCGTATCGCTGCGATCAGCAAGCAGGGTACTGATGTGCTGGTGCGTGATATTCAGATTCATCTGGATGCGCGTCAGGAAGCGATCATCGAGAATCCTGAATTGCTGGAGCAGGAAGCGGAAGTGCGGGCGACAATTGATGCCGAGGCGCGGGAGCGTATCGAGCAGCTGCGTGCGATTCAGCACCGCCGTAAGGAAGATGATCTGGATGATGACTTCGATGATGATGATTATGACGTCGAAGTTGAATGGGTACGTGAATAAGGTGTGAGGTATCACCGTGGCAGTCGAGCGGAATAAGCTGAAGTCAGGGAAGCGCTGGGTTGTAAAGATTGGTAGTGCGCTGCTGACGAATGATGGTGAAGGATTGGATTTCAAGGCGATCGCCCACTGGGTGGATCAGTTGGCGGAGCTGCGTCGCCAGGGGATGGAGCTGGTGCTGGTGTCGTCCGGCTCTATTGCTGAAGGTATGACCCGGCTGGGGTGGGCGGAGCGACCGCATGAGATCTATAAGCTGCAGGCTGCCGCGGCGGTTGGGCAGATGGGTCTGGTGCAGGCTTATGAAACCAACTTTGCCCGCCACGGTGCGCATACAGCGCAGATTCTGCTGACCCACGAAGATCATTCAGATCGTACCCGTTATCTGAATGCCCGCGCTACGCTGCGCACCCTGATTGAATTGGGGGTGGTGCCGGTGGTTAACGAAAACGATACTGTGGTGACGCAGGAGATCAATTTCGGTGATAACGATACCCTGGGGGCGCTGGTCGCGAACCTGGTGGAGGCTGATGGCCTGATCATCCTGACGGATCAGCAGGGGTTGTATGAGGAAGATCCGCGTAAAAATCCCCGGGCTAAGTTCGTATCGCTGGGCAATGCCGGTGATCCTGCGCTGGAGGCGATGGCGGGCGGCGGAGGTCGCCTCGGGCGTGGCGGTATGGCGACTAAAGTGCGGGCAGCCAAGCTGGCGGCGCGCTCCGGTGCTGATACGGTGATTGTCAGTGGTCGGGAAGAAAACGTACTGACGCGCCTGAAGGCGGGTGAGGAGCTGGGAACCTTGTTGGTTCCTGACTGTGAGCCGGAGGCGGCGCGTAAGCGCTGGATCGCCGGGCATCTGCAGGCTAAGGGGATGCTGGTGCTGGATCAGGGGGCGGTCAGGGCGCTGACGAAAGGTGGTAAGAGCCTGTTGCCGGCGGGGGTTAAGTCAGTCTCCGGTAAGTTTCTGCGCGGTGAGATGGTGCTGATGGTGGATGAAGATGATGCCATCGTCGCGCGCGGCCTGGTGAATTATGATCTGGCTGAAGCGAAGCAGATTATCGGCAAGCCGACCTCGAAGATTGAGTCGATCCTGGGGTATATCGGAGAGGGTGAGTTGGTGCACCGGGATAACCTGGCGCTGAGTGATCGTGTGACGCGCTGAGTTGCAGGGCGTAGTGATTGTCAGGAGGCGGCTGTGTAGGTCGCCTTTTTTGTGTCTGCGGGGTGTGGATTGCCAGATTTCGGGCATAAAAAAACCGGCCGTGGCCGGTTTTTTCAGGTTACCTGCTATTACGCCATTGCTTTAACTTTGGCGTTCAGGCGGCTCTTAACGCGGGCAATCTTATTTTTAGGGAAGATGCCTTTGTTTACAGAGCTGTCCAGTACTGGCTGAGCAGTTTTGAATGCTTCAGCAGCTACAGACTGATCGCCTGCATCAATAGCTTTGATAACTTTTTTGATGTATGTGCGTACCATGGAGCGGAGGCTAGCGTTATGCTGGCGACGCTTCTCCGCCTGGCGAGCACGTTTACGAGAACCTGCGGAGTTTGCCACAGTCCGGCTCCTATATAAACGGTTGACTCAAAAGGGCGCGTGGCCCCGAAATTAAGGCCCGAGATTATTCCGCTTTGGCTGAGGGTTGTCAATAAAAAACCGGGTAATTTTCTCTGCATAGGGTAATATTTCGCCAACTTAAGCGTACAGAGGGTCCTGAGGTGGCAGAAACCGAGTCGACAACCCGGAAATCATCCAGTTTGCTGCGTTCCAGCGGCGTGGTTGGCATCATGACCATGCTGTCACGCATATTGGGTCTGGTGCGCGATGTGGTGGTCGCCAGTTACTTCGGCGCCTCAGGCAGTGCCGATGCCTTTTTTGTTGCTTTCAAGATCCCTAACTTTCTGCGCCGCCTGTTTGCGGAAGGCGCTTTTTCCCAGGCTTTCGTACCGGTGCTGTCGGAGTACCGCAGTCAGCGTGACCTGGGAGCGGTACAGGCGCTGGTAAATGCGGTGGCGGGTACGCTGGGCTCGGTACTGATACTGATCACTGCGCTGGCGGTGCTGGGTGCGCCCCTGCTGGCGATGCTGTTTGCGCCGGGATTCTACCTTGAGGGTGGCGAGAAGTTTGATCTTGCGGTGGATATGCTGCGGATCACTTTCCCCTATCTGTTGCTGATCTCGCTGACGGCGTTTGCCGGGGCTATCCTCAATAGCTACGGCCGCTTTGCCGTACCTGCCTTTACACCGGTGTTGCTGAACCTCTCCCTGATCGGATCGGCGGTGCTGCTCAGTCCGTTATTCGATCCCCCGGTACTGGCACTGGCCTGGGGAGTGATGATTGCGGGAATCGTACAGCTGATGTTTCAGCTGCCGTTTCTGTCGCAGCTGCGGTTGTTGCCGGTACCGGCGATTCAGCGTGATCACGAAGGGGTCAAGCGGATACTGAAGCTGATGGTGCCGGCGCTGTTCGGGGTTTCAGTCACTCAGATCAACCTGCTGCTGGATACAGTGCTGGCGTCCTTCCTGCAAACCGGCAGTGTCTCCTGGCTCTACTATTCCGATCGGCTGGCAGAGTTGCCGCTGGGGGTGTTTGGTATCGCCATTGCCACGGTGATCCTGCCAAGTCTATCACGCAAGCATGCCGAAAAATCCCCGCAACACTTCGCCGGTACGCTGGATTGGGCGATGCGGATGGTGCTGCTGATTGGCTTACCCGCGGCGACAGCGTTGTTCCTGCTATCTGAGCCGCTGCTGATCACCCTGTTCCACTACGGTGCCCTGCAGGAGCGGGATATCCTGATGGCGGCGATGAGCCTGCGGGCCTATGCCGTAGGTGTGCTGGCCTTTATGCTGATCAAGGTGCTGGCGACCGGCTATTTCTCCCGTCAGGACACCAGGACGCCGGTGAAGATCGGTATTCAGGCTGCGGTAGCGAACATGGTGTTTAACCTGATCCTGATCGGCCCCTTGCAGCATGTCGGGTTGGCGGCAGCGACCTCCATGTCGGCGTTCCTGAATGCCGGGCTGCTGCTATATGGGTTGCTGAAAAGTGGTGTTTTCAGCTGGCAGCCCGGTTGGGCCGCTGCGCTGGGCCGGATGTTAGCGGCTAATGGCGCTATGATTATGGTGGTGTTGCTTATGGTGCCGGCTACGGAGCAGTGGCTGTCATGGCCGATTGCCGACCGGGCGCTGCAGATGACGCTGCTGGTGCTGGCCGGAGTGGGGGCTTATCTGATCACCCTGTTACTGCTGGGTTTGCGTATGCGACATCTGCGCCACAGCTGATTGGCTTTCTGAAGGCTTGCGTAGCCAGCGCTGCGGTGGTATTCGGCGCTGGTTAAACAGGCTATAATCCCGCGTTTGTTTAAGGTTGTGGCAAGAAACCTATGGAACTGATTCGAGGCTTACATAATCTGCGCGATAAGCATCGCGGCTGCGTGGCGACCATCGGTAACTTTGATGGCGTGCATCGGGGGCACCGTCGTGTGCTGCAGCAGGTGAAAGATAAAGCGCACGAGCTCGGTCTGCCATCGGTAGTGATTATTTTCGAGCCACAGCCCCGTGAGTTTTTTGCCGGTGACCAGGCACCGCCACGACTGACCCGTTTCGGTGAGAAAGTCCGGCTGTTGGAAGCGGAAGGGATCGACCGGGTGCTTTGCCTCAGCTTCAACGAGCGTCTGCGTAATATGTCGGCTGACGCCTTTGTTGAGGAGTTACTGCTGAAAGGACTGGCGGTGAATTACTTTGTGGTCGGGGATGACTTCCGCTTCGGGTGTGACCGCTCCGGCGACTACGGCATGCTCTGCGCCGCTGGCGAGCGTTTTGGCTTTTCTGTGGTCAATACGGCAACCTTTGAACTGGAAGCCGAACGGGTCAGCAGCAGCCGTATCCGTGAAGCGCTGCAGCATAATGAGCTGGCGCTGGCCTCTGAATTGCTGGGACGGCCCTACCGGGTCAGCGGTCGGGTAATGCATGGCCAGAAACTGGGCCGTCAGCTGGGTACACCCACCGCCAATGTGCGGATGCACCGCTTTCCCTGTCCGTTGCGTGGCGTCTATGCCGTACGGGTTTTTCGCCGTGGCGCGGCGCCGTTGCAGGGTATCTGTAACGTGGGCATGCGGCCGACAGTGAATGGTTTACAGCCGGTACTGGAATCCCACCTGTTTGACTTCAAGGGAGACCTTTACGGTCAGCTGCTGAGTGTGGAATTCAGCCACTTTATCCGTCCGGAGCAGAAGTTCGACGGACTGGAGCAGCTGAAACAACAGATTTTTGACGATATCGAAGTGGCCCGAGCGTTTTTTGCGGATCAGGCCTGAGAAGACTAATGCGGAAACAACCATCATGACCGATTACAAAGCAACACTGAACTTGCCGGAAACGGCTTTTCCGATGCGCGGCAATTTGGCCAAACGCGAGCCAGAGATGCTGAAGCGCTGGCAGCAGATGGACCTTTACCAGAAGATTCGCGAGATCAGTGCCGGTCGTGAAAAATTTATTCTGCATGACGGCCCTCCATACGCCAACGGCAATATCCATATCGGTCACGCGGTAAACAAGATCCTCAAGGATATTATCGTCAAGTCGCGCAATATCAGCGGCTTTGATGCGCCTTATGTGCCGGGCTGGGACTGTCACGGTCTGCCGATCGAGCACAAGGTCGAAACCATGATCGGTAAAGCGGGTGATAAGGTCTCCTTTAAAGAGTTCCGCCAGAAGTGCCGCGACTATGCCCACAAGCAGGTTGATGGTCAGAAACAGGACTTTATCCGTCTGGGTGTTCAGGGTGACTGGGAAAATCCATACCTGACCATGAACTTCGATACCGAAGCCAACATTATCCGTGCGCTGGGCAAGATCGCCGCCAATGGCCATCTGGTCAAAGGCTACAAGCCGGTGTACTGGAGTGTTGTTGGTGCTTCTGCACTGGCGGAAGCGGAAGTGGAATATCAGGATAAGACCTCTATCGCCATCGATGTGCGTTTCGCACCGGTGGATGAAACCGCGTTCCTGAATGCCTTTATGCTGGAAAACAACGGTGGCGAAGGTGAGCTCTCCGTCGTGATCTGGACCACTACCCCGTGGACCCTGCCATCCAACCAGGCGGTATCCCTGAATGCCGAGCTGGACTACGTACTGGTGCAAGCTGATCTGGGCAACGGTGCCGAGCGCATCCTGCTGGCGGCGGGCCTGCTGGAAAGTGCCATGCAGCGCTATGGTGTCGCAGACTACCAGGTGGTAGGTCGTTGTCAGGGCCAGGCGCTGGAAAGCCAGCAGTTGCAGCATCCGTTTGTTGATAAGCAGGTGCCGGTGATCCTGGGTGATCACGTTACGATCGATGCCGGTACCGGTGCTGTGCATACTGCACCCGACCACGGCGTGGAAGATTTTGATGTCGGCCGTCAGTACGGTATTGGCACCCTGAACCTGGTCGATGACAAAGGTGTCTTCGTCGAGGCGGCGGGTCAGTTTGCCGGTCAGCATGTCTACAAGGTCGATCCGCTGGTGATCGAGGTGCTGAAAGAAAAGAATCGCCTGGTTCTGGAACATAAGTTCCAGCACAGCTACCCACACTGCTGGCGTACCAAGACACCTCTGATCTACCGTGCGACGCCACAGTGGTTTATCAGTATGGACGTGAAAGGCCTGAAGGACGATGCCCTGGCGGCGATCAAAAATGATGTTCAGTGGTTCCCGAGCTGGGGCCAGAACCGCATTGAAGCGATGGTCGAACAGAGCCCGGACTGGTGTGTCTCCCGTCAGCGTACCTGGGGCGTGCCGATCACCCTGTTTATCAATAAAGAGACTCAGGAACTGCACCCGAACACCGCCGAGCTGTTTGAGCAGGTTGCGCAGCGTGTGGAGAAAGAGGGTATCGATGCCTGGTTCGAGCTGGATGCGGCCGAACTGCTGGGTGATGAAGCCGATAACTACACCAAGACTACCGATACGCTGGATGTATGGTTTGACTCCGGTGTGACCCATGCTTCTGTACTGGACCAGCGCGAACAGTTGCGTTCGCCGGCAGATCTCTATCTGGAAGGCTCCGACCAGCACCGCGGCTGGTTCCAGTCCTCGCTGAAAACCGGTATCGCCATCAACGGTCATGCTCCGTACAAGCAGGTTCTGACTCACGGCTTTACCGTGGATGGTCAGGGCCGCAAGATGTCCAAGTCCCTGGGCAACGTGGTCGCGCCACAGGAAGTCATGAACAAGTACGGCGCCGATATCCTGCGCCTGTGGGTGGCATCGACCGATTACAGCGGTGAGATGACCTGCTCTGATGAGATCCTCAAGCGCGCCGCCGATGCTTACCGTCGTATCCGTAACACCTCCCGCTTCCTGCTGGCAAACCTGAACGGTTTCGATCCGAAACAGCACCTGGTGGCTGTTGAGGATATGGTCGAGCTGGATCGTTGGGCGGTGGATTGCGCGGCCAAACTGCAGGCGGAACTGCAGCAGCATTACACCCAGTACGAATTCCTTTCCGTATACCAGAAGATCTCTCTGTTCTGTTCTCAGGATATGGGTAGCTTCTACCTGGATATCATCAAGGACCGTCAGTACACCGCAGCAGCGGAGGGTCATGCCCGCCGTTCCTGCCAGAGTGCGCTGTACCATATCGTCGAAGCCCTGAGCCGCTGGATCTCTCCGATCCTCAGCTTCACCGCCGACGAGATCTGGCAGCAGCTGCCGGGTGAGCGTAGCGAATCCGTGCATCTGGAAACCTGGTATCAGGGCCTGACAGAACT
Source organism: Marinobacterium jannaschii DSM 6295 (assembly GCF_000620085.1). Taxonomy (GTDB): domain Bacteria; phylum Pseudomonadota; class Gammaproteobacteria; order Pseudomonadales; family Balneatricaceae; genus Pontibacterium; species Pontibacterium jannaschii. Next base: position 64,810 of record NZ_JHVJ01000017.1, on the reverse strand, counting down.
TCCGGCCGATGCAGTGCTGGGACGCGAATACTGGGATCAGGTAATGGCCGTGAAGACCGCCGTTAACAAGGAGCTGGAAACCCAGCGTAATGCCGGCAACCTCAAGGCCAGCCTGGAAGCAGAGGTAACCCTCTACTGCGACGAAGCCCTGACCGCACAGCTGAACAAACTGGGTGACGAGCTGCGTTTCGTACTGATTACGTCCCAGGCTAAGGTACTGCCACTGACGGATGCAGCGGATGCTGCAGATACCGAAGTAGCCGGCATGAAAGTCAGCGTGGTGAAAACCGATGCGGCTAAGTGCGAACGCTGCTGGCACCACCGCGAAGATGTGGGCAGTCAGGCAGAACACGATGCCCTTTGTGGTCGCTGTGTGGAAAACGTCGCCGGTGAAGGCGAGAGTCGCAGCTTCGCCTGATGACCGCTAGCGATCACAACCAGCCCCGTAGCGGGCTGGTCTGGCTCTGGCTCAGCGGACTGATGTTCGTGCTGGACTTTATTACCAAGCAACTGGCCGACAGACTGCTGAGCTACGGCGTGCCGGAATATGTCTTGCCGGTATTTGACCTGACGCTGCTCTATAACAAAGGTGCAGCGTTCAGCTTTCTGGCAACCGCCGGTGGCTGGCAGCGCTGGTTTTTTGCCCTGATTGCGGTTGCGGTCAGCATCTTCCTGGTGCAATGGCTACGCCGCACGCCGCGTTCCCAATGGTGGCTGGGACTGGCCTTGTCGCTGGTACTGGGCGGGGCCCTGGGTAACCTCTATGACCGGGTGGTGTATGGCTATGTGATTGACTTTCTGTCGTTTCACTATGCTGGTTACTACTTCCCGGCCTTTAATCTGGCTGATACCGCAATTACCTTGGGGGCGATGGTGCTGATCGGCGATATGCTGCTCAACTCCCAGGATAAGGATATTGCCGAAAAAAGTGATGGTAACAAATGAGTGATCTGGTAATCGGTCCCGGTAAGACGGTGACGCTGCATTTCGCAATCAAGCTGGACGATGGTCAGCTGGTGGACTCCAATTTTGAAGGCAGCCCGGCTACCTTTACCGTCGGTGACGGTAACCTGCTGGAAGGCTTCGAACAGGCCCTGTTCGGACTAAAGGCGGGAGATGCCGAGGCACTGAGCATCAGTCCTGAGAAAGGCTTTGGTGCCCATAACCCCAGCAATATTCAGCGTATCCCGCGGGCACAGTTCAAGGATATGGAACTGGAGCCGGGCCTGGTGATCTCTTTTGCCGATGCCGGCAGCGGTGAACTGCCCGGTGTCATTCTCGATTACAACGATGACAATGTGCAGGTGGATTTCAATCATCCGCTGGCCGGCAAGGCGATCACCTTCGAAGTGCAGATCCTTCAGGTCGAAGAAGCCTGATCTGACAAACAAAAAACCAGTGCCCGGCACTGGTTTTTTATTACCTGTGATTTGGCTCAAACAACCGTTTTGAATCTGGAGCTAAAACAGGCTAGAGTTTGTAGTGGTTTATCGTATAGGTAATTCTTCGTAGTCCCTGAGGCTTTACCCTGTACGTGTGGATGACAGAAAAATGACCGAGTACAGGGCGGTCAATATGGGTTAGGCTGTTTGACCGTTAGTGGTCAGGGAGCGCTTCATTGTAGCCTGCGGTGGCTACCGGAACCGGTCATAGTTGACGCAGTAACAGGAGGTTTCAGTGTTGAGCCTGAAAGGTCAGAGGGGCTTCACATTGGTCGAGTTAATGATCGTCGTGGCGATTGCCTCTATCTTGATGGGAATCGCGGTACCTTCGTTTACAGATATGATCCGCGATAACAGGATTGCCGCCCAGGTTAATAGCTTCGTGGCCTCGGCGCGTATCGCCCGCAGTGAAGCACTGAAACGGCGCACTGAGATTCGCATGCAGCGCACCGGCGCCAGCTGGGATGACGGCTGGAGTGTTTATATCGACGCTGATTCGGATGGTGTGATCGACAGCGCTGAGACCATCATCCAGCAGCATAGCTCCAGTGATAGTCCGATTGAAGTGAAGGCCGTCAACAGCCAGGCCGGTTTTGTCTATAGTTCGACCGGCAGGCCCGATGTGACAGAGCGCTTCGACTTTTGCTATGACCGCAGCGGTGAAACCGGAACCCGTCTCGAGCTCTTTGCTACCGGACGTCTTGTTAACTCAGATCTGACATGTAACTGACTATGAAGCTTTCAGGGAATCAGAAAGGCTTTTCTCTACTTGAAGTACTGATCGCGCTGGTGGTGTTTTCCATCGGGATGCTGGGGCTGCTCGCCCTGCAAAGCAGCAGTACGGTCACGCTCAGTAACTCCCAGTCCCTCTCCGATGCAGTGGTGCTTGCCCAGGATATGGCGGACCGGCTGCGGGCGAATTCCGATGAAGCCCTGACCGGGGCGGTCTATAACGGTGCCAGTGCGGCGTCCGAGAGCTCAAAAAACTGTGCTTCCGGCTGCAGTGCTGCTGAACGGGCGCAAAAGGATGTTAATGACTGGTTCGGTGATATAACGACACAGCTGCCGGGAGGCGGAGGCTCGCTAAGCCGGACAGGCAGCGCTTTTATTGTCAGTGTTACCTGGCAAGACCGGCAGCGCGAAGATGGCGCGGCAACTGTGAATGGACGTTTTGATCTGAGGGTAGAGCTATGATCTCAGGGCCGCAGATGTACCTGCAGCGTGGCATGTCGATGATCGAGATGATGGTTGCCCTGACTATCGGCATGGTTATGATGGGTGGACTGATCGCTGCCGTCGTCGCCAGCCAGAACACTCATCGCCTTACTTCAGATATAGGCCTGCTGCAGGAAAACGGCCGTTATGCGCTGGATATTATGTCCGAAAGTATCCAGATGGCCGGTCATTGGGGCGGGGTTGAGGCTGAGAATATAACCCTTCATTCGAATATTGCTGACCTTGAAGACGGGGATGGCTCCTGCACTGAATCCTGGATAGTCAGCGTCGCAACCAGTGTTCAGGGATACGAGGGAGGAAGTACCGCCCCCCTGAACTGTATATCGAGCAGCGAATATCGCAGCCAGACCGATATGTTAGTGGTACGTTATGCCAGTACCTTTGGCATGAAAAAGGCCGCACCTGGCAGCGCCAGCGATGATAACTTCTATTTACGCTCCAATGTCTCCACCTATGAGGCCGAGGTGTTCCGGGATAAGGAATCCAGCTCTACCTCGGTGACAGAATCGGATACGACCTATAGTTATCCGTATACTACAGAGCTCTATTATGTCTCTCCTTGTCAAACTTCGGATTGCAGTGAAGATCCGGATATCCCGACGTTATACCGACTGGCTATTTCCGGCACTAAATTTAAATCTGAACCTCTGGTTTCCGGTGTTGAAAACCTGCAGCTCGAGTATGGCTGGGATAGCACAGGGGATAATATGGCGGACACTTATGGCGACGCATCCGCGGTAACCGACTGGGATGATGTTCGAAGTGTCCGTGTTGCGCTGGTTACCCGCAGCCTGGAGAAGGACAGCGCAGCCGAAGCGCAGACCAGTTACAGCATCGGCAGCTATATGGGTAGCGGTAGCCAGACAGTGGATGTCAGCAGTGCTGACCAGCATTACCGGCGTAAGATCTATACCCGCGTCATTCAGCTACGAAATCGAGGATAGGGAAATGGCAGAACTTCGATCGCAGCGAGAGGGTGGCTATATTCTGGTCACCGGTATGCTCTTTCTTCTGGTGATTACCATGGTCGCGGTCAACTCCATGGGCGGCGCCACGATGGATTACCGTATCAGTGCCAATATGGCCTTTGAGGCCAACGCCTTTGAAGCGTCTGAAGCCGGTCGCCGCCAGCTGGTTGCATCCCTGGAAAACTATATCGAAGAGGGCGACTGGTCTGGCAAGGATGCCTCAATGTCGATTACCGATCACGGTACTGAAAAAAACGGCACTAACCTGGCGATGGCCAACACTGAGACCAGCAGTAGTATCGACTTTACCGATCTGACCAGTATCGATAAGGATGCGACTTACACCGTATCGGCCCAATCCGGTAAGCCCGGTTCTGCGATCGACGCCAACGGCTGGGTGGTGCGGTTACAGGATAATGCCCGCCTTGCGCCGGGCTCAACCAATGTTTACTGGACGCATTACGCCATTGTCAGTCAGGCGACGTCTACCGGTGGTGCGACTGTAACCACCGCCAGTGAGATGCGTTCCCAGATTGTCACTGATCCTCAGAATCAATAAAGGGAGTTTATAGATGATTCTGTCCCGAATTTTCCGCGTAGTCATTACCCTGATTCTCTGTATTCAGGTCTCCAGCATACAGGCGGCAACTACGGCTGATTTTACCGCTATACCTCCTTTCCTGGCGTCGGAAACGGGCAAGCCAAATGTGATTATTGCGATGGATATATCCGGCAGCATGAAGGCAACCGCTTATGCTGATAAGGACGGTGGCTGGAAGACTGTATTGCATAATGACTTTGTCCAGACCAAGCGTTATTTCGGCTACTTCGACAGCGAGAAAAAGTACGCCTATAACGGTGCTCATGGTGTCTTTTATGAAACGGGTGCCCTCGGCGGTAGCGGTGATATTACCGGCACTCTGGCGAGTAATGAGTGGAACGGCAACTTCCTTAACTGGATGACCATGCGCCGCATCGACGTTATCCGTAAGGTCATGGTGGGCGGTAAGGTGACAGATCGTGCCGGCGAAACCATGAACCTTACCGGGACCGCGTCCACCTACTATGTGCTGGAAGCGCAGGATGAACCGCAGGACTATACCTTCCGCAAGGCCTACAGCAGCTCTTCGCAGTTCACACCCAGCAGCTTCGCTAACAACTCAGAGTTCCTGATCAGTGAAGGTCGTATTTCCCTGACGACCAGCGTCAACACGGCTGTGACTGCGCTGAGTGATAAGTTCGAAGTGGGCCGCGTCACTATGGACTGGAATGAGAATGATGATGGCAGCGAGCCTCCCTGGCACAGTGTCAGTTTTGCAAACAGCTATACCAGTCCGGTCGTGGTGGCGACAGCGGTGTCCTTTAACGGCGGTGATCCGACGGTAGCCCGGGTACGTAACGTGACCTCTACCGGCTTTGAGATACGGTTGCAGGAATATAACTACAGAGATGGCAATCACACCACTGAGGATCTGATCTATCTGGTCGCCGAAGAGGGTGAGCATAGTATTCCCCTGAGTAGCGGTGGATCACTCAATTTTGATGCCGGCTCGGTCAATACCAACAATACGTTGCTGCCGTCGGAAAGCAGTTTCAGTGGCGGAACATCGGTTGCGATCTCCGGTGTGACCGATCCGGTTATTTTTGCCGGTGTGAGCAGTTATAACGGCTCGGATGCTGTGCATCTCCGCGTTCACAATGTCAGTGATAGCTCCTTTGATCTTAAAATGCAGGAGGAAGAAGCAGAGGGCGCGCATACCCATGAAGATGTGAACTATATCGCCATCGAAAAGCATACCGGCGCAGTCGACTATAATGGCCAGTCGATCCCGCTGGAGATTGGCACTATGCCGTCGGTGGATGAAAACTGGGATACGCTGGATTTCAGCGTGACTTTCTCCGATGCGCCGCACTTTGCCGCTTCGATGCAGACCAGCAATGATGTTGATCCGGCGAATGTGCGTTTTGCTAACGGCGTCTGGAGCGCATCTCAGGTCGATGTACAGATATCGGAGGAAAAGTCGGATGATAACGAGCGCGGGCATGGTAATGAAGTTGTGGGTTATCTTGCCGCAGTAGGGACCAGCAACTACCGGATTCAGATCGCACTGGATCAGGAGCCCACCGGCATTATCCAGGAAAACTCGGCTGCGATTCGTTTTGGCCTGGCGGTCTACAATTACGATCAGAATAAATCGCCAACCAGCATCTATACCGGTAATACGGTACATGGCGGCACCTTCTATCCCTGCTATCCCGATGTGACAAAAGCGACCAGTGCCCAGTCGAATGATGATATCTGCCTGAGAACTGATGTGCGGGCACCCAATGCACTGGACAATATTATTACCGCTATCGAAGATCACCCGCTGATCTGGGGTACCACACCGATCGCTGAAACCCTTTATGAGATCTGGGGCTATGCCAGCCAGGGCAATGCCACAGGTGGCAGTGGTAAGCCTGCGTCTACCCCTGAGTATGAGGATGGCTCGAGCAGCAGTGCCAAGTATCCGGCTTTTCAAACCTCAACGGACTGGGATCCATACTACTACCCGGAGTACAGTGCCAAGCTGGAATGTGCCAAGACCTTTGTGCTGCACTTTAATGATGGCGCACCCTACAAGGACTGGGATGGTAGTGGTCATCCCTCAGGTCTCGACGAAGGCGATAGCGATGGTGGCACCCTGAATGAGATGCTGGATGATATCGCCTGGCAGATTCGGAACAATGACTGTCGTAGCGACCTGGACGGTCATCAGGAGATTATCAGTTACTACGTTTACGCTGCTCTGGGTGAAAATGAAGGTAACAATACCTCCACCAAGCGTATGCGCGAAGCGGCAGCTAATGGCGGCTTTATCGATACCGGCACTGATGGTTCCGGTATAGGTAACCATCAGCCGGACCCGGCGCATCCCTCTAACTTTAAGACCTACTATCAGACCTTTCTCGATGGGGGAACCTGTGACCCCAATGAGTGGGATGCCGATGGCGATTGCAGCCCGGATACCTTCTACTATGCCAATGATGCAGAATCCCTGTCGTCAGAGCTGAATGCGGCCTTTGACTCTATCAAGATCCGTGCCGCTTCAGGTGGCGCCTCGGCAGTAGTCGCCAGCAGTTCCACCGGTGATGGTGCTGAATACTCGGCCCTGTTCCAGTACCAGCAGACCAGTGGTACTGACTCCGTTTCCTGGACGGGTAATATTTACAGTACCTTTATCGATTCCTCGGGCTATTTTCGGGAAGATGATGGTGATGGCAAGCTGGAGGAAACCTCGGTCGATGGCATTATCACCTACTGCACTGAACCAGAATCGAAAGAGGTACGTGCTCATGTTGCCAGCAGCAGTGCCGATATTCCAACCGCTGCCGAGAAAACAGTCTGCTCTAAGGCCAAGTTCTCAAAGACGCTCTATACCCTGGGCTACGTCTGGGATGCCGACAGCTGGCTGAGCGGCATCGCCAATGCCAGCATCCCCAGTCAGCGTACCTATACCGATGACTCAACTCAGAAGCGCTATATCTTCTCGGCGCAGGATACAGACAGTAACCCGGGCAGTAACCTGACCGGCTGGAGCATTAGCAACAGCGAATCCCTCAACTTCATTGCCAGCAATTTCACTTCAGCCCGTGGAATGGCGTTGCTGGGGGCTGCAGACAGCAGCGAAGCCAGCAATATCGTCAACTTTATCCGTGGCCAGGAGATCAGCGGCTATCGCTCACGCCAGTTAAAGAATGATGAAGGCGTTACTGAGATCAAGCGCCTGGGGGATGTGATCAACGCCACCCCGGTAGTGGTAGCTGAGCCACGGGCCTTCTATGACGTTATTCACGGTGACTCCGGCTATGCTGCTTTTCGTGCCAAGTACAAGAATCGTCGTCATATGGTTTATGCTGGCTCCAACGATGGTATGTTGCATGGATTTAATGCCGGATGGTTTGAATCCTCGACCAAGACCTTTAAGAAGGGCTACAGCGGTACGGGCCAGTTTGCACTGGGGCAGGAGATGTGGGCTTATGTCCCCTATGCCATGCTACCGCACCTGAAATACCTCACCGACCCCTCTTACGGCAATGTGGCGGGTAACCATATCTTTGGTGTTGACCTGGAACCGGTGGTGTTTGATGCCAAGGTATTTTCCAGTGACAGTACCCATCCGTCTGGCTGGGGTACCTTGTTGGTCGGCGGGATGCGTCTGGGAGGGGGAGCAGTGCAGGTGGATACCGATGGCGACGGCGCTGCTGACCGGACCCTGAGTTCCTCCTACTTTATCCTCGATGTTACCGATCCGGAGCAGGCGCCTAAGCTGCTGGCGGAGATCTCCCATGAGAATCTCGGTTTTACTACCTCACGCCCGGCACCGGTGCGAATGGGCGACAGCTGGTACCTGGTGTTTGGTTCGGGACCGGATGCGACTAAGACCGGTATCACTGATGGTAGTAGCTCCCAGGCAGGCAAGGTGTTCCTGTTTGATCTCAATAATCTGGGATGGGCCAGTGGCTTTGGTAGCAGCGGTGTTATGACCTTGTCGGAATCAAACAGCTTTGTCGGCAGCCCGCTGGCGATGGATTTCAATACGGATGAACATGCCGATGCAATCTATTTCGGCACGGCCGCAGGCTCAGTGGGAAACTGGAGTGGCAAACTGCATCGTATCCGGATTCAGAATGGGGCCGATAACAGCACTTATTACCCACTGGCGTCATGGGCGGATAGTCTGCTCTACAACACGGGCGAACCGATGCTGGCCCGACCAACCGCTGGGATAGACTACAGCAACAACCGCTGGGTTTATGCCGGCTCAGGCCGTTTCCTGACCCGCTCCGATGCTTCCTATCTGGATACCCAGAAAATGTTTGGCCTCAAGGAACCGGTCAATAGCAGTGACAGTCTGACCTGGGCAGCCACTTCTGGCCTGGTGGATGTCACTTCTGCCGTGGTGAAAACCGCGGATGGCTCCCTTAGTGGCGTCAGCCACAGCGATCTGGATGGCACCCCGACCCAGCCGGAGCTGGAGGAAATTGTTGTCAGCAAATACAACGTTGGCGGCTGGGAAAAATCCTTTTCCTCCAATGCCGGTGAGCGTGTTCTGGGCCGGGCAACCCTGATTGGTGGCACGGTGGCCTTTACCACTTTCGCGCCATCATCCCTCACTTGTGAATTTGGCGGCGATGCCCGGCTCTATGCGGTGGACTATACCACCGGTACGGCCAGCGACCGGCCGATCCTGGGCACTGAAGGCACGGGTAGTGACGAGGTCAATATGAGCTCGGTCGAACTCGGAGGCTCCCTGGTGACCCGGCTGAATGCTCATCTGGGGGACGACTATGATAAACGTCATGATGCCAGTGATATCAGCAGTGATCACGACCAGACCCGCATCGGTCTGACCTCCAGTGACTCGGCCGGTAATAAGGAAAATACGGCGGCAGTGGTTGATGCTTTGTCCAATACCGGTGAGATGTCCTGGAAGCGTCTCTATCCGAAACTCTAAGGTTAGTGAAATGAAGAAAGAGCAGGGTTTCAGCCTGATTGAGCTGATGATAGCGGTGGCGATTCTGGGGATTCTGGTATCCGTTGCTTATCCATCCTATGTGGATTATGTCAGGGATGGCCGCCGCACCGATGGTCAGGCGATGCTGATGGAAGCGGCGAGCCGGATGGAGCGGGCCTTCTACACTAACCGCACCTATAGCACCGACCTGACCGATGCCGGCTTTTCGGCATCCTCCGGAGTCGACTCCGCTGAAGGCAGCTATAAGATCAGTGTAGTGGCGGCGACCGTCGCCTGCCCAGTTGCCAGCTGCTTTGTGCTGGAAGCCACGCCTCAGGGTAATCAGGCCGCTGATGGCAAACTGCGCCTGGATTCGGTCGGCAACCGCCTGCACGATGCCAATAATGACGGTGACTTTGCCGACTCCGGCGAAACCAGCTGGAACTGACTGGCGCTAACCGAGGTCCGGTGCGGTCGGCCTTATGCTGTCAGCACCTGAGATCCCCGTGTTCTGATCAGCACTCCGATACCGGAATCTTATCCTGATCACTTTCGATCCTTATCCGCCCCTGACGGTAAACAACCAGTTTACGCCGGTGCTTCTTCTCAGGATCGCAATAGACAAAGCTTCCGTTCTGGAAACGGGTGCGACCATTGGCGGCAAACTGCAGATAACGCGGTGCACTGTTGCGCCAGCGCAGGCTGCCTGACAGCTCCTGGCGAAACTCCTGTAACAGCGTCTCCCCGCTATCCAGCTGGCCATTGTGGTTTGGATCGATGAAGGTGGTGACACCCAGGTGCCAGTTTGAAGTACAGCGGTTGTCGGCCATCAGTCCGCAGCTGGAGACAAAGGTTTGGTGCACGACCGCTTCGTTGCGCGCTTTCATCAGTGTGTTGCTAAGGCGGTAAATTACACTGCGGGAGCGAATATCAGCGATCATTGCTGAGTACGAGGGGATGCCGATGGTTGTGACCATTATCGCAATCGCGACGACAACCATCAGCTCTACCAGAGTAAAGCCGTTTTGGTGCATAACACACTCCTTGTGTCAGGCGGTTTTCAGATCGTGTCTTTTACTACAGTGAAAGATCGTCCTGATCTGTCACTGATCAATAGTACACCTTGTTGATGTGGGCTGGAGTAACCCATTGTTATTATCTGGTACATCTTGAGGGGATGAATTCCTTATACTCTTGATGCCATTCGCAACAGATGGTCGTTGTCTGTTATATGTTGTCTTACGCTCCCGGTATGACTGGTGTGGATACCGGTTTCACTCACATAGCTGATACAGGATAAGTAGTCCATGTCTGAATTTTTGATTGTTGGTGGTGGTGTTATCGGCATGATGCTGGCGCGTGAGCTGGCGGTATCAGGTGCGGATGTGACCTTGCTGGATCGGCAACAGTGTGCCCGCGAGTCCTCCTGGGCGGGGGGCGGGATCGTATCACCGCTCTATCCCTGGCGTTACAAGGAGCCTGTGACCCAGTTGGCGACCTGGTCCCAGAGTAGCTATGTCCATCTGGCGCAGGAGCTGGAGGAGGATACCGGCTGTGATCCGGAGCTGCGTCAGAAGGGGATGTTTCTGGTATCGGTGGACGATGCCGATGCTGCCGTGGACTGGGCGCGACAGTATCACCGGCCGATGGCGAGGGTGGATGCAGAGTTTCTCTACCGTAAGGAGCCCAACCTGAAGCCGGGGCATGAGCAGGCGATCTGGATGCCGGAAGTCTCCAGTATCCGTAACCCGCGCCTGGGCCGGGCGTTGCGTGAGGATGTGAAGCGGCGCGACAATATCCGTTTGCTGGAAGACCATCAGGTGCAGGGCTTTATTCTGGAAGGCGAGCGGGTGCTGGGTGTGGAAACATCCCAGGGTCGGGTCTGTGCCGGGGATACAATTCTGACGGCCGGGGCCTGGACCGGCCAGTTGCTGGAGAGCCTTGGCCTGACACTGCCAGTGGCTCCGGTGCGCGGCCAGATGATGCTGTTTAAGGCGCCGGTGGGTCTGGTGAACCGGGTGGTGCTGATGGATGGGCGCTACGTGATCCCGCGCAATGATGGCCGGGTGCTGGTGGGCAGTACCCTGGAATATACCGGATTTGAGAAAGGGACCACCGAAGAAGCGCGGGCATCCTTGTATGAGACCGCACTGAATATAGTGCCGCAGTTGGCTGAATATGAGGTCGAACACCACTGGTGTGGCCTGCGTCCGGGTTCGCCTGAAGGTATCCCTTATATCGGGGCGTTGCCAGGCTATCGCAACCTGCATGTGAACGCCGGCCAGTTCCGGAACGGGCTGGTACTGGCACCGGCTTCGACCCGGTTGCAGGCTGATCTGTTACTGGGACGGCAGCCGATTATTGACCCGACCCCCTATGAACTGTCAGCTCGCCTGGAACAAAGCTGATACCGGCTACTGACCGGCCAAAAAGAAAGGCGCCTGATGGCGCCTTTCTTGTCTTACCGACAGCCTAGTCGTAGATCGTCGGAATCGGCTGGCGTTTATGTTGAGTCTTGTTGTAGATCTCAATCACCCGTTCTGTCACCGCGGCACTGACTGGCTGGCCTTCGAGGAAGTCATCCAGTTCGTCGTAACTCAGGCCCAGGGCATGCTCGTCTGCCTTCTGCGGTGCCAGGCATTCCAGGTCGGCGGTCGGGGTTTTCTCGACCAGTGACAGTGGCGCACCCAGGGTCTTGGCCAGCAGGCGAACCTGACGCTTACTGAGGCCAAACAACGGGGCCAGGTCACAGGCACCGTCGCCCCACTTGGTGTAGAAACCGGTCACATTTTCCGCCGAGTGATCGGTCCCCAGCACCAGGCCGCCGAGGATACCGGCCAGATGGTACTGTGCCACCATGCGGGCACGGGCCTTGACGTTCCCCTTGGAGAAATCGATGGTGCCCTCGCTGGCATTCAGCAGCGACTGCTGTTGCAGGGCAGCCAGCGTCTCTTCGTGGATACCGTCGGCGGCCGGTTTGACATTGAGGGTCACGACAGAGGAGGGCTGGATAAACTGCAGCGAGGTCTGGGCATCATCCTCATCCATCTGCACACCGTAGGGCAGGCGTACGGCAATAAACTTATAGCTGTCGCTACCGGCTTCTTGGTTGAGCTGCTCTATCGCCAGCTGGGCCAGGCGGCCGCAGGTGGTGGAGTCGACGCCACCGCTGATCCCCAGTACCAGATGTTTCAGGCCCGACTGTTTCAGGGTGTGCTTGATAAAGTCGATGCGACGGCTGATTTCGGCTTCCGGGTCGATCTGTGGAAGCACGCGCATCTCGTTGATGATTTCCTGTGCCTGCATGGGGCATGTTCTCCGCAAAAGAATATGAGCGAAACTGGGGGACAGCCATCATTCTAAGGGATTCAGCTGCGCGGGGAAATTCCCCCGGACGGGAAACGGGACAGGCCAAGTAATTCTGACCGAGAGCCTTAGGCATTCTCCATTCTGTCAGGGCTTCAGCTGCTATACTATCCCGGTTTGTCGCGGCTGCTACGGGATTAGACGCCCCGGAGCGGGCTGTAGTGACAGATGGCGATCTGAGAGAAAAAATAAACCCGGCTTCGAAGAGGCCGGGTTTTTCTTTTTATGAGCTTAATGCGTCAGGGATCAGCTTTCCGGGTCATCGCGGAACAGCTCGAACGTAGCGGCATCCAGCAGGGTCTTCTCGGGCCGTTTCACCGGTTTATAGTCATACTCCGGGAAGTTGGACTTCAGGACTTCCAGGCTGGACTGAGCCAGATCGTTCTGCCCCAGCAGGCCGTAGGCCTCGACCATGGCTGCCAGTGCATCCGGGGTGGATGGGGTTTCCTGATAATTCTCTACCACATAGCGTCCGCGGTTGGCGGCAGCCACATAGGCACCGCGCTGGATATAGAAACGCGCGACATGGACTTCGTGTTTTGCCAGGCGGTTCTTCAGGGCCACCATGCGCTGGCGGGCATCCGGTGCGTACTGGCTGTCCGGATAACGGCGCAGCAGGGTATTAAAGGCTTCGAAAGCATCCAGCGCCGCGCCCGGGTCACGGGTATGCTCATCCAGCGGCAGGAAGCGTACGAAGAAGGAACGGTCCTGCTCAAAGGCGGTCAGGCCCATCATGTAGTAGGCGTAGTCGATGTTCTCGTGGTTCGGGTGCAGGCGGATAAAGCGGTCGGCTGCGCCCCGTGCCGAACTGGACTCGTTGTTCTTGTGATAGGCGTAGATCAGCTCCAGCTGGGCCTGTTCGGAGTAGCGGCCAAACGGGTAGCGGGCTTCCAGCAGCTCCAGCTTTTCGGTGGCCAGCACATAGTTTTCTGCTTCCAGTGCACTCAGGGCCTGCTCATAAAGTTCCGGCTCCGGGATATCGGTCAGTTCTTTGCGATCATTGGAGGAACAGGCAGCAAGCAGGGTACTCAGAGCAGCAACAGCAATAATTTTGGTTAAACGCATCCAATGAAATCTCGATGTAGTCTGACGCCGTAACAGTTATACTGGGTGCAACAGATGTTGTGGTATTGATCCGCTGCGGTCTATTTAAACACAACCCCTACCCAAGCCAAAGTTTCCGCAGATTTCTTATTAGATTCCGATGTCAGAACAAATTCAGCTAGAAGCTCAGGTCGGTGATGAGCTGGTTGGCAAACGCCTCGATCAGGCCGTTGCGCAACTGTTTCCCGATTTCTCCCGTTCCCGCCTGCAGGGCTGGATTAAAGATGGTTCCTTGACAGTCGACGGAGCCGAAAAACGCACCCGTGACAAACTGTTCGGTGGCGAAACGATCCGTATTGATACCGAGCTGGACGTGATTGATCAGCACCAGGCGCAGGATATTGCGCTGGATATTGTCTACGAAGATGATGACATTATGGTGATCAATAAGCCGGCCGGGCTGGTAGTGCATCCTGCACCGGGCCACCCTGACGGTACCTTGCTGAATGCATTGCTGCATCACAGCCCGGAGATCGCTCAGGTGCCGCGCGCCGGCATTGTGCACCGTCTGGATATGGAAACCACCGGACTGATGGTGATCGCCAAGACCATTCAGGCTCAGACCGAGCTGGTGGTGCAGCTGCAGGAGCGGGCCATGGGGCGTGAGTACGAAGCGATCACCAACCGGGTGATGACCGGCGGCGGTACCGTGGATGAACCGATGGGGCGTGACAGTAAAAACCGCCAGAAGATGGCCGTGGTCGGGGTGGGTAAGGAGGCGGTGACCCATTATCGCGTACTGGGTAAATTCCGTGCCCATACCCATATCCGTCTCAAGCTGGAAACCGGCCGGACTCATCAGATCCGCGTGCATATGGCCTATATCAACTACCCGCTGGTGGGCGATCCGGTCTATGGCGGTCGCTTCCGCCTGCCGAAGGGCGTGTCTGAGGAGATGCAGCAGGAGCTGCGTCACTTTAAGCGTCAGGCCCTGCATGCCAAGAAGCTGGAGCTGTGGCATCCGGTCACCGGTGAGCTGATGTCCTGGGAAGTGGACCTGCCTGAGGACCTGCAGCAACTGCTGGCCTGCCTGAAGCGTGATCTCGAAGGCCACACTGACGAAGCTTTGTAAGCGGGATAATCCAAAGTTCTGTGGAGAGGCATTATGAAACTGATCCAGGCTGACTGGCCGGCACCGGCCCATATCCATGCACTGGCCAGCACCCGTCAGGGGGGCGTCAGTACTGCACCCTATGACAGCCTGAATCTGGGCGATCATGTCGGAGATCAGCCTGTTGCCGTGGCACAGAACCGAGACCTGCTACTGGCCTCCCAGGGCTTGCATCGCCGGCCGCAGTGGCTGCAGCAGGTGCATGGCACTACGCTGGTTAAAGCCTCTGATGATGGCTCGGTACCTCAGGCTGACGCCTGCTGGAGCGACCAGCCGGGACAGGCCTGTATTGTGATGACGGCCGATTGCCTGCCGGTACTCTTTACCGATCGCCTGGGCACTAAGGTCGCTGCCGCGCATGCCGGCTGGCGCGGGCTGGCCGAGGGCATTCTGGAGCAGACACTGCAGATCTTCGCCGATCCGGCTGAGGTCATGGTGTGGCTGGGACCGGCGATCGGTCAGGCGGCCTTTGAGGTCGGTGATGAAGTGCGTGAGCGCTTCTGCGAGCTGTTGCCGCGCTCAGAAGCGGCCTTTATCCCCGGCGAGCGGGCCGGTAAATGGCAGGCGGATATCTGTCAGCTGGCGCGCCTGCGGCTGCAACGGGCCGGAGTACGACAGATCCACGGGGGCGGTTTCTGCACCTACGCGGACAGCGCCCGCTTCTTCTCCTATCGCCGCCAGGCCCAGACCGGCCGCCTGGCCAGCATGATCTGGATCGCCGATCAGAGGTAATCCAGCGGCAGCTCAGTGGTACTTTTCATCTGCTCCATCACAAAGCTGGCGCTGACATCGGACAGGTCCGCCTTGATCAGCTTTTTATACAGTCGGTCATAGCCGGGCATGTCCGGCACCACTGCCTTGATCAGGTAGTCCAGGTCGCCGCTGGTGCGGCACACCTCTAGCACCTCCGGAATATCCGCCAATACCCGCTGAAACTGCTGTGCCCAGGCATCGTTATGCTGGTTGGTGCGGACCGCAATATAGACCGTGAGGGACAGGTTTAGTTGTCCGGCATCCAGCAGTGCCACCCTGTGGCGGATCACGCCGCTTTTATCCAGTTGCTGAATACGTCGCCAGCAGGCGGTTTTGGAGATTGCCACCTGTCCGGCGATCTGGCCTACCGAGAGGGTTGCATCCCGTTGCAGCAGGTTCAGTATCGCCTTGTCGATTCGGTCTATGTTCATAGTTGTTCCGTAGTATTTGCTAGGGCTGAAACTATATTCCCTTTTAATGGGCTTATTTGGGAAGTAATTCCTGATCCAAGCCGATCGGGTTGCCATTCAAAAACAATGTTCCGGCCGCTTCGCTCTACACTTTGCTTATACCCAGTCGAGTTTATGAACGGAGCCCCTTATGTCGTTGTCCCTGGAAAGCCTGCAGCAGGCCGTGCTGGGCGAAGCTGTCCCACTGCAGACCCCCTTTGGTACCAAGCCGCTGATCTATGCCGACTACACCGCTTCCGGCCGTAGCCTCCGTTTTATCGAAGACTTTATCCGCCAGAAGGTGTTGCCGTATTACGCCAATACCCACAGCGAAGCCTCCTTTACCGGGCGTCAGACCAGTGCCTTGCGTGACCAGGCACGACAGCAGGTCCGTCAGGCGCTGAATGGCGGACCTCAGCACAAGGTGATCTTCTGCGGCAGTGGAGCCACCGCAGCGATCGACAAGCTGATCGACCTGCTCAGCCTGCGCCTGCCTGCCGCGCTGGATCAGCGTTATGGCTTCAGCGCACAGATTCCCGAGTCAGAACGGGCGGTGGTGTTTATCGGCCCCTACGAGCACCATTCCAACGAATTGCCCTGGCGTGAGAGTATCACCACCCTGGTCACCATCCCGCTGGATGCTGAGGGTTTGCCGGATCAGGCGGAGCTTGAACGGCAGTTGCAACATTACGCTGACCGGCCGCTGAAACTGGGCAGCTTCTCTGCCGCTTCCAATGTCACCGGCATCAAGAGCGATGTCCCGGCGATCACCGCATTGCTACAACGCCATGGCGCGCTGGCGTTCTGGGATTACGCTGCTGCCGGGCCTTACGTCAGGATCGACCTGCAGGACAGCGGCGCGGATGGCCTGTTTCTGTCGCCGCACAAGTTTATTGGCGGGCCGGGTACGCCGGGTATTCTGGTACTCAATGAAGCCGTACTGAGTAACTCGGTTCCGGCCGTGCCGGGCGGCGGTACCGTGCTCTATGTGACGCCGGAGGATCACCGTTATGTGGCCGATATCGAGCGACGCGAGGAGGGCGGCACCCCGGCGATCGTGGAATCGATCCGCGCCGGGCTGGTGTTCCGGCTGCAGCAACAGATCGGTCCGGAGCTGATCGAACAGCGCGAACATCGGTTTATCCGCCGTGCCCTTGAGCGCTGGGCGGCCCATCCGGCGGTCGAGGTGCTGGGCGGTAGCGAAGCCGAGCGGCTGTCGATCTGTTCATTACAGATCCATCATCAGGGCAAGCCGCTGCACTATAGCTTTGTGGTGGCACTACTGAATGACCTCTTTGGTATTCAGGCCCGCGGTGGCTGTTCCTGTGCCGGGCCTTACGGCCATCATCTGCTGGGACTGGATATGACACGCAGCAAGGCGCTGGAGTCGCGGCTGCTGGCGGGGGATACGATGTTGCGGCCGGGCTGGGTGCGGCTCAACTTTAACTACTTTATCGATGAAGCGACCTTTGACTACCTGCTCAGTGCGATCGAGCTGGTGGCGCAACATGGCTGGCGCTTGCTGCCCTATTACTGTTTCGACCGCAGCGCCGGTGTCTGGCGCTATCAGGGAGAGTCACCGGCGTTGCCCGTGTCACTGGATGATGCCTTTTCGCCTTCGCCGCTCTCGTCTGAGGCGGAGATTGCAGAAAAGCCTGACCTGATGTCACTGCTGGCGGACGCCGAAGCTGAATTGCTGCGTTTCAGGCCGCAACAGGCGCGTTTTACGCTGGATCTGGCGGCTGAATCCGAGGCTCTGTGCTGGTTTCGTTTACCGCAGGAGATCGTTGTCGGATAGGGTGATCAGGCTGTTTTCGTGAAATAGGACCAACGGAGGACTTGCAGCCGCCGTTTTTTTTAACCAGAATACTGTATAAATAAACAGTATTCTGGTTTTCGCGGAGGCAGCGAGATGGCAACTCAGGCAGATTCTCTGGATGGATTGTTACAGCAGGGCAAAGTCTGGCAGGCAACCCGGCCGGTTATGCCGCAGGCAGAAAGCGTCAGCAGCGGCTATCCCGAGCTGGATGAGATGCTGCCGGGCCGTGGCTGGCAGCCGGGTGAACTGGTGGAGCTGCTCTACGATCGCGAGGGCAGTGGCGAGCTGCGGATGGTATTACCCGCGCTGGCGGCTCTCTGCCGTCGAGAGGAGGATCTGGCGGGTAAGAAGGGCTGGCTGCTCTGGGTCGATCCGCCCCATATCCCTTATGCCCCGGCGCTGGCGGAGGCGGGCATCGATCTCTCCCGTATTCTGGTGGTGCGCAGTAACAGTCGTCGTGATCGCCTCTGGTGCCTGGAACAGGCGCTGAAGAGCGGCTGCTGCAGTGCGGTGCTGGGCTGGTTGCCTGCCGGGCAGGAGAACGCGGTCCGCCGTCTGCAGCTGGCCGCCAGTGAGAGTGCTACCAGCGCCTTTCTGTTCCGCCCTGAAGCCTGTCGGAGCCAGAGTTCTGCTGCGCCCTGCCGTATCCTGCTGCAAAGCCGGCAGCAGGGCAGCGATATCACCCTGCTGAAGCGCCGCGGCGGCTGGCCGCAGCCGGCCCGTCGCCTGTTGCTGGGTGAAGAACAGATTCTGCCTGCCGTCACGCCGGTCGTTGCCCGGCCGCAACCTCAGCCGGTGCAGCTGCGCCGGGTGAAATAGGCCGCTGCCTGACGATCGTGTCTGATGACCGTACATAAGAGTTCTGAAGCACCGCTTGTGGCCGGGGCGCCTTCCCCTTCGGCGTCTCTGCCTTCTTCTGAGTCGGGTGGCAGCCTGCGTGAGCCGCTCTGGCTCTGCCTGCACTTCCCACTGCTGGCGCTGGAGGCGCTACAGCAGGATGAGGGGGCGGCGGCGCTGCTCGATCACAGTGGCCAGCGGCTGGCGCTCTGCAACGGCAGGGCGTTGGCGGCCGGACTGGAGGCGGGGCTGGCATCCGCGACAGCATACAGTATCTGCCCGCCACTGCAGTTGTTTAAGCCTCAACCGGAGCGCAGCCGGCAGCAGCTGGAAAACCTGGCGCTCTGGGCCGGTAACTTCAGCGCTCAGATCAGCCCGCTGCCGCCGGACAGCCTGTTGCTGGAACTGGGTTCGATGCTGCATTACTTCGGCGGACTGGAGTGCTTTAACCAGCAACTGAACCGTCAGCTGTTGCGGCTGGGCTACCGGGTGCAGCGTGCCAGTGGTCATACGCCCCTGGCGGCACAGCTGCTGGCCCGGGCCGGACATCCGGTGCTGTTACAGGGCCGGGAGGCGCATATGCAGCAGCTGAAGCAACTATCGGTCAGTCAGCTTGAGTTGAAGCCCCGGCTGGCAGCGCAGTTACAGGGGATGGGCATCCGTCAGCTGGGCGATCTGCTGGCCCTGCCACGGGAGGCGCTGGTGAACCGCTTCAGCCCACCGTTGCTGGAGTATCTCGACCGCCTCAGCGGGGCCCGGCCCGATCCGCAGCCACCTTATCAGTTTCCGCCGCAGTTTGAACGTCGCCAGGAATTTAACCGTGAAATCGGCAGTAGCCAGGCGCTGCTGTTTCCACTGAAGCCACTGCTGGAGGCACTGCAGGGCTACCTGCGCCATCAGGGACTTCAGGCCCTCAGGCTACAGTTACAGCTGGACTACCGTGATGGTGCCGGGCCATCGCTGGAGCTGGGACACAGTGGCGGGGCCTCGGCGGCCAGTGACTGGCTTGAGCTGTGCCGTCTGCGGCTGGAGTCCCTGACCCTGCAGCAGGCAGTATTGGGTCTGCGGCTGCGGGTGGTGCAGTTTCGTGAACTAGAGGCCACGCCGAGCGATCTGTTCAGTCAGCGGCGGGGCGATAGCGATCCGGATCAACTGTTCAGTCGCCTGCGCATCCGCCTCGGAGAGCAGGCCGTGCAGCCTTTGGCACTGGCGGCCGATCATCGGCCAGAGTATGGCTGGAGTACGGATTGCACTGCCAACGTAAAGCTTTCATCCCGTCATCAGGGACGTCCGGGCTGGTTGCTGAAACAGCCACAGCGAATAGAGACTGCGCTGGTAAAACAAAGGCTTACGATTATTAAGGGGCCGGAACGTATCTGCGGCGGCTGGTGGGACCAGCAAGCGGTACGGCGGGATTACTATGTGGCACGCTGGCCTGATGGCCGTCTTGGCTGGCTGTTTCGCGATGACCGTGATGGCTGGTATCTGCATGGCTGGTATGGCTGATCCGGCCTGAACAGGTTTAGATTGTTATGACAATGTTTGATTCCGGGGCCTCTGCCAATCCGGATACCCGGCCGGACACTGCGGGCTATGCCGAGTTGCATTGCATCAGTAACTTCAGCTTCCTGCGTGGCGCCTCCCATCCCGAAGAGCTGGTCAACCGTGCCGCCGGTTTAGGTTATCGCGCCCTGGCGCTGACCGATGAGTGTTCTCTGGGCGGTGTGGTGCGGGCCTGGCAGGCCTGCCGCGCGTTGCCAGCCACGTCCCCGCTGCAGCTGATTGTCGGGTCTGAGTTTCATCTTGACGGCTGCTGCCTGGTGTTGCTGGCACCGGACCGTGATGCCTATGGTCAGCTGTCGGCGTTGATCAGTCGCTGCCGGATGCGCTGTCCTAAGGGGGAGTACCTCCTGCAGTGGGATGATCTGAAAGAGGGCGTGGGTGGCTGCCTGCTGCTGATCCGCCCCAAGGATAACGCAGAGTTGCCGCCTGCGGCGGCAGGGGTGAGCGAATGGTTTAGTGGTCGCTGCTGGCTGCTGTTGGAACGACTGTTGCAGCAGGACGACCAACAGCAGCGGCAACGGCTGCAACAGTTGGCACAGCGGTTGGGTTTAGGGCTGGTCTGCGCCAGCGACGTGCATATGCACCGGCCTGAGCGTCAGCGCCTGCAGGACCTGCTGACCGCCATCCGTCTCGGTACCAGCGTGCAGAAGGCCGGATTAGCACTGGCAGCGAATGCCGAACGCCATCTGCGCTCACTGAAAAAACTCAACTCGCTCTATGACCAGGCGTTGCGCCGCGAGACTCTGGAGATCGCCGGGCGCTGCCATTTCGAACTCTCCGAGCTGCGTTACGAATATCCCGCCGAACTGGTGCCGGCAGGGCGCGAAGCCAATGAATATCTGGAATCGCTGCTGGCGGAGGGGATCGCGCTGCGCTTTCCTGAAGGCGTCCCTGCCGAAGTACAGGCGCTGATCGACAAGGAACTGGAGTTGATCCGCGAACTGGGTTACGCCCACTACTTCCTGACGATCCAGGATATCGTCCGCTTTGCCCGCAGCCGGGATATCCTCTGTCAGGGACGTGGCTCGGCGGCCAACTCGGTGGTCTGCTACTGCCTGCATATCACCGAAGTGGACCCGCGCGAGGTCAACCTGTTGTTTGAGCGCTTTATCTCGCGCGAACGCGACGAGCCGCCCGATATCGATGTCGACTTCGAACATGAGCGACGCGAGGAGGTGATTCAGTATATTTACGGCAAGTATGGCCGCGAGCGTGCCGGTCTGGCCGCCACCGTGATCAGCTACCGCGCCAAGAGTGCCATCCGTGACGTGGGCAAGGCGCTGGGGATGGATGAGAGTTACCTCAGCTGGCTGATCAGTCGCCTTGACCGGCGTGACAGGGACAACCCCTGGTTGCAGCAATTGCTGGCGATGGGCGGTGCGCAGCCCGCACCGCTCTATCGCCAGTTTGTCGAGCTGGTGGCTGAGATCCTCGATTTCCCGCGTCACCTCTCCCAGCATGTGGGGGGCTTTGTCATTGCCGCCGGGCCGCTGACCGAGCTGGTGCCGGTGGAGAATGCGGCGATGGCCGGACGTAGCGTGATCCAGTGGAACAAGGATGACCTGGAGGCGCTGGGTCTTCTGAAGGTCGATGTGCTGGCACTGGGAATGCTCACGGCGATCCGTAAGGCGCTGGCGGCGCTGCAGAATAGGCAGGGCCAGCCACTGCGGATTCAGGATATCCCGCGCGGGGATAGTGCGACCTACGATATGCTCTGTCGCGCTGACTCGGTGGGGGTGTTTCAGGTGGAGTCCCGCGCTCAGATGAATATGCTGCCGCGGCTGAAACCGCGCCGTTATTACGATCTGGTGGTGCAGGTGGCGATCGTCCGGCCCGGCCCGATCCAGGGCGATATGGTGCACCCCTACCTGAAGCGGCGCGATGGTATTGAAACTGTGGACTACCCCAGCACCGAGGTACGGGCGGTGCTGGAGCGCACCCTCGGTGTGCCGATTTTCCAGGAGCAGGTGATCCAGCTGGCGATGGTGGCAGCTGGATTCAGTGGTGGTGAGGCTGACCAGCTGCGTCGGGCGATGGCGGCCTGGAAACGCAGCGGCAAGCTGCAGCAACACCAGCAGAAACTGATCGGCGGCATGCTGGCGCGGGGCTATAGCCAGAGCTTTGCCGAGCGGATCTGCCGTCAGATCGAAGGCTTTGGCGAGTATGGTTTCCCCGAATCCCACGCCGCCAGCTTTGCCCTGCTGGTGTATGTCTCTGCCTGGCTTAAATGTCACCACCCGACCGAGTTCTTCTGCGGCCTGCTTAACAGCCAGCCGATGGGTTTCTACTCCCCCTCGCAACTGCTGCAGGACGCCCGCCGCCACGGTGTCGAGGTGCGTCCCGTCTGCATCAACCGCAGCCATTGGGAGCATAGCCTCGAACCGGCTCCCGTTGCGTGTGATAGAGCGCCGCGAAATCCTCGGTCCGTATTGCGCCTTGGCTTCCGCCTGGTTAAAGGCCTTTCCCGCCAGGGCGCGGAGCAACTGATCACCCGTCGGCCGGAAGCGGGCTACCACTCGGTCGCGGACGCCTGTCACCACTGCCCGCTGGGCCGGACAGACTGGGATGCGCTGGCCGCCGCCGGAGCCCTGAACCAGGTTTCCCGCCACCGCTATCAGGCACGCTGGGAGCTGGCGGCGCAGTCACACTATCTGGAGCTGGGGCTGGATCAGCTGCCCGCAGGGGAGGGAAACCTGATACTGGATGCCCCGGCCGAGCAGGAGGGGCTGGAGGAGGACTTCCGCCATCTCGGTCTCAGTCTGGGGCGCCACCCGCTGGCGTTGTTACGGGAGCGCCAACTGCTTGATAAGTGCCTCAGCGCCGAGCAACTGAAGCAGTGCCGCCACGGCCAGCTGGTGCGGGTGGCAGGCCTTGTTACCAACCGCCAGCGCCCCGGCACCGCCAGCGGCGCCACCTTTGTCACCCTGGAGGATGAGAGCGGCCAGATCAACCTGATCGTCTGGCAGGCCACCGCCAAGGCCCAGCGTCGCGCCTTGCTCGCCTCCCATATATTGCAGGTTTCCGGGGTAGTGGAGCGGGAGGAAAACGTCATTCATGTAGTTGCCGGGCGTCTGCGCGATATCAGCTTTATGTGGGACCAGCTGAAGCCTAAGTCGCGGGATTTTCGTTAGGCATGGTGAGGCGATTAACTCAGCCCGGGCGGGCTGCTCTGTCTATGCTGTAAACAACCGTTATAGAACTTTATCCTATATAAAGGAATATTTTCTAGTATTCTGTTGCCTGAGTGCTTTTGTCCTGTATATTGGATTTTGTTTCAATTTATAGATTTATCAGGCAGGAGGCGTTATGACGCGTGAGCAGTTTCTTCAGGGGCTGGCGGAGCAGTGCCAGCAGCTACGTCAGGATGGCTTATATAAAAGTGAGCGCCAGATCGTGTCGCCTCAGGCGGCGGATATCCGCTTGCAGGATGGCCAGCAGGTAGTCAACTTCTGTGCCAACAACTACCTGGGGCTGGCTAACCATCCTGAGCTGATCGCAGCGGCAAAACAGGGGCTGGATCAGCATGGTTTCGGTATGGCCTCGGTGCGTTTTATCTGCGGCACTCAGGATATCCACAAACAGCTGGAGGCGCGCCTGAGTGAGTTTCTCGGTACCGAGGACAGTATCCTCTATTCCTCCTGTTTCGATGCCAACGGTGGTCTGTTCGAGACCTTGCTGGGGCCGGAAGACTGCATTATCAGCGATGCCCTGAATCACGCCAGTATTATCGATGGGGTGCGCCTCTGTAAGGCGAAACGGCTGCGCTATGCCAACAATGATATGGCCGAGCTGGAGCAGTGCCTGCAGCAGAGCCAGGACAGCCGGGTACGGCTGATCGCCACCGACGGCGTGTTCTCGATGGATGGCGTGATCGCCAACCTTAAGGCGATCTGTGATCTGGCGGACCAGTACAACGCCCTGGTGATGGTGGATGACTCCCATGCTGTGGGGTTTGTCGGTGACGGAGGCCGCGGCAGCCATGAGTTCTGTCAGGTGATGGGACGGGTCGATATCCTCACCGGGACTTTCGGCAAGGCGCTGGGTGGTGCTTCCGGCGGCTATACCTCGGGACGCAAAGAGCTGATCGACTGGCTGCGGCAGCGCTCGCGCCCCTACCTGTTCTCCAACTCACTGGCCCCGGCCATCGTGCAGGCAACGCTGAAATCCTTGCAACTGGTGGAGCAGGGCGCAGAGCTGCGCCAGCGCCTGAAACAGAACAGCGAGTACTTCCGCCAGCAGATGAGTGCGGCGGGCTTTACCCTCTCCGGGGCGGACCACGCCATTATCCCGGTAATGATCGGTGACGCTGCGCTGGCGACCGAGATGGCCAACCGTCTGTTGGCGGAGCATATCTATGTAATCGGTTTCTCCTTCCCGGTGGTGCCGATGGGACAGGCACGGATCCGCACCCAGATGTCGGCGGATCACAGCCGCTGCCAGCTGGACCGGGCGATCGAGGCATTCATCCGTATTGGCCGTGAGCTGGGAGTGATCTGATGCGTGCACTGGCAAAGTTACATACTGAAGCAGGAATCCGGTTACATACCACGCAGCGGCCGAGAGCCCGGGTGAAGGCGCATGATGACCTGCAGATCAGAAACCTGCAGACAGTGGAGGTTATCCGATGCGCGCACTAGCAAAGCTGCACCCTGAGGAAGGGATCTGGCTGCATACCACGCAGCGGCCCAAGATGGGCCACAATGACCTGTTGATCAAGGTCCACAAGACTGCTATCTGCGGCACCGATGTGCATATCTATAACTGGGATGCCTGGGCGCAGCAGACCATCCCGGTGGGGATGACGGTGGGGCATGAGTATGTCGGTGTGGTGGCGGATATCGGCTGCGAGGTAGAAGGCTTCGAGGTCGGCGACCGGGTCTCCGGCGAGGGGCATATCACCTGCGGTCACTGCCGTAACTGTCGCGCCGGGCGGCGTCACCTGTGTCGCAATACCGTCGGTGTGGGGGTCAACCGGCCGGGTGCCTTTGCCGAGTATCTGGTGATCCCGGCGATCAATGCCTTCAAGATTCCCGACAATATCACCGATGACCTGGCATCGATCTTTGACCCCTTCGGTAACGCACTGCATACCGCGTTGTCGTTTGATCTGGTCGGGGAAGATGTGCTGGTCACCGGAGCCGGTCCGATCGGTATTATGGCGGCGGCGATCGCCCGCCATGTCGGTGCCCGTCATGTGGTACTGACCGATGTAAACCCCTACCGCCTCAGCCTGGCGAAGAAGCTCGGGGTGCAGCATACCGTCGATGTAAGCGAGCGTTCGCTGCAGCAGGTGATGGATGGGCTGGAGATGAGCGAGGGTTTTGATGTCGGGCTGGAGATGTCCGGTGTGCCCAGTGCCTTCCGCGATATGCTGGCGGCGATGAACCACGGCGGTAAGGTGGCGATGCTGGGCATCCCGTCGGAGAACACCGTTATCGACTGGAACCAGGTGATCTTCAAGGGCCTGACCATCAAGGGGATCTACGGTCGTGAGATGTTCGAGACCTGGTACAAAATGGCCTCGGTGATCCAGTCCGGCCTCGACCTGAGCCCGATCATCACCCACCACTACCCGATCAGCGAATTCCAGCAGGGCTTCGATGTGATGCGATCAGGTGAGTCGGGCAAGGTAATTCTGGATTGGAGCTAGCCGCACAATATGGCGAAAGTGCTTCAAGGGGGTGTTGGGTTTTGTCGCTGCGCTCCGCAACCCAACCTACGGCGAAGCTCTTGTTTTCAGAGATCAGCCCCGCAGTGCTGCGGGCCGGTGTACCACCAGAAACGCCTGCGCCACTGTATCACCCGGGTTGCGGATCTCATGCTGTACATCCGCCGCATAGCGCAGGGTCTCACCCGCCCGGGCGCTGCTTTCTACCTGCTCCTGCAGGATCACGCTGAGCTGGCCGCTGATCACAGACAGGTGCTCGTGGGTGCCACGGTTATGGGCGTCCGACTGCAGCGCGCTACCGGGCTGGATGAGCAGTTCATACCACTCGAATTCGGTCGCCGTTGCCACCGGGTTCAGCGCCCGCAGTTCACAGCCTTCATCATCGCTGAGCATCCGTGGCGTACTCTGGGCACTTTGATGTTCGATGCTCAGGTCGATGGTTTCGACACAGCGGGCCGTCAGCTCATCGATGGTCAGACCCAGTGCCCGGGTGATATTCCACAGGCTGGTAAAGGTCGGGTTGGCGTTGTCGCGCTCGATCTCTGACAGCATGGAGCGGGAGACACTGGAGGTCTCTGCCAGCTGGGCCAGGTTCAGTCCCAGTTCCTTACGGCGTTGTTTAATCGCCGCGCCTAGATTCGGTGTGTTGCTCTGTGGCACCTCAGACTCCTCACAATTGTGCTGCAGTGATCATACCAGAGCCTCAGCAGAAAGCGCCTGTGGCGATCGTTGTGCAGGCGCGGTAGAGTGAAAGCAGCCTGTCAGGAGGAGATGGACAATGCCACAGCGCTCGCCCCGTTTTGTTGAGCTGCAGCAGTTTTTGCCGACGATTGTGCTGGATATGAAATACGCTGGTCGCGATAACTTTATCGGCCAGCCGGTATGTGGCTACGAGCAGGCGGTCTGCTGGCTCAGCTACCCGGCTGCCAAGGCGCTGGGGCATGTGCAGCAGGCGCTGGCGGAGATGGGGCTGGGGCTGAAAGTATTTGATGGCTACCGGCCGCAACGGGCGGTGGATCACTTTATGCGCTGGGCGGATGAGCCCTGTGATGCCCGCAGCAAGGCGCGTTTCTACCCGGATATCGATAAGGCGGGGCTGTTTCGTGAAGGCTACCTGATGAGTCGTTCCAGCCACAGCCGGGGCAGCACGGTGGACCTGACCCTGATCGATCTGGCGTCCGCCGCCGAGCTGGAGATGGGCAGCGAATTTGATTTCTTTGGCGCCGCCTCCTGGATTGATGCTCAGTCAGTCAGCGCCCAGGCCCGGGCGAACCGGATGCTATTGCAGGAGCTGATGGTGCGTCATGGCTTTGTACCTTACTACCATGAGTGGTGGCACTTCACTTTGCAGGATGAGCCGTACCCCGAGACCTACTTTGATCAGCCCATTGGCAGCCGGCCGCCTGTCATGGACTGATGCGGGAATTTTGCTGCAAACTCCAGAGTTTTTACAGAAACGACCAAACATTCATACTTTAGTCGAATAAGCTCCGCCGTTGCGGTAGATTCGGGGTTCAGCCTCTAACAATAAACACCCTGAACCTAAATCCCCGAGAACCCACCGTGAGCACTCACAACCACATTCAGTTGTTGCAGCGTTACCAGCAGTACGAACAAACGATCCACAGCCTGATGACATCGATGATGACCAGCCTCAATGGCGAATCTCTGCTGAGGGATAAGCAGGCCCAGCAGCAGATGGTGAATCACCTCAGCCAGGCCTACCCCTTTGTCGAGCTGATCTACAGCCTCGATGCAGACGGAATTCAGCGTATGGACTCTGCCTACAGCCCTAACGTCAGCGAGCGTAAACGCCGCTCGCTGGGCAAGGGCAGTGACCGCAGCCAGCGCCCCTACTTTATTGCCGCACGGGAGAGTCATAACAGCGCTGTTATTACCCGGCCCTATCTGTCCAGCGCCACCTACCAGCTGGCGATCTCCTCGGTGCAGCACTTTGTCGATGGCGCAGGCAACGATCTCGGGTATCTGGTGATCAATATCAACCTGCAGCGACTGATCTCCTACCTCAACGGCGACGAGATGCGCTCACGCTTTCATCCCTGGTTCCAGTGGGTCTACGGCCTGATCGGTGGCATGCTGGTATTGGTATCGGCGTTGCTGCTGTATGCGGCGGGGGAGGCGATGCTAGGGGTGTTTGATAATGGTGGCAATATCGCCACCGGGGCGTTCGGGATTGTCATCATTATCACCCTGGGGATGTCGATCTTCGATCTGGGCAAAACCATCCTGGAGGAGGAAGTGCTGGTGAACAAGGATATTCACCATCATGACAGTACCCGGCGCACCATCTCGCGCTTTATGGCGGCGATCATCATTGCGGTCTCGATAGAGGCGCTGCTGCTGATGTTTAAGTCACTGCTGGACGGAGGGGGCGGCGGTGGCCAGCTGATCAGTGCGGTCTGGATGTTGATGGCCGCAGTGGCGATGCTGGCTGGCCTCGGGGTCTATCTGAAACTGAGCCGGGACAGTGAAACCGCTGACTGAGACTGTCAGACCGACAGCCCCGTCCAGTCCGCTGCACGGGGCTTTTTCACGCCTTTAGTAGATCTCCAGCGCCTGATAAAGATGCAGGGCTGCCACCAGAAACAGCAGCAGCTTGAGGGCGAAGCGGCTGTTCCAGCGCATAAAATCCAGGTTGTTCTGCTCGAAACGGCCTGACATCGCCAGGTGGATGCCGGAGTAGGCGGAAGCCACCACGCCCAGTGCCCAGATCATCAGGAAGGTCGCCCCCAGCAGGTTCGGTGAGTCCACGACCGGTGCCAGTACGCCCCCTGCGGTGGCAATGGTGATCACCGGATGTACCCCGACCATCGACAGCAACAGACCCAATGCCAGCAGCAGGCTGGCTTCAGTGGCGCCGAAGCTGATGAGCTGCAGGCTGAAGTGGCTGACCTGCATCACCGCTGCGATACCACTGGCCAGCACCCCGGCAGAGAGAAACAGCGTCACCTCGGCGCCCATGTTGGGTAAGGCGCCCTGGATATGGCGGCGAAAACAGAGCCGTGCTGAGTGCCGGCGTTGCAGGCTGAGCACCGCTGCAGGCAGGGATAGGGCGATCAGCGCAATCAAGGTCAGCACGGAAAGCTGCGGCAGGTAGCGATGGCCCAGGAACATCAGCACGGCCAGCACCAGCGGCAGCCAGAGCGCCGAGCGTTGCATCGGATAGCCGCTGAACTGATCAGCCTCCGGTTGCTGCGCCAACTCCCGCCCGGCGAGCAGCAGGGCGATGGCCGCCAGTGGCAGTCCGGCCAGGGCCAGCACGGAGAGTTCAGCCCCGGGAGCATTGGTCAGCGCCACCCCCATTGCGGCAAAGAACGGCGACCAGAGCGCCGCCATACAGAAGCCCCGCGACAGGCAGAGTAGCTGGATCGGCTTGATCGGTTGCCGCGCGGCCATGCGGTCGCCGAAGATGATTACTGCGGAAAAGTTAATCACGGCGCCAAACAGATGAACCCCCAGCAAGGTACGCCAGAGAGTGGCGTTACCTACCGGCGCCGGTGGCGCGGTGGCCGGGTCATCGGCGGCCAGTAAGCGCAGAAAGCTGACCGATACCAGCATAGTGATCAGCGCCTGATTACCGGTCAGTGCATTCAGGAGCGGTTGCAGCTTGCCGCTACTGAGTACGCTGTAGATGATGCCCAGGACGCCGCTGGCGACCATCAGCAGCGCCTGGAGACGCTGTTGTCTGCGTACCCGGCTGAGCATCAGCAGGCCACTGACCCAGGCGCAGATCCCGGCGGGCCAGGCCGGAACGCTATCCGCTACCCCTGCAGTAATGGAGAGGCAGAGTGTCAGCATCAGCAGCCAGCCGGAGAGCTGAAAGAGCGTCAGACTGGGGGCGGTTTGGGTGAGCGGCACTCGGAGGCTCCGGCGATAGATAAAGAGGGTAGGGCGCGATTATACGCTGTCAGATGCTGGGGCGGGTGCAGAGCGCAAAAAAAGATCAAAAGATAACCGATTGATATAGTTAGATAAAATTTCGGGCCACTGTCTTAAATCTGTCATTTTCGATCGTTAGGCTGGCGTAGCCTTCTGAGCAGGCCCCTTGCCTGCTGATATTTTGCGGATAGAGGTCGCTCTGTGATGCCGAAGGGGCCTTTTTTAAGGGGCATAACACAGCACCTTTATCTGCACCACTGATTGACCCTCGTCAGGCTTTTCCACGCCTTTGTATCCAGCCCCCTTGAAGCCTTAACCGGTCATCCCCATCTCTTCAGGCAGAAGCAGATTAATTCTTTGCGTTGCCTGAGGGGACGCACCATACACACCGGCGCTACGCGGTGTGGAATTAGGAGGCTATATGAGACCTGATCGATTCACTTCCCGGTTGCAGGAAGCGCTTGCCGATGCCCAGTCACTGGCCGTCGGCCGTGACCACAACTATATCGAACCTACCCACCTGCTGATCGCGCTGCTGGAGCAGCAGAACAGTTCCATTAAACCGCTGCTGAGCCAGAGCGGCGCCGACCTGAGCACGCTCAATCGTAAGCTGGGCGAAGCGCTGGACCGTTTGCCACAGGTGCAGAGTCCCGATGGCAATGTGCTCTGGTCGCAGGATTCCGGCCGCCTGCTGAATCTGTGCGACAAGCTGGCACAGAAACGCGGTGACCAGTATATCGCCAGCGAGCTGTTGATTCTGGCGCTGCTGGACGACAAGTGCGAAGCGGGCAGGATTTTGCGCGATAGCGGGGTGAGTAAGCAACGCCTGGAAACGGCGATTATGCAGATGCGTGGAGGCGAAAACGTGAACGATGCCAATGCCGAATCCAACCGGCAGTCACTGGATAAATACTGTATCGACCTGACCGAGCGGGCCGAATCCGGCAAGCTGGACCCGGTGATCGGCCGTGATGACGAGATCCGCCGTACCATTCAGGTGTTGCAGCGCCGTACCAAGAACAATCCGGTATTAATCGGCGAACCGGGCGTGGGTAAGACCGCCATCGTCGAGGGGCTGGCGCAGCGTATCGTCAACGGCGAAGTGCCGGAAGGCCTGAAGCGCAAGAAAGTACTGTCGCTGGATATGGGCGCGCTGATCGCCGGGGCTAAGTTCCGGGGTGAATTCGAAGAACGCCTGAAGGCGGTACTGAACGAGCTGGCAAAGCAGGAAGGTCAGATCATCCTGTTTATCGACGAGCTGCACACTATGGTGGGGGCCGGTAAAGGTGATGGCGCTATGGATGCCGGCAATATGCTCAAGCCGGCACTGGCCCGCGGCGAGCTGCACTGTGTCGGTGCCACGACGCTGGATGAATATCGCCAGTACGTCGAGAAAGATGCCGCGCTGGAGCGCCGCTTCCAGAAGGTGATTGTCGATGAGCCGGGCGAAGAAGATACGGTGGCAATCCTGCGAGGCCTCAAGGAGCGCTACGAGGTTCACCATGGGGTGGATATTACCGACTCGGCGATTATCGCCGCCGCTAAGCTGAGCCAGCGCTATATCACAGACCGCCAGCTGCCGGATAAAGCGATCGACCTGATTGACGAGGCGGCCTCCCGCATCCGTATGGAGATCGATTCCAAGCCGGAAGATATGGACCGCCTGGAGCGCCGTCTGATCCAGCTGAAGATGGAGCGTGAAGCGCTGAAGAAAGAGAAGGATGCGGCCGCCAAACAACGCTTGAAAGAGCTGGAAGAGACGATCGCCAAGGTCGAGCGCGAATTTGCCGATCTGGATGAGATCTGGAAGGCCGAGAAAGCCGCCCTGCAGGGGTCGCAGCAGGTTAAAGAGAAACTCGACCAGGCCCGTACCGAGCTGGAACAGTACACCCGTGCCGGTAACCTGAGTGAGATGTCCAAGCTGCAGTACGGGGTTATTCCAGATCTGGAAAAACAGCTGCAGGCGGCGTCTGAGGCGGAGCAGGAGGAGCAGAAGCACCAACTGCTGCGTAACAAGGTCACCGAAGAAGAAGTGGCCGAAGTCGTGGCGCGCTGGACCGGTATCCCGGTCAGCAAGATGCTGGAAGGCGAACGCGAGAAACTGCTGCGCATGGAAACCGCCCTGCATGACCGGGTTGTCGGACAGCATGATGCCGTGGTAGCGGTGTCCAACGCCGTGCGCCGTTCCCGCGCTGGCCTGGCCGATCCGAACCGGCCGAACGGCTCCTTCCTGTTCCTCGGTCCGACCGGCGTGGGTAAGACTGAGCTGTGCAAGGCGCTGGCCAGCTTCCTGTTCGATACCGAGGAGGCGATGGTGCGGATCGATATGTCGGAGTTTATGGAGAAGCACTCCGTCGCCCGCCTGATCGGTGCGCCTCCGGGCTATGTCGGTTACGAGGAGGGCGGTTACCTGACCGAAGCGGTGCGACGTAAGCCTTACTCGGTACTGCTGCTGGACGAGGTGGAAAAAGCCCATCCGGATGTGTTCAATATCCTGCTGCAGGTGCTGGAAGATGGTCGCCTGACCGATGGCCAGGGGCGTACCGTAGACTTCCGCAACACCATCGTGGTGATGACCTCGAACCTCGGCTCTGACCTGATCCAGAACTTCAGCGACGATGAGGATTACGAGCTGATGCACCGGGCTGTAATGGAAGCCGTGGGTGCGCATTTCCGGCCGGAGGTGATCAACCGTATTGACGAAACCGTCGTGTTTCATAGCCTGCGTAAGGAGCAGGTGGCCGGTATTGCCGCGATCCAGCTCGACCGCCTGCGTAAGCGCCTGGCCGAACGCGACCTAACGCTGACCCTTACCAGCACCGCGATGGATAAGCTGGTGGATGTCGGCTTTGAACCGGTCTACGGCGCCCGTCCGCTGAAGCGTGCGATCCAGCAGTGGATCGAAAACCCGCTGGCCCAGGAGATCCTGGCCGGACGCTATGCGGCAGGCGAAGAGATCGGCGTCGATGTGGAAAACGGCGAGTTCAGCTTCAGGTAATTGGCCCTGAACGACAGAAAAAAGCCCGCTGCCGCGGGCTTTTTTCTGTCTGCTATATAGCCAGAGTTGCTATGATGGCGACCTCTTACAGCTTCTAATAAACGGACCGCCCAGTGCTCAGCTACCTGCACGGCTTTCATGCCGGAAACTTCGCCGATGTGCATAAACACAGCATCCTCTGCCTGCTAATGCAGGCACTGAACCGCAAGAACAAGCCCTGGAGCTATCTGGAGACCCACTCCGGCAGTGCCCTCTATGATCTGCAGGGCGAGCGGGCGCTTAAGACGGCAGAGTTCAAAGGTGGCATCGAGCGCCTCTGGCAGCAGCCGGTGTCTGAGCTGCTGCAGCCCTACCTAAAAGCGGTACAGGCCGTAAATGCCGACGACAGCCTGCGCTTCTATCCCGGTTCTCCGGAGATCATGCGTCACTTTATGCGTGATAACGATAAAGCGGCACTGATGGAACTGCACCCGGCCGAAGCTGAAAAGCTTAAACGCCTGTTCCGTATGCAGCCAGGGGCCGCAGTACACAGCCGCGATGGTTACGAAGGCGTGGGTGCGCTGTTGCCGCCGAAACCCAACCGGGGGCTGGTACTGATCGATCCCTCCTTTGAGGTGAAATCCGAGTATGCCGCTGTTGTCCGCTTCCTGACCCGTGCCCATGCGCGCTGGTCTAACGGCAGCTATGCCATCTGGTATCCGCTGCTGGCAGCCAATGGACATGCCCATATGAAACAGAAGCTGAAACAGAGCGGTATCCGCAATATTCTTTGCAGTGAATTGCAGGTGGCTTCGCCGGACAGCAAAGGAATGTATGGCAGTGGCATGCTGATCATCAATCCACCCTGGCAGCTGGATCAGCAGCTGGAAACACTGCTACCTGAGGTCAGCCAACTATTGTCGTCTGAAGGACGGGTGGAGCTGAACTGGCTGGTGGGGGAATGATTGATCCTCACCTTTAGCCCGTTTGAAGCACTATCGGCAGCAGTCTTCGGCCGTGAGATAAAAAGCCCGCATCTGCGGGCTTTTTCGTATGTGAAGAATGAAAAAAGCGGCTCCGGTGAGCCGCTAAATGAGGAACAACCTCGTTGCGCTTTAGGGAAGGTTCCTGGCTTAACGGAAAGCCAGGTCCCGCAGGAATAGCGCGATCTGCGGAAACAGGACCATCAGGATGGTGGTGATCAGCAGGATCACCAGGAAAGGTGGTACACCCCGGATGACGTCGACAAAGGGGCGGCGGAACACGGCGACCGCGGTGAAGATATTGCAGCCGAATGGCGGTGTTGCCGCGCCGATGGCGACCTGCAGGGTAATCAACACCCCGACCAGCACCGGGTCCAGACCGGCGGCCTTCACCAGCGGAGCGAAGATCGGTACCAGGATCAGGATCACCACCACCGAATCGACAAACATACAGCCGACAAAGAAGGCGATATTGATGGCCAGCAGGGTCATCAATGGTCCGGCACCGTCCAGGCCGATGGCGGCTATGATCTGCTGCGGAATCTGGGCATAGGAGAGCACCCAGGAGAAGGCAGCACCGGCGGCGATCAGGATAAATACTACTGAGGTGATGGCGCCGGTTGAGAGGGCGATATCGATCACATCACGGTATTTGATCGAGCGGAACACCAGCGCTTCCAGCAGAAGGGCATAGAGCACACAGATCGCCGCAGCTTCGGTCGGGCTGAAGATACCGCCGTAGATGCCCCCGACCACGATAGCCGGGAAGCCCAGTGGCCAGAGGGCGCGGCGCAGGGCCCCGACGCGTTCTTTCCAGCTGGCTTTTTCCTCCACCGGGATATTGTGCTTCTTCGCATAGTAGATGCAGTAGAGCGAGAACAGGCCGATGATCAGGAAGCCCGGACCGAGGCCGGCGATAAACAGCTCCGAGATCGAGGTGCCGGAGATCACGCCGTAGATGATCATGCCAATCGACGGCGGGATCAGGTAAGCCAGGTCGGCGGCGTTGATAATCAGGCCCATGGAAAAGGAATCGTTGTAGCCGGCTTTCAGCATCCGTGGACGCATCGCGCCGCCGACGGCGACCACGGTGGCCTGGGTCGAACCGCAGACCGCGCCAAACAGGGCACAGGCCGCGGTGACCGAGACCGCCAGGCCGCCGCGGATATGGCCCATAAAGCGCATCACCAGATCCACCAGGCGGTCAGCGGAGTGGCCGCGGGTAATGATATCCGCCGCCAGGATAAACATCGGTACCGCAATCAGGGCGGCCGGTTTCACCCCGCCGATCATCTGCTGCACAACCAACTGCAGGTTCAGGTCCGGCAGATAGATAAAGAAGGCCAGCATGGTGGCCGCCAGCAGCGGCATCATCATCGGAAAGCCTGCCAGCAACAGCAGGATCATAATTCCCAGCATCATCAGTGTCATGACTGTGCCTCCCCTGTTTTGTTGGTGTTGAGTCCGCTGTCGGAACTTGCAGGCTGATTGAGCTCGTGATCCTGCTCAAACAGGTGCAGCACTTCGCTGATCTCCGGGTCCTCATACTGATCGACGGTGGTGTAGGAGATATAGACACTGCTGTCGGCCAGATTGAGGTTCTTCACCACGGTCAGCAGGTACTGGATGCCGGTGACGGCGAAACCGGCGACCACCCAGATATAGGTCAGGTAGAGCGGTATCTGCAGCGAAGGGGTCACACGGCCCCGGCGGGCGATCTTGGCGACATACTCAAAGGCGTACCAGCTGAGGATAAACATCGCCACGGCGGTGACGGCGGCGATCAGGATCATCAGCAGCTTCTTACTGCGTGCCGGCAGCATGTCGTAGAAGGCGGACATGCGGATATGGCGGCCTTTACGGGTGACATAGCCCAGCCCCATAAAGGTGATGATAACGATCAGGAACTCATTGAGTTCTTCGGTGAAATAGATGCTCTGTGAGAACAGGTAGCGTCCGAATACATTGGCGATCGTATTGATGGCCATGATGATGACGCCCCAACTGAGGATAAAGATCTCAGCCTGGCCGATCCATTTGTCCAGAGCCGAAAACAAACGGTGCAGCGAGATACCTCGTAGGCTCATTGCGTTCACCTTTTATTGTTATAGGTCGATGTTTGCAGGCGGATTGATGTTGTGCGGGCAGCAGATACAGAGGCCTGCAGCGCAGGCCCGTATCTCAGATGGAGGATTAGTTAATGCCCAGCTCGTTCAGCAGGGAGTCGAGCAGCTCTTCGCCACGCTTACCGGCGATATCGGTGTAGGCAGAGCGGGTGTTGGCGCTGCGTGCCTGGAACACCGCACGTTCATCTGCGCTCAGGTGGATCAGGTTGATCTCCGGCTTGGCTTGCTTGATCTTTTCCAGCTTCTCATCGTTGAAGCGGGTTACGACTTCATAGATAAAACCATCCAGCTCGGCCAGGGTCTCCCTGATCAGGGTCTGGCGGGCAGGAGGCAGGGTGTCATACCAGTCGGTGCCTGACAGTACAGAGGTAACATGCTGCTGGTCGCCGGCCCAGATCATGTGGTCTGTCACCTCGTAGAACTTCATCTCTTCGATGGTCGCCGCCGGGTTGACCTGGCCATCAACCTGCTTCAGCTGCAAGGCACCGTACACTTCGCCGAATGGCAGCGGAGTCGGGTTGGCGCCCAGATCTTCGTAGGCTTTCAGCAGGATTGGAGAGACCATCACACGCATCTTGAAGTTACTGAAGTCCGCCGGAGTACGGATCTCCCGGTTGGTGGTCCAGACCTGGGCTCCCTCGGAGTACATGGTATGCAGCTTCAGGCCCTTGGATTCGAAGTCCTTGTTCAGTTCACCGTAGATGGTGTTACTGCTGCTGAGGAAAGCCGAAGTTGCTTTATTATCGGCGGGCAGGGTGTAGGGCAGCATAAACAGCTGGGATTCCGGCACTATAGTGCCCAGGTTGCCGACCGAGACATTGGTGAACTGAATCACGCCATCGGTAACCTGATCGACCAGTTCGGTGGGCGTGCCCAGCGAACCCAGCGGGTAGATCTTGATGGTGACATCACCGTTGGTCTTGCTTTCGATGCGCTTCTTAAACTCCTGCGCATAGACATCCATGATAGATCCGGGGATCTCCTCAATAGCAAACTTCCACTCTTCGGCGATAGCGGCACCGCTACCGAGCAGTAATGCCGTGAAAAGGGCTGCGCTCTTAAATATCCGGGTCAGCTTCTGCATGATCATTCACCTTTGTAATTATTTTGATTAGTCATTGAGGTGAATTCAGTATTGCAAAGCGCTATGCATCAAAAAATATAAAAGTTGCTATGTATACATCATAAAATTTGATGTTAGTATCTGGTTGAAATTTAGCCGTTTTATCCCTGGGCCTTGTGCGGGTAAGGCTGGGGTCTTTTTCGAGGGCTGCGGTTTGGCTGCAGAATTCCAGTGGCTGGAGAGGTTTTAAGATGCATTCGATCAAGCATATGCAGACATTCTGTACAGTGGTGGAATATGGTGGCTTTGTTGGTGCCCAGGCCGCGCTGGGGATGAGCCAGCCGGCGATCAGTACCCATATCCGCGACTTTGAGATCCGCCTCGGGTTTCGCCTCTGTCACCGCGGCCGTGCCGGGTTCAGTCTGACGGAGAAGGGTGAGATCACTTATCACAAATGCCGTGAGATGCTGAATGCCATTTCGGACTTCGACGCCGACCTGGGTGAGCTGCGCAATAAGCTGACCGGGGTACTGCGGGTAGGGTTGATCGACAATACGGTGACCAACGGCGAATTCCCCATTCCTGATGCCATCAACCGCTTTTACAGCCGGGCCAATGACGTATCACTTTCCCTGACGGTACTGTCACCGGAGGATCTGGAGCGTGAACTGCTGAGCGGCAATATCCATCTGGCGATCGGCATCTTTGCCAACCGCCACAATGCCATCAGCTACCGCCATCTCTATACCGAGGCGCACCGTTTCTATATAGGCCAGCGCCATCCACTGTTCAATCTGGCCGACGACGAGATCAGCATGGAGACGCTGCGCAGCTACCCGATCTCCTCCCGTACCTACCTGCAGCAGGCCGACCTGCGCTACTTCAAGAAAAACCACAATACCGCCTCGGTATCCAATATGGAGGCCCAGGCGATCCTGATTACCAGTGGCAGTTTTATGGGTTTCCTGCCGGTGCATTATGCCCGGCAGTGGGTGGAGCGGGGCGAGATGCGGCCGCTGGAACACCTGGCGCTGAACTGGAACTCGGATTTCCAGCTGGCGGTGCGCTCCTCTCCGGCACCGAAGAATATTGCCCGCGTATTTGTCGAAGATATCGAAGCCTCGATTCAATCCCTGGTCAGCGACTGATTCTGTCCTGACCGTCTGCTCTTTACCCGACCGGCTAAACCGGTCTGTCATTCTCTCCCCAGCCGGATATTGCGCTGTCCGAGCCACCCGAATGCTGCAGCAGTCATTTTCTTTTCATAAAAAACCATGATGTAAACATATCAATATTTATATTTTTGGATGTATTGGCTTTTGCAATACTGATTGCTCTGTGAGCTGAGTCGATGGCCATCGCAACCTTACTTCACACAGGATTCATTAACAAAAGAGCCGGGAAACCTAACCGGACGAAAATAAAAGGTAGATGAACGATGAGTGATAACGCCTATGAGAAAGGACGCTTAAACCTGCCGTTCGTGGGTTTCTGTACCTTTGCCAAAAGCCGTACCTGTGAGGACTGGGATAACATTAAAGCCGATGTCGCCTTTATGGGCGCGCCCTACGACTGCGGTACCCAGTGGCGTTCCGGTGCCCGCATGGGGCCGCGAGCGGTGCGAGAAGCTTCGACACTGTTCTCCTTCGGCCATAGCGGAGCTTATGATCACGAAGATGATGTGATGTACCTGGAAGGGGTCGATATCGTCGATATCGGTGATGCCGATATGGTGCACACCAATACCGAAAAGAGTCACGCCAATATCGAATACGGCGTGCGCAAAATTCTGGATGCCGGTGCCTTGCCGGTTGTGGTGGGCGGCGATCACTCGGTCAATGCGCCGATTATTCGTGCCTTCGAGGACCAGGGGCCGCTGCATATCATCCAGATCGACGCCCACCTGGACTTTGTCGATGAGCGCCATGGTGTGCGTTTTGGCCACGGGAACCCGATCCGCCGCGCCTCCGAGAAAGAGTTTGTCACCGGCATGACCCAGCTGGGCATCCGTAATGTTTCCTCTTCAAACCGTTTCGACCATCAGGCCGCTGAAGATGCAGGTTCTACGGTACTGTCGGTACGTGATGTCCGTCGCCTGGGACCTGAAGGGGTGCTGGCGCTGATCCCTAAAGGGGTGAACTACTACATCACCATCGATATCGATGGCTTCGATCCTTCGATTGCGCCAGGCACGGGTACGCCGAGCCACGGTGGCTTTACCTACTATGAGGTGATGGAAGTACTGCAGGGCGTTGCCAAGCAGGGTGAGGTGGTCGGTATCGATCTGTGCGAGGTGGCGCCGGACTACGACCAGAGCGGCTCCACCAGCATCCTGGCGGCCCAGGTGCTGATGAACCTGATCGGTTATGTCTTCCATGCCCGCAATGTCCGCGCCAGCGAGGCGGACAATCGCTGAGGCGCGCGCCAGAGCAGCGGTATCCAAAAACGGCGGCGTCTGATCCAGACGCCGCCGTTTTGCTATTCAGGCCGGACTCAGTCGGCGGCCGTTCCCGCCTGCAACTCATTCCAGACCGGATTACCCCATAACGGTACCGTCGACATGCTGTGCTTATAGCTGCCTTTATACTCCTTGGTGGAGTAGCTGAGGTAGATCAGGGTGCGGTTCTCGTCGTCCCAGATACGGCGGATCTTCAGGCTCTT
Source organism: Marinobacterium jannaschii DSM 6295 (assembly GCF_000620085.1). Classification (GTDB taxonomy): domain Bacteria; phylum Pseudomonadota; class Gammaproteobacteria; order Pseudomonadales; family Balneatricaceae; genus Pontibacterium; species Pontibacterium jannaschii. The sequence continues at coordinate 25,286 of NZ_JHVJ01000017.1, read as the reverse complement.
AAACAGGATGCTCTTGGAGGTGCTGAAGACGGTCTCGCCGCTTTTACTGCGATCGATATCCTTCAGCATCCCTGCGGTAATCGGACCGGTCTGACGGCAAGCGATACTCATATCGGACGGGTCGGCAAAGTCCAGGTCGGCTTTGACGTGGCTGATATGGCAGGTAACACCGGTGATCTTGGGATCACGCAACTTCTCCACTTTGATGTCCTTAGTGGTCAGCAGGCCGAGGCTGACATCACCGACTTCGTTATCGGAGCAGCCGCTCAGCAGGAAAGCGGCAAACAGGCTCGCCGCCAGTGTGTAAGGTAAACGCATAGAACTGTCCTTTTCAGGCTGAATAGCCACCAGTGTAGCCCGATCAGATGGCACAAAAAAACCGGAGAGGATCTCCGGTTTTTGCTTTTGCTTTTGCATTGGCTTCAAGCTTATCGCTTTCGCCTTTAAGCTGCTTTTTAGCTCATCTGCGACTGCTGGTAGTTCTGCAGGCCGACCATCTTGATCAGGCGCAGCTGTTGTTCCAGCCAGTAGGCGTGATCTTCCTCGGTATCAGCCAGCAGTTTTTCCAGGATTTCGCGGGTGTGATAGTCCTGCTCGTCCTCGCACAGTTTGATGGCGGATTTCAGCGCCGCGTCGACGTCATATTCCAGCTGCAGGTCGTTCTCCAGCATCTCCGGTACAGCCTTACCAATACGCAGGCCATCGCGCTTGGTCATATCCGGCGTGCCTTCGAGGAACAGGATACGCTCGATCAGCATCGAGGCATGGCCCTTTTCATCGTCGAATTCGTGGTCGATCCGTTCGTACAGCTTTTCCAGTCCCCAGTCCTGGTACATGCGGGAGTGGATAAAGTACTGGTCCATGGCGGCCAGTTCGGCAGCCAGCAGTGTGTTCAGCGCATCGATGACGCTCTGTTTACCTTTCATTGTCCGGGTCTCCTGTTACATCATCGATTGCAGGTAGTTTTCGCTACCGATCTCTTTCAGCAGGTGCTGCTGGGTTTCAATCCAGTCCACATGCTCTTCCTCGTACTCGAGGATATCTTCCAGCAGGTCGCGGCTGACATAGTCCTGCGCGGTCTCGCAGTAGGCGATTGCTTCGCGCAGCAGTTTCAGCTGCTCCAGCTGCAGCTCCATATCACACTGCAGCATCTCCGGCGTATCTTCGCCGATGCGCAGGCGCTCAAGGTGTTGCAGGTTCGGCAGGCCTTCCAGAAACAGGATGCGCTCAATCAGGTCATCGGCCTGTTTCATATCCTTGATCGATTTCTTGTAGTCCTTTTCGTTCAGGTCATTCAGGCCCCAGTTCTTAAACATGCGGGCATGCAGGAAGTACTGGTTGATTGAGGTCAGCTCTACCGTTAACACCTTATTGAGGTAGCTGAGCACTTGTTTGTCGCCTTTCATGGGATGGCCTCCGTGGGCGGCGTAATCTGTGGGCTATTTTTATACAGCAGTTAAGTGTAGAGCATATTTGTGAAATGTTAAGAAAAAGTTAATAAAATCAATGTGTTGAGATTGGTGGCGTCAATGCTTCTCAGTTGTGATCTGGTTTTTATTTGGATCAGCTCCTTGCTCTGAAAGGGCCCCGGCCGGTACGGCCCGGGGCCGGCCGCTGACAGCTATTGCGGTTCCCCTGTTTAGGGGGCACACTGCGGGGATTCATGGAGCTATATGGGCGTCATACATTGAACACCTACCATCACGTCAAACATGCCGGCAACCTGGCTGATCTGCATAAACATCTGTTGCTGTCCCATCTGCTGGAAACCCTGAAGATCGATCGTTATCTGGAAACCCATGCCGGTAGCGGTCTCTATGAACTACCGCCGGAGGGGGAATGGCAACAGGGGATTAACCTGCTGTGGAAACAGTCCCGCTTTAAGCTGGCCGAGGTCTACTTTCAGGCGCTGCAGACACTGAATCCTGAACAGCTACAGCACTATCCAGGCTCGCCCTGGCTGGCCGAACGCCTGCTGGGCGCGGGAACGCTGACCCTGTTTGAACTGGAGATGGAGGCGGCCGACCAGCTGCGCCATAACCTGGCGGGTGTTGATGTGCGTACCGGCGATGGCTTCAGTGGTGTGCTGCCACTGATTGAGCCACATAGCCTGATCCTGATTGATCCGCCCTACAAAGACGATGATGACTACGAACGGGTGATTACCCTGCTGGAGTCTCTGGAACCGATCCCTGATATCCATGTCATGCTCTGGTACCCGGTCTTCAGCGACGGCAGTGAGAAAGCCTTTCTCAGTCAACTGGATAAGTATCTGGGTAATCACTGCTGGCGCAGCGAGCTGAACTTCGCGGAGCCGGTGGGACAGCTGAGTGGCAGCGGTGTGGCGGTATTCGGTGATGAGCCGCTGACTACCGACGAGCAATGCGAGCTGTGTGAGCTGGCGGACTGGGTGGGGTCTACCGTCAGGTTTGTCTGACAAGGCCGGGGTCCGTCACTGAAACAATAAGGCCTGCTTTGCAGGCCTTATTGTTTTCAGGCGCGGCCGTGGGATCAGTTTTCCAGTTTGGCGTGCGCGGTTGGCGTCGCAACATGGAATTTCGGATTATCAAATTCCTGACGCTTCATGCCGTAATAAGCTTCGTAAAAATTACCGTCTGCCTTGGCATTGAAGGTAAAGAACATGGCGCGACGGGTTTTCTGTGAATCGTTCTTCTCTGAGAAGTGCGGCACATAGGAATCGAACAGCACAACATCGCCTTTACGCGCAGTGACGGTGTTCCAGCGGATCTGATCGCATACTTCCTGACGGATATTGCCGTTGTCCGGGCCGCCATCGTAGCTCGGCAGTATCGGCAGCATGCCCAGCGGCGTTTCGCGCTTTTCAGTTTCCAGGCCGGCAACGTCCTGCAGATAGTTTTCCGGGAAGTTGAGGCAACCGTTTTCGAGGGTGGCATCATCCAGGAATATTGCCGCAGTGATATGGTAGACCGGCTGGAACTGGTCGTAGGCAATGACATCCTGATGCGGATCGAAGGCGCCGCCGCCGGGATTTTTGGCGTTGCATTTGTCCTTAAACAGTACAAACTCCGAGCCGGTCAGGGCTTCGATAAAACCCTTCAGTTTCGGCATGATTTCACGGTTGATCGTTTCGCTGTAGCCGTCGATATACTCGTAACGGCAGACTTTCAGCGGGTTATCAATTTCCGGCACTACGATCAGTTCGTTCTGCTGACGCTTGTAAAAGTCACTCAGACGCTCGCCGCTTTCCGCCAGCTCTGCCAGCAACTGATCCGCGCGCTGGTAGAGTGCTTTGCTGCTCAGCTCCAGCGTCGTCATATCCTGCGCATCCAGTGCCTGCGGCAGGACGATATAGCCTTTGTTTTTAAAAGTTTCGCTGTGGTTCGACATCGTTGATTCCTGCTTGGTCACACGTTTTGAGCGGTGGTTTGTGGCGTCAGGGCTGCGTTCATCTGATCCAGATAGGCGATGACCTGCTGTTTGCTCAGTTCCAGATCCTTGCCCTCGTCATCCCAGCGGCGCAGCTTGATCGCATCCTCAAAAAACCTCTCCTGCCTGAAGGCCTGTTGTTCCTCTTCATTCATCAGGCCGCCCTGATGATGCAGTGAGTCCAGCGAAGCCGCTGACAGGTCTTCCAGATAGCCCGGTTCGACGGCGCAGAGGTAACGCTTGGCCTGGGCATGCAGGCGGATTGGCTCGGTGACTTCGGCCGGAAAGTAGGGGGCAAGGAAGTCAGCACCGATGCTGTCGTGTTTGTAGTTGCCGAAAGCAATATCGGTAGTGGCCATCAGGTGACCGATGTCGTGTAACAGGGCGGAGGTAATCAATTCAGCAGATCCGCCATCGCGGATTGCCAGTTCGGCGCACTGCACCGCGTGCTCGGTCTGATTGATGCCTTCGCCGTAGGTATGGTGGCCTTCTGCGTCGAACAACTCGATGATCTGCTGGATAAAAGGATGCATGGCTCTTCTCGTCATGGTGGTTTTGCTAACTTGTTATCTGGCATATACCAGATATGATGAACGAAAAAAATTACGAAACGATGAATCCCGGACGGCATCCTGTTCGTAACCGGTGGTGCAGGCCTTGCAGGCCAGAGTATCCAGACACGCCCGATTATCCGGGCTCAGGGGGCAAGGCTTCAGCAGCGAAGCCGGGGCGATGCAGCGCAGCGCAGGGGGCGCAGGGACAGGCTGAAAACAATAAAGGCCGCGGAGGCGGCCTTTATATCAAGCAGAGGGGAGCGGTTAGTACAGCGCCTGCTCGTCCTTTACTACATCTTTCAGTACCTGCAGGAACAGCTTGTCTGCATCACTGTGTTCCAGCGGGATCTTAACGTTGCTAACCGCGGACAGCGCTTCTGCAATGACTGCATCGGCATTGTCGTCATTGAGATGCGTACGGGCGATCTCCTTGGCTTTCTCACAAATCTCAGGCTCTACCAGAACCTTGCGGATGAACAGCATCAGTTCATTGATGACACGTTCTTTATTCTTAATCTCAGCGACGCTCATTTGATGATCTCCTGATCTTAAAGGCGGCTATCAGTCGTAATAAGCCTGCAGGGTAATGTCTTCAGTCATGCCTTTAGTGCGGCTTTAGTCACACTATAACTGTTCACGACCTGCGAAAAAACCACTGTGACGCCCTGCTGAAACTGGCGGTCACAACGTTTTAACTTTGCGGACAGGTTTTTCTTGAGGCGGCACTAAGACTTAAGGGTGGTAAAGCCGGGCAAATTCCGGCTATCGGTTGATCAATTTAAAACTGAATGCGAGAATGGTCAGCTCAAGATTTTTTGAGGCCTTTGAGCGTACAGGACACCCCTTAGCTCCGGCGAGACGACTTTCCTATAGTTAGCTCCCGAAGGCCTGTCGGCTGAGTAGATCCTCAGCACCGGCAAGCACCCGAATGTGAACCGCTTCTGTCTCTACCCCGGAATGGTTGAGAGTACTGCCATCGGAGCATCAACACCGCTCCTTTGGGTGGATCATGTTCAACGTTGCAGAAATAAAAACTGTTAATCATCGGCCCTGTGCCGGGCTGATGTCGTTAGAGGGTGAAAACAGTGGAATTACTTTCAGGCGCAGAAATGGTTGTTCGCGCTCTCCGTGATGAGGGTGTGAAATATATCTACGGCTATCCGGGCGGTGCTTTGCTGCACGTCTACGATGCGATCTTCCAGCAGGAAGAGGTAGAACATATTCTGGTGCGCCACGAGCAAGCTGCAACTCATATGGCGGATGCTTATGCGCGTGCTACCGGCAAGGCCGGTGTCGCGCTGGTGACATCCGGTCCGGGTGCGACAAACGCAGTTACGGGTATCGCAACTGCATATATGGACTCTATCCCAATGGTTGTTATCACCGGCCAGGTAATGTCTTACCTGATTGGTGAAGATGCATTCCAGGAAACCGACATGGTCGGTATTTCCCGCCCTATCGTGAAGCACAACTTCAGCGTTCAGAGTGCGGAAGAGATCCCGGAAACCATCAAGAAAGCGTTCCATATCGCGCAGACCGGCCGTCCGGGTCCGGTTGTTGTGGACATCCCTAAGGATTGCACCACGCCAACCGAGCGATATGAGTATGAATATCCGAAGAACGTCAAAATGCGTTCTTACAATCCGATTACCCGCGGTCACACCGGCCAGATTAAGAAAGCGGTTGATCTGCTGTTGAGCGCCAAGCGTCCGGTTCTCTATACCGGTGGCGGCGTTGTGCTGGGTGATGCCAGCGCGGAACTGATCGAACTGGCTCAGATGCTGAATGTTCCGGTGACCAACACCCTGATGGGGCTGGGTGGTTATCCGGGGACTGATCGTCAGTTTGTCGGCATGCTGGGTATGCATGGTAGTTACGAAGCCAACATGGTTATGCACCACAGTGATCTGATCATTGCGGTGGGTGCGCGCTTCGACGATCGTGTAACCAACGGCGTCGATAAGTTCTGTCCGACGGCCAAGATCGTTCACATCGATGTAGACCCGGCGTCCATCTCCAAGACAATCCGCGCTGACGTGCCGATTGTAGGTCCGGCCAAGTCGGTCCTGGGCGAGATGATCCAGCTGGTGAAAGCGTCCAAGAAGGCGCTGGATGCAGAAGCGATCAAGTCATGGTGGGAGCAGATCGAAGAGTGGCGCGGTCGTCACGGCGGTCGTTTCCGTACTGATGACTCCGAGCTGATGAAACCGCAGCAGGTTATCGAGATGCTGAGCAAGGTCACCAACGGTGACGCTTATGTCTGCTCTGACGTAGGTCAGCATCAGATGTTCGCCGCGCAGTACTACAAGTTCAACAAGCCAAACCGCTGGATCAACTCCGGTGGCCTCGGCACTATGGGCTTTGGTTTTCCTGCTGCTATGGGTGTGAAACTGAACTTCCCTGATGCCGATGTCGCTTGTGTGACCGGTGAGGGCAGTATCCAGATGAACATCCAGGAGCTGTCGACCTGCAGTCAGTACGATATGCCGGTTAAGATCATCTGTCTCAACAACCAGTCACTGGGCATGGTACGTCAGTGGCAGGATATGAACTATGAGTCCCGTCACAGCCAGTCTTACATGAAGTCCCTGCCGGACTTCGTCAAGCTGGTTGAGTCCTATGGCCATGTTGGCATGCGTGTCGACAAGTATTCCGATCTGGAAGCGGCTATGACCGAGGCCTTCGCCATGAAGGACCGACTGGTATTCATGGATATCGCGGTTGACCCGTTCGAGCATGTGTATCCGATGCAGGTGCCGCGTGGTTCTATGCGTGATATGTGGTTGAGCAAGACGGAGAGAACTTAAGGATGCGTCATATCATTTCAGTTCTGATGGAGAACGAGCCGGGCGCACTGTCCCGTGTCGTTGGCCTGTTCTCTCAGCGTAACTACAACATCGAAAGCCTGACCGTGGCTCCGACTGAAGATGAGACTCTGTCCCGTCTGACCGTGACCACGCTGGGTGATGACCGTGTGATCGAGCAGATCACCAAACAGCTCAATAAGCTGATCGACATCGTGAAGGTCGTAGACCTGACCGAAGGCGAGCACATTGAACGTGAGCTGATGATGATCAAGATGAAAGCCAACAACGGACAGGTTCGTGCGGAGATCAAGCGCACCGCAGATATCTTCCGTGGTCATATCATCGATATCACACCCAACACCTTCACGGTGCAGCTGGTGGGTTCCAGTGACAAACTGGATGCTTTCATCACTGCGCTGGGTACGGCCAATATTATGGAAGTGGTCCGTTCCGGTGTTTCCGGCATCGCCCGTGGCGAGAAAGTACTCAGCCTGTAAGGCAGCGCTAAGCTTTCAGCTGTAAGTGACAAGATAAGCCGTCCCGAGAGGGGCGGCTTTTTTGTGCGCGTGATTCAGGAGCCGGTGACTCATTGTCATCTTTTTTGGCGTAAGCTGAGTTCAGTCCGGCAACTGAATTAAGGAGAGGACGATGCTGAAGACAACAACTTCGACGGTAGATAACAAAGAAGTGGCGGAGTACCTGGATATCGTAGTGGGGGAGGCGATCCTCGGTGCTAATATCTTTAAGGATCTGTTTGGTGCAATCCGCGATATTGTCGGTGGCCGCGCCGGCGCCTATGAGGAGGAGATGGGCAAGGCCCGTCAGATCGCCTTCGAGGAGATGGAAGCCAAGGCCCGCGCCTTGGGTGCCGATGGAATTCTCGGTGTCGATATCGACTACGAGGTGATCGGCCCTAAAGGTGGCATGATGATGGTCAGCGTCAGCGGCACCGCCGTACGCTTTCGTTAAGTCCCGGCTTTTTCGTAGCGAGGGCAGCGGTGCGCAGCGTCAAAGCCTGCGTCAGCAACAAGCCTGATAACGCCAGCAGTCGGTGGTGTGGTCATTCACCAGTCCCGCCGCCTGCATATAGGCATAGATAATGGTGCTGCCGACAAAGCTCATGCCGCGCTTTTTCAGGTCCTTGGCCAGGGCGTCGCTTTCAGTGGTGGTGGCGGGTACCTGTGACATATCCTGCCAGCGGTTGATGATTGGCTGGCCGCCGACAAAGGGCCAGACATAAGCATCGAAGCTGCCGAATTCCTGCTGGATCTTAAGGAAAGCGATAGCATTCTTACGGGCACTGAATACCTTCAGCCGGTTGCGCACAATCGACGTATCCTGCAGCAGGGCTTCCAGCTCTGCGTCGCTCATCTGGGAAACCGCCACCGGATCGAAATCCTTAAAGGCGCGGCGGTAGCCGTCGCGTTTTTTCAGGATGGTCTCCCAGCTCAGTCCGGCCTGGGCACCTTCAAGGATCAACATCTCGAAGTGTTTCAGATCATCATGTACCGGTACGCCCCACTCCTCGTCGTGGTAGCGCTGATACTGCTCAAACTTATCTGTAGCCCAGCCACAGCGGACTGGTGTTTCCATGGTCTGGCTCATACTCTGATATTCCCTTGTCCGGGCAGTCTTGGTGTTGCAATGAGATTAAGGTAATCGGATTGCAACTGCCAGAGGGCGCGAACTGAGAACAGATAAATGGCAGCTGTACTCAGTCTCAGTGCAGACGAAATAATAAGCCGGATGTCCGGCGAACAGGCATTTATTGAAACGGCCTGATAACGAGGTGGCTGATTAGATTTCAGGCGGTACTGTTCGATCATGATGGCACTGTGGTGGATTCCAAGTCGACCCATCTGGCGTTATGGCACCGGGCGATATATGGCGGCCGCTGTGTTATAAAGGCCGCAACCCAGGCCCGTCAGGGCTGAGTCAATATTCCGGAGTGATGCTATGAGTGAAGTGTTTCGTCTGCAGTCTAAGGTGCGTGACTACGAACTGGATATGCAGGGTATCGTCAACAACGGCGTCTATTTCAACTATCTGGAGCACGCACGGCATGAGTATCTGCTGGCGAAAGGCGTCGATTTTGCTGCGCTGACGGCGCAGGGGATCCATCTGGTGGTGATCCGTTCGGAACTGGATTACAAAAACTCGCTCAAAAGTGGCGATGAGTTTGTGGTTCAGGTGGAGCTGGAGCGGATCAGTAAGGTGAAGTTTGGCTTCCGTCAGAAGGTGATTCGTGTCGCCGATGAAAAACTCTGTGTCGAAGGCCTGGTGATCGGAACTGCGCTGAATGAGCGTGGCCGGCCCTATATATCACCGGAAATAGAAGCCCTATTCAGCGCCTGAGCTGAAACCGAGCAGGTGAACGATGTCCTGGGACAGCTGGCTGTTACAACATGAAGTCCCCCTGAGACTGTCGGCATTCTTCGGCATCTTTATGCTGATGGCCGGGTGGGAGCTTCTCCGTCCCCGCAGGGTGTTACGGCTCGGTAAGCTGCTGCGCTGGGGAAACAATATTGCGCTGGTGTTCCTCAATTCAGCATTGTTGCGGCTGCTGTTTCCAACAGCAGCGATCGGTATGGCCCTCTGGGTTCAAGAGCAGCAATGGGGGCTGCTGAATCAGCTTGATCTGCCGTTGTGGCTCGGTGTCCCGCTCACCCTGCTGTTGCTGGATCTGCTGATCTACTGGCAACATCGGCTATTTCACCGGATCCCGTTGCTGTGGCGTCTGCACCGGGTGCATCATGCCGATCCGGATTATGATGTCACCACCGGGGCGCGCTTTCATCCGCTGGAAATTCTGCTCTCGATGCTGATCAAGTTTGCGGCCATCCTGTTGCTGGGGCCGCCGCTGGTGGCCGTGTTGCTGTTTGAGGTGATCCTCAACGCTATGGCGATGTTCAATCACGGCAATGTCGGCCTGCCCGAAACGCTGGATAAGTGGCTGCGTCGGGGGCTGGTAACGCCGGATATGCACCGGGTCCATCATTCGGTACGCAGCGATGAGATGCATTTTAACTTCGGCTTTAATCTCAGTATCTGGGACCGGCTGTTTAGCAGTTATGTGGCGCAACCGAATCAGGGGCACCAACAGATGCAGATCGGACTGCCGGAGCTGGATCAGCCAAAAGATGTCAGCTGGCTGCCGGGTATTCTGCTGCTACCGCTGAAACCGCTGTCGTCCGTCAGTCGCTATAAGGCATCTGAGCCTTCAGATCCGGCTCGATAGCTGCGACCAGAAGGCGCTGATCAGCGGACTTTTCAGCTTTTTCTCCAGGGCACAGATCCCCACATCGTAGGGTTTCAGTTCCGGTTCGACTTGCAGGATCCTGACCTTATTGGCCAGCGGGCTGTTCTCCAGTACGATCAGTGGCACGATGCCGACGCCGAATCCCAGACTGACCATGCTGACAATCGCCTCGTTGCCCGCCACCTGCGCATAGATCTTTGGCTTACAGTCCTGCTGCCGGAACCAGGCATTGGCGCGTCTTCGTGCCAGCCCTTCTTCCGACAGGATCATCGGTACCTGGCTCCAGTCAGTCGGGGCGGCCAGCAGTTCGGACAGGCTGTTATCTCCGGGGGCGATAAATACCAGTGGCGACAGCGCGATAGAACGGAATGCCATGCCAGCCGGCAGGGTATCGGGGCGGGCTGCGATGGCAATGTCCTCGTCGCCGGCCTGCACCTGATGGATCGCCTTATCCGGGTCGCCGGTATGCAGCTTGATTTCGATACGCGGATACTGACGCCGGAACTCGCTGAGGATCTCGTAGAGAAAGCTGTAGCTGGCGGTAACCGAGCAGTACATACTGACTTCGCCCTGCAGTTCGCGGGTCTCCTCCATCAGTTCATTTCGGATCGCATCCCACTGGTCCAGCGACTCCCGGGCATAGAGCTGAAACTTTTCGCCTTCTCTGGTCAGGTTAACACGCCGGTTGTCACGCTCGAACAGGGGCACCCCCAGGGACTCTTCCAGCTGCTTGATACTGCGGCTCAGGGCTGAAGCGCTGACATGGCAGATCTCGCTGGCCTTACCGAAATGCAGGGTGTCGGCCAGTATCAGGAACTGCTTCAGGGTGCGTGTATCCATGGAGGTCTCGTCGATGTAAGGGCTGGCCGCACGGGCGGTAATACGCCTGGGAAGCAGGCGCTATCATTCAGTATTGCAGTAATCGGGTTATTTTAGGGCGGGTATAGCGTCTGTCGCAATGAATAGCTGTCACGGCTTATCTGTAGGGCGCTGTCGGTCAGTCATCGTCCTGATATCGTTTCTGCAAGGGCAATGCTTTCACTAAAGTCTCTTTTCCTGCCGGTCGCGGAGTGCGAGAATTGCGCGCTTTCTTTGTTGTTACCTTTAGATTGCCAAATTATTGCAGTCTGCTGATAGTTAGGATGGATCCTGATGCAAAATATTGATTTCTCAGAACTTTGCCTTCACGGCAAAGCTTACTCCGGACTCACCGCTGAAGATGAAGCTCTGCTGCTGGTTGAAGGCCCACGGCTGATACCTCACCTGCAGGCCGTGACTGACCAGTTCTACCATGACCTGCAACAGATCCCAGCGGCGGCACCCTTTCTGGAAGGGCGGCTGGATGCCCTGAAAACCACCCACAAAGCCTGGCTGGAAAAGGTTGTCACCGGCCCTTACGATGCAGAGTTTGCCGCCCATATGCATAAAGTGGGCGATGTACATGTGAAGGTAAAGTTACCGGTTGAATTTATGGCCAGCGGTATTGGCTTTATCAACCGTCACCTGATCCCGATACTGGCGGAACTCTATGCCGGTGACACTGCTAAACTGGCCCGGATGATCAGGGCCGTCAGTGCGGCGACCGGTTTCTGTCTGATCATCATGCAGGAGTCCTATCAGTCCTCCCTGCTGGCAGAAGAGCTGGATCACTTCCTGGCGATCTCCGGCATCAGCCGGACCCTGTTCAATAACCTGGCTGCCGCCTACAAAGGGGTGCGTCCCGTCGCCAAGACAGCCTGATTGGTTGCATTGCAACTAAGAGGGTTATTCAGGAAACGGGTCGGCAACTGTGTTGGCCCGCTTTTTAATTTCCGGGCATAAATTCTTGATGACCACTTCATAGGAGCAGTGAGGTCGGTGATGTGGTTTTCTGGGATGGCGGCTTCAGTGTGCCCCCTGCGTTGTTTCCGTTGGTATTTGATAATGACAGTGCCGATCTGTTGCTGGTGATGCTGCAGCCACTGCAGCGCGATCGGGTGCCACGCAGCGCCCGTACCATCAATAACCGTATTGCCGAGATCGGCTTTCAGGCACCGTTATTGCGTGAGCTGGCATCGCTGGCCGCGCAACAGCAGCGTGCAGCCAGCCGCTGGACCAGCTTTGGTGCCGAAGACCGGGCACTGCGCCTGCTACGCTTTCATCTGTTGGAGAGTGACGCTTTTATCGCCAGTCAGGAGCGGGAGAGCAAGTACGATACCCGGCTGGCGTTTTTGCAGCCGTTGCGGGAGCGGCGCTGGGCCGCCACAGCAGCGGTGATCTGGCGCGGCGGTTTCTCACCCGGTCTGATTTTGAGTCAGGTCATGGGGGCCTGGCGGTGCAGGGTATATAACAGGGGAACGCTGAATGGGAGGGGTTATGGCGAAGAAACCGCAGGATCTTAAGTTATTGCTGGTGCAGATTCGGGATGAACAACAGGTGCGACGGGAGGAGCATCTCAGCTTTGCCCGCTACGCCGGGCTGGCGCCGCATCAGATCGATATTCTCAACCTGTTTGATGAACCCCTGTTTGAGCTGCAAAGAGCCGACCCCTATGATGCTGTACTGATTGGTGGTGCCAGCGAGGCCAATGTACTGGAGCCGCAGCGTTATACCTTTGTGCAGCAGGCGCAGGCGCTGATCCGGTATTGCGCCGGGCGCAGTCAGCCGGTGTTTGCATCCTGTTTTGGTTTTCAGCTGGCGGTGCTGGCGCTGGGGGGGGAGATCCTGCATAAGGATCAGGGATTTGAAATGGGCACTTTACCGATCTCTCTCACCAGGGCGGCGAAGGATGATCCGTTGTTTTGTGATATTCCCGATGGTTTTCCTGCTGTTTCGGTGCATCGCCAGTATACGCTTGAATTGCCGCCGGGGTGTGAACTGCTGGCCTATACCGATCAGTGCCTGCATGCGTTCCGGCTCAGGGATAAGCCGTTCTGGGCGTTTCAGTTTCACCCTGAGGTGGACTACCAGATTCTGATTGAACGCCTGACTTTCTTCCGGCAGAAGTATACCGAAGGAGATTCAGAGCTGGATCGGGTACTGCAACAAGCGGTGGAAACCCCCGATTCCAACGCTTTAGTGACCCGTTTTGTCGAACGGGTGCTGCTTTAATTAGCGTCTGTCGCGCGGGCACAGTAGAATGAGCCGGATTTTTGTACAGCAAAGGTATGAAGTGACGCATGACTGAACATCAGGAAAATGGACAGCAGCCGAATAGCAGTGAGACACCGAAGCCGCGCAGCCGTGGTATTTACCTGCTGCCGAACCTGTTCACCACAGGGGCTTTGTTCTCCGGTTTCTATGCTGTAATTGCCAGTATGAACGGCCAGTTTGAGAACGCAGCGATCGCAGTTTTCGTGGCGATGGTTCTGGATGGGCTGGATGGCCGGGTGGCGCGTCTGACCAATACCTCAAGTGCCTTCGGGGCCGAGTATGACTCGCTGTCCGATATGGTTTCTTTCGGTGTGGCTCCGGCGCTGGTGGCCTATAACTGGGTACTGGCCGATGTCGGTAAGCTGGGGTTCTTCGCAGCCTTTCTGTATGTGGCGGGTGCGGCACTGCGTCTGGCTCGCTTTAATACCCAGATCGGCTCGGTGGATAAGCGTTACTTTATCGGCCTGCCAAGTCCGGCAGCGGCTGCCGCGGTAGCGGGTATGGTCTGGGCCGGTGTGGAATACGGTGTCGATGGCAGCCAGTTCGCCTACATTATCGCAGTGTTCGTCGCGCTCACCGGGGTGGCGATGGTGTGCAATATTCTCTACTACAGCTTCAAGGATGTGGACCTGAAGGGCAAAGTGCCATTCCTGATCCTGGCCGGTATTGTCCTGGGGCTGGCGGTGATCTCTATCAATCCGCCACTGTTCCTCTGGTTGCTGTTCCTTGGCTATGCGGTCTCCGGCCCGGTGGTCTGGGCGCTGCGCAAGCTGAAACGCACCTGATCGGGGGCGATCTGAAAAAACCGGCGCAGGCCGGTTTTTTTTCGCCTGTTATCCGGCAAAGCTCGCCGTTTTTCCTCTGTTGGGAATTTTTTCCGGCTTTACAGTCTAATCGGTAACGATAAATTACGCTCGCAGCCAGAAGACTTCAGACTGTCAACGGATTGGAACGCCCTATGCTGATTAAGAAAGCCGATAAGATAAAACCTTCCGAGATCACCAGTGAATCGGTGTATCTCAACCGCCGCCGCTTTATGCAGGGCCTGGCCGGTACTGCTGCACTGATCGCTGCGGGTAGCGCCCGGGCGATTCCTGAGTATGATCTGGACAGCGACCTGCCGCGCTATCCCGGCCCGGACTGGCTGCAGGGACTTTTGCGAGCCAGTGAGCCTAATGCGGCGTTCTCCAGTCAGGAAGACCTGGCGCCTTACCATTCGGTGATCAGCCACAACAATTTTTATGAGTTTGGTACCGGCAAGAAAGACCCGGCGAAGAATGCCCAGAACTTTAATACCGATCCCTGGAAGGTAGAGATCAGTGGTGAGGTTGATAAGCCGGGGGTCTATAACCTGGAAGATATAGTGAAGCCACACCGGCTGGAGGAACGGATCTACCGCTTACGCTGTGTCGAGGCCTGGTCGATGGTGATCCCCTGGATTGGTCTGCCGCTGTCGCAGCTGCTGAAGCAGGTCGGGCCGAACTCGAAGGCAAAATATGTCGAATTCACTACCCTGCAGGATCCGCAGCGGATGCCGGGGCAGCGCTCGCTGTTCAGCTCTCTGGACTGGCCCTACGTGGAAGCCTTGCGCATCGACGAGGCGATGAACCCGCTGACCCTGCTGGCCGTGGGTGTGTATGGCAATGCGCTGCCGCCTCAGAATGGCGCACCGCTGCGGCTGGTGGTGCCGTGGAAGTACGGCTTCAAGAGTATCAAGTCGATCGTCCGTATCCGTTTGCTGGAAGAGATGCCGAAGGTCACCTGGAACGAGACAGCACCGCGTGAATACGGCTTTTATGCCAATGTAAATCCAGCGGTGAATCATCCGCGCTGGAGCCAGGCAACCGAGCGCCGGCTACCATCTTCGCTGTTTAATCCCAATGTGATCGATACCCGGATGTTTAACGGCTATGCCGACGAAGTAGCGCATCTCTATGCCGGTATGGATCTGAAGAAGTGGTTCTGATGCAAAGTAAGATGCTTCGTCTGCTGCAGTGGTGGTTTATGTTTCTGGCGGCATTGCTGCCACTGGGTTGGATCAGTTACAACGCCTGGATCTTCAATCTGGGTGCAGACCCGGCGAAAACCATTGTCGACTTTCTCGGCCAGTGGGCGCTGCATTTTCTCTGGATCAGCCTGGCGCTTACCCCGCTAAAACACCTGCTCGGCTGGAGCGGACTGCTGCGCTATCGCCGCATGCTGGGGCTTTATGCCCTGTTCTATGCCTGTCTGCACCTGTTGAGTTTTGCAACCTTCATCGTTGGCTGGCGCTGGGATCTGTTGCTGCAGGCATTTACCGAGCGGCCCTATATCTTCGTCGGTGCCACGGCGTTGTTGCTGATGATCCCCCTGGGTATTACCTCAACCAAGGGCTGGCAGCGCCGGCTGAAAAAACGCTGGGGCCAGTTGCACAGCCTGGTCTATCTGATCAGTCTGCTGGTGATGGTGCACCTTATCTGGCTGATCCGTGCCAGCTATTTTGATGCGGTACTTTATGGCGCCATACTGGCCTGGATGCTGGGTTATCGGCTATACCTTAAGAGACGGCAGTTACAGCGTCGCAGGGGGACAGCCGCCGCAGGCAGCTGAATGACTACCCGATTGCGACGCTGATACTGAATCCAGAGACCAGACAGGTCGGGAGGATAGGATGGCTTCGCCAAAGAAAAAGCCGGGACTCTGGCAGATGATTCAGAGTGTGCTGGCGGCAATGTTTGGAGTTCAGTCAGAGCACAACTGGCACCGGGACTTCGAAAGTAACGAGCATGCCTGGCACTACATGTTGCTGGGTGCCGGAGCAACCGCGCTATTTATTCTCGGCGTGGTGCTGTTGGCACGGCTGGCGCTCTCAATCGCTGGTGTATAGCCCACACTTCAACCGCTTTTCCCGCCACCGTTATGGCTTCGGCCATAGCGGGCTTTGTGCTGCCTTTAAAACGTATTTATATCGTTATCTGTTTGTTTTATAAGTACTTTAAGCTTGTTTCATGCCTGCCGGTAAGCGTCCGCAATATCGGTTAAAATTCCGACTAATCTCCACTTGTGTTTTTTAGACGGCTGCTATACTTCGTTATAACCAAGTGGACTGGTAGAGATGGATGGGACGGAACTCAGGTGATAAAAGCCTGTTCGAGAGCCTGCCACTACCGAGGTTGCCGCATAAAAATAATCTTCAGATTATGCAGCCACCGCTGACGCTAAGCAGTTAACAGCGCCGTACGATAGTGACGACTTCGACAGGCTTTTTCGCGTTTATGCGATGGAGGCCTGGAGATGAGAGCGATCATACACAGCTTGCTGCTGGCAAGCTGGCTATTTCCTTGTGCAGCTTTTGCTGATTGGGGTCTGAACATGCCGCCCGGTGTGACAGAGATCAGTCAGGCTGTGTTTGATCTGCACATGACCATATTCTGGATCTGTGTAGCTATCGGTGTTTTGGTCTTTAGCATCATGCTTTGGTCCATTATCCACCACCGAAAATCCCGCGGCGCCAAGGCGCACAATTTCCATGAAAATACCCTGGTTGAAATCCTCTGGACGGTTATCCCTTTCTTTATTCTGGTAGGGATGGCGGTGCCGGCCACGGCGACGCTGGTGAAAATGTACAGTACCAGCGATGCGGATATCGATATCAAAGTCACCGGCTATCAGTGGAAGTGGCGCTACGAGTATCTCGGCGAGGATCTGGATTTCTTTTCCAGTCTTTCGACCCCGCGCGAACAGATCAATAACAGCGAAGAAAAAAGCGAAAACTACCTGTTGGAGGTGGATAACCCGCTGGTGATCCCGGTCGGTAAGAAGGTGCGCTTCCTGTTTACCGCGAATGATGTCATTCACAGCTGGTGGGTGCCTGCCTTCGCCGTTAAGAAAGATGCCATCCCCGGCTTTATCAACGAATCCTGGACGGTGGTAAACGAGCCCGGTATCTACCGCGGCCAGTGCGCTGAGCTGTGCGGTAAGGATCACGGCTTTATGCCGATCGTGGTGGAAGTCAAAGCCGAAGCGGATTACCAGCAGTGGCTGGCCGACGCCAAGGCGGCGAAACAGACTGCCAGCGATGCGGCGACCCAGGACTGGAGCATGGAGCAGCTGATGGCGAAAGGGGAGCAGGTCTATAACACGGCCTGTGCCGTCTGCCATCAGGCTAACGGTGAAGGCCTGCCGGGCGTCTTTCCCGGCCTGAAGGGCAGTGCTATTGCCCTGGGTGATCCGGCAGCCCATATCGATGTTGTCGTCAATGGTAAGGCCGGTACGGCAATGCAGGCGTTCCGTGACCAGCTCAGTGCGGTGGAGTTGGCGGCGGTGATCACTTATGAGCGAAACGCCTGGGGCAACAATGTCGGTGACATGGTGACGCCGGCACAGATCGCGGCAGAGAAACAGTAGGAGGCGGATGATGACTACCCTGAAACACTCCGTGGAAGCAGAGCATCATCACGGCCCGGCCAAAGGTCTGTCGCGCTGGTTCTACACGACCAACCATAAGGACATCGGCTCGATGTACCTCTGGTTCAGCTTCGCTATGTTCCTCACCGGGGGCTGTATGGCGCTGATGATCAGGGCCGAGCTGTTCCAGCCCGGCCTGCAGCTGATCCAGCCGGACTTCTTCAACCAGATGACCACCATGCACGGCCTGATTATGGTCTTCGGCGCGGTGATGCCGGCCTTTGTCGGTCTGGCTAACTGGATGATCCCGATGATGATCGGGGCGCCGGATATGGCGCTGCCGAGGATGAATAACTGGAGCTTCTGGATCCTGCCGTTCGCATTCGCAATGATGCTATCCACCCTGTTTATGGCGGGTGGCGCGCCGAACTTCGGCTGGACCTTTTACGCGCCCCTCTCGACCACCTACGCGCCGCCCAGTGTGACCTTCTTTATCTTTGCTGTGCATATGATGGGGATCAGCTCGATCATGGGGGCGATCAATATTATCGCCACCATCCTCAACCTGCGGGCACCGGGGATGACCATGATGAAGCTGCCGCTGTTCGTCTGGACCTGGCTGATTACCGCCTTTCTGCTGATCGCCGTGATGCCGGTGCTGGCCGGGGTAGTGACCATGATGCTGATGGATATCCATTTCGGCACCAGTTTCTTCAATGCCGCCGGTGGCGGTGATCCGGTGCTGTTCCAGCATGTGTTCTGGTTCTTCGGTCATCCGGAGGTGTACATCATGATCCTGCCGGCATTCGGTATTGTCAGTGAGATCATCCCCACCTTTGCCCGTAAGCGCCTGTTTGGCTACGCCTCGATGGTCTACGCTACCGCTTCGATCGCTTTCCTCTCCTTTATTGTCTGGGCCCATCATATGTTTACCGTGGGGATGCCGCTGGTGGGGGAGGTGTTCTTTATGTTCTCCACCATGCTGATCGCTGTCCCGACCGGGGTGAAGGTGTTCAACTGGGTGGCGACTATGTTCCGCGGTTCCATGACCTTCGAGACGCCGATGCTGTTCGCCCTGGCCTTCGTGGTGTTATTCACCATCGGTGGGTTTTCCGGCCTGATGCTGGCGATCGCTCCGGCGGACTTCCAGTATCACGATACTTACTTTGTGGTGGCGCATTTCCACTATGTGCTGGTGCCGGGAGCAGTGTTCTCCATTATGGCGGGAGCCTACTACTGGCTGCCGAAGTGGACCGGCAATATGTACAGCGAGGCGTTGGGCAAGTGGCATTTCTGGCTCAGTTTCGTCGGCGTCAATATCACCTTCTTCCCGATGCACTTTATCGGCCTGGCCGGTATGCCTCGCCGTATCCCTGACTATGCGCTGCAGTTTGCCGACTTCAATGCGATCGCCTCGGTCGGGGCCTTCATCTTTGGCTTCTCCCAGCTGCTGTTCCTCTACATCGTTATCCGCTGTATCCGAGGCGGTGATAAGGCAACGGATGAGGTGTGGGAAGATCCGGAAGGGCTGGAGTGGACCGTGGCTTCCCCGGCGCCCTATCACACCTTTTCTGAACCACCGCTGGTGAAGTAGGAGGCGACAATGGATGAGCTTTCCCGGCGTCATCTGAAGGTGGCGCGTAAATTAGCCTGGGGCTGCGTACTGATGTTTGGTTTCGGTTTTGCGCTGGTGCCGTTGTATGACGTCTTCTGTCAGGTGACAGGTCTCAATGGCAAGGTTACCGGGCGTGGCGATGTCTCTATTCAGGGCGTCGATCACAGCCGCACGGTACGGGTGCAGCTGACCGCCAGTAACAATGAGGGTATGCCCTGGCGTTTCCGGCCCAAGCAGCCGCAGCTGACGGTGTTCCCCGGTGAGACCCGTCAGACCGCCTATCTGGCGTTCAACCCGACTGCGCGGGATATGGTCGGGCAGGCGGTGCCGTCGGTGAGTCCGTCGGAAGCAGCGGAGTACCTGCATAAGGTGAACTGTTTCTGCTTTGACCAGCAGCCGTTGGCCCAGCAGGAGCAGAAAGAGATGCCACTGTTGTTTGTGATCGACCCGGCGCTGCCGAAACATATCACCACCATCACGCTCTCTTACACCATGTTCGATATCACCCCGCAGCAAACGGATAAGGTTTCGCTGCAGAACCCAGACGCTTCGCGGAGGTACACCCTATGAGCAGTGAAGCCTACTACGTTCCGAGTCAGAGTCGCTGGCCCATCCTGGCCTCGATCGCCCTGTTCCTGCTGGCCTATGGAGCCGGCAGCATGATCAATGGACTGAGTAGTGAGGAGTCAGGCTCGGGTGGGATGATCCTGCTGGCGGGCGCGGTGCTGATGGCGCTGATCCTGATCGGCTGGTTTGGCAACGTGATCAACGAAAGCATGTCCGGACTCTATAGCGAGCAGATGGACCGATCTTTCCGCTGGGGGATGAGCTGGTTCATCTTCTCGGAAGTGATGTTCTTTGCCGCTTTCTTCGGCACCTTGTTTTACGTCCGCACCCTGGCGGTGCCCTGGCTCGGCGGCGAGGGTGAAAAGGGTGTCTCCAATATGCTGTGGGAGGGATTCCAGGCCCAGTGGCCGCTGATGACCACCCCGGATATGGAACAGTTTCCCGGTCCGCAACAGGTAATCGATCCCTGGCACCTGCCGCTGCTGAATACCGTTTTATTGGTTGCTTCGAGCTTTACCGTCACCGTGGCACATAAGGCACTGAAGAATAACAGTCGTAACAACATCGTGTTGTGGCTGGCCGTCACCGTCATGCTCGCCGGTGCCTTCCTGTTCTTCCAGGCGGCGGAGTATATCGAAGCCTATGAGGAACTGGGGCTGACTCTGCATGCCGGTATCTATGGTGCGACATTCTTTGTTCTGACCGGTTTCCATGGCCTGCATGTGACGCTGGGGACCTTTATGTTGCTGGTGATCTGGTTGCGGGTATTGCGTGGACACTTTGAGCCGGAGAACCATTTTGGTTTCGAGGCGGTGGCTTGGTACTGGCACTTTGTCGATGTGGTCTGGATCGGCTTGTTCCTGTTTGTCTACATCCTGTAACCGAAATTAGAACGCGCCTATTGGGTGCAGGCTGATTTCGCCGCTATAGAGACCAAAGGCGATGACAACCAGCAACAGGGCGCAGAAGAAAACACGCAAGAACAGGGAGTTAACGGTGCGATGGCTTTGACTACCGTCGCGCATCAGGAAGACCAGCCCGGAAAAGAGGCTGATTACAGCGGCAAGGAAGAGTAAGACCAGAAGCAGTTTAAACATCGGGAGTACCTGCAGAGGTGGACCTCTTGAGTAAAGATCAGGCAAAGCAGCGCTTCAAGTATTTGCTGCTGATACTGGCGATCACTGGTTTGCCGGGGCTGACCTGGCTCGGATTCTGGCAGCTGGAGCGGGCCGAGGAGAAACGCGAGATTCTGGCGCAGTGGCACCGTACCGATCTGCCGCAGCGAAGCCTGAATGACAGTGAGCTGCATCAGTTTGATCTGATCAGTCATCGTGGCCAGTTTGATAACGAACGCTGGATCTTTGTGGATAACCGTACCCGAGACGGCAAGCCGGGGTACGAGCTGGTGGGGCTGTTCTATGCCGAAGGGATCACGCAGCCGGTATTGGTCAATATGGGTTGGCTGCCGGCTCCGCTGAGTCGGGATCAGCTGCCGTCGATGATCATGCCGGTGGGCGAGCTGACACTGAGTGGGCGGCTGGTGCAGCCCGCCAGGGTGTTTCAGCTACAACCTCAGGAATGGAACCGTCGTTGGCCCGCGCGGGTGCAGAACATAGAGCCGCATATTATCGGACAGTTACTGGACGGTAGCGCATATCCCTGGTTGGTGCGAGCCGATCAGGTACTGGTTCCCGGGTTGGATATCCGCTGGCAACCCGCAGTGATGTCTCCGGAGAAGCATCAGGGCTACGCCCTGCAGTGGTTCATGCTGGCATTGGCACTGGCCGCATTGCTGCTCTACAGCTGGCAGCAGCTCAGACAGGAGGAAGGCGAATGAAACGGTCATCAACAACTTTCTGGCTTATCTGGGCCATTGGCTTTGTGCCCATGTTTATTGCCATGCTGATGTACTTCGGCCAGTTGGCTCTGCCGGAGAAAAGCTCTGAACGTGGTTTGTTGCTGGCACCGGGGCAGGCGCTGGATAAGTGGCAGCTCACTGATGCACAAGGTGAGAGTTTTCAGTTCCGTGGTCAGTGGCGGGTGTTGCTGACGGTTAGCGGTGATTGTCCGAGCCAATGCCAGCAGTGGCAGCAGACGCTCGGCAATGTGCGGCAGGCACTGGGTAAAGACCGGGACCGGATTCAGTGGCACCGGGTTGATCACGCCACGGCGTCCGATCTCAGTTCTCCGGCGCTGCCGGCGATAGGTAACGGCGTCTGGCTGGCTGATCCGTTAGGGAATCTGGTGATGCGTTATGACTGGAGCCAGCCCCCACAGGATCTGTTTAAGGATCTGAAGCGGCTGTTGAAAGTATCGCGTATAGGGTAGGCATTATGAAAAGAATCAGGCTGTTAGCCGGTTGCGCAATCGCCTTGGCACTGGTGGTGGTCTTGCTCGGGGGCTGGACCCGTCTCAATGATGCCGGACTGGGCTGCCCGGACTGGCCGGGCTGCTACGGTACGATGATATTGCCGAGTGATCCGCAGCAATTGCAGCTGGCGCAGCAAGCCTATCCGGAAGTGCCGCTGGTTCCGGAAAAAGGCTGGCTGGAGATGATCCATCGCTATGCCGCTGCTTCATTAGGATTGGTCATTCTGGTGTTGGCGCTGGTGGCTCTGAAGAGGAGGGGAGAGCAGGGGTATCCGCTGAAGCTCTCTCTCGGGCTGTTGCTACTGGTAATCGTGCAGGGAATGTTCGGCATGTGGACCGTCACTATGAAGCTGTTGCCGCAGGTCGTTACGCTGCACCTGCTGGGCGGGCTGACTACGTTGGCGCTGCTGATCCGCCTGCGGCAGCGCTTAGCTACCGGCAGCGATCAGGGGGGCCGGTCCGGGCTGCGGCAAGCGGTACAAGTTGGTTTCCTGCTGCTATTCATACAGTTTGCCCTGGGCGGCTGGACCAGTTCCAACTATGCCGGCTGGGCTTGCAGCCACTGGCTACA
Source organism: Marinobacterium jannaschii DSM 6295 (assembly GCF_000620085.1). Classification (GTDB taxonomy): domain Bacteria; phylum Pseudomonadota; class Gammaproteobacteria; order Pseudomonadales; family Balneatricaceae; genus Pontibacterium; species Pontibacterium jannaschii. The sequence goes on along the minus strand of NZ_JHVJ01000017.1, from coordinate 2,617 downwards.
GTGTGAGGCGGAGGAGGTTGTCAGACCTGACTTTGCCGCCGGATTCAGTCTGCCGGAGTTGGGGGAGCACAGCTTTGAAGGCGGCTTGTTGCCGCGAGAGGCGAGAGCGGCTATTCAGATCGTGCACCGGCTGGCGGCGGTGGTTGTTGTGATCTACCTGCTGGGGATCGCGCTGACGGCTTTGTATAAAGGGTTGGCCCGGGGGCCGGCACTGGTGCTGATTGCATTGGTGCTGCTGCAGTCTTTACTCGGGATCGCCAATGTTATCTACGCGCTGCCACTGCATCTGGCGGTCGCGCATCACGGTGGTGCAGTACTGCTGTTGATCAGCCTGCTCTGGTTGTATCAGCGTATAAGCCGCCATCAGGGAGGGGAGATCCATGCGTAGTGTTCAACATATAGAGACTACAGCGTCGGTCGTGGTTGGCTGGCGTGATTATCTAGAGCTGTGCAAACCGAAGGTCGTGTTGGTGATGTTACTGACCGCTGTGGTGGGGATGTGTCTGGCAACACCGGCCTTTCCCGAATGGCAGCCGTTACTGTTTGGCACCCTGGGCATTGGATTGGCCGCGGGCTCTGCTGCGGCGGTCAATCATGTTATGGATCGTAAGATCGATGAACGTATGGCGCGTACCCACCGCCGCCCATTGCCGCAGGGCAAACTAAGTCCGCTACAGGCACTGTTCTTTGCCCTGTTGATCGGTACGGCGGGTATTTCGATGCTGGTGCTATTGGTCAACCCGCTGACGGCCTGGCTGACGCTGGCCTCCCTGATCGGCTACGCACTTGTATATACCGTTTGGCTAAAGCGGGCAACGCCGCAGAATATTGTGATTGGAGGAGTTGCAGGCGCTGCGCCACCACTACTGGGTTGGACGGCAGTCAGTGGCAGCTTCGATCCTAACGGCCTGCTGTTGGTGCTGATCATCTTCGCCTGGACGCCGCCGCACTTCTGGGCACTCTGTATTGCCCGTAAGGATGACTATGCCCGGGCAGGTATTCCGATGCTTCCGGTCACTCATGGCGAAAGCTTTACCCGGCTACAGATCCTGCTTTACAGCCTGTTATTGATAGTTACCACCGCCTTGCCCTACCTGACCGGCATGAGTGGTCTAATCTATCTACTGGCGGTAAGCGTAATAAACCTGAGATTTATGCAGTGGGCATGGCGTCTGTTTCGCCGCCGCAGAGCGGAAGAGCCGATGCAGATGTTTCGCTATAGCATCAGTTACATCATGTGGTTGTTCGCAATCTTGCTGATAGACCATTACATACTGTAACGGCTCAGGGATAAATATCGGAATTTAGTACTCTAAGACTCCTGAAAGGACGGTGACGGAGAAACAAACCGACGATGATTAACCACTCAGACTAGGCGGCTCTTCGGAAAGGTGCTGCCTGAAGGGGGATAACGACATGTTTTTACAGCATATGATGGGCATCCTTTACCACCCAAAAAGTGAATGGAGCCTGATTCGTAAAGAGCATTACTCTACCCTGCATATCTTTTTGCAGCAGATCAGCATACTTGCGGCGATACCGGCGGTATCGATGTTTATTGGCACGACCCAGATCGGCTGGAGCATCGCCGGTTCGGAGTTTGTGAAACTTAACGTAGCCAGTGCAATCCCCGCTGCCATCGCGTTCTATTTTGCGATGTGGGTAGCCGTGGCCTTTATTGCCTATGCCATTCACTGGATGGAGCGGACCTACGGCGGTAATGTCAGTTTTGAAGAGTGTCTGGTACTGACAACGTTTACAGCAACGCCGCTGTTCCTGTCGGGCTTGGCCGGGCTCTATCCGATGCTGTGGTTTAATGTCATCGTTGGCCTGATCGCTCTGTGCTATACCGTGTATCTGCTCTATGTCGGCGTGCCGGTGATTATGCAGATACCGGAAGACCGTGCGTTCTTCTTCTCATCTTCAATCCTCACCGTCGGTCTCTGTGTGCTGGTGGGTATCATTGCTACCACGGTCATTCTCTGGGGTACATTCATTCCGCTCAGCTATGTTTCAGGCTGAATTAGAATAAGTACGCTAAAGGCGCCTGATGGCGCCTTTAATTTTGTCTAGACTGTAGTCGCAGGGCAGATGACAAATTAATTTCAGTTTTTTGAAATAAGCCATTGACACTCGCTGCAGGATCTATAGAATACGCCTCCACATTGAGACGCGGGGTCGCAAACGGCGCCGGACAACGTCACAGGACAGTCTTCTAACTTGTTGAAAGAAAAGCGATTTTCAATCAGGGTTCAGGAGGCGGGGAGAAAAGCCAGCGCTGACAAGCTTGAAAAACTTCTCAGAATAACGCTTGACTCTCCCGGTGAGAACGCTAGAATATGCGCCTCACTTGAGCTGAACGGCTCAACGCTCTTTAATAAATTGATCAGATAATTCGTGTGGGCGCTTGTCCGGATGAAGCACAAAAGCTTTATCAAGATAAGCTAACCTAAGTGAATTCATTTAGTGTTTAACAGTCTTGAGACAAATTTAGACACTCTTTATTGAGTGTCGACCTTCTTAAATTGAAGAGTTTGATCATGGCTCAGATTGAACGCTGGCGGTAGGCTTAACACATGCAAGTCGAGCGGTAACAGAGATAGCTTGCTATCTGCTG
>NZ_KK211068.1:84255-209133 GCF_000620085.1 Marinobacterium jannaschii DSM 6295 | reverse complement strand
CTAAGCGTTTGATCTTCTGGGCGGGTGTTTCCTTGGCTTTCGGTGAGTGAGGCATCGTGCGTCCTTTCGATTGAGACCAATCAAGCTTACCGTGTTTACGTAACCAGTTAAGTACCGTACTGCGTCCTTGGATGCCGTAGATCCTTTGGGCCTGTTTATAGGTCATATCGCCCTTTTCTACCGCCGCGACAACCTGCAATTTAAAGCCCATTGTGTAGTCACGCTGTGTGCGCTTTTGGCGGGTAGGTCTAGAGGTGTCCATTATAGGTCTCCAATGTGTAAACCTATTTCAGGACGGGACACATCACAGAACCTAAAAGGGCTGCGTATATACGCAGCCCTTTTACTTTTCTTAAGCCTTACCCTTCCAAGGAATCAGCTTGGCCTCTAGCTTACGCATCAGTATATCGATGCCGTAGCCGATGGCGCCGACGATGATGACGCCCAGCACCACGATATCGGTGGAGAGGAACTTACTGGCGACCATGATCATAAAGCCGACGCCGGATTCTGCGGCGACCAGTTCGGCGGCAACCACGGTACCCCAGCAGACGCCCATGGCAACGCGCATACCGGTGAAGATCTCCGGCAACGAGTTGGGCAGGATCACCTTCATCAGGATCTGGCGCTTGCTGGCACCCAGCGAGTAGGCGGCATGGATCTTCGACAGTTTGACGCTACCGACACCGGCGCGGGCGGCGATCACCATAATCCACAGGGCGGCGAAGAACAGCAGCAGGATCTTGGAGCGCTCACCGATACCGGACCAGATGATCACCAGCGGGATAAACGCCAGCGGCGGAATCGGGCGGAAGAACTCGACAATCGGGTCGAACCAGCCACGCATAATCTTCGACAGACCCATGGCGAAGCCGAGCGGAATGCCGATCAGGCAGCCGAGGCCGAAGCCGACCAGGATACGGTAGAGGCTGGCCCAGATATGTTCCCAGAGGGAGAAGTTACGGTAGCCCTCGCCGGAGATGCTGACAAACTGATCCCACACCGCCGACGGGGCAGGCCAGAAGATCGGATTGACCAGCTCCAGCGCGCTGCCCAGGTACCAGGCCAGGGCGAGGGTAAAGACAGACAGTACACTCCAGAAGCGGCCATCGGCCACCGAGGCGGTATCGCCAAAGGTAACGGTTTTACGTTTTTCCATCCCGGACGCGATCAGTCCGGTTCTTTCCAACAGGGATTGTAAAAAGGTCATCGTTTATCCTCCCACCGCTTCTGCCCGGCCCATAATCTCCTCCTCCATCTCCCAGATCATGGTGAGGATTTCTTCACGGGTGGCAATGAATTCAGGTGACGCTTTAATCTCACGCGGGTTCTGATGCAGGCCTGCATCAGCAAAGGGCAGTTGATACTCCTTCTTGATCCGGCCCGGACGTGGCGCCATGACGAACAGGCGCTCACCGAGGAACAGCGCCTCTTCAACGCTGTGGGTGATCAGGACGATGGTCTTGCCAGTCTCTTTCCACAGCTTCAGTACCAGGCTCTGCATCTTCTCGCGGGTGAGTGCATCCAGTGCGCCCAGGGGTTCGTCCATCAGGATCACATCCGGATCGTTGGCCAGGCAGCGGGCCAGTGCCACGCGCTGCTGCATACCGCCGGAGAGTTCATAGATCGCCTTATCACCAAAGTCCTGCAGACCGACGGTTTCCAAGAGGTGATCGACGGTGCGCTTGATCTCGGCCTGAGGAGTCCCTTTCATCATTGGGCCGAAGCCGATATTTTCCGCCACCGTGAGCCACTCAAACAGCGCGCCCTGCTGGAACACCATGCCTCGCTCGGCGCCGGGGCCGTGGACCTCTGTCGAGGCCAGCTCAACGCGGCCGTGGGTCGGGGCGAGGAAACCGGCGACGATATTCAGCAGGGTACTCTTACCGCAGCCGGAGGGACCCAGCACGGACAGTAGCTCCCCCTGCTTCAGGGAGAAGGAGACGTCACGCAGCGCCTCCACCTGGCCGCCGTCCGGGGTATCAAAGATCATCGATACGTTATTCACGACTAATTCAGACATCACTTCTATCCTGGAAAAGTTTCAAGACAGGGCACGGCCGCAGCCGTACCCGGACAGTTTCAGTTCACCTGCTGATAGAAGCGGGCATCGATCGTATCGCTGTAGTCATCCAGCGCTTTCGGAATCTGTTTGTGCTCGACGAAGAAGTCGGCCACTTCCTTGGTGAAGGACTGCACAGTGCCGCCCATCCACATGCTGGAGATCTGCTCGTCGCGCAGCGGGAAGTCGAACAGTGCCAGTACCTGGTTGGAGTCCTCCAGTGCCAGGCCGGATGCCTTGGCGATCACCGGTTCCAGCTTGGACGGGTTCATACGGAACGCCTTGTTGGCGTTGTCGGTGGTCTGCAGGAACTGGGTGACCAGCTCGGGATGGTTGGCGGCAAACTTGTTGCTGGCGGAGATCACGTCAAACACACGGATACCGATCGCTTCCTGCTCACGGGCGCTCATCAGCACGGGGCCATAGGTTTTCATCCGGCGCAGGGCGCCGCCCCAGCCGCAGGCCATTGCCACATCACCGCGGGCCAGTGCCGCTGCGCCATCGGCCGGCGCCATATCCAGCATCTTCACTTTGGTTGTGTCCACCTTGAGGTGGCTCAGGGTACGCAGCATCTTATAGTGGGCGACGGTACCAAATGGCACCGCGATACTCTGGCCCTGCAGCTTGGTGGCGTTCTCCTTATCGATGCCACTGTTTTTACCCACCACACAGTTATCGTTTTCTGCGTAGGAGACCGCGATGCCGACCATGGTGATTGGCAAACCCTGGGAGACCGCTACGGTGAACGGCACCAGGCCCTGGGAGTAGGCCATATCCACATCACCGGAAGCCATGGCGGCGGACATCGCCGTGCCGGAATCAAAGGCGCGCCATTCGACCTTTACGCCCATATCTTTGTCGTAGGTCTTGTTGACCTGGGCTACCTGGTTAGCGGTGGGCCATTCGAGGAAGTAGCCAACAGTGACCGTATCCGGCTTGTCGGCGGCAATGCTGAAGGGAGCTGCAAGGGCGGCAGACGCAAAAACGGCTGTCTTAAAAACTGAGGTGATCTTGTTATTCATAGTTACCTCTACATCGCTGAAGCGACTTTTTATTTTTTCCCCCGGCCGTAGTGACCGAGCCAAGTTTGATCTGCCGCGACGCTGGCGTGGGCAGAATGTAATCCGTCCCATTGATACTGCCGCGCCGATCTAACCCCCACAATTGATTAAAATTTCTCCATTGTGAGTTTTTCTAACAGGTTGGGCTGGCCGCGAAGCAATGCCGTTAGTGACGCCGGGTATGCAGGGAAAGGGGCAGGCGTGGCAAGGGTAAGGTATTGATAAAACAGCTGGAAAGCCCCGTCACCAGAAGGGTGACGGGGAGAAAGGGGCAGCGGGACAGGCTGCCGGAGCGCGCGGCTGCCTAGCGGGTGAGGCTAGCGTGACAGGCCGGGTGTAGCAGACAGGACCTGACAGGAGGCCTAAGCAGAGGTCAGCACTCGATCACGTTCACCGCCAGGCCGCCACGGGAGGTCTCCTTGTACTTCTCCAGCATATCGTTACCGGTGTCGCGCATGGTCTTGATCACCTTATCCAGCGAGACGAAGTGGGTACCGTCGCCACGTAGAGCCATGGTGGCCGCGTTGATCGCTTTCATCGATGCCATAGCATTGCGTTCAATACAGGGAACCTGTACCAGGCCGCCTATCGGGTCGCAGGTGAGGCCCAGGTTATGCTCAATGCCGATCTCGGCAGCATTCTCCACCTGTTCCGGTGTGCCACCGGTGGCTTCGGCCAGGCCTGCTGCGGCCATGGCACAGGCGGAGCCGACCTCGCCCTGACAGCCCACTTCGGCGCCGGAGATCGAGGCGTTCAGCTTGCATAGCAGGCCGATGGCAGTGGCCGCCAGCAGGAAGCGGACGACCCCTTCCTCATCGGAGTTGGGACAGAAGTTGTCGTAGTAGTGCAGTACCGCCGGAATGATCCCGGCCGCGCCGTTGGTCGGGGCGGTCACCATCCGTCCGCCAGCGGCATTCTCCTCACTGACGGCCAGGGCATAGAGGTTGACCCAGTCCATCGCGCCCAGCGAAGGGGTGATCATATCCATGCGGCTGCGGTTCTTCAGTTCGCGATACAGTGCCGGGGCACGCCGTTTGACCTTCAAGCCACCGGGCAGAATCCCCTCCTGATGAAAGCCATGCTGCACGCAGTCCTTCATTACCTGCCAGATCTGCAGGATGCCGTCGCGGATCTCCGCCTCGCTGCGCCAGGCCTTCTCGTTCTCCATCACTACGTCGCTGATGCTGAGACCGCTGCGCTGGCAGATCTGCAGCAGCTCCTCGGCGGTGTCAAAGGGATAGGGCAGGGTGGTGCTGTCCTCGACAATACGGTCGTCCCCGGCGGCGCTTTCATCCACCACGAAGCCACCGCCGACCGAGTAGTACACCTTATAGGCGAGGATATCGCCGTCGGCATTCCAGGCGCTAAAGCTCATGCCGTTGGGGTGGTAGGGCAGGCTTTCGCGGCGATGATAGATCAGGTCGCGTTTATCATCGAAGAAGATGCGGTGGCCGTCCGGTAGCGGCAGGCGCTGTGTGCTGCAGACCTCAGCCATGCCGGGATTGACGATCGCCGGATCGATCAGCTCAGGTGCGTGGCCGATCAGGCCCATCACTACGGCGGGGCCGGTGCCGTGCCCCTTACCGGTGGCACCCAAAGAGCCAAACAGCTGGCACTGGATACGGGCAACGCCGCATAACAGACGTTGCTGTCGCAGCGATTCAGTAAACAGCTGCGCCGCTTTCATCGGGCCGACAGTGTGGGAGCTGGAAGGTCCGATACCGATTTTCAACAGATCAAACAGACTAATAGCCATGATGAGATTGCCCTCGAGTTTTTATTGGATAAGGCAAAACGGTCACCGCAGTCGCCCCACAGGACGCTGCGGTGACCCGCGACTCAACAGGGGATCGCTTTAGCGATACACCGGGTAATCCGCGCAGAGCGCCGTTACCTTGGCCTTCACCTGGTCGATCACCTGCTCGTTGCTGATATCCTCCAGCACGTCGCAGATCCAGCCGGTCAATTCGCGGCAGTGATCGGCGTTGAAGCCACGGCTGGTGATAGCCGGGGTGCCGATACGCAGGCCACTGGTAACGAAAGGCGACTGCGGGTCGTTCGGTACCGCATTCTTGTTCACCGTGATATTGGCCCGGCCCAGCGCCGCATCGGCGTCCTTACCGGTGATGCCCTGCTTGATCAGGCTGAGCAGAAACAGGTGGTCGTCGGTGCCGCCGGAGACGATGTCAAAGCCGCGCTCGATAAACACTTCCGCCATCGCGCGGGCGTTTTCCAGCACCTGTTGCTGGTAGCTTGTGAACTCCGGTGCCAGGGCTTCCTTAAAGGCCACCGCCTTGGCGGCGATCACATGCATCAATGGGCCACCCTGACCGCCAGGGAACACCGCCGAGTTAAGCTTCTTCTCGATATCGGCATTGGCGCGGGCTATGATCAGGCCGCCACGCGGACCGCGCAGGGTCTTATGGGTGGTGGTGGTCACTACATCGGCCAGCGGTACCGGATTCGGGTAGAGGCCTGCTGCCACCAGACCGGCGACATGGGCCATATCGACAAACAGATAAGCGTCGACCTGATCGGCGATATCGCGAAAGCGCTGCCAGTCGACGATGCGGGAGTAGGCGGAGAAGCCGGCGACGATCATCTTCGGCTTATGTTCCTGTGCCAGGCGCTCCACTTCGTCGTAGTCGATCTCACCGGTGTCATCGTTGAGGCCGTACTGTACGGCGTTGTAAATCTTGCCGGAGAAGTTAACGTGGGAGCCGTGGGTCAGGTGGCCGCCGTGGGCCAGGCTCATCCCCAGCACGGTATCACCCGGCTCACACAGGGACATATAGACCGCCGCATTGGCCTGGGAGCCGGAGTGGGGCTGGACGTTGGCGTAGTCGGCACCGAACAGCGCCTTAGCGCGATCGATCGCCAGCTGCTCAACCTTATCCACATGCTCGCAGCCACCGTAGTAACGCTTGCCTGGATAACCTTCGGCATACTTGTTGGTCAGGACTGAACCCTGTGCCGCCATTACGCGCGGGCTGGTGTAGTTTTCCGAGGCGATCAGCTCGACATGCTGTTCCTGCCGTACCTGCTCCTGCTGCATCGCCTGCCAGAGGGCGTCATCGTAGCCTTCAATCCGCTCTTCACTGCTGAAACCATGCGTCTTGGACATCGCGGTGTCTCCTGTCATCGATCTGAAAAAAGAAAAAAGGATCCCCTCGACACGGCCGGGCCGGATCGATCTGAGCGGGGATCTGCAAGGGGTGTTGTTCTTTAGAGGTAAAAAATCCGGGGCCGGTGCCTGAGTCGGTGCGCCTGCCCCGGTGAGACAACTATTGGTTGATCTGCTTCAGGAAGGCGTCGACACCTGCCTGGGCAACTACTTCATCCTGGTCTGGGGTGCCGGAGCTGCAGCCAACCCCGCCGACGATCTGTTCGCCGGCAAACAGCGGCAGGCCGCCGGCGACGATAGAGAAGCGGCCCTGGTTACTGGTATTGATCCCGAAGGCCGGTTTGCCGGGGACGCTGATCTCGCCATAGGCGCGGGTCGATTTACGTGCCGCCGAGGCAGTAAAGGACTTACCCATGGAGATATCGATACTGGTAATACGGGCGTTATCCATGCGCTGGAACATCAGCAGGTTGCCGCTGTCGTCGGTGATGGCAATATCCATATCCACCGCGATCTCTTCGGCCTTAGCCACGCAGGCCTGCATAATGACCTGGGCATCGTCCAGGGTCAGTTTTGGTGTCAATTTCATAACGTAATTCCTCTGGGGCAGCCCGGCTTAGTTCAGGATTCGATCCAGTGTTTCGGCAAAGCGATCCACCGCCTGGTCGACATCGTAGAGCTTATCGAGGCCAAACAGGCCGATACGGAAGGTGCGGAAATCCTCCGGTTCGTCACACTGCAGTGGCACGCCTGCGGCGATCTGCATCCCTTCGGCGAGGAATTTGCTGCCGTTGTGGAGACCGGCATCGCCGGTATAGCTGACCACCACGCCGGGGGCTTCAAAGCCCTCAGCCGCGACACTCTTAATACCGCGCTGTTTCAGCAGCTGACGGATCTCGGCGCCCAGGGCCAGCTGTTCCTCTCGGATCCTGGCGAAACCGTACTCTTCGGTTTCCTTCATCACATCGCGGAACTGCGCCAGGGCGTCGGTCGGCATAGTGGCATGGTAGGCGTGGCCACCGTTTTCATAGGCTTCCATAATCTGCAGCCACTTTTTCAGGTCGCAGGCAAAGCTGGAACTCTGGGTATTGTCGATGCGGTCGCGGGCCAGCGGACTCATCATCACCAGTGCGCAGCAGGGAGAGCCGCTCCAGCCTTTCTGTGGTGCGCTGATCAGCAGGTCGACGCCACAGGCCTGCATATCGACCCAGACGGTACCGGAAGCGATACAGTCCAGCACGAACAGGCCGCCGATCTCATGCACCGCATCGGCGATCGCCTTGAGGTAGTCATCCGGCAGCATCATGCCGGAGGCTGTCTCGACATGGGGAGCGAACACCAGATCCGGTTTATCGTTCCGGATGGCGGCCACGACCTCTTCAATCGGTGCCGGGGCGAACGGCGCCTGGCTGTCGGCTTCGACCTGGCGGGCCTTGAGTACCTGGCAGCTGGCCGGAATATTGCCCATCTCGAAGATCTGGCTCCAGCGGTAGCTGAACCAGCCATTGCGGATCACCAGGCAGTGCTTATCGCTGGCAAACTGACGGGCCACCGCTTCCATACCAAAGGTGCCGCTGCCCGGTACCACGGCGACGGCATGGGCGCTATAAACCTGTTTCAGGGTGGCGGAGATATCGGTCATCACCGACTGGAACGCCTTCGACATATGGTTGAGTGAACGGTCGGTGTAAACCACGGAGTATTCGGTCAGGCCTTTGGGATCGACCGCAGGGAACAATGCAGACATTTCATTACCTTTTAGCTGTTTTTATACTTATATGAAATTTTTTATTTGTTTTTCATTATGCTGCCGCATGAGTCTGAGGATGACAAGACCCTTTGGCGAAAATATGTGCAGATTTTTCCGATGCCCGTCATTCGGGCCTTACAGCGTGATGGCAGAGGCGAGAACAGAGCGGATAAACCCCGTCTGAGAGGTCGCTTTCAGTATGGTTTTTGTGACCTGTCAGTGCCTGGATTGACCGCAGTTGATAACGATCAAGCCCCGGGGTTGAAAGCTCAGGGCTATCTGCCTATTAATAGGAATTGATCGGGCTCTGTCGTTTTTGGTCAGTGGCACAAAGCCGGGGAGATCTGGCTTATCCCGCATCAGGGGCAGCGACAGCCGATCGGCAACAAAGGTTTCCCGACCTGTATGTGGCGGAGCTGTGAGGAAACTGGTTTTATGTATGTGAAAAAATATTTTTATTTTTCAGTCAATATTGATTAGATTAGTCTGCAGTTATGGAGCTACTGTCCCGGCACAGAGCAGGATTAACGCTATTGTTGCTGTTAACAGGTACAGTGAACGAATTCAGCACGTATCCGGCGAAGGATAAGTCGGAGCGCAGGACAAAAATAAAAGTTTTGAATTTGGTGAGAGGTGAGGAAGATGGAACGCGAATCGATGGAGTTTGATGTCGTTATCGTCGGTGCCGGTCCGGCTGGACTGTCGGCAGCTTGTCGTTTGCTGCAACTGGCAGCTGAGAAGGAACAGGAGCTGGCGGTCTGCGTGGTCGAGAAGGGCTCCGAGGTCGGGGCGCATATACTGTCTGGTGCGGTAATCGAGGATACCGCCCTGAAAGAGCTGTTTCCTGACTGGAAGGAGCGCGGTGCGCCGCTCAATACCCCAGTGACCGAGGATGAGATCTACCTGCTGAAGGATGCCGAGAACGCCACCCGCATCCCGAATGCGCTGGTGCCTAAGACCATGCATAACGATGGCAACTACATCGTCAGCCTCGGCAATGTCTGCCGTTGGCTGGGGGAACAGGCCGAAGAACTGGGTGCCGAGATCTTCCCGGGCTTCTCCGCTGCCGAAGTGCTTTACGGTGACAATGGCGAAGTCCTCGGTGTGATCACCGGCGATATGGGCGTAGCAGAGGATGGCAGTGAGAAAGACAGCTATATGCCAGGCATGGAGCTGCGTGCCAAGTACACCCTGTTCGCCGAAGGCTGCCGCGGCCATCTGGGCAAGGAGCTGATCGCTCAGTTCGGCCTCGATGAAGGCAAAGATCCGCAGCACTACGGTATCGGTATCAAGGAGCTGTGGGATATCGACCCGGCGAAGCACAAGCCCGGGCTGGTGGTACATGGCTCCGGCTGGCCGCTGCAGAGCGATACCCACGGTGGCTTCTTCCTCTACCATACCGATGACAACCAGGTCACCCTGGGCCTGATCATCGACCTCTCCTACAGTAACCCGCACCTGAGCCCGTTCGACGAGTTCCAGCGCATGAAACACCACCCGGAGATCAAGCAGTATCTCGAAGGCGGCAAACGTGTGGCCTACGGTGCCCGTGCCATCGCTAAGGGCGGCTATAACTGCCTGCCGAAGATGAGCTTCCCCGGCGGCCTGCTGATCGGCTGCGATGCCGGAACCCTCAACTTCGCCAAGATCAAGGGTACCCATACTGCCATGAAGTCCGGCATGATCGCGGCAGAAACCGTGGTCGAGGCGCTGCAAAACGGGCAGGAGGGCGGTCAGGAGCTGAACGCCTTCGACGACCAGTTTGCTGACAGCTGGGCCAGCGAAGAGCTGCACCGCTCACGTAACTTCGGCCCGGCGATGCATAAATTCGGCACCCTGATGGGCGGGGCTTTTAACTACCTCGACCAGAACATCTTCGGCGGCAAGCTGCCCTTCACCCTGCACGACAGCACCCCCGACTACGCCAAGATGAAACCGGCCAGCGAATGCAGCCCGATCGACTACCCTAAACCGGATGGTGTACTCAGCTTCGACAAGCTCTCCTCGGTGTTTCTCTCCAACACCAACCATGAGGAAGACCAGCCCTGCCACCTCAAGCTGAAAGATCCGTCGATCCCGCTGAGCCAGAACCTGCCGAAATTCAACGAACCGGCCCAGCGCTACTGCCCGGCCGGGGTCTATGAAGTGGTCGAGGATGAAAACAGCGGCGAACAACGCTTCCAGATCAACGCCCAGAACTGCGTCCACTGCAAAACCTGCGATATCAAAGACCCGGCCCAGAACATTACTTGGGTAACCCCGGAAGGCGCGGGTGGGCCTAACTATCCGAATATGTGAGTCTTTTGTTAAACAACGGCCAGTTGTTCCCTGATGCCAGGTTCTGTCTAGGACCTGGTTTCTTGATATAAATAGACTTATCTGCAGGCCTCTAATTAAGAATGCTTTTTAAAATTCAGAGGTGATAGCTAGATATGGAGAAATGGCACATCGGAGGACTCCTTAAGAAACTCAAAAGTATATGCTTGTCCTATGGGAGTTTTAATGAAAATTGAGCCGTCGGGAAGATCTTTTCAGTTACCTAGCTCGGAGGACTCTCCGAGCTAGGCTGTCCTATTATCGTTATCTTTACTTTTCATCCTCCCTGATGTCGCTCAAGGTTCGCAGCTTGTACTCATTTAAACCGATAAGAACGATCCCCCCTTTCGAACTGGTGATCGTCGACGTTATATCGCCACTACCGTAGGAAAGGCTTACTCCGCTTGTGTATACGGTGTTGACTTCAACACTAGTTGTTTTCTGTGCTATTGATCTAGCATTTAAGTCTTCACTTATAACCAAGTAGTGTTCGTTATTATTAGTATCATTTACAAATAGCGTCGCTTCATACTTGGAGTGATTAAATATGAAGTCCTTGTGATCAAAGGTGCGTGATACTCTATGGTCTTTATCCAGCAGAACTAGTTTGGGAACAAAGGCTGACTTTAGGTGAACAGGAGATTGGACTCTAATTGAGTATGGAGAAACAAAATTCGGAAGAATTAGCTTTAAGGCATATATTTTTTCCTTTTCCTCCTCCACTACCACTCCGTGCTCGTCACCAAGATGAAAGCGTATGCCCTCGCCATTAAACTCTATCTTTTCGCCGGGCATCTTCTCATATGTTGTACAGCATGGTGCTGCGCTCTCCAGCTGAGAAGCGTAGTCTATTCGTTTCACTGTACAGCCTGCCAGAGTAACTACGCTCAAGGCTGCTAGCAATGTTCTAACAATCATACTAATTACTTTAATTCTGCATTAATTGTTGAGAGCGATCGATTTAGGCTCTTTTTCTATAGGCGCTAATTCTTGAACAATACTCGAAACGATGCGGTTGATTGCATCTTTTAATCCATCAATACTGCTTTCCGGTGATTCTTTAAGTGCATCGTAGCTGGGAAAAGAAAAATTCTCAGAATGACCGATATATCTTGTGTTATCTCGAAGTCCAAAGTTTTCGCCTGTCGCTAATTGGTTGGCGTACAATACGGCTTCAGAATTTGAATCAACCAGCCTGGTCTGTAACTTTATGGTTGGTTTGTATGCAGCGATAGGGCTACCAGCCGTATATCCATAGCTGTAGAAATAATTATCCAAAACGGCATCGATACCTTTCTTAGGATATTCCTGCATGAACTTTCGAGATTCTGTTGCGGAGGTTTCTATAAGCGATACATCATAATTCCGATCTTCAAGCGCTTTCTGTAGGCTCTCAACTAGATATTCTGAAGGGTTGAAGCTTTGATTAGCGATTGCTTCGTTATATCCGTTAGTTTTACTAGTGAATTCAATGCCTGCAGCTATACCGCCGATTAAACCAGCCTGATAGCCAGGATGATTATGATAGTAGATGTTCACTTCCTCAGGCGTTATAGGCTTGACGATAGCAACCTTTTTTACATGCGTATTTGCTTGCTGGTTATATGCTTGCTGTTTTGGAAGGCCCGAACAGCCTGTCATTGCTACTAGTGTTAGAAAAGTGAGCGCTAGCTTGACTTTGTGCTTAAACATCTGAAGTCCCCTTGTAAATTAGCTCTAATATACACAGGGACAATTATCTAGTTCACGATGAGAGTCATAAGCATACTAACTTCATGATTTTTAGTCGATCTGAACCGTCCCTGTTTCAGGCGGGTAGTGTAAACATTGTTCGCCGAGATGTAATCCCCTTTGATAGCTCACACAATCAACGGGAAGAAGTACTAATCGATAAATTAAACAGTTGTTAGCTTGTATTTTGTTCAGATGTAAGCCAAGCCTGATCTCTTGTCTACAAAAAATCTTCTGTAAGTGATACTGAATCTATAGTTGGCAGGTGTTCCTTTGCGGCCCAGTAAAAATTTCTAAAGAGTTATGACTATGGTGCCTGTTCTTAGAGATGGTAGAGCTTGAGGGCTCGGTTGGTGGCGACTGACCGCTATGGCTTATGACTGACCTATTGATATATCGATCTAATAATCGACACGTTGGATATACTGGCCGATGGCATTGACAAGTCTTCACCTGATATAGCCATAAGAGGCTCTCCCAAAAGCTGTGTTTTTTCATCCTAAAGACCTAATTGGCGCCTTGCCTGAAACTGCTAGGGTTGAGTCATTAGCGCTCTGCCCAGGTCTGGGGTAACGTGACTGGGTGGCCTTCTGGCTGCCTTCAATCAACAGTTAGGGATGATCAGATGACGAACAATATCTACTGGATACTGAAAGCCAATATCGGCGAGGGTAATCTTGCGGCGCTGAAAGAGCTGGCTGCGAAGTTTTGCCATATGACGCAGGAAGAGCCGGGTGTGGTGGCTTATGAGTGGTCGGTCAGTGAAGACGGCAAGGTGCTGCATATCTATGAGCGCTATGCCGACAGCGATGCCGGTCTGGCTCATCTGGCGAATGTCGGGCCATCCCTGCCGGAGCTGATGGCGTTGGTGACGCCGGTGAGTATCGAGTGCTACGGCAATGTCGGTGATAGTCTCAAAGAGGCGATGAAGGCGTTACCGATGAGCTATATGGAGACCTTTGCCGGTTTTCATAAGTAAGTGACTGCTGCTGGCGGTATCGGTCACAAGGCAGGATATCGCTGGCAGGATGTTTGATTACCGCTTGCCCGGATTCACCGCAGGGTAATGCGCCCGTAAATCTATCCTGAAATCTCTGGAAGATCCTGCAGTGGCAGAGTATCTTATCAATCGTTCAATAAACATCACTTCCGTTAGTTATCTGAATGAGTTGTCCGAATGGAATCGCCCGTCCTGTCAGGGATACATGTCTGCACTCCATATCTGTCCCGTCTGTGTTCACTGTCATTAGCACTGTTTCTGTCTGCGTTTAGCTTTCAGGCGATAGCTGTTGATCTGATTCGGGTCGATAAGTCTGAGCGGCGGATGTACCTGATCGAGAACGGTAACCTGGTTCGCGAGTATGTGGTGGCACTGGGTAAGAATCCCCGTGGCCATAAGCAGCAGCGCGGCGATAAACGAACCCCGGAAGGGGCTTACTACCTCGACTTTATCAAGCAGAACTCCTCCTTTTACCGCGCCATGCATATCAGCTATCCCAACGAGCAGGACCGGCAGCGCGCGCGGCAGCGGGGTGTGTCGCCCGGCGGCTCAATTATGATCCACGGCCAGCCGAACCGTGCGGACTGGAATGCTGAGCGGGCACAGAAGCTGAACTGGACCAACGGCTGTATTGCCCTCACCAATGAAGAGATGGATGAGTTTATGACTCTGGTTGATGTCGGAACCCCCATCCGTATCGACTGGTAGCCGCTTTCATAAGCGTGATCCATCAGGCCGGGTAATGCGGGCTGAGCTGCTACCTAAAGGCTTAATTATAGAGCCGCTGCTCTAGCGTTTTTCCTCTGCTGTTCTAGTATTAGGTAACCTCGGTGTTTATCAGTCAGTCCGGCCGTGTGGAAATCTACCCAGGGGTCTATCTAGAAGTTGTCGGATCTGTTGATATCATCCGTCCTGTTAAATCAGGTTATCGGGAAGGTAGTGAAATCCTCTTCAGGAATCCTTCCAGTGGGATCGTCCGGCAACAGGGAGTGTTTAGGCAGCCATTCTGCTTCTTGACTCATCTGTAACCGATTCTTAAGGCCTCCCTCCGGGGCAGGCTTAGCTAAAGGATTAGTGCTAATGGATCTGGCTCATGGCCCTCATCATTCTGAAAATAAAGTTCAATCCTTCCGGTGTTATAGCCTGAAAGCGATCGGTACTGTGATAGCAGCATTGTCCGCGCTGATGGGGCTGGTAGTGATGACCGGCTGGTATAGCAAAAATCAGTTGCTGATTCAGATCGATCCCGAGTTTGTGCCGATGCAGTTTAATACCGCCTTGGGCTTTTTGATGTCGGGGACGGGGCTGCTGGCCGCAATCTACAACAGACGCTATCTGATGGTCGGGCTGGGTGGCATGCTCGCTGCATTGGGTGGGCTGACTCTGGCTGAGTATCTGGCCGATGTTGATCTTGGTATCGACCAGTTGCTGATGGAACACTACATCACGACACTCACCTCGCATCCCGGCCGGATGGCACCGAATACCGCCTTGTGTTTTCTACTGACCGGAATGGCGCTGGTATCTGCTTTTCTGCTGCAACGTGTCATGTTTCCTATGATTCTGGGAATCATAACCGTTTGCCTCGGAGGGTTGTCGCTCACCGGCTATCTGGTCGGCTTTGAAGCGATCTATGGCTGGATGCACTTTACCCGGATGGCCGTACATACCTCTGTCGGCTTTGTCTTTGTCGGCACAGGGGTGTTGCTCTGGAATGCCTCACGCCGATTGCATGAAGAACGCTCGCAGACCTATCTCTATAACATTGTCAGTGGCGTGGTGCTGACGGTTTCGTTGCTGGTGCTTTGGCAGGCGCTTTCCTCATGGGAAAACCAGAGGATCAAAGAGGTCATCAGAAACGAAGCGGATGCTGCCCGCTCTGTCACGGATCAGTTTCTTGCCTCAGAGGTAGCGGCACTGGAACGCATGAGCCAGCGCCTGTCCTACCAGGGGCAAATCAATCAGAAGCAGTGGGAACGGGATGCCGAATCCTATATTGAGGATATGTCGGTGTTTCAGGCGATCGAATGGGTGGATAGCAGCTTCCATATCCGCTGGGTTGTACCGCTGGAAGGCAATGAATCCGCAATGAATCTGAATCTGGCCTCCGATCCGCGAAGGGCGGCTGGGTTCAGGCAGGCCCTTCAGGAAAACGGCATCAGCGTTACCCGTACCGTCGAGCTGGTGCAGGGTGGGCGCGGCTTTCTGGTTTACTCGCCGGTGATGCAGGAATTGGAACTTAAGGGTTTTGTTCTTGGGATTGTGAAGGTTGATCAGTTGATGTCCAGGTTGATCGGCTTTCGTGACTATGATGAGCGATTCTATATCACTGTCTCTGACGGTGATGAGGTTATCTGGAAAAACTATTCAACGCCTGAAGCGGAGAGTATTGCCATCAGTCAGATGGTTGTGCTGCCGCTGGCCAATGTCGCCTGGCAAGCCGAGTTTATTCCGCGTAAGCAGTTTGTCGAAGAGCTGGTGTCTTCCCTGCCGTTGATGGTGCTGGGGGCAGGGGGCTTGCTGATATTTCTGTTTCAGGGGACGCTGTTTTTCTATTATCAGGCACGTGAAGTGAATCGGCTGAATATCCGCAAAGAACGGCAGCTGGAGCAATCCAACCAGGCTTTGCAACAGGCTGAACAGCGTTATCGGGCTATCACCTACCTGATGCCGGTCGGGGTGTTACTGATTGATCGGCAGGGCAACATTGCCGAAGCAAATGAGCAAGCCTGCACTATCTTTGGTTATCGTAGCGAGCAATTGCTGGCAATGAATGTCGATCAGCTGGTGCCGGATATGGTGCGCAATAAACATGCTGCATTGCGTGAGGGCTTTCAGGGCGACCGGGGGGCGCGGAAGATGGCCGGAGATGGCGCTGACCTGATGGGGCTGACCGCCGATGACTGCCTGGTACCTATTGAAGTCGGCCTGTCATCAATTGAGATCGGGCAGGAAACGTACATCATCGCCTCCATCACTGATATGACCGAGCGTAAACGGATGCTGCAGGAGCTTAAAGTGCAGAATATCCAGATGGACTGTGCCATGGAAAGGCTGCGGCACTCCAATGAGCAGCTGGAACGCTTTGCCTTTGTCTGCTCGCATGACCTGCAGGAACCGGTACGGATGGTGCTGAGTTTCAGTCAGCTGCTGGAGCGTCGTCTGTCTGACAACCTGGACGATAAAAGCCGTAGCTATCTGCACTACATTACCGACGGGGCACAGCGGGCCCGCAGTATGATTTCAGACATTCTTACTTTCTGCCGCCTTGACCAGAATGTGCAGGCGACCGAGGAGGTCGCTTTGGAAGATATCTGTGTTCAGGTGAAGAACACCCTGCAGGAGGTGATGACCGAAAAGCAGGCGGAGTTTAGCTGGCAGCAGCCGTTACCGGTATTGTCAGGGATACCTTCTCAGGTGTTCCAGCTGTTCCTCAACCTGGTGGGTAACGGGCTCAAATTTAATCGCAGTGAACAGCCCCGGGTTGTTATCTCAGCAGAGGAGCAAGGCGATCTCTGGCTGATCGATGTGCAGGACAATGGCATCGGTATTGATGAAAAGTATCGGGACAAGCTGTTTACCATCTTTCAACGGTTGAATACTAAGGAGGAGTTTCCGGGCACAGGCATTGGCCTGGCAATCTGCAAAAAAGTTGCCGGGCACCACGGTGCTGAGATAGACGTTTTCTCTGAACCGGATAAAGGAAGCCGATTCCGCATTAAGTGGCCGAAGTCAATCAGCGGTGACCACTGATACTGGCGACAAACAGAACTGATAATGGATGTTATTTATGGAAGTACGCCCGATAGAAATACTGCTGGTGGAGGACAACCCGGGGGATATCGAACTGGTTAAGGCCGGATTCGATGAAGCACGGGTTGCGAACAATATCGTCGTGATCGGGGATGGTCAGGATGCACTGGATTTTTTTGATCAGGCAGAAACGTTACCGGATATTGTGTTGCTGGATATTAATCTGCCTAAAGTCGACGGCATAGAGGTGCTGCATAAGATTAAAAGCCAGCCCCGGACCCGGAGTGTACCGGTGATTATTCTGACCTCATCGGAGGCGGAGATCGATATCAGCCGGAGCTATACCGAAAATGCCAACAGCTACATCACCAAGCCCGTGGATTTCGAGAAGTTTATTGAGGCGATCCGATCACTGGAAGATTTCTGGCTGTCTGTTGTAAAGCTGCCCGGGCAGCCCGGATAAAGGGGGGAGCGATGAAGTCCATTAATATTTTGTTAATTGAAGATAATCCAGGTGATGTCGAGCTTACCCGGGAGGCGCTCAGCTCGGGCAAGATTCGCAATCACCTGGAGGTGGTTTCCGACGGTGAGCAGGCGCTTGATTATCTGCGCAAGCAGCCCCCTTATACCGATGTCTCTACCCCGGACATTATTCTGCTGGATCTTAACCTGCCAAAAGTAGACGGCCGCGAAGTACTGCAGGCCGTCAAAAGCGATCTTAACCTGCGTCAGATTCCGGTGATTATTCTATCCAGTTCAGAAGCTGCCAGTGATATCCAGCAAAGCTATGACCTGCATGCCAACTGCTTTATCTCCAAGCCTGTGCAGCTCGATCGTTTTCTGGATATTGTCCAGATGATTGAATGTTTCTGGATCGATATCGTCAAGCTGCCGGGTAAGGGGTGAGACACCATGGCAACGACTGATTCAGGCGTGACTGCGCCGCCGGAAGGGCAGGGGGATGATCTCCAGAAACTGGTCTATGGATTATCGCACGATATGGGCGCGCCGCTGCGCGCCGTGGTTCAGTTTTCCCAGCTGATCGGGCGACGGCTGGATGGACGGCTGGATGAGAAAGAACAGTACTGGTTAGCACTGATTCAGGAGAACGGCGAGCGCGCCCAGCAGATGATCGATGCGCTGCTGGTGTTCTCTCGGCTGCAAAGCCAGCGGCAGCCGGACTCATCATTTTCACTGGCCAGGCTGATCGACTCGGTGCTGCAAAAACTTGGCCGTCACTATGATATATCGGTAGTAAAGATCGGCCATGTCGAACTGCCTGAAGTGACCGGCTGCTATGGTCACTGGCAGCTGTTACTGGAGAATGTTCTGAAAAATGCACTGCAGTATCATCCGCCAGAAGCAGGTCATCAGCCGCAGGTTGTACTACAGTGCCTGCAGCATCAGGAAACTATTCAGGTTTCTGTAGAAGACAACGGGATCGGAGTATCTGATACAGCTTTGGAACTGCTCGTGACACCTTTTAAGCGTCTGCAGTCGGGCCATGACTACGAAGGTATCGGAATGGGACTGACTTTTTGTGAACGCATTGTCCGGCTGAACGATGGAGCGCTGTTATTCGCTCACTCTCCGCAGGGTGGACTGGCGGTCACTTTCATAATGCCCACCGTAAACCGACAGGATTGACCCTCCATCCATTCAACTGAAGGCGATGGAGAAAGCAAAGGAAAGTCATGCATGAATACTCCGATGGTGAACTCCAAATCCAGTAATATATTTCTGATGGCGGAGGATAATCCCGCCGATGCCGAACTGGTCACCGAGATGTTATTCGAAGTGTTTGGTGACAGCTATTCGGTGGTCTGCGTAGACCGCTTTGAAAAAGTGGTGGAAGCACTGGCGAAAGGCACCTTTCAGTCGCTGATACTCGATATGGGGCTGCCGGACCGCTCGGGGGTCGAAAATATCCGCGAGGTGAACAAGCTCTATCCCAACCTGCCCATCGTTGTGCTGACCGGCCAGGAAGATCTGGATGTAGCCGCAGATGCGCTGCAGAAAGGAGCCCAGGACTACCTGACCAAAAATAATGTATCGCCGGAGCTGCTGGCTCGCAGCCTGCACTATGCCAAAGAGCGTAAGCAGATTGAGCTGAAGCTGAAACAGGCGCTGGAAGACTCGGCCTATCGTAATGTGCAGCTGGAAGCGATGGTGAAGCATGACCCGCTGACCCGGCTGCCAAACCGCACCTACTTTCATGATGCCGCCACCCGGGTGTTACATCGGGCCAAGCGCTCTGGCGACCAGGTGGCGTTGCTGTACTTTGATCTCAATGGTTTTAAGAAGATCAATGATACCTATGGCCATCTGACCGGCGACGAACTGTTGAAACAGCTGGCGCGCCGACTGGAAGGTGTTGTCCGGGACTCCGACTTTCTGGCCCGTCTGGGTGGTGACGAGTTCGTGATTATTTCCGACCTGCTGGAAAACCGGCAGCAGATCTATCCCCTGATTAAGCGCATACTCTCGGTGTTCGACAGCTCCTTTGAGATCGACAGCCACCAGATTCTGATGACGCCTTCGGTTGGTGTCGCTTTTTATCCCCATGCCGAGACCATCGATCTGCTGATTAAGCACGCGGATTGTGCGATGTATGAAGCCAAGCGGATGCCTGATTACCCGGTTTGTTTCTATACCCAGAAGATGGCGGCTCAGTTTGCCCGTAATCAGGCCATTGAGCTGGAGCTCAGCGCCGGGCTGGCGAATACCGAGTTCAGCGCCTGGTTCCAACCGGTCATTGCGGTGCAGCAGCCGGAGACTATGCAGGTCGAGGCGCTGGTCCGCTGGCAGTCACCACGTCTTGGCTGGGTTCCACCGGATCACTTTATCTCCCTGGCCGAGATGACCCCGGCGATCAATGGCATCACCCGTGTGGTGGTTAACAAGAGTCGGGACCTGTTTCATCTGCTGAGCGGTGACAGTTCATCGATACAGAAGATCGCCATCAATGTAACCGCTTCGCAGTTGAGCGGACGTGGCTTTTACGAACTCTTTCTCAGCTGGCTGGAGGAGTGCGGACTGCCGCCGGAGTGTATCTGTCTGGAGCTGACAGAGCGTGAAATCGTGCAGAGCACCAAAAGCTGTCGCAAGCAGCTGGAGCGCTTTCGCGCCATCGGCATGAAGGTGGCGCTGGATGATTTCGGATGTGGCTTTTCTTCCATTACCCATCTGCTGGACCTGCCTCTGGATATCCTCAAACTTGATCGGATGCTGATCGATCATATTGATGTACATCCGCGTAATCAGGCGCTGACCGCAGGTATCGTCGAGATGGCGCACCGCCTGGATATGGAAGTGGTGGCCGAAGGTATAGAGCGCCGGGAAGAGTATGAGATGGCGATCCAGCTGGGGTGTGACCACCTGCAGGGGTTTTATATCGCCAGGCCGATGCCGATTGATCAGTTGCTGAGATTCTACTCCAATACAGAGTGTGAACCCGGCTCCCGGCACTAGTCGGATGGTGGTAACGGCCGCACCGCTTAACCGTGTCGACTGACGAACCCGCCGTGTCGCGGTTCGCAGTGACTCAGCGGCGGGGTGCAAGAGACTCTGACTGAACCGACTCTTACATATGGCATGACCCAGCGGGCCATTACTCTGGCGCCCTGGCTGCGGTAATGGAAGCCGGAGCAGCCGGTAGCACAGTCCTTTTTGTTCTATTCTTTCCTTTCTTCACTTCATATCTCCTGAGTTTGTTGCCTCCGGCAGCACATCCTCTGTTGTCTTAACGGGATGCCTCGCTGGCTTTCAATGCTGGTCGCGATCTTTTGCGCGATGCGTGGAAAGCGGTATTTCATCGGTTTCGTTTACTTGCCTGTAAAAATTTTATTGACACGGCTTATCTAAAGATTTATTTATGTATGTGAAAAATAAATAAATAATTTCACGAAAATATTGGTCTTTGTGAAATTTGTCACTTTGAAGTAAACGTCTTTGAGGTCAATATGAAGATACTGGTCGCTGTTAAGCGGGTTGTGGATGCCAACGTCAAGGTGCGTGTTAAGCCGGACAATTCCGATGTCGAGCTGAACAACGTCAAGATGGCTATCAACCCTTTCTGCGAGATCGCGATTGAAGAAGCGATTCGCCTGAAGGAGTCCGGTGTGGCATCTGAAGTCGTAGTGGTGAGTGCCGGTAGCAATGAGTGTCAGGAGCAGCTGCGCACCGCGCTGGCGCTGGGCGCCGACCGTGCAATTCAGATCGCTACCGATGAAACCCTGCAGCCGCTGGCGATCGCCAAGCTTCTGAATGCCGTGGTTGAGCGCGAACAGCCGGGGCTGGTGATTATGGGCAAGCAGTCAATCGACGGCGATAACAACCAGACCGGCCAGATGCTGGCCGCGCTGAGCGGCATGCCTCAGGGGACCTTTGCATCGGAAGTTAAACTCGAAGGTGAAGAGTTACTGGTGACCCGCGAAGTGGATGGCGGCCTGCAACAGGTTGGCCTGAAGCTGCCGGCACTGGTGACTACCGACCTGCGCCTGAACGAGCCGCGCTATGCCTCCCTGCCGAACATTATGAAAGCCAAGCGTAAGCCGCTGGCGCAACTGACGCCTGATGATCTGGGTGTCGATGTAACACCACGCCTGACCACCCTGAAGGTATCTAATCCGCCAGAGCGTGCGGCGGGCACCATGGTCAGCACCGTGTCTGAGCTGGTCGAGAAACTGAAAACTGAAGCGGGAGTGCTGTGATGACGATTCTGGTAATTGCCGAACACGATAACCAAACACTGAAAGCGGCGACCGCCCATGCCCTGAGTGCTGCGAAAGAGATCGCCGCCCAGACCGGTGGCGAAGTAAGCCTGCTGGTAGCCGGCCATAACTGCGGCGCTGCCGCCGAAGCGGCTGCAGCTGTACCGGGTATCGCTAAGGTCCTGTTGGCCGACAGCGCTGCGCTGGCGCAGCAGCTGCCGGAAAATCTGGCACCGGCTTTAGTATCACTGGTTCAGGCGCAGGCGGTTACTCACCTGCTGGCGGCGTCTACCACTCAGGGTAAGAACCTGCTGCCACGGGTTGCCGCACTGCTGGATGTGGCACAGGTCTCCGATATCACCGAAGTCGTTGATGGCGATACCTATGTGCGTCCTATCTACGCCGGCAATGCCCTGGCAACGGTACAGAGCAGCGACAGCGTTAAGGTGATCACCGTGCGTACCACCGCATTCGAAGCCGCTGAACTGAGTGGCGGTCAGGCGGCGGTGGCAACCCAGGAAGAGGCATCCGATGCCGGACTGTCGCGCTTTATCAGTGAAGAGGTGAGTCAGTCTGACCGTCCGGAACTGACCTCCGCCCGCATCATCATCTCCGGTGGTCGCGGCATGCAGAGTGGCGATAACTTCCCGCTGCTGGAAAAGGTCGCCGACAAGATTGGCGCAGCGGTTGGTGCCTCCCGCGCGGCGGTGGATTCCGGCTTCGTGCCTAACGATATGCAGGTTGGACAGACCGGCAAGATCGTGGCACCGGATCTCTATATCGCCGTGGGTATCTCCGGTGCGATCCAGCACCTGGCCGGTATGAAGGATTCCAAGGTGATCGTCGCCATCAATAAAGATGATGAAGCACCGATCTTCGGTGTAGCCGACTACGGCCTTAAGGCGGATCTGTTCGAAGCCCTGCCGGAGCTGGAGCAGCTGCTCTGACAGCGTATGACTGAACGCTAAACGTTGCCCGGGGTGTCGTCGCTGCGCGCTGAACCCCGGGCGCTACGAAGACAAAAATAACAATAGCGGCGGCATGCCACAGAGACAGTGCCGCCGGGAGGAAGACTAAATGAACCGCAACTATCGCCTGATTCTCGATTGTCCCGACCGTGTTGGCATTGTTACCCGCGTAGGTGAAGTGATCACCAGCAATGGCGGCTGGATCGCTGAAGCGGCACACCACTCAGATGAAGAGAGTAACTGGTTCTTTTCTCGCATGGTGATTCAGGCGGCTTCATTGCCATTCGGCATTGAGGCGTTGCGCGAAAAGTTCCGGCCACTGGCGGAAGAGATGGAGATGAACTGGCAGATCGTGGATAGCGAAGAACCCAAACGGGTGATCGTTATGGCCAGTAAGGGCTCGCACTGCCTGTCCGATCTGCTGGATCGTTGGAAGAGCGGCGATATCGACTGTGATATCCCTTGCGTAATCTCCAACCATGAGGATATGCGCGGGCTGGTGGAGTGGTACGGCATTCCGTTCCATCACGTAGTGATCGAAAAGGACAACAAGGCGCCGGGCTTTGCCGCGGTTGAGTCGCTGGTGGATGAGTACAACGCCGATTGCGTGGTACTGGCGCGCTACATGCAGATCCTGCCGCAGGCGCTGTGCGAGAAGTACCGTCATAAGGTGATCAATATCCATCACAGCTTCCTGCCATCCTTTATCGGTGCCAAACCCTACCATCAGGCATCCCGCCGGGGTGTGAAGCTGATCGGGGCGACCTGTCACTACGTTACCGAACAGCTGGATGAAGGCCCGATTATCGATCAGGACGTGGCCCGGGTCAGCCACAGCGACCGGGTCGATGACCTGGTGCGGCTGGGCAAAGATGTGGAAAAAACCGTGCTGGCGCGAGGCTTGCGCGCCCACCTGGAAGACCGGGTGCTGGTACACGGCAATAAAACTGTCGTCTTCTGAGCGACAGAGGATTTGTGACCCAGCGGGCTTTTGATGCTTGCGTAGGTTGGTGTTGAGCTTGCGAAACCCGACATCCGGGGGGGATGGCTGCTCCGTTGTTGGGATTCATCGCTGCGCGATTCATCACCAACCTACCAGCAATAGTTCGATTGGGTCCCGAACGAATAACTACAATCAGATTTAAAAGGCCCGGCAATGTCTGCCGGGCTCAGGAGAATAATAATGTCCAAGAAACTTCCAGCCTCAGCTCAGGTTGTCATTGTTGGCGGCGGTGTTATCGGTTGCAGTGTCGCCTATCACCTGGCGAAACTCGGTATTAAAGATGTGGTACTGCTGGAGCGTCGCAGCCTGACCTGCGGAACTACCTGGCATGCGGCGGGCCTGGTGCCGACCCTGCGTGCCACCTACAACATGTCGATGCTGGCCAACTACAGCGCCAGCCTCTATGAGCAGCTGGAAGCGGAAACCGGACAGGCTACGGGCTTTGTGCGTAATGGCTCCCTGACCATCGCCACCAACAAAGAGCGTCTGGCAGAGATCAAGCGCGGTGCATCGATGGCCAAGGTAGCGGGCTTCCCCTGTGACGTTATTTCGCCGGACCAGGCCAAGGAGATGTGGCCGCTGCTGAATGTCGACGATGTAATGGGCGCCATTCACCTGCCGATGGATGGCATGGCCAGCCCGGTCGATGTCACCCAGGCCCTGGCCAAGGGCGCGCGCCTGAATGGCGCACAGATTTTTGAAAACACCAAAGTGCTGGACCTGAAGATCCGTGACGGCAAGGCGGCCGGTGTTATCACCGAGCAGGGCGATATCGATGCCGAGTACGTGGTCAACTGTGCCGGTATGTGGGCGCGTGAGTTCGGTAAGAAAGCCGGGGTTAACGTACCGCTGCATGCCGCCGAGCACTTCTACGTCGTGACCGAGAATATGCCGGACCTGAAAGCCGGCCTGCCGACCCTGCGCGATATGGATGGCTACTGCTACTACAAGGAAGATGCCGGCAAGCTGCTGGTGGGAATGTTCGAGCCGGGCGCCAAGCCCTGGGGCATGAACGGCATTCCGGAAGACTTCTACTTCGATCAGCTGCCGGAAGATTTCGATCACCTGGAGCCTTACCTGGAAGCGGCGATGCACCGGGTACCTAAGCTGCTGGAGACCGGCCTGCAGGTGTTCTTCAACGGGCCTGAATCTTTTACCCCGGACGATCGCTATCACCTGGGTGAAGCACCGGAGCTGCGCAACTACTTTGTTGCCGCCGGCTTCAACTCGGTGGGCATCCAGTCCGCCGGTGGTGCCGGTAAGATGCTGGCCGAGTGGATCCATAAGGGCCATGCGCCGCGTGATCTGTGGGATGTGGATATCCGCAGAAACATGCCGTTCCAGGGCACGCAGAACTACCTGCAGGAGCGTACAACTGAGTCCCTCGGATTACTCTATGAAACCCACTATCCGTTCAAGCAGTTTAAGACCTCGCGCGGCGTGCGCCGTTCGGTACTGCATGAGCAGCTGAAGGCGCAGGGCGCGGTATTCGGTACCGAGAACGGCTGGGAACGTGCCAACTGGTTCGCCAACGAAGGCCAGGCGCGGGAGTATGAATACAGCTTCGGCCGTCAGAACTGGTTCGACAATAACCGCCAGGAGCACGAAGCGGTACGTAACGCGGTTGGCGTGATCGACCAGTCCTCCTTCTGTAAGTATCAGGTAGAGGGGCCGGACGCCGAGCGCTTCCTCAACCGGATCTGCGCCAATGATGTAGCGGTGGCCGTGGGCAAGATGGTCTATACCCAGTGGCTCAACGAGCGTGGCGGCATCGAAGCCGACGTCACCGTGACCCGCCAGGCCAAAGACCGCTACCTGGTGGTATCCGGGGTGGCCTGCCAGACCCGCGATATGGACTGGCTGCGTCGCAACAAGCCGGAAGATGAGATGGTGGTGATCACCGATGTCACATCTGCCTATGCGGTAGTGACGGTGATGGGGCCGAAGTCCCGCGACACCCTGAGCAAGCTGAGCCGGGCTGACCTCTCCCACGAGGGTTTCCCGTTCGCAACCTCCAGGGAGATCGATATCCACTACGCCATGGTACGGGCTTCGCGTATCACCTACGTCGGCGAGCTGGGCTGGGAGCTGTATATCCCGACCGAATATGCGCCGTCGGTGTATGAAGCGATCTTCGAAGCGGGTGAGGAGTTCGATATCCGCCCTTATGGCTACCACACCATGAACTCGCTGCGGATGGAGAAGTGCTACCGTCACTGGGGGCACGATATCACCGACGAGGATACGCCACTGGAAGGTGGCCTGGGCTTTGCCGTGGCCTGGGATAAAGAGGGCGGCTTTATCGGTCGCGACGCGCTGCTGGCGCAGAAGGCGGCCGGGCCGCTGAAGAAACGCTTTGTTGCTTTCGTATTCGAGAATCCGGAACCGCTCTGTTACCACGAAGAGCCGATCTGGGCCGATGGCAAGATTGTCGGTCGCACTACTGCCGGGATGTTCGGCCATACCGTGGGCAGCACCATCGCCATGGGATATGTCGAGTTTGATGGCGGCGTCACTAAGGAGTGGCTGGAAAGCACTGAATTTGAGATTGAAGTGGAATGCGAACGCTACAAGGTCAAGCCGACCCTGCGTTCGGTATACGATCCGGCAATGGAGAAGATCCGTTGCTGATTATCGAGAGGCTGTGAACAGGGTGCTTAGGCTCGCTGAAGGCTGATAAAGCCAGAGGCCGGTAAAGCGGTTCACAGCTTCCACAGGAGAGGGCATGTTTTCTGCGACCATTCGTGAGAAAATACCGCGCTCAATCCGAAGGCCCTCTCAGAATCTGCCCTGTTGTCTGCAACGGCAGGGCGTCAGAGTGGGTTTTCACCATTGGCATGAGGGACGGGTAAATCTGAAATGCCCGCCTTCAGCAGTCGGTTTAAACGGGGGAAATTGATGACTGCTCTAATCCTTGATGGAAAATCGCTGGCCCAGCAACGCGAAGCACAACTGAAAGAGTCCGTCAGCGGACTGGTGCAGCGTAATGGCAACCGCACGCCAATTCTGGCAACAATCCTGGTTGGGGATGATCCTGCCTCTGCGACTTACGTGCAGATGAAAGGGAACGCCTGCCGCCGGGTCGGAATGGATTCCATCAAAGTTGAACTGCCACAGAGCACCACGACTGAGGAGCTGCTGGCGACCATCAACGATCTCAACAACAATCCGGATGTGCACGGTATCCTGCTGCAGCACCCGGTACCGGAGCAGATCGACGAGCGTGCCTGCTTCGATGCGATCGACCTGGCAAAGGACGTTGACGGTGTAACCACCCAGGGCTTCGGTCGTATGGCGATGGCAGAACCGGCCTACGGCTCGGCGACACCGGCGGGTATTATGCACCTGCTGGAGCACTACGGTATCGAACTGTCCGGTAAGCACGCCGTGGTTGTCGGCCGCAGCCCGATTCTGGGTAAGCCGATGGCCGCCATGTTGCTGAACGCCAACTGCACCGTGACTATCTGCCACTCCCGTACCGCTAACCTGGCCGACCATGTTGCGCAGGCAGATATCCTGGTAGGTGCCGTCGGGCGTCCGGAACTGATTCGTGCCGAATGGATCAAGGACGGTGCCGTGGTAGTGGATGCCGGCTATCACCCGGGTGGTATCGGTGATATTGAAAAGGATGGTCTGGAAAACCGTGTCGCGGCATTAACCCCGGTGCCGGGCGGTGTCGGTCCGATGACCATCAATGCACTAATCAGTCAGACGGTTGAAGCGGCCGAGAAGGCTGCAGACGCAGCGCAGTAACCGATCAGGCTGCAGCGCAGTGCTGTAGCCGCTTGCATGGCCCGTGCGGGCCATGCATCTCCTCCCTGATATTCTTCCTTTCGCTTCCCTTCACACAGGTTGCCAGGCTTAGAGCAGCTCTTTTACCAGCAACGTGCCACCGATGATGATCAGCAGGGTAAAAGCCAGGCGGCGCATGGTCTTGTCGCTCAGCGGCGGCGGATACTTCTTACCCAGCCAGGTCGCGGCGGACACCACCGGCAGACAGATACCGGCATAGATAAACATATCCAGGTTCAGCTCGCCCTGCAGCCCCACCATCAAGGTACGAAAGGAGCTGCTGCAGAGAAAAATTGCCAGCAGACAGAGGCGGATACATTTCATGCTGTAGGGCTGGCGGTAGAACTGAAATACCAGCGGCGGGCCCGCGATACTGAACATCCCGGCGAGAAAGCCGCCTGCGGCCCCGGCCGTGGCGAAAGCCAGCGGGCCTGAAGGCTGCTTCAGCGGTTCGGGCTTGAGCATAATAAACAGGCCGCCGGCGATAATAGTGACACCCAGCAGGATCTTCAGCATCTGATTCAGCTCACTGCTCATCCAGGTCAGCAGCCAGACCCCCAGCGCCAGGGCCGGAACCAGGCCGATAAAGGCAAACTTGACCGCTTCGCGGTTGAGCTCCTTCCAGTTGCCCTTCAGGGCCTGCAGGCCGTTCGCCAGCGCCATCAGACTGATAATTACCGAGGTGAAGAGTACCGGGGCCAGGTCAAAGGCGGTAACGCCGCCCATGACGATCATGCCCAGGGCAAAGCCGGTCACGGTCTGTACATAGGCGCCAAGGGCCATGATAACCAGAAATGAGATCAACAGGGTCAGTTCCATCAGGGTTCCTGAAGTTAGTCAGCAGGGCTGAGATAGAGAAAAGAAAAGTGGTGTGGCTCAGGCCGCAGATCACCAAGCAGATCGCTGGCCGCCTGAACGAATGCGCCCCGCAGAGGCGGGGCGCAGATTATACAGCGGTAAATCGACCGGGTTAACCTCTGCTGGCTAAAGGTATCGTTACCTTCTCCTGGCACTCGCGGAACAGTTTGACCTGACAGCGATTGCAGCGTTCCTGATCCAGCTGACGGTAGATGCTCTGGATCGCCTCGCCTTTGCCTTTGAAGATCGCGTCTTCACCGATGACCTCACGATATTCGCCGCGGCTGAGATAGTCATCGACCCGCGTCTTCAGGTTGGAGAGGTAGAGGGCGCCGCCCTTAACCCGCCGCCTGCGGGCTTCGTGCATCAGCATCTCGGCCCCGGCGATATCGATAAAGTTCATGCCATTGCCGACAATCAGCAGGTGCTCCTCCTCGACGGATTCCAGATACTCCTGAACGTACTGCACGGCGCCGAAGAATAGCGAGCCTTCGATGCGGATAATGCGCAGCTGCGGACAACTGCTGCCGCCATCTTCATTGGTGTCGAAATAGTGACCGCGCTCGGTTTCGGTCGGTACGATCTCGACGATATTCGGACGTGATGTGCGTTTCAGGTAGAACACCAGCGACAGGATAACGCCGATATAGATCGCAAACTCCATCGCCATCACCAGTGTTGCGGCAAAGGTGACGCCGAGAATCGCAAACTCTGACTTACCCGCCTGAACGATGCTCTTGATGTGATGGAAATCGATCAGGTTGTAGGACACCACAAACAGCAGTCCGGCCATGCTCGGAATCGGTACATAGGCGGTCAGCTCGGAGAACAGCAGCACGATAATCGCCAGCGACAGCGCCGCGACAATCGCCGCCATCGGCGTCCGGGCACCGGAGCTGTAGTTGACGCCGGTACGGGTGAAAGAGCCGGAGGAGGCGTAGCAGGAGAAGAAAGAGCCGACGATATTGGACAGCGACTGGCCGTAGAACTCCTGGTTGCCATCGATACGCTGATGCGAGCGGGTCGCCACCGAGCGGGCAATTGAAACCGCTTCTACCAGGCCGAGCAGGCCGATGGCGATCGCCCCCGGTGCCAGCTGGTGGAAAATCTGGGCATCGATACCCGGGAAGCTTAACGGCGGCAGGCTGCCGGGAATGGAGCCGACAAGGCGGATATTGTGCTCTTCAGCGCCGATCAGGTAAGCGGCGATACTGCCGGCGATCATCGCCAGCAGCATATGCGGCCAGCGTGGCAGGATCTTCTTGATAATAAGGGAGGCGGCGAGGGTGATCAGACCCACGCTCAGGGCATAGACGTTAGTGCCGCCGATGGCATCGATAACACCGGCCCAGGTAGAGAGGAAAGTACCGTCACTCTCGATGCTGATACCCAGCAGGTTCTTGACCTGGCTGGAGGCGATCACAATTGCGGCGCCGGAGGTGAAGCCAACCACCACCGAATGGGAGACAAAGTTAACCAGGGTGCCCATGCGGGCCAGGGCCAGTACCAGCTGAAACAGCCCGGCCATCAGGGTCAGCGCCAGGGCCAGCTGGATAAATTCGGCCGAGCCCGGTTCGGCCAGCGGACTCAGGGTGGTGAACACCACGATCGACAGTGCCGCCGTCGGGCCGGAGATCAGGTGGAAAGATGACCCCCAGAGGGCCGCGATGATGGCGGGCACAATCGCTGCGTAAAGGCCGTATTCCGGCGGCAGCCCGGCAATCAGTGCGTAAGCCACGCCCTGTGGCAGTACGATGACCGCATTGGTCAGGCCGGCAAAGAAATCGTCCCGCAGCATGGCCGGGGTCAGGGTGCGCGCCCACACCAGGAACGGAAACAGGCGTAACAATAACCGGGAACGGTCTTGCGAAAGTTTAGACATAGTACTCACTTCAAAAAATCACTGTTCAGGCGGCATGGGTCTGCTGAACGGATACCCGGCACCGAAATACGGCACCACCTTGTCATGGCAGTGTGAAAACCAGGCTAGCTGCCGCGAGGGGCCGCTAACCTGGCGCTGGGCATCAGCAGTGATTGTGTCGGGCCGGGGTGACGCCTTTACGCCGCGGTTGAGCGGCAGCGTTCTGTTGTTTCCGGGGCGACGCTTCCGGGCTACTGAGACGTTGCTCCTGATGAGCGAAGATATCCCAGGTAAGGCCGGACTGAGTGCTGCTGTACTTTTTCATTACCAGCTCCCATTGTTATTGTTGTCGGGGCTTTTGCGGGGCGCTGATTACTCACCGACCCACAGGGTTTTGATATTACAGAACTCATGCATGCCATAGCTAGCCAGTTCACGACCCACACCGGAACATTTAATGCCGCCAAACGGCAGCCGCACATCACTGCCCACCTGGGCATTAACAAATACCGCCCCCGCTTCGATCTGGCGAGCCAGCTGTTCGCCGCGTTCAGCGTCGCGGGTAAACAGGCTGGCACCGAGGCCGAAACGGGTGTTGTTGGCCATCGCAATGGCTTCGGCTTCATCCTTTACCCGCACGATAGAGGCGACCGGGCCAAACAGCTCTTCGTCAAAGGCTTCCATTCCCGGCTTGACGTTATCCAGCACCGAGGCCGGGTAGAACCAGCCGTGGCCGGTCAGCGGTTCGCAGCCTGCCAACGGCGTGGCACCCTGCTCAATCGACTTCAGCACCTGCTGGTGCACCTGGGTGCGCAGGTCTTCACGGGTCATCGGGGCCAGGCGGGTGTCGGCATCGGTCGGATCGCCGCACTTGAGGGTGGCAACCTGATCCATCAGCTTGCTGACAAACTCGTCGGCAACGGCTTCGGTAACGATAAAGCGTTTGGCAGCGATACAGATCTGACCGGCGTTGCTGAAGCGGGCACGGACAGCGATCTCGACCGCCTGGTCCAGGTCGGCGTCATCCAGCACGATCAGCGGGTCGGAGCCACCCAGCTCCAGCACCACCTTCTTCAGGTTGGCACCGGCCAGGGCTCCGATCTTGCGACCGGCCACTTCGCTGCCGGTAAAGGCAACGCCATGGACACGGCGGTCTGCGATCACAGTGGCACTCTGTTCCACCGAGATCAGCAGGCTGCTGAATACGCCTTCAGGCGCACCGGCGTCACGCAGGATCTCCTCCAGCGCCAGGGCACACTGCGGCACGTTCGGCGCATGTTTCAGCAACAGGGTATTACCGGCCATCAGGGTCGGTGCCATGCAGCGGATCACCTGCCACAGGGGGAAGTTCCACGGCATGATCGCCAGGACGGTGCCGATCGGCTCGAACGCTACCAGGCTCTTCTTCGCCGGAGTTTCGATCAGCTTGTCCTGCAGCATCGCTGCGCCGTGATCGGCATAGTAGGCACAGGCACCGGCACATTTATCCACTTCACCCAGGGCTTCGCCCAGCAGCTTGCCCATCTCCAATGACACCGTGCGGGCCAGCGCTTCGCGGCGCTCGGTCAGCAGCGCGGCGACTTTGTGCAGCAGCTGGCTGCGTTCGGCAAAATCGGTCTTGCGCCATGCACGGGCCGCCTGCTCAGAACGGGCCAGGGCAGCGTCCAGCTGCGTATCGGAGATGTAGTCGAACTGCTGAATCAGTTCACCGGTAGCCGGGTTACGGGTCTCAAACATGGGTCTTCCTTCTTTAAGTCAGGCGCAACAAGTACAGGGCGCAAACAGGATTTATACCGCTCAGGTGCGCTGGTCGCCGTGGTAAAGGCGCACAACATGACGTGCTTCGGCGAAGAACAACCAGCGTTCTACCAGCAGTCCGCCAATCGCCAGCAGGGCCGCGATCAGGGTCAGGGCGGCAGAGTTCAGCATTAGCAGGATAAACGGCAGGACAAACGCCAGCAGCAGCATGCCGCCACGCAGGCGCAGCAGCTTATTGGCCTCCACTGTATAGCCAAATTCGTCGTTGAGGAAGCTGTTGGAGGTGTGGCCCTGATCCAGCAGACGCACGCTGGCCTGAGTAAAGCCGGTGGCGGTCTGGATGGTGGAACCCTGTGGCTTACCGATCCAGAACAGGTAGATCAGTTTAGTCACGCTGCCCAGTACCACCAGGCCCAGTGCGGCATTCTGCAGAGTACCGTTGAGGTCACCGGCGACAATGCCCTGCACCGCAGCCAGCAGCAGGGAGCCGGACATCAGGCCCAGTGCCAGGTAGTTCATCGGCGTCAGGGCGCTGTTCCACTGGCGGATGGTTTTCAGGCTGGCGTAGATCATGGAGGTGCAGAACAGCGTCACCATCGCCAGGATCGCAGCAACAGTCCCCATCAGCTGGAAGAAGCCGTTCAGCTCGGTGCCCTGGCTGTAGATACCGAACAGGTAAAGCAGCAGGAAAGGGTAGAACAGTACCGCGAACACGGCCTCACGGGAGAGCCATGAGGTACGGAAGCGACTGAAAGAGCGCCAGGCGTTCTTCGGGTTCGCCAGATGCAGGGTAGAGGAGAGCAGGCCGCCGGAGATCAGCAGGAATGCCAGGATGCCACCTGAGAGCAGGGTGCTGCTGTCCTGCAGTTGTGCCAGTCCGCTCATATGAGCGATTACCATCAGGGTGATCAGGCCGTAGCCCGCCCCTGACATCACCGTAAATACCAATACAGAAAAAGCCGGATGCATAGTTCGTTACTCCGTAACCGGGCAGCGCGCCTGGCGCTGCGAGCTTCGCGTTGTTTAATCCCCGCTTTATGGGGGCAGCGCTTGGTTAATTCTCAATTCGATCAATGGTTGCGCACGGCCCGAAGCGCGCCGTGCGCAGCTCCCGCATCAGCGGGCAATTACCTTGTTGACCCACTTCTTCACGGTGTTTTTCACCGAAGAGACGTCGTAGGTTTCCACCACCGGCTTGTTACGCGGTGGCAGGTAAGTGTTGACCGGGTTATAGCCCAGTTCCGGCATCAGCTGCTTACCGGCACGCTCGCGTACCAGCTGGCTGACCTCTGAGTCCGGATCGTCAAAGTCACCGAAGACACGGGACTTGGTCGGACAGGTCATCACGCAGGCCGGCTTACGCTCGTCTTCCGGCAGTTTCTCGTCATAGATACGGTCGACGCAGAGGGTACATTTCTTCATGGTGCCCTGCTGCGGGTCCAGCTCACGGGCGCCGTACGGGCAGGCCCAGGAGCAGAGGTTACAGCCCATGCACTTGTCCTGATCGACCAGCACGATGCCGTCTTCCTCACGCTTGTAGGACGCGCCGGTCGGGCAGACGGTGACACAGGCCGCGTTGTCACAGTGCATGCAGGACATCGGCATGTTGACGGTTTTACTGTTCGGGCTGTCATCCACTTCATAGGTGCGGATTCGGTTCAGCCAGGCACCGTTCGGGTCGCGGCCATACGGATCTTTATCGGACAGCGGCCCGATGGTGCCGGAGGTATTCCATTGCTTACAGGCGGTGGCGCAGCCGTGGCAGCCCACACAGGTATCGAGATCAACAACCAGACCTAGTTTCATCTTCTTATTCTCCGTCTGCCGTTACTGCTCGCCACGTGTCAGGATGTCTGACATCGGGCGCTTCAGATTGACGTTTTCGTGGGTGGCATAGCTCAGCGATTGCGGTGATGGCTTGGCATTCGGCTGTGGCTTCAGCGGGCCGAATTCAGGCCAGGCACCGGTTTCGCCCGGAGCGGCTGGAGTGATCTTCACACGAAGGTCATACCAGGCTGCCTGCCCGGTGACCGGGTCGGAGTTAGTGACACGGTCAATCTTGTCGCCTTTCTGCGGCAACAGTTCGGAGATCAGGTGGTTCATCAGGAAGCCGTCGGTGGCTTCGTTGGCGTCGTCAGACAGGCCCCAGGCACCGCCGCGCTTGGCGATGGCATTCCAGGTCCAGACGGTCTGTTCGTTGGTGCCTTCCATGTACTTGATCTGGACCCGGATCTTGCCGTTGTGGGATTCGACCCAGACCCATGACAGGTCGTCGATACCCAGTTTCTCGGCGGCGATACGGTTCATGAACAGGTAGTTCTGCGACATGATCTGGCGCAACCAGGCGTTCTGGCTGTCCCAGCTGTGGTACATAAACATCGGACGCTGGTTGACGGCGTGGAACGGGTATTCCTCGCGGTCGATACGCTGCTCTTCCAGTGGCATGTAGTAGGTCGGCAGCGGATCGAAGTATTTCACCAGACGTTCTTTGTGGTGCTCTTCGGTCGGCATCGGGCCGTCATACAGGCCCTGGCCCGCCAGGCGGAATGTCTGCAGCTTCTCGGAGTACAGTTCGATCACGATCTGGTTGGTGGAGCCGACCCAGGCTGCTTCCTTCGCCAGCGTCAGGTAATCCAGGTTGGCGTGACGCATGTAGCGCTGGTTTGGCTGCAGGTGCATCTCGAAGAAACCTTCGTTCTCTTCGTAGGCTTCCCACTGGCGTGGGTTCGGCTCGCCGCGCAGGGATTTCTCGCCATCCTTGCCACGGTAACCGGCCAGGAAGCCGATACCCGGTTCCTTCTCGAAGTTAACGATAAAGTCTTTATAGCCTTCGTACTTGCGGCCACCTTCCGGCTTGGTGAATGCCGGGAAGCCCAGGCGTCCGGCCATCTCAACCATCACTTCCTGCCAGCTCATCACGTCACGGTCCGGCTTAACCACCGGGATACGCACGGAGTCACAAGCGGCGTGCGGCTCGGAGATCGGACGGTCGAGCATGGAGATAGTGTCGTAACGCTCCAGGTAGGTGGTGTCTGGCAGTACCAGATCGGAGTAGGCCACCATCTCGGAGTTGAAGGCGTCGGAACAGACGATAAACGGAATCTTATACTCGCCGCTCTCCTTCTTGGCACAGAGCATATCCATGGTCTGGGCGGTGTTCATGCTGGAGTTCCAGGCCATGTTGGCCATAAACAGCATCAGCGTATCGATCTCGTACGGATCGCCCTTCACCGCATTGCTGATCACCATATGCATCAGGCCGTGGCAGGAGATCGGCGCATCCCAGCTGTAAGCCTTATCGATACGCAGCGGATTGCCGTCGGCGTCGATCGCCAGGTCTTCCGGACAGGTCGGGAAGCCCAGCGGAGGTGATTTCAGTGGCGTGTTCGGTGCCATCTCTTTGGCAGGCTTGATGCCTGGTGGCACATGTTTCGGGAACGGTGGCTTCGCCAGGTGACCGCCCGGGCAGTCGATGGTGCCCAGCAGAACCTGCAGCAGGTGGATCGCACGGCAGGTCTGGAAACCGTTGGAGTGAGCGGAGATACCGCGCATGGCGTGCATCGAAACCGGACGGCCGATGAACTTGTCCTGCTTACGGCCGGCCCAGTCAGTCCACTCTACATCCAGGGTGATGGACTCTTTGAACGCCACGTGCGCCATCTCCAGCGCCATGCGTTCGATATCTTCAGCGGCAACGCCACACTCTTTAGCGGCGTTTTCCGGTGCGTACTGCTCGTCCAGGTACTTGTCGAGCATGATGTTCATGGCGGTACGCAGCGGCGTACCGTCTGGCGCCGTGTACTCACCAAACAGCGCCGGGTTGATATCCGGCAGGTTGGCGTCGACAAACGCTTCCTTCACCAGATCCCAGACCTGAGGCTGGCCGGCCTGCCCCTCTTTTTCCGGGCCACGGTAGAACAGGCCATCGCCTTTCTGTCCCGGGGTGTTCACAACCAGCTGGGCGGAGTTGGTGTAGCGGATCAGGAACTCTTCGTCGATCAGCTGGTGCTGCAGCAGCACGTGCACCATGGACAGGGCCAGTACCGCGTCGGTGCCCGGACGGATGGAAACCCACTCGTCGGCGATCGCCTGGTAGCCGGTACGGACCGGGTTAACGGCAACAAACTTGGCGCCGCGCTCTTTGAGCTTTTTAAGGCCCAGCTTTATCGGGTTGGAGCTGTGGTCTTCCGCCACGCCCCACATCATGAAGTACTTGGTGTTATCCCAGTCCGGATCACCAAATTCCCAGAAGGCGTGGCCCATGGTGTAGAGGCCGCCAGCGGCCATATTCACCGAGCAGAAACCACCGTGGGCCGCCCAGTTGATGGTGCCGAACTGGCTCGCCCACATGCCGGTCAGGGCCTGCATCTGGTCGCGGCCGGTAAAGTAGGCCAGTTTCTTCGGATCGGTGGCACGGATATTCGCCAGGCGTTTTTCCAGGATATCCAGCGCCCGCTCCCAGCTGATCTCCTCAAACTCACCGGCACCGCGTTCGGTGCCCGGCTTACGCAGCAGCGGTGCGCTCAGTTTGGCCGGAGAGTACTGCTTCATGATGCCGGAGTTACCCTTGGCGCAGAGTACACCCTTGTTGATCGGGTGGTTCGGGTTGCCCTGGATAAAGCGGACTTTGTTGTCTTCCACGGTAACCTTGATACCGCAGCGACAGGCGCACATGTAGCAGGTGGTGTAGCGGGTTTCCTGTTTGTCCCGGTCTTCAAAGACCGGCAGGCCGGAGTTCACCGGAATATTGGCTTGGCTTGTCATATTTATTATCCACCGCATTCAGCCTTGGCGGGCCTGTGGCTTGGGTACAGGTCGCCGGGGACAGAGGCTGATGTTGTTTTTATTCGGTCTGGCGACACCGCACTCACCCTGCGGAATCGTCGCTCACCCTATGCTAGGAGTCCGGGCCTGATGCGACAAAGGCCAACGCTTTTGCCGCTATAGGTCCAGCCCGAGGCTTTGCCGGAACGGTTTGTCCCGGGCATTCCATTGCGGAAAAAGCCTTGTTTAGTTATAGGCTTATATTATGAAGTTTGGTTTGTTTGTCATATACAAACGTCCTGTACTTGTCGTCAACTAATATTGAACAGTTGTCGGTAGTGGCTGTGGTTGGCGGGCTGTAGCGGGGCTGGCGGGGGAGATCAGGCGGCTGAAAATGAATCTGATCTATACTTTTTCCAAGCCCGAAACTGACAAAAGGTAGCGCCTGAATGAAACCGGCGGTTCGATTACTGAGCTGTGTGCTCGGTCTGAGTTGTAGCGTTTCGGTGGCGGCCCCGCTGCTGGAGACTCCGGAAGATCGCTGGGTTTTTGATGCTGAACTGGGCTTTGTGGCCAGTCGCGGCAATACCGATACCGAAACCTCGGTGTTCAAGCTTAACGGTGAGCGCGACAGTGCCCGCTGGCGGTTTAACTTTAACCTCGACACCTTGCATGCGGCTGACTCTGACCAGACCTCGGCCGAACGCTATCTGTTGTCCGCGCAGCTGGATTACAAGCTGGAAGCGGGACGCTATCTGTTTGGGGTGCTGGATTATGAAAATGATCGCTTCAGTGGCTACAACCACCAGAGCAGCTTCTCGGTCGGTTATGGCTGGCCGGTGCAGCAACGCGAAAACCTGCTGTGGAACCTCGAAACCGGCCTGGGTCTGCGCAGCAACCGGCTCGATAACGGGGCTGAGGAGAACGACCTGATCTTTCGCCTGGGCTCAGATCTTAAGTGGCAGATCAGCACTGTTTCCCGCCTTAAACATGCCCTTTCCATGGAGATCGGTAAAGATGCCACTATTACCAAATCCACAGCCGGGCTCAGGTCCAAGATCGCTGATGCCCTGGCGATGAAGCTGACACTGACGGTTAAACACAGCAGCAGCGTCCCGCAGGATAGTGAGAATACCGATATCGAGACG
Organism: Marinobacterium jannaschii DSM 6295; assembly: GCF_000620085.1. Lineage (GTDB taxonomy): Bacteria > Pseudomonadota > Gammaproteobacteria > Pseudomonadales > Balneatricaceae > Pontibacterium > Pontibacterium jannaschii. The sequence continues at coordinate 171,472 of NZ_KK211068.1, read as the reverse complement.
GCGGCGACGCTGGTGTACAGCTTCTAGACGCTGAGCACCCGGACCACGCTGTCCGGTATCTCCTGTGGCAACCTCTCCAGCCGTTCCGGCTTACAGATCAGATAGCCCTGAAAATAGTCGCAACCGGCTTCCATCAGCAGCTGTTGCTGCTGGCGGGTCTCTATTCCTTCGGCAGTTACGCAGATCTGCTGCGAGTGGCACAGGTCGATAATCGGCTTCAGCAGCTTACGCTGACGGGGCTGAGTAAGCATGCCAGTAAAGGTCTTATCGAGTTTTATCTTATCCACCGGATACTCAACCATCTGCAGCATCGAGGTGTAGCCGGTGCCAAAGTCATCGATCACAATCGAAAATCCGATCGCCCGGATGCGGTTCAGCACCGCGATATGTCTGCTGCTGTGATGGGCATTGAAGGTTTCGGTGATCTCCAGCTCGATATGGCGGCTGTCCACCGGATGCCGCGCCAGGGCATCCAGCAGCATCTGCTCCAGTTGCGGGTTTTCCAGTTCGGCGGCCGACAGGTTGATACTCAGCGTCAGTTGCTCGCCAAAGCGGCGTTGTAACGACGGATAGGCCGCCAGTGCCTGATTGAGCACCCACTTGTCGATATGGGCGAAACTGCCGGTACTTTCTGCAATGGGGATAAACAGGTCGGGTGGCACGTTGCCCAGTGAGGGAGAGTTCCAGCGCAACAACGCCTCGCAGTGGCTGACCTCAGCGTCCCGGTTCAGGGTGGGCATAAAGACCAGATGGAATTCCTGGTCGAACACGATGCTGCGCAGCTGTTGCTCGATCTCTTTCAGCTGGCGGGCTTTTTGTGTCAGCTTTTCCGAGTAGATCGAGTAGCGGTTCTTGCCTTCGGACTTGGCCTGGTACATGGCGGCATCCGCGTTGGATATCAGCTGGGAGGCGTTGCCGGCATCCCGGGGATACAGGGCAATGCCGATGCTGGCACTGACCGGGTACTTGATCCGCTCTACTTTAAAGCCGTTATCAAACTGTTCGATGATACGGCGGGCGATCTCCGGGGCTGTCTGTGGCTGACGGATATTCCGGATCAGGATGGCGAACTCATCCCCAGACAGGCGGGAAAAGAAGATATCATCCGGGCTGCGTTCATCCGAGTCCCGGTGGCGCAGCAGTGACTGAGTCCGATGGGCAAAGGATCGCAGCAGGCTGTCGCCGGCTTCATGGCCGAAGCGGTCGTTGACGAACTTGAAGTTATCCAGATCGATAAACAGCAGGGCCAGCTGGGCCTGGGGGTTGCTCTCCAGCGCGGCCGTTAACTGCTGGGTAAAGCTGCTGCGGTTTGGCAGTGTCGTCAGGGAGTCGGTCAGTGAAAGCCGCCGGGTTATCTCATGGGCGTCGGAGAGCCTCTGGTATAGCTTATGGAAGCTTCCGGCCAGGTGAGAGATCTCATCGTCGCCCTCGCTGTTGGCGATGTTATCCAGCCGCTTTTCCATCACCGCGGCCAGCTGTTGGTCCAGCTTAGCAATGGGCTGGGTGATAAAGCGCCGGATCAGCAGGCTGAGCATCAGCAGCGTCGCCGCGCTCAGGCCTGTGATCGCCAGCATCAGCTGCTGCTTAAAGGGCTGTAACAGTGAGTCAAAATAGGCCTTGGGAATCGTCATCGAAACGGTGATTTCCGGGGTCAGGGCGACGGCGTGACTGAAGGGGCGCTCGGGGGCGCTGGCTGAGATGTCCACCCGGGCCATATAGCGTTTCTCGATGGCGCTGATGCGGCTGTTCAGCTCCACGGCTTCCAGTGCCATCTGCAGAGCCAGCGTGCCCGGGGCTGAAAAATCGACCGGCTGTAGCATCGTTTCGCGGTCGATAATCAGGGTATAGAGTAACAGTGCATTGTCCTGATTGAGTATCAGCTTCTGGTTACGGCTCTGTCCGGAGCTGAGTGTCTGGATAGCAATGCTTTTGTGCTCAGGCGAGATATCGGCAAAGGGGTCCTCGCTGTTTTCGTAGTAGAACATCACCTGCCGGTTGGGTTGGATCAGGGTGATCGAGGCGAAACCTGACTGATCCGGCAGCAGGCCGTAGAGTGCTTCCTCCAGGCTGATGCCGAGGGTTCTGGCACGGAGGTAGTCGTTCTGTTCGTTGAGATAGCCTTTGAGGACATTACCCTTGAGCAGGGTGAACAGGTAGTTGCTGGCGAAGCGGCTGTGATTGTCATGGATGGTCTTCAGCTCTGCCATATTATGGGACAGCTGAGACAGCTCGGCTTTTTCCACCGTCTTGCGCTGTAGCTGAAACACAGAGATCGCTGCAGTGATATAGGCCGCCAGAATCACCGGCAGCATCAACAGCCCCGCGCGCTTATTTAGCCTCATAGAGTTTACGCATGGCGCCGGTAATGCGTTTACGCAGGGTTACGCTCTCCGAACTGATCGGCCGGTAGTTCTGGCTTTTAGCCAGTACTTCAGCGCCGGGGAAGACTTCAGTGTCATTGAGAAAGTCGCTGGAAAGCTCAGTCAGGGCGCTGTGGTTTACCGGAGCGACGTAGAGCGATTCGGCATTCATGGCGGCGATATGCGGGCGGTTAAGGAAGTCGATAAAGGCGAGGGCCTGTGCCTTATTGTCCGATTCGGCCATCACCGTCAGGCAGTCACGCCAGATGGCACCGCCTTCGCCGGGGACGGTGAATTTCCAACGCTCATCGCCGTCACTCATCTCGTTCAGTACATACTGGTCGCCGCTGTACGCCATCCCCATGTAGAGTTGTTCTGCCTGCGGCGAGTTACGCATAAAGCTGATCGGGTACTGCAGCGTCAGCAGCGAGGGGGCCTGTTTTTTCAGGATTTCGAACGCCTGCTTCAGGGTTTCCCGGTCCTCGGTCATGAAGTCCTGATCCATTGCCTGCAGCGGCGGAATCAGCGTGTCCAGGTAGTCATAGAGCATGCTGATATGGCCCTGAAGCTCCGCAGCCGGGGTTAGCAGGTCGTTCCAGGATTCGGGGCGTGTCACCTTGTCGCTGCGATAGATGATGCCCACCATTCCCCAGGCGTAGGGGACGCCGTAACGGCTGCAGGCATTGCGGTGCTCATCGCCGATATGGCTCAGATTGGGAATACGCTCGGGCGGGATCTCTACAATGGTGCCTTTGTTACCAAACTGGGGCGTGATCAGCTGATCCATGATGGCCAGGTCAAAGTTAATTTTCTGACTGGTGTTGAGTATCTGGTCCCGGATCTCATCGCTGTCAAAATAGACCTGTTCGATCCTGACACCCGTCTCCTGCTGCCATAAAGCGATGACTTCATCGCTGAGATATTCTTCCCAGTTGAGGATTCTTAAGGTTTCGGCGGCACAGAGGCCTGATGAGAGCAGGCCGGCAGTAACGGCTGTGAGCAGTGGACTGAAGCACAATCTGAACATAGGAGCTCCCTGCTGAAGTTTTCATCCAAGAATCAAAGTCAGAAGTGACTAGAAATACAGGATAGTACAGCGCTGGGCATCTGTTTCAGATTCAAACAAAAACCCCCGCACGGAGGCGGGGGCTATGTCGTCTTTTGCACGACTTAAGGCCGTGAGTCTATCCGGCTACGGGATCAGTAGTCGAATTTTGAAGCAGTGTAGATCTTAAACGCTTCTTCCCAGACCTGGCCGACTTTACCGTCGCCGACAGGCTGGCCGTCCAGTTCGATAACCGGTGCGATCTCTTTCGAGGAGCTGGTGATCCAGATCTCGTCAGCGTTACGCACTTCATCCATGGTGATGGTCCGTTCTTCAATCTGGATAGTACCGGCAGCCTTGATGCTGTCGATAATGATGCGACGGGTGATGCCCGGCAGGATCTGGTTGTCCTGGATCGGGGTGATCACGACACCATCTTTAACGATGAAAGCGTTGCAGCTGGAACCTTCAGTCAGTTCGCCTGCTTCGTTGTACAGCAGGATTTCGTTCTGACCGGCAGAGTGGCCCTGCTGGTAGTGGATAACGTTGCCCAGCAGTGCAGTGGACTTAATGTGGCAGCGTTTCCAGCGCAGATCTTCAGTGCTGTTTACTTTGTAGCCGTGGGCTTTAGTGCGGTCGGTTGGCTCAGGATCTTTGATCGGGAAGGCGAACGCGAAAACAGTGGCCGGCACATCTTCAGGGTAAGCGTGGAAGCGCTTAACGTCGGCACCACGGGTAACCTGTACGTAGACGCCCAGGTTTTCGCCCAGGTCAGCGTTACGCTCAACCAGGTCGCTCATCAGTTCGTTCCAGCCAGCCAGGTCGATATCGCAGTTGATTTCGATCTCGGCCAGGCCATTAGCCATGCGGGTCATATGAGGGTTGAAACCAACCGGCTTACCCGCGTAGTACGGTACAACTTCGTAGATACCGTCGCCGAACAGGAAGCCGCGATCCAGTGGAGAGATACGTGCTTCGGACAGCGGCAGATATTCGCCGTTCAGATATGCAATGCTCATATTAACCTTCCTCTCATATCAATTCAGATAATCAACGGGCTGTTGATTGGTTTAGCCGGCGGGGATGTACGGTATGACAGTGACATCCGCTCAAAGTGCTGGTGGTGATTCGGGCCGATCAGCCACAGTGCGCCTTATTGTAGTCTTAGCAGCCAGTTGAGTGATTTTTCGGCAGTTTCCTCAAAAAGGTGTTTCTTTGCAATACGTAGGTTGAGAAAACATAATTTTTATAAAACTCGATAATTATTGGAGCTTTATCAGGAATAAACTCATTTAACAGCAAATTTAACTGGCTGTGTTTGGTCCAGATTCTGCATTTTACCTAGGCCAGATTCCGTTCAGCCATTACGCACCTGCGTTGCCTGCGGTAACGATCTCGCGACCGCTCTGGGCCAGCAGGCGGGGAACGATACGGTCGTCATCCAGCCGCCAGGAGCAGCAGAATGAAAGTTCCGGGGGCGCGTTACTCACCTCCAGCCGGGTCAGGCGGCCGGCATCCAGCGATTTCTGCACCACGGGATACGGCAGCAGCACGGTGCCGACGCCCTGTTCCGCCAGTCGCAGCAGGCTGGCGACCGAGCTGCAGGTATGAATCACCAGCTCTTCCTGCTGTCTGGCAAACAGCTGCTGCAGGTAATGCCAGGGCCGGGTATCGCGCGGAAAGCTGAGAATCGGATAGGCAGACAATGCCTCAAGGCTCTGTACCTTGTTGCTGTCGATCAGTTCCGGGCTGGCCACCCAGCATTGCTGGTAACTGCACAGCGGTTCGGTGATCAGTTTCGGCATATGTGCATGTTCCGACACCATCAGGGCCAGGTCGAGCTGATGGTCTTCCAGCTGCTGAATCAGGGTGGTGGTGATATCACTGATCAGCTCGAAGGAGATCAGCGGATGCTGCTTGCGCCAGTGGTTCAGCAGATCGGAGAGCCACAGGTGGGACAGGGTTTCTGCAATGCCGATGCGCAGGATGCCGCGGTCAGGGGTGTCCTGTTTCAGCTGGCTTTTCATCTCCTGGCTGATCGCCAGCAGCTTCTCTGCGTAGGGCAGCATCTGGGTGCCGCGGGCAGAAAGCCGGGTGCCGCTTTTATCACGGATAAACAGCTGGACGCCGAGTTCATCTTCCAGTGCCACGATACGGGCGGAGATAGCAGGCTGGGTGGCATGCAGCTGCAGGGCTGCGGCATGGAAACTGCCAAGGTGGGCAACTTTTACAAAGGTTTGCAGGTTACGCAGACGCATCAGCGGGTCTCTAGGTACGACGGTATAGAGCTGATCATACTGTGTTAGCAACGCCCCCGCGATGCTCTTTTGAAGCGTTGGGGGCGTTATCGGTCTGAACGGTCGCAGCCGGGTAGGCTGCGCCGCTTATCCGGCGGCTTACTCAGACGGCTTAGCAGGCACCGCCGGGGCGTTCGTTCAGGCTGCGAATCCGCTCAGCTGGCGCAGTTGCAGCAGCACGCTTTCGCCTTCGCTGACCGGCATCCCGTCTTCGGTCAGCTCATTGAGGCGGGTCACGCCGTCAACGCTGCCCAGCTGGGAGATGTATTCGAGGATTTCCAGCGGCTTCACCGCGCCCAGCAGGTCTTTTTCTGCCCACAGGCCGAGGAAGGTCATGATGCCGTAAGCGCCCCAGTTGGAGACGTCGGCGATCAGCAGTTCATCCACCTTGGTGGCAGAGGCCATGATATCGAGGTCTTTCAGGGCCGCGTAGATGTTGCCCATACCGATCTCGTTACCGCCGTCGCCGATAGCGATGGTCGGGCAGCTGGCATTACGCACGAAGCTGTCGAAGCAGGCAGCGCGGGCGCCGATGCTTTCACCGCGCATATTGTAGTAGTCGCCATCTTCCGCCTGGCCCGGACGTTCGATCGATACGATCACTTCCGGCTGGTATTTTGCCAGCGCATCCAGCGCTTCCTGTTCGCGCTGCTCGTGTGGACCGACATGGATTTCACAGACACGGTAGTCCTTCGCCAGGGCTTCGGACATCGGCTTGCCGCAGACGATCACCGGTGTCGCGCCCAGGGTTTCCAGCGCCTGATACAGCGCCAGTGTGCCGACAGGGCCATCGGTTTCGAAAGTGTCGACCACCGGGAAGCCGGTGCCGATCAGTACGGTGCCTTTCACATCACGCAGCATCTGTGCCGCGCGCAGGTAGTAGCCGGTTTCCAGCGCAGGCTGGACGGTCTTCATACCACGCGGGTTACGGGCGACCAGTACATCTTCAATCTGTTTACTCAGTGCTGCTTCATTCACAATGAGTGTCTCCACAAAAATTGATTCTTAGACGGCTTCAGGTTCGGTGCGCTCGAAGCGCTTCTGAGCCAGACAATAGAGGTTGTGTGCCTGATCGATGCTGATCTCTTCGAAGGAGAGGCTGGCACCGGGCATCAGCTGGGTCAGGCGGGCCGTATCTGCCGCGATCACAGAGCCGATCTTCGGATAACCGCCGATGGTCTGGCGGTCGTTCAGCAGGATGATCGGCTGGCCGTCGGCCGGTACCTGTATCGCGCCGTGACAGATCCCTTCGGAGAGGATGCCGTCGATCGATGGTTTGATCTCCGGTCCTTCGAGGCGGAAGCCCATGCGGTCGGCACGGTCGGTGACCTTATATTCGCTGCTGAAGAAGATCCGCTTCTGGATGGTGCTGAAGGCGCTCTGCTGGTAGCCCTGAATCACCCGCAGGGTGACATCGCTGGCGTAGTCAGGCTGATGCTCATCTGCCAGGCGGTAGCCTTTGGCTGCCGGGGTATTGGCGCAGTGCAGGTAGGCACCCTGTTGCAGTTTCTGGCCATCGATACCGCCGATCCCTTCGCGGGTGACAGTGGCGGCACTGGAGAAGCTGTGGGTGATCTGGAAGCCGCCGCTTACTGCCAGGTAACAGCGGGCACCGGCCGCGGCAAAGCCGACTTCGATCTTATCGCCCGGCTGCACCTTATGGCTGTGCCAGCGGGACTGTTCCACGCCGTTGATCTTCAGCGGCATCTCGGCGCCGGTGAGGACGATACGGGTTGCCACATCGGCTTCCAGCACCAGGCCGCCGATGCTGACTTCCAGCGCGGTAGCGCCGGGCTGGTTGCCACAGAGGCGGTTGGCCCAGCTAAAGGCTTCGGCGTCCAGTGGACCGCCGGTGGTCAGGCCGATACGGTGATGGCCGAAACGGCCGGCGTCCTGGATCAGGGTCAGCAGGCCCGGCTGGAGAACGTTAAATCCGCTCATAGCTCACCTCCCAGCTCAATAAATTCTTCCCGGCTGATCGGTTTGAAGGTGACCCGGTCACCGACTTCCACCGGCATGGTGGGTTCGGCATCCGGATTGAACATCCGCGTCGGGCAGAGGCCGATCAGGTTCCAGCCACCCGGCGACACAGCCGGGTAGACCGCAGTCTGGCGGTCGGCGATCGCGACGGCACCACGGGGTACCTTCTGGCGCGGCGTCGACAGCCGTGGAGCGGCGATACGCGGATCGACCTCACCGAGGTAGGCAAAGCCCGGCGCGAAGCCGATCGCATAGACGCGGTATTCCATGCTGCTGTGGATGGCGATCACCTCTTCCGGCGTCAGCTTGGCGCGCTCAGCCAGGGACTCCAGGTCGGGGCCGGACTCAGCGTCATACCATGCCGGCAGCGTGACCAGGCGGCCCTCGCCGGACTCGGCGTTATCCATGCCCTGCAGGCACTGGCGCAGGCGGCGACGTACTTCAAGGTGGTCGCAGGCCAGCATATCGAAGATCACCAGCAGCGAGGCATAGGAGGGCACCAGGTCGATCAGCAGCTCAGGCATCGCCTGTTCGATACGGCTGACCGCCTGCTGCACCTGGGCAGATACAGCCGGGCTGGTCTCTTCACCAAAATAGAGGATCAGGGCGTTTTCGCCCGCGATTTCTACTCTCATGAGTGCAGCATCTCCCGGATCTCCTGAATTGCGTTGACCCCTTCCATATTGTCGCCGTGGACACAGAGGGTATCGGCGTGCAGGTTCAGGGTGTTGCCGCTGACGGTGGTGACAGTGCCGTTTTCAGCCAGCTGCTTAACCTGGGCCAGCATCTTCTCGCGGTTATGCACTGCGCCTTCTTTAGTCCGTGCCAGCAGGCGACCATCGTCGTCGTAGCAACGGTCGGCAAAGGCTTCAAACCACAGCTCGATGCCTGCCGCTTTCGCTTCTTCGCGGTGTTTAGCGGCATCCGGCGTGCCCTGCAGCATCAGCACGACCGGGCGGTGGTAGCCGGCGATCGCTGCCATGATGGCCGCGCGGACATCGGCATTGGCCATCATGTCGTTGTACATGGCACCGTGTGGCTTAACGTATTCCAGCGTCAGGCCTTGGGAGGCCGCCATGCCATCGATGGCGGCGATCTGGTACTGCACCATCGCTTTCAGCTCGGCGGCAGAGGCCTTGATGGAGCGACGGCCAAAGCCGACCAGGTCCGGATAACCCGGGTGAGCACCCACGGTTACACCGTGCTGCTTGGCCAGGGTCAGGGTCTTCTGCAGGACCAGTGGATCACCGGCGTGGAAGCCACAGGCGATATTGGCCTGATCGATATGGGGCATCACCGCTTCGTCGAGACCCATCTTCCAGGAGCCGAAGCTCTCACCCAGGTCGCAGTTCAGTTTCAGTGTCATACTCAGGACTCCTTACAGAATCGCCAGACGGCTGTTTGGCAGGTCGGATACCAGCATGTGGCCCGGGCTGTGGGTGATACAGAAATCAGGTTGTGCCTGTTCAATGGCAACCTGTGGTGTCACGCCGCAGGCCCAGAACACCGGTACTTCACCTTCTTTGATCGTTACCGCGTCGCCAAAATCCGGAGTATTGATATCTATTATGCCGATCTGGGCCGGATCACCAAAGTGCAGCGGCGCACCGTGCACGGACGGGAAGCGGGTACAGATCTGGATCGCGCGGATCGCATCGGCCGGTTTCATCGGACGCATGCTGACCACGGTGGTGCCGGAGAAACGACCGGCTGGCTGGCACTCGATATTGGTGCGGTACATCGGCACGTTAACGCCTTCAGTGATGTTACGTACTTCCAGACCATCGGCGATCAGCGCTTCCTCGAATGAGAAGGAGCAACCGAGCAGGAACGCCACCAGGTCATCACGCCAGAAGTCACGGATATCGGTGACTTCCTGGGTCAGGACGCCTTTCTCATAGATACGGTATTTCGGGATATCGCTGCGGATATCCAGGTCTTCGCCCAGCGTCGGCAGCATAAACTCGCCCGGCTGGCTGCTCATGCCGATAACCGGACATGGCTTAGGGTTGAGCTGGCAGAATTGCAGGAATTCGTTGGCCCACTCTTTTGGCATGATGGCCAGGTTGCCCTGTACAAATCCCTGACAATAACCGGAGGTGTTGCCGGTGAACTCGCCGGAACGGATCTTACGGCGCAGTTCCAGCGGTGACAGCTGAGTATCCATTGAAAGGCTCCTTTATCAAAAGCTGGGAAAATCTATTGGGGCGAAGTGTCTTATGGGCCGTTTCTGCTGTCCAATCGATATTGGCTGCTACATCTGATAATTTTTATTTATCAGATGTAGCAGGGAGAAGCGTCCGGCCGGAAGCCGGATCGGGGGCAGGCGGTTCAGAACTTGGAGAGATCGCTGCGCAGTTCAGCCAGTTTGCTGCTCATTACCCGCTCCAGGTGCTCCAGTTCGTGGGCCAGCTGCTCGCGGGCGGCACGCTGTTCCTGGTGCTCAGGTTTATTCAGCTGATTAAGTTCTTTAATCGCCGCAACAATAACCGGGGCCATCTCTGGCTGGGAACCGGCACCGTCGGCCTGTACAGCACGCTCAAAGGCAAACTTGTTGCTGCTGGGTAGCAGGGAGTCATCGGCGTTGTTGAAGTAGATCTTGAGTACGTCCCGATTGCCTTCCTGTCGCAGGCTGTAGCGACTGATGTTGTCGACATCGGTAATACCCATCTGGGCCAGTGTCTGGTACTGAGTCATTGATGGCTCCTCTGCGTGTCTTGCCCTTGTAGTTATTATCCCGGAGACGTCTGAGAGTCTGCTGATACCCGACGTTCCTCTGTCCGCGTGCTGCGCACAGCAAGATGCCGCGCGGCAGGCGTTAATCTTCAAGCTTCAGCTTTTGTCTTTAGACCGGGTAGAACCAGTAGCGGAGGGGGGATGCGTCCAGTTTCAGCAGCGGCTTGTGGTGGCCCCAGATTTCAGCCGGGACTGGCCCTATAGGTGATATTTAACGACTAATACTATTGGGTGGTCGAAGCATAAAAATAAGAGGCAGCAAAACATGGCTTACGAACCAACTACCGTAACAATTGAACTGAATGCTGAAGTGAGCCGCTTGCTGGCTGAGTACAGTGACTACACTAAGGTGCCTGCCGAAACTTATATCTCCACGCTGGTCGAACAGACCCTGCCGACGCTGAAAGCGATGGTGGAGTGCTTTGATAAGGTGGGTGACGATGAAGACGCGATGATGGAGATGTTCGGCCAGAAGATGGGCGAAGCTATTCTGGCCCAGCGTAAAGCGGCTGAAGCACAGGATGCCGCTCACTGAGGGCTGTGCCACCTGACGGAACCGAATCAATCAAAAAAGGCTGCCTGTCGTTAAGACAGGCAGCCTTTTTTGTGACTCTATCTCAGCCAGCCCGGACATTGCCTGCAGGCATGACCGGGGCGGGGCCGAGTGGTGGACGTTACCGTTTGCGCTGAGCCACCTTTTCGCTCATCAGGCAGAGCATCTCCCACATCAGGGTAGCGCCGAGCAGGGCGGTGGCGCCGCTGGGATCGAAAGGCGGGGATACTTCCACCAGGTCGGCTCCGATCAGGTTCAGCCCGCGCAGGCCGCGCACCATGCGCTGGGCTTCATGGGAGGTCAGGCCGCCGATCTCCGGTGTGCCGGTGCCGGGGGCAAATACCGGGTCGAGACAGTCGACATCGAAGCTGATATAGGTGGCCTGATCACCGACCACGCGACGCGCTTCCTGCAGGGCTTTTTCCACACCTAATTCGTAGAACTCCTCGACCCGCATCACGCGGATACCCTGTTCCAGCCCCCAGTCATCATCGTGCTCTGAATAGAGGCCGCCCCGGATACCGATCTGGACGATCCGTTTCGGGTCAAGTATCCCCTCCTCGATGGCGCGCCGGAACGGTGTGCCGTGGGTGTATTTACAGCCGCCGAAGTAGCGGTCCCAGGTATCGGTATGGGCATCGAAGTGCACCATCCCCATCGGGCCGTGTTGCTTTGCCAGCGCGCGCAGGATCGGCAGACTAACGAGGTGATCGCCGCCGGCGGCCAGCGGGATAATATTGCGTGCCACTATCTCATCGACAAAGTGCTCGACCTTATCGAGGGTTTCCTCGATCTGCAGCGGATTTACCGGACTGTCGCCCAGGTCGGCACAATTCGCCAGACTGAAAGGACTCAGGCCCAGCACCGGGTGTACCTTGCGCATCAGCGCTGATTGTTCGCGGATCTGGCGCGGGCCATGGCGTGCGCCCGGGCGGTTGGTGGTGCCGCCATCCCAGGGAATACCGAAGATGCCGATATCTGCGCCGGTGGCCTCGGCCGTGCTGTAGAACGGCAGGCGCATGAAAGTGGCAATACCGGCGTAACGTGGCACTGATTCAGAGGGCAGGGGGCTGAAACTTTTTGTGGCTGTAGCGATTGTCTCGGATAAGGAATCTGACATAAGGGGTACCCGGTTAATGCTGGTTTCCCCCGACTATAGGAAGCTGTTTGCGTTACTTAAATCGCAATAAGGGCATCTTAAGTTGTCTGAAACAGAAACATTAAGCCGTGGACGTATCGACCATCAGGGCCTTCAGAAAGGTGGTCCGCAGCAGGTTGGGCTGGGCATCACGTCGGGTAATCGCGCAAAAGGGCACCTGATAACTGAAGGTCTGTGGCAGAATCTCACGCATCTGACCGGTACTGAGCCACTGCAGGGCATAGTGATCGGGCAGGAAGCCAAGGTACTGGCCGCTGAGTACCAGAGTGGCGATGCCTTCAACCTGTGACGACATAGCGGCCGCCTTCAGCTCAGGAAAGCGCTCCTTGAACTCAATAGAGTGGGCGTAGCCCGGTACGATAAAGTCGAATGGCTGCAGGCGATCGGCGGTAATTTCGCTGGCCTCCAGCGGGTACAGCGGATGGCGGGCGGCGCAATAGAGCCTGGAGGTTTCCTGATACAACGGATGATACTCCAGCCCGGGCAGTTTATGGTGAACCGGCACTATCCCGATGTTGGCATGGCCCTCAATCACTGCCCGCTCTATCTCGTTGGGCGAGCCGACCTGCAGGCTGATGCTGACCTCAGGTTCGTCCTGATGAAAGGCCCCCAGCGTATTGATCACCGGGGCCTTGCTGTCGCTGACCATATTGTCGGTCAGCCCCAGCTTCAGTTCCCCGATCAGCTGGCTGTGCGCGGCGTTGATATTGCAACGGAATTTCTCGATATCGACCAGCAGCTCCAGGGTCGCCTCATAGACCAGCCTGCCATGCTCCGTGAGCAGAAAGCCGGAGCGGCCGCGTTGACAGAGCCGCATATCGAGGCGAGTCTCAAGGTCGGCCATCTGGCGGCTGATCGCCGAGCGGCCGATGTTCAGTTCGACTTCGGCGGCAGAGAAACCACCGCATTCCACCACTGTTTTAAAGACCCGCAGAAGTTTCAGGTCCAGATCGCTGACCTGGCCGGACAGGCTGATACGCTTCATCGGTATTGTTTCCTGAATGGTGGAGTGGATGGTATTTATATGATGTACCCGACAACATAAAAATAGTTGTCGCCGGGGTCAACCCGGCTGTTGCGGCCGGGGAGGTCAGGGCTTAGCTATGTTTCCGGAATCAGCAATTAAAGATGTTTTTATTGCTATTTAACGAAAGCGAATGCGGTTTCAGTATGGCCATACTGACCAAAACAAAAAGCGATGCTGAGGATTATATGAAATATAAGAATAAGTTTATCAGCGCACTGGCCCTGACGACGGGCTTGATTTTAGCGGCCCCCTCTCAGGCTGCCACCGTCTGGAAAGTGGCGGCGGGCGATAACGAGGGCAGTGCACAGCATGCGTTCGGATTGAAATTTAAAGAAGCGCTGAACACCGGCTCCGGCGGTAAATATGATGTCAAACTGTTTATGGCCAGTACCCTGGGCAGTGAGCAGGATACCGTGAACGATGTGTCGCTGGACACGCTGGATTTTTCAATTCTGGCGGTCAATAACCTGACACCATTTTCGCCGACGGTCGGCATTTTTACCCTGCCCTATGTGGTGCAGTCACTGGATGATGCTGTGACCCTGACTCAGGGCAGTGTGGGGCAGGAGTTGGTGGAGAACTCGGTGCGTGATGCCGGTGTCCGGATTGTCGGTTGGACCTATACCGGTTTCCGGGTGCTGACTAATTCGAAAAAGCCCGTTCGTACCCTGGATGATCTGAAGGATGTGGTGGTGCGGGTGCCCAAAAACGAGATCATGATTGATACCTATAAAGCCTGGGGGATCAACCCGACGCCGATGGCCTGGTCGGAGACTTTCACGGCCTTGCAGCAGGGGGTAGTGGATGGCCAGGACAATCCCTATGTCACAGTGAATGCGATGAAGTTCTACGAGGTTCAGAAGTATGTCACGAATATCCGCTACATCTTCTCCATCGAACCGATGATTATGAGCGAGCAGCTGTTTCAGTCACTCAAGCCTGATATGCAGAAAGTGGTACTGGATGCCGGCCTGGCCGCGACTAAGGCCAGTGAAACGTTCCTGATCGAAAACGAAGCCAAAATTCGCCAGAACCTTATTCAGCACGGGATGAAAATTGTCGATCCGGCCAATGGTGAAAAGGAGTGGATCGAGCGGGCGACCGGCCAGGTCTGGCCTAAATATTACGATTCTATCGGCGGAAAGGACAAGCTGAACAAAGCCCTGCGCGCGCTCGGCCGGGATGAGGTTTAGCAGATAATCGGGTTTACTTCATAAGTATCTCTTACCGGCCTTCTGGCCGGTTTTTTTATATCCGGCGGCTATAAATTGCGTGATGCAGATAGCGCCGGTTACCGCAGCGTATAGGTCGTTGTGACCATATAGCCCGATTATCTGTATTGGTATTAATTGTTCGAGTGCAGGGTTATATCAACGCTCTTATTTAACTAGTTGTGAGTGACAATCCGCTTAGTCGCCACGAAAGTGCTTAGTCCATTCCGGCCAGTACTGCAGGATGTACGCTGATAAACACCGGCCGTAAACAGGTGAGTAACACAGCTTTTTCTCCTCCTCTTATCCCACGCCAAAGATATCGATCCGGGCTGTTTCGGCCATGCCCGTGGGGTTATCGATGCACAGGGTCATGGCCTTCAGGGATTTGCATGGATTTGCCCATCGGCACAGGTCATCAAGGGGAATTCAGGCTGCCTGCGTGGTGGCGGAGCAGACCTGATTGCGGCCATTGGCTTTGGCCTGATAGAGGTGGTGGTCGGCTTTCTTTATCAGGGTTACCAGATCGTCCTGGTACTCCAGTGCCGCGATACCGGCACTCATGCTGATATTAAGTTGCTGCCCGCTGTCGATCTCCAGCTGCCGTTTGGCCACCACCAGGCGGACCTTATCCACTGCCGCGACCGCCTGTTCCAGTGAGGTATCGGGCAGTATCACTGAAAACTCCTCACCGCCGTAACGTCCGACGATATCGTAGCTTCTGAAGTGGCTCTGCAGGCAACGCGCGACCTCCTTCAGCACCTGGTCCCCGCTTGTATGGCCGTACCGGTCATTGATCCGCTTGAAGTGATCAAGGTCGATAATGGCCAGGCACAGGCTGCCGGACTGTCTCTTCGCCTGGTTCATCGCTGCTTTGGCCCGGGTTGTAAACTCGGCCCGGTTGTAGAGACCGGTCAGGCTGTCGGTCGAGGCCAGAATTTTTAATTCCCGTGTGCGCTCGGCAACCTTGTCTTCAAGCTGGCCGTTAATCTCCATCAGGGACTGGGTCAGCCGGTTTCGTTGTCGAAGCAGAATACTCAGCCCTACCAGCAGGGCGAGCTGCAGCAGTATAAAGATGACTGTTCCGGCAAACTGGTAGTGATCCGGGCCCTGACTATCCGACGGGGGGTTAAGCATCCGGCTCCCGGTAGGGATCTGTCTGGCGGGAATGGAAAACCGTTGCAGTTGAGGATAATTGATCCAGCTTTCGCCTTTGACAGGGTAACTGCCGGGGAAATAGGGCGGCTCTATATAGGCAAGCGCGCTGCGCAGCGCTGAACTGGCAGCCTGTTCTGCCGTCAGCAGCACGCCGCCAGCGGCCCCTGCAGAGAGAAACGTTTCGTAGCTGACCAGCATCGGTACGCTGGCTGCCGAGGCCAGAATCGCTGCGCTTTCAGCCGGCTGGGGACCGTTTTGTTGATAGTAGAGGGTATGAAACAGCAGTGTCGACTCGGGCAGCGTCGATACATAGCGCACCAGCTCGGTCAGATCGTCGGTGCGCAGGACGTCCACCGCAGCATCAGGCAGCCGCTCGGCGGCGGCCTGCTGCAGTCCGTTGCTCAGCGCTAAAGCCTCGGGGCTGCGGTCTCCGGTAATCGCGATCAGTTCCGGGGCAGGGCGAAGCCTGGCGGCAAAATTCAATGACTGAGCGAAGTCTGGCAGCAGCGGAATATGGTGCACCTGCCGGGCGGAGGAATGGACAAAGCGGTTTTCCGAAACGCTAACCTGAGGCACCTGGCCAAAAATGGATATGCCGTGCAGGCTGAGTAAGCGCGCTGCATGATTTGATTCGGCAATAACGGCATCGACCTGCAATGATGCATATTTATGGCGCAGGTATTCCGCCTGGCGTGAATGCCACATGGGTTCGGGCAGACGCTGGCTATCCATGTACTCGATATAAAGCTTCACCTTGTCCGGATGTCTGGCAGCGTCACTAATCAGGGCCTGGGTAAACTCCTGAGACCAGTCCAGGGTCGGATCATAGGAGAGCAGGGCGACTATATTATGCTCGGCCAGAACAGCGGGACTGCCTGATAACAGCGTTAGGGACAGCACAAGGCGGGATAGGCCGGAGGCGATATTGCCTGCGATCCGGAATAACGCGAAAAAGTTAAAACTGATCATGATGATGCCCGCTCCGAAAAGGTACCTGGCGATAAGTACCTAAACCAGACGTAAATCAGGCCGGGTGATATCTGAACGCAAATAAATCAGGCCGAAGGATTATCAGAAATATGAGTAAAAGCGACAACCGGAAAAACTTGTAGTCAGATATCAATAAGGCTCCCTGCCTCTACGATTTTTATTTTATGACGTCAGGGAACAGAATGAAGAGAAAGCATAAAGAGTTTTGATTCAGGTGAATAAATACTGCGAGTAAGTGCTGTGAAGCGCAGGTAGGGGTTTTAATAGCCTCGTAAAAAATAGGTTTATTACGAGGCCTGATGGGCTTTTCGGCGCTATCTCAGTTGCTGCTCAGTTCGGCATACATATTGGTGATATCAAGCATCTCTCGCAGCATCCTTTCTGCTGAGCGGTCGATCAGGGCGGGAACATAAACGTTAGCGCCGCTATTGGACGAGCGTTCAAAACTGGCGAACTGTCGTTTAACCCGATCGAGTTTCCTATCGACCCCTGGAGTATTAATCAGGTTTTCCAGCAACACTTCCAGATTATAGCGGAAGTCATTTTCTACCTTGCTATAGGTTTCTTCAACGTCGTCTTCAAACCCCCAGGACATTAAGCCATACAGTGCAGCAATCCGCTGGGACAGCATGGTTTGCTCCCCCGCCAGATTGACCATCTGGCCATACTCGCTATCGCCGTACACCATAAACGTTGTGACGTTGGCATAGCTGGCTCTCAGTATCTCATTGTTGTAGTCGCGCAGTTGCCTGACATTGGCCTTGTCGGGCGGCGACTGGTAAATCGGCTTGATCTTCAGCCATAGGTGATGCATGGCGGCGCAGCGCGCCTTTAGGTGCTCATTGTAGGCGTAAGCGCTGAGGCGGGCGATACTGAACTCAAACTGCTGCATCGCTTGTTCAAGGTCGTGATTTGCCTTACGTGCGCGGACATTCAGGCCTGAGAATACATAGTCCTTATACATGCGCTGGGTCAGCATGCGTAATTCGCTGGCAACGGTAATCGCTTCTTCAGCAGACGCTACAGGCCGCCAGGCAGCTGAGGAGATCCCCGTTGTGTGATTGCCTCCCCCTGAGCCGCCGGAAGCTTCGAGCGGAGCAAAGCCTGCGCAGGCGCTCCCTGAGGCGACGGTGACGGCGGCGGTGAAAAGTATGGGGAGGAGTGATTCTCTCAGCTGCTTAGATTGCATGATGTGACTCCGTGATTGCTTTGTTTTTATATTTTTTTGTATTAGTCCAGCAGGCTTACCCGGTTACGGCGGGGTAAGAGCGCCGGTAAGGGCCGCGACTACATAGAGGCGGAAGCAGAAGGGGGATTAGTAAAGGTATAGCTTGTACTCAGGTTGTCGGGGGCCGACAGCCAGAAGCGGGGCGAGAGGCTCTGACAGATCGCTGTATACGAAATGCCAGAGGCTCACGTCTGAAGGGGTATAGTCCGGGATCAGTTGCTGCTCAGGTCTGCGTACAGGTTGGTGACGTCAAGCATCTCCTCCAGCATCTTTTCTGCCGAGCGGTCGATCAATGCCGGTACGTAAGTGCGGCTGCCGTTTTTTGAAGAGCGTCCGAAGCTGGCAAACTGGCGCTTTACCTTTTTCAGTTTGCGATCGACCCGGGAGGTATTGATCGGGTGATCCATCATCACTTCCAGGTTATAGCCGAAGTCTTTTTCGACAATGTTATAGATATCCTCAAACTCTTTTTCGAAACCCCAGGCCATCAGGCCGTAGAGTGCGGCCATCCGCTGTGACAGCATGGTCTGTTCACCCGCGAGGTTAACCATCCGGCCGAAGCGACTGCCGCCAAATACCATTAGCGTAGTGACATTGGTATGGCTGGCTTTCAGAAGCGCGATGTTCAGGTCTCTGAGTTCAGCAACCCGGCCCTTGTCCGGAGACTTGCTGTAGATGGGTTTGATACTGAGCCAGGCGTCTTTCAGCTCGGTGGCTCTGGTTTTCAGGTTGTCGTTATGGGCGAACAGGGTAATCCGTGCCAGCTCAGTCTCGAACAGTGCCATCGCTTGTTTCAGGTCCTGACGCGCCCGCCGCGCACGCACATTCAGGCCCGCGAAAATATAGTCCTTATACATCCGCTGTGTCAGCATTCGCAGCTCGCTGGCACTGGCAATGGCTTCATCCGCTGAAGCCAGCGGTTGCTGTGGCGTGGCGTTTGCTGTGGTTGACTGCTTCTGGTTGCCGCCCTGCCCATCAAACGAGGTGATGCCGGCAACTGATGCTGTACTCATTAGCGAGCCCAAAGCAATAACCGGGAGTATGGTTTTCAGAAAGTTCATTATTTTCATGGGATCTTCCGTTTCACTCTGGATTATTCTTATTTTTAACAAGCAGAGTCTGCATCTGGTCCAGCAGCTCATTTTCTGTCCACGGCTTATTGATATAAGCATTGATACCGGCCTGTTCGGCCTCTTCCCGGTGTTTTATCGTCGAGCGGGAAGTGATCATAATGACCGGAATATCGCGGGTTTCCGCTTTACTGCGTAATGACGAGGTCAGCTCGATACCGTTCATGCGCGGCATTTCCAGGTCAGTCAGGATCACGTTTGGTGGTTGCTTCCTGATCTGGTTGAGGGCATCCAGCCCGTCAATGGCGGTATGCACTTCGTAGCCGGTATCCTGCAACAGGGTTGCGAGGGACTTTCGCGCACTGATGGAGTCATCCACGACCATCACCGATGGCAGTTCAGCTTCATACTCAAGTTCAGGCAGCTCCTGAAGTCCTCGCTCGCCATCCTGATAGTGGCGAATCCGGCCCGGCAGGTCGACAACCGGAGCCACTTCACCGTTCGCCAGAATCGTCAGGCCCGGAATACCCGGAATATCCGGTACAAAGTCGCCCATCGCCTTAAATACCAGCTCCCTGTGGGCGAGAACTTCCCGTACCAGCAAGGCAATGGTTTCCCCGGCACTGGTTTTCACCAGCAGTACCGGATGTACGCTGCTGTTGCGATAGTCATAACCCCGGCTGGATACCAACTGCTCCAGCGATACCGCCGGATAGGTCTGTTCGGCGGTGACAAACTTAGCGCCGTCGCTGTCTTCGACATACTCGCCGTCGATCGACAACAGGCTCTGCTCGATACCGTGGCTGACCAGAGCAAAGACCTGCTTACCGGCCCGCACCAGCAGGCTCTTGATCATCATCGAGCTGGCGGGCAGGGTGATATCGAACCGGGTACCTTTGCCGCTTTCGGAATGCAGTTCCAGTGTGCCCTGCATGCGGGTGATCTGCTGGTTTACTACATCCAGGCCGATGCCGCGGCCGGACAGCTGACTGACCGATTCACTGGTGGAGAATCCGGGCAGCAGGATATAGCGCAGAAGTTCGGCTTCGCTGGGTTGCTGCTCGGGATCAATCAGGGCTTTGGCAATGGCGTTGTTATGGATCGCATTCAGGTCGATACCGTGGCCATCGTCACTCAGGCGGATACGGATCAGGTCATTATCCTGGCTGAAGCTCAGGCTGATCTCACCTTCGACCTCCTTGCCGGCTTCAAAGCGGCCATGGTCTGATTCCAGGCCATGATCCACCGCATTCCGGATCATATGCATCAGCGGGTCGGCCAGCTGGTTGAGGATCTGGCTGTCGATCCGGGTATCACCCCCTGCAATGTTCAGGCGGGCCTGTTTGCCGGTAGAACGGCAGGCCTGGCGCAGGATTCGCTGCAGCCGGGTCGTGATGGTGCTGACTTCTACCAGTCGAGTACTGAGTACCGTGTTCAGGGCCTCTTTCTGCAGGCCCGACTGGGTTACGTGCAGCTCACTCAGCGTGCGGACGTGGCCATCGACGCCCTGACCGACTTCAGCGACGTCGGTCGCAACTTCGTGCAGTCGTGCCAGGGTGGTGTGCATCTCGTTGTAGCGGTCCATCTCCAGCGGATCGAACTCTTCATCTTCCTGCTGTACCGCAGGAGAGAGGGTGAAGTGCTCATTCAGCTGTTGTTCCAGCTCAAACATAACCCGCTGCATGGCGCGCTGACGCTCCCTGCCGGAGCGGGTCAGTGCCCTGAGCTGGGTCAGCTCTTCATCCAGCTGGGCGGTCAGGGTGCTGTTTTCACCGGCAATACGGAAAAGATTGTCGAGCAGCTGGCGGGAGACCCTGAAACTGTCGCTTTCACGTTTTTCGGTGCTGGCCGGCAACGGATTCTGATCGTCGGAAGCCTCACTCTCGACTGGCCCATCGCCTGGCCCGGTAGGGCTGTCGTCGGCCAGCTGCGTCGCCTCTTCGATCAGGATATCGCCGCTGCGTAGCTGATAATGCCAGTCCATCAGGCGCTGCAATACGCTGAGGATATCATCCGGTGCCGGGCGGTCGTCGGTGATCGACTCGGTTGCCGCCGCCAGGCAATCGGCGGCCTGCATCAGGTCATCGGCCAGCGTGCCTTCGGGCAGCCTCGATTCGTCAGTCAGTATCTCGAGGATATCTTCCAGGTTATGGGTCAGGTTGGCGATACCGGCAATCCCCGCCATATTGGCGAGACCCTTGATGGTATGGGCAGTACGCTGTGCCTCACTCAGAGCTTCGATCTGCTGCTGTACGGTGATCTGCTGTAGCTGGGAGAGTAGTTCATCGCTCAGCTGCGGCAGCTCGGTATAGAGCATATCCAGAAGCTGGGCGTCGATATCCGTTTCCCGTGCCAGGCTGACCGCTTCAGGCGTGGCGGTCTGCCGGGTGATGCTACTGCTCTGCAGTACCGAAGGCAGGGCCAGCAGTCCGATCAGCAGCGCACTTTGTTCCGAGTCCGGGCGGACCGGTAGCGGCGAGTCGCAGACGATATCAAGCAGTGCCTGACGGGTGGTTTTTTCACCGATCTGCAGCAGGTAACTGCTGACGGCGCTGAGGGTATCTTTCAGTGCCTGAACCTGTTCGGCATCCGCTGCGGGCTGAGTCCCGGCCAGCCACTGCAGGTTTTTCTGCAGACCGTTGAGGATCACGGCCGTGCCATGCAGGCGCAGCGTCTCAGCTGCCCGCTGAATCGGCTTCAGGGACTCAAGTTGTGATCGCATTGCCCCGGCTGTGCCGAGGCTTTCCCCGTTCTCCCACTGCTGGCAGAGCGACTGGATGGTGGATGCCAGCATCTCCATCGCGGCCGGATCAAGCTCGGGCCCCGGCTGCTCCAGCAGCGCTGCATCCAGCGTGCCGAAGTCAGGCAGTTGCGGCGCAGGTGCCGGTTCGGGCCTCGCCGGGGAGTCCTCTGCAGACAGCGGAGAATCCGGCGTATCCGGTGTTGCGGTTTCGGTCGTTGCTGCGGCGGCTATAGCATCGACTGCGATGTCGGTGTGCTCCGCAGGAGGCTGTCCGTTGCCGGCCGGCCCGCTGGTGTTCTCCGTGAGATCCGTCGCTGAATCACTACCGGCAGCATTATCAGCGACGCTATCGACGATACTTTCAGCAGGATGATCAGCAGGGACGACGGACTGCAGGTATTCACAGTTCTCCAGCAGCAGGTCCTGCAGGAACTCGCAGTCCTCTGCCGGTACCGGCTGCGGCCAGCGTGGGTCTCCCAGTAGCCCGAGTACGGTGACACCGGCGGCAATATCGGGAGCATCAAACAGCTGGCGCAGGGCATTCTGCATTTCCATGCCGATTGCATCCTCAGATAGTTCCTGCTGCTGTAGCTCGCAATACAGTGCCAGCATATCGGCCAGACCATGCAGATCCAGTTCGCTGAAACGGTCGCTCAGATGCTGGATTGTTTCGCCTGACCGGGGTGTTGCCTGCCCGGTAAATACTTTACGTAACTCGGAAACCGTCGCCAGGCATTCGTCGCTGTTTGCCGGGCGATCCTCGCTGCTTTCCTGATATTCCGCGCTGCTTTCCAGATAGCCTTCTGTGCCTGGCGGGTGCGTTGCAGCGGTGTCGGAGGCGGCTGCCTGCACGGCAGGTTCGGTCGTCAGCGATGGTGTATCACTGGCGGCAGACTCCGGAAGCTCTTCCGAAGGCGCTGTCGGCCGGCCCTCTTCGGTGCCTGCCACAGCAGCCTCTGTAAGGCTTTGGGCTTGCTCGCTGAATGCGGCGTTTTCGCATTCAAGTGGCAGGATTTCTGCCAGAAATGCCAGGTCTTCATATTGAACCGGCATGGGCCAGCGCGCATCCGCCAGATGTTCAAGCAGATTGACCCAGCGATCGGCACGCTGCGAGGTGAGCAGATTCTGCAGGTCGGCGGCTGTTTCCAGCAAGACGGCTTCGAAACCTGATTGCCGGTCTATCTGACCAAGCAGTTCAGCATAGAGGGCAACAGAATCAGCGAACCCCTGCAGATCTCTGGCGCTGAATGCTTCCGCCAGCGCGTAGAATGAGTCAGTCAGTTCTGTCAGATCCAGGCTCGATTGACTGGTCTGGAGTTGCAGCAGCTTTTGCTGCTGCAACTCCAGTGTCTGGCTGATCGTTTCTTGTAAGTCCAAATGCATGCTTTTTACCTGCAAACGGGTAACGCTCAGTGCCGGCTCAGGCCGGAATCACTGAGGAGTTATCACTATCTTTGCTGCTGGACTCTGCAAGTCCGCCTGTTTCTGCCGGTTCTGCGCTTTCGGCTGACTCTGCATCGGCATTCTCAGCGTCCGCTGATGGGGTCTCGGCAGCGGTTGCTTCAGGCTGAGCCAGGGTGAATACACTGATCGAACGCTGCAGTTCGTCGGCGGCCTCTACCAGCTCATCCGACAGGGCGCTCTGCTGCACCATCTCCTGGTTGGTTGCCTGGGTGGACTTGTCGATGCTGTCAGCACGTACCCGCAGTTTCTCGGCTACCTGAGCCTGCTTGGTCGCGTTCTGGGCGATTCGGACAACCGATTCAACCAGTGTCTGGGTGGTGCTTCGGGTCTCGCCCATGCGCTCACCGGCTTCCTCTGCCTGTCGGGTACCATCCACTACGTCGGCGATTACGGCGTTAATAACGTTGATCGTATCGGCCGTCTCCAGCTGGATGTTGTTCACCAGACTTTCAATCTCGGAGGTCGCCTCACGGGAGTTCTCTGCCAGACGCTGTACCTCATCTACCACCACCATCAGGCCACGGCCCGCTTCACCGGCCGACGCCGCGTGCATGCTCGCATTCAGAGAGAGGACGTGGGTACGCTCGGAGATGTTGTTGATCAGGCTTACGATACCGCCGATCTCCTGGGAACGATCGCCCAGGCGCTTGATACGTTTCTCCGCTTCGTGGATGGTCTGGCGGATCTTGTTAATACTGGTGATGGTCTGGGATACCGATTCCATGGCAGTCTCAGAGGTGTGAATCGCTTTCTGAGAGGCGGTGTTGGAAAGCGTCGCCAGGCGGGAGATCAGCTGCATCGCCTTAGTTGCCGATTCCAGACCTTCAAGGGTTGCCTGGATCTCCTGCTGCTCCTGGCTGGCATGGGTCAGTACCGTGGCTGACTGCGTTTTTACCTGCTTGGACGCGGTGTTTACGCGGGTGGCAACGTCGCTTACTTCATGCAGTACCGATTCCATCGACACGGCCAGCTGGTTGATGGAGTCGGCTACCGCACCGGTAATATCCTCAGCTACCGGTACCCGTACGGTCAGGTCTCGCTGGCTCAGTCGGAATACGTTCTGGATCAGCTCGATTACCGAAGCGTTGAGGCGTTTGTTTTCCTCTTCCTGGGCTTTCAGGGCGTTCTCTTTCTCATCCAGAAGGCTGTCCAGCAGGGTCGCCAGCTGACCCAGTTCATCTTCGTTATCGAGACGGCTTCGGGCTTCGCTGTCACCGCTGCGTACTTTCTCTACCGTATCCTGAATCAGTTTGATCGGATCGATAACGCCGTACTTGATGATCGACAACGCGATCGCCATCGCAATGGTCATCAGGAACATAGCGCCAAAGAAGTACTTCAGCATATCGTGCTGGTCCAGCTCGCGCTGCCGGTTATTCTCTGCGGCGTAGCGGGAGGTCAGGCTGGTTACCTCTTCGATCTTCGGACCCAGTGCCGATACGGGGCCCTGCAGTTCTGCCAGCTTGTTATCGCGGCGGACAATCGCCTCTTTAAGGTCGGAAAAGTCATCACGGATCGAGGTAACGCGCTGCAGGACTTCATTTTCGTCGGTAAATCCGGCTGCTTCCAGCTGATTGACCATGCGTTCCAGCTCTTTATCGGCCGGGCCGCTTTGCTGCATCAGGCCACCGGAGGCGGAAAATTCGTTCAGCGCCTTACGCACTGCGGCGAACTGCTCGCTCAGCCAGGGACGTTCGGGGAAGATCATCAGCGGTTCTGCTTCTCTGACGGCCTGACGGATCTCTCCGGTCAGGCCCTGGTCGGCGGTCAGACCGGCTTCGATTGCCGCCTCAGCACCCTCATAAAATGTATCCTGATAGCTATCCATCAGCAGCTGGAAGTCGCCGATCAGCTGCTTATCTTCCTCACTGCGCAGGTACTCAGCCAGCTGCTGCAGGGCTTTATCGGCCAGTGACATGTTCTGGTCGAAGCGGTTAAGCGTCTCCAGATCATGGTCCTGCATCAGGCTTTTTTCGTGGAAACGCGCATTCGCTACATCCAGCTCAACCTCGGTGATCAGGTTGATAAACTTATCCAGCTGGCTCTGGCGTTGCTGTGCCGCCTCATTCAGCAGAATAGTTTGATAATAGGAAGCACCCATGAAAACCAGACCGAGGGTCAGCAGAAATATTGCCAGGGCAAATTTGACCGGTAGCCTGATGTTTTGAAATTCCCAAAACGACCGCATTTATTTATACCTCAGAAGTTCTGTAGAGGACGGTTCAGTGTCTTGCCATACATGGATGTCCGCCATGTATATGTGGCTGATCGACGCTCTTTATTAGATTTTTTGTTTTAGATTTCGGAAGAAACTTTTGTAATCAAACTCGGCCCATATATCATCGCCGCTGCTCAGGTAGCCACGGCAAAACGGTGCGATAGCATTGCTGAGAGTGGTTTCGGATATTTCGCTGGCCTGCAGGTCGACAATACCTTTGGGGTAATCATCCAGTAGCAGGGCAACTGCCTCTGACTGGAGGCCAAGTATCAGCACCCAGCGTTTTTCCTGCACAGGTTTATCAAACAGGCGATAGAGGTCGTAGGCCGGCACCGTATCACCACGGTGATTAATAAAGCCGGCGAACCAGTCGGGAGTATCGGGAATGGCACAGAGTCTTGGCAGCGGTGCCAGTTCAGAGTGGGTATCCAGGGGAATCAGCAACAGATCGGAACCGATTCTGAAGCCGTGTCTTACATCCTTTGCGCTGACATCGGAAACAGCCGTTGCCTGGGAACTGCTCTCCATTACATCCTTTCTCCGGGCTTAGTTATTATTCTTGTAGTATTTTTTGTTGCCTTAAATCCCTGACCTGCCCCGGCTGCGAGGCAGGCAGGTTATACCATCCGTCAGATAAACTGGTTTACCTGGGACAGTAGTTCTTCTTCGGTAAAAGGCTTGCCGACCAGTGCGCGGGCGCCCTGTAGCTGGGCCCATACCTTATCGGCTTCCTGATTTTTACTGGATACCACAACCACCGGGATATCTTTGGTATCCGTATTGGCGGTGATCTGGCGGCAGGCCGAGAAGCCGTCGACTTCGGGCATGACCACATCCATCAGGATCAGGTCCGGCTTTTCGCTACTTGCTTTTTCAACACCTTGCTTGCCGTTATTCGCCAGAATGATATTGGCGCCTGTCTGGCTCAGGATTTCGCAGATTCGGGACTGCTGAACCGGGTCATCTTCAACGACAAGGATTGTCTGGGCTGTCATGTTGTGTACTCTTCAAATCGTCCGTATTTTGGCTGCCAGTAAGGTTTAAGCGGTCTGGAATTCAGAGATCCAGCTACTCACGCGCTTGATAACTTTCTGAAACTCTTCATGGTTAATCGGTTTTGTCAGGTAAGTAGAGCAACCCGACATAATGCCTTTCACCTCATCCAGTGGAGAGGTCTTGGCGGAGAGCATGATAATGGGGGTTTTTTTCAGTTCTGCTATCTGACGCATGCGGGTACAGGTTTCGAAGCCGTCAATGCCGGGCATCATGATGTCCAGAAAGATAAAGTCGAACGGCTTTTCTGCGACTCGCTCAAGTGCGGCTTCACCGTCATCGGCAAAGGTAATATCCACTTCATCGTCCAGCTGTCGCAGTTCATGCGCCAGTGCCTGTTGCATCGGGGCACTGTCATCGACTACCAGAACCCGGTGTGGACCGCGGTCCTGATCGCGCTTTATCTTGTGCTCAGCCGCTGCAGCGGCGGCCTGACGTGCGGCTTCGATATATTTGCTGAAACGGCTTTCGGCCTCGGCAGCCGCGCGGGCGATCAGGTCGGGCTCCAGATCTTCATTTTCGTTGGTGACTCTGTCCAGGGTGCGAATGACCCGGGATGAAACGAGGGGGAAACCGAGGTGGGTGTAGTTGCTGTTAACCGGTTGTTCCCGGGAGGTGATGATCAGGCGGGAGTGAAAGCTTTCAGGCAGTGCCTGTGCGGTCTCGGTATCGAGTTGTTCTGTGCCGAAAAGCAGTAACAAATCGGGGAGAGCATCCGGATCAAAAGCGACCAGCTCATAACGGTTGCTGCGGGAGAGTTTAAATATCTTTTCTAATTTTGTTTGCTGATCCGCGGGGAATCCCAGTGTACCAATTTTCATTGTGATCCCTTCTTAAACTCTTTGACCGGGCCAGCCCGTACCAATAGTTAAAGCGCCAGTCTGCAGACGTCTCTCAGAATAAACTGATCGCTTTTGGTAGGTACTGCTGAACACCCGGTGTTCCTGAATGCCAGACTCCCTTCTGGGCGCGCAGGAGAACTGCTAACCGTAGTTCAGTATCTGCCTGGCCCTAACGTTATACCACGATGGTTTAGAAGAAAAAACGTGTAATTTGTTTCCGAAAATGAGGCATCGGACCTTTCCCGTCAGAATAGGTAGAAGTATCTGTTTTACATAGGGAAATTGTATTAATTGTTGAGTGCTTGTTTGCTCGCCTCTTAGCCTTAAAGACCGTTGCTTTAATCGGGATTTCCGGTAGTCCGGCATCCTTGCAGCTTTTGCTGAAGTGATTTTTTATCGTTTGAATGTACGTAAAATAACGGAGTTCTAATTTTGTCTGTTATGAATTTAATTGCCTGAAATTAATAAGGGTTTTTAGCTTTATTTAGTCGTTTTGTAATAAATCATCTGTTAGGCAGCTTCGTTTCATTAAGTTGCGGAAAATGATGGCGGGTTTACGCCAATCCCGGGCCTTGAAACGCTGGAGTCCGGACCAGCTTCTATGGATTCCCGGCGGCCAGAGCGCGCTGTTTATCAGCCCGTAAACGGGGCTGATAAACAGCGCTGTGAAAACGGTCTTTTCTTCTGGTTTCAGCAGGCTTTCCTGCAGCGATATAATGCTGCCTTATCCCACTCTCGGCACCGTCAAGGACGACAATATTATGCATGAGATCCGATCTTCAAATCTTAAAACCATTCTTCTTTCCAGGCATAACAACCTCTGTTAGCGCGGAATAGGTTAACGCAGGATGCTTCTGGCAGCAGAAGGTAAGCGCTCGCTTTTCTGGATTATCCTTGTTGCCAGTACCTGCTCTGTGCTGCTGGGGGCGCTGTACCCATCAAGGCAGTGCTGATGTACAGCCGGGAGTGGTGGTGCAAAACCCTGTTCAGCAAGCCGATTGAACGCCAGTAATGTTTCACAAGGAGGTGGAGATGGCTAATCCCTGTCAATCAGAGGTGGCCTTGCTCAGGCAGCAGATTGAGCAGTTTATTCAGGACCGGTGTGACCGCCGGCTGGAAAAGCTAAAGCCTGAAGAAGCAGAGAAACGCCAGGTATTGCTACAGGCTTACCAGCGTGAACACTGGATAGAAGGCGCCGCGAAAAGGGTGTCACAGATTCAGTTGGTGACCCATGCATTAAAATTTACCCATCCCAGTGCCAGAGGCAGCAGTATCTATCTGGACACAAAGGGTAGCGTGCCCGACCATCGCTTTGCCGGCACCCATAGCGTGCCGCTGGCATGCCGCTCGGAGGATGTCGTCGGTAATGCGGCGGCATTGGATGTATATAAGTTTCTGAAACTTGATGCCGCAGGTGAATCGATCCTGCAGCGGGTATTGCGCTCAGATCCTGCGCTTCTGGCGGCGATGTCCGATGATTTTACGGCAGCAAGCCACTGGTGCCAGTCATTTGCAGCCATTACCCAAAGCAGTAGCGGGCCGGCGTCGCATAAACTGGCCAAGCAACTTTACTTTCCAACAGACCAGGGTGAATACCACCTGTTAGCACCGCTTTTTCCTACGACACTGGTGCACTACCTGCAAAACAGATTGAGGGAAGACCGTTTCGGCGAGCAGGCTAAAGCCGCCCGGGAAGCCAGAAAGGCAGGCCAGCCCTACCCGCATGGCTATTGCGACTATCCAGGCCTGACTATCCGCAAAATCGGCGGGACAAAGCCACAGAATATCAGTCAGCTGAATAGCGAACGCAATGGCGAAAACTGGTTGCTGGCCTCTGTCCCGCCACTATGGCGACAGCAGCCGCTTGCACCTCCGCTGCGCACTGACAGCATCTTTCGGTGTGATTTCTACCGCTATGCCGATGTCTCCCTGCGGGTAAGGGCGCTGGGCGAGCTTCACCGTAAAGCCGGGCATAACAATCGGCGGGTAGCTCAGGCCGACGCCGGGTTGGTGGCCAGACTGGTGGATTTGCTGTTGCAGTACGCTGCCGGAATACAGCAATTGGAAGCCGGCTGGTCCGCCTCAGAGCATTGCAACCTAAGTGAGGTTGAAAGGGCATGGTTAGATCCGTTCAGAGCGCGCCAGGACCAGCGCTTTGGTCAATGGCGCAGCCAACATGACTGGCAAAGTGGCGTCTGTGATGCGTTTGCCAGCTGGCTGAATCAGCAACTGCGGCGAGATCCAATGGTTCAGGGGCAACCTGAGAATGAGGCCTGGTCCAAGGTGCTGCAGCATGAGCTGATGCTGTTAAAAATGGAACTGAGCCATGGGTAATAGCAAGGGACTGATTATTCTGCCCCGGTTGCAGGTAAGTCACGCCAACGCCATATCCGGGCCACTGAGCTGGGGTTTCCCGGCTCCTTCAGCTTTTACCGGATTCGTTCATGCGCTGGAGCGGCAACGACCAGAAAGCTACAGCGGCCTGAAGTTTGAAGGTGTGGGCATCGTTTGCCACGGATTCGATCCGCAGGTCAGCCAGCCGGCAGGTAAAAGATCACAGGTGTTTCACCTGACCCGCAACCCACTGGGAAAGGATGGTAAGCCCGGTGCGATTGTAGAAGAGGGGCGGGTACATCTTGAGGTCACGCTTGTCATCGGGCTGGCTGGCTATATCGAAGAGCAGAAAGGGCAACAGCTGGCGAACTGGGCAATGCAGCAGGCCCGGCGCATGCGTATCGCGGGTGGCAGCTTACTGCCAGCGCGCAACGGCCGCCGGTTTGAGGCCGGATACTACCCGTTGTCGGGTGATCCTGACGCGCGACGAAAGGAGTTGCGCCAGTTTATGCGGCGCTTGCTTCCGGGCTTTATCCTTTGTCACCGGCCCGAAATCCTTCAACAGCATCTGCAGTATCTGCAGCTGCAATCCCCTGAATCCACCCGGTTGGATGCGCTGCTGGATCTGACACGCCTGAATATAGACCCTGTTGTAGCCGACAGTGATAAGCCTGACGACGTGACCTGGCATGCCCGGATAAGCCCCGCTTGGCTGGTGCCGCTGCCCATTGGCTATGGCGCTATTTCTGCGTTGTACCCGCCAGGTGAAGTCGGCAATTGTCGGGATAGCGCAACACCGTTCAGGTTTGTCGAATCACTGTACTCTCTGGGCGAGTGGTGTAGCCCCCACCGTCTTGAATCGCTTGCAGAGTGGCTCTGGTATCACCAGGCCGAACCTGAGAACGGACTCTATATCTGCAATCACCGCAAAGCTACAAATGCCATCTGAATAAGGAACATGAAATATGGCGAAAACAACCTTGAGAACCGCTTCTGTACTGGCTTTCGAGCGAAAGCTGGACACCTCCGATGCCCTGTTCAGTAGTGGACGCTGGGAGGCTCGGGAGAGCCATCAGCAATGGCCTGCGGTCGAAATCCGGGAAAAGTCTGTACGCGGGACGCTCTCGAATCGGCTGAAGGCCAAACCGGATGCCGCTATTCAGGCGCCGAATCTACAAACTGTCGATGTTGCTTCGTTACCCAGCAATAGTGACAGCCTGAAAGTCCGTTTTACCCTGCGGGTGCTGAGCGGCGCCGGGACGCCTTCGGCCTGTAATGATGCCGACTATCGGCAGGCCCTGGGTGAGACGGTCAGATCCTATGTCTCCGCACAGGGCTTTGCCGTGCTGGCGCAACGCTACGCGGTCAATCTGGCCAATGGACGCTTCCTGTGGCGCAACCGGGTCGGCGCGGAAGCCATTGAGGTTCGTATCACCACAAAGGGGAGCCAGGGGCAGGTGTTGCACTGGCAGTTTGATGCCTACGACTTCAGTCTTCGCACTTTCACGCTCAGCGATGCCCGGCAGCAGGCGATCACGCCCCTGGCCAGACAGATCGAGCAGGGGCTGGCGGGGGAAAGCTGTGTCCTTTTCGACGTGGTTGCGTTGGTGAAGCTGGGGGACGGCCAGGAGGAGTTCCCCTCCCAGGAACTGATTCTGGACTCCGGTGATAAGACCGGGCAGAAGAATAAGACGCTGTACCGAATCGACGGTGCGGCCGCCATGCATAGCCAGAAAATCGGCAACGCCCTGCGTACCATCGATGACTGGTATCCACAGGAAGAGGCCGATGCAGTTGGCCCCATTGCCGTGGAGCCTTATGGCTCAGTCACGTCCATGGGCCGGGCCTTTCGCCAGCCAAAGCAGAAGCTGGATTTCTTTAGCCTGCTCGACAACTGGGTGATCAGGGGAGCTAGCCCCGCACCTGAGCAACAGCATTATGTGATGGCGACACTGATCCGGGGCGGTGTCTTTGGCGAGAAGGGCTGAATATGCAGCACTATCTCGATATCAGGATTCTCCCTGACCCGGAATTCAACACCAACCTGCTGATGAATGCATTGTTTAATAAGCTGCACCGGGCACTGGTGATGCTGCAGAGTGACCGGATCGGAGTCAGCTTTCCCCGGGCAGGTGCTTCCAGCCCGGGCCTGGGGGCGTTGTTGCGCTTACATGGCAGCGAAGAGGCTTTATGCCAGTTGATGGCACTCAACTGGCTACAGGGGATGCGTGACCATATTACCCCGACGGATATCAGGCTGATTCCGCAGCGATGTCAGTATCGCTGTATCTCGCGGCTGCAGGTTAAAAGTAGTGCTGAGCGTCTGCGCCGTCGCCAGATGAAGCGTCATGGCCTGAGCGAGCAGCAGGCCCGGGTGTTAATCCCGGACAGTATTGAACAGCGAACAAAACTGCCTTTTCTGGCAGTCAAAAGCAGCAGTAGCGGCCAGAGCTTTAAGCTGTTTATTCGTCTGGAGGCATTGCAGGATAAACCGACCGATGGCAGCTTTAACTGCTACGGCCTTAGCCGGGACGCCAGCGTTCCCTGGTTTTAGTCTGGCTTAAGCAAGGCCGGAACAAGCTTTGTAAGTTAATAGCACTGGCAGAGTTGTCTGCAAAGGCGGGGGGCTGCCCCTTTGCGCGGACATGCTTTAAAGCCAGCGGATCAGATTGTAGGGTTCCCGCTTCACTGCCGCACAGGCAGCTCAGAAATCTCAGCCACCCAGGTCAGCGTTATTATCTCTGTTCACTGCCGCACAGGCAGCTTACAAACTGCTGGCTTTATCTGAGCCGGAGGCCTGTCTGCTTACTGCCGGACGGGCCTCATAGAATTTTCGTAAATCCGCTTTTACAGCGTCAAATAGGACCACTGCCGTATAGGCGGCTGAGCCGGACTGTTACACACTGCTTGCAGTGTCACAGCATTCAGCCCGGAATATCGTTGTTGTCGGTTTCGGGCAGATAGCCGGGTCCAATGCCGTATAGGTAGCTCAGAAACGCGATAGAGAAAGATAGCTCCGTGGCTGCCAGTACCCGATGGTGCTGGCGGCGAAGAAAAGATATCCGGCTTACGGAGTCGTTTTTTCGGTGCACTGCCGCACAGGTAGATAAGGACAAGGCCGCTGCTTCAGAAGCAGCGGCCTTGTTGTATGCGGCAATGGGGTTTGAGGTGGGGGTTACTCCTGCACGGCTGTTGCCGCAGCGGCCTGGCTGACTTTCTGTGCTGACCAGCGTACCGGCGGGGCGGGGGCCTGACTGGCGGCGACCGTGGTGCCTTCACCCCCCGTGTCGATATCGACCCGGCCCTGGTCGTTGTAGATATAGATCCCCTTGCCGCTGATCATGGTGACATCCAGTGCCTCAGAGAAGAGGAAGCCGCCCCAGAAGTCGGTACCGCGGATACCTATAGTGGCGACCGGGGTAGCCACTTCCAGCTTGGGGTTGGCCTGTTTACCGATCAGTCCGCTGACGGCGCGGAAGGCGCCTCTGGCCAGCTGAAACCTGACGTCGGATGTTTGCGCAGTGGCGTCAAAGCGGTAGCGTGCCAGGGCAAACTCGCTGTTCTCTGCCAGGTTGATGCGGGTTTTATCCGCCAGCTGCAGCATCACCCGGGCGCCGTTGCCTGTTTTAATCAGGTCGCCCTCCTGAAGCGGGCTATGACGCTTCAGCAGAAGCAGCTGGTCGCCTCGCTGCAGCTGTGGCTGGCCAACCGCCAGTAATACCTTGCCGATTACCTCACTGGCTTCTGCCCTGGAAATGCCGGTAATTGACAGCATTAAGCAGCAAATTAAACAAATTACCGTCCTGCGCTGACTCATCGTCTGGGGTCCTCTCCTGAAATATCCCGGATATTGCGTTCAGTATAGGGAGCGTTGGCGGTGATAACAGCCATTTTTTAGCAGGGGTTATTGAGGGCGAGCCTTTGTTTGAACAGAACGACTGTAAATGGCGGCTGCGAGGATGTAGCTGTAACCCGGCTGAAGCAAGGGCCAGGCGATCTGCGGTCGGGAAGCCTGTATCGGGAGCAGGGACGGGTTGCACGGCCGGGGTATCGGTTACGGATAATTCCCGTTTCGGAAAAACCGAGTTATGGGGGTCTATAAATCGTTTTGTGCTTATCCAGCCGGGTACCTAGACTGCGCCGTAATGGGTTTAACCCGGCGGAGGTATCGAGCATGGCGAAAGGTCGATCCATTTTGCTTGCAGCTGTTTTCCTGGCAGCTATCTGGTGGTTACTGTCCGGTGGAAGCGGGCAGGGCTGGCTGGTTGGGGTGCCAACGGTGGGCTTCGCCGCCTTTATTGCCTGGCGTCTGCAGTCCTTTCCGGGCGGTCGCTTTTGCTGGACGGCACTGCTGGGCCTGATAACGCTGTTTTTCCGGGAGTCCATCCGGGGCGGTTTTACGGTGGCGCTGCGGGTTATGTCTCCACAGCTTTCGGTGCGTCCGGCGCTGGAGGACTACCACTCCGCACTGCAGCGGCCCGCGGCCCGCGTGTTGTTTATGATCTGCGTCAATCTGCTGCCTGGCACCCTGATCGCCAGGCACAAGGGGGCAGGCTTCACCGTCCATCTGCTGGATTACGATGCCGGTGCCCGGGAGGATATGCGCACCCTGGAGGCTGCGATCGCCCGGGTATTCAATGACCGGCGACGCACGGAGGAGAGCAAATGATGACCTCCTCAGCGGCTGTGTTGGCCTTAATCCTTTTACTGGCGGCTATGGTGCTTGGGTTATCGAGAGCGCTGCTTGGCCCCACACTGGCGGACCGGATGCTTTCGGTGCTGCTGCTCGGGACCTGCGGAGTGGCAATTGTATTGCTGCTTGGGTTTGTCCTGGCAGCGCCTGCGCTGATCGATGTCGCGCTGGTGATGGCGTTGCTGGCAGCGGTCGCGGTGGTTGCCCTGACGCAGGAGGTGATAGGTGATGACTGATCTCTTAGGCTGGGGGCTGCTGTTTGGCGGTAGCGGTATTTTTATTGTCGGCAGTATTGGCCTGTGGCGCCTGCCGGATCTTCTCTGCCGGCTGCATGCGCTTACCAAAGCCGACAACCTCGGACTGGGCCTTGTCGCCAGCGGACTGGCACTGCTGGCTGCGGATGCTTTCACTGCCATCAAGCTGCTGCTGATCTGGTTGCTGATACTGGTAACCAGTGCGGCGGTCTCCCAGTTTATTGCCCGTCAGGCGCTGACGAAGGAGTGCCGCAAGTGAATGCGATGATGTGGCTTCTTTTTGATGGCGTACTGGCCCTGCTGGTTCTGGTTATGGGCTGGATAGTGATCAGCAGTCGCGATCTCAGGCGTGCTGTGGTGTTGTTTATCGCTTTCGGCTTGCTGCTATCACTGATCTGGGCGCGGCTGGCTGCGCCCGACCTGGCTTTGGCGGAGGCCGCCATTGGCGCGGGCCTGACCGGTGCGCTGTTGCTCTCGGCGTTGGCTGGCCAGCCAGACAAGCAGGAACTTTCTAGCGCCAGCGCACCGGGGTTGCTGCTGCTTAGCCTGCTGATCGGGGCGGCCATGGCCTGGGCGCTGTTCGCGGTGCCGGGTACGATGCCGGTCTCCAGCGATAGCAACCTTATCTACAGTTATCTGCCCGAAAGTGGCGTCAGCAATCCGGTCACCGCCGTGCTGCTGAACTTTCGCGCCTACGACACCTTGCTGGAGCTGGCGGTGCTGCTTTGTGTGGCGATCGGCATCCTTGCACTCGGGCGCGAGCGCCCCTCTCAATCTCAGGCCGGTGCCCTAATGAGGCTGCTGATGCGCGCATTGGTACCCCTGCTGATAGTGATGTCGGGTTACCTGCTATGGGTGGGGGCGCATGCGCCGGGTGGTGCCTTTCAGGCTGGCGCGGTTCTCGCAGCGGCAGGCGTGCTGCTGCATCTGGGCGGCCAGCAAGCGCTCTGCACACCCACGCCGTGTTACCTGCGTGCGTTGCTGGTGGCTGGCCCGGCCGGCTTCCTGCTGGTTGGCCTGGGCAGCATGTTGAATGGCTCTGCTTTCCTGGCTTACCCGCCGGAGTGGTCGGCAAGCCTGATTTTGCTGATTGAAACCGGGGCCCTGCTCAGTATTGCCGCCACTCTGCTTCTGGCATACCGGGGCGGTGAGAGCGCATTGCACCGTCACAGCCCGGAGGACCGTCTCTGATGTTGCTTACAACTATGATCTACGGGGGGAGCGGCCTGGGCCTGTTCGTTATCGGCCTCTATGGCGCGCTGCTGCCGCGCAGTCTGTTTGCCCGGATACTGGCGGTTAACGTGTCCAGTGCCGGTGTCTTCCTGATACTGATCGCCCTCGCATACAGAGGTTTTGGCCAGCTGCCTGATCCCCTGCCTCATGCTCTGGTGCTCACGGGACTGGTGGTTGCCATCAGTGCCACTGCACTGGCCCTGGTGCTCGACCGCCGGCTGCAGGAGATGGACGATGATTAACCTGCTGATTCTGCCGGTGGCCATGCCGTTGTTAGCCGCGCTGCTGGCTCTGCTTATTCCGCGCTATGGTCAGCTGATCGCTGTTGTCGCCGGTGTGCTGACAACGGCGGCGGCCACTGCAGTGCTAATGCTGGTGCACAGTGGCGGAGACCAGATGCTGGTACTCGGGGGCTGGCAGACCGGGCTGGGGATCGCCCTCTATGCGGACGGCCTGGCGGCCTCAATGCTTCTGATGAGTACACTGGTTGGCGTTGCTGCCAGTATTTTTGCCTGCCGCTACTTCGAAAGCTCTGCGACCAGGGTGTCGTTCTGGCCGCTGTGGCTGCTGTTGCAGAGCGCCATCAGCGCGCTTTTGCTATCGGCCGACCTGTTCAATCTTTACGTCACGCTGGAGCTGCTGGGACTGTCGGCGGTCAGCCTGACGGCCCTGGGACGCAGTCGAACGGCGATGAAGGCGGCGCTGGACTATCTGATGCTGGGGCTGCTGGGATCGCTGGTTTTTCTCGCCGCGGTGGTACTGATCTATGCCCGTTACGGGACGCTCGATATCCTGCTGCTGGGGGGGATGATTGAAGCTGATCCACTCACCTGGACCGCGCTGGCCCTGTTTACTGCCAGCCTGATGCTCAAGTGTGCCCTGTTCCCGCTGCATTTCTGGTTGCCGGCAGTGCATGCCAATGCGCCCGCGCCGGTCAGTGCCGCCTTGTCTGCGCTGGTGGTCAAAGTTGCGTTCTATCTGCTGTTGCGGCTCTGGGCTGATTTGTTTGCTCCGGTGGTCACGCCGCCGCTTGCCTCCGTCCTGGGTGTGCTGGGCGCGGCGGCTATTCTCTGGGGCTCCTACCGGGCGATTCAGGCGGAACGGCTGAAACTGCTGGCGGCCTATTCCACCATCGCCCAGCTGGGGTATCTGTTCCTGTTCTTCTCGCTGCTGCTGGCAATGCCGCAAGGGGAGTCACGGCAACTGCTCTATGGGGCGCTGTTGCTGTTTGCGTTGACCCACGGCTTTGCCAAGAGTGCGCTGTTTATGGCGGCGGGAGCCATTCAGCAGCAGCTGGGCCACGACCGGATCACAGAGCTGGCTGGATTGGCCCGGACTCTGCCCGCCACTGTCTTTACCCTGGCGCTGGCCGGTGTGGCATTGATCGGCCTGCCGCCCAGCGGCAGCTTCCTGGCTAAATGGCAGCTGATGACGGAAGCCTTTGCCCAGGGGCAATGGCTCTGGGTATTGGTGGTGACCGCAGGCTCGCTGCTGGCGTCTGTCTATCTGTTCCGGGTGCTGGGGCTGATGTTCAGCCAGGGTGGACAGCCCTCGTCACCGCAGCTGCATGTACGTGAACCATTGTCGCCTCTTGTGCTGGCACTGATCGCCACGGCGGTATTAGGGCTGGGCAGTAACGGCCTATGGCAACTGTTAGCAAGTGGTGGAGGTATCTGATATGACCCTGAACGAATGGCTACCACTGCTGATCCTGGGGAGTTCGCTGATACCGGGGGTGCTGATCTTTTACATCAAAGAGCGGGACACATCATTGCGTACCTTGCTGAACATGGGCGGTGCACTGCTGAAGCTGGCGCTGGTCGGCCTGATGATCTGGGGTGTTTTTCATGAGCAGGTTTATGAAACGCGCTGGACACTGGCACCCGGCCTGGAGCTGGTGTTGCATGCCGATGCTATGAGTGTGCTGTTTGTCAGCCTGTCGACCGTGCTCTGGCTGGTGACTACGGTGTATGCGATAGGCTATCTGGAAAGGACCCCGCACCGCAGCCGCTTCTTCGGTTTCTTTTGTCTCTGCGTCACCGCCACGGTGGGACTGGCGCTGGCCGGCAACCTGTTCACCTTCGTGGTGTTCTACGAAGCGTTGACGCTGGCAACTTATCCACTGGTGGCACACAAAGGCTCGCCGGAAGCGGTACGGGGCGCCCGTATCTACCTGGCCTACACCCTGGCTGGCGGCATGATCCTGCTGGTGGGCACCATCTGGCTGCGCAGCATTGCCGGTCCGCTCGAGTTCTCCCAGGGCGGAATACTGGACAGTATTGAGGGCCTGGACCGATCGACACTGAGCTGGATCTTCCTGCTGCTGATTGCCGGGCTTGGCGTCAAGGCGGCGCTGGTTCCGCTGCATGGCTGGCTGCCGCAGGCGATGGTTGCGCCGGCACCGGTCAGTGCGCTGCTGCACGCTGTGGCCGTGGTCAAGGCAGGGGCCTTCGGGATCGTGCGAGTCGTTTACGATGTCTACGGCATTGAGTTTTCCGCCTCGCTCGACCTGCTGGCACCGCTGGGCGCAGCGGCAGCGGTCACCATTATCTATGGCTCGCTGCGGGCACTGTCACAGGACCACCTGAAGCGGCGACTGGCATACTCGACCGTGAGTCAGGTGTCCTACATCGCTTTGGGGGCGGCAATTCTCGGGCCGCTGGCGACTGTCGGCGGGCTGGTGCATCTGGTGCATCAGGGACTGATGAAAATAACCCTGTTCTTCGCTGCCGGTAACTATGCCGAGACGCTGGGCATCCAGCGTGTCAGCGAAATGGACGGGGTGGGACGGCGGATGCCGGGAACCACGCTGGCGTTCACCGTCGGGGCCCTGGGTATGATCGGCGTGCCGCCGGTTGCCGGGTTCGTCAGCAAGTGGTACCTGGGCCTTGGCGCGGTTGAGGCCGGGGCGACTGACTGGGTGATCCCGGTGCTGGTGATCAGCAGTCTGCTGAATGCGCTCTATTTCCTGCCCATCCTCTATCGTGCCTGGTTCAGGCCGACGCCCTCCGCATGGCAGGCCGACTTGCAATCCAGGCCTTTGGAAACCAAAGGGGCGCTGCTTTGGCCTCCGGTGATCACCGCAGTGCTGGCGCTGGCAGCAGGGTTGTTTGCGGCAGCTCCCTATAGCCCGCTGGAATGGGTACAACTGATCGCCGAGCGGGAGTACCGACCATGAATGAATCATTGTTACTGATTTTATGGCTGTTGCCACTGCTGCTGGTGCCACTGGCAATCCGCGCCAATGGCAGTATTTGGCTGGTAGTGGCAGCACTGCCTGCGCTGATGGCAAGCCTGTTGTTACCCACGGGCTCACAGGTGGAGATTCCATGGCTGTTGCTGGGAACCCGGCTGGGGCTTGATGCCAGCGCCGCCGTCTTGCTGCTGGTGGCGTCACTGTTGTGGCTCGCGGCTGCCTGCTATGTGCGCCTGTGGCTTGGGGATGACGCTGCGGCGCGACGTTTCCGGGTGTGCTTCCTGTTGGCGATGTGCGGTAATTTCGGGGTGATCGCTGGCCAGGACCTGGTCAGCTTCTACCTGAGTTTTTCTGCAATGGGGCTGGCGGCCTATGGCCTGATCGTCCATGGCGGACAGCCGTCGCAGCAACGGGCAGGCAGGGTATACCTGAGCATGACGATACTGGGCGAGATGCTGCTGTTTGTTGCCTTTATGCTGATCTACCAGCGCACCGGCAACCTGGCCCCGGATAGCACAGAACTGATCGGTGGCAGCACGCTGGAAACCGGCCTGCTGATACTGGCGTTTGCCATCAAGGCCGGCGTGCTTGGCGTGCATTTCTGGTTGCCACTGGCCCATCCCGCAGCCCCGGTACCGGCCAGCGCTGTGCTGAGCGGTGCCATGATTAAGACCGCCCTGATCGGCTGGATACGGTTTCTACCGCTGGGTGAACAGGCGCTACCGGAATGGGGCCAGCTGCTGGTTATCAGCGGTAGCCTGGCCGCGCTGTTGACGCTGGTTTGTGGGCTTTCGCAGCGAGACCCGAAAGTTGTGCTGGCCTATTCAAGTATCGGCAAGATGGGACTTATGGTCGCGATACTGGGGCTGGCGCTGCTGGAACCGGGCCTGGCCGAGCCGCTGGTTGCTGTCATTGTGCTTTTCGCAGCCCATCACGGCCTTGCCAAAGGCGCTCTGTTTCTCGGAGTTGGCCTGGTGAAAGCCTCAGGATGGCGCTTTTCCTGGGTTCTGCTGCTGTTGCCAGCACTGGTGTTGGCGGGGGCGCCGCTGACCAGCGGGGCCTACGCCAAAGCACAACTTAGCGCTCCACTCAGCCAACTCGGCGGCTGGGGGGAGGTCGTCGCCTGGATTCTGGTGATGACGGCGATCGCCACCCCATTGCTGATGGCCCGCTTTCTCTACCTGCTGCATCGCATTGAGCGGCAACCGGTTGCGGCCGCTGCCATATCATGGCTGCCGTGGCTGGTGTTGGTTGCGGTATTGCTGGCGATTCCTGTGATGTCTGATGTTACCGGGATTCCTAGCAGCCCCGCTGACACCCTCACGAACCCATCCGGACTGCTTATCGCACTGAGTGTCGCGGGCTTTGTCTGGTGGCGTCGTCCTGACTGGATTGTGCGCTGGGTCGGCACAATTCCACCGGGCGATATATTGATGTTATTCAGTGGGCGCTGGTTAAGCGTCATTCAGGCCCGCTGTATAAGCGGACTGTCCGCGCTGGATCTGGTTAGTCGGATAAAGCCGGCCACAACCCGGCTGAGGCTGACGCTGTTACGACAGCCGGATCTCTGGCCCGGCAGACGCCAGATGGGATTCGGGTCCCTCTGGCTGGGCATGACAACGGTTTTTCTGATGTTGACGTTTTGGTCCTGATCGAAGGAGATATCCATGCAACGATTTAAGAACATTCTCTATTTTGCCGATGGC
This sequence comes from Marinobacterium jannaschii DSM 6295, assembly GCF_000620085.1. GTDB lineage: Bacteria > Pseudomonadota > Gammaproteobacteria > Pseudomonadales > Balneatricaceae > Pontibacterium > Pontibacterium jannaschii. The sequence continues at coordinate 130,922 of NZ_KK211068.1, read as the reverse complement.
GAGCAGCAGCTCAGTCGGGCCTTTAACAGGGCGCTCAACCTGGCCCGTTCGAACGGGGCGAGACTCTGTGTCTTTGACGTAGTCGCCGACACTGCGATAAAGGCAGATATCAAACAGCGTCTGGGCCTGAATCTGAATGAGGCTTTGCGCGAAGTACGTCAGAAAACACTGTCATCACTGATAGCGCCCCGGATACAGGATGGCGATCGCGTCAGCATCGAAGTGGTCAACGGCGTTGATTTTGTCGAAGCAATACGCGCGGTGTTGCGGGACGGCTATGATCTGGTCATTAAGGCGGGCCGCTCACCCAACGGTTTTTCTGAGCTGATTCTGGGCAGCACCGATATGCACCTGCTGCGAAAATGTCCCTGTCCGGTCTGGGTCGATCGTCCCAACCAGCCCCCGACCTATCACAATATTCTGGCGGCAGTCGACCCCGAGACCCCGGAGGGGCACGATTGTGCCGTGAAGACCCTGACCCTTGCCGCGTCTATGGCCGCGCGGGAAAATGCCCGGTTAACCGTGGTACACGCCTGGCAACTGTATGGTGAATCGACCCTGGAAAGCGGATTCTCCAGAGTATCAAGAGAGCAACTGGAGGCCCTGCTTATCGATACCGAGCAGCAGCATCAGGGCATGCTGAACGATTTGATGGCTGAGTGCGGCTTAGCCGATGCCGGGCATGAGGTCCATCTGATCAAGGGGCCGCCGGCGGAAAGCATCAGGAAGGTATGCGCGCAGAACGGTACCGATCTGATAGTGATGGGAACGGTTGGTCGCTGCGGTATACCCGGCTTTATCATCGGTAATACTGCCGAGAATGTGCTGCAAACCACGGAAGCATCCATACTTGCAGTTAAGCCCGGTGCTTTCCTCTCGCCGGTAACAGTTGCGGAGTAAGCCTGGCCGGGGCTGGTCGCTGGCATCTGCCGCTGTTGCCGCTGCCGGCGACGATTCTGCCGTGTGACAGGCACAACAAGGATGATTGTACGATGCACAACCTCAAGCTCAACCTGAAGCATCTGCGTTACTTCTGGGCCGTGGCCAGCCACGGCTCTATTGTCGCGGCCGCAGAGGCGCTCTGCATCACCCCTCAAACCATCAGTGGACAACTGCGCGAACTTGAACAACAGGTGGGCGCCAAGCTATTTCGACGCAGCGGTCGAAACCTGGTGCTCACGGACACCGGGCAGCTGGTATTTTCCTACACCGATGAGATGTTTGAACTGGGCGGCCAGTTACAGGAAGCGCTGGATGGCAGCCGCCCCGGATCATCGCTGACGTTGAAAGTCGGGGTGGCTATGGTTGTCCCCAAACTGCTTGCATACCGGGTGCTGGAGCCGGTGTTATCCTTTGAAAAGGCTGTTCGCCTGGTGTGTCACGAAGCGCCGCTGGTTGATCTGCTGGCGGATCTTTCTGTGCATAAACTGGATGCGGTGTTGGCGGACTGCCCGGTCAGCCCGACGCTGAATATTCGTGCCTACAACCATCGGCTGGGGGAGTCGGGCATCACATTCTTTACCCCCCGGCAGATGACCCCGGCGTTTACCGAGCCATTTCCAACCTGTCTTCAGGGGCGGGAGATGCTGATGCCCACTGCCGGCAGCAGCCTGCGCCGCAACCTGCAAGCCTGGTTCGAGCGCAATGAAATCAGTCCCCAGGTGGTCGCAGAGTTTGAAGACCGGGCCCTGATGAAGGCCTTCGGTGAGCGCGGTGCTGGTATCTTCACCTCGCCGACGGTGGTCGAACAGGATGTACTGGATAAGTACCGGGTAGACGTGATTGGCCGCACCGCTGAAATTACCGAACAATTCTATCTGATCTCCGCCGAGCGTCGGATCAAGCACCCGGCGGTGAGTGTAATCACCGAACACGCCCGCAATCTGTTGTTGCCTTCGTAGCCTGGGTTGCTGTCGTTCAGGCCCTCCCTCCCAGCCTGAGCTGTGCTGTATTTTGGCTTTCTTCCCGTGATTCTGGCGCTCTGTGGCGGCTTAAAAGACCCCGCCAATAGCGCCCGTGCGGCCAAACGGGTTAGGCCAGACGCCGCTGTTAGCCCTATAAATGGTGCTGGCATCATATGGCCTTGATATCCGGTTCTAATCCTCTCTCTGTTATCCCGGGCTATCGTTTCAGTAAAAAGAGCTGACCGCAAAACCAGATATCTTGTTCAATGGATTAAACAACTTAGCTGATGGCTATAAACGATAGATACAAAAATACCGGAGCGGGGCTCCGGTATCGGGGGTGGCCAGATCAATGATCAGGCGAAAAGGAAAAACAGCAGGGTGGCGATTGCTGCGCTGATCAGGGTGTAGGGCAGCTGCGTCAGGGCATGGTTCATCGGGCTGATGCCGCAGGCCTTGGCCGAGAGTACGGTCGAGTCGCCGTAGAAGCAGGCGTGGGAGCCGAAGGCCGAGGCTGAGATCATGGCACCGATCACCAGTGGCATATCTGCATTCACCGCCATCGCCAGCGGCATGATGATCGGCATGCCGACCACGAAGATGCCCCAGAAGGAAGCGGTGGCAAATGCCAGCCCGGCCATCGTGATAAAGACGGTGGCCGGTAACAGTTCGGCAGTCATGATGGTCGACGCGCTCTGGATCACAAACTCGGTGGTGCCCAGGTCGTTATTCACTTCGGCCAGCATAAAGCCACAGAACAGGGTGCCCAGCGGGGCGATCATTCCGACGAAGCCTTTCAGTACCGCATCGAACATCTCCAGCATCGGCAGCAGGCGCTGCACAAAGTAGAACGCCAGGGTAACGAAGATTGCGGCCATCGCACCGGACATGATGTCGATATCGAAGTACCAGGTGAAGAAGATCAGGGTGCCGATCGGGACGAAGAAGTTGAGCATATTGCTTTCGGCGGTCGCCGCTTCAGTGCCGTTTTCAAGGGCGGCGTCCTCTTCGCTCAATACAGCCCCGGTGCGCTCGGTGCGCTCTTCGGCCTCTCGCATCTTACCCAGCAGCGGGATGCTGTTGTTGATCGCCAGCACGACCACGGCGAGACAGATCCAGGCGTAGAACATGTAGGGGATCGACTGGATAAACAGGTTGATCCCTTCGCCTTCGGCCGCAACCTTGTTCTCTTCCAGCAAGCCGGAGAAGAATACCGCCCAGGTGGAAAACGGCAGGATGATGCAGACCGGCGCGGCGGTGGAGTCCACCACATAGGCGAGGAACTCGCGTGAGGTTTTGACCTTATCGGTGGCCTTGCGCATCGAGGAGCCGATGGTCATGGCGTTGAGGTAGTCGTCAATAAAGATCAGGATGCCGAGGCCCATGGTGGCGAACAGGGTCGGTTTCTTACCCTGTACCTTACGTGAGATCCAGCCACCGAACGCTTCGGCACCGCCGCCTGCGGTGACCAGGGTGATCATGCTGCCCATCAGGCCGCAGGCGATAAAGATCCAGGCTACGGTATCGTTCTGGAATACGGTGAGGAAGGTGCTGCCCAGGGCCGGTATAAAGTCGGCAAAGGACCTGGTCATCAGTAGGCCAACGAGTACACCGATAAACAGCGATTCGATGGTGCGCTTGGTGTACAGCGCGGTAGCGATCACGACCAGGGTCGGGAACAGGCTCAGTGCGCCGTAGCTGCCGTCCGCTGTGCCGATTGACTGGTAGCTGAATATGGCCAGCGCGGCCACGGCCAGCGATAGCAGGAGTATGACTGCTTTGAATTGGGGTCTCACATCGTCAAGCACTAAGCTTTCTGTACGTTCATTAAGCATAGCTATTTACCTGTTATTTTTTTTCTGGGTTCGCACTCGTGGGGCAGGGCACGGCAGCCACAGTCGGCGCTCGCCGTGTGGCCCTGAAGGTTGCTGCCCCGCTGCTGGATCAGGTTTGGTAGTAGCCGTCCTCAACCAGGCTTTCTACCGTGGCCAGAATTGACTGCCGTAATATGCCGACCACATTGTCGACCGTCGCGCGGTCCCAGATTAGTGGTGGTGAGAGGACGTTGAGGTGGGCGATCGGACGCACGATCAGGCCGCGTTTCTGGCACTCCTGGGCGATACGCTTGCCGACATCGGCCTCCATTGGCAGCAGCGCTTTGCTGTCCTTATCGGCGACACTTTCGATACACATCATAAAGTGGCTGCCACGCACGTCGCCGACGATCGGCAGGTCGAGCAGGGTCTTCAGCTGCTGCTCCAGGTAGGGGCCGACTTCGCGTACGTTTTCGCAGATCTTCTCCCGTTCCATAATCTCGATATTTTTCAGGGCTACGGCACAGGCCACCGGATGACCGGAATAGGTAAAACCGGTGCTGAATACCGCACCATCGCGCTGGGGCTTGCTGATCACCGCGTAGATATCATCACTCAGCAGGGTGGCGCCCAGTGGGATATAGCCGGAGGTCAGACCCTTGGCGCAGTTGATGATGTCAGGCTGGATGCCGAATACGTCTTCGGAGGCGAAGAAATGGCCCAGGCGACCGAAGGCGGTCACGACCTCATCAGAGATGTAGAGGATATGGTTCTGCTTACAGATCTGGTGGATACGGCGGTGGTAACCGGCCGGAGCGACCAGTACGCCACCGGCACCCATAATCGGCTCGGCGATAAAGGCGGCGACTTTGTCGGCACCGCCCAGTTCCTCGATGCTGCGCTCGAATTCCGCCACCAGGTGGTCACAGTACTGGGCTTCATCCATGCCGTCCGGGCGGCGGTAGCAGTTGGCTTCACTGATGTGGTGGACAAACTGGTCGCTGGTATCGAAGCCCCAGTTGTTGCTTTCGATACCGGTCAGGGTCGCTGAAACGTAAGTAGTGCCATGGTAGCCGTTGTTACGCGAGATGATCTGCTTCTTCTCGGACTTGCCCAGCTGGTTGAAATAGTAGTGGACGATACGGATGGTGGTATCGTTGGCGACCGAGCCACCGCAGCTGTAAAACACATGATTGAGGTTGGACGGTGCCAGCTCGGCCAGTTTGGCGGATAACTGGATAGCCGGGATATTGGAGAGGTTGTTAAACGGCGAGTAGTAGGCCATCCGGGTTGCCTGCTCGGCCATCACCTGGCCCAGTTCCTCGCGGCCATGCCCTACGTTGACGCACCAGAGTCCGGCGATACCGTCGAGATAGCGCTTACCTTCGCCATCGAAGACATATTCGCCCTTGCTCTCGGTGATGATGTCGCAGCCTTCCTGCTGGAATACGGAAAAGTCGGTAAACGGGTGAACAAAATGGTCCTTATCCTGCTCCCAGAGCTTTTGCAGATCGTAAGACATAGGTTTGCCTCGGTGGAATAAATCACGTTATAAGTTTTATGCTGTAGAGACGTGGCACTACTGCTGTGGAAACACGGTACTACTGCTGAAAAAATCCCGGATATACCCCCAAAGGAATAGCGAGGCTGGCAAAAGGTGACGACTGAAATCTCCCCGGTAGAGCAATGGCACAAGGCGCTGGGACATCTGGTCGAGCATCTGAGGCTGACCAACTTTCCCGACGTTCTCATCGAAACTCTGGCTAAAGTGGCTCATTTCGATACTTTTCTTATCGCAACCTATAAACAGGATTACCTGCCGGTGGTGCTGTTATCGTCCTGGCCTGAGGCGGAAGAGAGTTCACCGATCCGGCGCTATCTGGAAGAGTTTTATCTGCTGGATCCGCTGTTTAATGCCATCAGAAAACAGCAGGCCTCAGGCCTTTATCGCCTCATGGAGATAGCGCCGGATTCCTTTGAACAGACCGAATACTTTCAGACCTGCTACTCGGGCCTTGGTCTGGATGATGAAATTATCTTCCTCTGCCGCCTGGACAATGATGTGGTGTTTACCATTTCGCTGGGGCGCACCGGACGGCTGGGAACCATCACCCGGGCGGAAAAGAAGCGCCTGAAAGAGATCTTTCCGGTGATCAGCGCCCTGTGTCACCAGTTCTGGCTGGCGCTCGCCTCGGAGTATGTCCATGACAAAGCGGCACGCAGTTCCCTGGAACAGGCGCTGCAGAGTTTTGGCAGCGGCGTACTGACCGGACGCGAACAGGAGATCACCGGCCTGATCCTGCAAGGGCACTCCAGCCGGTCGATCGGTGAGACCCTTGAAATCAGTACCGGTACGGTGAAAGTCCACCGCAAGAATATCTATGCCCGCCTTAATATCTCCGCCCAGTCGGAGCTTTTTTCCCAGTTCCTGGCTCACCTCAGCAGCCTCTGACCTGCGACGACGCGAGCCGCCCCGGCGCGCGCCGACTATTCCTTAAGGGATATATCCCGGCCTGTTTTGCCTGTGTCAGCATGCGATTATTCCACTAACAGAGGCCGCTGAGCGTTGGATGGGCGGGCCTTATGGCCTGAGCGCCCGCGCTTGTTCTCCGGTCCGCGACACAGGGGCTTACGATGCAGAACAACTACAGAATTGATCCTTCCCGAATCTGGAATAGCCTGATGGAGATGGGTGAAATCGGTGCCACCGAAAAGGGCGGGTGCTGCCGCCTTGCGCTGACGGAACTGGACCGCCAGGGGCGGGACCTGTTCGTGCGCTGGTGCCGCGAGGCGGGGTGCGAAATCCGGGTCGATCAGGTCGGCAATATCTTTGCCCGTCGTCCGGGCAGTGATCCGGACGCCGCACCGATCACCACCGGCAGTCATCTGGATACCCAGCCCACCGGCGGCAAGTTTGACGGTATCTATGGCTGCCTGGCCGGACTGGAAGTGATTCGCAGCCTGAACGATCACAATATCCAGACCCGCCGCCCGGTTGAAGTCTCGGTCTGGACCAACGAGGAGGGCTCTCGCTTCGCCCCGGCGATGGTGGCCTCCGGTGTATTCAGTGGCAAGTTCTCGCTGGATTATGCGCTGCAGCAGTGCGATGCCCAGGGGATCAGTCTGGGAGATGCGTTGCAGGCGATCGGTTACGCCGGTGACGAAGTGGTTGGTGAGCATCCGATCCACCGCTTCTTCGAACTGCATATCGAGCAGGGCCCGGTGCTGGAACGGGAACAGCTGGATATCGGTGTGGTGACCGGCGTGCTGGGGATGCGCTGGTACGATGTGACGGTTAAGGGCACCTCTGCCCATGCCGGGCCGACTCCGATGGATTATCGCCACGATGCCCTTTATGCCGCATCCCGGGTGTTCAGCAGCCTCTACGAGCTGACCGCCTCCGGTGAAGCCGGTGACAGCCGCTGTACTGTCGGTGAGTTGAGTATCGAAAAGGCCTCGCGCAATGTGATACCCGGAGAGGTGCGCTTCTCACTGGACCTGCGACATGCCGAGCTGGACGGGCTCGGTGCACTGGAGCAGGCGGCGCAGGAGCTGATTGCGAGGGTCGCTGCAGATACTGGCACCGAGATCGAGATGAACTGTATCTGGGACAGCCCACCGGTGGCCTTTGCCGAAGACTGTGTCGATGCGGTGGAGGCGGCGGTGGCCGCCTCGGGTTTCAGCTATACCCGCATGACTAGTGGTGCCGGACACGACGCGGTTAACCTGTCGACGGTGGTGCCGACCTCCATGATCTTCATCCCGTCGATCGGTGGTATCAGCCATAACGAGGCTGAGTATTCCAATCCGGGCCAGGTTGCCAAGGGCTGCCAGATCCTGTTCGAGGTGATGCTGGAGCAGGCCGGACGCTAAGCCGAAGGCGGCGACGAGTCACTCCTTTTGGCTCAGGAAAAGACCAGAGTAGCTTCGGCTACTCTGGTCTTTTTGTTTCTGTCGGCGGGCTTTTTTGCCCCTGTCAGCTGCTGCCAATAGTTCCAGTCAGAGCATGCCGGTTAGGCCAGACGCCGCTGTTAGCCCTATAAATGGTGCTGGCATCATGTGGCCTTGATATCTGGTTCTAACTGCTTTCCGCCCGGGCCTATTACTTTGGAGCCATCACTGATTGATGGCTTAACGGCCATGTTCAGCACTGTAGCCCGCTTTAGCAGGCGCTACGGAATTGGAAGATAGGAGTCTGTCTCCTGCCTCTGCAAAACAATAAGAGACTCTCAGAGGAGTTAAGCATGGCATTTAACGCAAACGAATTTAATTCAGCCGAAGCACTGGGTCAGGACCGTAAGCACGTATGGCATCACCTGAGCCAGCATAAGCCTTATGAAAACAGCGATCCGTTGATGATCGTAAAAGGCGAAGGCATGCGTGTATGGGATGCAAAGGGTAAAGAATACCTGGATGCGGTGTCCGGTGCGGTATGGACCGTTAACGTTGGCTACGGCCGCACAGAGATTGCTGATGCGGTACGTGATCAGCTGGTGACCATGAACTACTTCGCCCAGACTGCGGGTAACATCCCGGCGGCACAGTTCGCTGAGCGTCTGATCGAAAAAATGCCGGGCATGAGCCGCGTTTACTACTCTAACTCCGGTTCTGAAGCCAACGAGAAGGCGTTCAAGATCGTTCGCCAGATCGCCGAGAAGAAGTACGGCGGCAAGAAACATAAGATCCTGTTCCGTGAGCGTGACTACCACGGCACCACCATCACCGCACTGAGCGCGACCGGCCAGTTCGAGCGTAAGGCACAGTACGGACCGTTCACTCCGGGCTTCGTTGAAGTACCACACTGCTGCGAATACCGCGCACAGGACGGCGCTGATCTGGACAACTACGGTGTCTGGGCGGCGGATGAGATTGAGAAAGTGATCCTGGCTGAAGGTGCTGACACAGTTGGCGCACTCTGCCTGGAGCCAATCACTGCAGGCGGCGGCGTGATCGAGCCACCTCAGGGTTATTGGGACCGCGTACAGGAGATCTGCAAGAAGTACGACATCCTGCTGCATATCGACGAAGTGGTTTGCGGCCTGGGCCGTACCGGTAAATGGTTCGGTTACCAGCACTACGGCATCAAGCCGGATATGGTGACTATGGCGAAAGGTGTGGCATCCGGTTATGCCGCGATCTCCTGCACCGTAACCACTGAAGAAGTGTTTGAAGCCTTTAAGGAAGATGACGATGCCCGTCTGGGTTACTTCCGCGATATCTCCACTTTCGGTGGCTGTACTGCCGGTCCTGCGGCGGCACTGGTGAACCTGGAGATCATCGAGCGCGAAAACCTGCTGGAAAACGTGACGCAGCAGGGTGAATACCTGCGCGGTCGCCTTAACCAGCTGATGGAAAAATACGACATCATCGGCGATGTGCGTGGTAAAGGCCTGTTTGCCGGCTTTGAGCTGGTCAAAGACCGCACTACTAAAGAGCCGGTGGATGAGGGTGTATCCGTGGCGATTGCCGGTCACTGCATGAAGAATGGCGTGATCATCGGCCGCACCAACCGCTCTTTCAAAGAGTACAACAACACTATCTGCCTGAGCCCGGCACTGATCGCAACCCAGGCTGATATCGACACCATCGTCGATGCACTGGATGCCGCAATGGCAGAAGTTTGCCCTAACAGCTGATTGACCTGATCAGTCGTTCCTTAGCCACCCGGGGCGCCGTCCCGGGTGGTTTTTTCGTTTCGGGGCTGCTGCCGGCAGGCATATTTACAGCCTCCTAATCCAGCGCGAACTCAATGAATCGTCTTTAATTAACAAGTACTTTGCATGCAGGGATTGCGCACTAGCCTCTGAGTCAGTAATTTTGAGCGTGGCTGGATATTCGACGTTGGTGTGGTAATGCCGGGCATTCCCACCCGTTCGCAGCCAGGGAGATAACAATAATAAGGCAGTACCCGGGCGCAGCCCGAGCCGGTGACTGCAGGTCTAAGGTTAATGCATGTTTCAACTTTTCCACCTGTCTGCGGACAAAGACACCAGTCTGCAGCAGCAGCTGCGTGAGCAGATTGCCTCAGCCATCCTGAATGGCAATATTCCACTTAACAGTCCGCTTCCTTCCAGCCGTAAGCTGGCCAAGCAGCTGAATGTGGCGCGCAATACGGTGGTGCTGGCGTATGAGCACCTGTTGGATGACGGTTATCTGATCGCCAAGGAGCGCAGTGGATATTACGTTAACCCGGATATTCTGGCAGGTAAGGTTAATGTCGCAGCAGGGCCGGTTGTGACCTCTGACGATGACACCGGGCATAAGCCTGACTGGAGCCGCTGCCTGAAGGTTCAGCCGTCCTCGCAGCGTAATATGCACAAGGCGCGGGACTGGCAGCGTTACGACTATCCCTTTATCTACGGCCAGTTTGATACCAACCTGTTTCCCACCAATAACTGGCGCGAGTGCTGTCGCGATGCAGTCAGTGTGCCGGCGATCCGTGACTGGGCTGCCGACCGGTTCGATAATGATGACCCGCTGCTGGTCGAGCAGATCCGCACCCGGCTGCTGCCACGCCGTGGCGTCTGGGCCTCGCCGGAACAGATCCTGGTTACCGTGGGGGCGCAGCAGGCGCTCTATATCCTGGCTCAACTACTGCTCGACAGCGACAGTGTGATGGGGTTGGAAGACCCCGGCTATGTGGATATCCGTAATATCTGCAGCCTCAGCCCGGGCCAGATCAAGCCGATTCCGGTCGACGGACAGGGAATGCAGGTGGGTGAAGAACTGTCGGAGTGCGATTGTGTCTACACCACGCCGAGCCACCAGTGCCCGACCACGGTTACCATGCCGATCGAGCGCCGTTATGAGTTGCTGAAAAAGGCGGAAGAGGAAGACTTCCTGATTATCGAGGATGACTATGAGAGTGAAACCAACTTCAAGTCCAACCCGATTCCGGCGCTGAAAAGCCTCGATAAGAACGACCGGGTGCTCTATGTGGGATCCCTCTCCAAGACCCTGGCACCGGGCCTGCGCATGGGATATCTGGTCGGTCCGGAGGAATTTATCAAGGAAGCCCGTGCCCTGCGCCGGCTGATGGTGCGCCACCCGGCGGCCAACAACCAGCGCTCGGTGGCGCTGTTCCTTGAGCGCGGCTATAACGATGCCCTGATTATGAATATCGCCCGCACCTATGAGGCGCGCTGGCATGCGATGGAGGAAGCGCTGAGCAAGTACCTGCCGGACTCCTTCACCCAGCCGACCTTTGGCGGTTCCTGCTACTGGGTGAAAGGCCCTGAAGGTCTGGATACCCATAAACTGCGCGAGGCCGCGGCGGAAAACGGTATCCTGATTGAGCCGGGTGATATCCACTTTATGGGCGAGACACCGCCGCTGAACTACTTCCGCCTGGGGTACTCTTCGATCTCTACCGATCGGATCGAGCCGGGCATCAAGCGCCTGGCCGAGTTGATTCAGTCGCTGGTGGATTAACGGCCAGATCAGCTGAACGCCTGCAGGCCGGTTTTTTCCGGCCTGTTTTGCTTTTGGCGGAACTAAACGGTAGGCTGCCGCTCTTAATGCAAAGACTCCGGCCCTGTTCAGGGAGCCGAGACAAAGGAATTGAAGCGATCCCATGATGTTGCAGAGACTGAACAAGCGCGACGGACAAGCAGCCAGCTGGCTGGTGCTGTTCCTGTTGCTGTGCCTGTTCGGTAACTGCCTGCGTGGATTGAGCGAGCCGCTACTGACGCTGCTGAATCCGCCTGCGATGGCGCAGACATTCCCACAGGGTGAGCCCCATCAGCTGATCGCACAAGGGGACAAAACTCCGGCGGTCGATCATGCCGCGATGGGACACGCGATGCCGATGGCTGCAGCGGACACACCCACGATAGCAATGACCATGGCCTGTTGCGAAGACAGCAGCAGCGGTTGTCAGCTACTGCAGGATAAACTGCTCAGCGCCGGTATCAGTTTCGATGCGGCACACTTTACCCCGATCCTCTGGCTGAGCACGTTGCTGCTGGTTATCCAGCTGCTGACCCAGCTACGCCTGTTACGCTACGCCTCAGACCCCTTCTCAGCGGAGCGATCTTTCCTGCGTGGTTATCCGCGCCGCCACCTGTTGCTGGCCGTATTCCGCAATTAAAACCCCCACTATTTCACTGTTGGAGCCTACCCTAAGGGAGGCACTCTGCTATCTGAAATATAGGGGACGCTTATGTCTCACCGAGTTATTTATCATCTGCGACCTGTGCTGCTGGCTGCTGGGCTCAGTGCTGTTGCCCAGCCGGTGCTGGCGGCACTGACGCTGCAACAGGCTACCGAGGGCGCCCTGCAGCAGGATCGCTGGCAACAGCAGAACCGGGCGGAAGAGCAGGCGCTGCGCCACGAAGCCACCGCTGCGGCGGCGCTGCCCGACCCGACGATGCGACTGGCACTGGCCAATCTGCCTACCGATAGCTTCGATATCGATCAGGAAAATATGACCCAGCTGCAGCTGGGCCTGTCACAGGTGTTTCCCCGTGGTAACAGCCTGCAGCTGCAGCAGCAACGGCTGCAACTGATGGCCGGGCGTAACCCGCTGGCGCGGATGGAGCGCCGTGGACAGATTCGCAAACAGGTCGGCCAGTTATGGCTGGATCTATACAGCAGCCAGGCGCAGATCCGCCTGATTGAACGCAACCGGGCGTTGTTCAGCCAGCTGGTGGATGTGGCCGAAGCCAACTACCGCGCCGGCGTCAGCCGCAGCAGCGACCTGGTACGGGCAGAGCTGGAACTGACCCGGCTGGATGACCGCATCAGCCGTTTACGCCAGCTGCGCGACAGCAAGCGGGGCCAGCTGGCGCAGTGGTTGCCGCTGGAACAGAGTCGTCAGCTGGTGTCCCGTCACCGCCCCGAGTTGGATCACCATAGCGTTGACTTTCAACGGCTACCGCAGCGGCTGATGGCCCATCCGCGGGTGTTGCTGGCCGAGCAGCAGATCGATATAGCGCGCAAGCAGGTCGAGCTGGCCGAACAAGCCTACAAGCCCGCCTATAAAGTCGATCTGGGCTATGGCTACCGTGATGATATGCCCGGTGGCCGCGAGCGGGCGGATTTCTTCAGTGCCGCTGTCAGCTTTGACCTGCCCCTGTTTACAGAGAAGAAGCAGGACCCGGCCCGCAATGCCGCCCGCAGCCGGGTCGAAGCAGCGCGGGAAGCCCGCCTGCTGCTGTTGCAGCAGATGCGGGGGCAGTTCGAAACCCTGCATGCCGAACAGCAACGGCTGGGTGAGCGCCAGGCGCTGTTTGAGCTGAAGCTGCTGCCGCAGCTGGCCCAGCGCCGTGAAGCTGCGCTGCAGTCCTACTCCGCCGGTAATGGCGGCTTTGACGAGGTGATGCGCGCCGCGATCACCGAGCTGGATACCCGGCTGCAACAGATCGAACTGCAAAGTGCGCAGCAAAAGAACCAGCTGGGACTGAACTACCTGCTGCAAACGGAGGCGGGTGACCGCGATTGAGGCTATGAAGAAAATACTATCAACCCTGACTATCCTGCTGATCGGTATCGCTGCCGGTCACCTGATCAGCACCCAGCTGTTACCGAAATACCTGCCGCAGTTTGCGGTAACAGGCAGCGGTGAAAGCCAGGACGGCACTGCAGACGCTAATGAGCCGCTGTACTGGGTGGCGCCGATGGATGCTAACTACCGCCGTGATAAGCCCGGCCTGTCTCCGATGGGGATGGAGCTGGTGCCGGTCTATGCCGAAGACCTGAATGGCGATTCACCGGGCACGGTGAAGATCAGCCCTGAAGTGGTGAATAACCTTGGTGTACGCAGTGCCGAGGTGGGCTTTGGCCCCCTGACTCGGCGGGTCGACACTGTCGGCTATGTCGGCTTTGACGAGGACCAGTTGCAGCATATCCACAGCCGCCTGCCGGGCTGGATTCGCAAGTTACATGTGCGCAGCAATGGCAGCTATGTGGAAAAGGGCGCGCCGCTGTATGAGCTGTACTCGCCACAACTGGTCAACGCCCAGGAGGAGTATCTGACCGCGTTGCGCAGCCGCAATCAGCTGTTGCAGCGCTCGGCCCGCGACAAACTGCGGGCGCTGGATGTTTCAGTCAGCCAGATCAGGACGCTGGCCCGGCGCGGCCGTGCTCAGGAGGCGGTCACCGTCTATGCCCCGCGCGCTGGCTATGTTAACGAACTGGCTGTGCGCAACGGCATGTTCGTGAAACCGGAGATGAGCATGATGACCCTGGGTCCGCTGGACCAGGTCTGGGTGACCGCCGAGCTGTTTGAACGCCAGGCGGGTGCCGTGCGTGTCGGTAACCCGGTGCAGATGCAGCTGGATTATGCCCCGGGCCGTGTCTGGCAGGGGCAGGTGGATTATATCTATCCGACCCTGGACGCGAAAAACCGTACCCAGCGGGTGCGGCTACGCTTTGCCAATGAGGATGGCCGCCTGAAACCCAATATGTTTGCCCGCGTCACTATTGCCGGAACCGATACCGCCAGCGAACTGCATATCCCGGCGGAGGCACTGATCCGTACCGGCAACCAGAACCGGGTGGTGCTGGCGCTGGGGGAGGGGCGGTTTAAATCGATCGCCGTCATGCCGGGTGAACGGGTCGCTGATCAGGTGCTGATTCTCGATGGCCTGGAGCTCGGTGACCGGGTGGTGACCTCGGCCCAGTTCCTGCTCGATTCCGAATCGGCGGTCAATTCCGACCTGAAGCGGATCAGCAGCGATGAGGTGGTGTTTCCGACCGCCTGGGTTGAGGCGGAGATTATACAGATCGATCCCGACAACCAGCTGCTGCGTTTCCGTCATGGCGAGGTCACCCGCTGGGGGATGCCGCAGATGGTGATGATTGCACCGATTGCCGAAAGCCTGCAGCAAACACTGGATATCTATCAGCTGACGCCGGGCCTGAAGGTGCTGATGCAGCTTGATGGCAGCGAAACCATGGTGCGGATCGTACAGCTGCGGATTCCCGATCAGGCCGGGCCGCGTGGCAGCGGTAGCGGAGGTGCTAAATGATTGAAGCCATTATCCGCTGGTCGCTGGTCAACCGCTTTCTGGTGCTGCTGGCAACCCTGATCCTGATCGGCTGGGGGGCCTTCACGGTAAAGAACACCCCGATCGATGCGATTCCCGATCTGTCCGATGTGCAGGTGATTATCAAAACCAGCTATCCGGGGCAGGCGCCCCAGGTGGTGGAGGATCAGGTCACCTATCCCCTGACCACCGCCATGCTGTCGGTGCCGGGGGCGCAGACGGTGCGCGGTTTCTCCTTCTTCGGCGATTCCTATGTCTATGTCATCTTCGATGAGGATACCGATCTCTACTGGGCGCGTAGCCGGGTACTCGAATACCTCAGTCAGGTGGCACCCAACCTGCCTGCAACGGCCAAGCCGCAACTGGGGCCGGATGCCACCGGTGTCGGCTGGGTCTATATCTACAGTCTGATCGATCGAACCGGACAGCATGATCTGGCCCAGTTACGCTCGTTGCAGGACTGGTTCCTGAAGTATGAGCTGCAGACCGTGCCGGGGGTGTCCGAAGTGGCCACCGTGGGCGGTATGGTGAAGCAGTATCAGGTAAGGGTCGATCCGGATAAGTTACGGGCACTGAGTATCCCGCTGGCACAGATCCGTACCGCCATCCAGCGAGGCAACCAGGAGACCGGCGCTTCGGTGCTGGAACTGGCTGAGGCGGAGTATATGGTACGTGCCAGCGGTTATATCGACGGTGTTGAAGCGCTGCGTAATATCCCGCTGGGCGTGAATCAGAACGGTACGCCACTGTTGCTGTCGGATGTGGCCGAGATCGGCACCGGGCCGCAGATGCGCCGTGGAATTGCCGAGCTGAACGGCGAGGGTGAGACGGTCGGCGGCGTGGTGGTGATGCGCTTCGGCGAGAACGCCCAGCGCACCATCGATGGTGTTAAGGAGCGGCTGGCGGCATTGAAGCAGGGCCTGCCGGAAGGGGTGGAGATCGTCACGGTCTATGACCGCTCCGGCCTGATCGGCGCGGCGGTGGAGAACCTGTTCGAGAAACTGCTGGAAGAGTTTCTGGTGGTTGTGGTGGTCTGTGCCATCTTCCTGTTCCACTTCCGCAGCTCGCTGGTGGTGATTATCAGCCTGCCGGTGGGCATGCTGGTGGCCTTTATCATCATGTATTACCAGGGGATCAACGCCAATATCATGTCCCTTGGCGGTATCGCCATCGCTATCGGGGCGATGGTGGATGGTGCCATCGTGATGATCGAGAATGTACACAAGCATATTGAGCGTACTCCGCTGACCGATGAAAACCGCTGGCAGGTGATCGCCGAGGCGGCGGCAGAGGTCGGCCCGGCGCTGTTCTTCAGCCTGCTGATTATCACCATGAGCTTCCTGCCGGTGTTTACCCTGGAGGCACAGGAGGGGCGGATGTTCTCGCCGCTGGCTTACACCAAGACCTATGCCATGGCCGCCTCGGCCGGGCTGGCGATTACTCTGGTGCCGGTGCTGATGGGCTACTTTATCCGCGGCAAGGTGCTGCCGGAGCATAAAAACCCGCTTAACCGCCTGCTGACGGCGCTCTACCTGCCGGTGATCCGCCGGGTTCTGTTATGGCCGAAGATGACCATCCTGCTGGCGCTGCTGGTGACCGGCCTGGGCTTCTGGCCGTTGGACAAGCTGGGCAGCGAGTTTATCCCGCCGCTGGATGAGGGCGACCTGATGTATATGCCTAGTACTTACCCGGGCGTGTCGGTGGGCAAGGCGCGGGAGATCCTGCAGCAGACCGATAAGCTGATCCGTAGCGTACCGGAGGTGGATACCGTGTTCGGCAAGATCGGCCGGGCCGATACCGCTACCGATCCGGCACCGCTGACGATGATCGAGACCTTTATCCAGTTCAAACCGCGCAGCGAGTGGCGCCCGGGCATGACGCCGGAGAAGATCCGCCGTGAGCTGGATAAAGTGGTGCAGATTCCTGGACTGACCAATGCCTGGGTGATGCCGATCAAGACCCGCATCGATATGCTCGCCACCGGTATTAAAACCCCGGTGGGGATCAAGGTGGGTGGGCCGGATCTGGCGGTGATCCAGCAGATCGGCCAGCAGCTGGAAATCATCCTCGCCGACCTGCCGGGCACCGCCTCGGTTTACAGCGAACGGGTGGCCGGTGGGCGCTATGTCAATGTGGATATCCGCCGTGCTCGGGCTGCGCGCTACGGTCTCAATATTGCGGATATCCAGGGAGTTATTGCCACGGCGGTCGGCGGGATGAATATTGCCCAGAGTATCGAGGGGCTGGAGCGCTATCCGATCAGTCTGCGTTATCCACAGGGCTACCGTGACTCGGTGGAGCAGCTGCGTATGCTGCCGCTGGTGACTAAGGCCGGGCAGCAGATCGCCCTGGCCGATGTGGCGGATATCTATATCGCCGATGGCCCGCCGGGGATCAAGAGCGAGAACGCCCGTCCCAATGGCTGGACCCTGGTGGATATCGAGGGCCGCGACCTGGGTTCCTATGTCGCCGAGGCGCAGCAGCGGGTGGCCGAACTGCTCGATCTGCCGCCGGGCTATTCGCTCAACTGGTCGGGGCAGTATGAGTACCTGATCCGGGCCAAGGAGCGCCTGAGCTATGTGGTGCCACTGACGCTGGCGATCATCGTGTTGCTGCTCTATCTCAACTTTCGCCGCTTTGCCGAAGTGGCGATTATTATGGGGACCTTGCCGCTGGCGATGGTCGGCGGGATCTGGCTGATGTACCTGCAGGGTTTCAATTTTTCGGTGGCGGTCGGGGTCGGCTTTATCGCCCTGGCCGGGGTGGCGGTGGAGATCGGCGTGATTATGCTGGTCTACCTCAACCAGTCCTACCGTGAGACCTGCCGGCAATATCCTGCGGGGTTTGGCGAGGCCGAGCTGCGTCAGGCGGTGATCAACGGGGCCGGGTTACGGGTACGGCCGGTGATGATGACGGTGGCGGCGGTCATCGCCGGCCTGTTGCCGATCATGTATGGCAGCGGCGCGGGATCTGAGGTGATGCAGCGTATCGCCGCACCGATGGTGGGCGGGATGGCCAGCGCCGTGGTGCTGACCCTGTTGTTGCTGCCGGCGGTCTATTATCTGTGGAAGAAGCGGGCGCTATAGTGCGCTATCTGCCCCCTCTGACGGGGCCGGCGCTGTACAGTCGCTGATCATCTGGTCACTGCGGCCTCATTCGGGGCCGCAGTCAAAACCTCCTTTTGAGGCCGGTATTCGACTCTGGTACTGGCCGTATCCAACTTTCTGCACTGGCCCAATCCTCTGCAGCCCCCACACCGCAAGGCTTTGCCGCTGGCGCAAGATGCCGCATTAAACTGGCCCTACTCCCTTAGCCGGTGCCCTCCTAATCTAAAACCACCTGAAAACATGCAGGTCAGCAGCGGCTACAGTGATTGACCCTGCTGGCCACGCAAACGGCAAACCGGGCGCCCCTGGGGCGATTATTTCGAGTGATGTCAGCCACAGGGCTGCAACAACAATAAGAAGGTATACGAAATATGGCACGTATGACTCCTAGTGAAGCGATGGTGGAAACCCTCGTTGCTAACGGTGTAACAGATTGCTTCGGCATCATGGGTTCTGCATTCATGGATGCAATGGATATCTTTACCCCGGCGGGCATTCGTCTGATCCCGGTTGTACACGAGCAGGGTGCAGGCCATATGGCTGATGGTTACTCCCGTGTATCCGGTCGTCACGGTGTTTGTATCGCCCAGAACGGTCCTGGTATCACTAACTTCGTAACTGCAATCGCTGCAGCTTACTGGGCACACTCTCCGGTTGTCTGCATCACACCTGAAACCGGCACTAACTCCCAGGGTCTGGGTGGTTTCCAGGAAGCGCAGCAGCTGCCATTCTTCGAAACGATCACCAAGTACCAGGTGACTGTTGCTAACAACAGCCGTATGGCTGAGCTGACCGGTCGCTGCTTCGACCGTGCGATGCTGGAAAATGGCCCGACTCAGCTGAACATCCCTCGTGACCTGTTCTACGGCGATATCGATTGCGAAATCCCTGAGCCGATCCGTGTCGAGCGTTCTGCCGGTGGCGAACAGGCTCTGAACGATGCAGCTGAGCTGCTGGCCAGCGCTGAATTCCCGGTAATGATCTCCGGTGGCGGTGTTGTACTGGGCGATGCCTGGGAAGAAGCGATCGCACTGTCCGATGCACTGGGCCTGCCGGTTGTTAACTCCTACCTGCACAATGACTCTTTCCCTGCTTCCCACCCGATGTGGTGTGGTCCTCTGGGTTACCAGGGTTCCAAAGCCGGTATGAAACTGATCGCCAAGGCTGACGTTGTACTGGCGCTGGGTACCCGTCTGGGCCCATTCGGTACCCTGCCTCAGCACGGTATGGATTACTGGCCGAAAGACGCCAAGATCATTCAGGTTGATTGCGATCCTAAGATGCTGGGTCTGGTTAAGAAGATCAACGTAGGCATCTGTGGCGACGCTAAAGCCGCGGCTAAAGCCCTGCTGTCCCGCCTGTCCGGTATGTCGCCTAAGTGTCTGGAAAACCGCGCTGCGCGTGAAGAACAGATCGCCGCTGAAAAAGCTGCCTGGGAAGCTGAACTGAACGAGTGGATCCACGAGAAAGATGAATACTCTCTGGATATGATCGCTGAACAGGCCGGTGAAGACGGCAGCTATCTGCACCCACGTCAGGTTCTGCGTGAGCTGGAAAAAGCCATGCCTGCAGACGTTATGGTGTCCACCGATATCGGTAACATCAACTCCGTATCCAACAGCTACCTGCGTTTCGAGCGTCCGCGTTCTTTCTTCGCAGCGATGTCCTTCGGTAACTGTGGCTACGCGCTGCCAACGATGATCGGTGCTAAAGTTGCTGCGCCGGACCGTCCGGGTATCTCTTACGCGGGTGACGGTGCCTGGGGCATGTCCATGATGGAAATCATGACCTGTGTACGTGAAAATATCCCGGTAACTTCTATCGTATTCCACAACCGTCAGTGGGGTGCTGAGAAGAAGAACCAGGTGGATTTCTACAACCGTCGCTTCGTCGCCGGTGAGCTGGAAAACCAGAGCTTCGCAGGCATCGCCCGCGCCATGGGTGCTGAGGGTGTGACTGTAGACAAGCTGGAAGATATCGGTCCTACGCTGAAAGAAGCGATCCGTCAGCAGATGGAAGAAGGCAAGACGACCGTTATCGAGATCATGTGTACGCGTGAGCTGGGCGACCCGTTCCGCCGCGATGCATTGTCCAAGCCGGTTCGTCACCTGGAAAAATACAAAGACTACGTATAAGTCTCTGTTATCGCAGGGTTCCGTCCGGAACCCTGTCTCTCGACCGAAGGCCTCCGGCCTTCGGTTTTTTCTCACTACGGCCCTGTTGCCGTGAGAGGCCTCTGAATAGCGTACTCGCGGAGTGCTTTATTCACAGGCTGTCCCGCCATTCAAGAATAATAAGAAGGAATTGCTGATGAAGGCTTTGAATAATATTTTCAGACGCGCCAGTGAAGACCCGCGCCGTGTGGTGCTGGCTGAGGGCGAGGACCCGCGTATTCTTGAGGCGGCGGTAACCGCAACGGCCCGCGGTATCGCCCATATCACTCTGCTGGGTGATGCATCCGTGATTCGTGCCAATGCCGCCGAACAGGGGCTGGCGCTGGATGGTGTATCGCTGGTTAACCCGGCGGAAGCGGCGGATGCGGGACGTTATGCCGAGACCTTCTATGAGCTGCGCAAAGCCAAGGGGATGACCCCGGAGAAAGCGGCCGAGCTGATGCGTGATCCGCTGCACTATGCCCAGATGATGGTGCACCTGGGTGATGCCGATGGCTCTGTCTGTGGTGCGGTCTATACCACCGGCGATACGGTGCGGGCGGCGATCCAGATTATCGGCATGGCCGAAGATGCCAGCATGGTGTCCAGTTTCTTCCTGATGATGCTCTGTGAGCCGTTTCATGAACTTAAGGGCGGCGTGATCTTCTCTGACTGTGGACTGGTGATTAATCCCGATGCTCCGCAGCTGGCGCAGATCGCCATGTCGGCCTCGGCCAGTGCCCGCAACCTGCTGGGCGAAGAGCCGCGGGTGGCGATGCTGTCCTTCTCCACCAGCGGCAGTGCCAGCCACTCGGCGGTGGATAAGGTGGTGGAAGCGACCCGAATCGTCAAAGAGCAGCATCCTGACCTGGCGATTGATGGCGATGTGCAGCTGGATGCGGCTATCGTCTCCGAAATAGCCGAACGTAAGGTGGCGCACTCGGAAACCCACGGCAAGGCCAATGTACTGGTGTTCCCGAACCTTGAGGCGGGCAATATCGGCTACAAGCTGGCCGAGCGTATTGGTAAGGCCGAGGCGATAGGACCGATCCTGCAGGGGCTGAGAAAACCAGCCAACGACCTCTCCCGGGGCTGCAGCGCTAATGATGTGGTGAATGTGATCGCCATTACCGTGGTGCAGTCTCAGTCGCTGTAAACAGATTTTCCCTCAGTAAGTTGTTTTACTCTCTCCACTCTTTCGGGATCCCTGACTCAGGTGATCCCTTTTCTTTGTCTGCGGGCTACAAGCTACAAGCCACAAGCTCTGCTGCTGGCTTACCGCTTACCGCTTACCGCTTACCGCTTACCGCTTACCGCTTACCGCTTACCGCTTACCGCTTACCGCTTACCGCTTACCGCTGCTTCTGAGCTGGTTCTACATTTTCAAATTGTCTGGCTCTAAGCCTCAGTGCCAACACCGGCTTTAATAGATTGAAAACAATAACAATATCCGGAGACCAACTATGGCTCTACAACGTTACGGCTTTATCGTAAAAGCTCCCAGTCTGGAAATGTTTAAACACCATGGCCGCGTTAGCAGTGATGACTTTGATTGTGCGGTTGCCGGTGTCAGCTCTGTTGCCGAAGCCTGTATGGTGGCGCAGGAGATGATCACCAAGCGTATCCAGCTGATCGAACTCTGTGGCGGTTTCAGCGCTGAAGACGCCCAGCAGGTGCGTGATGCCATCAACGACCATATCCCCGTAGGTTACGTACAGTACAGCCCCGACGAGCGTGAGCGCCTGCAGCGCGAACTGGCCTGATCTCATTTAATCAGCTAACCGTTGTCGGAGGTGTTTATGGCTGCTCTTCTGAAAGTTGTTATCGCAGATTCTTCACCGCTCTACCGTCAGGGCATCGAGCAGGCGTTGCACGCTGCCGGCGTAGAACTCTGTGCCTTTGCCGCTGATTCCTGGCAGGAACTGGAAGCGATTCTTCACTGCCGTGATGATCTGGACCTGCTGTTGCTTGATAGTGGTGTTAACGGCCTGCGCCAGTATGCGCAGCTAGACGCACTGCTGCAGCAATATGAGGTTCCGGCGCTGGTACTCTGTGAGACGGTGAATTCCGACAGTGTACGCAGCCTGTTTCAGGCCGGAGCCCGCGGCATCAGCCTGCGCTCACTGGATGGACGTAAGCTGTTTGAAGCGGTGCGCTGTATCCTGCAGGGCGACTTCTGGCGTCCGGAGCTGGATAAATACCACTGGATGCAGGCCAGTGAAAAAGTCAGCCTGCAGTCCGGCCTGGAGCAGTTGTCGGCAAAAGAGAAGTGCGTACTGATGCACCTGAAGGACGGCCTGATGAACAAGCAGATTGCGCGGCAGATGCAGGTTACGGAAAACACCATCAAGGGCCATGTGTCGAATATCTACCGCAAGCTGAATGTGGATAACCGTATCCGGCTGGCGATGTCGATGCAGCAGCTGGAGGCGGCCGGAACGCTTCGGGTAGCCTGACTTAGCAAGGATTTTGTTGCCGGCTGATCAGTGTGCCGGTGACAAAAGTTTCTGACTGTTGTTGCCGGTTATCGCCCCGGCGACTTTTAGCCCAACGGATCAGAGACCTGAATCAGTAACAGTGGGTTGCGCCGTTGATCTGTTACCGATTCCTTCCCCGGCGAGGTTTCTGCAGGCGTTCATTGTGCGGCTGAAGAAACAGATGCATTCTTTCCTGGCCCCTCATTGAGGGGCTTTTTTTCCGGCGTTTTTCCTGGCGCTGGTGGCTGCTCCCGCCGCGCGGAAACCGGACGGCCGGGCAGGTTGTCCGGTGCCGGATTCGGCCGCAGAATCCTGGCGAGCAGACATAAAAAAGCCCGCCGTGGCGAGCTCAAAGATCAAGGATGTCCGACTTCAGTCTAGACCGCTTTTCGCCTTTATGTAGCGCATATCACGGTTTTATTTCAGTGCCGGGGCATTTCTGTTGCAACCGCTCAGCGGCTGAACAGGCAGCGGCGCTGCCACCAGTCGCCGCGGCTCAGCAGCCGGTCGATCAGTTTACACTGGCGCTCGTCACCCTGAACGGCGGCGGGCGGGGTGGCGCTGTGTGGCAGCTTCTGAGCCAGTCGCTGGCGGCAGTACGCATGATAACCGGCATATCCGGCTGGCTCCTGAGAGTCGCTCTGCGGCGACTGCAGTTCATGATGCCAGGCAAAGACCGGTAATTGCGGGCACAGGAAGAACAGCAGCATGCTGGCAGCCCGCCAGTTAGGGTTACCGGGGAAGACCGCAATGGCGGCCTGCTCGACCAGTTCGATCGCCAGCTGATGACGCTGGTCGTGATCCAGTTCATCCAGCTGCTCCCAGTGCGCGCTGATCCGGTCGCGGATAAAGCTGTCCAGATTCGAGGCCAGCTGGTCATAAGTGGTGGCAACCGGGGCCATGTCGCAGCTACTCCAGAGGATACGCAGGTAGGTCTTATCGACCAGGGTGCGTCCGGCATTGAGCCATTGATAACGTGCGGCGTGCTCCAGGCTGCCATAGAACAAATTGAGCAGGCCGTTTTCGCTGCTGCGCATATCATGGCCGGAAGCGAAATCCGGATGGGGCTGCTGCCAGCGCGCCAATGCGTCGTTGGGGGCGACGGCTGTCGTCATGTGGCTTACCTCGGAAAAACAGTTCATTTCTGCCCGGACCCTGAGCCGGGCCGGAGCTTAAAATCCTATAAAATAGCCAGCTGCCGCTACTGTTGCTAGATCCAGCATCTGACACAGGCTGGAGCCAATACGACAGGCCAGTTGCGTTTACTCCACCTTGCTTGTACTTTCCGGGAACCATCAGTAGTATTCCGTGTCCTGCTATAGGGTATATAAAATTCCTTTTTTATTTCTTTTGGTTACAAGCTTGTAACCGTGAAGGTGAGGTTTATGAGCATTCAGTTCCCGACCATTGAAGATTACGTGGGTAAAACTCCGCTGGTGCGTCTGCAGCGACTCGGTCAGGAGAACGGCAACACCATCCTGTGTAAGCTTGAAGGCAATAACCCGGCAGGCTCGGTTAAAGATCGTCCGGCCCTGAGTATGATCCAGCTGGCGGAAGAGCGCGGCGCGATCAAGCCCGGTGATACGCTGATCGAGGCGACTTCCGGTAACACCGGTATCGCGCTGGCGATGGCAGCGGCGATCAAGGGCTACAAGATGAAGCTGATCATGCCGGACAATATGAGCATGGAACGTAAGGCCTCGATGACGGCTTACGGTGCCGAGCTGATCGAGGTCACTCAGGAGCAGGGGATGGAAGGCGCCCGGGACCTGGCGGCGGCACTGCAGGAAGAGGGGCAGGGCATCGTGCTTGATCAGTTCGCCAACCTGGATAACCCCGAAGCACACTATCGCGGCACCGGACCGGAGATCTGGCAGCAGACGGACGGGCAGGTCACGCACTTCGTCAGCTCTATGGGCACCACCGGTACTATCATGGGTACCTCACGCTACCTGAAAGAACAGAACAGTGATGTGCAGATCGTCGGCCTGCAACCGGAAGACGGCTCGCAGATTCCAGGCATCCGCCGCTGGCCTGAAGAATACCTGCCATCGATCTTCGATGCTGCGCGGGTCGATTCCATCCTGGATATCAACCAGACCGAAGCGGAACAGACCATGAAGGACCTGGCCACCCGGGAGGGGATCTTCTGTGGCGTCTCCTCCGGTGGTGCCGTTGCCGGTGCCCTGCGCCTGTCGAAACAGGTTAAGAATGCGGTGATTGTCTGCATTATCTGCGACCGTGGCGACCGTTACCTGTCCACCGGCGTATTTAACTGATCTATCCCCCAAGGCCCTGTCGTGTCCGCGATGGGGCTATATCTCCGATAAAATTTATCAGATAACAGCTTTACATCCTGTATTCGGATCTATACTCCAGTTAGAAGCCTGTTGAACGCTGTCCGAAGAGGACTATCCGGTGTTCACAGGTCATGAGGCAGGGATTGGTACTGAGAGCGTCAGGACGATCGTCATGGCAGTTCACAGGGCACGGATACTCTGCATCTCTCAGGTTAAAGGCGCGGAGAGACATAGATCTTCATTCCTTTACAGCGCTGTAATTTATTCATTACGGCCAGTTTCCTGCCAGTAGAACCGGCTACTGGGTCACGCTTATCGTTCACGACTCCTGTACAGATCACAGAACATATCGCCGGTTACTGTATCGGTAAAACTCGTCTACCTTTATGTTGCGCTGCGAAATAATTACCAGCGACGGCTGATGCAGAGACCTGTTTTGCCTCACATGAGATGGCGCCTGTTTTCTGCTTTGCCGCCCGGGTGATTGGCGTATCACCCTAAGGCCCGTCGTTAAATATAGTGGGCACAATGCCTGACCCCCGTGGGCATTTTTGCCGTTAGAGTAAACCACTGTATGGCCTTAAGACGTAATGGAGAGAGGAAACAGAAACCATCAATCTGAAACCCGGAGTCTGAATTAAACAGAACAACAGACTCCACGCTCTGTCGGGGCAGGGCAGGAGAAACACTGTGAACAAGATAGCTGAAAACTGGTATCCATCCCGGGAGGCTGCATTGTCTCGGTTGAATGACTTCGTGCCACGTGCCGGGCGCAGTTATCAGAGCCATCGGAATGAAGACCTGGGCGAGGGTCAGCATAAGTGGGTGTCCGGATTGTCACCCTATTTTCGTTACGGCCTGTTGGAGGAAGCGGAAGTGATTAAGGCGGTACTGGCGCAGCACAGTGCCGAGGCGGCCAACAAGTTTATTGAGGAGGTTTCCTGGCGCAGTTACTGGCAGGGCTGGATGATGATGCACCCTCAGATCTGGTTGGACTACCACAGTGATGTGGCAGATCGGCTGACATCGATGCAACAGGATATAGAGCTGGCAGAGTGTTATCACAATGCCTGCCAGGGCCAGACCGGCATCGACTGTTTTGACAGCTGGTCGCGCGAGATGCAGCAAACCGGCTACCTGCACAACCACGCCCGGATGTGGTTTGCCAGTATCTGGATTTTCACCCTGCAACTCCCCTGGCAGCTGGGGGCCGACCTGTTTATGCGCCGTATGCTGGATGGCGACAGCTCTTCCAATACCCTGTCATGGCGCTCGGTGGCCGGGTTGCACACCCGGGGTAAACACTATGTTGCCACGGCCGAGAATATCCGTCGCTTTACCCACGGCCGCTTCAATCCGGTCGGTCAGCTCAATGAACAGGCTGAATCGATGTATGAGATCACCATGCGGCCGGCGATCCGGGAGATTCCGGCGGCGGGTGAGGTGCACGGGCGGGTTGGTATTCTGGCTACTGAGGCGTTTTGTAACCTCAACGGACTGGTTGAAGCCTATCAGCCGGTGGCGCTGGGGGTGCTGGACACGACGGAGGCCCGCTCTCCCGGCTCAGTGTCGCAGCAGGTCAGTCGTTTCAGTCAGGGCGCGTTGCTGAACCTGACCGAGTGCTCACCGCAGCCACTGACACTGATGCAGCTGGCAACGCTTGAAACGCAGTTCTGCGAATGGGTTCAGAGCCACCAACTGGATTCGGTACTGCTGCTGGGGGTCTGCCCCGGTATCCATCAACTGGTCATCAGTCAGATGATCGCCGGCCTCCCCGAGGGCTCCAGGCCGCATATCTGTTACCACCAGTCTGAATGGCAACGGGCACTCTGGCCCCATGCCCAGGCCGGTTTCTACAAGTTCCGTCAGCAGCTGCCTGCACTGCTCGAGCGCCTGTCTGCCACTTAGCTCTGGGGGCGGCTGCTATACTTATTTGAAACGGGCATATATTGCCCGTTTTTCTTTATATGCCCTGCGACCTCCCGTCGTTGCCCGATTTCTGATCAGCCCCGTGCGATGGCCTCGGAGTAGGTACTTATTCCGAGGCTCTTAAGGCTGTATGATGTAGCGCGCATCGGTATGACGCTGCCCTGTCTGAGCATTTATCGCCCCGGGATAAAGCGTCAGCGACCGATGCCTGAGCCTTCAGTGGTCGATGGAAAGACCCTGATGTTCGGACCGGGATTGAATGGCTGGCGCCTTTAATGACTGCAACCGGTAGCGATTTGGCCGGACATTGGGCGGAACTTGGCTGCCCTCAGTAGTCTTAATGCATAGTAATGTGCGCCGTATAACCGGATTCTGATTGGCCGATGCAACTAGCGGCATCGTATTTGCTTTATCAATCCGGTCTCTGCCGATGCAGGGAAATCCTTCCCTGTCCCGGAAGTTCCAGGCTCTCTGACGCGACGTTGCCCGTTATCTTTGGCCGTCGATCAGGGGCAAACAGGTTTTTACTCTGTTCATAAGAATAAGTATCCGCCATGTGCGGCAGAGTTGTGTAAAGGAGTGGCATTTAGCCATGGTTAAGGTTCGTGAAGATCAATACATCCGCGAGGATGGCAGTGTAGATTTAGATATCTGGCTTGAGCAGCTGCAGAGCCAGATGGATATCGAGAATATTGAACAGCTTCGTCAGGCCTGCGAGCTTGTGCAGCAGGCGCAGGACCGCGTATCGCCTAACGAAGATGTCTGGTCGAAAAATACCCAGGGCAGTCTGCTGACCGGTCTGGAGATGACCCAGATTCTGGTTGAACTGCAGCAGGACCAGGATACGCTGGTGGCTGGGGTGCTCTATCGCAGTGTGCGGGAAGGCAAGCTCAGCATTGAGCGCATTCGTAAGGAATTTGGTACGCCGATCGCCAAGCTGATCGACGGCGTGCTGCAGATGGCTGCGATTGGCAGCCGTAAGAATCCGCGCTCAGAAGAACTGGTGCTGGGCAGCGGTTTTGCCCAGGTAGATAACATCCGCAAGATGCTGGTGGCGATGATCGATGATGTGCGCGTGGCACTGATTAAGATCGCCGAGCGTACCTGCGCCATCCGTGCCGTGAAAGAGGGTAGCCGACGTAAACGCTACCTGGTGGCACGCGAAGTGTTTGATATCTATGCCCCGCTGGCCCACCGGCTGGGGATCGGGCATATCAAATGGGAGCTGGAAGACCTCTCATTCCGTTACCTCAAGCCGAACGATTACAAGCATATTGCCCAGTTGCTGGATGAGAAACGTCTCGACCGGCAGGGCTTTATCAATACCATGGTTTCGCTGCTGGAACAGAAACTGGGCGAAGCCAGTATCGACGGTGAAGTGAACGGCCGGGCCAAGCATATCTACAGTATCTGGCGCAAAATGCAGCGCAAGAACATCGACTTCAGCCAGGTCTATGATGTCCGTGCAGTGCGTATCCTGGTGCCGGAGATCCGCGACTGTTACACGGTTCTGGGTATCGTGCATGGTCTGTGGCGCAACATTCCCCACGAGTTCGATGACTATATCGCCTCGCCGAAACCGAACGGCTACCGCTCACTGCATACCGCCGTATTCGGCCCTGAAGGTAAGGTACTGGAGATCCAGATCCGGACCTTTGAAATGCATGAGGAGGCGGAGCTGGGCGTCTGTGCCCACCACCTCTATAAGGGAACCGATACCAAGACCAGCAGCGACGCCTATGAAGATAAGATCGCCTGGCTGCGTCAGGTGCTCGAATGGCATGAAGACCTGGGTGAGAGCGAAGGCTTTGGCGATATGCTGCGCGCCGATATCGTGCAGGACCGCCTCTATGTCTTCACGCCTGACGGACATGTGATCGACCTGCCAAACGGCGCCACGCCGGTGGACTTCGCCTACCGGGTACACACCGAGGTCGGACATCGTTGCCGCGGTGCCAAGGTTAATGGTCGTATCGTCTCCCTGACCACCCAGCTGCGTACCGGTGATCAGGTTACTATCCTGACCGACAACGAAGAGCGTCCGCGCCGTGACTGGCTGAACCCGAACCTGGGGTATGTCACCACCTCCCGCGCCCGAGCCAAAGTTGCGCACTGGTTTAAAGAACAGGATAAGGATAAGAACGCCGACGCCGGACGTAAGATTGTCGACCGTGAATTCAAGCGCCTGGCGCTGGATCAGGAAGAGATAGATATCCGCAAGGTGGCTGGCAGCGTCAACTACAAAACCGCTGAGGATATGTTTGCGGCCCTCGGGGCCGGGGATATCCGTCTGTCGCAGATTATTTCCGGTGCCCAGCGTCAGGTCGAACGGCCAGGCGTCGAGCACGACGAACAGCTGGATCTGGCCCTGCCGGGCAGCATCGCGGAAGCGCGCAGCGGTGACGCCGGTATCCGCATCGAAGGTGTCGGTAACCTGCTGACCAATATCGCCACCTGCTGCCAGCCGGTGCCGGGCGATCCGATCGGCGGCTACATCACTCAGGGGCGTGGCGTCTCGATCCACCGCGAAGACTGCCGCAACCTGCTGGAACTGCGCCAGCGCGAGCCGGGCCGGCTGCTGGAAGTAGACTGGGGTGAAGAGGGCGAGACCACCTACCCGGTGGATATCTCGATCGAATCCTTCGACCGTCCGGGGCTGCTGCGCGATATTATGATCCTGCTGGCCGAGGAGCGCCTCAACGTCATGGCGGCGCACACCCTGACCGATAAGAGCAGTAACACGGCGAAACTGTCGATCACCATCGAGATTGCCCGCCTCGACCTGCTGGGTAAGATCATGGATAAGATCAATCAGGTACCGAACGTGATTGATGTCCGCCGCCAGCGCAGCGGAGTTCACAGCTGATGAGCGATCAGTACGGACTCGAGGATCTGCTCTATCTGATGGCCCGGTTGCGGGATCCCGGGGATGGTTGTCCCTGGGACCTGAAGCAGGACTTCGCCAGTATAGTGCCGCATACGCTGGAAGAGGCCTATGAAGTGGCTGACACCATCGAACAGCAGAACTGGCCGCATCTGAAGGATGAGCTGGGCGACCTGCTGTTTCAGGTCATCTTCTATGCCCGCCTGGGTGAGGAGCAGTCGCGCTTCGACTTCGGCGCTATCGTCGATAACCTGGTGCGCAAGCTGGTACGCCGTCATCCCCATGTATTTCCCGAAGGCACATTGCAGTCACGCCGCAGCGGCAGCGATATCAGCGATGAGCAGATCAAGGGCACCTGGGAGAAGATCAAGCAGCAGGAGCGGGTCGAGAAGGCCAGCAAGCGGGTGCTGGATGATATCCCGCAGGCGCTGCCGGCACTGAACCGTGCCGTTAAACTGCAGTCCCGCGCCAGTAAAGTGGGCTTTGACTGGAATGACCCCCTGCTGGTGCTGGATAAGATCGAAGAGGAGATCGCCGAACTGCGTGAAGCGATCGCCGCCGGTGATCAGATCGAAATCGAGCACGAGCTGGGCGATATGATCTTTGCCCAGGTGAACCTGGCGCGTCACCTGGAGGTGAACCCGGAAAGCGCCCTGCGCTATACCAACCGTAAATTTGAACGCCGCTTTGCCCATGTTGAAGACCGGGTGGTGGAATCCGACCGCGAGTGGCAGCAGTTTACCCTGGACGAGCTGGACGGATTCTGGGACGAAGCCAAGGAGAAGGGACTCTGATGAGCGGATTACACTGGTTTATCCTGGCGGTTGTGGTGATGGCCGCGCTGGCGTACTGGAACTGGCAGCGTAGCCAGGACCAGCTGGCCCAGTTGCAGAAGCAGGGCTTTCAGATCAGCGAAGATCTCAAGGGCCAGCCCCGCTTGCTGCTGGATCTGGCTGCAAAGCAAGTGGCGCTGGTCACACCCTCGCAGGCCAGCCGGGTCGCCTTTGCCGATATCGTTGCGGCTGAATATGGCTATGATTCCGGCACCCAGACTGACAGCCGCTTCCGTATCGAACTCAGCACCAGCAGCGGTCAGCAGTGGCAGGTTCTGTACGAAAACGAAGCCATTGCCCGGCGCCAGCTGGAACGCCTCAACAGCCTTCTGGGACGCTGATCCCATCTCCTGAGGCCGCTTTTCAGAAGCTGGCCTCAGTCACTTTTCTGTCATCTGTGGCGTTCATTCTCTACCAAAGACCTATGTTGCGATGCAGCATAGATCCACTTTAGAGGGGGTGTAACTTGGCCGTCCCTGCGTTAGGATCGGTGAAGATACTCTTAAAAACGGCTGGTCCGGCGCAGAAGTACTGCACAGAATCCCATTATTTCAATGGTCTGGTGGCAGCCTGTCGCCGAACCGGCTTCATCAGGAGGTGATCGATGATGGATCTGAACGAAGCGCTGCGCGATAACGTACGGATGCTGGGGGCGAGCCTGGGACGTACCATAGAAACCCATCGCGGGGCAGAACTGCTGGCGACCATTGAGCAGGTGCGGAAGCTGGCAAAGGACGGTCGTAATGCCGATCATCCGGAACGGGAAGCGCTGTTGCAGACCCTGCGGACACTGGATAAAGACGATGCACTGGCGGTATCCCGCGCCTTTACCCAGTTTCTGAACCTTGCCAATATTGCCGAAGAACACCACCGGGTGCGCCGTCGCCTGGAAGCGACCGATATCTGCACCCCGGATTCCCTGTGCAGCCTGTTTGCCCGCCTGAAACAGCAGGGCTTCAGCGCCGCTCAGATTGCCGAAGCCCTGGGCGAACAACAGGTCGAACTGGTCCTGACCGCCCACCCTACCGAAGTCAATCGCCGTACCCTGATCCAGAAATTTGACGATATCGCCGATTGCCTGCGGCGGATGGACCAGGGGGAAACAGTCGATCAGCGCCTGAACCAGCTGATCAGCCAGATCTGGCACACCGATGAGATCCGTAAGCAGCGCCCGACGCCGGTGGAAGAGGCCAAGTGGGGCTTTGCTGTGATCGAGAACAGTCTCTGGCGGGCGGTACCTGACTTCCTGCGCCGCCTCGATGCCCAGCTGGATGAGACCCTCGGCGAGCGCCTGCCGCTGGACTGCTCGCCGGTGCGTTTTGCCTCCTGGATGGGCGGTGACCGTGACGGCAACCCCAACGTTACCGCCAGCGTGACCCGCGATGTGCTGTTGCTGTCGCGTTGGATGGCGGCCGATCTGTATCTTCGTGATATCGACAGCCTGCGTTCCGAATTATCGATGTTTCAGGCTAATGCCGAGCTGCGCACCATCGTCGGTGACTGTGCCGAGCCGTACCGCGAGTTGCTGAGCCGGGTGCGTCTGCGGCTGCAGGCGACCAAAGCCTGGGCCGAGGCGCAGCTGAAGGGCGAAGTGGCTGACGACACTAACCTGATGCTGAATGAAGATGACCTGCTGCAGCCGCTGATGTTATGCCATCGTTCGCTGCACGAGTGCGGCATGGGCATTATCGCCGAAGGGGCGCTGGAGGATATTATCCGCCGTATTGCCTGTTTCGGCCTGACCCTGGTGAAACTGGATATCCGTCAGAGTTCGGATCGCCATGCCCAGGTGTTTGAGGAGATCTGCCAGTTTTACGGCATGGGCTCCTATACCAGCTGGACCGAGGAGGGGCGGCAGAACTACCTGCTGAACGAGCTGCGCAGCCGGCGTCCTTTGCTCCCGCGTAACTGGACCCCCTCGGCTGAGGTGCAGGAGGTGCTGGATACCTGCAAAGTGGTGGCCCGGTCAGCGCAGAACGGCCTCGGTTCCTACGTGATCTCCATGGCCGCTCAGCCTTCCGACGTGCTGGCGGTGATTCTGCTGCTGCAGGAGCAGGGCATTCGCCACAACATGCGCGTGGTGCCACTGTTCGAGACGCTGGATGACCTCAATAATGCCCGTGACTGCATCGACGCCCTGCTGAGGGTCGACTGGTATAAGAACTACACCGCCGGCCATCAGGAGGTGATGATCGGCTACTCGGATTCGGCCAAGGATGCCGGTCAGCTGGCCGCCGCCTGGGGCCAGTACAAGGCGCAGGAGGGGCTGACATCGCTCTGCCGGGAACACGGCGTCAACCTCACACTGTTCCATGGCCGCGGTGGAACGGTCGGCCGCGGAGGTGGCCCAAGTCACACCGCCATTCTGTCCCAGCCCCCGGGCTCGGTGGCGGGCAGCCTGCGCGTGACCGAGCAGGGCGAGATGATCCGTTTCAAGTTCGGTATTCCTGAGATCGCCTGTCGCAACCTCGAACTCTATGCCGGGGCGGTACTTGAGGCCACACTGGCACCGCCAGCCGCCCCTGATCCGGCTTGGCGCGAGCAGATGGAACAACTGGCCGCACGCGGCCTGCAGGAGTACCGGGCGGTGGTGCGCAACGATCCGCAGTTTGTACCCTATTTCCGGGCGGCAACGCCGGAACAGGAGCTGGCCAAGCTGCCGCTGGGCTCACGGCCGGCCAAGCGTCGCCAGGACGGCGGTGTGGAAAGCCTGCGGGCGATCCCCTGGATCTTTGCCTGGACCCAGATACGCCTGATGCTGCCGGCCTGGCTGGGATCTGACCGGGCACTGGCGGCGGCTCTGGACGGTGGCCAGGAACAGCTGATCCGCACCATGTACCGTGACTGGCCGTTTTTCCGCGCCAATATCGATATGCTGGAGATGGTACTGGCGAAGAGTGATAGCAGTATCGCCGCCTACTATGAGGAGCGGCTGGTGTCGGAAGAGCTGCGGGTGCTGGGGTCCAGTATGCGCAGCCGGCTGCAGTCGATGCCCGGGCTGATCAACCGGATCAAGCAACAGGATCAGCTGCTTGTCGACAATCCGGTGATCCGCCAGTCCATCGATGTCCGCAACCCCTACATCGACCCGCTGCACTTCCTGCAGGCCGAACTGCTTGACCGTGACCGCACTGAACCGGACAAGCGTCTGGAGCAGGCGTTAATGGTTACTATGGCTGGAATCTCCGCCGGTATGCGCAATACCGGTTAGGGTCGCCACAGATTCGGGGCTGAAAAGCCCCGTATTTTCACTCCGCGACCCTGCTTTTAGTCTTAGTGTCGCTTTCAGGGGTTGAGCAAACCCCGCCTTTGGCGTACCCTCAAAAACCTTTTGCTCTCCGGGCTCGGGCCTGTACTTTTGTCGCCAATCTTTAGTCCGAATGTCGAATTGTTCAGCTTTCGACGCGTGGTATCGTCCGGTAATCAGTGTTTAAAAGGCGCCAATAATTAAAAGATTTCGCCGCCCTGTCGTTCCCCCGGAAGACAGGGCGGCAACTAATTATCCATTTTGCTTGTCTATAGATTCAGGAGTTTTCCTTTATGCGTATCATCCTTTTGGGCGCACCTGGTGCCGGCAAAGGCACTCAGGCACAGTTCATCACTGAGAAGTACAACATCCCGCAGATCTCTACCGGCGACATGCTGCGTGCTGCAGTAAAAGCCGGTACCCCACTGGGCGTGAAGGCAAAGGAAGTGATGGATGCCGGTCAGCTGGTATCTGACGAGATCATCATCGGTCTGGTTAAAGAGCGTATCGCCGAGTCCGATTGCGCTAACGGTTTCCTGTTTGACGGTTTCCCGCGCACCATTCCCCAGGCTGATGCCCTGAAAGAAGCCGGTGTGGATATCGATGCCGTGGTTGAGATCGACGTAGCTGATGAAGAGATCATCAAGCGTATGAGCGGTCGTCGTGTACACCCGGGTTCAGGTCGTACTTACCACGTTGTGTTCAACGCACCTAAGGTTGAAGGCAAGGATGATGTGACCGGTGAAGACCTGGTACAGCGTGAAGACGATCAGGAAGAGACGGTACGTAAGCGTCTGGACGTTTACCATGAGCAGACTGCACCACTGATCAGCTACTACAAAGGCTGGGCGGAAGAAGACGCAGCATCTGCACCTCGTTACGTATATGTAGCAGGTGTTGGCTCTGTGAACGATATCCGTGACGCGGTATTCTCTGAGCTGGAAGGTTAATTCCGCCGCTGCAGAACGTAAAAAGCCGTATCTTCTGATACGGCTTTTTTGTGCCTGCGATTTATCGCGCCGACCTTATCCGGCCTCTCTGGACGACAGGGCTAGCGTTTTTTACGTCCGCCGCCGAAGATCGACGGGCGCACGCTGGGGGCGTCACTGGCGACATATTCCGGCACCGCCGGTTTTTTCGGTGTGGCAACCTTGGTGGCTTTCCTGCGCCGGCCCTGTTCGGGCAGTGCTGCCGCCGGCATTTCAACGCCGTTATCAAAATACGGTACCGGCTTCAGTTTCAGCGGCCGCTTCATCAGCGCTTCAATTTCGGCTACCAGCTTATGTTCATCGGGGGCGACAAAGGAGATCGCCTGGCCTGAGCTGTTGGCGCGTCCGGTACGGCCGATTCGGTGAATATAGGCTTCCGGCTGCTGTGGCAGGTCGAAGTTGACCACCCTGGGCAGGGCGTCGATATCCAGTCCCCGGGCAGCGACATCGGTGGCGACCAGTACCCGCAGTTTGCCCTGCTTAAAACGTTCCAGGGTCTGGCTGCGCTCACGCTGGCTCTTATCACCGTGAATGGAGCCGGCCTCGATCCCCTCCGCCTGCAGGTGCTCAGTGACCATATCTACCCGTTTCTTGGTGCGGACAAATACCAGTACCTGTTTCCAGCTGCCGCCCTGAATCAGATAGCTGAGGATCTCGGCCTTGTCGCGCTGCTCGACCCCGTAAGCGATCTGCTGCACTTTGTTGGCGGCAGAGTTGCGTTTAGTGGCGGTAATGCGTTCAGGCTTGTCCAGCAGGTCGCGGGCAAGCTTTTCGATCTCGCCGGAGAAGGTTGCCGAGTAGAGCAGGGTCTGACGTTGCTTCGGCATAAACCGCATCAGACGGCGGATATCGTCAATAAAGCCCAGGTCCAGCATCCGGTCGGCTTCATCCAGTACCAGCGTCTCCAGACCCTTAAGGTCGAAGACCTGATGCCGCAGCATCTCCTGCAGCCGGCCGGGTGTGGCGACCAGCAGGTCGGCACCGCGTTTCAGGCGACGGGCCTGGGTTTCCGGTGCCACGCCGCCATAGACGGCCGCGCAGCGCAGGCCGAGGCCGGCGCTGTATTTGCGAAAGCTCTCTTCAACCTGAATGGCCAGCTCCCGGGTGGGCACCAGTATCAGGGAGCGGATAGGACGGATCTCCGCTTCTGAGAGGCACTCCGCATGACGTTGCAGCAGCGGCAGGGCAAAGGCGGCGGTCTTGCCGGTCCCGGTCTGGGATTCCGCCATCAGGTCTCTGCCAGTCATCACCAGTGGGAAACACTGGATCTGGATCTGTGTGGGCTGCTTATAGCCGAGTTCGAGAAGGGTGTTCTGAAGGCATTCATTTACACCCAGAGACTTGAAAGAGGACATCATTAAACCTGTCTGAAACCGCAAAAAAGGCGATTATAGCAGAAGCGTCTGCAGACCGTTTCTGAATGCTCAGGCCGTGCGGAACATATCCAGCTTCAGGGGCTGCTGTGTACCCATCCAGAGGGCGTGGTCGGAATGGTCCAGCAAGTGGTTCCCGGTAATCGGGTGGATAAAAATATCCAGTCCATTGCGGTTGAGGGACAGCCAGGGGATCAGGCTGGCAAAGGTATCCGGCCCGAAGGACAGCTGGCAGCTCCAGTGCGGGTGTGGCCCAACCGGTTTACGGTGCATGCGCCCCATCTCCAGATCGAAACGGCGCTGGGCCTCCAGGCAGAGGGATTCCGCCTGCGCATAGCTGTCGGCATCGAAGTAAATATGTGCATGGTAACCGCTGATTGTCTGCATAAGCTGAAACACTGGACCGCTGTTGATAAGAGGCTTCCAGTTTAAAGCCCGCGGGTAGCGGGTGCAGCCCGATTGTGGTCAACAGTCTGTTGCCCCGGGGGGAATAAAGGCCGGATTCGGCGATCAGACCTGCTCCAGCAAATCTTGTGGGCAGTCGGTAAAAATGCCGTCGACGCCGATACTGAACAGGCGCCGTGCCTGCTCCGTATCGTTGCAGGTGTAGCAGTAGAGGTCATAACCGGCCTGTTTCACCGCCTGTGCCTGACGAAAGCTCAGCTGCTCCCAGTCGCAATGCAGGCTGGCGGCATCAACGGCCTGCATATAGCCGAGCCAGTCGTCGGGGATCGCCTCAAACAGTACGCCGATCTGCGGGCAGGGGTCGAGTCGCCGCACAGCCAGCAACACCTCAAAGTCGAAGCTGCTGATCAGCAGGCTGCAGCGGTTATCCCAGTGCTGTTCAAGGGCGTTACAGATCACCTCTGCCACCTGATCCGGGGGCAGGTCGAAGCCTTTGATCTCCAGGTTCAGGTTCAGTCCCAGTTGCTGGACCAGGGTGAGTGCCTGCTGCAGTGTTGGCAGCGGCTCGGCAGGAGAGTCCTGAAACAGTGCGGTGGCGTTGATCTGGTTCAGTTCAGGGAGGCTGAGGTGTTGCAACAGTCCCTGCTGATCGGTACAGCGGTCGAGGCTGTTGTCATGGCTCAGTACCGGGGTGTTATCACCCAGCAGGGTGGTATCGAGCTCTATCCAGCGGAGGCCAAGGCGGGCGGCCTGTCTGATTGATCCCAGGGTGTTTTCTGCCGCCAGGCTGGCGACGCCACGGTGTCCGATTATACGATCAGCGATCATGGAGTCCTCCTCTGGCTCAGGGTACTGTTTTGCAGGACGCTATTATCCGGTCAACAGTGGCTGCATCTTCTGGCCTGGCTGTGACCGTCGGGTTAAGGATTGAGGATAGTTTGATGAATCCCGGAGGCAGTCAGCCTGGCCCGGGCACCTGCATGCCCCGCTGCACGAAATCCATGGCTTCCATGCGAGCCATCCAGCCTGCAACGGCAGGATAGTCCGCCGGATCGACCTTTTGCCAGGCAAAGCGTGCAGCCCAGGGGTAGATGGCAAAGTCGGCAATCGACAGGCTGTCCCCGATAATAAACGCCTGTCCGTTCAGCTGGGTATCGAGTACCTGCCACAGTCGCTGCGCTTCTTTATTGTAACGCTGAATCGCATAGGGGACCGGCTCTGGTGCAAAACGGTTGAAGTGGTGAGCCTGGCCGAGAAAGGGGCCGAACCCGCCCATCTGCCACATCAGCCACTGCATGCATTCAAGGCGCAGGCGTGGTGCCTGAGGCAGGAAGCGGGCAGTTTTTTCAGCCAGGTAGAGCAGTATGGCACCGCTCTCAAACACTGAGACAGGCTGGCCGTCCGGGCCATCGTTATCCACAATGGCAGGGATTTTATTGTTGGGGCTGATCGCCAGGAAGTCGGCTTTGAACTGATCATCATGGAGAATATCGATGGGCTTTACCCGGTATTCAAGCGCGACGGCCTCCAGCATGATCGAGACCTTACGGCCGTTCGGTGTTGCCCAGGTATAAAGGTCAATCATTGCACGTTTTGCTCACTGAAATGTTGATAGATCCGGATCAGCTCTTCCTCGCTGAAAGTCACTACGATCAGCTGCTGACCGGGCTCGATCAGATCTGGGTTATTGCCCAGCACCCCTTTGCGGTAGTTATACACATAGGTGCGGCTGACCTTATCCTGCAGTAGCCGGCCGAGGAAGGAGCTGAGATCGTTGGAGAGCTTTTCGTCAGCATCTTCCGGAATATCGGCAGAAACGGTCTGATCCATCTGTCTTAAGCGGATACCTTTGGCAAAGGTGCGTGTCAGGCCGTTCTGAATGATGCCCCAGAGGCCCTGCCGGTCGCCGTCCTGTACCGCATGGATATAGAAGATCACCCGGCCGTCGTGATCCGGGTTATCCAGCAGTTCCTGCAGCTTGATGCTCTGTTCGACCCGGGGCAGCACGCCCCTGAGGACCGATTGGCCCTGGTGATCGGTGATGATGCTGTCGCCCTGGGCAGTGCGGAAGGATTCGGTCCGGTCACCGGGGAGCGGTGTCAGTTCGATGGCACTGCCGCTTTCCAGTGGAATGGTGATGCTGATACCGTTCTCTTCGGTGGTGTTCGGCTGCACCGATTCGAGCTGCAGTATGCTGGCTTCGGTTTTCGGCAGTTTCAGCAACTGGGCTGCGGTAACAAAGTGGTCCGCCTGCTCAATGGCGATCTCTGCGGCAGCGGCATCGGTTAGCTGATCGATATGCGCCTTGGCGGCCTGCCGGGTTTTCAGGTCAACCGGACCGGCCTCAGTTGCGGCTGTTTCGGGCGCAGTTGGTGAAGCCGGCTGGTTCTGTTTTTGATAGAAGATCAGGCCCGCGGCGGCAAAAATAAACACGATCGCCAGTATCAGTGCACGTTGCATCCCTGTTCTCGCTTTTTGTTTGGATTCCCTAACACTCTACCTTTTCAGGCTGTATGAGCAATAGTCAGTCCAGTGAATCTATCTTATTTATCTATAGTTAATATGAAGATGAATAACTGTTCGCTAAGTATTCGCGACAACAACCGGATCGGGGGTGAGAGATGAAACCTGGCGTACTGGCGCTTGTCCTGGGATTGCTGCTGGGCAGTGGCGCCCTGAAGGCTGAGATAAAAGAAGAGGTAGTGGGATACCTGGATGGCGAGCATCACCTGCGTGGATATCTCTATTTTGATGATAAGTTCGCCGGTGTGCGACCGGGGGTGCTGGTTGCCCATGAGTGGTGGGGGCTGAATGACTATGCCCGGCAACGGGCGAAAATGCTGGCTGAACTGGGATATGCCGCTTTTGCGCTGGATATGTACGGTGATGATCTTGTCACCGAGCATGCCGATCAGGCGAAGGCCTGGATGAAGCAGGTTAGTGGTAACCTGCCGGCATGGCAGCAGCGAGCCCGGCGCGGCTACGACCAGCTGGCCAATCACCGCATGGTCGATCCCAAGCGGATTGCCGCTATCGGTTACTGCTTTGGCGGATCGACGGTGATGCAACTTGCCTACAGCGGCCTGCCACTGAGTGGTGTGGTCAGCTTTCATGGTTCGCTGCCGGTAGCAACAGCGGAGCAGGCCGCCCAGGTTGCGGCGCCGGTGCTGGTGTTTCACGGCGAGGCAGATAAATTTGTGCCCGCTGAGCGGGTCAGTGAATTTAAGGCGGCCTTGCAGACGGCTGATGTGGACTGGCAGTTTGTCAGTTATAGCCGGGCGCAGCACAGCTTTACCAACCCGGCCGCCAGTCAGCTGGGGATTGAAAATATCGCCTACAGTGAAGCCGCCGACCGGCGTTCCTGGCAGGTGTTGCAGGTGTTTTTCAATGAGATATTCAGTAATACCATCGAGCAGACTCCGCCGCAGGAATAATGCTGGCTGAGCCGCAGGCGGGGATTCCGAGGGTTTCAGATGACAACTTACAGGGGAATGCTGGCCGGTTGGCTGCTGGCACTGGGGATGGCGACGGGGCTGCAGGCGGCACCGGACCTGGTGCTCTATAACGGCCAGATCGTAACGGTGGACAAACGTTTTACCCGGGTGCAGGCACTGGCAGTAGAGAAGGGCGTCATTGTCGCCAGCGGGCAGGACAAGGCGGTGCGCTATCTGGCGGATAAAAATACCCGTCAGATCGATCTGCAGGGGCGGACAGTGATTCCGGGGCTGATCGATAACCATATGCACCTGATTCGCGGCGCACGCAACTGGCGTCAACAGCTGAGACTGGATGGCGTGACCCGCTACCAGCATGCGCTGGAGCTGATTGCGGCGAAAGCGGCGGCCAGCCAGCCGGGAGACTGGGTGCTGGTACTGGGGGGCTTCGTTGAGCGCCAGTTTACAGATCAGCCTGATGGCTTCAGCCGCGCTGACCTGGATCGGGCGGCGCCCGATAACCCGGTCTATATCCAGCACCTGTTTGACTGGGGCTATGCCAACAGTGCCGCGCTGGCTGAGATCGGCATCGATGCGGCCGTAGCGTGGCAGAAGCGCCCCGGGTTACTGCTGGATGATAGCGGCCTGCCCTCGGGGCCGGTGACCAAAGGTACCCGCCAGGCCCTGCTGGATGCCTTGCCGACACCCGAAGGCAAAGCCGCGATGGCTGATGCCCGGGCGATGGTCGACGCGCTGCTGCGGCTTGGACTGACCACGGTACAGGATGCCGGCGGCTTTGACCTGCTGCCCGGGGCTTATACCCCCTTTGCGCTGCTGGATAGCCAGGAGGAGCTGAACCTGAGGCTGTACTACCTGAAGCAGCTGATCCCCTGGGAGAAAGGGTTTGGTTATCCACCGGATATGACCCGCCTCGATGGTTATCAGCCACGCCAGGGCAGTGACTTTTACAGCAGCGTCGGTGTTGGCGAGCAACTCTACCTTAAGGTGCAGGACAGTGCTTCGCGTCCGGCGGACAGCAGTCCGGAGGTCCGGGCCCGCTTTCTCGACTACTGCCGGATACTGGCGAAGCGGGGGATCACGCTGCACCTGCACGCAGTCCATGACCGTTCTATCAATCAGCATCTGGATGCCTTTGCTACGCTGGCCAGGGAGTATGACCTGCGTGCGCTGCGCTGGACCCTGGCCCATGCGGACGGCATTAAGCCCGAGACGATCCGCCGGGCAAAAGCGCTGGGAATCAATATCGCCGTACACAGCCGGCCGTGGCTGATCGGTTACCGTTTCCATAGCCGTTTCGGTGAGCGGGCGTTTGAGATGACGCCGATGCGGTCTTTGAGCGAAAGTGGTATCGCCTGGGGGCTGGGGTCGGACAGCCCGATGGTGTCGAGTCTGAATCCCTTTCACACCCTTAGCTGGGCGGTGAATGGCACTATGGTGGATGGAAACAGGATTTCGCGTCAGACCGTTACCCGGCAGCAGGCGCTGGTGGCGCATACGATCAACAACGCCCGTCTGTTATTTGCCGAGCAGCAGCTGGGCTCGCTGGAGCCCGGCAAGCAGGCCGATCTGCTGGTACTGGATCGCGATTATCTGGCCATTCCGGCCGAAGAGATTGCGCAGATCAGAGTGTTGGCAACGATGCTTAACGGCCGCTGGGTTTATCGTGCAGAAGGCTATTAAAGGGTTCTGTTCTGATAGGGAAATTTACTGAGCCAGAGTTTGTATAAAATCTATACACTGATGTAAACTTAGCTTTACACCTAACCCGATTGCAGGGATATCACCATGAACGTAACAGGCGCACTACAATCAGGCATGATCGGCCTGAACCGCACGCTGGATAATGTGCAAAAGGCCTCCAGCGATCAGGTAGGCAACGGGCAGCCGGAGCGACCAGAAGAGGCCAGCGGTAAGACCACCACAGCACTGCAGGCTGTGCAGGGCACAACGCAATCAGGCAATGAAGTCGCCAGTACCCAGGTCGTCAGTGAAACTGAAAAGACCCTGGGTGGAAATATCGACCTTCACGTCTGATCCCTGCTAGCGACACTTCCCATGGAAATTTCTGCCGGCCACGCTCTTACGATCCATTCCCACCCTGCGATTCAGTCGCAGGGCCCGGGACGGGTCGCTGGTGGCGAAGAGTCGCTGCAGGATGCTCAATCTCCTGATCTATCTAAAAATCCTGATACTGCCGCGACCGGTTCGGTAACCGAGTCAGAAGCTGGCCGTGAAAGCGCGACGGGCAGCGAGTCTGAAAACAGCGCTGCCGGTAACGGCAGCCAGTTAAATGAAGCCGAACTCAAGCAGGTCGAACAACTGGCTCGGCGTGATCTCGAAGTGCGGCAGCATGAGCAGGCACACGCCGCTGTGGGCGGCAGCTATGCCGGGGCACCTGAGTACGAATATACCCGGGGACCTGACGGGCGGATGTATGCCGCCGGTGGCGAGGTCAGTATCGATACCTCGCCGGTTCCGGGTGATCCTGCGGCCACCATTGAAAAGATGCAGGTTGTGATTGCCGCCGCTACGGCACCGGTCGAGCCTTCATCCCAGGACCTGCGTGTAGCGGCAGCGGCGCAGGCGATGCTGGCTGAGGCTCAGGCAGAACTGCTACAGACTGAAGCTGAGGGCGCGGAAGAGGCTGATGCCGAAGCTGAGGAAAGTGGCGAAGCTGATGGCTCTGCGGCTGATGGCGGCAGCGCCCGTGGTGCTGAG
Source organism: Marinobacterium jannaschii DSM 6295 (assembly GCF_000620085.1). Taxonomy (GTDB): domain Bacteria; phylum Pseudomonadota; class Gammaproteobacteria; order Pseudomonadales; family Balneatricaceae; genus Pontibacterium; species Pontibacterium jannaschii. The sequence continues at coordinate 88,346 of NZ_KK211068.1, read as the reverse complement.
CGATCTGCCGATGGCCTGAGTTCTGCGGATGCGGAGGAGAGCACACAGCAGGTCTCAGGACAAAGCGAAAACAGGGAGCAGGTTCGTCAGCTGGAACAGAAGCTGGTGGACAGCGGTGTGTTTTCTCAGTTATTTCCCAGTGGTAGCCTGATCTCTCAGATCACCTGAGCGATTCCGACCTACCGAGCCTCTCTACCCAATTTCTACCCCGCCTCCACCCATAATCACACCCGGCTTACTGGTGTTTCACGTTTCGACCGCCGGTAACGACCGGGTGTAATCCCCATGCCCTGCCTGAAACGGTGACTGAAATGACTTTGGCTGGAAAATCCGCATTGCAGTGCGATCTCGCTGATACTCAGTTCGGCATGCTGTAGCAGCATGGAGGCCTTAACCAGGCGCCGGCGGTTGACGTACTGGTGGGGTGGTTCACCGAAGGAGACCTTAAACATCCGGGCAAAGTGATATTCACTCAGGTGAGCCAGGCTTGCCAGCGAGTGCAGCGTCAGCGCCCTGTCCAGGTGACTCTCGATGTATTCGCTGAGCAGCCGCCTGACGGCCGGCGCCAGCCCGCCCCGGCACTCGGGCAGGGTGACCTGACTATTGCTGTAGTGTTTCAGCAGGTAGTTGATGAGGCTGTCATTAAGGCTGGATATCGCCAGCTGATCGGCCCGGTCATGCCAGTCCAGCTGCAGGATACCGTGCATGCAGATCTGATGGATCCAGGGATCGGCGACGAAGGTGCGGTCATCCAGCGCCAGGTGAGCGCTTTCACGATCCAGCACTCGTTCCGCCATCGTCTTCAGCTGCTGATCGCTGAAATAGAGATGGAACAGGCGCACATGGCCGGACACATCCCAGTCGTATCGCTGATCGGCCGGCATAACGCAGATCCGTCCTGGCGCGCCTCCTCCCATGGCCCGGCGCTGGAACAAGCGGCGCATTCTGACGCCGCCTTCCAGATAGCAGCTAAGGGTGTGGTGGCCGGGCTTCTGATAACTCACCGGACCGTAGTCATCACGCTCCCAGATCGCGGCCGCCAGCTCGCTGCCCCGGGTCAGACTGTCGACTAACTGGGCTCCGGACTCTTCGATGATCTGATAAACGGTAGGCGCAGACATAACGGATTCAGCCTGAGGCGTTTGCTGTATGAGAGAAATGATTGAACCTTTGATGCTAGCGCCTGCCTTTGGTGTGGACAAGTCGGCAGGCAACAATGCGCAAGATTATGCAAAAAGCGCAGGAAGCTGACAGAACGGTGCGGCCTCTCTCTGTAGCCTGAGTTTTCAGTCTGTGGAGGTGTCTAAGGTGTTTAATTTCGCTCTTTATCTGGTCACTGTGCTGATCTGGGGAACTACCTGGATCGCGATTAAGCTGCAACTGGGCGATATTGCGGTAGAGGCGTCGATCCTCTACCGCTTTTCGCTGGCTGCACTGGTGATGGTACTGGCCCTGACATTACTGCGGCGCTGGCAGCCACTGCAGCTGCGTGATCACCTGTTCTGTGTGTTGCAGGGCGGTTGCCTGTTCTGTTTTAACTTCTACTGTTTCTACACGGCGACAGGCTATATCAGCAGCGGACTTGCCTCGGTGATCTTTTCGCTGGCAACCATCGCCAATGCAGTAAACGGTTGGTGGATCTACGGCAACCGTCCGGGAATCAGGGTAGTCGCCGGCTCTCTGGTGGGAGTGGCCGGAGTGATCGCCATGTTCTGGCCCGAAATCACCGCCGATCAGCTGGATGCGCAGGTCGTGCAGGGGGCCGGACTGGCCGCGCTGGGAACCCTGCTGTTCTCATTTGGCAATATGGTGTCGATACGTCAGCGCCGGCAGCGGATAGCGGTTGAGGTCGCCAACGGCTGGAGCATGCTTTACGGCGTTCTGATGTTGTTGCTGATCGGCGGGCTTCAGGGCGTGGAGTACCGCTTTGATAGTTCGACAGCCTATGTTGCGTCGTTGCTCTACCTGGCGATTCCCGGGACGGTGATCGCCTTTACCACCTACCTGATGCTGGTTGCCCGGATCGGACCCGATAAGGCCGCTTACAGTACGGTGATGTTTCCGGCGATAGCGCTCAGTGTCTCCACCGTTTACGAAGGATTTATCTGGCACCAGGCAGCGATACTGGGGTTTGTGCTGGTGTTATGCGGTAACCTGCTGATCTTCGCCCGTATGCCCAAGGCTGTCATTGCCGTTATCCGGCAATGGCTGCACGGGAGGCGCTTCGCCCGAGGGCTTATCCGGCGAGGAAGTTGAGCACAATCTTGCCAAAGATTGCGGGCTTCTCGGCGTGGGGCCAGTGGCCGGCGCCCTGAATCATCTTATAAGTTGCCAGCGGGAACAGCCCCAGAATCATCTCCCGGTGATCGGGCAGGATATAGTCAGACTCAGCGCCCTTGATAAACAGGGTTTCACCGCTGTAAGGAGAGCCGATCGGCGGCTGGCTGATATTGGCATATTGCTGATGCAGGGTATCCAGGTTCATCCGCCAGGCAAACTGTTTCTGCTCATCGCGGTAGAGGTTTTTCAGCAGAAATGCCCGCACTGACAGCTCCGGCACCTGCTGTGCCAGCTGCTTATCGGCTTCGCCGCGGGATTTGATGCTGCCGGTATCAATGGCGTAAAGCCCTCTGAATACATCATCATGGTGCGGGCTGTAATGGACCGGTGAGATATCCACAATGATCAGCTTTCTGACCTTTTCCGGATAACTCAGGGCCAGCTGCATGGCCGCTTTACCGCCCATGGAATGTCCCAGGATATGGGCATTATCCAGCTGCAGCTGTTGCATCAACTCTACGATATCAGCGGCCATCAGGTCGTAATTCATCTCATCGCTGTGAGGGGAGCGACCATGATTGCGCATATCGACGGCGATCACCTGAAAGTGCTCTGACAGCACCTTAATCTGGCTGCCCCAGTTTTCAAGGGTGCCGAACAGGCCGTGCATGATAATCAGCGGCTCGCCGCTGCCATGGATCTGATAGTTAAGCTGCATTGGGAAAAGCCTTAAGCGGTCAGTCAAAAACGATGGGATGGGCAGGGCTGGCGTACCCGGACATAAACGCTAAGTCAGAAGCTGTAAGTGCCAGTGCGCTTACAGCTTGAAGCTTAACGCTGGGAGCTGCTTACAGGATGTCGAGCAGTTCTACGTCAAATACCAACGTGGAATACGGAGGGATACCACCCGGGGAACCCTGAGCGCCGTATGCCAGTTCGTAAGGGATATACAGTTTCCATTTAGCGCCTTTGGTCATCAGCTGCAGGGCTTCAGTCCAGCCAGCGATCACGCCGCCAACAGGGAATTCAGCCGGCTGGCCACGGTCGTAGGAGCTGTCGAAAGTGTTACCGTCGATGAAAGTACCGTGGTAGTGCACACGTACTTTGGAGTCAGCAGATGGCTTGTCGCCCTCTTCACCGGCTTCGATCACTTCGTACTGCAGGCCGGATTCCAGCTTGATCACACCTTCACGCTGAGCGATTTCGCTGAGGAACTTCTCGCCTTCAGCAGATGCCTCTTTGGCTTCAGCTTCCTGCTTTTCACGCAGGCGCTGGTTGATCACATTGAACGCTTCCTGGATCTCAGAAACTTCGATGCGCAGTGCGTCGCCGTTCAGGGAATCGGAGATGCCTGCTGCGATAGCAGTGACATCGATACCTTCAAAGCTGTTCTGTGCCAGCTGGTCACCCATCTGGCGGCCGATGCCGTAGCTTGCACGCTGCTCGATAGTTTCAAACTTCAATTCTTCAGACATTTATCTGTATCCGTTTTGGAAGGGGCGCGACGTAATAAGATCACGTCTTGTTAAGCGCATCCCCTGATAATGGGGATTCCCAGCCGTGTTTCAAGGGAGTTGTTCAAAATTCCTGTTGGCGCAGGGGTGGATAGAGTAAGTTATCTCAAAGCTCTTACTTCAACTGCTTTTTAGCGGCCCATAGGGCTGCAAACACCGTCCGGCAATATCGGTAGGTTGGCGCAGCGACAAAGCCCAACATATGCGTGAATCTGCCTATTCGGCAGTGAACGTTTTCGATACTTTTCCGCCTTGTTAGTACATTTTCTAAGCTGCCTGTGCGGCAGTGAACTCGTC
>NZ_KK211068.1:0-83810 GCF_000620085.1 Marinobacterium jannaschii DSM 6295 | reverse complement strand
CACTGTATTTTTCTAAGCTGCCTGTGCGGCAGTGAACTGAAACAGCCAGCTAAAAGCGGTTGGACAGTATTTCTGAGCTGCCTGTGCGGCAGTGAACTAAAGGATGAAAAACGTAATTCAGGGTCGTAATTTCTGAGCTGCCTGTGCGGCAGTGAACACGATGAGTGTCAGAAAAAATACGGGCCTGATTTTCTGAGCTGCCTGTGCGGCAGTGAACACAGGCACAAAAGCATGTATGACTGCCCTTCATTTCTGAGCTGCCTGTGCGGCAGTGAAGTACCTATTGCTGGGTGTTCGCGCTGGCGAGCTTTTCTTAGCTGCCTGTGCGGCAGTGAAGATATGCGGCACGCCCCGGCGGGGAATCTCCTTTTTCTTAGCTGCCTGTGCGGCAGTGAAGGTGGCTACAGTCATTAGGCAAGCGCTGCCGGTTTTCTTAGCTGCCTGTGCGGCAGTGAAGTTCTGTAGGCAATGGGCTGGGCGATTATGCAATTTCTTAGCTGCCTGTGCGGCAGTGAAGGCCTCCAATTGAATGGAATGGAAATAATCGATTTTCTTAGCTGCCTGTGCGGCAGTGAAGTATGCCGCGAAAAGCCGTTTATGACTTCGATTTTTCTTAGCTGCCTGTGCGGCAGTGAAGGCGGTCGATGTTGCGGTGACAGCGGCATTATTTTTCTTAGCTGCCTGTGCGGCAGTGAAGCACAACCGGCGTAAGCAACACGCTGGGGTTCTTTTCTTAGCTGCCTGTGCGGCAGTGAAGTTGACCGACTTTCATCGTTAACCCTCGATAGTTTTCTTAGCTGCCTGTGCGGCAGTGAAGCGAGTATCCAGCGCTGCCACACGGGTTTCATTTTTCTTAGCTGCCTGTGCGGCAGTGAAGCCCTCTTCCACTATGTGGGTAATTGGTACAATTTTCTTAGCTGCCTGTGCGGCAGTGAAGTAAAGCGGCATATCTATGCCATTGATCTTTATTTTCTTAGCTGCCTGTGCGGCAGTGAAGGATATAGCCCGCTGGGTGCGCTGGCGGGTGAATTTCTTAGCTGCCTGTGCGGCAGTGAAGACGTTGCGTTAGCAGGCAAGAGGTTCGGTAGCTTTCTTAGCTGCCTGTGCGGCAGTGAAGGTTGCGGCCCTTTTCATCTGTCTCGATATCCATTTCTTAGCTGCCTGTGCGGCAGTGAAGTGCTACGGCCGTTGTATTGGTGTTCTGGCGGTTTTCTTAGCTGCCTGTGCGGCAGTGAAGCTGATCCGCCGAAAACCGGCCCGGGTATCTGATTTCTTAGCTGCCTGTGCGGCAGTGAAGTCTGATTTTTGCCATCAATCCTGCTTCCTGCATTTCTTAGCTGCCTGTGCGGCAGTGAAGGAGAGCAATCTGGTCTTAGACTCCGGTGTCACTTTCTTAGCTGCCTGTGCGGCAGTGAAGGGGATCAGGGGGCGCATTACGAATATTTCGCATTTCTTAGCTGCCTGTGCGGCAGTGAAGAGCAGATTATCTGACGGTGCTCGCTTCCACCGTTTCTTAGCTGCCTGTGCGGCAGTGAAGACTGTGTCTGCGGGGCTGCCTGCCTGGGCGTGTTTCTTAGCTGCCTGTGCGGCAGTGAAGTATAAGCGCTTTGATAGCTGGAAGCTGGCACTTTTCTTAGCTGCCTGTGCGGCAGTGAAGACTGTGTCTGCGGGGCTGCCTGCCTGGGCGTGTTTCTTAGCTGCCTGTGCGGCAGTGAAGTATAAGCGCTTTGATAGCTGGAAGCTGGCACTTTTCTTAGCTGCCTGTGCGGCAGTGAAGACTGCATTGATTGCGGGATCCAGCATCGCTATTTTCTTAGCTGCCTGTGCGGCAGTGAAGTGCAGATCCACAAACACCCGTTTAGCGCTGTCTTTCTTAGCTGCCTGTGCGGCAGTGAAGTTAGTCAGCTCCTTACATCGACTGCTGAGATGTTTCTTAGCTGCCTGTGCGGCAGTGAAGTAGAAGTGTAGCCGGTTTATTCCTTATTTTTAAAGAGCTTGGCAGTAAATGCCGCGTTTACCCCTTTTTTCGGGGTAAACGCTATGTTGTTGATTTAAAAGGGCTGAAAAATCAGCCCCAAAAAAGGGTTAAAACCAGGGTACGGTGGCTTGCTGGCTTAAACCGTAGCGGTTAAAGGTCCCGTCTTTCGGTTCTGCCGTAGCTTCGCTCTGCTCGATAAATAGCTGGAACTGCTGGCCGCTGCTGGTGCTGCGCAGAGTGGCAAAGGGCAGCTGTGACTTGCGTTCCACACTATCAGGAATCAGTGCTGCGGCTTGCTCATAGCTTTCGCCATGGCGCTTCATACGGCGGCGGCGTAACCGCTCGGCACTGGATTTAAACTGACGGCGGCGCACTGTGCAGTAGCTAGCTGTCTGCGGGATCGGTTCAATCCCGGTGCTGTTGATATGGTCTGCCATACCGCGTAGCCAGCTGTTACCTAACTGATCCAGTGCATCGGCGCTGCCGTGGAGGCGAAGTCGGTCTCCCAGTGAACGCGGATCACGACTGTATCCCGGAAAGCTGAGAGCGACTTCCACCTCTGGCTGGCTAACCAGTGCCCGGTGCAGTTTGCATAGCAGGGCGTTCATCAGCATCGGGGTGCTGAACTCCGGGTCTGGCAGGATGCTGATCTCCAGATAGTGGCTCAGCATCAGTTGGCCTCCCCAAACACTCCGCCGCGAATCAGGATAGCCATCACATAGTGTTGGTTCTCTACGCTTGGTACTTTCTCTTTCAGCAGCCAGTTATCCAGCAGGGAGTAGAAGTCTTCCTTCTGTTTTGGCTGGCGGCAGGCCATACCGCGGGTGGTGACGGAGCCATAGGGTTCGGCAGCGATGGGGCCAAGCCCTTCAGTCGCTTCGGTTTGCGGGTACCAGTCGTCGATAGTGCGGATCGCATTGCCCAGCTTCTGAGAGTGGATACCGGCGATCTCATTGACCTGATATAGGGTGCGGCTTTTATCGCCCCGGCCCCGATCCAGAATCAGCTCCTGTGAAGGAAACACTTCCTGGCCAGCACCCAGCCGCACAAAGGCAGTAATTTCCAGCAGGGTATAGCGCTCGCCATTAAGGCCATTTTCTATCGCTTCAGCCAGGGTGGTCAGATTGTCTTTTGCCGTGTCGTTGGCATCGAAATGACGCAGTGACAGGGTTTGCGCATCGAAGCTCCAGCTTTGTGCGGACGCGCCTTTTTCGAGCTGATTAATCTGTACTTCTACTGCCTCTGCACCGACCCGGTTGCGCCACAGGAAACGGCCATTGGCCAGGTTACAAGCATAACGCCAGGCCAGGGTGGCAAAGCCTTGCTCTTCAGCGTACCCCTTTACCACCTCCTGCAGTCGGGCCTGGTAGGGAGCGCTGTTGCAGGCTGAGGGCGTGCCGGTGCCGCCCAGGATACGCAGGGTAAAGCGTACTTTCAGGGTGTCCGCCTCGGCGGGCAGGGCAGCGGTATCGACGGTTTGCAGGTTGGGGTTGGAGATTTCAGCATCCAGCTTGGCCGGGTCAGCCTTGCTGCCTTTCAGGCGGTTGGAGATAGTGCCGCGCACCGACTTTTCCTGCACTGCAATGGCGGGCCAGACGCTGCTGTCTTTGCGGTCATCCCAGCGACCGGCATACATCAAGGCATCGGATGGATCCAGTTTACGTTCGAATGCCAGTACAGAAGCGGTTTTCAATGGAGTTGTGCTCATGATTTAAGTCCTTTTATGCGTCATTGCCCGCCAGAGGGGCATAATCGTTGTTCAGTCGGTAGCGCTGCTGGTAGAGATTGTTATCCACATACCAGAGCAGTTGACGGGCGGATTGCAGTCGGTGAGGGCTTAGCCACTGTCCCATCGAGTAGAGGCTTTCTACAAAACACACGGGGGTGGTGCTGTCGCGGGTACCGCTTACAGTGCCCGCCGGGTGAAGCTCAGACAGGCCGCCATACCCCACAGGAATCGGGACCAGCCAGCCGGGGGATCGTTGGGAGTACCAACCGATCTGTTCGCTGGCCTTTCCGTTGGCATCGGTCACCTGGTGCGGGCCATATTGATGGTGCAGGCGGTTCATATCCAGCCAGGCATCCAGCAGGTCTGTATCGGGTTGTTCGGCCTGTAGGCTTTGATGATGACTGTGTAGAAGGTCATCGCGCAGTACCAGGGCAAATCCAGGCAGGCAGCGACGGCGCAGGCGGCGAAACGCTTTATCGCCCTCCGGGCCTGCGATATTGATCAGCTCCGGTTGATAGCGTTGCTCGCCGGGCAGCACTGAACCGCCAGCGATCCTCATACCTGCAGCTATCTCAGCCACTTCAGCAACGGTGCGGGCGCGGCTATATTTATCAGGCTCCTGGCAGGCGTCACCCCTGACAGCCAGAATCAGTGTAACTTCAAGGTGGATTCGTCCCTCTTCGACGATGGCGGCCGTCTTGCCATCTTTGCCCACCGGGTTACGGGTTTGGTGGAACTGATGGACAAAGCCCCGGCTGGTTTGTGCCTGGTGTTGGTGACAGACCACCCCAATACCTTCAAACATCAGCCCCAGATGCATGACCTTGCGCTCCAGCGCCTGCATAAAGCCAGTAAAGGCGCTCATTGCCGGAAAACCCCAGGTCAAAGGGCTGGAGATCGCATTGGCGTTTTGGATACGTAGCCGGGGCAGTACCAGCAGATGTTGCGGATCAGTCATGCTGTAGCTCCTCTTCCAGCTCATGCAGGCGTTTTTTCATCCTGCGTGCCCATTCGTTATGTTCCTGGTCGGCGGTGAGGAGGTCTGCATTTTTCAATTGCTGGTTCAGCCATAGGGCGAAGCTGCGACAGACTTCGGTGGTCCATTGCGTGGGCGGCTCCTCATCAAACTCAGCACCGCTATCGAGCCAGCAGCGTTGCCAGTCGAGCAGACGGCAATCCGGGTGATTGCTCCAGCCTGGTGTCAGGCTACGTAGCTCCGCGCTAAACAGAATCAGCTCATCTAGCAGTGTGTCGATCTGTTCATCAATCAGCAGGTGGACTCGCATATTGTCTGCGGCTGTTTTTAGCAAACGCAGCAACTGCTTCAACGCTTGGCGTACATTCTGACGACGGTGATAGCTGCCGATCGCCGAATCGGTGTTGTAAATGGGACGCACGGCCTGGGTGCGCCAGACTGGAGGCAGGGAAGCCAGTTGATAATTGACTCCGCCCCGTTCGCTATTAAGTTGGGATATATTCTGCGGCTTAGTCCCACCTAGCTTACGTACCGCCAGGTTGGGATAGTCGTAGTAAGGCTGGCCTTCCTTTTTATCGCGCCGGGCCTGACGGGCTGCTTTGAACGCATCGCCAAAGCGACACTCATTCAGTTCAGTGAATATTCGATGCGTGAGCGAGGTGGCATGCAGCGGCGCCAGTAGATGGTAATCATCGTTATCGGTCGGGTCTTCACCGACGAGCCAGTACAGCTGCTTGGCGCGACTGTGGCTGGAGGGGGCTGTACCGCCTTCGGTGATACCGGCAAAGGCACTGCACCATGCATCGGCTTGTTCTGGGTTGTCGCTGAGTGCCGCTTTAAAAGCGGCATCACCAGCCTTTGCCAGGCTTAGCAGGCTAGCACCGTCTTGTTCCAGCTTCAGAAATTTATAGACATCTAATGCGGCAGCATTGCCGACAACATCAGGCGCAAAGTTATCATCCAGCAGATGACTGCCGATTAGCGGGTGTTGGTTTAGGTTGTCGGGCTCGACGAAGAGATTAGTGCCACGGGCATCGGGATGCACCGCCTTCAGCGAGTGGGTGACCACCTGCAGCTGGCTGACTCGCCGGGCGGCGTCCTCCAGCCAGTTGGCGTATTGATATTGCTGTTGCAGCTTTTCATAGCGAGGGTCATCCGGTGCCAGCTTTTCCACCTTGCTTTGCAGGCGTTCGGCAATAAAGCCCTGCATCAGCTGGCGAAGTGCTCCGGTTCCCTGTGGAGTATTAGTCATAAGCGCCTCGTAAACGCATTGGTTTCGGTAACATTGCGAATCGCTGTCGGAGCATGCTATCGTGCTCTTGTATCTCGATCAATCCATAGTATTGATATTTTAAAAATTGCACTATGGGGATTGATGGGATGTGTATGCTTCTGCCGTTAAGGCAGCTTAGAAAATAGTGTTGATGTTTTCTTACCTCTTTACTCTGCCGAATAGGCAGTGGGCCGCAGGGAGCTGGCCCTTTCAATCCATTTATGACATTCAATCAGTGTGCAGATAGCTTTAGAGGCCTGTGCTACTATCTTCGTAACTATGCGATTTATAAGGTTGAGGCTATGTCCCAGAGTAAGAGACGTTATGGTGTTGATCTGGTTAAGCGTCCGAAAATCAAGGCGACGCGGTCCCTATCTCTAGAAGGTGAGACTGGGAAACAGATTGTAAAATCTGAAACCAAGCTGGTACTGCGTACTCATAAAAAGACGTTTGCTCGCTTGGCTGATATGTAATGCAGCTAATCCACTTCCCCCCTGAGCGAGTGTTAGAGATTAATTCGAAAATTCTCGAATCTGAGCCAGGGCATTGCGGTCAGCCTGATTACGGTGGTCTTTGCGGGGCGCTAGCTCGTGTGGACAATGCAATATGTTATAGCGGATTAGATGATGTTTTCGAAATTGCAGCCAGCTATGCGCAAGTAATCGCAGTAGGGCATAACCTGTCGGACGCCAACAAACGCACTGGTCTTGCCGTCTGCCTGGAGTATCTATCTCTGAATGATTACGAACTGACCCATGATAATGATCAGTTAGCCGATGCGATGGTTGATCTGGTAAAGGGAGAACTAACAGCCGTCGATTTCGCAGATGTTCTATATTCCCTCTGGGCGGATCAACAAGGTTGATAGGACATAGTTTTCCTTATTTACTGGAGACAGTTGCTACTGCTCGGTAGGAGCGGAAAGTCGCCACTTAGTGACTATTGCCCCTTTGCAAAACCCAGCGCCGGGTGAAAACGCCAGCCTCTGCCATCTACTCCCGGTTTGGGTAAGCTGAGGCGACCATAGATTTTTGCGCAGCGATCAAGCCCCATCTCCATACTCTCGGCCAGCTCGGTCAATGCTTCCATATAGTCTTCGCAGCCCCAGATCGCGATGCCTTTATTGGGTGCCAGCTCGATGCGCTGCAACTTGTTTTCTGCATTCAGATAACAGTTGTCGCCGCGCCTGCCATCTGGCTGATGCACTTCATGCAGCAGGGCATCTTCTTCATCCTCATCCGGCAGTAGCACCAGTTCTACTTCGTCTCCGGTTTGTTTGCGAAATGGTTGTATTGTGGGCAAGTCGCCGCTCAGTTGTGCCAGTGGTTGCAGATACCAGCTGCTGGCACAGAGTGGTATTTCCGGTGGCGTGAGCTTGTCCCGTTGACGCGGTGTTAGTTTTGCCAGTGCTTCCGGACTTAGAGCGTTTTGCTGCGGCGCTGGTTGATACATCAGCTTCCTTAGGCGGTGATGCTCCAGATCTACCAGGCTGCTGTTCGGGTTCAGGCTGTCACCTTCAATAATTCGTGGGCGGGCATCGATGGTTTGCCATTGTTGGTCGGTCAGCAAGCTATCCAGCTGATGACTGATCAGGCGGTTATCTTTATTTTCAAAGCCGGGTTTGCAGTAGGCAGGCTGACCGGAAAACTCCAGTGCTTTCATATTGGTATTCAGCAGCTGGATATTGGTCAGCTCGCAAGGGCCAGGGCGGTGGCGACGGATACGCCCGGCTAACTGGATAATGGATCGCATGGAGGAGGGTTCAACGATCGCCCAGTCATAGTCGTGGTCGCGGCCAACTTCGGTTACAGGGGAGCCCAGTACAATAAAGATCTGATCTTTGGCGCTATAGCTATCCAGCCGCTGGCGAACTTCCGGGTGATCAAACACTGCTTTTTCATCATGGCGTTGTAGTAAGCCATCCAGCATCTTTTCAATGCGCGAGCGCAGCAGTAAAGGGTACTGTGAGTGGTAGGCGCAGAGGTGGATCTGTATGTCGTCAGGGACAGGCAGCTTGAACAGCTCCAAGGCGACATCGAACAGCGGTTCTATATTGGCCATGCGGATCAGCCCGAATGAGACCTGTTTCCCGGAATGTGGATCTTGCTCAGCATGGCCTTGATGCAGGGCTATTGCCTGTTGCTGCAGAAGCTGCGCCAGCTGCTGGCGGATAAGTTTACTTTTGATCTTACCGGGCTCAAACGGAATCAGTTCTCCCCGGCGGCGCACTATGGCAGTAGCCAGTTTTTTCGTTCGCTGTTTTACAAACTGTTGATGGGCGGTGGCGAATGTTTCTGTGGTTGCACAATCATGGTGGGCACTGGCGTTTTCATCGAACCAGGCGCAGCAGATATTGACCTCTGCGCCGGGCTTGTCGCCCCTATTGCGCTGGTATATTTTGCGACCATCCCGGTAGGCGTTGTAGAGTCCTTCGACCAGAGTCGGGGGCAGGGTGGCGGAGGAGAGCAGTACCCGTGAACCCAGCATCGCGGCGAAATGCACCAGCCGGGTCAGGGCCGGGAGGTCTCCGATATCGAAATCGTCTATCTCATCCAGTATCAAATCGGCTGTAAGCAGGCGCAGCATCGGGGCGATCTGCCGCCCGCCTCGGATGCCTTCAGTGGCTGGTACCAGATGGTCGACGGTACAGCTGAGAAGGGGAGCAGCCAGCAGTTTTTTAATCTCCGGATTATGGCTGAGCCGAGATAGCAGCGGGTGCTGCTGAAAGTCACCTTCGTAACAAATATGGCAGCTTTCATCTTCAAGCTCGGCGGCGGATTCCGAGCCTTCTCTCTCCTTTTCCTCCTGCTGGTGCTCAAACAGCTTTCGGCTGGCACTACCGCCAACGCGAATGGCTAGTTCGTCATCGTTGAGATGTAACCGCTTACGCAGGGCTTCGCCGGTTTGTAGGGTGAGCGTGCGTAATCCCAAAGCGATACTGAAACGGGCGCCTTTTTCCGGCGCGGCCAAACCACACATGATGCGGGCGTTAGCCAGTGTCTTACCGCAGCCGGTGGAGGCCATGTTGATGGCAAAGAACCCTTGTTGTTCGCTGGCGTGGCGAAGTGATTCAGCGAGATCAAAGGCTTTGTTCTGCCACTGAAAGGGGGCTTTGCTGCGTTTTCTCAGCCCTTTGTGGTTGGCCAGGCGGGGCAGGTGATCATCCAGTTTGGGCAGGCTATGGGCGACCAGCCCGGCCAGGCGCGCGACACCCAACAGATGGGCATCCAGGGTTTGTTTGAAGCCGCGCTGTCCCGGTTTGGTGTTTGCGCCCAAAGTGCAGGCGCTGTCACCGACAACCCAGTCGCGGTGGCTTTTATCGCTAAGGCTGGAGTAGTTATGGTCTGCCAGCATCAGGCTAAGTCGCGACAGATGGAGCAGGTAACCGTTATCCGGCGTAAGGTGTGGGCTGTTGTGCTGCTTCAGCAGGGCATTAGCGGTGCGACTTACCTGTTTTTGCCAGAGTTTACTGGCTACCGGCAACGGGCCATCAAACTGCCAGTAGGGTTTGGCATCCTGCGGTGGATCATTGGTGTAGTGGGGTTGATTCCAAGCTGCGGTAATCTCGCTGAGTAACCGATTCAGATTACCACTGCTGACACGGGCGTCGGGGTCATTGTTGGGAAACTTCGGTAGTCGGTGGTGGCTGACGATCAGCCAGCCGACTATCTGGGCCAGCGGCGGTAGGTTTTTCAGTGGCGCGGAGCTGGTCTGACCAGGTTGTTCCTGTTCCAGGCGGCCCAGCCATTGCTGCTCATCACCGGGCGTGTCGGCCAATCGCTGCAGCCAGCTCTGATCGTCGCTGTCATTGCCGACAAAGCTTTGTAGCAATCTGAGTGATATCCACTCATGGCGGTAGAGGTTGGGTGGGCTGTGGTGAAAATCTTTCAGCTTGTTCTGGAAGGCAATACAGGCCTTCCCCAGGTCGTGCAGCAAGGCGGCCAGGATGGCGAGGCGTTTGATCAGCTCACCGCTGTGCCAGTCGTTCTCATCTTGCTGGCGCAGCACATTGCGGCGGGTGCTATTGGTGGGGACGGCACCCTGGCTGTTAAAGCGTGATGCATCGCCGATAATCCATATCAGTTCGCTGTGATTTCGTCCCCGTATCCAGTGGCAGGCGACCGCGGTGTTTTTACGTGCGGTTTTTCGTAGCAATGCGTGCAGGGTATTCAGGCCTGCCTGGGTAATTGGTGTTTGCCAGCTCCGGTCGCCACGGCGTTCGGCGAACTGATCCAGAATGCGGCGGGTTTCTTTCAGCGCATTCTTTTGGCACTGGGCGATCAACAGGATATTCATAACGCGTCGCTGCCTTCGGCGAGGGCAACTTGTTGAAGGGTGTCGATCATAAAGTCGAGGGCTTCGCTCTGGGTCAGCTGTTCGATGCAGGCTTGGCGAAAGGTTTGCTCATCATCACCACGCATGGCGGAGATAAAGGCTTGCGGCAGTATAGTGGCGTCTTTCACCAGGTCGGCAGTATCAAAAACCAGACCGCCACGGCGTGTTTTGCCGTGCAGTACTGCCAATCCATGAGGCAGACCCAGTACCCAGCAGGCGGTGGCTCCCAGGCCGTAAGCCAGATAGTTACCATGATCGAGAAAGCGGTTGGCTGGATCTGTACCCTTACCACGTTTGGCGCGGGTAAAGTCCTCGTAACCGACGGTGCGGGCGGCCAGTGCGAACAGCGATTTGGTTAAGCGGGCTTCGCCGGTGAGCAGCTCGGTGCTATTGCCAGATTGTTCAATACTATGACGGTGTTTTGTTAGCAAGGCTTGCAACTGATCGGCTGCTGGCATGAAGCCCGCATCCTTCAGGCTGCGATTATCCAGCCAGCGGTGGGCGATACGATCCAGCCGAGCCTGCTGCATCCGTTTGGCGGTATTGAGGCGCCGCTCATCATCAAACCAGAAACGCACCCAATGTTGCAGGTACTCGGTGGGGCGATATTCACTTTGCGGCGCAAACCAGGCCGCTTCCACATCCATTTCATTGGCGCTGAACAAGGGGGTGCCGCCACCGCCACAGAATCCGACCAATACCCCGGCCTTCGCCAGCTCCCGCATCGCAGCCTGTGTCACCGAAGTACCCGTGCCCAGCAGGATACAAGTGGTGTTGGCGATGGGGATATTCCAGTAGCGCGAGCGGCTTGCCTCGTCGGTGACGTATTCCACTCGACCACCGTTCACCAGTACCCGGCAATGCTGCAGGTAGTAGAGATTCGCCCTTTTGGAGTGGAGAATGGTTTTCAGGTCAGACGGGGAGAAGTCATCCATAGTACAAGTCCTTTGTTTGGATGGCATTAAACAGAGCTTCCTTAGCCGCCAGTATGCCGGGCTTGAGATAAAAACGCAGCCTGATTCTTTGGATTTATTGTTTGAATGACGACTGTATGTGGACGTAGTGAAATCCAGGAAAGGGGCCAGCCTATGGCTGGCTCCTGTCCTTATATCTCAATACCACTCTGCCTGTACGGCAGTGAACCTGGGGTGTTACCGATGCTGATGCGGCTGGTTTTTCTTAGTTGCCTGTACGGCAGTGAACCCCCTGATCGTCGGCACCGCTGCCTTGCTCATTTCTTAGCTGCCTGTACGGCAGTGAACAATCTCGACGAATTCTGCCCAACTGCTGAGCATTTCTTAGCTGCCTGTACGGCAGTGAACCCTCCGGAAGTTTGAAACCAGCATTGATTATTTTTCTTAGCTGCCTGTACGGCAGTGAACCCCGACAAACCCGCCACAAGGCACCGGATAAATTTCTTAGCTGCCTGTACGGCAGTGAACCCTCAAACCGTGGTCTGGCAGTCAGGCCAGCATTTCTTAGCTGCCTGTACGGCAGTGAACTCGACTATCGCGAGCTGCGGGCCTGCGACTATTTTCTTAGCTGCCTGTACGGCAGTGAACCATCAAGATAATCGCGCCTTTGGGTGCCCAATTTTCTTAGCTGCCTGTACGGCAGTGAACTAGAGAACTTAAAGCGTTTTCTCTGGTTTTTAAAGAGCTTACGGCGGAATCGGTCATTTTCCCCTTTTTTTGGGGTGGGCGCTAACTGATTGATTTATATAGGTTGAATCCTTCCCTGAAAAAAGGGTTGGAAGCTTTGCTAAGAAACACGGATATGGGCAATCTCTTCGTGGGGTTACTGCCTGGCTCTGGCAGGCGTGCCGGACGTTTTAATTGCTTTTAAGACTTTGCTGATTGGTTTTGACTTATTCGTGGCATCTGATGTTCGTGGCATCTGAGGGGCTTTCGCACATGACACGGATCGGTTAGGTATGCCGTCGTGCAGCCGGATGCGGTGGCGATAGTGGTGGGATATTGTGAGATTCGGGTTCGGGCCAGGGTTGGGTTGAGCCGCGTCTTCGATGCCTTGATTTGGCAATCATTGTGAGCGGCGCATCCCAACCTGTGTTGTGACTGGAAATTATTTTCCTTCTACAAAAAGCAGCGGGTTGACCCGGGTGTTATTCAGACTCACCGTCCAGTGCAGGTGCGGACCGGTGACACGTCCTGTCTTACCAATAGCACCGATTGAATCGCCGGTTTTTAGCTGATCACCCATCTTTACGTCTATACGGCTCATATGACAGTAGAGGGTGGTGAGGCCATTGCCATGATCGAGGATCACCGTGTTGCCGTTAAAGAAGTAATTGCCAACCGCGACCACCTTGCCCGCAGCAGGAGCGGTAATGGGGGCGCCCTGGGGGGCGGCGATATCCAGGCCGCTGTGTGGGTTACGTGGCTGCTTATTAAAGAAACGTTTCAGGCCAAACGGGCTGCTGAAAGGGCCTTTGGCCGGTAGTTCAAAACGGGTGACTGGCTCTT
Source organism: Marinobacterium jannaschii DSM 6295 (assembly GCF_000620085.1). Classification (GTDB taxonomy): domain Bacteria; phylum Pseudomonadota; class Gammaproteobacteria; order Pseudomonadales; family Balneatricaceae; genus Pontibacterium; species Pontibacterium jannaschii. Next base: position 71,036 of record NZ_KK211068.1, on the reverse strand, counting down.
CTGGGTTGCTCCAGTGCTTGAAGGCGGCAACCATCTCGGCCTTTTCCTTGCGCCAGCGGGCGATATCCTTGGGATCAGGATTGACATGGCGCTTGTTTTTTACCGTCAGGTACTGGGCCTTGTATTCTTTCCCGTCAATATCGAAGTAGTAGGAGGTGGCGTTGGCGCGCAGGTGTTGTTTTTTCTTCGGATTGGCTTTCAGGGGGATGCCTGCCACGGCGATCCAGTGGGCCTGATCTTGCAGTGAGGTGCCCTGGCTGCTGATCACCATCACCCGGTTGCTTTTGTACCAGGCACTGGGTTTTTTGTCGGCAGCCAGGCCTGCGAGTGGAATCAGGGCGATACCGCCGGGGACCCGTGATTCTTCAGGCAGTCGCTGCGCCTGCAGCGGCAGGCTGAGCGCGGCGAGCATCAGGGCAATAGCAGCGATCAGCGGGCGTATAGCGCTCATATAAATTCCTCGGTGATACTGTCGACGGTGCATTGCAGGCGACCACGATGTAGCCGGGCTTCGATTTTCTGTCCCGGAGTAGCCTTTGCTGCATCCTGCAGAACCCGGCCTTTGTCATCCTGAACAATGGCGTAGCCGCGTTCCAGGGTAGCCAGCGGGCTGACCGTATGGAGCTGGCCTGCCAGGTGCTGAAACCTTAACCGGGTATTGTGTAGTTTCTGCTGCATCAGCTGGTCCAGCTGGTGTTGCAGTTGCTGAAGTTGTTGCTGATACTGCCGGAGTCGGCGTTCCGGCCGCTGCTGATCCAGTCGGGCGCTGAGGTATTCCAGCCGGGTATGATCGCGCTGGATGCGCTGCTGCAGGGCCTTGTGCAGCCGCAACTCCAGTTCGTCCAGGCGCTGGCTCTGTTGGCGCAGGCGTTCTCCGGGATGGCGCAGACGATTGCGCAGGGCGCTCACCCGCTCCTGATCACGGCGCAGGCGCTGACTCAGCTGCTGCTGCAGCCTTAACTTAAGCTGATTCAGGCGCAGCTTCAGGTTGTGCTGATCGGGGCTGAGTAACTCTGCCGCCGCCGATGGCGTCGCCGCGCGGTGATCGGCAACAAAGTCACTGATCACTACATCGACCTCGTGCCCGACCGCACTGACGATTGGAATCTCTGAGGCAAATATAGCCCGTGCCACAACCTCTTCGTTAAATGGCCAGAGGTCTTCCAGCGAGCCGCCGCCCCGGCCGACGATCAGTACGTCACAGGCCCTATGCTTGTTAGCGATCTCAATGGCGCGGCGGATCTGGCCGGCGGCCTCATTGCCCTGCACTGCCACCGGGTAGAGGGTGACCGGCATACCGGGGAAACGTCGTTTTAATACGGTCAGAATATCGTGTATCGCGGCACCGGTGGGAGAGGTGATAACACCGATATGGTGCGGGTGTTCCGGCAGTGGCTGCTTGAAATCGGCGGAGAACAGGCCTTCATGCTGCAGCCGGGTTTTCAGCTGCTCGAACGCCTGTTGCAGGGTGCCGGTACCACTCTCTTCGAGAAATTCACCGATCAGCTGGTAGTCACCACGGCCCTCATAGAGACTGACTTTGGCCCGCAGTATCACCCGGTCGCCGTTTTTGGGCTGGTATTTCAGGTACTGGTTGCGGTTGCGGAACATGGCACAGCGTACCTGAGCCTGTTCATCCTTGAGGGTGAAGTACCAGTGGCCGGAGCTGGGGCGGACAAAGTTGGAGATCTCGCCCTCGACATTGATCAGCAGGAAGGAGCTTTCCAGCAAACCCCGCACCTGGCGATTCAGTTCACTGACACTGATGGCGCGGACTGAGCGCGCTGGTTCTGAGGTTTGATAGTGCATGGGCAGCATCATACCTCAGCTGGAAGACGGTCTGAACCGCTGTCGTCGGGATCCGTTCAGCTGTACGGTTCCGGTCTGCTCGATGAAAGGTCCGGTATCTGCGGAGGCCGCTGAAGTTCCGGGACTGAGATAAGTGGCGGCGGGTTGTCTATATGAATAATTTAGCGCTTAATCGATTTGAGCGGAAAGTCTAATAGCTGTATAATTTCGCGTTTATCTTTTCACCACTATAGATATACAGGCTGGTCAAGAATGTTGCGAATTGCTGAGGATGCACTCACCTTTGACGATGTGTTGCTGGTACCGGGTTACTCCGAGGTATTGCCGAAGGATGTTTCCCTGAAAACACGCCTGACCAAAGGCATCGAACTGAACATTCCACTGGTATCTGCTGCAATGGATACGGTGACCGAGTCCCGTCTGGCTATCGCGATGGCACAGGAAGGTGGTATTGGTATTATCCACAAAAACCTGACCATCGAAGAGCAGGCGGCAGAAGTTCGTCGCGTGAAGAAGTACGAAGCAGGTGTGGTTAACGACCCTGTTACCTGTACTTCTGATATGACTGTTGGTGAATTGCGTCAGCTGGCTGACCGCATGGGCTTCTCCGGTTTCCCAGTGGTGGATAACGGTGAACTGGTTGGTATCGTTACCAGCCGTGATATGCGTTTTGAAAATTACCTGGATGCAACTGTGGCATCCATCATGACTCCAAAAGCCAATCTGGTAACGGTTCAGGAAGGTGTGGATAAAGATAAAGTCCGCAACCTGCTGCGTAAGCACCGTATCGAGAAGATTCTGGTTGTCGATGAAAAAGAAAACCTGCGCGGCATGATGACTGTTAAAGACATGTACAAGGCGCAGGCTTTCCCGCTGGCAGCAAAGGATGATCAGGGTCGCCTGATCGTCGGTGCTGCAGTCGGTACAGGTCCTGAAACCCCTGACCGCGTAACCGCGCTGGTTGATGCCGGTGTTGACGTTATCATCGTTGATACAGCGCATGGCCACTCCAAAGGTGTAATCGACCGCGTGGCCTGGGTGAAGCAGACTTATCCTCAGGTACAGGTGATCGGTGGCAACATCGCTACGGCTGAAGCCGCAATCGCGCTGGCCGATGCCGGTGCTGATGGTGTGAAGGTTGGTATTGGCCCGGGTTCTATCTGTACGACCCGTATCGTTGCCGGTATCGGTGTACCTCAGATCAGTGCAGTGGCGAACGTTTCTGCGGCGCTGAAAGAGCGCGGCGTACCTTGCATCGCCGACGGTGGTATCCGCTTCTCCGGCGATGTGGCGAAAGCGGTCGCTGCAGGTGCATCTGCGGTGATGGTTGGCTCTATGCTGGCCGGTACTGATGAAGCGCCAGGTGAAGTGGAGTTGTTCCAGGGCCGTGCGTTTAAGTCCTACCGTGGTATGGGTTCTCTAGGCGCCATGGCGCAGAGCACCGGTTCTTCCGACCGTTACTTCCAGGATGCCTCTAAGGGCGTTGAGAAGCTGGTACCGGAAGGCATCGAGGGTCGCGTGCCTTGTAAGGGCCCGATGGCCGGCGTCGTTCACCAGCTGGTGGGTGGTCTGCGTGCTTCTATGGGTTACACCGGTAGTGGCGATATTGAAACCATGCGCACAGTGCCTCAGTTCGTACGGATCACCAATGCGGGTATGGCTGAAAGTCATGTTCACGATGTGAGCATCACTAAAGAAGCGCCAAACTATCGCGTTGGTTAATTAACTAATCCCCGAAGAGTGGGGCGGTGTCTGACCGCCCCCTTTTTTTTTTGCATCCGCGTATGGGATCCACCCATACAGTGCAAGCGGTGGAGATACTGAGAAGATGACACAAGATATTCATGCTCACAAAATCCTGATTCTGGATTTCGGTTCCCAGTACACTCAGCTGATCGCGCGTCGTATTCGCGAGATCGGTGTGTTCTGTGAGATCTACCCATGGGATATGGCGGATGAAGATATCCGTGAATTTGCCCCTAAGGGTGTGATCCTGGCCGGTGGTCCTGAGTCGGTAACTGAAGGCGACTCTCCGCGAGCGCCTGAGCTGGTTTTTGAGCTGGGTGTACCTGTACTGGGTATCTGCTACGGCATGCAGACCATGGCCGCCCAGATGGGTGGCAAGGTTGAGACATCCGATAAGCGTGAGTTTGGCTACGCCAAGGTCCGTCTGGGCGATCATCCGAGCCGTCTGCTGGAAGGTATCGAGGATCACGTTTCCAACAACGGTTCTCTGTTGCTGGACGTATGGATGAGCCACGGTGACAAGGTCACTGCTCTGCCGGAAGGCTTCGGTGTGATCGCGTCCACCGACTCGGCTCCGATCGCGGCGATGTGTGATCCTAAGAAAGGCTTCTACGGCGTACAGTTCCACCCTGAGGTGACGCACACCAAGCAGGGCGGCCGTATGCTGGAGCGCTTTGTCAGTGAAATCTGTGGTGCCGAGAAACTCTGGACTTCAGCAAATATCATCGCGGATCAGATCGAGAAAGTACGCGCACAGGTCGGTAACCAGAAGGTACTGCTGGGTCTGTCCGGCGGCGTAGACTCCTCCGTTGTCGCTGCCCTGCTGCACAAGGCGATCGGCGATCAGCTGACCTGCGTATTTGTAGACAACGGTCTGCTGCGTAAACATGAAGGCGATCAGGTAATGGACATGTTCGCTAAGAACATGGGCGTTAAAGTGATCCGCTCTGAGTCTGAAGACCTGTTCCTGGGGCGTCTGGCCGGTGAGGCTGATCCTGAAGCCAAGCGTAAGATCATCGGTAACACTTTTATTGAAGTGTTTGATGAAGAAGCTGCCAAGCTGACCGATGTTCACTTCCTGGCACAGGGCACTATCTACCCTGACGTAATCGAGTCCGCTGCAGCTAAGACCGGTAAGGCACACGTCATCAAGTCCCACCACAATGTGGGTGGACTGCCGGAAGACATGAAGATGGAGCTGGTTGAACCGCTGCGTGAGCTGTTCAAGGACGAAGTGCGCAAGCTGGGGCTGGAGCTGGGGCTGCCTTACGACATGGTATATCGTCACCCGTTCCCGGGGCCGGGTCTGGGTGTGCGTATTCTGGGCGAAGTTAAGAAAGAATATGCCGATATCCTGCGTGAAGCGGATGCAATCTTCATCGAAGAGCTGCATAAGGCTGATTGGTACCATAAGACCAGCCAGGCATTCGTAGTCTTCCTGCCAGTAAAATCCGTCGGTGTTGTTGGTGACGGTCGTCGCTACGAGTACGTGGTGTCACTGCGTGCGGTTGAGACTATCGACTTTATGACAGCCCGCTGGGCGCATCTGCCGTATGAACTGCTGGAAACTGTTTCCGGCCGTATCATCAACGAGATCCCGCATATCTCTCGCGTGGCTTATGATGTCAGCTCCAAGCCGCCTGCTACTATCGAGTGGGAATAAGGCCGGATACTGCTGTGTGGCCGCTGGTTTAGGGCCATAAGCTACCAGTACTGAGAAAACCCGCATGGCGAAGGCTGTGCGGGTTTTTTGTTGTCCGCAGCCCGAGTCCGTACCGGGCTTTTTCAAACCGGGCATCTTGGTGGATAATAGGCATTTACTCTGCCGATTCCGATGGACAGTTATGGCCGAACAGATACCCGACACCGAAGAGCAACCTGATGACACCGAGCTGCGCTGGATGAAGCATGCCTTGCAGCTGGCAGAGCGAGCGGCAGATCTGGGAGAGGTGCCGGTGGGGGCTGTGATCGTCCTCAACGATAAGGTGATCGGTGAAGGCTGGAACCATCCGATCAGCGGTCATGACCCAACAGCGCACGCTGAGATTATGGCGCTGAGGGCGGCTGCGCAGGCGGTTGAGAACTACCGCCTGGTGGATGCCGAGCTCTATGTCACTATTGAGCCCTGTACCATGTGTGCCGGCGCCATCGTTCATGCCCGTATAAGGCGGGTCGTGTTCGGGGCGACGGAGCCTAAGGCGGGGGCGGTTATCAGTAATGGCAAAGTGTTCGGCCAGCCCTGGATGAATCATCTGGTGGACTACCGGGGAGGGGTGATGGCCGAGCAGTGCAGTGAACGAATCAGTGCCTTTTTCCGTCAGCGCCGGGCGCAGAAAAAGGCGCAAAAGCGGGCCGAGCAGGCTGCAGGCGAAGTGCCGGAAACAGGGCGCTGTTGTTCTGGTAAGGAAGAGGCGGGTTGATCGAAGGCTAGGGCTAAGGGCTTCGGGCTCAGGTGTTCAGGGCGGGCATCCTGTATGTTCAGAGTACGGGCGGAAAGTCTTCCGTCTGCTCATCAGGAGTGTCTGGCTGAAGTGCCTCCGCTTCGATCAGCTGTTCCAGTTCCCGCTGCTTTTTGATCTGATTGACCTGCAGTTCCCAGCGCAGCAGGGCAATATACTTGCGAATGTTGCGTACATAGGCCACCGGCTCGTAGCCCCGGGCATAACCGCGTTTAACGGTCTTGTAGTATTTCGGTTTGGTTAGCAGTGGCAGGAATTTCTTTACGGTTTCCCAGCGGTCCGGATTCTCGCCGGCCCGGGAGGCCAGGATGCGGGCATCTTCCAGATGGCCAAAGCCGACGTTGTAACCAGCCAGCGCCATCCAGAAGCGGTCTTTACCGGTAATCCGCTTTGGGATCTTGCTCATGACCTTGATCAGGTAGTGGGCGCCGCCCATGATGCTCTGGCGCGGATCGGTCCGGTCTTTAACCCCCATCTCTTTTGCGGTCGCCCGGGTCAGCATCATCACGCCGCGAACGCCGGTGGGTGATACGGCTTTCGGATTCCAGTGACTTTCCTGATAGGCGATCGCGGCAAGCAGTTTCCAGTCTATATCGGTTTCCTGCTCTGCCATATGAAAGTACTGCTCCAGTTTCGGCAGTCGCTTTTTCATATCCTTTTTGAAAGTGACAGTGTCAAAGTAGTCCAGCTGGTTCCGGCGGGCGAAGTACTTCTCTTTCAGATTCTTAATCAGCGTCTGGGTTTCCGTGCGCAGGAAAAAGCGGACCAGGGCGCGTTTCAGTGACTCATCCGGATGCGGAGGGAGCATCCATGCCAGGGGTTGCGATTCATCCAGCGTGAAGCCGCTGTTAAGGCCCGGGAAGAAGCTTTTCTGGGCATTGAAGGAGACTTCATCCAATACCGTCAGGTCAAGCTTGCGTTGGTGCACGGCTTCCATCAGTTCAACCGTGGCTTCTTCTTCGCTGCTCTGCCAGCTCAGCTCAGGATATTGATCCTGAAGTCGTCGCAGAGATTCCTCGTAGCTGCTGTTGGCGACGATGCGCACCTCCCGGCCAATCATGTCCTGCACCGAGCGCGGAGGCTCCTTACCTCGGGTAATCCGGTATACCACGGTGGAAGCGCTATACATATAGGGCGGGGCAAAGTCGAATCTGCGCAGGCGATCGGCCGTGACGGTCAGCATCGCGGCGGCAAGGTGCGCGTCACGACGTTGTATGGTTTCCATAACGTCGCCGACATTGCTGGCGATCTCAAATTTGGCCTCGACGCCAAGGTGGTCGGCGAATGCCTGTACCAGCTCGTACTCAAAGCCGGCCGGTTTGTCGCGCTCGATAAAATAAGTGCTGTGGGTGTTGGTGGTGACGACGCGAAGCGTACCGCTCTCGCGGATAACCTGAAGCTGGGTTTTACTGTTATAGCTGAGAATAGCGGGGATACAGAGCAGTGCCACCATGGCCAGCAGGTGGAAAAGATCCTTTTTCTTACGCAGGTCAAACAGCTTCATGCTATGCCGGCAAATACTTAGCCGAACAGGCGTGCTGGTGAGAAGGTGGTCTGTATCATTCGCTTCAATATCCTCTGTCTGCATCAGCAGTCTGTCACTGCCTGATTTCGGTGTCTGCGTCCGGTGGCTGAGTTGGTTTAACAGTGCTGTGCGTTAACGGCAAGACATTCTTTCATTTTTGTCATCGAGATGCACCTGTCTCTGCCTGCGGGCATCTTTCGGGTCGCTTTGTTACAGAATTGAGATGGCTCTTTTCTGGCCTAAAACCGCCTGTTTCGGGTAGAATTCAGCCTTTGTTATCTCATGTAACCACTGTCCCCTGAGGCAGTCATCCAAGAGGCTTGTGAAAAACATGCTTGCACTGCGTGGAGCCCCCGCTCTCTCTGCTTTCCGTCACGATAAGCTGTTGTCCGTTCTTCAGTCTAAAGTTCCTGCCGTTACCGGCCTGTACGGTGAATTTATGCACTTTGCTGAGCAGGAACAGGCATTGTCTGCAGATGAGCTGGCCGTGCTGGACCGTATTCTGCGATATGGCCCCAAAGCGGATAAAGTTGAAGCGCCTGAAGGCCAGCTGTTTCTGGTTGTGCCTCGTCTGGGAACGATCTCGCCATGGTCTTCCAAAGCGACAGATATCGCCCATAACTGTGGCCTGAATGCTGTGAAGCGCCTGGAGCGCGGTATCGCTTACTACGTGACCGGCGATCTGAATCAGGCTGAACAGGCGCAGGTAGAAGCAATCCTGCATGACCGTATGGTAGAAGCTGTGCTATCGGAGATGGATCAGGCTCAGGGACTGTTCCGTAATGAAGAGCCGAAGCCGCTGACAACTGTCGATGTGCTGGCAGGGGGCCGTCCGGCACTGGAGGCTGCCAACGTAGAGCTGGGACTGGCGCTGGCAGAGGACGAGATCGATTATCTGGTTAATGCCTTCCAGGAGCTGGGACGTAACCCGACTGATGTTGAGCTGATGATGTTCGCACAGGCGAACTCAGAGCATTGCCGTCATAAGATCTTTAATGCTTCATGGGATATCGATGGCGAAGCGCAGGATAAGTCCCTGTTCGCCATGATCCGCAATACCAACGAGATGGGCGGCGAGAACATCCTTTCTGCTTACTCTGACAACGCTGCTGTGATGAATGGTTCCACAGCCGGGCGTTTCTTCCCGAAACCGGATGGCAAAGAGTACAGCTACAATCAGGAAGAGATCGCTATCCTGATGAAGGTGGAAACCCATAACCACCCGACGGCTATTGCGCCTCACTCCGGTGCGGCGACCGGTTCCGGTGGTGAGATCCGCGACGAAGGCGCGACCGGTAAAGGCTCCAAGCCAAAGGCAGGCCTGACCGGTTTTACCGTTTCTGACCTGAATATCCCGGGCTTCGAACAGCCATGGGAAAGTCAGTATGGCAAGCCTGAGCGTATCGTCTCCGCACTGGATATCATGATCGAAGGCCCGATCGGTGGCGCTGCGTTCAACAATGAATTTGGTCGTCCGGCCCTGAACGGTTACTTCCGTACCTTCGAACAGAAGGTGAACGGCGCAGCCGGTGAAGAGGTGCGTGGTTACCACAAGCCGATCATGATCGCTGGTGGCTTCGGTAATATCCGTACCGAGCATGTTGATAAGGGCGAGATCCCTGTGGGTGCCAAGCTGATCTGTCTGGGTGGCCCTGCGATGCAGATCGGCCTGGGTGGCGGTGCGGCTTCCTCCATGTCTTCCGGTACTTCTTCTGCCGATCTGGATTTTGCTTCCGTACAGCGTGATAACCCGGAACTGGAGCGTCGCTGTCAGGAAGTGATCGACCAGTGCTGGCAGCAGGGTGATGAGAACCCGATAGCCTTTATCCATGATGTGGGCGCCGGTGGTCTGTCCAACGCTTTCCCTGAGCTGGTCAAAGACGGCGGCCGCGGCGGTAACTTCGAGCTGCGTAATGTCAACAACGATGAGCCGGGTATGAGCCCGCTGGCGATCTGGTGTAACGAAGCGCAGGAGCGCTACGTGATGGCAGTTGAGCCAAAAGACCTGGCCCGCTTTGAAGCGATCTGTGCCCGCGAACGCTGCCCATACGCTATCGTCGGTGAAGCGACCGATGAACATCACCTGACCCTGGGCGATACCCACTTCGAGAACAAGCCGGTTGATCTGCCAATGAGCGTGCTGTTCGGCAAGCCGCCGAAGATGCATCGCCGTGTTGAGCGTAAGACCTACGAAGTGCCTGCCTTTGATGCCAGCAACATCGATCTGGAAGAAGCCGCTGAGCGCGTAATGAAGCTGCCTGCAGTAGCGTCCAAGTCTTTCCTGATTACCATCGGTGACCGCTCCATTACCGGCATGGTTGCCCGCGATCAGATGGTTGGCCCGTGGCAGGTACCGGTGGCGGATTGTGCCGTGACCACCGCCGCTTACGACACCAACGCAGGTGAGGCGATGGCGATGGGTGAGCGCACCCCGCTGGCGCTGGTTGATTCCCCAGCCTCGGGCCGGATGGCGATCGGTGAAACCGTGACCAACCTGGCCGGTGCCCGTATCGAAGATATCGTGAATATCAAGCTGTCCGCTAACTGGATGTGTGCCGCTGGCCACCCGGGCGAAGATGAAAAACTGTACGACACCGTGAAAGCGGTGGGTATGGAGCTGTGTCCGCAGCTGGGCATTACTATCCCGGTTGGTAAGGACTCTATGTCCATGCGTACCGTGTGGAACGATGAGGGTGAAGACAAGTCGGTGACGGCGCCGATGTCGCTGGTGATCACCGGTTTTGCACCGGTGCTGGATGCGCGTAAGACACTGACTCCGCAGCTGCGTACCGATCAGGGCGAGACCGACCTGATCCTGCTGGATCTGGGTAACGGTAACAACCGTCTGGGTCTGTCTGCACTGGCCCAGGTATTCAGCCAGGTCGGTCAGGAAGTACCTGATGTCGATCAGCCTGAACTGCTGGTTGCCTTCTTCCAGGCGATGCAGGAACTGAACGAACAGGGGCTGCTGCTGGCCTATCATGACCGCTCTGACGGTGGTCTGTTCGCCACGGTAGCCGAAATGGCGTTTGCCGGTCGTACCGGTGTGGATATCAACCTGGATATGCTGGCTGTCGATAGCAGCGAGCTGGCTGCAGCGCTCTTCGCTGAGGAACTGGGTGGTGTCATTCAGGTGAAGCGTGGTGACCTCGAAACCGTTCTGACCGAGCTGAACGCTGCCGGTCTGGGCGAGATCGCCAAGGTGATCGGTACCCTGAATGACGACGATACGCTGAATGTTCACTTCGACGAAGAAGAGATCTACAACGAGAGCCGTGTTCAGCTGCAGCGCTGGTGGGCAGAAACTTCCTATCAGATGCAGTCGCTGCGTGACAACTCTGACTGTGCTCAGCAGGAGTTTGATAGCCTGCTGGATAAGGAAGATCCGGGCCTGAGCGCTGACCTGAGCTTCGATGTCAATGAAGATGTCGCAGCACCGTTTATCAGCACCGGTGTTCGCCCGCAGATGGCGGTTATCCGTGAACAGGGTGTCAATGGCCATATCGAAATGGCGGCCGCTTTTGATCGCGCCGGTTTCGCTGCAGTTGACGTGCACATGAGCGATATCCTGGAAGGCCGGGTATCACTGGATCAGTTTAAGGGTCTGGTCGCCTGCGGTGGCTTCTCCTACGGTGATGTACTGGGAGCCGGTGAGGGCTGGGCCAAGTCGATCCTGTTTAACAGCCGTGCCCGCGACCAGTTCCAGGCGTTCTTCAATCGTGAAGACAGCTTCGCACTGGGCGTATGTAATGGCTGTCAGATGCTGTCCAACCTGCATGAGCTGATTCCGGGTGCAGAGCTGTGGCCTCATTTTGTACGCAACGCTTCTGAGCAGTTTGAAGCACGTGTGGCGATGGTTGAGGTTCAGGAAACGGATTCTATCCTGCTGCAGGGTATGCAGGGTTCCCGTATGCCGATCGCCATTGCCCATGGCGAGGGACGTGCGGAATTCCGGGATGATGCACACCTGGCAGGCCTGCAGGGTGCCGGTAGCGTAGCGCTGCGCTATGTCGATAACCGCGGTCAGGTGACTGAGGCTTATCCGGCGAACCCGAATGGCTCGCCTGTGGGTATCTCTGGTGTGACCGCTGCCGACGGCCGTGTCACTATCATGATGCCGCACCCTGAACGTGTATTCCGCGCTGTCACTAACAGCTGGGCGCCGGAAGCCTGGGCTGAAGATGGTGCCTGGATGCGCATGTTCCGTAACGCCCGCGTCTTTACCGGCTAAGCGGTTGAAGCAGAGCAGTTAAATAAAAACGGCAGCCATATGGCTGCCGTTTTTTTATCTGCTGCAGGCTCTGCAGTACCCTTTCCAGCATATCAAGGCTGTTTACCGGCTTCTCTCCGTCGGGAGTCCCAGTCGCCACCACCTGAGCATCCCTCCCTTCAGTTCGTAGGCCTCAATGCCTGCTTCACGCAGCTTGCGCACTGCCGGTGTGCTGCGGTGAGCGCTAAGGCAGATGCAAAGGACAGGCTTCCTGGTCCGGGGCTGGAACAATGCTGCATTGATGCTGAAACGGTGTAGGGGCAGGTTATGACTGCCGGCGATATGGCTCTGGCGCCACTCTGTACCGGTGCGAACATCGACAATCAGGTATTGCTGTAACTGTGCTGGTGACAGTGATGCAGGGTCTAGCTGGGGGACTTTGCCGAATGGCAGCCACTGAAGCCAGTGTTTTATATTCATGGCCGTACGTAGATATAGCCACGTTGCTGCAGGTCAACAATGGCTGGCAGCCCGGCTTCTACGACATCTGAGGCCTCTACGTCGTACAGATCTGTGTATTCGATCCGGTATCCTTTCAGGGTGTTGCCACATACCAATAGCTCAGCGCCCTGAAGCCGGAGGTTGTCCAGTCGGGACTGCTTTGCCTCGTCGGTGCGGGCCTGTGTCAGATACTCGATCGCTTTGCCGTGCACCACAACTTTGATATCAACGCCATCCTCGCCTAATGCGGCCAGGTGGTTATCGATATTGCTGAAGGTTTCGGCAATGCGCGAAGGGTCGGCATAGTTGATGTGGTAAACGACTTTCTGGAAGGCGTATTCGGCAGCCTGCGCAGTCATAAGTGGCTGGGTGCTTAGCAGCAGGAGCAACAGAAGGCGGCTGTATGCCAGGAGTGATTTCATAGCTATAAAATAAAGGGCTGCAGATGCAGCCCTTGTCTTTGTCAGTATATTACTGCTGAACGCGCTTAACGCCGTTGATCACAACCTCTACGCGACGGTTGGAAGCCAGGCATTTTTTCAGCTGTTCACCACTGCCGCTGCAGGTGGTTGCAGGTGCATTTTCACCACGGAAGCCGGTGCTGATTTTGCCTGGTGCAACACCGGCATCTTCCAGCAGTTCGGTTACGGAGCGCATGCGACGCTCGGACAGCTTGATGTTGTACTCGCTGGCACCCAGGCGGTCAGCGTGGCCAACCAGGCGAATCTGCTCGAGATTGTCCAGGCTGCTCAGGTAGTTCACGATCTCATCAATCTGGTTAACTTCTGCGCTGTCGAAGCCGAAGTAGACAATGTGGCTCTGCTGTACCGGCATATCGACGAATTTAGGCGCTGGCGCTGGTGCAGGTACCGGAGCAGGTGCTGGCTGTACCTTAACAACAGGCTTAGGAGCGGGTGCCGGGGCTGGCTTTGGCTGAGGCTTCTGGTAGCCGTCGCAGCCTTCTACTGCGTTCTGGACAGAGCTCTCAGTCCAGGTGCCTACACGCCAGCACTCACCGAAGCCGGTGCGGACAATATTCTCGTTGGAGTCAGTAGCATAGCCAGCATGGTTTGGGTGAGCCTGAACGCCTGCAGCCAGGCCGATAGCCAGGGCAAGGCCGGTTGCTTTTGCCAATAGTTTCATGGTCGAGTTCCTTTTCATGTGAATAAGGGAGTTAAAGGCTGCCTTTGGAGTCATCCGAAAAGATCACCGATCTCTTAGTGGGTGACGGGCATTTTCTTAAGGGCCTTTAGATCATCTTTGCTTCCCTGTACGACTATGATCAGGGCAGGACTTTCTTATACGGCTTTACTGTTACTTCTTTATAGACGCCGGCAGCTACATAGGGATCTGCATCTGCCCATGCAGTTGCTGTGTCCAGGGAATCAAACTCTGCAACGACAAGGCTGCCACTGAATCCGGCTTCACCAGGATCTTCCGAATCGATTGCCGGATGAGGGCCGGCGATCAGAAGGCGTCCCTCTTCGGCCAGCTGTTTAAGGCGGGCCAGATGATCCGGACGCGCCTTGAGGCGTGCTTCCAGGCTGTTCTCAAAGTCCTGAGCGATAATAGCGTAGTACACGGCAATCTCCTGTTACTTAGTCGTTGCTTTCTTCTGTGCTCTGAATATGGCGGGACAGATAAACTCCCTGGCCTATGATAAAGACCAGCGTGAGTCCGAGCATGCCGAACAGCTTAAAGTTAACCCAGGTTTCTTCGCTGAAGTTGAAGGCAACAAACAGGTTGATCACGCCCAGCGCTACGAAAAAAATTACCCAGGCGACGTTCAGCTTGCGCCAGGCGATCTGGGGCAGGGTAATGCTGCTGTCCATCAGGCGTTGCACGATCGTCTTTTCACCGATGAATTGACTGCCGAGAAAGGCTGCGGCAAACAGCCAGTTTACAATAGTTGGCTTCCACTGGATAAAGGTTTTGTCATTAAACAGCACGGTAGCGCCACCCAGTAGAATCACCAGCACCAGTGTTACCAGTTGCATCTTTTCTATACGGTGGGAGCGAAACCAGGTGTAACCGATCTGCAGCAGGGTAGCCGGGATCAGCACCGCCGTTGCCAGGATGATGTCACCGCTGGTTTTGTAGACTGCAAAGAAAATGATGACAGGCAGAAAATCGAGTAAGAGTTTCATGTTTGCTCGTTTAGCAGGAGAATGGGGCAAGTATAAAGTTCAGTAGCCAAGTTATAAATAGTGAAGGCGTATGGTTTTTCCAAGATATGATTTACATTGCCACTCAACGGCTTCGGATGGTGCCCTGGCGCCGGAAGCATTATTGAGTCGCGCCCTGGATTGCGGCATCGAAGTGCTGGCGTTAACCGACCACGATTCGGTATCCGGAACCCGCGAGTTGCTGGCGCAGCAGGTGGATGACGATACGATTCGGATCATCACCGGGACTGAATTAAGCTGCCTGTGGAATGGGCGCATGGTGCATATCGTTGGCCTGGGCGTGGATATCACGGATTCCGCGTTACAGAGTTATCTTGCAGAGATTGATGATTTACGTCAGCAGCGTGCCCGGCGCATCAGTGAGCGCCTGGTGAAACAGGGGTTACCGGATATCTGGCAGGAGGCACAGAAACTGGCTGCGGGCGGATCAATCGGCCGGCCTCATTTTGCCAGGGCGCTAGTGGCCGCCGGGGCGGTAAAAAATGAGAATCAGGTTTTTAAGCGCTATCTTGGTACCGGCAAGCCTGCTGATGTAAAAATGCAGTGGCCGGAAATGTCCGCTGCAATAAATGTTATCAGGGATAGCGGTGGTATAGCGGTACTCGCCCATCCGACAAAATATGATATGACATTTACCAAACTGAGACTTTTAATGTCCGCGTTTGCTGAGCAGGGAGGCCAGGCAATCGAGGTTTCATATCCGGGTGTATCACCGGATCACCGCCGTGAGCTGGAAAAATACGCCAGTGAAAACGGGCTGATGGTTTCTGCGGGCAGTGACTTTCATTCACCTTCTTATAACTGGACCGAGCTGGGGCGCTATCCGGCCGTACGCTCTGAATCGAATCACGTGTTGATACCTTTATTGGGGCTGGCGGCGAGCGAATAAAGCGCTAAGTCGCTGCCTTTCTCTCGCTGCTTTCGATAGCCGTCAGATTTTGCCGGAGCAATTAAGTTCCCGGCGGGTGCCTGATTTTTCAGATCTCCCTCCTTTTTGTCAGTCAATCTTCTGATGCCGCCTACTTATTACCCTGGTTTTTCGTCGCCGGGGCGGGCTTCAAAAGCCTGCTGAGTTTGATCTGGCTGCATTCTGCAGAAGGCCTGGACTGGAAAATAATACTGATAGCCGCTAGGTCTTTTGAGTTAAAACTGTAAATATGTGTTGCGAATTTGATACAGTTTTAGGGAAATGACCCGTGCCTAGGGCTGCATGACTCCGATACCGGCATCTGTGGTGCCGCTTATAATGACACCCTGACTGCTTCCGCAAGAGGCCTGTAACAGGCGGGAGTCTTTGCTGAAGCAGGTATTCGATAATAGCTGCAGAGGTATCATGCTGCTTCTGGTCACGATAATCAGCAGAATCAATATTGCTTTGATGCGGATAAAGAGGAAAACAGGTGAGTCAGTTTTTTCAGATACATCCGGATAATCCGCAGGCGCGCCTGATCAGCCAGGCTGTGGAGATCCTTAATGCCGGTGGCGTGATTGTCTATCCGACCGACTGTGCCTATGCCATAGGTTGCCACTTAGGTGATAAAAGGGCACTGGACAGGATTAAACGCCTGCGTAAGCTCACAGATAAGCATAACTTTACTCTGGTATGCCGTGACCTCAGTGAAATAAGCACCTACGCCAAGGTTGATAACCAGCGTTACCGTTTTCTGAAAGCGCATACGCCGGGAGCCTATACATTTATCCTGCAGGCGACCAGTGAAGTTCCCCGCCGCCTGTTGCACCCAAAACGCAGAACGATCGGAATCAGGATACCGGACAATAAAATTGTCCAGGCGCTGACAGATGTTCTGGGTGAGCCGATTATGAGTACTTCTCTTATTCTCCCGGGAGATGACGAGCCTTTAACTGATCCATATGATATTCGTCAGACGCTGCAGCATGAAGTCGATCTGGTGATTGATGGCGGCTACTGTGGTCATGAGGCAACCTCTGTAATTAATCTGATAGACGAGGCGCCTCAGGTTATTAGGGAAGGGGCCGGTAATGTTTCTGATTTGATTTGAATTTAATTAATTTAAAAGTGTGATACTATCCACCGGAATTGATCTTAAACAGATCTGGTGTAAAGGGAATTTACGGTTTTTATTTGGCATTTGAGGCTGCTTATCCTATAAAGATAAATAGTCCCTCAACTGATTATTTGGTGAACATCAAGATGTCTGATTTTGTAAAGACGCTTACCCGCAAGAACTCACTGCGTAAACAGTGTCAGACGCTTTCTTTGGCTGAGCTGGAAAAAGTAATCGGCGACCTTACTGAGATCGTTGATGAAAAGCGTGCTGAAGAAGAAGCGCGTGAAGCTGCTGAGCAGGAGAAAGTTTCCAAAATCGAGGAAATCCGTCTATCCATGCTTGAGGCTGGTATTAATATGGATGACCTCGTGGGTTCTGCAGAGCTGACTCCGCGTAAAAAGGTACAACCAAAATACCGTATCGTTGACGATGAAGGTGAAACGCACGAGTGGTCCGGCCGCGGTCGTACCCCCGTTGCTTTCCAGCAGTTCTTCGCTAAAGGTAATTCTAAAGAGGATTGCCTGATTAAGTAATCGGCATCGCTTTAGGGTATGATAGAAAAGCTCTCCGGGTTAAGCACCCGGGGAGCTTTTTGTTTTCTGTCCCGGTGGCAGTATATTAGCTTTCAATGATTAATGAGGCGTCGGAAATGGCTGGTGAAAAGCTGCATAAAGTTTTGGCGCGCTCCGGATTTGGCTCACGTCGTGAGATGGAGCGTTGGATAGAAGCGGGACGGATCTCGCTGAATGGTAGTGTGGCTACGTTGGGGGATCGGGTGACTGCAGCAGATGCAGTGCAGGTCGATGGTTCCGAAGCGAAGCTGGTGTTTGAAAAAGAAGCCCCGCGTCGGGTGCTGATCTATAACAAGCCTGTGGGTGAGATCTGTACCCGTCATGATCCGGAAGGCCGGCCGACGGTATTTGACCATCTGCCCCCGCTGAAGGATGGACGCTGGATTACGGTTGGCCGCCTGGATATCAATACCTCCGGCTTGCTGATCTTCACGACTGACGGTGAGCTGGCGAATGCGATGATGCATCCTTCGGCACAGATTGACCGTGAGTATGCGGTGCGCGTATTGGGTAATGTAGACGATACTATGCTGAAGCGCCTGACCGAAGGTGTGCTGCTGGAAGACGGCATGGCGCGCTTTACCGACGTTCAGTTCTTTGACGGTGAAGGCGCCAATAAGTGGTTCCATTGCGTGGTGATGGAAGGCCGTAATCGCGAAGTACGTCGTCTGTGGGAGTCTCAGGAGGTTCAGGTGAGCCGCTTGAAGCGTGTTCGTTTCGGGCCGCTGTTCCTGCCAAGCGAGGTGCGCGCGGGAACCTGGAAAGAGTTGCCGGTTAAGGAAGTTGAAGGACTGGCGAAGACCCTGGATCTGAAGCCGAAACGCGCTCCTAAGATCTCTGTCGAGGAGAAGAGCAGTATGCAGCGTCGCTTCAAGCGGCAGCGTGCACGTCGCGAGGAAGAGGTAAATGCCAAGCCTCGTCGTCGCGGTAAGGTTCGTATCGTCGACTGATTGCCTATGGCTTTACAGGCGCATAAAAAACCATCCTTCGGGATGGTTTTTTATGGACGGGGAGCTGTTTACTGAGCGTTCAGTGACTGCCCATTACAGTCCTTGCTGTCGGCACCCATCAGATACAGATAAACCGGCATGATATCCTGTGGGGTTGGCAGTGTGGCCGGATCTTCTCCAGGGTAGGCGGTTGCACGCATCTGGGTGCGGGTTGCGCCCGGGTTGATGCAGTTAACCCGGATGTTGCTGGTGTTATCCAGCTCGTCTGCCAGGGTCTCCATCATGCCTTCGGTGGCGAACTTGGAGACTGCATAGGCTCCCCAGTATGCCCGCCCTTTGCGCCCGACACCTGAGGAGGTGAAAATGACAGAAGCGTCTTCAGCATTGTTCAGCAGAGGCAATAGCGCCTGTGTCAGCATAAAAGGCGCGGTTACATTGACCTGCATGACCTGATTCCAGATAACCGGATCGTAGCTTTCCAGGGGCGTACGCACACCGAGCAGACTGGCGTTGTGGAGAATGCCATCGAGTTGGTCAAACTCCTGGCTCAGGGTGTTCGCCAGTTCGATATAGTCGTGCTCCGTTGCGCTTTCCAGATTCAGCGGGACGATTGCCGGCTGTGGATAACCTTTGGCTTCAATCTCGTCGTAGACATGATCCAGTTTTTCCGGTGTGCGGCCGAGAAGGATCACAGTGGCACCCTGAGCGGCATAGTTGATCGCCGCAACCCGACCAATTCCGTCACCTGCGCCGGTGACAAGAATGACTCGATTCTTGAGGTGTTGTTCCGGGGCTTGGTAGTCGAACATAATTTCAGCATTCCTTCGGTATTCTGAGGGCATTAGCTCAGAGTATACAGCGATTGTAGTAATGGCTGTATATCGCCAGACTGATGCACGATATGGTCGGCACCCCAGTCTTCAGCACAATCCGAGCGGTCGATATAGCCATAGCCGGCGGCGATTGTTGTCATACCCGCACGCTTCCCGCATTCGATATCACGCAGGTGGTCGCCCACGTAGACACAGTTTTCCGGATTAAGTTTCAATGCCTCAGTGGCAATCAGCAGAGACTCCGGATCGGGTTTTCTGTTGCGAACGTGATCAGGGCAGATGGTGGCGGCACTGCGTTTGTCCAGCTGCAGCTGTTGCAGCAGCGGGAGGGTAAAGCGGGCGGGCTTATTGGTCGCAATACCCCAGGGGCGTTGCTTGCTCTCCAGCCAGCCAAGCAGTCCTTCAATGCCCGGATAGAGCCGGGTATCGACCGCCAGCTGGTCACTGTAGATATCCAGCATACGCAGCCGCAGGGGCTCATAACGCGGATCGTCCATGGCGATGCCGTATGCGGCGCAGACCATGGCGCCGGCGCCATTGGAAACCTGCTCACGCATCAGTTCCATTGTGACCGGAGCCAGCTGATCCTGTTGCCGCATCAGGTTGACCACCCGATGAAAGTCGGGCGCCGTATCCAGCAAGGTGCCGTCGAGATCGAAGAACACTGCCTCTAACTGACGAATCATCAGGCTTAGTCCGGTTTGCGGGTGGCGATCATATAATTGACGTCGACATCGCGCGGGTTGAGGCTGTAGGTCTTGGTCAACGGGTTGTAGACCATGCCGGTGATATCGCTGCTTTGCAGGCCGGCTTCACGGATCCAGCCGCCGAGTTCAGACGGGCGTATAAACTTATTGAAGTCGTGGGTGCCCTGAGGGACCAGCTTGAGGAGCTTTTCTGCACCGACAATCGCAAACAGATAGCTTTTCGGATTGCGGTTCAGGGTGGAGAAAAACAGGTGGCCGCCGGGTTTGGCCAGCCGGGCGCAGGCATTGATAATAGAGGCCGGGTCAGGCACGTGTTCCAGCATCTCCATGCAGGTGACGACATCGAATGATTCCGGCTGCTCATCGGCCAGCTCTTCGACGGTGACCTGGCGATAATTAACCGATACACCGCTTTCAAGGCCATGCAGTTTGGCCACTTTCAGAGGGGCTTCGCCCATGTCGATGCCGCTGACAGTCGCACCGCGCTGAGCCATGGACTCAGACAGGATACCGCCACCACAGCCCACATCCAGAACGGTTTTCCCCGCCAGGTGAGCGATGCGGTCTATATAGCCCACTCGTAGCGGATTAATGTCATGCAGCGGCTTGAATTCGCTGTTGCGATCCCACCATTTATTGGCGAGTTCTTCAAACTTGGCTATTTCCTGGGGATCGATGTTCAGGGTTCGGGCGTGGTCTGTCATATCATTATCAACTTGTTCGCTTTGAATCGGCAGTTTACCACCCGTACCCGGCTTAAAACAGCGCTGGTCCTGCGGAGGGCTCTGAGGCTGCTCAGGAATGCAGGCAGCTGTTTTCGATGCCCTTGTAAGGGGGCTTGCCGAGCTCTCTGCAGAAGGCGGCTGAGCGCCCTAAGACCTTCATTTAGCAGGCTTACCCGAAGCTGTAATGTGATATACTCGCCCGGTTATGATTGTGCGGCGTCTTCCCGCCGTAGAAAAGCTGACCGAAGGAAAGCGAATGGGTGATCTAGCTAAAGAGATTTTGCCAGTTAACATCGAGGATGAGCTGAAGCAATCCTACCTTGATTACGCGATGAGCGTCATCGTAGGCAGGGCATTGCCGGATGTTCGTGATGGACTGAAACCGGTGCATCGTCGCGTTTTGTTCGCGATGAATGAACTGGGTAATGACTGGAACAAACCATATAAAAAATCTGCCCGTGTCGTAGGGGATGTAATCGGTAAATACCACCCACACGGTGACAGTGCTGTTTATGACACTATTGTCCGGATGGCGCAGGATTTTTCCATGCGCTACACCCTGGTAGATGGACAGGGTAACTTCGGTTCGGTAGATGGCGACTCCGCTGCAGCCATGCGATACACCGAAATTCGCATGGAGAAAATCTCCCATGAGATGTTGGCAGACCTGGAGAAAGAGACCGTTGATTTCGTAGATAACTACGATGGTACGGAAAAGATTCCAGAAGTCCTGCCGACCCGGGTGCCTAACCTGCTGGTGAATGGATCCTCTGGTATCGCGGTAGGTATGGCAACCAATATCCCGCCTCATAACCTGAGCGAAGTGGTGAAGGGTTGTATCGCGCTGATCGATAATCAGGAGCTGACGGTTGATGAACTGATGCAGTTTATCCCGGGGCCTGACTTTCCGACCGGCGGTATTATCAACGGCCGCGCAGGTATCCTGCAGGCCTATCGCACGGGGCGCGGCCGTATCTATGTGCGTGCCCGTCACCATGTCGAAGAGAACGAAAAGAACGGTAAAGCCTCTCTGGTTATTACCGAGATACCTTATCAGCTCAACAAAGCTCGCCTGATTGAGAAAATCGCCGAGCTGGTTAAAGAGAAGAAGATCGAAGGTATCACTGAGCTGCGTGACGAGTCTGATAAAGACGGTATGCGTATTGTGATCGAACTGCGTCGCGGCGAAGTTCCGGACGTGGTGATCAACAATCTGTTTGCCCACACGCAGATGGAAAGTGTGTTTGGTATCAACGTCGTGGCGCTGGTCGATGGTCAGCCGCGGATCCTGGATCTCAAGTCGATGCTTGAGAACTTTATCCGTCACCGCCGTGAAGTTGTTACCCGCCGAACTGTCTACGAGCTGCGTAAGGCGCGTGAACGTGGCCATATCCTGGAAGGTCTGGCAATCGCTCTGGCGAATATCGATCCGGTGATCGAGGCCATCAAGTCTTCACCAACACCTGCTGAGGCTAAAGAGCGCCTGATCAATACGCCTTGGGCTGCGGGTGATGTACTGGATATGCTGGAGCGGGCGGGTGAAACCGCTTGCCGTCCGGAAGAGCTGGAACCTGAATACGGCCTGCACGATGGTTTCTACCATCTGTCTCCGGTTCAGGCTCAGGCTATCCTGGATCTGCGTCTGCACCGCCTTACCGGTCTGGAACATGAGAAGCTGATTGCCGAGTATAAAGAGCTGCTGGAGCGTATTGCCGAGCTGCTGGAGATTCTGGGCTCTCACCAGCGTCTGATGGAAGTGATTCGTGAGGAACTGGACGCGATTCTGGAAGAGTATGGCGATGAGCGTCGCACCGAAATTATCGCTTCACGCCAGGACCTGACCGTTGCCGACCTGATCACTGAAGAGGATATGGTGGTTACCATCTCTCATCAGGGGTACGCCAAGACCCAGCCTGTCGATGACTATCAGGCGCAGCGTCGTGGCGGTAAAGGCCGTTCTGCGACGGCGATGAAAGAGGAAGATTTCATCGAGCATCTGCTGGTCGCAAATACCCACGATACGATTCTCTGCTTTACCAGCCGCGGTAAGGTTTACTGGCTGAAGGTATTTGAGATTCCGCCGGCCAGCCGTGCCGCGCGCGGTCGTCCTATCGTTAATATTCTGCCACTGGAAGAGGATGAGCGTATTACCACCATCCTGCCGGTGAATGAGTATGCGGAAGACAAGTATGTCTTCATGGCCACGGCATCCGGTACGGTGAAGAAAACAGCGCTGACCAATTTCTCCCGCCCACGCTCTAATGGCCTGATTGCGGTTGAACTGGTTGAAGGCGATCAGCTGATTGGCGCTGCTATTACCGATGGCTCCGACGATATCATGCTGATTACCAGCGCCGGTAAAGCGATGCGCTTTAACGAAGATGATGTCCGTCCAATGGGCCGCACCGCACGCGGTGTACGCGGTATCCGGATGCCAGATGATATCCGGGTTATCTCGCTGATCATTCCACAGGAGGGGGGCAGTATCCTGACCGCCTCGGAGAATGGTTACGGTAAGAAAACAGCGATTGACGACTTCCCTGTGAAGGGCCGTGGTGGTCAGGGTGTTATCGGCCAGCAGTGCACCGAGCGTAACGGCGAACTTGCCGGCGCGGTTCAGGTATTCTGCACCGATGACGTGATGCTGATCAGTAACCGCGGCACACTGGTGCGAACCCGGACCAGCGAGATCTCTGAACTCGGACGTAATACCCAGGGCGTGACCCTGATCCGTGTAGCCGAAGGCGAACAGCTGGTTGGCCTGGCCCGCATCGAAGAACCCGAAGAGGTTGAAGGCGAGCCGGAAGCTCAGCAGGAGGGTGGCGAACAGGCACCGTCTGAAGAGCATGCTGCACAACAGAAAGATGAACCGGAAACGGACGGCGAGTAACGTTGTAAGTGCGGCCTGGTGCCGCACTTTTCGTCTCTGAACCCTGCCGTCCGCAGCCTTTGCCGCAGCCGGACGGTTGATAGCCTTGCATTGCAGAATTAGAAAACTGAATTATGACACGTCTATACAATTTCAGCGCCGGGCCTGCCGGCCTGCCGGATGCTGTGCTGGAACAGGCACAGGCCGAAATCCTCGACTGGCACGGAAAAGGCCTCTCCATTATGGAGATGAGCCATCGCAGTAAGGAGTTTGTCTCCGTCGCCGAACAGGCCGAACAGGATCTGCGTGACCTGATGCAGATCCCTGACAACTACAAAGTGCTGTTCCTTCAGGGCGGTGCCACCTCTCAGTTCTCTATGGTTCCGATGAACCTGCTGGGAGATAAAACCTCGATCGACCTGATCAATACCGGTATCTGGTCGAAGAAAGCCCTTAAAGAAGCGCAGCGCTATTGCAGCGTCAATGTTGCAGCTTCGGCAGAAGCCAACGGCTTCACCGCAGCGCCGACTCAGGAAGAGCTGCAGCTCAATCCCGGGGCGGCCTATGTGCATTACACGCCGAATGAGACTATCGGCGGTGTAGAGTTTCCGTATATCCCGGTAACCGGAGAGGTGCCACTGGTGGCAGATTACTCCTCTTCCATCCTGTCCGCTCCGCTGGATGTCAGCCGCTTTGGCCTGATCTATGCCGGGGCACAGAAGAATATCGGCCCTGCCGGACTGACGCTGGTGATCGTGCGTGAGGACCTGCTGGGTAAGGCGATGGCATCTACCCCATCGATGTTTGACTACAAGGTACATGCGGACGCCGACTCGATGACCAATACGCCACCGACGTTTGGCTGGTATCTGGCCGGTCTGGTGTTTAAGTGGCTGAAAGCGCAGGGTGGCGTTGAAGCGATTGACCGTATCAATCAGCGTAAGGCCGACAAGCTGTATGGCTTTATCGATGGAAGCGGCTTCTATGCCAACCCGGTAGCTCCGGCCTGTCGCTCGCGCATGAATGTACCTTTTACCCTGGCGGATGCGTCGCTGGATAGCCTGTTCCTCGAGCAGGCAGAAGCCGCTGGCCTGCTGAACCTGAAAGGTCATCGCTCGGTGGGCGGTATGCGAGCCAGCATTTACAACGCAGTGACCGAACAGGCAGTTGATGCACTGATCGCCTTTATGCGTGAATTTGAACAGAAAAACGGCTAAGAAGTAGAACGGTATGAGTGAGCAGGAAAAGGAGCTCAGAGTCCTTCGTGATCAGATCGATACGATCGACAAAAAGATTCATGAGCTGCTCAACGAACGTGCACGCTGTGCGCAAAACGTTGCAGAAGTTAAGCTGAAATATCAGGGAACCCAGGATGCGGTGTTCTACCGTCCGGAGCGCGAGGCACAGGTGCTGCGCCGGGTGATGGACCGTAATACCGGACCACTGGAGGGCCATGAAGTTGCCCGCCTGTTTCGTGAGATTATGTCAGTCTGCCTGGCGTTGGAAGAACCCATGCGGGTGGCCTTTCTCGGCCCGGAGGGAACATTCACGCAACAGGCTGCGCAGAAACACTTTGGTAACTCGGTTTGCAGTGTGCCGCTTCAGTCGCTGGACGAAGTATTCCGTGAGGTACAGTCCGGCGCTGCTCACTATGGCGTTGTTCCGATTGAAAACTCCGCCGAGGGGATGATCAACCATACACTGGATCTGTTCCGGCGCTTTGATCTGAGGATTGTCGGAGAGGTCGAGCTACGGGCGCACCAGCATCTGCTGACACTGGATGAAGACTCTGTGGTCAGCCGAATCTATGCGCCACAGCAGTCCTTTGCCCAGTGCAGGGCCTGGCTGGAATTACATTACCCGCAGGCGGAAAAAATTGCTGTGGGATCCAACCTTGAAGCCGCGCGACGGGTTGCCGAAGGTGGTCATGACTGTGCCGCTATTGCCAGCGATGTGAACGCCGACCGCTTCCAGCTCTATATTTCCGCTACCAATATAGAAGATGAGCCGGAAAGCAGTACCCGTTTCCTGGTGATCGGTGATCAGGAAGTGGGACCTAGTGGCTCTGATAAGACGTCTATTCTGATCTCTGCCCATAACAGTCCGGGTGCGCTGTATAAATTGCTGGAGCCGTTTAACCGCCAGCAGATCAGCCTGACCCGGATCGAGACCCGGCCAGCAGGGCAGGGACACCTGTTCTATCTCGACTTTGAGGGACATTACAGTGATCCGGTCATTGCTGCCGTATTGCGTGAGCTGGAAAGTGGCAGTGTGGAACTGAAACTGCTGGGGTCTTACCCCGGCGCGGTCCTATAACAGGTGTCCTGCGATGAGTTGTGATTTTACCCGTCTCGCCGTGCCCGGTGTGCGCGCCCTGCAACCCTATCAGCCGGGTAAGCCGGTGGAGGAGCTGGAGCGTGAGCTGGGCCTGAGCAATATCGTTAAGCTTGCCAGCAATGAAAATCCGCTGGGGCTGGGGCCGCGAGTGAAGGCGGCTATCGCTGAGTCGCTGGGTGATGGCAGCCGCTACCCTGATGCCAGCGGTTTTCAACTGAAGCATGCATTGCAGCGCCGCTTTGGCATATGGCCTGAGCAGATCACCCTGGGCAACGGCTCGAATGATGTGCTGGAGCTGATTGCCCGCACCTTTCTGCAGCCCGGCGATGAAGTGGTTTATTCCCGTTACGCCTTTGTGGTTTATCCACTGCTGACCCAGGCCTGTGGTGCCCGTGCGGTGGTGACCGAGGCGAAGGATTGGGGGCATGACCTGGAGGCAATGCGCCAGGCCATTACCGATGCGACCCGACTGGTATTTATTGCCAACCCGAACAACCCGACCGGAACCTGGCTGAAGGAATCGGCGCTGCGTGACTTTCTCCGGCAGGTGCCGGAACAGGTGCTGGTGGTGCTGGATGAGGCCTATACCGAGTATGTCGATGATGCCGCGTTTCCGGATGGGCTGGCCCTGCAGGCCGAATTCCCTAACCTGATTGTGACGCGCACTTTTTCCAAGGCCTATGGCCTGGCTGCGCTCCGGGTCGGCTATGCCCTTGCATCTGCGCAGATTACCGACCTGCTCAACCGGGTACGCCAGCCGTTTAATGTTAACGCTTTGGCGCAGGCTGCCGCCTGCGCGGCGCTGGACGATTCCGACTACCTGGCTGAAACCGTAACGCTGAATCGCAGCGGTATGGAGCAGCTGACCCAGGGCCTGAGCCGGTTAGGTATCGGTTATATTCCGTCTGTGGCTAATTTCGTGACGGCGGATATGGGGCGGCCGGCAGCACCGGTCTATGAAGCGATGCTGAGACAGGGGGTGATCGTCCGTCCGCTGGCAAACTACGGTATGCCGGATCATCTCCGTATCAGTATCGGGCTGGAAGCGGAAAATCAACGTTGTCTCGATCTCCTGCAGAAGGTGCTGTGACTGTGAGTTTTAATGCTGAACAGGTTTTGATTATAGGTCTCGGGCTTATTGGCGGCTCTCTGGCGAAAGCGCTTAAAGGCGGTCATTTCTGTCGCACGGTTTATGGTTATGACCGGGACCCGGATGAAATGGCCAAGGCGGTGACGATGCAGGTGATCGATGCCGCAGCTATTGAGCTGGAAAGCGCCGTACGGGCAGCGGATGTCGTTGTGCTGGCGGTCCCGGTAAAGGTCATGGAGCAGGTGCTGGAGCAGATTGCCCCCTGGGTTCGGGATGAGACCCTGATTACGGATGTGGGTAGTACCAAAGCCAACCTGGTCGATGCGGCGCAGAGGATTTTCGGTCGTTTGCCGGAAAACTTCGTACCGGGCCATCCCATCGCCGGATCGGAAAAGAGCGGTGTCGAGGCGGCGGATGCCTCCCTGTTTGAACGCCATAAGGTGATACTCACCCCGGGTGCTGAAACCTCGGCGCTGGCAACGCGTAGTATTGCCCGGATGTGGCAGAGTACCGGTGCCGAAGTATTGCAGATGGAAGTAGGGCGTCATGATGAGGTTTTAGCCGCAACCAGTCATCTGCCCCATCTGCTGGCCTTTTCTCTGGTTGATACCCTTGCAAAGGATGAGGAAAATAGAGATATCTTCCGTTATGCAGCCGGAGGCTTTCGTGACTTTACCCGGATTGCTGCCAGCGACCCGACAATGTGGCACGATGTGTCTGTTGCAAACCGTGATGCAATCCTGAGCCAGTTGGATCGTTATGTAGAAGGCCTCGCAGTATTGCGTCAAGCGATAGCCGAAAGTGAAAGTCAGACAATGCTCGGTATATTCACCCGTGCCAAAGCGGCACGCGAGCATTTTTCCCGAATATTAACTAGTACCTCGTATTCACAAAACATGAACAATAACAATGTAGTATTCCGTGCGCTTCCCGGTGGTTCAGTCAGTGGAAGCATTCGTGTACCGGGCGATAAGTCGATTTCTCACCGCTCCATTATGCTGGGTTCGCTGGCCGATGGTATTACCGAAGTCACCGGTTTCCTCGAAGGAGAAGACAGTCTGGCGACCCTGCAGGCGTTCCGTGATATGGGTGTGGTGATTGAAGGTCCTCATCAGGGCGAAGTGAAGATCTATGGCGTCGGTCTCCATGGTCTGCAGGCACCTCCGGGACCTCTGTATGTTGGCAACTCTGGCACCTCGATTCGATTGCTGTCCGGTCTGCTGGCTGCCCAGGCATTTGATACCGAGTTAAGCGGTGATGAGTCGCTTTCCAAACGTCCTATGGAACGTGTTGCCAAGCCGTTGCGGGCAATGGGGGCGGTGATCGAAAGTGCTGAGGGCGGTCGCCCGCCACTGAAGATCAAAGGTGGTCAGCGCCTGAAGGGGATCGACTATGACATGCCGATGGCCAGTGCCCAGGTTAAGTCCTGTCTGATGCTGGCGGGTTTGTATGCCGAAGGTGATACCTCGGTTTCAGAGCCGGCACCGACCCGTGACCATACCGAGCGAATGCTGAAAGGGTTTGGCTATGATGTCGAGCAGCAAGGTAACAAGGTTACGGTGCGCAGTGGCGGTACGCTGAAGGCCGGGGCTATTGATGTGCCTGCCGATATCTCATCAGCGACTTTCTTCCTGGTCGCCGCGGCAATTACTCCGGGCTCGGATCTGACGCTGGAGCATGTCGGAATTAACCCGACACGCATCGGTATTATCAATATCCTGCGCCTGATGGGTACCGATCTTGAATTACTGAATGAGCGTGAAGTCGGCGGCGAGCCGGTTGCTGATATCCGCGTGCGTTATGCGCCGCTGAAGGGGATTCAGGTTCCCGAAGATCAGGTACCGCTGGCGATTGATGAGTTTCCTGCACTGTTTATAGCAGCCGCCTGTGCCGAGGGTGAAACCGTTGTGACCGGCGCTGAAGAGCTGCGGGTTAAGGAAAGTGATCGTATACAGTCGATGGTTGATGGCCTGAAAGCACTGGGGGCCGATATCGAAGGTACACCGGATGGCGCAATCATCCGTGGTGGTCGCCTGCAGGGCGGAGAAGTGTTCAGTCATGGCGATCACCGTATTGCCATGTCCTTTGCAGTCGCCTCTCTGTGCGCTGAAGGGGAGATAAAAATTAATGACTGTGCCAATGTTGCGACCTCGTTCCCGGGGTTTATCGAGCTGGCACAGCAGGTTGGAATTAAAGTTGTGAAGGAGGAGGACTGATGTCCGAAGCAACAGTGCCGGTCATTACCGTTGACGGTCCCAGTGGTTCCGGTAAAGGCACTATCTGTCGGTTGCTGGCTAAAGAGCTTGGCTGGCATCTGCTGGACAGCGGTGCACTGTACCGGCTATCTGCGCTGGCTGCCCGTCATCACGGTGTCGCACTGGATGATGAGGAAGCGCTGGTCGTACTGGCCGCTCACCTGGATGTTCAGTTTGTCGCCCGGGATGGCGAAGATGATGTGCAGATTATTCTCGAAGGGGAAGAGGTCACGGATGCAATCAGGGCTGAGGAAATCGGTAATGAGGCCTCGGTTGTGGCTGCGATTCCCGCTGTACGGGAAGCGTTGCTGGAGCGTCAGCGGGCGTTCGCTGAGAAGCCCGGGCTGATTGCAGACGGTCGCGATATGGGAACCGTCGTATTCCCTGATGCACCGCTTAAAATCTACCTTGATGCGAGCGCGGAAGAGCGTGCTGACAGGCGCTATAAGCAGTTGATTAACAAGGGGGTGGGTGCTAGTCTTCAGGCTATATTAGAGGATATTCAAGCACGCGATGCGCGGGATATGAACCGCAAAGTAGCTCCTTTGAAGCCTGCTGAAGATGCCACTCGTCTGGATACGACAACCATGAGCATTGATCAGGTTCTGGCCGCAGTGCTCGATGAGGCTCGTCATAAAGGCCTTCGTTAAATTCTGGGAATGCACGTGAGGATAATACGGTTATGAGTGAGAGTTTTGCTGATCTTTTCGAAGAGAGCCTGAAGGACCTTGAGATGGCACCGGGTGCTATCGTGACCGGTATTGTGGTGGCTATCGAAAGTGATTTTGTCGTTGTCCATGCAGGACTCAAATCTGAAGGTGTTATCCCCCGTGCACAGTTTAACGATGACAATGGCGAGTTGACCATTGCTGTCGGTGATGAGGTACAGGTCGCGCTTGAAACTGTCGAAGATGGTTATGGCGCAACCCAGCTGTCACGCGAGAAGGCGAAACGGGCCGAAGCCTGGAAAGAACTCGAAAAAGCCTTTGAGAATGAAGACGTTGTCAGTGGCCGGATTACCGGTAAGGTGCGTGGTGGCTTCACCGTTATGGTGAATACCATCAGCGCTTTCCTGCCGGGTTCTCTGGTCGATGTAAGACCGATGCGCGATACCAGTCACCTGGAAAATCAGGACCTGGAATTCAAGCTGGTTAAGCTGGATGCCAAGCGCAATAACATCGTGGTTTCCCGCCGTGCAGTGCTGGAAGCAGCATACAGCGAAGAGCGTGAGAAGCTGCTGGCTAACCTGGACGAGGGCGCAGTTATTAAAGGTCTGGTTAAGAACCTGACCGACTACGGTGCCTTCATCGATCTGGGTGGCCTTGATGGCCTGCTGCATATCACCGATATCGCCTGGAAGCGAGTTAAGCACCCAAGTGAGCTGCTGAAAATCGGTGATGAGATAAATGTTAAGGTGCTGCGCTTTGACCGCGAGAAGGGGCGTGTATCCCTGGGTCTGAAGCAGTTGAGTGATGATCCATGGACAACACTCAAAGCGAACTAC
The DNA here is from genome assembly GCF_000620085.1 of Marinobacterium jannaschii DSM 6295. GTDB lineage: Bacteria > Pseudomonadota > Gammaproteobacteria > Pseudomonadales > Balneatricaceae > Pontibacterium > Pontibacterium jannaschii. Next base: position 40,728 of record NZ_KK211068.1, on the reverse strand, counting down.
AGCAATGGTTCACGCGTTAAGGCCCGGGTCACTAATCTGACCGACTATGGCTGTTTTGCTGAGATCGACAGTGGTATCGAAGGCCTGGTGCATGTATCTGAAATGGACTGGACCAATAAGAACGTTCATCCGTCGAAAGTCGTGCAGATTGGCGAAGAGGTCGAGGTTATGATTCTCGATATCGATGAAGAACGTCGCCGTATCTCGCTCGGTATGAAACAGTGCCGTCAAAACCCTTGGGAAGCCTTTGCGTCTGAAAATAACAAGGGCGATAAGCTTAAGGGCGTGATCAAATCTATCACCGACTTTGGTGTGTTTATCGGCCTGGACGGCGGTATTGACGGCTTGGTTCACCTCTCCGACCTGTCCTGGAACGAGTCCGGTGACGATGCTGTGAAGAATTACAGTAAGGGGCAGGAAGTCGAAGCTGTAGTGCTCTCGATCGATCCGGAAAGAGAGCGTATCGCGTTGGGTATCAAACAGCTGGATAACGATCCGTTTTCCGATTTCCTTGGCCAGTATGGTAAAGGCAGCGTGATTAGCGGTGTTGTGGCGGAGCTGTCTGAAAAACAGGCAGAGATTACTTTGGCTGAAGGTATCACCGGTACGCTCAGGGCTGCTGATGCGGCGGTTGACCGTGTCGATGACCTGCATACGCTTTTCTCGGTAGGAGATGAGGTCGAAGCTGTAATTGCAAACCTTGATCGCCGCAACCGGGTAATCACACTGTCTGTTAAACAGCTGGAAAAACAACAGGAAGCACAGACGATGAAGTCTGTGAATCAGCAAACCACAGAGGTCTCCGGTCCGACTACAATCGGTGAGCTCATCAAACAGCAGATGAAGAAAGGTTCCTGAGCGAAGCTTTCATCGGGCGTAGATCACGTGGTTTAAGAGTGGCTCTGCGCTCTGCCAGCTGCAGATAAGCAGCTATATGGCCAGGGATGCTGTACTGCCCGGCAGACAATGCCATCTTCACAGATGGTATTGAATTGAGGTGCTAAAAGGGGGAAGGCGATGACCAAATCTGAGCTGATAGAGCGGCTGGTTGACCGACATGAACAGCTGTCGGTTAAGGATGTCGAGCTGGCGGTTAAAACAATGCTTGATCATATGACAGAAGCATTAGCGGCCGGAGATCGTATTGAGATTCGTGGCTTCGGCAGTTTCTCCCTTCACTACAGGGCCCCACGACAGGGGCGGAATCCAAAAACCGGCGAGTCAGTGTCACTGGCTGCCAAATACGTTCCACATTTCAAACCGGGTAAAGAGCTGCGAGAGCAGGTTAATCAAGAAGTATAATCTTCCTGTAAGCTCTTTGAATCCGTAAGAGGATATATTGCAGTGCGTTGGCTTAAAACATTACTAGTAGGTGTACTTTGTATTGTCGTTGTATTTATCGGTATGCAGTTTACTTTTCACAATACCGATAAAGTTGCGATTGATCTGGTCTTTATGCAATTGCCGGAGATGAGCCTCTCCCTGTGGCTGATTGCGGCGTTTGGCATGGGTGGTTTATTAGGTGTTGCCCTGAGTGTCGGCACTGTTGTTTTGCTGCGTACCCGCCTGGGTTCAGTTCGTCGTCGTATGACAACGGCACAGAAGGAGCTTGATCAGCTGCGCACAGCTGCTCTGAAAGATGCTGCCTGAGGTACAAAACTACCTGTTGATCATTCCACTATTCCTGGCTGTTGCTGCCGGATGGTGGTTAGGGAGGCGTGACCAGCGCAGGAAACAGCTCGCTGTCCGCCCCCGTACTGATATGAGCCGGGAATATTTCGCCGGACTCGACTACCTTCTTAACGAGCGCACCGATGAAGCGATAGAGAGCTTTATTCGTGCGCTGGAAGTTAATTCCGATACCATCCCCGCACACCTTGCGCTTGCCAAGCTTTTCCGGCGTAAGGGCGATGTCGATCGTGCTATCCAGATACACCAGAACTTGCTGGCCCGCCCGGATCTTAAGCGAAGTGAGTTTCTGAGGGTTCAGATGGCACTGGCACGTGATTACGATGCCGTTGGTCTGTTGGACCGGGCTGAAAACCTGTTGCTGGAACTGCTGAAGCAGTCTTTGCCGAAAGATACCGCAGAAAATGCCCGTAAGCTGCTGATCCGTATTTATGAAAAGGAAGGCGAATGGCAGCAGGCGTTGGATACGGCGGTGCAGATGTCGGCCGAGGAACGCAAATCGCTGAAAGGCTCACTGGCCCACTATTGCTGCGAACTGTCAGAGGTTGCGCGGGCAAATGGAGATCTGGCGGAGGCACGGCGCTGTCTTAAGCAGGCTGATGGATTCGACAACAGTGTCTTCAGGGTCGCACTGCTAAAGGCTAAGATTGCGATAGGCCAGTCGCAGTGGCGTCAGGCAATCCGCTATCTGAAGCAGGGAATAGAGCGTGAACCGGTCTTTATCTCCGAAGCCGTTCCGCTGCTCAAAGAGTGCTATCAGGCATTGGGAAATAGTGCAGAGCTGGTAAACTATCTGCGTCAATGTATGACTGAAACAGCGTCAACCACGGTGATGCTGGCGCTGGCAGAGGATCTGGCTGAAGAGCGCGGCCCCTATGTCGCCGGAAGCTATATCACCGAAGAGTTGAAAAAACGGCCTTCGGTAAAAGGGTTTAACCGGCTGATCGATCTGCATATTAATTACGGCGCCGAAAGTGCAAGGGACAGTCTGCGGGTACTGCGCGGCCTGACCGGTCAGCTGGAGTATTCCAAGCCTGTCTATCGCTGCCATCAATGCGGCTACTCCGGAAAACTGCTGCACTGGCATTGCCCCTCTTGTCGCAGGTGGGGCACGACCAAACCGATCCAAGGCCTTGAAGGCGAATAGAAACTAACTGAGAGAGAATAGATGAGCCAGGACCCGAAACCTGTAATTGTTGCACTGGACTACCCGAACCAAAGCGAAGCGCTGGCGATGGCCGATCGGCTTGATCCGCAGCGCTGCCGGGTAAAAGTGGGCAAGGAGTTGTTTACACGTTGTGGCCCGTCTATTGTCGAAGCACTGCATCAGCGTGGCTTCGAGGTTTTCCTGGACCTTAAATTCCATGATATCCCCAATACCACGGCCAAGGCTGTCCGGGCTGCGGCCGAGATGGGAGTCTGGATGGTCAATGTGCATGCCTCCGGTGGCCGTCGTATGATGGAAGCTGCGCGTAAAGAGCTGGCGCAGGTGGAGGATTGTAAGACCTTGCTGATCGCCGTAACGGTGCTGACCAGCATGGAACAGTCCGACCTGGCTGAAATGGGACTGGATATCGAGCCGATGGAGCAGGTGAAGCGTCTGGCAAAACTGACCGAGTCCAGCGGCCTGGATGGGATTGTCTGCTCGGCCCAGGAGGCGGTGGAATTACGCAAGATCGTCAGTGCCGACTTCAAGCTGGTTACTCCGGGTATCCGTCCTTCCGATGCTGAGGCGGGTGATCAGAAGCGTATCGTGACGCCGTCACAGGCGCTGCATGATGGCAGCGACTACTTGGTGATCGGACGCCCGATCACTAAGGCGGAGTCGCCGGTTGAGGCACTGAAGTCAATCGAAGCCGAGATCGCGCCTTTTATCTGATTGGCAGCAGGCCGGATCTCTGGTAAATCTAAAAACCGCTCAAGGACTTGAGCGGTTTTTTTAATTCTAAAAGGAGTTACCCTATGTCTCTGAAATCACTGATAACCGGGGTTTTGGCTACGACCGCGATACTGTTTTCCGCCGGCCTGATGGCTGAACCGGTCAACATCAACACGGCTTCGGCAGAGGAACTGGCTGCAAACCTGTCCGGAATCGGTATGGGTAAAGCGGCGGCGATTGTGGAGTACCGCAACCAGCATGGCGACTTTAGCACTGTTGAAGCCTTGACGGACGTGAAGGGTATTGGCAAAGCGACACTGGAGAAAAACCGCCATCAGATCTTACTGCAGGCAGAGGATAAGGCAGGATAGTTACTCTTCAGGCCGTGACCTGGGTGACGGCCTTTTTATCTGGAGATTGTTCTGTATCTGCCGCTTCAGCCGGCTGGCCTTAACCAGGCCGCTCCCCTGACGCCGCTGCTATCGCCGTATTTAGCCCGGCGCAAAGCCGTTGTTACGCTGTCAGAGAAGACGTAGCGCTCCCACCTTTGGGGAACCTCGCTATAAAGTCGTTTCACGTTGGAAAGCCCCCCTCCCAGCACGATCACTTCCGGATCAAGAATATTGATCACTGACGCCAGTGAGCGGGCCAGCTGGTCGATATAGCGCCCGGTCGCTTGTGCTGCCTCAGGATCTCCCTGATCAGCCAGTTGCCAGATCTGTTCGGACATCAGGGGTGTACCTGTCTGCTGCTGAAACTGCTGAGCAAAGCCGGGCCCGGAAAGATAGGTCTCTATACAACCCTGTTTACCGCAATAGCAGGGCCTTGCAGCCGGATCAGCCGGATCTGGCCAGGGCAGGGGATTGTGGCCCCACTCGCCACAGATCGCATTGGGGCCTGACAGCAGCTTGCCCTGAATGACGATGCCGCCCCCCACCCCGGTACCGAGAATCACGCCAAACACGCTCGCAGTACCTGCCGCAGCACCGTCGGTTGCTTCCGACAGGGCAAAGCAGTCAGCATCATTTGCCAGCACAACGGGGCGTTGTATCAGGGCGCTGACATCCTGGTCCAGTCGCTGACCAATCAGGCAGACCGAGTTGGCGTTTTTGATCAGGCCGCTGGCTGGCGATATCGCACCGGGAATCGCGATGCCAATCTGCGGACAGGTGTGACCGGTGTGGTGTTCGGCTTGACCAATAAGCGCGGCAATGGCCGCAACAGTGGCGGGATAGTTGCCCTGAGGGGTTGGGGCGCGCTGCCTGAAAAGCAGCTCTCCCCGGGGGGACAGCGCCTGAATTTCAATCTTGGTGCCGCCAAGATCGATGCCAATCTGCATAGGCGTCCTGAAGGTCAAAGCTTCGGGACCTGAAAGTCCCTAGAGAATAAATGCCAGTGTGGCAGGAATGATAATCAGGCTTCCCATATTACCCAACAGTACGATGGAGGCAACCTGCTGAGGTTCCTGGTTATAGCGTTCTGCGACCATGTAATTCAGGACCGCCGGTGGCAGGGCGCCGAACAGGATCAGGTAGGCCAGATGCTGTGGTTCCAGCTGCAGTACCTGCTGGATTGCCAGTACCATAATCAGGCCGCTCAGCGGGCAGAGGACGGCGCCCAGCATACCGCTGCGCCAGTTAGAAAGGTCGACACTGAGCATGCGTACGCCGAGGGCAAACAGCATCAGCGGGATGGCGATTTCACCCAGCATATCGATAAAGGTCTGTAAGGCCGGATACAGCTCGAGTCCCAGGCCGCTCCAGACCAGTCCGGCAATCGTCGCGAGGATCATTGGCATGCGCAGTATATGCCAGGGATTGGTGCGGTGATCCAGCATGTAGATGCCAAGGGTGAAGTGCAGCAGATTTTCCACCAGGAACAGTACCACCGCCGCCGGCAGGGCCTGTTCACCAAAGGCCAGTACGGCCAGCGGCAGGCCGAGGTTGCCGCTGTTACTGAACATCATCGGCGGCAGGAACGTTTTCGGGTGGATGCCGATCAGCCGGCAAAGGGGCAGCAGTAACAGGCCGGAACCGATAACCACCGCCACTCCGGCCAGTGCCAGTTCCTGATAGGCCATCAGGTCGAAGGACTTGGCTGACAGCACTGAGAAAATCAGGGCGGGCGTAAACACGTCCATATTCAGCTGGTTGGGCACTGCCATATTGGGATGCAGTTTACGTCCGTAGAAATACCCCACCGCCACGATGGCGACCAGTGGAAACACGGTCATGAAAATACGTTCGATCAGTGACAGTGAGGTTGCGTCCATGCTCAGATTCCGGAACGGTTAGCTGTATTGTTTGCCAGTCGGTACCACAAGTACCGGAATTTCGGCATTCCTGGTCACCTGCTGGGTGGTATGGCTGTGATGACCAAAGGTGTTTTCCTGGCCCATCACAATCAGATCCGCGTTTATATCACGGGCCTGCTGCAGAATGGTATCAACATGGTTACCTTCGACCACCAGATGCTCTACATCCAGCTTGACCTCAGACGGCAGGCTGTCCAGCTCTTCGGCACAGAAGTCAGCCACGCGCTGCTGCATCTGGCTACGAATCGTTTCAATGCCTTCGTCGTGTATTTTATCAACCAGATCTTGTGGCAAGTAGTTCTGAATCAGTGCCTGGCCCATTTCACCCATTGGCTCTACCACATGCAGCATCAGAATGCGGGCATTGAACTGGGTGGCCATATTAACCGCCTGGCGGAAGACCGGGCGGGTGTGCTTACCCAATGATGTGGTATAGAGGATGGTTTTGATCCGCGGAAGTGCCATCGTTACATCTCCTCGTGGTTTACCGTATCAGAGCGACTGGCTCTGGATACGGCGGTTTTCCTCAGTAGAGGCTGTGTTGTTTAGTTTCGCCTGAGTCACCCGGTCGATCAGATAGACAATCGAGCGATAGTCGATACCGCTGTAATGGCTGAGTCCGATCTCGCAGGTACGGCTGGTGGAGTAACCACTGCTGCAGCCTGATACCGAGTCCTTCAGCGTGCGCAGGGCTGAAGCATTCAGCTCCGGGGTGCTGAAACCTTTGTCCCCGGCGAAACCGCAACAGGTGATCTGATCCGGAATCACGACCTGGGTTGAACAGGCTTCGGCGATTCGCTTCAGTTTCTCCGCCTGGCCCATGCGGGTGGCGCTGCAGGTAATATGCAGGGCAACCGGTTCGCTGATCGGGGTGAAGATTAGCCGATCGAGCAGGAACTGGTCGATGAACTCGATGCTGTCATAAATCTTAAGGTTATCATCCAGTTTCTCACGCAGGCGCAGCGAGCAGGGGCTGGTATCGGAATAGATCGGATATTCGCCATTGTTGCTGGCGCGCTGCAGGGCTTCGCCGGTTTCCAGGGCTTTCATGTCGGCCGCTTCAAACATGCCCTTAGACTGAAATGGCATACCGCAACACAGCTTATCCAGCTGCTCCGGATAGATCACTTCATAGCCGGCCTTACGCAGCAACGCCACGGTTTTCTCGGCCAGCGGGGTCTGTTCACTGTCACCGCGCGCCGGTCCCATACTGCGGCAGGCACAGCTTGGCAGGTACACGACCCTGGGCGCTTCGGGGTTTGATATCCGTGCGCTGGTATCGATCTTTGGTGCCGCTGTCGGCATGGTCGGCAGCCACTGCTGCACGGCTCCCCCAGTCACCTTACGGGCAAGACCGGTCACCTTGCTCATCGCTTTAGTGCCGATGGCGGCGTGGGCCAGGTCGGCGCCTTTGAAGGCGATTTTGCTGACCCTGGTGACCCCTTCATAGTGATTAGCCAGCCAGTTGGCCAGTTTGGTGTGGTTCTCATTGTTGCGGCTGCGGATAGAGCGGGTCAGGTCACCGGTATTGATCCCGACCGGGCAGGTCGTCGAGCAGAGGCCGCAGGCAGCACAGGTATCGGTCCCCTGATACTGGTATTCGGTGCGTAACTCCTGCAGTCGCTGCGGGTCTTCTCCGGAGGCTTCCAGGCGGGCGATCTCACGCCAGATGACGATGCGCTGGCGCGGACTCAGGGTCAGTGCGCGGGACGGGCAGGTGGGTTCGCAGAAGCCACACTCGATGCACTTATCAACTAGCGGGTCGGCCGCCGGCAGCGGCTTGAGGTTCTCGACGTGTACCCGGCTGTTGCGGTTGAGGACGACACCGGGGTTGAGGATCTGTTGCGGGTCGAGCAGCTCTTTCAGTTCCCACATCAGGGCGTAGGCATCCTTACCCCACTCCATCTCCACATAAGGGGCCATGTTGCGGCCGGTACCGTGCTCCGCTTTCAGCGAACCGTCGTATTTGCCAACCACCATTTTGCCGACATCATCCATCAGGCCCTCATAGCGGTCGATCTCTTCCTGGGTATCGAATGCCTGGGTAAAGACGAAGTGCAGGTTGCCTTCCAGGGCGTGGCCGAAGATCAGGGCTTCATCGTAATGCCACTTCTCAAAGATATGGTGCAGGTCCTGTACCGCATCCGCCAGCTGTTCTACCGGGAATGCGACATCTTCGATGATCACCGTGGTGCCGGTCAGGCGCACGGCGCCTACGGCCGGGAACAGGCCTTTGCGGATCGCCCAGTACTTGGCGTACTCGGCCGGGTCCGTGGTGAAATAGACCGGCTGGCTGGTTTCCAGGTGCGCGATCGAGGTTTTGATTTCGCTGATCTGCTGTTCCAGTGCCGCGGGATCTGCGGAGCGGGTTTCGACCAGCAGCGCAGCTGCATCTTCTGGCAGGCCCTTGATAAAGTCCGGCATCCCCTCTTTGTTCTCGATCGAGCGCAGGCCGGCCCGGTCGATCATCTCCACCGCAGAAACCGGAGTCGGTTTCAGCAAGGCGACCGCTTCGCAGGTGGTGCGCACGGTGTTGAAGAAGATCAGTGCCGAGGCTTTGTTGGGATGCTCGTCAACGGTGTTGTAGGTGATCTGCGAGATAAATCCCAGCGTGCCTTCAGAGCCGATCATCAGGTGCTGCAGTATATCGATCGGATCTTCGTAGTCGACCAGCGAGTTGATGGCGTAACCGGTGGTGTTTTTCAGGCGATACTTGTGCCTGATGCGCTGGTGCAGCTTGTCGTTGCCACGGGTCTGCTTACCCAGACTGTCGAGGGCATCCAGCAGGCCTTTATGGCTTTGGCGGAACGCGGTCACAGAAGCCTGATCGCCGGTATCCAGCAGCGTGCCGTCAGCCAGAACCAGACGCATGCTCTTCAGGGTGCGGTAGCTGTTTTGCGCGGTACCACAGCACATGCCGCTGGCGTTATTGGCAGCGATTCCGCCGATCATCGCAGCATTGATCGACGCCGGGTCGGGACCGATCTTTTTGTTAAAGGGCGCCAGATATTTGTTGGCGTGACCACCAATCACACCGGGCTGCAGGCTGATCTCTGTCGCGTCGTCGCTGATCGTATAACCTTTCCAGCCGTCGCCCAGCTGGATCAGGATAGAGTCGGTGATGGCCTGGCCGGACAGGCTGGTGCCTGCCGCGCGGAAGGTCACGGCGATACCGGCCTCGGCGGCTTGGGTGACGACCTGCTGCACTTCCTGCTCGCTCTCCACACGCACTACGATTTGTGGAATCAGTCGGTAAAAACTGGCATCGGTTCCATAGGCCAGTGTTCTCAGTGGATCGCTGATCAGGCGCTTTTCGGGAATAAATTCCCGTAGCTGATCGAGAAGTTCCCGATAGCTCTGTTTCATAGTCCAGGTAACCTCACCAAAATATCTGCTATAGCAGCTGTAATAATTATGGATAAAGGAGGGCAGCGCGAAAGGCACTTTGGCCCCTATGGCAATGCGCCGCCCTCCTGGCCTGCTGGGTCTGCAGGCTTAGGATCTTAGCTGTAGGCGATTGCCGGCAGCCAGAGTACGAGCTGCGGCCAGAACACCAGAATCAGTAGCCCGCCCAGCTGGAGAAGGATGAATGGGATCACCCCCTTGTAGATATCACTCAGTTTAACGTTTGGCGGGCAGACCCCTTTCAGGTAGAACAGGGCAAAGCCGACCGGTGGTGTCAGGAAGGATGTCTGCAATGCCATGGCAACCAGCATCACGAACCACACCAGCTCAGGATTATCCACCACCCCGTAGCCATCGATGCCCAGGCCCAGCGCCGAAATAACCGGTGCCAGCAGCGGTAGGATGATCAGGGTGATCTCGATCCAGTCCAGGAAGAAACCGAGTAGGAAAATCACTGCCAGGATAAAGAAGATAATGCCGTAAGGACCAAATGGCAGGCCGGTCAGGAACGACTCGATCAGCTCATCACCGCCCAACTCACGCAGTACCAGAGCGAAACAGGTGGCACCGATAAAGATCGCAAAGATGTAAGCGGTGGTGTTCATGGTACCGCCAACCACCTCTTTTACGACCTTGAAGTTAAGCTTCCTGTTGTAGGCTGCCAGCAGGGTCGCACCGAATGCGCCGACGCCGGAGGCTTCAGTCGGTGTGGCAATACCGGCGAAGATAGAACCCAGCACTACAAAGATCAGCAGCAGCGTTGGTGTTACCGCTTTCATCACGTTCAGGAACACGCCCAGGGTGATCGGCTTGGCATCCGATGGAATTGGTGCTGCGTCAGGCTTGAAGAAGCCAACCGCCAGAATGTAGATGATGTACATCGCACCCAGCATCAGGCCCGGAATAACCGCACCCATAAACAGGTCGCCCACGGACAGGCCCAGCTGGTCAGCCATGATCACCAGCATGATGCTTGGTGGGATCAGGATGCCCAGTGTACCGGCAGAGGCGATGGTGCCCAAGGCCAGCGGCATGGCATAGCCCTGCTTGGTCATGGAAGGCAGGGACATAACGGCCAGCAGTACGACCGACGCCCCGATGATGCCGGTGGATGCGGCCAGGATAATACCGATTGCGGTAACAGTAATCGCCAGACCCCCGCGCACACGACCAAACAGCTCCTGCATGGACTGCATCAGACGCTCCGCTACACCGGACTTATCCAGCATGATGCCCATAAATATGAACATCGGTAGCGCCACAAGAATCCAGTTGTCCATGATCTTGTAGAGGCGGTTTACCACCAGGCCGAGAGTCAGGTAATCAAGACCGGTAATAGTGTCGAAGTAGGTGTCAGCCAGGTAGCCGATACCGGCAAAGATTACGCCAATACCACCCAGCACCCAGGCAACAGGGATACCGGTAAACAGCAGTGCGATGAACGACAGGAACATCGCAATAACAAGAATCTCATTAATCTCCATCAGTTTTCACCTTTCACCAGCAGAGTCAGATCACGGATTAGGCGGGATACAACCGCCAGGCCAAGCAGAGCGAAGGTCACTGGAATGGTGCCTTTGATCAGCCAGCGCCAGGGAAGGCCTGATGGGGCCGAAGAATGTTCATTGATGCGCCATGAGTCGGCGACGAAATCGATGCTGTGCAGGAACACAACAAGAATAAAAGGAAGTACCAGTGTCAGGATGCCGATCACCTCCACCCAGCGTTTAGTGCGGGCGCGGAGGCGGGAATAGAACAGGTCAACGCGGATGTGGCTGTTGGTTGTCTGGGCATACGAAAGGCCAAACATTACGCCAATAGCGTACAGGTGCCACTGCAGCTCTTCCAGAGCAATAAGACCACTGGAAAAACCCTTTCGCAGAATAACCTGGAGCATAATTACCAGTACGAGCAATACGTACACCCAAGCGACGCTCATGCCGATGCGCTGGATAAAGCGATCGATCGCGTCAGCCAGTGGTACTGGCGGAAGTTTGTCTTGTTGATTCACAGGAGGCCCAACCTCTTACTCAGGACAGTCGTTATAGTTATAGATGATCAGGGTAGATACCGGCGCACGGTATTGGGGTATTCCGGCCTGCGGTATTACAGAACAGGCGAGCTGACCGGGCTCGCCTGTTGTTTCAAGCCTCAGGCTTGATTAGCGCTGCGCGCGTGGCAGGAAGGCATTGGCTTCCCACAGGTCGTAACCTTCGCGGAAAGTGCTCATGTCATCCCATACTTTCTTGAAGAACGGATCAGCTGCAGTCTTCTCTGCAACCACTTCACCCCATTTGGATTCGAAGGTCTTCAGCATAGTTTCGTTCCAGTAGCGGATCTCTACACCGTTATCCTTGGCTTTGGCCATCACGTCGAACTGCATTGCCTCACCCTCGGCGATTGCATTCGTCATGGATGCCTTACAGGTCGTCTCAACCAGGGCTTTCTGACCTTTGCTCATTTTGCCCCAGGTGTCTTTGTTCACCAGAAGCTCAAAGACAGTTGCCTGCTGGTGCCAGCCAGGGAAGTAGTTGTATTTGGCGATCTTGTGCAGACCCAGGCGCTGGTCGATTGCAGGCTGAGAGAATTCGGTTGCGTCGATCGCGCCTTTCTCCAGGGCTCCGAAGATTTCACCGCCTGGCAGCTGAACTGTGCCGACACCCAGTTTTTCCATAACGGAAGCACCCAGGCCGAAGAAACGCATGTTCAGGCCTTTCAGGTCTTCAGGCTTCTCGATCGGTTTGGAGAACCAGCCGGATGTTTCCGGAGAGATGATGGCGCAAGGCAGGACTTTTACGTTGTAGCCGGCATTGTCGTACATCTCCTGATACAGGTTCATGCCGTTGCCGTAGTACAGCCATGCCATGTATTCGCCTGCTTCAGGGCCGAAAGGTACGGCTGAGAACAGAGCGGCTGCAGGCATCTTGCCCTGCCAGTAACCGGCAGTCGAGTAACCGGAGTTCACTTTACCGGAAGATACAGCATCAAGAATTTCGGGAGGGCTAACCAGCTTACCCGGCTCGTAGATTTTCATCCGTACTTTGCCGTCGCTGACCAGCTTAAGCTGTTCGGAAACCCATTTAATCGGTGTGCCGAGTGCTGGCAGGTGAGAACCGAAAGCGATTGGGGTTTTCAACAGCAGCTTATCAGCCGCCTGAGCCGGGGCGCTTACACCAGCAACAGCAGCAGAAATTACAGCAGCAGAGATCATGGACTTAGCGAACTTTTTCATGACACATCCTCATGGCGATTCATTTTTGTTATTACTACGGCACTTAGCAGTCTGAGAATTTATTGCGGGGTTTTACTCAGTCAGACATCCTTGTGTTAAGATTGGTAATACCAATTTACCAGCCGCGAACTAAGACTGTATTTTTTTTGAGCAGGACTTGTCAACAGGTTTTTGTTCTTTTTCCGGTGCCCGCTATTTTCGCGGAATTTGCTTAAACTTTGATTGCAAATCAAACCGGGTTTAAGGTATTTAAAAATGGTAAAACCAATTTGTTATCTGCTTTTATTCCGTTATCAGTAAAGACCCTGTAGTTATAAGGTGCAAATTCGGAATTGATGAAACGGTGTATCCCGCCGTAACATATTGGTCATACCAATAAGTTTGTGGAGAGTTTTTGTATGGCGTATCAAAGGGTTAGGCAGCCCAAAATTTCCGATGTGATCATGGAGCAGTTAGAAGCCATGATCCTGGAGGGGACATTGAAGCCTGGTCAGAAGCTGCCCCCTGAGCGTGAGATGGCGAAGCAGTTTGAAGTTTCGCGGCCTTCACTGCGTGAGGCGGTACAGAAACTGACTGCAAAAGGGCTGCTGATCAGCCGGCAGGGCGGCGGCACTTATGTGTCTGAAGATCTGGGCGGCTCGTTTTCCGATCCATTACTGGAATTGTTCAAGACCCATCCTGAGGCCCAGTATGACCTGCTGGAGTTCCGTCATGCGCTGGAGGGCGTTTCGGCTTACTACGCTGCGCTGCGAAGCACGCCTGCGGACAAGGAATTGATCCGTCAGCGTTATGCGGATCTGGAGCGGTTCCACGAAAACAAAGAATTCGATAAGGAAGTGTACGCAGATGTGGACTTTCACCTGCAGATTGCCGAGTCCACCCACAATCTGGTGCTGCTGCATATGATGCGGGCCCTGTTCAGCCTGCTGCGTCAGCATATCTGGGATAACCTGCAGAACATCTATCCTAAAGCCGACTACCGGGAAAAGATCCATCAGCAGCACGCGCTGCTGATGAACGCTATTCTGGAAGGCGATCCGGAAAAGGCCCGCATGGCTGCACACGACCATCTGGCCTATGTTGAAGATGCGTTGCTGGAAGGTGAGCGGGAAAACTCACGCCAGGAAAGGGCGTTGCGCAGGGCCAATATCAACATAGATCCATAGCCCTGTATAAAAACTACAAAAAAACCTGCTGTATAGAAAATAGTCTGCTTTTTGTAGTCGAAAAGGCGCTTTTGTAGATTCCGGCATCATTTTTCTGTAGTATTACTACATATATAATTAACAGCACCAGATGATAACTATATTGTTGCGGCGCAGCATGGAGTCGGGCCTGCAGACAAACTAAGTCTGGATAAACTGCGTTAACCTGAGAGTGGAGAAGGCATAGTGCAAGACTTTATTGAAGATATTGATCCGATTGAAACGCAGGAATGGCTGGATGCACTGGAATCTGTCGCCAAAAGTGAAGGCGATGATCGTGCAAGCTACATTCTGCGTAAACTCGGTGAAAAAGCGGCAGAACTGGGCGCTGGTACCACCACCAGCCTGAACACCCCGTATCGCAACACCATCGCGCCGAGGGATGAAGCGCGTATGCCGGGTGACCTGTTCATGGAACGTCGTATCCGTTCTTTCATCCGTTGGAATGCGATGGCGATGGTTATGCGCGCCAATGACAACGATGAAGGCCTGGGCGGACATATATCTTCGTTCTCCTCCTCCGCGACTCTGTACGATATCGGTTTCAACTACTTCTTCCGTGGTAACGAAGGCGATCAGGATGCCGATATGGTGTTCTTCCAGGGCCATATTGCCCCGGGTATTTACTCCCGCGCCTATCTGGAAGGTCGTCTGACAGAAGAACAGATGGACAACTTCCGCCGCGAAGTAGACGGCAACGGCCTGTCTTCCTACCCACATCCATGGCTGATGCCTGACTTCTGGCAGTTCCCGACCGTATCCATGGGTCTGGGCCCGATCCAGGCGATCTACCAGGCGCATGTGATGCGTTACCTGTCAGCGCGTAGCCTGATCAACCGTGGTGACCGTAAAGTTTGGGCATTCCTCGGTGATGGTGAGTGTGATGAGCCGGAATCCCTGGGCGCGATCGCCCTGGCTGGTCGTGAGCAGCTGGAAAACCTGGTCTTCGTGATCAACTGTAACCTGCAGCGTCTGGATGGTCCGGTACGTGGTAACGGCAAGATCGTACAGGAACTGGAAGGCGTCTTCCGCGGTGCCGGCTGGAATGTAGTGAAGTGCCTTTGGGGCCGTCACTGGGATCCGCTGTTTGAGAAAGATGATAAAGGCCTGCTGCAGAAGCGCATGGACGAAGTCTGTGACGGCGAACTGCAGAACTATAAGGCTAACGGCGGCGCTTATACCCGCGAACATTTCTTCGGCAAGTATCCTGAGCTGCTGGAAATGGTTAAGGACATGTCCGATGACGAGATCATGAACCTGAACCGCGGTGGCCACGATCCGTACAAGGTATTCGCTGCTTACCAGCAGGCGATGGACCACAAGGGTCAGCCAACCGTTATCCTGGCGCAGACTGTTAAGGGCTACGGTACCGGTAAGTCCGGCGAAGCGAAGAACGACACCCATTCCATGAAGAAAGTCGCGATCGACGATCTGAAGGATTTCCGTGATCGTTTCAACATCCCGCTGTCTGATGATCAGCTGAAGGACGTGCCTTACTACCGTCCGGCTCCGGACTCTCCGGAAATGAAGTACATGCTGGATCGTCGTCAGAAACTGGGCGGTTTCTACCCGGTACGTCGCACCGAATTTGAAAAGCTGGAAATCCCGGCACTGGAAACGTTTGCCAACAACCTGAAAGAGAGTGGCAAGCGTGAGCTGTCCACTCAGATGTCCCTTAACCGAGTGCTGAGCACCCTGGTTAAGGACAAGAACATGGGTGAGCGTGTGGTACCGATTGTGCCGGACGAAGCGCGTACTTTCGGTATGGAAGGAATGTTCCGTCAGTTGGGAATTTACACCTCTGAAGGCCAGCGCTACGTGCCGCACGATGCTGACCAGATCATGTTCTACAAAGAGTCCAAGACCGGTCAGATTCTGGAAGAGGGCATCAACGAAGCGGGTGCAATGTCTGCGTGGATCGCTGCGGCGACCTCCTACGCGAACAACAACTGCACCATGGTGCCGTTCTACATCTACTACTCCATGTTTGGTTTCCAGCGCATCATGGACCTGGCCTGGGCGGCGGGTGATATGCAGGCGCGCGGCTTCCTGATCGGTGCGACTTCCGGTCGTACTACGCTGAACGGCGAAGGCCTGCAGCACCAGGATGGTCACAGCCACCTGATGGCGCAGATGATCCCGAACTGTGTCTCCTACGATCCGACCTACGGCTATGAGCTGACCGTGATTGTGCAGGATGGTCTGAAGCGTATGTATGAAGACCAGGAGAACAAGTTCTACTACATCACTACGCTGAACGAAAACTACGCTCACCCAGCGATGCCGGTTGGTGCCGAAGAGGGCATCATCAAAGGTATGTACCTGCTGGAAGAGGGCAAAGACGCAGAGAAGAAAGTACAGCTGTTCGGCTGTGGTTCTATCCTGCGCGAAGTTCGCGAAGCCGCAACTATCCTGCGTGAAGAGTTCGGCATCGAGGCAGACGTATGGAGCACTACCTCCATCAACGAACTGCGTCGCGATGCCCAGTCCGCTTATCGCTGGAACATGCTGCATCCTGAAGAAGAGCCGCGTACCTCTTTCCTGGAAGACTGCCTGAAAGACCGCAAAGGCCCTGTAATCGCCTCCACCGACTACATGCGCCTGTATGCAGACCAGCTGCGTGAATACATCCCGCGCAACTACAAGGTACTGGGTACTGATGGTTTCGGTCGCTCCGATACCCGCAACAAACTGCGTGAGTTCTTCGAGGTTAACCGCTACTACGTTGTCGTGGCGGCACTGAAATCACTGCAGGAAGAAGGTCAGGTATCGACTGCTGACGTTGCTAAAGCTATGCAGAAGTTCAACATCAATCCGGAAAAACCGGCACCCTGGACAGTTTAAGACTGCCCCTGAACTTCGAATCAGCTTATTAAGGTAGAGGATAGAAACGTGAGCAATATCACAATTAATGTTCCTGATATCGGCGGCGCTACAGACGTAGATATCGTTGAAGTTTGTGTGGCGGTCGGTGATGTGATTGCCGAAGGCGATTCCCTGATCGTACTGGAAACAGATAAGGCGTCCATGGAAGTACCGGCGGATCGTGCCGGTGTGATCGCCAAAATCATGGTTAACGAAGGCGACACCATCAATGAAGGTGAAGCAATCGTTGAAGTCACGGCTGAAGATGTCGCCGCCGCAGCGACTGCGCCGGCTGCCGAGCCTGCACCTGCTGCCGCTCCTGCACCTGTTGCTGAAGCCCCAGCTGCCGCGCCAGCGGCGGCCCCGGCTGCGTCTGCAGTAGAAGAAGTGACGGTGCCTGACCTGTCCGGTTCCAGCGATGTTGATGTGGTTGAAGTACTGGTTAAAGCGGGCGATGTGATCGCTGAAGGCGACAGCCTGCTGGTACTGGAGACCGACAAGGCGTCTATGGAAGTACCTGCACCTAAGGCCGGTACGGTTAAAGAAGTGATCATGGGCGAAGGCGGCACCTGTAATGAAGGTGACCTGATCCTGACCCTGGAAGTTGCAGGTGCCGCACCGGCCGCAGCGCCGGTTGCAGAAGCTGCACCCGCACCTGCGGCAGAAGCTCCTGTCGTTGCCCCGGTTGCCGCGCCGGTAGCGGGCGGTGTCGAAGATGTGCTGGTACCGGACCTGTCCGGTGCCACTGACGTTGATGTGATCGAAGTGCTGGTAAAGGCCGGCGATGAAGTCAACGAAGGCGACAGCCTGATTGCACTGGAAACGGACAAGGCTTCTATGGAAGTACCTGCGCCTAAATCCGGTGTTGTTAAAGACGTTAAGATCAGTGAAGGCAGTACCTGTAACGAAGGTGACCTGATCCTGGTGCTGGAAGTTAAAGGTGCGGCTCCGGCAGCGGCACCTGTAGCAGCGGCACCCGCTCCGGCAGCAGCAGCTCCGGCACCGGCCAAGGCGGCTGCACCTGCAGCAGCTCCGGCGAAGGCCGCGCCAGCGACTGACCTGGCAGCGCTGGATAAGAAGAACCGCAATGTTCACGCAGGTCCTGCGGTACGCGCAGTGGCCCGCGAATTCGGTGTCGATCTGTCACTGGTTGCGGGTACCGGCCGTAAAGGCCGTATCCTGAAGGAAGACGTTCAGGCGTATGTGAAATCAGCGCTGAAGAAACTGGCCGAGCAGCCTAAACAGGCGGCCGTGACAGGTGGTTCCGGTATCCCGGCGATCCCTGAAGTGGATTTCAGCAAGTTCGGTGAAGTTGAAGTCGAGAAGCTGAGCAAGATCGCGAAGGTTACCCGCGACAACATGGCACGCTGCTGGCTGAATATCCCGCACGTGACTCAGTTCGATGAAGCGGATATCACAGAGCTGGAAGCTTTCCGTAAGTCGATGAAGGACGAAGCGGCTAAGGCGGGCGTTCGACTGACGCCACTGCCATTTATGATCAAGGCGGTTGCTAAGGCGCTGGTGGCGAATCCGAAGTTCAATGCTTCCCTGCATGCTGATGGCGAGCACATCGTTTACAAGAAGTATGTAAACATCGGAATCGCGGTTGATACCCCGAATGGCCTGATGGTGCCTGTGATTAAGGATGCTGATAAGAAAGGCATCTACGAGCTGTCGAACGAAGTGATCGAGCTGGCAGGCAAGGCGAAGGACCGTAAGCTGAAGCCAAACGAGATGCAGGGCGCCTGCTTCACCATCTCCAGCCTGGGCGGTATCGGTGGTACTGGTTTCACGCCGATCGTTAACGCGCCGGAAGTCGGTATCCTGGGTATCTCTAAAGCAGATATCAAGCCGCGCTGGAACGGTAAAGAGTTCGAGCCGCGCAATATGCTGCCACTGTGCCTTTCCTACGATCACCGTGCCATCAATGGCGGTGATGCCGGTCGCTTCCTGACCTACGTAAACGCACTGCTGAGCGATATCCGTCGCCTGATGCTGTAAAAGTTTCCAATCCCTTGGCTCAGAGTCCTTCGGGGCTCTTCTTTTTTCCGGGGGCAGAGCTTAGCAACGGCGGTCAGATTATATCTGATCGCCGTTTTTTTATGCCTGACGGGCGGGTTCACAAAAGTGTAGTGATTTTGCTGTAATAAAGGCCAGTTGGTTCTGAGGTTGAGTGGGAGAATAGTTGATGGCGGTAAAGAAGCCGGTAACCTCGTTACAGGTAGTCGAATATCTGCGGCAGAGGATAGAGAGTGGAGAGTGGAAGCCGGACGATAAACTACCATCGGAACGCACCATAAGTGAAACGATTCATACCAGCCGTGTTACCACCCGGGAGGCGCTGAAGCAGCTCGAAGCGGAAGGTAAGATCTATCGTTCTAACCGGCGCGGCTGGTTCGTGACACCCGAGCGGATTCGCTATAACCCGGCCCGTGTCAGCTATTTTATGGAGTATGTCGCGGAACAAGGCTTCGAGCCGTTTAGCCGGCAACTGAGTAAGACCCTCTGTGCGGCGGGTGGCAGGCTGGCGGCCCGCATGTCGGTTGATGCTGATGAAGAGCTACTGCAGATCGAACGGTTGCGTGGTGTTGATGGCAGACCGGTCTACTTTGAACAGATCTACCTGCGCCCGTCGCAGTTACCTGGTCTGGCCGAGAAGGATCTGGAACATTCGGTCAGCGCGGTGTTACGCCAGCAGTATGGGCGTGAATACGATCAGGTTGAACTCGATATTTCGGTGGCTTCCCTCAGTGCAGAACAGGCCGAGCTGTTGCAGGCTCCGGCAGGCTATACCTGTCTGGTGATCCAGCGCCTGACCCGGGACCAGTATGGTACGGTGATTGAGTACGATCGCGAGTTCTGGCGTCATGATGCCCTGCAGATGAATCTGTTACTGGGCGCCGGTGCTGCATAGTCCGATCAAGCCGCCCGGTCAGGGAAAGGGCGGTTGTAAAACAACGGTTAACTTTCTGTCATCTCACTGTCATCGGGACTCTCTAATCTAAGCTTTAATTCTGGTGTATACCAGATGAACTTAAATCAGGAGTCTGACGGTGAAGATGAAATCCATTATTCGTGCTCTGTCTGTTGCAGGTGCTGTTGTAGTCGCTGCGAATGCTCAGGCTGCGACTGAGCTGACGGTTTATACCGCTGTAGAAGCTGAAGACCTGAAGCGTTACGCCAAAGAATTCAACAAGCAGTATCCGGATATCAAGATTAAATGGGTCCGCGATTCTACCGGTATCGTGACTGCCAAGCTTCTGGCCGAGAAAGCCAATCCTCAGGCGGACGTTGTCTGGGGCCTGGCCGCGACCTCTCTGCTGGTGCTGAAGGGTGAAGACCTGCTGCAGCCATATGCACCTGAAGGGCTGGATAAGCTGTCAGCTAAATTCCGTGACTCAGATGCCGTGCCTTCTTGGGTCGGCATGGACGCCTGGATTGCCTCTATCTGCTTCAACACTGTCGAAGCGAAAAAGCACAACCTGAGTAAGCCGGCCTCATGGCAGGATCTGACTAAGCCCGAATATAAGGGCCATATCATCATGCCGAACCCGAACTCTTCAGGTACAGGCTTCCTGGATGTTTCCTCCTGGCTGCAGATCTATGGCGAAGACAAGGGCTGGAGCTTTATGGACGGCCTGCATAACAATATTGCCCGCTATACTCACTCCGGCTCCAAGCCTTGTAAACTGGCGGCGTCCGGTGAAACGGCGATCGGTGTCTCCTTTGCCTTCCGTGGCGCTAAGCTGAAAACCAAAGGTGCACCTCTGGACCTGGTATTCCCGAGCGAAGGTCTGGGCTGGGATATGGAAGCGGCTGCGATCATCAAGGGTACCGATAAGCTCGATGCGGCGCAGAAGCTGATGGACTTCGTCGCTTCCAAGCCTGCCAACACGTTGTATAACAAGGGCTATGCCGTAGTAGCCATGCCGGGCATTGCCAAGCCGGTTAAGCACTTCCCGGAAAATCCTGAAGCCCTGATGATCGACAACAACTTTGAATGGGCTGCCCAGAATCGCATGGCGATCCTTAAAGAGTGGCAGAACCGCTACGACAGCAAGTCCGATCCTAAATAACGACGACTGCTTACCCTGCAACAACTGACGGAGGGCAGCGGCTGCCCTCTGTTTTGTTTCTGCAACACTTCTGCGGCAGTATCAATCCATTATCCCGGCCGTGAGGCCACACACCGAACTCTATTCAGCCTGCGCAACGGTTTTCCGGCGAACGCTGAAAAGGCACTGACAAAGGGCGATAACAATGAATGGTGCTTATCTTTCTATCAAAAATGTATCCAAGTCATTTGGTGATTTCACTGCACTGAGTAATATCTCGCTGGATATTCGGGAAGGCGAGTTTGTCTGCTTCCTGGGGCCATCCGGCTGTGGCAAAACCACTTTGCTGCGTGCGGTTGCCGGACTGGACCTTCAGACCGAGGGTGAGATCCATCAGGCCGGGGAGGATGTGTCCTGGCTAACTCCTGACCAGCGTGATTTCGGCATTGTTTTCCAGTCCTATGCACTGTTTCCGAACCTGACAGTGGCGGAAAATATCGCTTACGGTCTGAAGAACCGTAAAACCTCGCGCAGTAAACTCAATGCCCGGGTTGAAGAGCTGCTGGAGATGATCGGCCTGCCTGAGTCCGGCGTGAAATATCCCTCTCAGCTGTCCGGAGGTCAACAGCAGCGTGTTGCCCTGGCACGGGCCATTGCGACCAGCCCGGGTCTGCTGTTACTTGATGAACCGCTCTCGGCACTGGATGCACTGGTACGTGTTCACCTGCGCAGCGAGATTAAGGAACTGCAGCGCAAGTTGGGTGTGACCACGATAATGGTGACCCACGATCAGGAAGAAGCGCTGGCGATGGCCGATAAAATCGTGGTGATGAACCATGGTGTGATCGAACAGATCGGGACCCCGGAGGAGATCTATTCGCGGCCCAAAACAGCCTTTGTGGCTTCTTTTATCGGTCAGATGAACTTTCTTTCCAGTCGCATGCTGGATGATGGCAAGGTGCAGGTTGGTGGCCAGCTACTGGACTGTGAGCATGACAAGCTATTCCAGCCGGACAACGATATGCAGCTGGCGATCCGCCCGGAAGATATCCGGGTGCGGTATAACGGCGATGCCACCAATACCATGCCGGCTGATGTGCGTCATGTCGAATTTCTCGGTTCCTTCGTACGTTCTGAACTGGATGTCGATGGCATCATGGAGCCGGTGATTGCTGAGTTCTCCATGAATGATGTGCGTGACCTGCAGATAGCCAAGGGCAGCCGCCTGATGCTTGACCTGCCCAGTAGCCGTATCCATCTGTTCGAGAGTGCCCGATGAGTGTAATCACTGCCCGCCCGGTCAACGACTGGAATCCCCTGTCTCTGCGCCGGGAGCAACTGTTGCAGCTGATTGGGGTGCTGTTCGGGATTGTCGTACTGCTGTTAACCGTGCTGATGCCGCTGTACGCCATACTGTCAAAGAGTATGGAAAACTCGTCCGGCGATTTTGTCGGGCTGGATAACTTTATCGAGTATGCCGCAACGCCATCGCTGGCATCCTCCGTCACGCACTCACTGACCATCGCTTCGGTCACTACCCTGATTGTAGTGACACTGGCGTTGATCTGCGCGTATGCACTGCAGCGCAGTTGTATGCCTTTCAGGGGAACCATCCGGTTGCTGATGATGGGGCCGATCTTTGCGCCTTCCCTGCTGCCTGCCATCTCTATGGTCTATCTGTTTGGTAATCAGGGCGTACTGAAAAGCTGGCTGATGGGGGAGAGTATCTATGGTCCGATTGGCGTGGTGATCAGCCTCAGCTTCTGGTGCTTTCCGGCGGCACTGATGATCATCTCAACCGCACTCTCCAATACGGATGCGCGCTTGTACGAGTCGGCCCGCGCGTTACGCACCAGTGCGCTGCGCACCTTCCTGACGGTGACGCTGCCGTCGATTAAGTATGGCCTGATCAGTGCCGGCTTTGTGGTCTTTACCCTGGTATTGACGGACTTCGGTGCTCCCAAAGTGATCGGCGGTCAATACAATGTATTGGCTACCGATATCTATAAACAGGTGATCGGTCAGCAGAACTTTCAGATGGGGGCGGTGGTCTCGGTGATCCTGCTGTTTCCGGCGCTGCTGGCTTTTGCCGTTGATCGCTGGGTGCAGCGTAAGCAGGTGGCATTGCTCACCTCCAGGGCCGAACCATTGCGGCCCGAACCTGCAGCAATCCGGGACTGGAGCCTGTTTGCCGTCTGTATGCTGGTGATTGCGGTCATTATCGGTGTACTGGGGATGGCGGTTTACGCTTCCTTTATCAGCTTCTGGCCCTATAACCTCGAGTTCACACTGGATAACTATCAGTTTGATCTGATGGATGGCGGCGGCTGGGACGCTTATGAAAACTCGCTGGAGATGGCGCTCTATACTGCTCTCTTTGGTACGGCATTGATTTTCAGCCATGCCTATCTGGTCGAGAAGCTGGCAGGCTTCCGCTTGCTGCGCACATTGCTGCACCTGATGGCAATGGTGCCACTGGCGGTGCCGGGGCTGGTACTTGGCCTGGCTTATATTTTCTTTTTCAACAGCCCCGATAATCCGCTGAACTTCCTGTATGGCTCTATGGCGATACTGGTGATCTGTACCATCGCGCACTACTACACGGTTTGTCACCTGACGGCAGTCACCGCCCTGAAGCAGATCGATGCAGAGTTTGAAGCGGTGTCGGCATCGCTGAAAGTGCCGTTTTATATCACCTTCTGGCGGGTGACCCTGCCGGTATGTCTGCCGGCATTGCTGGAGATCGCTATCTACCTGTTCGTCAATGCACTCAATACGGTATCAGCCGTAGTGTTTCTCTACTCTTCGGATACGATGCTGGCATCCATATCGGTACTGAATATGGATGATGCCGGGGATATTGCTCCTGCAGCTGCAATGGGCGTGTTACTGATGTTTACCTGCATTGGCGTCAAACTGATTCACTGGCTGCTGTCACATATGTTGCTCAACCGGACTCAGGGTTGGCGTCAGTCGCGCTGAGGCATACTGCCTGAAGCATCAGACTAAAGCCTCCGTATTTTACGGGGGCTTTTTTATCGGTTTTGATATGGCTGTCAGGCCTGATGGCTGAGGCTCCGGCTGCTGCTCAACTCGGTGTCGGGTATGGCGGATCAGCAAGGGTAGCGCTGCCGGACACTAGACTGTTGTGGGGTACCCTGTGTTTTTATATGTTGGTATATACCAGGTTGGTGTTGTGAATGTCTCGCCAATGCGGCAGAAATCAGATCTACCCTGAGCTAAACCGTTTTGCCTGCAGAGATCTGGCGGGATAGATCCAGCTGACAACAAAAGGCCGGGATGGCTGCTTGCGATGCGTCGCAGGCCATGCAACTCCAGCCTGCCACAGAGAGACTGACGATGACCTTTAGCTATGCACGTTTTTATACCGGTACTGTTAAAGCCGTGGTGTTCGATTGGGCCGGTACTATGATCGATTTCGGCTCGCTGGCTCCGGTACAGGCTTTTACCACACTGTTTGCCAATAACGGTGTGGAGATCTCCGTTGCCGAGGCCCGTGAACCCATGGGGCTTGAAAAGCGAGAGCATATCGCCAGATTGCTGGCAATGCCTCGGATCAGCCAGGCCTGGGCGGAGCATCATGGCGGATTCGCCAGTGATGCCGATATCGATCGTCTTTATCGCGAGTTTATCCCGGTTCAGACTGCAGTTATTGCCGAGCGTTCGGTACTGATCCCGGGGGCCAGGGAAACCGCAGAATATCTTAAGGGCAGGGGGATAAAGATAGGTGCCAACACCGGCTACGCGGCAGAGATGATCGCCGATATGGTACGGCGTGCTGCAGAGCAGGGCTACCGGCCTGACTCGGTGGTAACGGCGACAGAAGTGCCGCGTGGTCGCCCTTATCCGCATATGCTGTGGCGCAATCTGCTGGAGTTGGAAATTGAAGCGGTGCAGTCCGTGGTGAAGGTTGATGATACTGTTGCAGGCGTTGATGAGGGTTTGAATGCCGGAGCCTGGACCGTTGCCCTGGCCGTTTCGGGCAACGAAGTCGGGTTGGATGCAGATGCCTGGGCGGCTCTGGGTGAAGAGGAAAAGGCCCGAAGCCGTGCTGCTGCTTATCGAAAGTTTCGTGCATCGGGGGCTCACTATGTGATCGATACGGTGGCGGACCTTCCGGATGTCATCGAAGATATTGATGCGCGCCTTGCAGCCGGAGAGCGCCCATAGTGCGATAGGGCTTGCTAAGTCTATGATATTAAAAGCCTCTGCTGTTTCGTCGAAGGCTTTTCGTTTTGGCTTGGTAAAGTGCAACGGTCTACACTATTTTTATTGCTAATCGATGAAACTTTTTGCGCTATAATTGTGTCGAAAAGTAATTGAATGGTCGGTCTTTTTTTAGCAGAATAGCGCCGGATTCAATGTCTGCCAGCGGCAAACAGGTCGCAGGCAGATAAGTACCTGAGCGATTGTTTATCGGTTTTGATTTTGCTCAAGTTTTACACTCCCCGTAGCGGGTAGATTCAAACCTGAATTCAATTGCAGGTTGACGCAGAATATTGGTACAGGAGATCCACGAGGACATGATGTCCCTCCGACCAATAGCAGTGCCAGGGAGGGTTGCTAATCTGCAACATGGAACTGGAACTGGTCATCGACAGCCCGCCTGTGGTTTGCAGGCGGGCTGTTTTTTACCCCCTCACCTGAGATACATTACCCCTCTTTGCATCCTGCCGGCTTGGCCGGGTGCGCTGTATTTTTTCCGGAGCGTTATGAACAGGCCTGAATTTAAACTCGATGCAGTGATACTTGCGGGTGGTCAGGGGCAGCGTATGGGTGGCTGCGATAAGGGGCTGGTCGAACTGGGCGAGCAGAAGATGGTGCAGTGGACGCTGGATACTGTGCGTCCTGTGGTCAGTCAGCTGATTATCAGCTGTAATCGTAATCAGCAGCTCTACCATTCTATGGCTGATCAGGTCGTGTCCGATCAGCTCAGCGGCTTTCCCGGCCCATTAGCCGGTATTCAAAGCGCCCTGAATGTCGCTTCAGGCTCTCATCTGCTGGTGTTGCCCTGTGATACACCCTGGGTAGGCAAAGAGTTGATTCACTCGTTGGCGCAGGCGGCGAAGGCCCATCCTGAGTCGATAATAGTGGCTGAGCTGAATGGCCGTATGGAGCCTCTGCATGCAATTATTCCGCGGACCTGCGCAGCGTCACTGGAAAGCTTCCTGCAGTCCGGGCAGCGTGCGGTAAGATTCTGGTATCAGCAGTTTCCGATGCAATCTGTCGCCGTAGCGCATGCCGCTGAGCTGGCCAACATCAATGACCGGGAGCAGCTGGCAGAAGCCGAGCAGAATCTGCGGCAGCGCCAGCATCCGGACGCCGGTTAAAGGCCTCCGGACGCCGGGGCCGGTCAGTTTTTCAGCGGATGTCCCTCTGGCAGCTGGCGCTCAATCCACAGTGCCAGCTTGTGCTTGATATTGGGTTCGTTTTCCTGCCCCTTAGCCAAGGGCTGTATCAGTTTGTCCTGTACCAGCAGCGAGTAAAGTGCCTTGAACTTGTCTGAAGCACTGTCGCTGGCTTCAAAACGTCCAGCCCCGCGTTTTTCAAAGTAAACCTGTCCGATACGCATCGCTTCTTTCAGCAATTCCGCCTCGTTCTTCATCTTGGACATCGTGATTGTCTCCCTGATCCGGTCAGTGAAAGTCTGAGCGTTCCTCTGAGCATATGATCTTTAGATCTCTCCGGCCAGCTTAAGCGTGATGCTGACGGAACTCGGCTGTTAGCTCGCTACATCCACCGGCCCAGCTGCCGCTTGAGACTAAAAATTAACAGATGTGCCAGCCCGGGAACAGCCGGACAATAGGCGGGGGCAGGTGAACCATCGTGAGCGTTTATTCCTGAAAAATGATCCCGGTTAAGGTTTAACAGCGACAGGCGGGTTAGCTTAGGCGACTGATAACCCGTTGATCAGGAGTAAGGCTATGAGTGCCTGCGGATGTGACAGTCAGAAACAGCAACTTGAACCTTTCGACAGCTTTCGTGAGCGAATGCTTGAGGGCATCGGGGTCTCAGCCCTGACTGAATCGATCACCTTGCAACAGGCCCTGGGTCGGGTACTGGCCGTACCGGTGAGTTCTGCTGTCGATGTTCCGCCAGCAGATAACAGTGCTATGGATGGCTACGCTTTGTGCTGCGCTGATTATTCCGGGGCCGGGCTGATCTCTGTTTCAGGCCGCGTTGCGGCCGGTGACTCTCCCGGTACCCTGAAACCGGGTACGGCGGTAAGGATCTTCACCGGCTCTGAGATTCCGGCCGGGGCTGATTGCGTCATCATGCAGGAGGATGTCCAGGCCGAAGGCGACAGCATCCGGTTAAAAAAGCTGCCGCAGCCGGGAGTCAACATCCGCCAAATGGGGCAGGATATCCGGCGTGGCGAGGCACTGATTGCAGCCGGTACCCGACTGAAGCCGCAACACCTCGGGGTAATCGCCTCCACCGGTATCGATAATCTGGTGGTGTACAAGCCACTGAAGGTCGCGCTGCTGACAACCGGCGATGAGTTGGTGATGCCGGGTGAACCCTGTGGGCCGGGTAAGATTTATAACTCCAACCTGTTTACCCTGCGTGGATTGTTACAGCAGCTGGGTATTGAGGTGATCTTTCCGGGCATAGTGGCCGATACCTTGCCTGCGACGATGGCAGCGATCGAAAAGATGGCGGCAGAGGCCGACTGCATTATCAGCAGCGGCGGCGTATCCGTTGGAGAAGAAGATCATGTGCGCCACGCGGTGGAGCGACTGGGACAACTGAACATGTGGCGGCTGGCGATCAAGCCGGGTAAGCCGTTCGCTCAGGGTGAAGTTGCCGGGAAGCCCTTTGTCGGCCTGCCGGGAAACCCTTCGGCTGCCTTGGTTACTTTCTTGCTGCTGGCCCGGCCATTGTTGCTGAAATTACAGGGGGCGGCGGATCCTCTGCCCCGGCCGATCCCTGTTGCGGCGGGCTTTCACCGGGAAAAGACCACGCCCCGGCAGGAGTATCTGCGCGTGGCATTGCAACCGCAGGCCGGGCGGCTGACGGCCGCTCCGGTGCTGAATCAGAGCTCCGGTGCCTTGCGCTCATCGACCCAGGCAGAGGGGTTGCTGGTGGTTCCTCCCGGGGCACCGGTGAGAGAGGGCGATCTGCTGGATTACTATCCACTGAGCGAATTGCTGTACTAAACCGGTTTAGCCGTGACTAAACTTTAGGGAACAGGTTATCAGGGGCTGTAGTGGGCACCCGTTAAGGTTCGAGGCGGCTGGCGTAATCGTCTCGCACCGAATCCTGGAGGTTCGCTATGGCCCCTGTATCGAGGCTATTGCTGCTAATCTTATGCGTTGTGCCCTTGCTGGGTGCCAGCGCCCCCTCTCTGATTGTTGAGAGCAGCAATCTGGTTCGGATCTATAATGTCAGGCTGCAGGAGGAGGAGGGCTTCTGGCTGATACGGGGGCGGGTGACCCGCGCCGATAAAGACCTTCGCGTGTCCTCAGGGCAAATTGTTGCCGTCCGCAAAAAAGATAACCGCCGCCTCGGGGTTGCCCGTTTTAAACCGCAGTTTGTACACCGTAAGACCAAGCGCGCGTCCTATTTCACCTTACGAATCGACATCGGCTCGGTGCCGGAAGATTCGGCTATCCGACTCTACTTTCTGGATTGAACGGTCAGTCGCCGTGTTGCCATCAGGTTTCTGAATGCCTGGCCGGCGTCATCCGGACAGGCATTCAGTGTTGGCATCATTAGTACATTCAGATGCAGATGCGTGCATGAGGCAGGTTGGAGACCGAGCGGCTGAACGCATCCTTGTTGAGCTGCACGAACTCGGTGTGATCACCGGCTTCGAGGAAGCATTCTGGCTGGTCGGCCAGGCTATCATCCCAAATAGTAGGAATGTTATAGGACTGCCCTAATCCCGGTACGGCTCCCCGGGAGCAGTCCCGGAACAGCAGATTCACATCTCGTTGTCGGGCGGGAGAGAGCAGGCGATTGGTTTTACGGTTAATGGCTGCAATATCGACCTGGCGATTGGCAGGTATCATCGCCATAACAAAGCCTTCGTCATCCCTGAGCACCACGCTTTTGGCGACCCGGGCTGGTGGAATCTGTGCGGCTATCGCGCAGCCCATGGCCGTTTCTGCATAAGGGTGGTTGATCCTGCGGTAGGCAATCTTCTTCTGATCGAGGAATTTCTCGATGGTTGGCGAGAGTGACATAAGGTTCACCGTTGTTAAAGAGCCTCCTGGCGGTTTGGCTCCCTGCATCTGAAAGCTTAGTTCACTCTGGCTGGACTATCCTTTGATGGGGATTCCTACAGTGACTCCCATATAGTGGCTAGTGGAGGTTTTGCCATGCAACGACGTCAGTTCCTGCGCCTCACTTCGGGTTTGCCCTGCATCACGCTTTGGCCGCGATTGGCAGATGCGTCTGCGGGGATGGAGCTGATGCCGCTGGTCAGGCTGATAGAAGAGACACCGCGTGAGGCACTGACCGGGAAGGTGGTGAAACTGATTCGCAGCGGCCTGGGGCGGGGAGCGTTGCTTCAGGCGATCCAGTTGGCAGGTATGCGACAGATTGAGCCTCGTCCGGTCGGCTTTAAATTTCATGCAGTGATGATGGTTGATGCTGTGCGTCGGCTAGCGGCTGGAGACGGTGGTATCAATGGCTGGATTCCGATTCTGTGGAATCTGGACTACTTCAAGTTTTCCCAACTGCGCAATGAGCGTCAGTCTGGCTGGCAGCTGGGAGGTTTTGCCTCGGTCGAGGCACCCGCCGAGCAGGCTGAGGCGCTTTATCTGGATGCCATGAAATATCGTCAGTGGTCGCTCGCGGAACAGGCGGTGGTGACCCTGGCGCGCAGTCGCGGGCGAAATTATCTGTTGGGTTTGCTCAGCGGGCTGGCGGTGAAGGACTTCTATTCGATTGGCCATAAGGCGATCTATGTCAGTCACGGCTGGCGCTTACTGCAGGACAGCGGACAGGCTGAGCTGGAGCTGATGCTGCGGGCTATGAGTTATGCGCTGCTGGAGGAGGATCGCCCGCTCAGTGATGATGCTACGCGACCGGTCTGGCAGCTGGTGGATTATCCACTTAACCTGAAACGTGCCGCTTCGATTCCGCTGCAGGCCTGTATCGCCAGGAGTAACCCGGCACAGACAATCGAATTGCTGGATCTGGTGCAGCAGGGCGATGCTTCCGCCTGCTGTGAGCAGGCCGTCACGCTGATTGGGCAGGGCGGCAGTTTTCAGGTGGTCTGGGATGCTGTATTTCTGGCGGCCGCGGAAGCGGTGATGCGACGCCCCTCGATTCCCCTGTTGCATACAGTGACCGTCGGTCACAGCATGTACTGGCTGTGGCGGCAAGCTGCGGCGTTGCAGCTGCGCCGACTGATCCCGCTGCAGGCGCTGGCGTATGTGGTGCAGATGCGACGACAGTTCGCTCTGCCGGATGATGGTACGGCAATCAAGTCCCTTGTCTCTGCCGCACGTCCGCTGTTAACGCCGGGGGCTGAGGATCAGCAGAAGGCTCAGGCGGTTGGGCAACAGATTGAGCAGATTGGACAGTCGATACAGCAGGACCCGGAGCGGGCCAGGTCGCTGCTTCTGGCTTTTCCACTGACTGATCACTGGCCGGAGTTGCGCCGGGCGATCAATAACTGGCTGTTGCTGAAGTCAGATCAGGCACATGACTTCAAGTATGGAGCGGCGATACTGGAATCCGTGCCCTGGCTATCGCCACCGTTCAGGGCAGCCTATCTGGCCGCGGCCTCGCGGCGATTGCGGGGCCTGCAGAGTAAGAGTAGTCGTGAAGCGGAGCAGATCGAAGCTTGGTTTGAGTCTGCCTGAAGGCGGAGAAAGCGATGGCTATCAACTATATGGTGCCCGATCCGGCAGAAAATCTCCGGGCCGCATTCCGGCGTGAGATTCGGGACTTGAAGCGCCTGCTGCGAGGCCCGGCTGCCGAAGAGGATCTGGTGCATCAGGTACGTGTCAGCGGTAAGCGCTTCAGGGCAATGTTATATCTGTTAAGGCCGGCTCTTGGTGGTCGCTGTTACCGGACGGAGCTCAAACGGGTTCGGGCCGTGATGCGGCAACTGGGGGCTACCCGGGATCGGGATGTCCGGATCAGCACCCTGGGATCCTTGTTGCTGGGACAGGCGGAGCCCGGGCTGATCACACGACTGACGGATGGCCTGAGGCAAAGCGCTCAACCGCTTATCACAGTCCCTGCGCCAGGCCGGATTACAATGCAAGCTAAACCATTGTTGTCGTTAAAAAAACGGAGTCGTCTGTGGAAGATTAAGGCGTTGCGGGTAAATCTCCTTCGCCGCCAGCTGCAACAACAGTACCGGCGGGGACGCCGGCTCTGGAAGCGGCTGCAGAAAGGGCAGGACGAATCCTTGCTGCACGACTGGCGAACCGAGGCCAAGGGGTTTTATCTGCAGCTGAACTGTTTACTGGACGGCAGGGAGAGAAAGGGCTACAGGGCGCGCCTGAAGCAACTGTCGGAGGTACTTGGACAACTGCATGACCTGCATATGTTACGCGACTGGATAGCCGGGAATCGCAGATGGTTTTACCAGGATGACCTTAACCAACTGCACCGCCTGATCCGGCAGCGGGAAGCTGAGTTGCTGCAGACTATCTGGCCTCTGGCTGCGGAGATATATCGTCGGAAAGCCACCGTCTGTATCTCTGCCCTGCTGCAGCGCTGACAACTAGGCCGCGCTGCCGTTTAGCCGGGGGCACTGTTATACTGGCCGCTCCAGACGATGAGGGCCGGTGATGAGATATAAGATTATTCCAGTGACAGCGTTTCAGCAGAATTGCACCCTGATGTGGTGTGAAGAGACCCGGCGTGCGGCGGTGATCGATCCCGGCGGAGACCTGGCTTCCATCACGGCGGCGATCGCTCAGGAAGAGCTCGAACTGGAGTTGGTGTTATTGACCCACGCTCATATAGACCATGCCGGCGCTACCGCCGACCTGGCTGCAGAGTTTGATGTGCCTGTGGTCGGGCCTCATCTGGAAGATAAGTTCTGGATCGATTCACTGGCCCAGCAAAGCCAGATGTTCGGCTTTCCGGCCGCTACGCCATTTGAGCCTTCCCGTTGGCTGAACGATGGTGATGAAGTTTCTTTTGGCAAAGTGACGCTGGAAGTTTTGCATTGTCCGGGGCACACGCCTGGTCATGTGGTGTTCTTCCACCGTGACAGCAAAGTCGCTCAGGTCGGGGATGTGCTGTTTAACGGCTCTATCGGTCGCACTGATTTTCCAAAAGGAGATCATCCGACCCTGATCAGCTCTATTCGCAATAAGCTGTTCCCGCTGGGAGATGATGTACAGTTCATCCCGGGACATGGGCCGATGTCGAACTTTGGCTATGAGCGCAAGACCAATCCATTCGTCGCTGGCAAAGCGGGCTGAGTGCCCGGATCTGCTGACCGCCTCTGAGGCCGGCCAGCAGATCCGCTAAGTGTTTCAGGCGGAGCTCTAGCGGTTTTGTAGCCAGTGCCTTAGCTTCATCGCCTGTCGGAAAATCTGCGGATTCTCCAGCAGGCGGCGTTTGAAGCCCTGTAGCAGCAGATAGAGATGGCCTTTAATCGAGTTGGCGTCCAGTGTCTCGTATAGCGGCATCTGCTGGTTACACCATTCCTGCTTGTACTGCTCGCCGCCGAGCGAGAAATCGAAAACGTCATAACCTTCGCGGATGCACCACTGCATCAGCTCTTCCAGCAGAATCCGCCCCGGGGAGTAGCGTTTCCAGTCTTCACCCGCATAGGTTGGCATCAGGAAATAGAAACGCCTGCCCTGCAGTATCCCCCAGTGAGTCGCGACCACCTGGTCATCGACCAGCAACGCACAGATATGGCCCTTTCCCTGCTCGATCAGTCGCTGACCGCCTGACAGGTAGAACTGTTGGTAGCTATCAGCAGCCAGTATGTCGGTCACACCGGTTTCATGATAACGGCGTCGTTTCTGCTCGATCATAGCCCGGGTGAACTGCTCGGCCTGTTGTGGATTCTCGGCTACAACAAAGCTGACTTCACCGATTTCCGCCAGTCGTTTGCGCTGGCGCCTGGAATCCTGGCGAATGCGCTTTTTTACCTTAGACTGGTAATAACTGTTCCAGTCGCTGCCGATGAGGGCGGCGTGGCTTTCGGCATAGGGGAGTTTCTGTAACCACAGAAAAGGGTTTTCGACGGCGTCGATATGTTCCGGTTGATTCAGCAGGCGGGCGGCATCAAATGGAGGCAGTTGCGATTTGATGCTGGCCCAGAGAGCCGGCCACTGATGTCGGGTGATCTTGTCTGTCGCTGCTGCCAGCAAAGGCGCCTGGTAGTCGGTCACAATACCGCCGGCCCAGCAGAGAATACGCAGACCATGCTGACGCCGGATAATAAAAGGCATCAGCATCAGCGGCGTCTTACCCGAGCAGACAGAGGCGATGCAGAGCTGCTCGGTTTCATGCTGACCGATAAACTGATACCAGTTGGCCAGCCAGTCGTAACTCTGAAAAGCGAAGTAACTTCCTGTTTTTTCAAGCTCCAGCCAGTGGGGGCGTGCTGCATCGAAGTCGTTAAAGACCGCAATTTTCAAGTCACTCAGCGGAGGCAGTTCCTTTAGCTCAGACAATATGATGCACCATCAGTTTAAATCGGGGAAAGCGGGTGTCTGTGCCGATAGGGTAACGTTTAAGGCGCAACATATCATCACCGGGCCGGGCCGGGCCGGGCGACATAGTGACGGCGCTATGAATCTGTTGACCCTTCAGCAGATCAATAGATTCCTGGTCGTAGTCCTGAGGCGCGCCGTTGGGGAATGCGAAGTGCTGACAGCTCTCACCGGTCAGTTCGCGGACTGACTCAACGGAGCGTGCGATCTGGGCGTGTTTATCCGTGCTGTTCAGCTGGCTGAGAATATGATGACTGTGCGTATGGGCACCGAACTCAATCAGGGGATGTTGTAGCAGGGCATCCAGTGAAGCCTGGTCAAGCATCCGGAATGGCGAGCCGGTTGGTACGGACTGCTGCGGAGATACGTCTAATGCCTGTTCCAGCTGCTCGATGGCCTTATCTATCTCTGTCGCGGGCAGGTCTTTCAGTGCGCGTTGCAGCAGAGAGGAACTGCGAGCCTTGTCGGTAGCGCTCAACAGCGGATAACGCCGGTGCCAGATGATTTCTGTTTTACGAGTCTGACACAGGGCCTGCAGTAGCCGGGTAAACCAGAAATTTCGCTCTGTCGCGACCAGCTCTGAAACCAGATAGATAGTCGCAGGCGCGTCGTACTTTTCCAGTATCGGCAGGGCGATATCGTAGTTGTTCTGATAGCCGTCATCAAAGGTGATCACCGCCAGGGGCTTACCTCCCGGGTGAGGTTGTTTTCCGGACAGCACATTACAGGCTTCAGTCATGCTAACAAGGTTGAAGTGACGGCTGAGGTAGCGGATCTGTTGCTCGAAGCGTTGTTTATCGAGAAAGCACCAGTCATCAAAAGGCAGTGGTTTTTCGACAATGCCGTGATAAGTCAGAATAGTGACAGACTCAGCATCCCTGAACTTCTGCATCAGTCGCGGTATCGGGCCAAACGCCAGCGTGTTCTGGATCAGTCTCTTGACCTGTTTCTGCACGATGAAACTCCCGTGGTTTACGAATCAATGGCGCTGAGAGAAAGGGTTTCTTTCAGGCCAAACCAGCGTATTCGTTGTAGACGATGACGTAAGCTGAAGCCTGAGTTTTCAATCCCCCTGAGTGAGGCATAGTTATCACTCAGGCTGTAGATCCAGACCCGCGGGCTGATACTAAAGCATTGTGGCAGAATCTGTGTCATGGTTCTTGCGTAGTAGCCTCTGCTGCGCATAGGTGCAGGCGTCCAGGCATCATAGAGGATCAACTCCTGATCCGGTAGCGGCAGGCGG
Source organism: Marinobacterium jannaschii DSM 6295 (assembly GCF_000620085.1). Taxonomy (GTDB): domain Bacteria; phylum Pseudomonadota; class Gammaproteobacteria; order Pseudomonadales; family Balneatricaceae; genus Pontibacterium; species Pontibacterium jannaschii. Next base: position 6,173 of record NZ_KK211068.1, on the reverse strand, counting down.
CCTTTACTGCCAAGTTCATAACTGGCATCGATCTCATTACGCATGCGGTACCAGATAACATGGGCGAGGCGCTGCTGGTCATAAGCCAGGAAACAGCGATCCCCCTGTTGGTAACGGGTCCTGACCATCGCCTGCCGGTGGGCGAAGTAATCCCACTCATCGGCCAGCTGTATTAGCTTCTCCGGCGCTGCGATCTCAATATCCAGTTCCTGGCTTACATCCTGATGATCCTTAATGCTGATCTGATAGATGCAGACCGCATTGTTGCAATAAACAATGCGCGCCCAGAGACGCTTCAGGAGTCTGGTAATGCGGTGCCTCATGGCGATCCTCTGCTGTGGCAGCCCTTTGGGTAGTGCTAAATGAAATGGGTTTCGGTCTGATGCAATGCAGCTTCAGACTGGTATTCTACCGAGGCCATCTCGATCAGGCGACTGCGCGTGCGCTCAAATTCAAATGCCAGGTGTTCTCCGCTGTACAGCTGCTCCAGCGGCACGGCGGCGTTGATAAATAGGTTAACGCGGCGATCGTAAAGCTCGTCTATCAGGCTGATAAAGCGCCGGGTTGCGTCATCTGAACGTCCCAGTCGGACCTGCCGGTTACCGGTTGCGGTGACACTATAGCTGCCATCCTCGGTGCCGCGGGCCTTAATCCGTTCACGGGCCTGTCCGCTCAGGACCGGGACACCGCTGAGCAAAACCGTGTGGAAGCGCTGTGCCAGTTCGATGTAATCCAGTGCGCTGCGGGGACTTTCGCAGAGGTGTTTGAAATCAAACCAGATATGGCCATCATGCAGGCCATTGCAGAGCAGCGGGCGCTGGCACAGTTCTATCGTCTGTGATCCGGCCGGGACGGGGAAAAGCGCAGAGAGTGCGGCGGCGTTATCAACGAAGTAAGCACGACTCTGGCTGAGCATGCGCCGGCGGTGGTCGCAGCCCCCATCCAGCTGGTGGATCTGCATCTGCTTTTTTATCGCGGTAATGGCCGGTAGGAAGCGATCGCGCTGCAGGCCGTCGCGGTACAGCATATCCGGGTGGCAGTTTGAGGTGGTGACAATGGCGATGCCGCTATCAAACAGATAATCGAACAGCCGTCCCAGCAGCATGGCATCGCCGATATCAGAAACAAAGAACTCATCAAAGCACAGCACCCGGTAACGCTGAGCCAGGTCGCGGGCGATCTGCCGCAGCGGATCTTTGGTGCCGCTCAGCTCGGTAAGTTGCCGATGCATCAGCGCCATAAAACGGTGAAAGTGCAGGCGTAGTGCAGTGCTCTGGTCCAGTGACTGGTAGAACAGGTCCATTAACAAGGTTTTCCCCCTGCCCACGGGCCCCCAGAGATAGAGGCCCGTTACCGGCAGCGGTTTGCGCAGCCGGGACGGTTTGTCGGGCAGGCGTTGCTGCAGGCTGAAGAGAGCGGCAACGGCCGCCTGCTGGGCCGGATCGGGTGTCAGGCCGCTCTGCAGTAACTGCTGGTAGCTGAGTTGTATATCTGAGGCGCTCATAGCGCGCCATCATAACCATTCACTGGCAGCGGAACCAGATATCTCTATTTATGCAGCAATGTAGCGGTATCGAATAATCGGCGATCCAGCTTCTTAGTCCGTTCAACCACATCCCTTAAGGGGACTTCACATACCTGGTTTTCGCGGATACCCAGCATGACGTTACTGATCCCCGCCCGCAGGTGATCAACGGCCGCTGTGCCGAGACAGGATGCCAGTACACGGTCGTGACCGGAAGGCTGACCACCGCGTTGAATATGACCGAGTATGCAGACCCGAGGCTCAGGCCCATGCTGACCCAGCTCCTGTGCCAGCCGGTAGGTCAGTCCCGGAACCGGCCCTTCGGCCACGACGATAATACCGCTGGCGCCACAGCCGCTGGAGTGGGAGTCGGCCAGTTCGATTGATGCCTGGTTGATGTTGACCGGGTATTCGGGAACCACGATCATCTCGGCACCGCAGGCGATGCCCACCTGGGTGGCGATAAAGCCTGAGTTACGCCCCATCACTTCCACCAGAAACAGCCTTTCGTGGGAAAGGGCGGTGTCCCGGATCTTGTCGATCGCATCCAGTGCGGTGTTAACGGCGGTATCAAAGCCTATAGTGTCATCGCTGCCAAAAATGTCGTTATCGATCGTTCCTGGCAGGCCAACAACGGCGATAGAGGACTCTTCTGCCAGCAGCTGGGCTCCGGTCAGTGAGCCGTCTCCGCCGATAACCACCAGGCCCTCGATACCATGGCTCTTCAGAATCTCGGCGGCCTGTCGGCGAATGGAGGGGTCTTTGAAGGCTTCGCAGCGGTCACTTTTTAATACAGTACCGCCTCTTTGTATGATGTTGGTTACTGAGGCGCTGCTCATTTCGTGCAGATCACCAATGATCAGTCCGCTGTAGCCTTTGTTTACGCCATAAACCCTGATGCCCTGATTCAGGGCGGCACGAGTCACTGCCCGGATCGCGGGGTTCATTCCGGGACTGTCTCCACCACTGGTCAGAACCGCAATCGCGCTCAGCGAGCGGGAGATGCTTAACTCCGGCATATAAAGCATACAGACCTCCTTGAATGGTGATCTCTTAAGTCTAGCTTCGGATGTTGACGCTAATATGGCAAATCGAAAGCACAATAGGCCTGGGTTTTTGATTGCAATATGTGACTGTCTTTGCAAGTAACAGTGGCTAGACTTAACGGGATTGACGGCCGTTATATTAGGGAGGGGAGTTGATGACAACCGGAGCGACTGTTCAGATTGCCGATTCGATCTTCCAACACTTTGCTGACTACCGCTTGAGCTTTCAGGGCCTGACGGCGGGGGCACGGGAGCGTTTTGAGCAGGCGCGCTGGAGTGATATACAACAGGTCTCAGCGGCACGGATCGATCTCTATCAGGACAGCGTCAAAGCAACTGTGGCGGCGCTGGAAGCTCAGCTTGCTGATGAGATACACCGTCCGGAAACCTGGCAAGCGGCGCGGGCAGAGTATCTTCGCCTGATTAGCAGCCTGACAGACCTGGAGCTGGCCGAAACCTTCTTCAATTCAGTTTACTGTAGTCTTTCCCGCTATCTTCAGCTGGACAATAAGCATATGTTTGTACGCTCCCTGCTGGAGGGGCGGGAAATCCATTCCGGTGATCAGATCTATCGCACCTACCACGTCAGGGCAGGAGGCCTGGTCGCAATGCTGCGACGTCTGTTAGATGACTATCGATTTAATATCCCGTGGGAGAACAAAAGGCGGGATCTACGCAACCTGGCTCGCTATATCTGTTCCAATCAGCGTGCCGCCTATGCTTCCGGCATGACCTCAGTCGATGTGATTAAGAGCGTGTTCTATCGGAACAAAGCCGCCTATCTGGTGGGGCGGGTGCACGTTGCCGGTCAGGCCTTACCGTTTGTGTTACCTGTACTGAATAACGGTAATGGCGCGGCTTATATAGATACTGCGATCAGCGAAGAAAATGAAGTATCGATCATCTTCAGTTTTACCCGCTCATACTTCATGGTGGATGTGAATGTTCCCTCGGAATTTATCCGCTTTCTTCACTCCCTGATTCCCGCCAAGTCACGGGCTGAGCTATATAGTTCGATCGGCTTTTATAAACAGGGCAAGGCAGAGTTCTACCGCGACTTTATTGATCACCTGGCGGGCTCCGAAGATCTGTTTGAGATTGCACCGGGGATAAAGGGAATGGTGATGACGGTGTTTACGCTGCCTTCCTACCCCATAGTCTTTAAAATCATTAAGGATCGCTTTAGTTCATCAAAGAATGTCACCCGGCAGATCGTAGTAGAGCGTTATCATCTGGTGAAACGCCACGATCGGGTCGGGCGGATGGCAGATACACAGGAGTTCCGAAATTTCAGTTTCCCCCGTAAACGTTTTTCCCAGGCGTTGATTGACGAACTGCAGTCGGTTGCCGCCAGTTCTGTGCAGGTGACTGAGGATGAGGTAAGAATTAGTCACCTCTGGACCGAGCGGCGCATGACACCACTCAATCTGTATATCGATCAGGCGTTACTGCATCAGGATCAGTACCAGTTGTTTCACGCCATCAACGAATACGGTAAGGCGATTAAGCAGCTGGCCGCAGCCAATATATTTGCCGGTGATATGTTGTTTAAGAACTTTGGTGTGACCCGTCATGGCAGGGTCGTGTTCTATGACTACGATGAAATATCCTACCTGACCGAATGCAACTTTCGCCGGATTCCTGAGCCGCTTTATCCTGAACAGGAGTTATCCGGCGAACCCTGGTACTCCGTCGGGATCAATGATGTGTTTCCGGAAGAGTTCAGCATATTAACTGCCTGTGATCGCCGGGTCAGGAAGCTGTTTAACGAACTGCATGGCGACCTGCTGGATGTCAGTTTCTGGAAAGAGATGCAGAAGCAGGTCGAGGCAGGGGAGATTATTGATGTCTTTCCCTATCGTAAGATACGGCGCTTTAGCCGGGTGTGCTCGAAGTAGCGTTGAGAAGGTTCGCGGCCGCTGTTGGGGAGTAATAGAGCAGAATATTCTATGCTAATCTTGGCGGAATATAAGTTTGGAATAACGAGGAAAGCTGGAGAGCCGTGTTCCTGCAAAGGACTGCGTTCGCCTCATGGGAGCAGAATATGGCGAGTTTAAACTTCTTTACCACTCTACTGGTTGGTTCGCTTTTCGGTATGAGTGCGGTCGCGGCTGGCAGCAGCGCAGTCAATAGCGGCTTTGTAACAGTAGGCACCGGCGGTGTTACCGGCGTCTATTACCCCACGGGAGGCGCTATTTGCCGGCTGATGAATAAAGCGCGTCGCCAGCATGGCCTGCGTTGTGCTGTAGAAGCGACAGAAGGCTCTGTCTACAACATTCAGGCTATCCGTAGCCGGGAACTGGATTTCGCTATTGTACAGTCCGATATCCAATACAAGGCCGTCAATGGTGTGGCAGAGTTCTCACAAGCCGGAGCGGATAAAGAACTGCGTTCAGTATTCTCTCTATACGCCGAGCCATTTACTCTGGTCGCCCGCAGTGATTCCGGTGTTACCCGGTTTGAAGACTTGCGCGGCAAGCGTATCAATATAGGCGCTATAGGATCCGGCCATCGTGGAATGATGCGCGAGTTGATGAAAATTAACGGCTGGAGTGACAAAGACTTTTCCCAGGTTACTGAGTTTGATTCTGCCGAACAGGCCGGCGTACTTTGTACCGGCGAGGTAGATGCATTCGTCTATACCGTTGGCCATCCAAGCGGGGCTATTAAAGAAGCAACAACTGCCTGCGATAGCGCCATCATCCCGTTAAAAGGTAAGCTGATCGAGCGCCTGCTAGATAATAGTGGCTACTACCGGGAGGCGAAAATCCCCGGAGGTATGTATCGTGGTAATCCGGATGATATAGACACATTTGGTGTTGGCGCTACGCTGGTGGTCTCGTCTGAAGTAAGTGAAGAGACGGTATATCTGATGACGAAGGCGGTATTTGAGAACTTTGATCAGTTCCGCAAACTTCATCCGGCTTTCGCCAGGCTAAGAAAAGCTGAGATGTTGTCTGATGGACTTTCCGCTCCGATTCATCCCGGCGCGCTGCGTTACTATAGGGAAAACCGGCTACTGCGAAAATAGAACAGTTTTTTGGCAAAAAGTTCTTTTTAGCGGTTGACGCCCGCTGCAGGATCTATAGAATACGCCTCCACATTGAGACGCGGGGTCGCGAACGGCACCGGACAACGTCACAAGACAGTCTTCTAACTTATTGAAAGAAAAGCATTTTTCAATCAGGGTTCAGAAGGCGGGGAGAAAAACCAGCGCTGACAAGCTTGAAAAACTTATCAGAAAAACGCTTGACTCTCCCGGCGAGGTCGCTAGAATATGCGCCTCACTTGAGCCGAACGGCTCAACGCTCTTTAACAAATTGATCAGATAATTCGTGTGGGCGCTTGTCCGGATGAAGCACAAAAGCTTTATCAAGATAAGCTAACCTAAGTGAATTCATTTAGTGTTTAACGGTCTTGAGGCAAATTTAGGTCCTTTTTATTGATTTTCGACCTTCTTAAATTGAAGAGTTTGATCATGGCTCAGATTGAACGCTGGCGGTAGGCTTAACACATGCAAGTCGAGCGGTAACAGAGATAGCTTGCTATTTGCTGACGAGCGGCGGACGGGTGAGTAACGCGTAGAAATCTACCAGATAGTG
>NZ_KK211067.1:46225-234010 GCF_000620085.1 Marinobacterium jannaschii DSM 6295 | reverse complement strand
TGTCAGCGTGAGGAGGCTGATGACCGATAACGGGCCTGCGTACCGCTCTGGGCTGTTTAATCGCATCCTGACGGCGAAAGGCATTAAGCATGTATACACCCGCCCTTATACACCTCGAACCAATGGCAAGGCAGAACGCTTTATTCAGACAATGTTGCGAGAGTGGGCATATGCCGTGCCCTATGCCAACTCCGTGACACGTCACTGGGCATTAGCAAATTGGGTCAATCACTATAACCGGGAGCGCCGTCATGGCAGTATTGGAAACTTACCGCCGGTATCTCGAATACCTAAACTTTGTGAACAACGTGCTTAGCATCCACACCTAGGCAGACAACACTCTCACTAGTTGCATGTTAACAGCAAGCCCAATGGTATATAAGGTCAAAACATCGTAACCCTTTGATTTACAAAAAAAATCATAAAAACTCTTTCACATAAAACTACACAAAAATACCTATACAACACATCATAAACACCACTAACCAATCTACATAAGTATTACGTAGTGATATCCTTTCACTCATATCAGATTTATTGTCTATATGGATGAAGGAGACAAAGATGATCTCGAGAACTAGAAAGCTCGGAGCGATATGCCCTCGAGATTCGAGGCGTGTTAGATACTTCCTGGACTACTTACCCTCTAAAAACATTCGTGTCAGTCTTAGAAGTGCGATCCCTACCGTCGAGGAGATGTGCTCATGCATTAGTCAAGCTCTTGCACAGAGCTTCCCCCGTGTACATGATCGCGAGCAGTTCATAAAAACGATGGAGCAAGATTGCGACTCGGTGTTGGTACCTGAAAGAAGCTTTGAATGGTTCAAAAATGATGACAGGGCGTGTTTTTGGGTCTGGGCATTGTTGCGTACAGCCCAACCCCAGTTTTTAGGATATTCAAAACCAGTTTCGCCAACGCCGCTAATGTATGACCAGCTAAATCTGGATAAATACCCAACTAGTACCAGCGATAGATTCAGCTCTATCGTTGATTTCTTTGATTTTTGGCCTGAAGGCCCGTCGATGAAGGCAAAGCTTTTAGAGCATCTTAAGTTCAACTGGACCCAAATTTATAATGGAGCAGATCCATTTAAGTGGCTCAACCATAGAGACGGAGATCAGTGTGACTGGGCTTGGAAATACGTATCGAAATACGATATGCCGACTTGGCACCTCTCACCCATCAATAACAAAGAGAAGCACCTTGCCATCTACGCTGCATTCGATGCATGGATTGCTCCTCAGGACACGAGACGGCTGTTTTCAATCAATATAGGCAAAGCCTGGAGCCAAAAAAAACATAGAGACAAGATGGAAGGAAAGAAACCGTTGAATTCCTACCTAAATGTAGATACGAAAAAGAAGCTAGACGAATTAGCTAAATACCATGATAAGAAAATTCATGCGATGCTTGAGAGCATGATAGAAGGAGAGTACGCCAGAACTTTTTACTCAGTATCGGAAGACTAGTACTAGCTTATATGTGTTAGATAAAATCAAATGGGCACGAAATGGGCACGATATACACCCAAGACGTGTGGTATAAGATAGAGGAAATCAAAACCCTCTATAACTCATTGATTTAAATGGTCGGGATGAGAGGATTTGAACCTCCGACCCCTTGCACCCCATGCAAGTGCGCTACCAAGCTGCGCTACATCCCGACGTTCCCGGCCCATCTGAGCCAAGAGAAGGCTAATATAGCCTAAGGAATTGATATTGTGAAGGTTTTCTAACAGTTTTTCAGACTGCTCAGGATATCTTCAAGCTCAGAAATGCTCTGACGTAACAGCTGCTTATAGCGACTGCCATCATCGTCATTGTCTTCACTGGTAAGGTATTGGCGGGCGCCATTGATCGTGTAGCCCTGATCGTAGAGCAGACTCCTGATCTGACGGATCAGCAGCACATCCTGACGCTGATAATAACGACGATTACTACGTTTAACCGGCGCAATCTGGTCGAATTCCTGCTCCCAATAGCGCAACACATGTGGCTTAAGATCACAAAGGCCCGCTACTTCACCAATGGTGAAGTAGCGTTTCCCCGGGATCGCCTGGGACTCGTTACTAACTAGCGTCTCCGGCATACTTCTCGACGCGGTCCTTGAGTTTCTGACCGGGTCTGAAAGTCACCACGCGGCGCGCCGAAATCGGGACTTCTTCACCGGTCTTGGGGTTTCGGCCCGGACGCTGGCTTTTCTCGCGCAGGTCAAAGTTACCGAAACCCGACAGTTTTACCTGCTCATTTGACGCCAGGCTTTCTCTAATCTCGTCGAAGAACGACTCCACCATGTCTTTGGCTTCGCGCTTATTCAGTCCAAGATCTTCAAACAGGCGTTCCGCCATATCTGCTTTAGTCAACGAGCCCATGACAATCACCCTTGTCGCTTACTCTCGCAATGTAGCACCTAACTCTTTGCCTAGTGCAGAGATCACAGAATCGATCGCTCCGCTGATCTCCTCTTCATTAAGAGTGCGCGATGGATGCTGCCAGGTCAAGCCCAATGCCAGACTTTTTCGTCCTACTTCAATACCTTGGCCCTGGTAGACGTCGAACAGCGTAACCTCATTGAGGAACTCTCCGGCATGTTCAGCGGCACATTGACGCACCGCCTCAAAGCTCTGGGACTCGTCCACAATCACTGCCAGGTCACGACGGGATTCAGGGAATTTTGACAATTCGCTAAAGCGCGGCAAACGTCCCTGCTGAACCAGATCCAAACGCAGCTCGAACAGGTAGACATTACCATTCAGTCCCAGGTCAGCCTGCAGGCTCGGATGCAGTGCTCCGATATAGCCAACGACTTCACCCTGACGCTCAATCTGAGCACTCTGTCCCGGATGCAGCGCTACATGTTTCTGAGCGACAAAGCGGAAATCATCACCCGCACCACCCAGTGCCAGCAAAGACTCGACGTGCGCTTTAACATCGAAGAAATCGACCTGAGTTTTTCCTGCTGTCCAGCCTTCAGGATCACGACCGCCGCATACCACACCGGCAATCACATTTTCCTGAATCATCTCTTCGCCATTTGGCAGGAAGCGCTGGCCTGTTTCAAACAGACGGATACGGCTCTGCTGACGGTTCTGGTTGTACTGCAAGGCTTTTACAAGCCCGGGCCAGATACTGGTACGCATCACCGCCATCTCAGCGGAGATAGGATTCGCCAGCGCCACAGCTTCATACTGGTCATCGAACTTCTTCTGCAGACCGGCTTCGATAAAACTGTACGTGATCGCTTCCTGGTAACCCTGAGCGATCAGGTTACGGCGAATCTGCTGCACTGTAACCAGTGACTCCTGATTCGGCTTCAGCGGCATAGAGGCTTTAGGCGTGCGCACCGGCAGGTTGTTATAGCCGTATACCCGCGCCAGCTCTTCAATCAGATCAACTTCAATACTGATATCAAAACGATACGCAGGCACGGAAACCGTCCAGACACCTGCGGCCGTGCTTTCGAGCTGCAAGCCCAGGCGAGTCAGGATCTCTTCAATCTCTTCAGCCGGCATTTCAAACGCCAGCAGGCTATTCACCTTAGCGTGACGCAGGATTACCTGACGGTCGGACGGCAGATCCGCCTCACTCACCGCTTCTGTCACCGGCCCGGCGTCACCACCAACGATATCCAGCAACAGCGCAGTCGCACGCTCAATTGCCTTACGCTGCAGCTGCCAGTCCACACCACGCTCAAAGCGGTGGGATGAATCCGTGTGCAGACCGAAAGAGCGGGCACGACCTGCGATAGCAATCGGATCGAAGAACGCACTTTCCAGGAAAATGTCAGTGGAATCAGTGGTTACGCCCGTCGCCTCACCACCAAAGATACCAGCCATTGCGACCGGGCCGCTGCCGTCGGCAATAACCAGCGTATCCTCATTCAGTTTAACTTCCTGACCATCCAGCAATGTCAGCGGCTCTTCCTGCTGCGCCATGCGCACAACGATGTTACCGGACAGCTTGTTCAGGTCGAAGGCATGCATCGGCTGACCCAGCTCCAGCAGCACATAGTTGGTCACGTCTACAACCGGGTCAATCGAACGGATGCCGGAACGGGCCAGCTTATCGACCATCCAGCGAGGGGTCGCCGCTTTAACATTAACATTGCGGATCACCCGACCCACATAGCGCGGACACGCCTGCGGTGCCTCCAGCACAACCTCGAAGGTATCATCGATTGCAGGCGCTACGGCCTCCGCTTCGATAAAGCTCACCGGCGCCTTATTCAGTACACCCACTTCACGGGCCAGACCGGTAATACTCAGGCAATCACCGCGGTTTGGCGTCAGGTCAACATCAATAATCTTGTCGTTCAGGTCCAGATATTCACGCAGACAAGCACCGACAGGAGCGTCAGCGGCCAGCTCCATGATACCGCCATGGTCTTCCGACATACCCAGCTCATCTTCAGCGCAGAGCATACCCAGGGACTCAACCTGACGCAGCTTGGCCTTCTTGATCTTGAAGTCCTTACCATCAGGCCCTGGCAGGACCGCACCGACTTTGGCAAAGGCTGTTTTCAGGCCGGCACGGGCATTCGGCGCACCGCAAACTACCTGGAACTCTTCGTTGCCGTCAGAGACCTTACAAACCTGCAGCTTGTCTGCATTGGGATGCTGCTCGGCGAGCAGAATCTCACCGACCACCACACCACTGAAATCGCTGGCAACCGACTCAATTTCATCGACTTCCAGACCTGCCATCGTAATCTGGTCGACGAGGCCCTGAGTATCGATCTCAGGGTTTACCAGTTCGCGCAACCACTTTTCGCTGAATTTCATTCTGCTTTCCCGAAAATTCTGTTGTTAACCACTGTGACTCTTAAACCGAAATCAGTTGAACTGACTCAGGAATCGCAGGTCGTTTTCAAAGAAGAGACGCAGGTCGTTCACGCCGTAACGCAGCATTGCCAGACGCTCTACACCCATACCAAACGCGAAGCCGGTAAACTCTTCAGGGTCGATACCCACAGCTTCCAGCACTTTTGGATGAACCATGCCGCAACCCAGCACCTCTAACCATTTGCCGTTGCCACGGTCGATATCCACTTCAATGGATGGCTCAGTGAACGGGAAGTAGGAAGGCCGGAAGCGCACCTTCACGTCTTCCTCGAAGAACTCACGCAGGAACTGCTCGAGGGTGCCTTTCAGGTCAGCAAAGCTGATATCGGTATCAACGATCAGACCTTCAACCTGATGGAACATCGGCGAATGAGTCTGGTCGTAGTCGCAGCGGTAAACACGCCCCGGGCAGATAATCCGTACCGGCGGTTTCTCAGCTTCCATGGTGCGGATCTGCACCGGAGAAGTGTGGGTACGCAACAACGTATGGGCATTAAAATAGAAGGTATCGTGCATCGCCCGCGCCGGGTGGTGGGACGGGATATTCAGAGCTTCGAAGTTATGATAATCGTCTTCGATCTCCGGACCTTCAGCTACGCTATAGCCGATACCGGAGAAAAACGCTTCGATACGTTCCATTGTCTTGGTGACCGGATGCAGGCCACCCAGCTGCTGACCGCGCCCCGGCAGGGTCACGTCGATGGTTTCAGCAGCCAGTCGCGCTTCCAGCGCTGCGCTTTCCAGCGCCGCTTTGCGCGCATTGATCTGCTCAGAGAGCGCCTGCTTGGCTTCGTTAATTTTCGCACCGGCCTGAGGGCGCTCTTCCGGGCTGAGTTTGCCCAGACCTTTTAGCAACGCAGTCATCAGACCTTTTTTGCCCAGATACTCTACACGCACCTGATCCAGGTCCTGTGTACTCTGAGCGGCGGCAACCGCCGCAGCACCTTCTGCCAAGAGGGCTTCAATGTTTTCCATTTCCGGCTCCAGATAATATGGGGAAATGCTGCTGGATCATTCTGTCATCACAGCAATTTGCAAGGAGGTTCTGCTCAACCCACCTGATAGCCCGCCAGCATAACCAGCGGCCGGCAATGGACTCAGCAGAACCACCAAAAAAACAGGGGAAGAGTTTACACCCTTCCCCTGCCATAAAATCAATTATCGTCGGATTGCATTCATCTGTAGTACTTAGGTCCTGCAGTGCAGGCAATCCGGATAATTAACGGGTGCTTACGCCAGAGCAGCTTTCGCTTTCTCTACAACAGCGGCGAATGCAGCCTGCTCGTGTACAGCCAGGTCAGCCAGAACCTTACGGTCGATTTCGATGCTGGCTTTTTTCAGGCCAGCGATGAAGCGGCTGTAAGACAGACCGTTGATACGTGCAGCAGCGTTGATACGTGCAATCCACAGAGCGCGGAACTGACGCTTACGCTGACGACGGTCGCGGTATGCGTACTGACCAGCTTTGATGACTGCCTGTTTAGCAACACGGAATACACGACTACGAGCACCGTAGTAACCTTTTGCCTGTTTCAGGACTTTCTTGTGACGACGACGAGCAATAACACCACGTTTTACGCGAGCCATTGGAACCTTCCTATTTCAAATTCTGTTAATAAACCAATTAGATGTACGGCAGCATACGCTTGATCAGCGCCTGGTCAGCAGAGTGAATCTGCTTCATAGGACGAAGCTGACGCTTACGCTTAGTGCTCTTCTTGGTCAGAATGTGGCTAGTGAAGGACTGCTTGTGCTTGAAGCCATTCGCAGTTTTCTTGAAACGCTTTGCCGCGCCACGGCAAGATTTAATTTTAGGCATGACTAAAAATCCCCACGCATTCGTTTAGTTTTTTTCACCCGGACATACAACAGAACCCGTAGCTGAATCCGGAGAAACAGTTACGGGTCTTGAAAGTAAGCGGGTTACTTTTTCTTCTTAGGAGCAATGACCATGGTCAGCTGACGGCCTTCCATTTTCGGACGCTGTTCAACGGTACCCAGCTCGATCAGGTCCTGTTCGACCCGCTGCATCAGCTTCATACCCAGCTCCTGGTGAGCCATCTCACGACCGCGGTAACGCAGGGTTACCTTGGCCTTGTCTCCAGCTTCAAGGAAACGTATCAGGTTGCGTAGTTTTACCTGATAATCCCCATCTTCCGTATTAGGACGGAATTTTACTTCTTTTACCTGAATCTGGTGCTGCTTCTTCTTCGCTTCAGAAGCTTGCTTCTTCGCTTCATACTGATGCTTGCCATAATCCATCACTTTACAAACGATGGGGTCAGACTCAGCAATCTGCACCAGATCCAGACCGGCCTCCAGCGCCGCCTCAAGGGCGTCACGCAGTGGCACAATACCTATTTGGGTTCCGTCTGGACCAATCAGTCGACATTCTTTTGCGCGGATTTTGTCGTTGATCATAGGGCCCTGCTCTTTGCGCGCGCCCCTTCTGTTATCTCGCCTGATGGCTCTATCTCCCGATTAATTAATGCTCGCGACCTTTACGAACCAAGTCCTGGTTCAGGAGGTCGATAAACTCGTCTGCGGACAAGGTACCCAAGTCCTCACCCGACCGAGTTCTAACGGCTACGGTTCCAGACTCTACTTCCTTATCTCCGACCACCAGAAGGTAAGGCACCTTCTGCAAAGTACGCTCACGGATTTTAAAGCCGATCTTCTCGTTTCTCAAGTCCGCAATGGCTCGGAAACCGAGTTCTTCCAATCGGTTAGCGAGATTTTCGCAATATTCACCCTGTTTATCGGTGATATTGAGAACCGCAGCCTGTACCGGGGCCAGCCATGATGGCAGCGCACCGGCGGAGTTCTCGATAAGTATACCGATGAAACGCTCAAATGACCCCAGGATTGCACGATGCAACATTACCGGAGTTTCACGCTCACCCGCTTCATTGACGAACTGTGCACCGAGGCGACCCGGCATAGAGAAGTCGACCTGAATAGTACCACACTGCCAGATACGTCCCAGGCAATCTTTCAGGGAGAACTCGACTTTAGGGCCATAGAAAGCACCTTCGCCCGGCAGCTCGTCCCAATCCAGATTAGCAGCGTCCAGCGCATCGGCCAGGGCTTTCTCAGCCTTGTCCCAGATCTCGTCGGAGCCCACGCGTTTTTCCGGACGGGTAGACAGCTTGTAGATCACCTCGTTAAAGCCGAAATCCGCATACACTTCGTGCAGGAAGTCGATAAAGCGGGATACTTCCGCCTGGATATCGTTTTCAGCACAGAAGATATGCGCATCGTCCTGTACGAAACCACGTACACGCATAATACCGTGCAGCGCACCGGACGGCTCATTACGGTGACAGCAGCCAAACTCAGCCAGACGCAGTGGCAGGTCACGGTAAGAACGCAGGCCCTGGTTGAAAACCTGAACGTGACATGGGCAGTTCATCGGCTTGATCGCAAAATCACGGCTCTCAGAGTGAGTAGTGAACATCTCCTCAGAAAACTTATCCCAGTGGCCGGATTTCTCCCACAGGGTACGTTCAACCACCTGTGGCGTTTTGATCTCCTGGTAACCCTGGCGACGCAGCTTACGGCGCATGTAATCTTCGATCTGCTGGTACAGCACCCAGCCGTTCGGGTGCCAGAACACCATTCCCGGTGCTTCTTCCTGCAGGTGGAACAGATCCAGCTGCTTACCCAGTTTACGGTGGTCACGCTTCTCAGCTTCTTCCAGACGGTGCAGGTAAGCTTTCAGTTCTTTCTTATCGCCCCAGGCCGTACCGTAGATACGCTGCAGCATCTCGTTGCTGGAGTCACCACGCCAGTAGGCACCGGCAACCTTCATTAGCTTGAAGGCCTTGATATGGCCGGTAGAGGGCACGTGAGGACCACGACAGAGGTCGATAAAGTCGCCCTGAGAGTAGAAAGACAGGTCTTCGTCACCCGGGATGGATTCCAAGATCTGAACCTTGTATTTCTCACCCATCTCCTCGAACATCGCCACCGCTTCGTCACGCTTCATCAGCGAGCGGGTTACCGGCAGGTTCTGTTTTGCCAGCTCAGCCATCTTCTTCTCGATCTTCAGCAGATCTTCCGGCGTGAACGGACGTTCGTAGGCGAAGTCGTAATAGAATCCGTCTTCAATAACAGGCCCGATGGTTACCTGAGCACCGGGAAACAGCTCCTGGACGGCCATCGCCATCAGGTGAGCACAAGAGTGACGGATCACCTCAAGCCCGGCCTCATCACGCGCGGTGATAATCGCCAGCTCGGCGTCCTGTTCGATGGTGTAGGAGGTATCGACCTCTTTACCATCTACTTTGCCCGCCAGTGCAGCCTTTGCAAGGCCGGCACCAATATCGGCAGCCACTTCAAATACGGTAACCGGGTTAGCAAACTCGCGCTTGCTACCGTCAGGTAGAGTAATTACAGGCATGTTATTTCCCTGGATTCAGTGGTGACCCATACGCAAGGCCACTTCATTTGTCTGTTAGGCTCATGGTTGTACAAACCAGGTACAACCAGAGGCGCGCCATTCTAGCGCAACAGCTGGCGAAATCCTATGGCATTGGCGTGGGGATTATTCAGCTTCTTCCAGTTGACGGCGGGTGTAATCGATATGCTCACGGGCGGCAATACGGGCGGATTCGGCATTGCGGCTCATCAGGGCCTGATGGATCTGGGCATGCTGCTGGCTGATACCGTCGGGATAGCGACCGAATTTCTTCAGGGTACGCGTCAACACACCATAAATAGCGTTGAAGTAGCGGCTATAAAATATCTGACTGAAAGAGACCAGCAGCAGGTTATGACTGGACTCTGCGATCATCATATGGAAAGTCAGGTCGGCTTTGGCTTTACTCAGGGTGGTCTCTCCGGCTGAGCGCTGCTGCATCCGCCGAAACTCCAGATCAAGCTGTTCCAGCTCCTTTTCGGAAGCACGTAACGCTGCATAATAGGCGGCTTCGCCCTCAATCGCCGCACGCATTTCCATTACCTGCAGCTGAAAATCCAGATTATCTCCCAGCCCTTCCAGTGGAAGATTGAAGTGAGGCTCCAGCAGGTTACGGCAAACACTGGCGGTTCCCTGACGGGTTTCGATTAAGCCGTCCAGCTCAAGCTGCAGCACGGCTTCTCGTACCGTCGCCCGTGAAAGATTGTACTTTTCAGCCAGCTGGCGCTGAGAGGCAAGTTTCCTGCCCGGCAGCATATTGCCAAACAGAATCTCCCGCTTGATCTCTTCGATTAGCTGTTCACCCAGAGCTTCGCGCATGCCCCACCCCTTCCTGGTCAGACCAGTTGCCAGTGTAGCATTTATTTTCCGTCCATCCTTACCTATCTTGCAGGTAAATCAAATGCACCTGCCATCCCCACTGTCAGGGCATATTATTACTATAACCAGGTGCCTGACAGCCTTCGGAACTGAACACAGCCAATTCATCCAGCCACAGCGCAAGCGCCAGAACCCACCAGTTCAGGCTTACTTACCGCCTGTGCAGGACGGCATTCAGAAGGTTAATTGTACAGGCCCGTAACCCGGTGACTTGAGATGCCAAACGCTGAACACCATCCCCGCGTCGGCCTGTTCGTGACTTGTCTCGCGGATATGTTCCGTCCCAGTGTTGCATTTGCCACAGTGCGCTTGCTGGAACAGGCAGGCTGTATCGTAGAAGTGCCAGAAGCACAGACCTGCTGCGGCCAGCCCGCCTATAACTCCGGTGACAAAAAAACCACCCAGGAGATCGCCAGGCAGACCATCGCCGCTTTTGAAGGCTTTGACTACGTCGTTGGACCGTCCGGCTCCTGTATTGGCATGCTGCATTACTACGTTGACCTGTTTGAAGCCGGCGACAGCTGGAAGCAGCGCGCGGAAGACCTCAAGGCCCGGGCTTTCGAAATCACCTCCTTCCTGATCGATGTGGTTGGCTTCGACAAAATCAGCGCATCTTTTGAAGGCTCCGTCACCTACCATGATTCCTGCTCCGGCCTGCGCCAGCTGGGCGTTAAGCAACAGCCCCGTACTCTGCTCGGCAAGGTCGAAAACCTGGAGCTTAAAGAGATGGAAGAGGCTGAGACCTGTTGCGGCTTCGGTGGCACCTTCTGTGTTAAGTACCCGGACATTTCCAACCGTATGGTGTCCAATAAGACCGAATATATCAGCAACTCCGGCGCCCGCACTCTGGTCGGCGGCGATCTGGGCTGCCTGCTAAACATGGCGGGCAAGCTTAAGCGTGAGGGTAAAGAGGTTGAAGCCCGTCACGTCGTCGAAATCCTGGCCGGCATGTGTGATGAACCAGCCATTGGCGAAGCCGATTATGACCTGGCAAAACAGCTTTAAGCGGGAGTTGGAAGATGCAGATCAAAAGCCCTGATTTTAAGAAAAACGCCCGCATAGCCCTGCAAGACGTTGGTCTGCAGAAGGCTCTGGGTAACCTGAAAGCCGGTTTCCCGGTAAAACGCTCGATTGCCGTAGACCGCATGCCGGAGTTCGAAGACCTGCGTGATGAAGCGCGCGACCTGAAAAACCATATCCTCGGCAACCTGGATATCTACCTGGAACAGTTTGAATCCAAGGTAATCGAGAACGGCGGTCACGTACACTGGTGCCGTACCGCCGAGGATGCCCAGAAGAAGATTCTGGAGATCTGTCAGGAGGTCGACGCCAAAACGGTTACCAAGGGCAAATCCATGGTCTCGGAAGAGATCAACCTGAACGAATACCTGGAAGCCAACGGCGTACAGCCGATCGAAACCGATCTCGGTGAGTACATTCTTCAGCTGCGGGAGGATCATCCGAGCCATATCATCGCACCGGCGATCCACCTCAACCTGGAAGATGTCTCCGAAGCGTTCCATAAGCATCACAAACGCCCCAAGTCAGACGACCCGGCGGTACTGATGCAGGAAGCCCGCGAGATGCTGCGTAAGAAGTTCGTTGCGGCGGATGTCGGCATCACCGGCGCCAACTTCTGTGTCGCTGAGACCGGCTCGACCATCATCGTGACCAACGAGGGCAACGGCGACCTGACCCAGACTCTGCCAAAAACCCATATCGTCGTCACCTCGATCGAGAAAGTGGTACCGACACTGGAAGATATGACCCTGTTCCTGCGTCTGCTGGCACGTTCGGCCACCGGTCAGGAATTCACGGTTTACAACACTTTGTCTACCGGCCCGCGCCGTGAGGGTGATCAGGACGGTCCTGAAAACTTCCATGTGGTACTGGTGGATAACGGCCGCAGTGAGATGGTCGGCACCGAGTTTCAGGATATGCTGCGCTGCATCCGCTGCTCAGCCTGTATGAACCACTGTCCGGTCTATGGCTCTGTTGGCGGCCACGCCTACGGCTGGGTCTACCCCGGCCCGATGGGCTCTGTACTGACACCACAGATGATCGGCATCGAGAAAGGCGGCAACCTGCCGAACGCCTCTACCTTCTGCGGCAAGTGCGAGTCGGTCTGCCCGGTACGCATCCCGCTGCCAAAGCTGATGCGGCACTGGCGCGAGAATGAGTTTGAGAAACACCTGACGCCATCGGCAGCGCGCTACGGCCTGGCAGGCTGGGCTTTCTTTGCCAAACGCCCGACGATGTATCGCATGCTGTCGAAAACCTCGAACTGGTTCCTGCGCACCATGGCGGGTAAGAAAGGCAAGATCAGCAAACTACCACTGGCAGGTGGCTGGACCGATTTCCGCGATATGCCAGCACCATCCGGTAAAACCTTTATGCAGCAGTGGAAGGAGGGCCAGCGATGAGCAAGGCCGAGATTCTGGGTAATATCCGTCGCGGCCTGGGCCGCTCCGAGCCAACTGATGGCGAACGCCAGCGCGTATTGTCACGCCTGCAGGCCAAAGCCGATAACCTGATCCCGAAACGCGCCCAGCTGCCCCACGCGGAACAGGTTGAGCTGTTCAAGTCGATGGCGCTGGAAGCCGCTGCCGAAATCATCGAGCTGGATCAGATTGAGCAGGTCCCGGCGGCCTGCGCCAGATGGCTCACTGAAAACCAGTTAAATGAACTGGTCAGTGCCAGCGACGAGGCACTTAACCAGCTGGACTGGAGCCCCCTGGGTGAGATCCAGCGGGTACAGCGCGTCGCTCAGGCCGGCGATATGGCCAGCCTGACCACCAGCTTTGCCGGCATCGCAGAGACCGGCACCCTGATGCTGCACTCCCGTAGCGAGAGTCCGACTACCCTGAACTTCCTGCCGGATATTCATATGGTGGTACTGCAGCGCTCAACCATTGTCGGACCTTACGAGGATGCCTGGAAGAAACTACGGGCGGTACATGGCGAAAAAATGCCTCGCACCGTCAACATGATCACCGGCCCGTCCCGCAGTGCCGATATCGAGCAGCGCCTGCAGATGGGCGCGCATGGCCCTCGCACGCTGGTTATCCTGCTGATAAACGACTGACCATAGCTCTGGCGACTGATACAGGTTTTCGCAGCCCTGCAACCGCACTACAGGTTTATTCCCAGGGTACTTGCAACACAAGTACCTCACCCTTAGGCCGCCCATCCGGGCGGCTTTTTTTATCGTCGGCGACTGGTTAGACTGAGCCATTCACTTCCTGTAATTGCAAGGAACGTTTTATGGCCAGCCATCAGTTTTATCGTTCCCCCACCTTGCCCGATCTGGAGATCCGCCACTCCAGCGACAACAGCAGCTGCTTTGAACCCCACAGCCATGAAACCCTGTCGATCGGTCGCCTGCTCAGTGGCACGGCCACATTCAACTACCGGGGCCTGCAGCAGGCTACCTCGCCAGATGATCTCTGCCTGATAAACCCACAGGAGATCCATGCCTGCCGCCCTGATAACGCCGATGGCTGGCAGTACCTGATGCTTTATGTCGCGGCCGACTGGTATCCCGCCATGCTCAGTGAAGGCGGCGAAAAAAATGGCCGCCTGAGCTTTGATGCGTCCACCCAAAACCGGCGGGAGCTGGTCAGGCATTACACCGACACCTGCTTTGCCCTGATGCAGCAGGAGGGACTGGACCAGGAGGTTGCCTTGCTTGAGCTGCTTGACGCGCTGGCCTCTGACGATCGCAGCACATCAGCTCCGCAACGGCCGGATTGCCGCATCGCCTTAAACCGGAGCGCAGAATATATCCGCGCCAACCTGCATCAACCGGTATCACTGGAAACACTGGGTCAGATCAGCGGACTCAGCCCGTACCATCTGCAACGCAGCTTTCGCCGCCAGTACGGACTTTCGCCTGCACGCTTTCAGCACCAGTGCCGGATTCATGAAGCCTGTCGCCTGCTGCGCCGGCAGGTTCCTATCGCCGAGGTAGCTGCTACGACCGGTTATGCCGACCAGAGTCACCTGTATCGCTGGTTCCGACGCATGATGGATACCACGCCGGGCCAGTACCAGCAGAACCGGCCACTCCCCTACGCCTGTTAATCCACAAATTGCGCAAGATCGTCCAATCCGCCAGGCCGGCACTCGCTTTAGACTTCTATCCGTCTAAGTCAGCCTCTCTGCAGCAAGGAGTTACGCATGAGCCAATATCATCTGGCCCAGCTCAATCTGGGAACCCCGCTTTATCCCCTCGACGATCCCCGTATCAGCGCTTTTGTCGACGCCCTGGAACGCATCAATGCCCTGGCCGAAAACAGCCCAGGCTTTATCTGGCGGCTAAAGGATGAAAGCGATAACGCCACGGCAATCGAAGTACCGGGCTACCCCGATACTATCTTTAACCTCAGCGTGTGGCAGGATTTCAGTGCCTTCAGGGAATTTGTCTATCGCTCGGAACATGCTCAGTTTATCAAGCGACGCAAAGAATGGTTTCGGCCGATGGAAACACCGCCATTGATGATGTGGTGGGTAAAGGTAGACGAACATCCGACACTGGAGGATGCCATCGCCCGCTACGATCAGCTTTGCCGAAGCGGCCCGGGTCAGGAGGCCTTTACGCTGGGCACGATGTTTGCACCGCCGGATCTGCATACAACCCAGGCATGAAGGCAGCGCTCAGCCAGGCGGATTGAGCGCACTGCGGGCCTGTTCGAGCTGCGTACTGAGCTGGCGCAGCATTGCCGCAGACTGCTCATCGGCCCCTCCGGGCTGACAGAGTGTCGATGCCGCTGACGCGGCCAGCTCCATGCCGCCGCGCTGGGCAGTCATTTCATCAATCAGACTCTGCAGCTGTTCATTGAATACCTGTAACGACACCCGCACCTCGTCCAGTTGAGGCAGTTCAGTTTCAACCAGCGCCACCTCTGCCGTCTCGGGTTCAGGCTCCACAACAGGGCCAGCGGGTAGCCCGGGCTCATCCGGTACCCGCTCTGCTGGCTTAACCGCATCAGACATCATCTCTACGGCATAAACACAGCGCTTAGCAACCGTATGCAGCTTGCGGCTTACTTCAGATACACCGTCGGCAGACGGGCCTATATTGGCCGCTTCGATCGCGATATCCGCAGCATGTTCACGAATCGAGCCGGCAGCGCGTTGTAGCATCGCGGCTACCACTTTAAGGCGGGCGAGATCCACATCCGGCCCTGCCTGGGTGGTTTGCTGCGGCACCGCTTCGGCCACGGCTGCCGGCTCGGCCTGCGGTTGCGCCAGCTGTAATGAGTGAGGCAGCTGATCGATCGCCAGCTTCAGTTTGCGCTGCATCTGACGCAGGGTCACGCCGTGAGACGCGGCCTGTTTCGCCAGCCGGGCAAGGTGCTCCCCGGCCAGTGCGGCGGTCACTTTCTGCTGCTGGTCATTGAATTTGAGATGCAGCTTCCGCTGACTGAGGTATTCTGCGGCACGATCCAGCGCCCCCAGCAACTCAAGCAACTGCTGATGATTCTGTTCCGAACGGGCCTCCAGTGTCTCAACGGCCACTTCCATTTCAGCCACCGAAAGACCGGCCTCTTTGGGAACCCGCCCCAACAGACGCTGAAGTAACAGCTGCAACTGCGTCAGCGGCAGGGCTATCTGATCCAGCGCTTCGTTAAACGCTTCGACCAGATCCTGCTGCTGCGGCAATCTCTGGTGATCCAGCCGGGCACTCATATCGCCCCCCTGCCAGCGTTGCTCCAGATCAGCCAGCAACAATGCCAGCTGGTTATCCGCCGCATCGGCCTGAGGAATCGAGCGCCACTTCAGTACGGTTTTGTGGTTCAGCCTGGCCAGCGTCAGTTCGTAAACACTGTCATAGAGCGCCAGATAAAGCGGATTGAGGCGCTGATCGTCCTGCAGCCACTGACGCAGTACCGGGCTGTCGATCAGGTCAATCAGACGATTGCCCAAGGCCAGGGTCAGGTCGGCAGAGATCGAGAACAGCAGTGTGCGGCAGGCCGGGGTCAGATAGCTGATGACGCCATCGGCTTCCAGCACCATTACGGCATCACCCATCGCCTCCAGCAGCGCTTTAAAATCGGTCACTGCAGAGCGTTCCGGTGCCAGCATTTCCAAGGTGTCAGCCGATGCTTCGATGGTTGTCACCCTATAGTCTCCTCTCTGTCCGAACGGTAGTCCCTGACCACTCAAGCTGTGAGTCTTCAGACTATTCAAGATGTTATCGACCGATCCACGGCCAGCATTAAAAAAGATTCTGTTGCGGTGCAATCAGGCTTTCACAGTCATAGCCCAGAAATGGCAGTATGGCATCGGCCACCGGCTTCAGCTGCTTATCGATATAGTGCTGATAGTCGATCGACGAATGCAAAAACTCTTCCGGCTCAGGCCCGTTGACGGTCATTACATAATGTACGTGCTTACCGGGATGATACGGACTTGGCAAACCCTGCGCCAGCCACTGACGCTCAGCTTTCTCTGCGGCCTGCACATGGGGCGGCCGGTTACGCCTATATTCAGATAATGGCTGACGGATGCGGCGGCGGTAGACCAGATCGCTGTCGCGCTCTCCGGCCAGCACCTGATGCACCGTATCGGTCAGCAACGCCTGCCAGGGCTGCTCGCGAAAGATGCGCTCATACAGCTGCTCCTGAAACTGCCGTGCCAGCGGAGTCCAGTCAGTGCGAACATTTTCCAGGCCCTTAAACACCATGCGCTGTGAACCATCCGCCCGCTGCTGCAGTCCGGCATAGCGTTTCTTGGTACCCTTCTCGGAGTGGCGCATCCGAGGCATCAGAAAGCGGCTGTAATGGGTTTCGTACTCCAGCTCCAGATGACAGGGTAGCCCGAACTTCTGCTGTAAAAGCTGCTGCCACCAGCCATTGAGGTAGGTTGCCAGTTCCTGGCCCCGGGCATCTGCCTGATCTTCAGGATAGTCATCGCCCAGCCAGACAAATACCGAATCGGTGTCGCCATAGATCACCTGATGACCAAACCGGCGCTCAATCTCTTCCCGGGTCTGCATCAGTATCTGGTGCCCCCGCAGGGTAATCGAGCTGGACAGACGCTGATCATAGAAGCGACAGAGGTTAGAACCCAGCACGCCATAAAAGGAGTTCATGATAATCTTGATCGCCTGCGACAGCGGGGCATTGCGTTCCCGCTTGGCCCGGTCACGCGCCTGCCACAGACGCTCGATCAGTCCCGGCAGAATTGACTGGCTGGCGGAGAAGATCGCCTGATTAAAGCCCGGCACCAGATCACTTTCATCAGCCCCCTCCTTCAGCCCCTCGACCATCCCCAGCGGATCAACCCGGAAGGTACGGATAATACTCGGATACAGACTCTTGAAATCCAGTACCAGCACCTGACGGTACAATCCCGGCAGAGAGTCCATCACATAGCCGCCGGGGGCGCCCAGCCCGGACTGGCCGGTGGCATATTCCGGCGCGACATAGCCACGCCGGTGCAGTAACGGCAGATACTGGTTATCAAAGGCCGCTGCCGAGCCGCCAACCTTATCCAGTGCCAGTCCGGTCAGCCGGGTCCGCTCGATCAGGTAGTGCAGCAGCTGGGCTTTCTCGAAGATCTGCCATACCAGGCGACAATCTTCCAGGTTATAGCGCGCCAGGGCTTCCTTATCCTCGCGGAACAGGCGCTGGATCTCATCACCGCGCTGCCCGACATGATCGATCAGCTTGCCGCGATCCAGCATCTGCCGTGAGACATATTCCAGTGAAAAACTCTCAAACTGCCAGGTCGCCCCCCTCAGGGTGTCGATGCCGTCCAGTACCAGACGTCCGCCCATGCGTACAAAGGCTTTACCCTGACTGGACTGAATCACCTGGATCGCCTGACTGTCCCGCCCCAGCCGCAGGGGAATCCCCAGTGCCTGTGCCCGCTGCTCCAGCACCCGGAAGTCAAATCCCACCACGTTCCAGCCGATAAAGATATCCGGATCGTAGGCTTTCACCGCAGCCATCAGGCCACGCAATAATCCCGCCTCGTCAGGATGAAATTTCAGCCCCTCGCGATCGCTGCCCTGGCCCCGCATCAGCACCAGCTCAAAGTCATCGGCATAGAGGGCGATCGATAACAGTTTGTCGGCACGCATGGTGGTCTCAATATCCAGCGACAGGATACGGAACTGTGGTGACAGGTCAGCCGCACGCAATCGCACCTGATCCCCCTGCTGAAACACCTCGGCCCCGCCCTGAATAAACCGCTCCATCAGGTAACGGTCACAGTGGCGGATATCCTCCTCCATCATCGCAATGCCCGCCTGCTGCAGCAGCTCGCTGGCACGCCGGTAGCTTTTCAGAGAACGAAAATAGAGTGCCGTTACCGGCTCGGAGCGAAGATCCTGCAGTGCGACTTTCTGCGCCCGCCAATCAGGCAAGGCCGCCAGTACCGCAGCGGCCTGCTGCCGCTGCTGATCGTGAATAAAGAACACCGCTTCCTGCGCCGGGATACGTACGCTGAAGGCCTCATCTGCCGCCCGCAGCCAGTACAGCAGTTCGATCCCCTGCGGGGCATCCTGTTGCTGGCGGGTCAATAGGAATCCCTGACGGGAGTGGGAAGTGGGTGCGTGGTTCATATCAGGAAGGAAAAAGCGCACCTTCAGGTGCGCTCTCGATCAGCCGGCAGGAAATGGATTAACCACTTCAAGATCCGGGAACTGCTGCTCGATGGCAGCCTGATCCTCAGCTTCAAACAGCAGCTTCAGATTTGGTCCCGCATCCATCGTAAAGTAGAGTGCCAGCCCTTCGGCCCGTAACTGCCAGACCTTATGCATGGCAGCGACTGAATCCGGCTGCCAGTAAAGCAGCGGCGGCCAGGAAGCGATCATCGTGGCATGCATCGACAATGCATTCTGTTCGGCGGTCTCACCCAGCAGGGCAAAATCCTGTGCCAGAATGGCCTGATGCAGTTTTTCCAGATCGGCCGCGGCCTGCAATGGCCAGCTCTGATAAAGGTGGGCACTTTCAACGGTACGCTGCATGCCCGCCCGGGAGTCGACTTTTTTCTCTCCGGTAGCAACTTTGACCAGTCCGATCCGCAGGCCCGGCCAGCGGGCGCTGAGCTGGAAAGCATGGCTGTCCATACCGTCGTCGCGATGGCCCATCTGCCACTCGACAAAGCCTTCAAATACAGAACGCGAGGCACTCCCGCTGCCCATGCGGGCGAAAGCGGACAATACCGGCGGCTCCAGCTTAAGCTGGTAAAAGTCATCCAGCGCCAGCATCAGCGCAGCAAATCCGGAGGCCGACGAGGCCAGTCCGGCAGCGGTCGGGATATTGTTGTGGGTTTCAATACGCAGCGGCTGGTTCAGGTCGCCACGGAACAGGTCAACAAAATCGACCACCTTGGTGGCGAACCTGCTATCAGCGGCCAGTAGGTCTCCGTTCAGGCAGACCTGATCTTCAGCGCCTGTTGCTGGCGTAATCGTGGTTTTGGAACCGAGATGGGCCAGAGATACCGACAGGCTGGCATTAATCGGCAGGTTCAGGCCGGTATCGCGTTTTCCCCAGTATTTGCACAGCGCAATATTACTTGGCGCAAAGGCCTCGCCCCGCTCACCCGGTTGCAACGTTTGCGGCAGATAGGGACCTACCACGTCCATTTTAGATAGTTTCAACATCAACCCCCTTGGCTGATACCGCGACCGGTATCTCTTCATACGGCATATCCAGATTCCGGTCGCGCCCCAGGGCTACTACACAGTCGCCCAGTCCGGAGCCGGAAATCTTGCAACCAGCAATCTGCTCGGATCCCCGCAGGCGCCGGATCATATCGCTGATGGTTGCATCTGAAACACCCAGGGCATCCATCAGCCCCTGATAGATATTCATCAGCTTACCCAGCTCATTCCAGTCCGCTGCGCGAATAGCTGCTTCCGCCGCGACTGTTGTGCTGTGCATCAGCCTGTACAGCTCATTATAGATCTCAGGCTGTGATCGGCTCAGCTGCTCAACCCGCTGCAGTACGATCGGCGTCGGCGTCTTATAACCGGCATAAAACAGGCTGATCGGCGGCAGCCCACTGAGAGCCTCGATCTGACGTGGCTCGACTGTGTAGGCGATAAAGCCGCCGTAGATGCTGGCAACCAGATCGGTACCGGACCCCCGACCGCCCTGGACTTCATGCACAACCGACAGCGCCAGGTCGAAAAGCTCTGCCCGCTCCGGCGTTTCGCCCCGGGCATAGGTCGCCAGGGCTGTCACCACTGCGGCTGTCACTGCAGCAGAGGAACCCAGCCCGACAGTATGGGAGAATTCAGAGCGGATAGTCAGACGAAAACCCTGTGCCAGCTGAGGTACAAAACGCCGGATAGTGGCCAGTACAAAGCTCAGGCGAGGCTCATCTGTCAGCGCACTCAGACTGGCACTGTAGCGAGCCAGGGCCGAGTCGATCTCAACCCGCTGGTCGCCGCGGGGAGTCAGTTCGACCCGCATATACTTATTCACGGCACAGGCAATAGCGCGGTGGCCAAATAATACCGCATGCTCCCCCATCAGCATGATGCTGCCGGGGGCGGTAACCACTAAGGCGCTGTCAGGCGCGACTTCAGTCACTGATAATCCGGGCACCGGATGCATCCTCTTCTACGGGTGTCCAACGATAACCGTGTCGGGCACAGATTTTTGCCAGTTCGTTACGCGACAGACAAGCCAGCACCAGGCCGCCCTGATCTCCCTGATGAGCCCCGGCGCCGCTGACCTTGGCGGCACCACCGGCGACTTCAATCTCAGCAATAAAGTCGGCTACAGGCAACGGTACCACGCCGATCGCCTGCAGCAGCCGGTGATTGGCCCGAATCAGCGCCAGCAACTGGTCAGAAGTATCCATTGCAGCAATCATCGCATCACTGACGTCAGCAAATTCATTCCAGATTGCACTACCGGCGAAGCCTTCCCTTACCGCCTGCACACACTCCCCGGTTGAAACCCGGGGCGAACCGGTATCTACCCGGTACCACTCGCCCTGCAGGCCAATATCCAGCTGTTCGACATTGCCCTCACGGACCCGGACAAAACCACCTAAAGTGACGGCGGCCGCATCGATGGCGCTGCCCCGGCCATGCTGCAGACGCTCACAGAAACGTACCCGTTCGAAGCGCTGACGGGCACTCAGTTCAGTACCGGTAAGTCGCTCGGCGATCAGCAAGGTAGCGGCGATCGCCGCTGCCGACGAGCCCATACCGGCCCCCATCGGCAGTGTACTCTGCGTCGTCAGGCAGCCGCCCACAGCCACAGACTGTAAACCCAGTACATAGTGTAAAAGCTGAAACGGAGATTGCAGAACCCGGGTGATATCTAACTCACCCTGAAGAAAGGACTCGAAGCGCTGGTCCAGCTGAGCGGGCAGCTGGGCCATATCGGACAGAGAAAGTGCAGCCGATTCGGCCCCGGCAAAGCGGATATCTATACGCGCTTCGCGATCGGCGATGAAGTCAGCTGAGATATGGTTGGCGACCGCCAGGGCGATGGCAGGCGCCCCGTACACCACTGAGTGTTCCCCACTCAGGATGACTTTTCCCGGGGCGATTGCTTTCATCAGAGCGCGATATATTCCCGCTTGTGATCGACGATAGATACCAGGCGATAACGCCCGGTAGTGACGTGCGGGATATCACAACGCTCACCGTCGCGCGGATCAGGATGCTTGTAGAGTGCCAGATACTCGTCGTAGGAAACTTCGGAGCGGGCTTCCAGCATCTTGCTGTGACGCTCGGTATGCAGGTACTGCTGATAGCCTTCCATCACGGTGCCGGAGAAGAATTCCGCCACACAGCCTGAGCCGTAACTGAAGAAGCCTATCTTACTGCCCGCCAGGTTCTGCCGACAGTTTTCCAGCAGCGAGGTCAGGCCGATATACATCGAAGCCGTATAGCTGTTACCGATAATCTTGTTGTAGTAGAGACTATCGAGGATCTGCTCTTCCAGCTGTTCGGCGCTCAGACCCGCCTTATTGATACGGGCCAGCTGCTGATGGGCTTTCTGCGCCATCTTACTGAACGGCAGGTGGTAACAGAAGTGTCCAAAATCCTCAAATGACGCCGCACTGACCTGACGGAAGTTCTCCCAGGCCTGCTTCAGTGAACGCAGATAGATCTTGGTGGAATACTTACCATCAACCAGTGCCGTAGAGCGGTAGTTCGGGCGCCAGAAATCCATCACGTCCTCAGTGTAGTTACCCACTTCAGGCGCGATTTCAACAATACGTGGATTAGCAGAGATCAACATAGCTACAGCGCCGCATCCCTGGGTCGCTTCACCGGGGGTGTCCAGCTCGTAACGGGCGATATCAGACGCGATGACCAGCACCTTCTTTTCAGGCTGGCGTGCCACCAGGGCACAGGCCATCTGGATAGCAGCTGTGGCACTGTAACAGGCCTGTTTCATCTCAACGACCCGGCAGTTTGAAGTCAGGCCCAGCAGGCGATGCACATAGACACCTGCAGCCTTGGACTGATCGATACCGGTCTCTGTCGCAAACATCAGGGTACTGATTGCATCTCCACCGACCCGTTCGATCAGCGGCAGGGCAGCATTGGCTGCCATTGTCACCACATCCTCATCAGGTGCGGCCATACCCATTTTTATCTGGCCGATACCCTGATAGTACTTCTCAGGATCGGTGCCCTGCACTTCAGCCAGGGTACGCAGATCCAGGAAATAATTGGATGTATAAAAGCTAATTTCGTCAATACCAACTGACATATTAAGGTCTCAATCCTCAACACTCTTCTAGTATGAGAGTCCGGTTTCTAAACAGAGATGAAACATCCCGGGCTCCCAGTAAGAACATGGCGGTTACAAATTCCCGTCGAATCCTTTCAATGACCGCCACCACGGCCTCTGCCGATTCCATAGCCGGAGCCAGGAAAGGCGTTGCCATGCCACACAAGGAGGCGCCGAGTATAACAGACTTCGCCATATCAATCCCATCTCTGAGGCCGCCGCTGGCGATCAGGGTCGCCCGGTCATGATACGGATCAGCCATCTTCAGCGCCTGTGGCGTCGGAATTCCCCAGTCCTGAAAGCGCAGCCCCAGGTCAACGCCATCGTTGCGACGATGATGCTCGATCCGGCTCCATGAGGTGCCACCGGCTCCAGCCACATCAAAGTAACGAACGCCAGCGGCCAGCCCCTGCTCGATATCGGCCGGAGACAGACCACAGCCCACCTCTTTCAGCAGCACCGGTACTTTCAGTTCCCGGACCAGCGCACTGATCGCCTGCTGCAGACCGGAAAAATCTGTATCTCCCTCAGGCTGAACGGCTTCCTGCAACGGATTAAGATGCAGGTAGATACCGTCTGCACCAAGACAATCTATCGCCTCCTGAACCTGTTGTGCAGCCACACCATAGTTTAATTGCACCGCGCCGATATTCCCCAGCAGCAGCGCCGAGGGCGCGTGCTGGCGCAGCTGAAAACTTTCGCGCGCTTCAGGCGAACTGAACATCACCCGCTGGGAACCCACCGCCAGCGCAACCCCGGTCTGCTCTGCGGCCAGAGCCAGATTACGATTGATGGTTTTCACCAGCTTATGATCACCACCGGTCATCGAGGAGATCAGCAGAGGAAAGCTCAGCCTCTTACCCATAAAACTGATTGCCGGATCGACCTCAGCCAGGTCCAGCTCAGGCATGGCACGGTTCAGCAACCGGATCGCATCAAAGTAATGATGACTGCGATCGGTCAGCGGATCGTTCTCGATGGCCCGGATATGTTCGATCTTACGATCGTTGGTCTGATCGGACATTAGCGTTCCAGTTTAATGTGAGCTTCCATCAACTCACCCGGATTGGTTTGCGCCGCCAGCAGAGAGAGTTCGCCACAAAGCACGGTTGCAGCACAGATCGCAGCCAGCCGACGCGAATTCGCGCCCGGCTCACGTTCCTCCTTACAACCCAGCTCACGCAGGTTGTCTTCGACGAAATCGATCCCCTTGCCATTGCCTACCGTTCCCATAATCAGGTTTGGCAGGGTGCATGAGAAGTAGAGATCGCCAGCACGCACTTCGGCATGCACGATCCCCTGCGAGCCTTCAATAATATTCGCCGCATCCTGGCCTGTAGCCAGGTAAAACGCCAGCAACATATTGGCATAGTGAGCATTGGCACTGCGCAGGCCACCCGCCACCATGGTACCGATCAGGTTCTTCTTGATATTCAGGTCGACGATTTTTTCCGGCGTGGTTTTCAGGCGTCGCTCACAGATGTCACGGGGAATGGTGATCTCAGTCACCACGTATTTACCACGACCGAGGATGCCATTGACGGCCGTCGCCTTTTTGTCGGAGCAATAGTTCCCGGAAATAGAGGAGTAGCGCAGCTGTGGATATTCATTGAGAATCCACGGCAACAACCGGTCTGCGGCATTGGTCACCATATTGTGACCCGAGGCATCACCGGTGGTGAATTCAAGGCGCAGGTAGATCAGGTTTGCCACCACCTGACTGTGCATATCGATCAGCCTGGCAAAGCGGCTGGACTGAGCCACCACCGCCTGCAGATCCTCACGCCGCCCCTTGATGGCCTGCAACGCCAGCAAAGCCTCATGGGCATCGTTCGCTTCCAGCAGAATTGAGCGAGTCATACGCTCATCAATAATGGTGGCCTTGATGCCATCGGTCAGGGTCGAAACACGGGCACCACGCCCAACCGAATGCCACAGGGGCGTTTCGTAAGTGGCCAGCGGCACCACGACTTTCTCGTCAAGCACCGGGCCACTGATCTTCAGCGGACCGACACTGCGCATGGGAATAGGGGCTTGCTGGATCTTATGTGCTTTCATGTTCTGGCTCTGTACCGATAGACGGGGCGATAGGCACTGACAACAGCATAGGTTATCAGTAAACGGCCCCGGAAAACCTCAGGATGGGCGGGGATTTTAAAGCTCCACCTGAGCGAATGCAATCGAGCGCCCCTAAGCCTAAAGGGCGGATCTGTACTCAGGCATTCCGTGCATCAGGCCCGGCCAGCGACTCTACACAGCTTTCAACCTGCCGTTTGTAGCGCGCCACCTGAGAGGCAGCCAGTTCACCAAAGCGGATCTCACACAATACCTTCACCGAACGCAGCAACACGCCGCGGCGGTTTTCCTGTTCGGTTTTCAGATAGCCGATACCGGCTTCGACCATATCCAGTGCGATCCCCAGATGCGCCGGCTGCAGTTGCTGCGCCTGGCGCAACAGGCTGAACGCCTTGGCATAATGCCCCTGACTAAGGTTAAAGCTACCGGCGACAGCGGCCTTACCCCAGTGGTAGCGCGCCATCTGCTTTTGCATCTCCGGCTGCTGCTGCATCAGCTCCGAGCGGTAACGCACACCTCCCGACGCCAGCAGCTGATCGAACCAGCTTACCTGTTGCTCCTCGTCCAGCTGGGTGAATACCGCCTGCACATCACGCCAGATCTGTTCGGCTCGCACCAGGAAACCCGCCTCCTGATAAACCTCAAAAGCACAGAGCTTCACCTGCAGCTGCACTTCCAGCGAACCTTCATGATCAAGCAGCGCACTCTCCAGCACGGTAACCACTTCAGCCTCGGCTTCAGCAGCACGCTCTTTATCTGACACCTTCATTCGTGGTGCCAATACCCGCACCAGCCCCAGGTAATGACCCGGACGCTGAAAAGCCGTACCACGGGCGAATCGCAAAGCTTGGCGGTAAGCCCCCAGCGCAATATCAACCTGAGCATCCTGAGCCGCCAGATCACCGAGTTCGCCCTGCAGGCTTGGTACAGTTGGCTGCAGCATCACCGCTTTTCGCATCAGCGCAACGGCCTGGTTCATCTCCCCCAGTGCCCGGTGTGCCTGCCCCAGCCAGTAAAAGGCCTCGACGCAGATATGCTGCTGATCAATGACGCGACCGAGTGTCTGCAGCGCTTCACGGTAGGCCCCCAGATGGTATTGCGACATCCCCAGCCCCACCTCCGCCCAAGGCAGCTCCCGCCCTTTCAGCAACTGACTGAACAACGCCAGCGCCTCGCGATAACGGCCACAGCGCAGCAGGACAACACCTTTCTGGCGCGACAGGAACACCTGCAAACCGGGAAACCGGCTGATCAGCTGATCGCAGCCGGACAGGAATGCCTCTGACTGATTTTCACTCAGGCGCTTTTCCAGCGGCGCAATAACCTGTTTAACCCGGGATATTTTTTCCAGCCGGTGGCGTATCCGTGCGACATCAAATGGTTTGGAGATATATGTATCGGGAGAGTGCTCAAGCGAGCCGAACAGCAGACTGGAACGCTCTGCATCGACGATCAGGATAAACAGATCGCCAGCCCGGCGCAGGCCTTCGGCATTGGCTTCATGCAGGAGCTGCAAGCCACTTTTTTCGTGCTTGGCCAGATCATAGGCAGCTAGGCAGATATCATAATGATCGAAGCGCATCAGATTCAGGGCCATATTCACTGATGAGGCCACCTGAATCTTTTTGATACCCAGATTGCTCAGCACAGACCGCAGCGCCCCGAGATCTTCGAGGTTATGGTCAACAATCAGTACTGATTTTTCTGAGTAATTAATTTCCATACGTTATCCGGCGGCACAGCCACTACAGCAACCGTCAGAAAACCCCGGAACAGAGTTCCGGCCTGAAACAGCAGGAAGAGAAAACCTATCCAACCCGGTCATATTATACGTAAGCCGCATCCTTCTCCCTGGCAACCGCCCTTCCGGACCTTTACAACCGGAATAGTCAGGCATAACAATCCGCAAAAGTAGCATATAAATCAGCTTTCTAGCAAAGCCCGCCAGACACGAAAAAGCCCCGCCATAGGCGAGGCTTTGTGTCAGATCATATTCAGACCAATCAGTCTTCCAGCAGATCACGCCCTTTGCTGGCTGCAATGCGCATACGCAGCGCATTCAGCTTGATAAAGCCGGCCGCATCTTTCTGATCGTATGAACCAGCATCGTCCTCAAAGGTAGCGATACTTTCATCAAACAGAGAGTCTTCGGAGCGACGACCGACAACATCAACCGAACCTTTATACAGCTTAACGCGAACATCACCGTTCACGACACGCTGGGAGAAGTCGATCATCTGCTGCATCATCTTACGCTCTTCTGACCACCAGAAGCCGTTATAGATCACTTTAGCGTACTTCGGCATCAGCTCATCTTTCAGATGCGCCGCTTCACGGTCCAGAGTGATGGACTCGATCGCACGGTGCGCCTTCATCATGATGGTGCCACCCGGTGTTTCGTAGCAGCCACGGGACTTCATGCCCACGAAGCGGTTCTCTACGATATCCAGACGGCCTACACCGTTCTCGCCACCGACCTTGTTCAGGTATTCCAGAACAGTTGCCGGGCTCATGGCTTCGCCGTTGATGGCAACGATGTCGCCCTTCTCGTAGGTCAGCTCAAGATAGGTTGGCTCATCCGGTGCCTGTTCAGGGGCAACGGACCAGCGCCACATATCTTCTTCAGCCTCAGCCCACGGATCTTCCAGGATGCCGCCCTCGTAAGAGATATGCAGCAGGTTGGCGTCCATGGAGTAGGGAGACTTTTTCTTGTTCTTGGCGAAGTCCACTTCGATGCCGTGGTCTTCACAGTACTGCATCAGCTTCTCGCGGGAGTTCAGATCCCACTCACGCCAAGGCGCGATCACGTGTACACCTGGCTTCAGTGCATAGGCACCCAGCTCGAAGCGAACCTGATCATTACCCTTACCGGTCGCACCGTGAGAGATCGCATCAGCGCCGGTTTCATTGGCGATTTCGATCAATCGCTTAGCGATCAGCGGACGTGCGATAGACGTACCCAGCAGGTACTCACCTTCATAGATGGTGTTAGCACGGAACATTGGGAATACGAAGTCACGAACAAACTCTTCGCGCAGATCTTCGATATAGATCTCTTTTACACCCAGCGCTTCAGCCTTGGCACGAGCCGGCTCGACCTCTTCACCCTGACCCAGGTCAGCAGTAAAGGTAACCACCTCAGCGTTATATTCATCCTGCAGCCAACGGACAATTACAGATGTATCCAGGCCGCCGGAGTAGGCCAGAACGACCTTCTTGATATCGGACATTCTCAAGCTCCAACTTGCGAACAGTCGGTCGCAGCCCAGAGCGACCGGCTTTTTCAGAAATAAGGGCGGAATTATAACAGGAAATCAGCACGCCGGTTAAAGAATTGTGTCACTGCAGCATAGCCGGAACTACTCACGTTCCAGACGGATTGTCACGCGACGGTTACGGGCACGGTTATCTTTACTGGTGTTGGGTACAACAGGGTAGCGTTCACCGTGGTAACGGGTGGTAATCATCGCCTCATCCATCCCCTTTGAAACCAGATACTCGGTAACGGCCTCAGCCCGCTTTTTCGAGAGGTCACGGTTTGCCAGACGACGGCCCGCCGAGTCGGAGTGACCATCGACATAAATGGCATTAACGCTGTCATCGTTATCGACATACATCTTGATCAGGTCGAGTCGCTTGCGGGAGGAGTCGGACAGGTGCCAGCCACCTCCGGTAAAAAGTACTGCGGTGCGGGCCACCTGACGGAAGTTAACCGGCAGCAACCCGGAAACACAACTGACATATTCCGGGTAGGCAGCCTGGAAGTTAACGGCAGAAAGCGCCACACGCAGGCTCTCCGGAGTACCGTACCACTGGTCAGTGGTAAATGTCGGCATCATGCCGCGATTCAACGCTGCAAGCATGTTCTTAGCATAACGGGTACTGGTATGCAGATGGCCCGATTCCTTATCGCCTTTAACAAAACCGATATCGCGGGCATTCATACCAGGCTGCCAGGGTGCCGGTTCAGCGACCAGGTAAGCCCCGTCACGAAAATGAATACGATCGGTGGGACGCAGGATAAAGCGCACCTCCTCCCCGGCCTCATGCTCAAACTCAGCCATCCCGAAGGCCGGGATCGCCTGGGTCATACGGCACATAAACCTGGAGCCCACCAGTTCCCAACGGGAGTCCTCAATAGAAGGCATAAAAGTCGCCGCCTGAACAGACTGGAGGCAACAGAGCATCAGGGAAAACAGGGGAATCAATCGTTGACGCACAACACAGCTATCCTGCTAGATAAGAGACAGAGACCAAAACGGCCAACCTATCTTACCCCTGTCGGCCTGTTAAACAACTTCTTTAGCCCGGCGGCATGGAGGCAGCAGGCCAGCGCTGTTAGAATAGGCTCAATTTTCGCCAATCCTCTGGGGTAGCCCCGAAAATAAGGCCGGATAGCCACATTTTCAGACCATATCCCCAAAACCAGTAAGGGAATCTTTTGAGCAGCCTGTACAAACACCCAATGGCAAACCGTTTCCGCGGTTTCCTACCTGTAGTCGTTGACGTTGAAACAGCCGGTTTTAACGCAAAAACCGATGCCTTGCTGGAGATTGCGGCCGTTACCATCACTATGGATGAGAATGGTTACCTGATGCCAGAGTACAGCTATGAAGCTCACGTAGAACCCTTTGAAGGCGCTAACCTGGAAAAGGCGGCACTGGACTTTACCGGAATCGATCCCTATGACCCGGAGCGCCCTGCCGTCCCTGAGACCGAGGCACTGGAAAGCCTGTTCAAGCCTATCCGTAAGTCGATGAAAGCCCACGACTGCAAGCGCGCTATCCTGGTAGGCCATAATGCCTCTTTCGACCAGAGTTTTGTCAACGCAGCGGCCGAGCGCAACGATATCAAACGCAACCCGTTCCATCCGTTTTCCAGCTTTGACACTGCAACACTGGCAGGCCTGGCCTACGGCCAGACCGTGCTGGCCAAAGCCTGTGACGTCGCTGGTATCGATTTCGACGGCAAGAAGGCACACTCGGCGCTATACGACACCGAACGCACCGCCGAACTGTTCTGCGCCATCGTCAACCGCTGGAAAGATATGGGCGGCTGGGACATGGTGCTGGCAATGCAGGATGACGATGATGAGTAAAGCCAGCTATAAGAGATAAGCCGCAAGCGTTCGTAGCTCGTAGCTCGTAGCTCGTAGCTCGTAGCTCAGATAGCCGAAACAAAAAACCCGCCATCAGGCGGGTTTTTTCGATCAGCTGCAAGCCTGAGGCTCACAGCTTATAGCTGCTTGTCTGTTACAGACCTTCAGACTCTTCAGTCAGGTACTTAGCAACGCCTTCCGGAGAAGCGTCCATACCTTTGTCACCTTTGTTCCAGCCAGCCGGGCAAACTTCGCCGTGCTCTTCGTGGAACTGCAGCGCGTCAACCAGACGGATCAGCTCATCCATGTTACGGCCCAGTGGCAGGTCGTTAACGATCTGGGAACGTACGTTACCTTCCTTATCGATCAGGAAAGCGCCACGGAATGCAACACCGGCATCGTGCTCAACGTCGTATGCCTGGCAGATTTCGTGCTTAACGTCTGCAACCAGAGTGTACTTAACAGGACCGATGCCACCTTCGTTCACCGGCGTGTTACGCCATGCGTTGTGGGTGAACTGGGAGTCGATGGAAACGCCGATAACTTCTACGCCGCGCTCTTTGAACGCGTCCATACGGTGGTCCAGAGCGATCAGCTCAGAAGGACAAACGAAAGTGAAGTCCAGTGGGTAGAAGAAAACCAGACCACATTTGCCGTTGATGGCTTCTTTCAGGTTGAAGTTATCAACGATCTGACCGTCGCCCAGTACAGCTGCAGCGGTAAAGTCTGGTGCCTGCTTACCTACGAGTACGCCCATTTTTGAATCTCCATTAATGTGCTTTATTTAAGCGCTTGTTGTATCCGCAACAACGATGCCTGCCTGACGGGCAGGCCACCATTATCAAAAGTTTATTCAGAATCAGCTTCTGCAGAGGCTTCTTTGATCAGCTTTTCCAGCTCACCGGTTGCGGCCATCTCGCAGATGATGTCACATCCGCCGATCAGTTCGCCCTTAATCCACAGCTGTGGAAAGGTTGGCCAGTTTGCATACTTAGGCAGCTCTGCGCGGATTTCCGGATTTTCCAGAATGTTCACAAACGCAAAACGCTCGCCACATGCCATGATCGCCTCCGCAGAACGGGAGGAGAAACCACACTGCGGAAAACGCGGTGTGCCTTTCATGTAGAGCAGGATATCATTCTTCTCAATCTGCTCTTTGATGGTATCGATTACACTCATTCACGCACCTATTCGACTAACGCTTAACAAAGGCAGGAAGGAATCGCCTTTGGTGCAAAAAAAGATATCACATATCCGACCATGTTACTCTGTTAATGTGTATTTGCTTTTGCTAATCACCTTAATAGCTATTCTCTATGATGGTTTAAATACAGACCGCCTGTCAGGCAATCGCGCACAGGTCAGATTTGCAGATATCGGTGGTTGAACAGAACTTGTTCACACAGTAGTATCGGGTCTTTATGGCAGCTGGTAGCTGCCTTTTTGCGTTGTAGGGAGCAGAGATTATGGCAGCAGAGCCAATCATGAATACTTATAACCGCCTCTCCGTCGCCTTTGATCACGGCGAAGGGGCCTGGTTGTACGATACGGACGGCAATAAATACCTGGATGCCCTCAGCGGTATCGCAGTCTGCGGTCTTGGCCATGCTCATCCGGCCGTTACCCACGCGATCAGCGAACAGGCATCAAAACTGATCCACACCTCGAACCTGTACACCATTCCTCTGCAACAGCAGCTGGCGGAGCGACTGACCCGCATCTCCGGCATGGATAATGTGTTTTTTGGCAATTCAGGTGCCGAGGCCAACGAAGCCGCGATCAAGCTGGCACGTCGTTATGGCCATCAGAAAGGTATTGATCTCCCTACCGTCATCGTCATGGAAGGCTCTTTCCACGGCCGTACAATGGCAACGCTGTCGGCAACCGGCAACCGCTCTGCCCAGGCAGGCTTCGAGCCACTGGTAGGTGGTTTTGTCCGTGCGCCCTACAACGATGTTGAAGCTATCCGGAATATCGCAGCCAATAATAGCAATGTAGTCGCTATTCTGGTCGAACCGATTCAGGGCGAAGGCGGTGTTGTAATCCCGGCCGACGACTACCTGAATAACCTGCGCGATATCTGTGACCAGAACGGCTGGCTGCTGATGCTCGACGAAGTACAGACCGGCAACGGCCGCACCGGCGAGTATTTCGCTTACCAGCATAACGGCATCCTGCCGGATGTTGTGACGACTGCGAAAGGCCTGGGTAATGGTATGCCGATCGGTGCCTGCCTGGCCCGCGGCCAGGCAGCTGACATCCTAGTGCCGGGCACC
This sequence comes from Marinobacterium jannaschii DSM 6295, assembly GCF_000620085.1. Classification (GTDB taxonomy): domain Bacteria; phylum Pseudomonadota; class Gammaproteobacteria; order Pseudomonadales; family Balneatricaceae; genus Pontibacterium; species Pontibacterium jannaschii. The sequence continues at coordinate 201,701 of NZ_KK211067.1, read as the reverse complement.
CATGGCTCTACTTATGGCGGCAACCCGCTGGCCTGTGCAGCTGCACTGGCGACTGTTGATACCATCGTCGACGAGAACCTCACCGAACGCGCCAGCGAACTGTGCCAGCGCATCCTCAGCGGATTCCGCCAGCAGCTTGGCGATGCCAGCTACATCAAGGACATTCGCGGCAAGGGCCTGATGCTGGCCATCGAGCTGAATGAAGCCGGTTCAGAACTGGCGGTACTGGCCAAGGTTAAAGGCATTCTTCTGAATGTTACCGGCGGTGGTCGCGTGGTTCGCATGCTGCCGCCCCTGATTATGTCCGACACCGAAGCCGATCTGCTGGTCAACACCCTGTCCAGACTCATCAAGATCTACTGTGCAGATGAAGGCGCCGACGCCTGAGCTGCCCACAGGGGCGCAGTGAAGCGCCCCTTCTGACCGAGATATTTTTATGACTACCAGACACTTTCTGACTTTGCTGGATCTGTCTCCGGAAGAGTTGAAGCGTCTTATTGCACGCGCCACTGAGCTTAAAGCAATTCGCAACCGCGGTGAGATTTACGAACCGCTGAAAAACAAGGTTATGTCGATGATCTTTGAAAAGTCATCGACCCGTACCCGCGTATCCTTCGAAGCCGGTATGGCTCAGTTCGGCGGCCACGCCATGTTCCTGTCGCCTCGCGATACCCAGCTGGGCCGCGGCGAGCCGATCTCCGACAGTGCCCGCGTTATCTCCAGCATGGTCGATGTGGTGATGATCCGTACTTTCAGCCACGAGCTGGTAACCGAGTTTGCGGCCAACTCCCACGTACCGGTCATCAATGCACTGACGGATGAATACCACCCCTGCCAGCTGCTGGCCGATATGCAGACCTTCCTGGAGCATCGCGGTGATATCGAAGGCAAGACCGTGGCCTGGATCGGTGATGGCAACAACATGTGCAGCTCCTATATCAATGCCGCCCGTCAGTTCAACTTCACCCTCAATGTTGCCTGCCCGGAAGGCTTTGAGCCGGATGCCGAGCTGGTTGCGGCCAATGCCGATCGCGTCAATGTGATGCGTTCCTGCGAAGATGCGGTAAAAGGCGCCAGCCTGGTTGTAACCGACGTCTGGGCCTCTATGGGCCAGGAAGAGGAGCAGACGATTCGCGAAAAAGCCTTCGCCGACTACCAGGTGAACCCGGCGCTGATGGACAAAGCCGATAAAGAAGCTATCTTTATGCACTGTCTGCCAGCCCACCGCGGTGAAGAGATCAGCGAAGATATGCTGGACGATCCGCGTTCTGTTGCCTTTGACGAAGCAGAAAACCGCCTGCATGCCCAGAAGGCCCTGCTGGAATTTCTGCTTGTCACCTGCAAAGAAGAAGTCGCTGAGGCATAATCGGTCAGGCTGCCGCCGTGCAGCCTGACTCTGACATCCAGCCAGAGCATACTATACTTCGAGTCAGACCTGTCGTTAGGGAGCAACCAATGATCGAATTGCGTCATCTGAAAACACTGTCGGCCCTGCGCGACGCCGGTAGCTTAGTTGAAGCGGCTGAACGGGTTCATCTGACGCAATCTGCACTGTCTCACCAGATCAAGGATCTGGAAGACCGGCTCAATTGCTCCCTGTTTATCCGTAAGACCAAACCGATCTGCTTTACCAGCGCCGGTCAGCGCCTGCTGACACTGGCCGACGAGGTGTTGCCGATGATCCGCAATGCCGAGCGCGATATCGCCCGGCTGGCCGGCGGCGAGGCGGGACGACTGAATATCTGCATCGAATGCCATAGTTGCTTTGACTGGCTGATGCCGACCATCGACCACTTCCGCCAGCACTGGCCTGAGGTGGAACTGGACCTGTCATCCGGATTCTCTTTCCAGCCGCTGCCGGCACTGGCCCGCGGCGACCTGGATCTGGTAATAATTTCCGAACCGGAACCCCGTAACGGCATCGCCTATATACCGCTGTTCACCTATGAATCCGTGCTGGCAATCAGTAAGCAGCACCGCCTAATGGCACGGCGCTATATACACCCGGAAGATCTGGCTCAGGAAACCCTGATCACCTATCCGGTGGAACAGAACCGCCTGGATGTGTTCCGCTATTTCCTCGACCCGGCCGACGTCGAACCGGCCGCGATCCGTAATGCAGAGCTTACAGTTATGATGCTGCAACTGGTCGCCAGTGGCCGCGGTGTCGCCGCATTGCCGAACTGGGCATTGCATGAGTATCTGCAGCGGGAATATATCGCCTCCCGCCCACTGGGCGAGAAAGGAGTCTGGTGCACCCTTTATGCGGCAATTCGGGAAGACCAGAAGAACTCAGAGTTTATGGTTGATTTCCTTAACACCGCTAAAGAGGTCTCATTCCGTAACCTCAGCGGTATTAAGCTGGCCTGATCCGGCCGGACTGACCCTTGCTGCGACTGAGTATGGCAGTAATGATACCGGGTTAACCCGCTACTGGCCCGGTCTCGCCTTCACCTTCTACAACCTGTGCAGCCTCTTCCGCCTCCAGCTTTGCCCGCTCCGCCTTGGAGATATAGCGCGGTTTAGTGTTGGGCTGAAGCTTGGCATTAGCCTTTTTCGCTTTCTTGGTCAGAATCTCTTTTATCTTCTTGCGTCGGTTCATAGCAATGGCCGCCCTGTCTAAAATTCGCTGCAATGTACAGCCTGGTCGCTACATATTCAATAACGATCAGGCCTCCCAGCATCAAACAGCTGATTATCTAACCGGCACCATGACTATGGCCACTGTGCTCAGCAATGCTGAGCTTTTCCGCCCGCGCCTGCCTTACAATCTGCCAGGCCGACGACAGGAACAGTCCGGCCAATACCGCGGCCACTGCCAGGTCGGGCCAGGCGCTATCGGCAAACCAGACTCCGGAAGCCGCCAGCAGCACGATCAGGTTGCCGATAGCATCATTGCGGCTACAGAGCCAGACTGAACGCACATTGGCATCACCATCCTTGTAACGCATCAGTAACAGCACACTGACCAGATTAGCGGCGAAGGCAGCGATTGCTACGCCCCCCATGGTCATTGCATCCGGTGAGCTCACCACAAAAACCCGGTAAACAGTGCTGCCAAAAACCCAGAATGCCATGATCAGCAGGCTGTAACCCTTAATCAGGGCAATATTACTGCGCAGGCTGATGGCTTTACCTATCGCCCAGAGGCTGACACCGTAAGTCAGCGTATCACCGAGAAAATCCAGCGCATCGGCCTGCAATGCCTGTGACTGGGCCCCAATACCCGCCGCCATCTCGACCAGAAACATCAGACCATTGATGGCAATCACCCACCAGAGAATCCGTATATAGCCTGGATCCAGTCCATCAAACTTCGCCTTCCCACAACAGGACCCTGACATAAGCCGCCCCTCCTTAAAGGTTTTATTTAAGATAGAGGCAGTCTAATATCTACAGTAACTAGAGGTTCAAGTCGCAGGATAGATAAAATGTCAGACGCATATAGCATCGGTCAGTTATCCAAACTGACCGGTTGCAAGGTCACAACTATCCGCTGGTACGAGAAAGAGGGATTATTGCCCGACGCATCCCGCAGCGAAGGCAATCAGCGGCGCTACCATCAGCACCACCTGACGACACTGCGTTTCATCCGTCACGCCCGCGAGCTGGGGTTTGACCTGAATGCGGTCCGCCAGTTACAGCACCTGTCCCGGTGCGATAAGCACGACTGTCATGAAGCGGATCAGATTGCCAGCAGCCATCTGCAACAGGTGCAGCAGCGGATCAAGAGCCTGCAGGCCCTGGAAACCGAGCTGCAGGCGATGATCAGTCGCTGCCAGCAAGGTGATGCATCCCATTGTCAGGTACTGGAGGTACTGGCCGACCATAGCCTCTGCCAGCGCGATCATCAGGCCTGAATTAAGAGCAGAGCCCCAAAGCAGCGCCCTTGCTAGCCGATCAGTGCGCCCATGCGCCAGTCCCGACGCAGGCCTCCACAGTCCAGTGACCAGCCCATCTGATCTTCAGCCAGGTAAACACCGGCGGGCAGCTCGATCAGCTTCTGTGCAAACATCGCATCCAGCTCATGACTGATATGGGTCAGCACGGTTTTACCCGGCTGAAGGCTGTGATGTATCGCCAGCGCCATATTCAGATCGTTATGATTGCGCGGTGGGATCTCTGTCGGCGGGTGGGAGCAATCCACTACCAGCAGATCCGGCGTGTGCTGCTTCAGGTAGGCCTCTGTCTCCGGCGGCAAGCCGACAGTGTCTGTCAGGTAGGCAATGCTGTGATCGCCCTCTCGCAACAGGTAGCCAAAGGTGGGCTTGGAATGCTGCAGGGGCAGTGGCGTCAGCTGCAGATCTCCGAAATAAATGCTTTCGAATGCATTCAGTGGCGGCTGGAACGCAAGCATCCCGGGATGTTTCAGCAGATCGGCGCAGCCATTCTGATCTTCCGGGCCGAATACCGGTATGGTCGGCCCCAGCCCCCAGCGCAGGTGAAACAGGCCCTGCACATGGTCCACATGATAGTGAGTCAGCAGGATTGCATCCAGATCACCAGGTTTAAAGCGCTGACAGAGATCACTCAGACCACCATCCAGCAACAGTCGGCCACCGGCGCTTTCCAGCAACGCACTGCAGGGACGACGCACATAGCTGACATCAATACGGGCACGATAGCAGGCTTCACAGTCACAGCCATAAACAGGAACCTGGCGCACATCGCCGGTTCCCAGCAGGGTTATCTTCATAGATTCTACTCTTCCGAGCGCAGACTCCTGATCAGTTGCAGCAGGGCTTCCCCGGCCACAGTCAGTTCGGCTTCATTGCATATCCGTTGCAGATCAGGATGGGCGGGTGGTGCATACTGCTGCCCACGCTGAAGCCGCGCCTCAACCTCTTCAATTGATTCTCGCCCGCGATCCAGCAGGCGCTGTTTCAGTACCGGTTCCGATACGGTAATTAATACCGGCAGTAAATCCGGGTAGCGCTGACAGGCGGCCTCAAAATGTGCCCGCGAGCCATTCACCACGACATTCAGGCCATGCTCCAGCCAGGCATCCACTTCGCAGCCGATACCATAGTGCAGACCATGGCTTTTCCAGTGCAGGCTGAAGCAATGGTGGCGCAGCCGGTAGGCAAACTCCTCTACACTCAGCTCGACATGGTTTTCCCCTCCGGCATGCATGCTGCGAGTAATATAACGGTGGGCAAACATCACCTGGGCACCACCATTCACCGCCTGCCGGGCATAGCGCAGTAAACTGTCCTTACCGGAACCCGAGGCCCCCATCACATAGATCAGGGTTCCCTTGGTCGCTCTCCTTGCGGTGCTGTTTTCAGCCATGGTCATCCCCTGCAGTTAAGACCTGGTTACCGATCGTATAGCGTCCGCCAACTGGCTAAGGAGACAGAGGCAACTGGCCATATCGGCTGCGTCGACTATCCAAAGTATCGACTACAGTTTACAGCCGTTTTGCCCGGCAGCCGCTAGAAGATGTAACAGGAAGCAGAAAAGCACGGGCCCGGGATTATCTCCAGCGCCTGACGCTCTTATCATGACGGCTCATTCCAGCGCTGCCTGAACGTTGGAAGAATCCAGTACAGAGGCTTCAACAAGACACTGCAGTCAGCACAGCCGCTGATCAATCAGCATTACAACGCGAGCCTGTCCGGAGGGTGCCTGCAGTTTGCATTATCTGAGCCAGCAAAGAGGCTCAGCCCGGGCGGAGGCAAGCCTAAACAGGGCATGGTAGCGCCCTGATGCTTCAGTTTTGTGTAGCCGTTGTTACAACCCGATTACAGCGATCCCTGGAGGGCGTTTACAGGTTAATTACGCCACAGGCATCTTTAAGCCTCTTGCCAGAGACATTATGCCGATGTAAAGAAGTCGCGATGCCCGGCGGGACGCCAGGCAGGTGAGATAAAGTACAACCGGTCAGTGCTCCTGCTGCCAGGCATCAATCACTTCCTGGGCGGCACGAAAAGCTTCCTGTGCAGCCGGTGCACCACAATATGGCAGGCTGTGTAGCAAGACTTCCTGAATCTCCTCTACGCTGCAGCCATTTCGCAGTGCCCCCCTGATATGCCCCTTCAGCTCAGTCGGCGCCTTTAACGCAACCAGCATCCCGATTGTGACCAGGCTGCGTGTCTGGCGAGGCAGGCCGTCACGCTGCCAGGTAGAGCCCCAGGCATGTTCATTAATCCAGCCCTGCAAGGGCGCGGTCAATTCCGTGGTATTGTCGATCGCACGTTGCACGAACTCATCGCCCATCACCTCACGACGTACCTTCAGTCCGTTCTCAAAATCGTCTGCTGACATACTGCTTATTCTCCTCTGGTCCGGCATTCAATATGCCGGATAAATAGATCTGATCCTGTAACCCAGAGCCTGCCACGAATCGGCCCGGGCTGCGAGCCGACAAAGGGAGAACCAATGCGACCCAGTAGGAAAAACATCCGCAGTGACTGTATCAGCGTCGTCGGAACGCCCACTGGCCAGGCAACGGTGCTGAAATCAACCGGAAGCCCCTCTTGCCCGGCGCTCCCCCTTGTTTATTGGCCGCAATGCCTTACACTCTGGCGTTTCGTATATTGATTAGTCAGGATCAGCACTCATGCAGAACTGGACACCAGACAGCTGGAGAACAAAACCAATCGTACAGCAGCCGGTCTACCCTGATCAGGCGCAGCTGGCAGCCGTGGAAAACGAGCTGACCAACCTGCCGCCCCTGGTCTTTGCCGGCGAAATCCGCTCTTTGAAAGCGCAGCTAGCCGAAGTAGCCAAAGGCAATGCCTTTTTGCTGCAGGGCGGCGACTGTGCCGAGAGTTTTGCTGAGTTTAATGCCAACAAGATCCGTGACACGTTTAAGGTGCTGCTGCAGATGGCAGTGGTTCTGACCTTTGCCGGCAGCTGCCCGGTGGTGAAGATTGGCCGTATGGCGGGCCAGTTCGCCAAACCTCGCTCCGCCGGCACCGAAACCATCGACGGTATCGAACTGCCAAGCTATCGTGGCGATATTATCAATGGCATCGATTTCACTGCGGAAGCGCGTACGCCAGATCCTCAGCGCCTGCTGCGTGCCTACCATCAGGCAGCCTCTACTCAGAACCTGCTGCGTGCCTTCGCGCAGGGCGGTCTGGCTGACCTGACCCAGGTACATAAATGGAATCTGGGCTTTGTCGAGCAGAGCCCGCTGGGTGAGAAATACCAGCACCTGGCCGATCAGATCGATCAGGCTCTGGGCTTTATGCGTTCCTGCGGCATTCACCCGGAAAACACGCCGCAGCTGCATGAAACCACGCTCTATACCTCCCACGAGGCGCTGCTGCTGGGTTATGAGGAAGCGCTGACCCGTCAGGACAGCCTGACCGATGACTGGTACGACTGTTCCGCGCATATGCTGTGGATCGGTGACCGTACCCGCCAGCCGGATCACGCCCACGTAGAGTTCCTGCGCGGGGTGAAAAACCCGGTCGGCGTCAAGGTGGGGCCCACCACCAGCACCGACGATCTGATGCAGCTGCTCGATACCCTGAACCCGGAGAACGAAGCTGGCCGTATCACACTGATCGCCCGCATGGGTGCCGACAAGATCACCGATCACCTGCCAGCGCTGGTCCGTGCCGTTAAGGCCGAAGGCCGCCAGGTGATCTGGAGCTCCGATCCGATGCACGGCAACACCATTAAGGCTTCCAGCGGCTACAAGACCCGCAGCGTTGATGCCGTGCTGAAAGAGATGAAAGGCTTCTTCGAAGTACACAATGCCGAAGGTACCCATGCCGGTGGCGTTCACTTCGAAATGACCGGCCACAATGTGACCGAATGTATCGGCGGCGCCTACCAGATCACTGAAGCGGGTCTGGCTGACCGTTACGACACTTTCTGTGACCCGCGCCTCAATGGCGAACAGTCGCTGGAACTGGCATTCCTGATCGCCGATACCCTGAAAGTGGCCCGGGGCAACGGTAAGTGAGCCGGAACTCCACTGTCACGGCCCTGCTGCGTCAGATCCGCATGGAGATGCAGATGCTGCAGCTATGGGGCACGGAGCAGCCATCGCCACAGGCGATGGCCAGCACCGAACCCTTTGCGGTCGATGCCATATCATTCGATGACTGGCTGCAGTGGATGATGGTGCCGCGTCTGGAAACAATGCTGCAACAGGGTCAGTCCCTGCCGCACAACAGCAATATCTCAGCAATGGCAGAAGAAGCTTTCAAGCACCTCTCTGCCGATACCGATGAACTGCTGGGCCTGGTTCAGCAGTTGGATGAAGCGCTCAACCTCAGGCACTGAGAACAGCGCTAAGCTTGTGGCTAAACGCACCAAGCCATACGCCAAAAAGCAAAAGCCCCGGCCATTACTGACCGGGGCTTTTTCGTATCCGAAGGTAATGCTTGCTTAATCCGCCAACATCCCTTTCATCACAATCTCGGTATAGCCGACAATGCCCTGCACCTCGCCATTGGCGATCACCGGAGCTACGGAGAGGCCGAAGTTCTCAAACAGGCGCGCACAGTAACGTACATCCATTCTCGGCTCGACCGCCACCACGGGCTTGGCCATCACTTCGTAAACGTTTACACGCTCAGGTGCACGGTCCTTCGCCACCACCTGCTTGGCGATATCGGACAGTAGCAGGATGCCGTATTCGTCATCCTGGTCTCGCTTATTAACGATCAGGACATCAACATTCTCCTGACGGTAGAGGTCCATCGCCTCGCGGACGGTTACCAGGCCATCGACCATCGCATAGCGATCGGTCATTACATCCTTTGTACGCACAACTTTACGCTCTGTGCTCATAGCTCGTTCTCCACCACGTTACTCAAAGTCTGAATCTGATGCGCCACGCCAACGGCATCTTCGACATCCAGCTGAATCGCAATCCCCTGCCCCGGCTCATCATCAAAACCGGCAACCGTTGCAATAGTTTCGAGAATCTTGCGACTCAGGTGCTCCTCAACGATAAACAGCAACACATCGCGCTGGGTATCCAGTGAGAGTCCGAAGAAGGTCTTGGTCTTGTTAACACCTTCGCCGCGGGCGTTGTTAATTACCGTAGCGCCGGTAGCACCGGCCTCCCGGGCGGCTTTCATGACCTTGTCTGTTTTGGCATCTTCGACGAACACCAACAACAGTTTGAAATGCATGATTGTTTCTCCTGCTCAATCAGTGAGCACAACATTACTTTGCTTGCGTTTAACGCGTTTAGCCTGCCACGCAGTCAGCTGGGCATAGCCCATCACACTCATCATCGGGAACAGGCTGGCGAAGGCGATCAGGCCAAATCCATCGATCAATGCGCTTCGCCCCGGCACTGTTTCCGCCAGCCCCAGCCCCAGAGCCGCCACCAGCGGCACGGTAACCGTCGAGGTGGTCACGCCGCCGGAGTCATAGGCCAGCGGTACGATCATCTTCGGTGCAAACATGGTCTGGATCACCACCACCACGTAGCCGGAAATAATGAACCAGTGGATCGGGTAGCCGGTCACGATGCGATAGGTTCCCAGGGCAATACCAACAGCCACCCCCAGGGCAACCGCGATCCGCAGTCCCCAGACGCCAATGGCACCACCGGACACTTCATTCGCCTTGATAGCTACCGCAATCAGCGATGGTTCGGCAATGGTGGTACTGGCTCCGATGGCAAAGGCAAAGATGTAGACCCAGTAATAGTCCTGCCACTGCAGTACCTCACCGGCCGCACTGCTCCAGCTGCGGATAAAGTCCGGGTCGGTCAGCTGCTCAGCCATCATACGGCCAACCGGGAACAGCGCTTTCTCCAGCCCCAGCAGAAACAGCGCCAGGCCGAGGATGACATAACCAAACCCGATCAGAACCCGCTTCAGGTTGGGAATCGGACGGCGAATAACCCCAAACTGGAAGAAGAAGATGATAAAGGCGATCGGCATTACATCCCGTACCGTCGACAGGGTGATATCGATAAGCTGTGTCATGAACTCCATCAGATCACCATCCCGTATGCCATTACGAAGATCATCGGCGTCAACGAGGCAAAAGCGATCAGGCCAAAGCCATCGATCATCGGATTTCGCCCCTCGATCGAGGAAGCCAGTCCCACGCCCAATGCAGTCACCAGAGGAACGGTGATCGTCGAGGTCGTTACGCCACCGGAATCATAGGCAATACCGATAATCTCGCGCGGTGCAAAAGAGGTCATAATCACCACCAGCATATAACCGGCGATAATCATGTACTGAATCGACCAGCCCTTGAGGATGCGCAATACGCCCAACACGATTGCCAGCCCGACCGAGAAAGCCACCGTATAACGCAGGCCCGTGGCATAACTGGTACGCGCCGCTTCGCTGTCAATAATCATGCCGCCCGCCGAGGCTACGCTGGCTGCCTCGGCTGCAACTGCAATCAATGCGGGCTCGGCCACAGTGGTACCAAACCCCAGCGCAAAGGCAAACACCAGCAACCAGAGCACGCTGCCCTTACGGGCAAAGGCGGTTGCCATCGATTCACCAACAGGAAAAAGCCCCATCTCCAGGCCGTAGATAAAGAACGTCAGACCGGCGACGACACACAGCAGCCCGGTGACAATTCCAAAGAAATCAGGAATCGGGGTCTGTAAAACCACGACCTGAAAAAAACCGATGACTAATACAATTGGCGCAAGATCCCTCAAGCTGCCAATCATCGAGCGTCCAAGTACAATAAGAGAGCTACCCAAGCCCTTTGACTCCTTCGTCAATGAATCCGTTAACAATCCCTGAGCCGCTAAGTCCCTGTTTTTCAGGTGACTTTAACGACTGTATCGCGGGTTGATTTCAGATTACTGACAGATGCGGGAAAAGGCAAAGACCGAACGGTTTGTGACATCAAAGTATCGACTCAGATCAAAGTCTGAGCCGATATTTGTCATGGGACTTAAAGTAGTGTTTACAGTTTACGCGATACAGTCAGGCTGAGCTGGTCACGGTCGAAGTCATAGAGTGCAATATTGGAATCATTATCCAGATAGAGATAATCCAGATTCAGCTCCCAGAGGTTTTCGAACTGATGGCTGAAACCCAGCAACAGCTTGATCTCATCCTCATCGCGGCTCACAGGTGGCAGCGGCTCAGGACCATCATAGTCAGACTGACGCCAGCCCAGTCTGCCATAAACCTGACTGCGCGGTTCATACTGCCAGTTGAAACCGACAAACAATCCCGGCCCACTGTAGCTGTAGCGCTCGTTATCGGCATCATTGCTGATATATTCGATACCACCCTGCACCCCCAGGGTGTTGTTCATATAGCCATGTCCCAGAGCGATATCAAAGGCATAGTATTTGCTGTCACGTCCCTGATCGCCGGAGCGAACATAGTTACGATTGGCAATATCGACGCCTGCCGTCAGCTCGGTATGGGGATCGATAGACCAGGTTGCGCTGGGCATTAGCGAGAAGAAATTTGCCAGCTCGCTGCCGCCAAGGCGGATATGATCGTATTGCAGGTTCAGGTTACCGCGCCAGTTACCATTGGTGATCATCGCGGGTCCGGTCCAGAGGCTGAGGATATCCAGATCAAACTCATCCTCTGAGGTATAGCCACGGTGGTAGTAGTTCGCGCCACTTTGCCAGATAAAGATACCGGTACGTTCACCCAGCTGCTGGGTCATACCGGTGTGATAGCTATGATCAACCCCCAGGTTGACGGTTAAGGCCGTATCCTCTTCTGCAGAAGAGCCCGGTAACAGGGTCAGATCCTGCCCGTTGATATTGATGGTTTCACTATCCGGGCCGACGTTAACATTGCTGTCGAACAGCAGCCCGACTGCGATTGAGGCGCTTGATTCATGGCGGGGCTCAAGCTGCTTGGCTTCCTCCCGCACCTTCGCCAGAAAGGCCAGTATACTCACCCGCACATTCGGTGGCGTATCCGGATCATCCAGCACTTTCATCGCTTCAGCTTCAGCCTGCTGGTATTGCAAGGTCTGCAGATAAGCTACGGCCAGCTCCAGCCGCGCCCGGTTCAGTGCCGGCTGATTGTTAAGAACGGATTGGAAAGCTTTGATAGACGAATACGGCTTTCCGGCTTGTCGGTCTTCCATGCCCTGAGTAAAAAACTGTTCCGGGTCAAACGACGTCTCCTCTTCCGCCGCTACAGCGCCTCCGGTTACCAATGCCAGAGTCCCGGTTGCCAGCAGCACTTGCCGGCAAAGGTGTTTCATCTCAGTCATGCTGCCCTCCACAACTGTTCGCTATTTAAACAGTATAGGCATAACTGTAAAGAAAAAGGCGCCAATGGCGCCTTTTTGATACGAAACCGTTACATTTCTTTTGCAACGATTACTGATCCCCGGTCACTTTATCGAAGTCAGCACTGAAGGTCGTCACATGATGTGCGCCCTGAGTGTAGGCCGATGTAGATTTCTGGATATCCGCCACACCGCCAACCTTGTTGGCATTATCCCCAAACAGGGCGGCATTGACCTGGCCACTGATACTGTTGGCATCGGAGGCTGAGAGCTGGCCATCCCGGGCGACCAGATTAATTCCCGAAACCTGTCCGCCGGTGACGTTAAAGCCCACCCGTCCGGTGGCAATACGACTGCCATCCGAAGCGGTTGATACCATCACACCAGCCTTGTCAGCCCCGCCGTTGAAAGAGCCATCCCAGGTGACATCGGAGCCAAAGTGGATGGTAATTCCCACATCACCGCCGTACGCCGTCTGGCCGGCGTAGTGCGCACTGATATTCCCGGCAAGCCCTGTAACATCGAACAGGTCAATCAGCTTACGTCCGCCTAACACCGTGGTACGCCCCATGACGTATTGTCCGTTGGCACCACTGAAGGCAACCTCAAGTGGTTTACCTTTTCCGTTGCCACTGCCGTAAACCTTACCGTAGAGCCAGCGGCCTTCGGCGAAATCATCGATAGTACCCACTACTTCAAACAGGCCGGTACGGTTAGGCAGCCGTACTTCGGCGTAGATAGTCGCTGAACCGTTCTGTGCAATTTTGACGAAGTGTGGCCGGCTCATATCGATACTGCCGCCTTCTCCCTTCGGATAGACGGTAATCAGATTGCCTGTATTATCCAGGCGAATGCCCATGGCAGAAGGGGCACCGCTGTAACTGGCATCGGTGTCAAAATCGATCGCTACCGGATTATTGCTACAGCTGCCATCACCGGCCTGACACTGGGCCTCGACATACATTGGCATACGGCTGGCAAAGCCACATACAGCGCCTTCTTCACAGCCCAGTCCACCAAGATCGATCGGGGTAGGGTCCGGATCGCCGCCGCCATTTCCGCCGCCACCGTTACCGCCTCCACCACCGTTACCGCCTCCACCTCCGTTACCACCTCCGCCTCCGTTGCCACCTCCGCCTCCGTTGCCACCTCCGCCACCGTTGCCACCTCCGCCACCACTATTTCCACCACCAGCGTCAGGTGGAGTCGTCACGCCAGCGGCAAGCCGGGCGAGGAATTCCGGATCAAAGAATACATATTCATCATCGCCTTCACCGGCGAAAACCAAAGCTCCGGTCTCTTCCCCGCCTGCGGCAGGCGCCAGAGGTTTAGCCCAGATACCCCACTCATACACAGAGTCTTCTGCTACCTTTTCAGTATCAGCAACAGCCGCCGTGACAGGAGGGGTCATGAAACTCGCAGCAACTGTTGCTGCCAGCATAGTTTGTTTAAATTTCATCACAGACTCCTTTTCGTCACTCCATACCGATACGGGTCGCGTATACTGCTGCAGTCAGGTGAGTGCCGAAATCAGGTTTGGCGACTTGCCGTCACCATACATCAGTCCGGAAGTCCATTTGCGGGCTCGCATAATGCGAGTTTTGTGAAGCGGAAGTTGAGCCAGTGCTGTTTAGCCCGGTTACCACTACTGTCAAGTATAGTTATCATTTGGGAACAATTGATCAATTATTAATCAACAAAACGTATGACTATATGATGTGAAACTCATAATCCGCGATGTTGCCCTGACAGGTTGTTTACTTTTGTTTACGGAAAATGTCGCTGCAGACCTGTTTGGCTATAGTGCAGAACCCCAGCCAAACCTCTCAGATCTGCCCGCATGGAACAGTTTCAGCAACCGCCATCGGCTGCAGGATATGCCAGCGGCCCCCTGCCTTGCCGCTGGCCCTCAGGGCTGCCAGCTTTATCACTGGTATCAGCTATTGAATTCGCTTCGAAAGCGCCCCCGGGAAGAGCAGCTCCAGACGGTCAATCAGTTTGCCAACCGCATGCCCTACCGGCTCGACCAGGTGAATTATGGCCGCGAAGACTACTGGGCCAGTGTGACTCAGTTTCTCAGCCGCAGCGGTGACTGTGAGGATTACGCCCTGACCAAGTACCTGTCGCTGCGTTATCTCGGTTTCCCTGCCGACCAGCTCAAGGTGGTGATCGTTCAGGACACCAGTCTGGATACGCCCCATGCCGTGCTGGCCGTGGAGCAGCCAGGGGATACCCGGATCCTCGACAACCAGAGTGACCAGATACTGTCCCATCATCATCTGATCCACTATGTGCCGCTATACTCTTTAAACGAACAACAATGGTGGTTACATATTCCGAAATGAGCCGATAACCCCGTCACCGGGGTCAGGCTCACCATCAGGGTCAGGGTATGAAACGTTCTTTACTCGCTGCGCTGATTATCGTTGCACTGGTTTCCGGCACAGGTTTCATGCTGACCGAGCGTTTCTATGCCGATCAGGTCCGCCTCCAGCGCCAGCAATGGAGTGAAACCCTTAGCGGCATGGCCGGACAGCAACAGACCGCCATCGAACAGTGGCTGGAGCAACAACAACAGCCCTTTCACAACCTGTCCGAAAACCACTCCCTGCGCCTGTACAGCAGCCGCTTGCTACAGCAATCCAGTCTCACCCGCAGCACCGAAAGTGCCGAACTGACCTATCTGAAAAACCAGCTGCTGGCAGTGGCGGAACATGAACGCTACCTGCCACTGCAGAAACTGGAAGTTGAAGCGAACCTGCCGGGACACAGCCAGCGCTTTCTGGCCCTGATTGAGCCCAGCCTGCGCCCGCTGGTGAGTACCGCCGAAAACCTGCAGCTTTCCACGGCCCTGCAATACAGCCTGGAAAACAGTGTCCGGCTGCAGAGCGCCTCAGTTGCTCCACTGTGGGTTGGAACCGACGGCCAGCTCTATATTGGCTATGTCAGCCCGGTATTCAGCCTGCCAGCCTTCAGTGTGAAGCGGGAGTTACTGGCGATGCTGGTAGGACAGAAGCCGGTATCCAGTCACCTGGCCCGTTTGCTGCGACTTTACAATCAGGGTATCGGTACCCTGTCCAGCGTATTGCTGCAGCCTGACCACGAACAGCAACTGTTCTATATAGATTACTCTTCGGGCGACCAGAATCGCCTTAACCTCACGCCGGTCGCGGTATCAGAACAGCTGGTCGCGCGCAAAGCCGCACAACTGCCGGGGACGCTGGTCGAAGGGATGGATGAACACCGTCGCACCGTACTCGGCGTCAGTCGCCGTATCGGCAACAGTGATCTGGTGCTGCTCACCAGCGTACAGCTGTCTGAAGTGATACAACCGGCCAATCTGCAACGGGCACAGCTGCGCAGTCTGTTACTGATTTCCACCCTGATTATGCTGGTACTGATCACCGGTGCCTGGTGGTGGGGCAGCACCAGCCAGCAGCGGCGCCTGACGCTCAGGCTGGCGGCACAGACCCAGCAGCTTAAGCATCAGGCGGGATTACAACAGGCGATCAACGATCACATCCGTGACCTGGTTCTGATCGTCAACCGGAACCGGCAGCTGCTGTTTGCCAACAAAGCCCTGGCTGAGCGGCTGCAGATGCCTTTGGGGGATATGGACCACAAGACCCTCGCCGCACTGATCGGCCCCCACGATGCCGACCGTTTCGATCCGCCACTGGAGCAATGTTTCAGCCTGCAGCAATCGAAGACGATGCAGTTCAGCTATCAGCAGCACAGCTACAGCGCCAGCCTGCAACCGATGCAGTATGCGGCACAGGACGCGGTACTGATCAGCCTGCATGACATCACCCTGCAACAACGTCATCACCGGCGTGAAACCCACCTGTTACAGCAGATTATGCAAACTCTCTGTGCCGCTATCGATCTGCATGACCCTTACTCCAGCCGGCATTCAGGCAATACCGCCGAGCTGGCGAAGCAGATTGCCGACGTGATGCAACTCAGCGAATCGCAGCGCAGCACGCTGGAATATGCGGCCCGGCTTTCGAATATCGGCAAGCTGCTGATCCCACAACAGACACTCACCAAGCAAGGCGTGCTGAATGAAGCCGAAAAGCAGCAACTGGCGAACGAGATGAAGTACTGCCGTCAGTTTCTCAGCGGTATCGACTTTAATATCCCGGTACTGGAGACCATCCTGCATAAACATGAATACCTGGATGGCAGCGGCCGCCTCGGCCTGAGCGGTGCCCAGATCTCCACCGAGGCCAGAATCCTGACCATCTGCACTGACTATGTGGCCATGACCAGCCCCCGGGCCTGGCGCCGCAAAATCCCCGCCCGGGATGCAATCGACCAGATGCTGGCGGCACCGGAGCGTTACGATCGGCAGATACTGGCGGTACTGCTACAGATAACGGAGCGGGGACAGGGAATCTGCGATCCGCTTTTGCCCTGATCGCCAGACTGGTAAAATCAGTATTTTTGCCTGTGGCCGAGAGTAGAGATGTCAGAAAAAATTGAGTCAATGGTGGATTTTCTGCGCCAGAGCGGTGCCCAGATCCGTCTGTTTGATATGGGACGTCGTGTCACCAAACTGTCCACCAGCGAATTCAGCAAGATTGAGCAGGGCCTGACCCCCTACCCTCTGCCGTTTCTGCATCATGCCTGGATCGCCCTGATGATCTGGAACCCGAAACAACGCGAACAGAGTGTCGTCTGGTTCCTGAAACTGCCACTGGACGAACGCGGCTTTATCCAGACCGCCGTGCGCGACGATATTCTGCACCGCCTGCTGAAAAATATCGGCAATCTGATGGAACAGAAAGAGGGTGAACCGGATGCCATGCAGGACAATCCGTTTGCCTTTAAGCCGGATCAGGAAAAAATGGCGATCTTCCACGCCAACGCCACCCTGACCAGTGGCCAGCCCGCATCTAAGTACTACGAGTATGCCCAGCAGTATTTTGCCGGCCAGCTGGGCTTTGCAGACCACTGGCAGGGACTGGGATATCAGGGTATCGCTGATCTGGTGATCCGCCATGAAACCGGCAGCAACAGCGCAGTACTGGCCAGTGCCATCCCGCAGCTACCGGATGTGCCGTTCGAGATTCTCTGCACCTGCCTGGAAAATATCGAACCGGACCACAAGCTGTTCAGCGCCCTGACCGAGCGGGTCGAGAAAACCCTCTCCAGCCCGGACTGCAACGCCAATCGCGTTGCGGCAATGGTGCGCGGCATTTCCAACAGCCGAGACCAGGCGCGACTGAAACAGACCCTGCAACTGATTCTTGAAAGCGATTATGCACTGGAAGCGGAAGTGATTGCGGCCATCGCCACCCGCTGTCACGAAACCCTGCAGTATCCCGACCTGCTGAAACTGTTCCTCGAACGCCTCGCTGCCGGTAATGCCGGTCAGGTCGGTTTCTCCCGGGTGCTGGCCGATCTGATGTTTATGCCTGCCCTGCGCGCGCTGATTATGCAGGTATTCCGCAGCCCGGAACGCAGCGAAACCCTCTCCAATGCCATTGGTGAGATGTTCGGCTCTACCTTCGACAACTGATCCGCTGCACACACAAAAACGCCCGGCACAGTGTCCGGGCGTTTTTTGTCATTCCAAGCTCGTAGCTCGCTCTATTGATAGTCATCCGGCAGGCTGATCGGCAGCTTAAGCTCCAGCAGCTGCTTCTGCGCCAGCGCCTTAAACTTGGCCCGGGTACGGCTGCCCTTTGGCTTGGTCATAAAGTACAGCAGTTTGGTCGCCGTAACTTCATCCACCGACTGGGACTCCGACCACTGGCGGATAAACGCCGCCAGGGTATCATCACTCTTATTCTCCAGTGCCACCGGGACAGGCTCATCCAGCTCCTCTCCGGCCCGCACGCGACGGCAGATCACCTCGTAGTTATAGCGGAAGTCAGGTAATACCTGGCGCTCCTCCTCACTACGCAGGCGGAACCAGCCGGTCGCACGCCCGGCATGATAGATGGCCCGGTGGCTCCAGTGGTGCGCACTGGGTTTATCGGCATTCATACAGGCTTCGATATAGGCTGTGCGCACCGCGGGCAGGCCATAGTCGCCATTCAGGTCATTAAGGATGGCAATAAACTCTGAGACGGTCGGCATCCAGGCCAGGGTTTCCTTGCAACGATTGATCGCAGCAACCAGTTCCGCCTCGCTGTAACCCGAGAGGCTGAGCGCCCACTCCCGCTTCGCCAGGCGGATCTCATTTTCGCTCTCAAAGCAGCTTTTGAACTTATGCCCGTAGATCGCCATAAAACGGGCAAAGATCATATTGATCAGCGTCTTGGTTTCCAGGCTGATCTGGGCATTCTGATGCGGTGCACCGCCCTGAGGCCCGGATTGATTACCAGTCGGTGTCGCGGATGTCCATGATTGCCCGGGTGACCCGCTGGCGTTTTGCGCGAGAATCTGTGCGGGTGTTTTCATTGTTCACAAAACCTTTCTGTTGTTCCTGCTCTTGTCGCTGCTGGCGCCCGGCGGCGGTTTGCTTGTGTACCCACTCCCGCTTCACCCAACCGAGGAATTTTGAGTCCCAGTTAGTCTCCCGGCGATCTTTGTCCAGCCAGTACAGTATAAAGCCGTCAATGCATTCGCGGGCAAACTCTTCCGGAATTCCATGATGGGGCAGCAAGGCGAAGAAGGATTCCGACGGCTGCCAGCCAACAAAGATCGCATGCAGCTGCTGGTTACGTACTTCGCGCTGCTGGAAGATCTCCTGCAACTCATCAGAGGTTCTGGCACGGTTTGCCTGGCGGTTACGCGCCCAGCCAGTGCTGCCGCCAAAGGTCGGCGCAGGACCGCGTCCCGGTACCAGAGGTTCTGCCGGAGGTGGTACAGCTGGCATCTCATCCGGATAACGTGGCTGGCGAACCTGATGTACCGGCTGCATAAACTGCGGCGGCTCTTCGACCACCGGCAGACGATCAACCGGTTCGACTTCCACCCTGAAATCAGCGGAATCGAATCCGCCAGATTCACGCCCCGGCACCAGATCATCCAACAGCGATGCCCGGTGGTCAGTCGTGTCCGGCTCTCCGGCCGCCATCTCTTCAGCCAGCAGGCGTGACACCGGACGATCGAACTGAGGCGACGAATCCGGCAGATCCTGGACCGGCACATTAAGCAGCGGCGGCTCCGGTTCTTCCCGTTCCGGCATTCCCGGCTGCAGCGGTTCTGCGCTCACCGGCTCAGCTGTCGGCTGACCGGCAATATCCGCTGATTCAGCCGGCGCTGCAGCATCGGCAAACAGGGCGGCAGATCTGTGATCGGCAGTATGGCTGTCGGCCGGCTCTCGTTGTGCCGCGCCGATAAATATCGGAGGCTCTTCTTCCGGCTCAGCTGCCGTGGCATAGAAGCCGGATTCTGCCCGCGCTGAATCCACTGCGCGGTCATCGGCTGCGGCCGCAAGATTGCCTCTCTCTGTGGCGCGGGCCGTTGCCGGCACTTGAGGTTCCTGAGAGCCTGAGGCCAGAATCTCAAGCGTGACAATATCACCTTCGAAGGCTGCCTCCAGCGCCTGTTTGATCACCAGGCTATTGGTCAGCACGGCCAGCTTCTCTTCATCCCAGAACGGTACCAGCCGCAACCATTGCTGGCGTGACAGGGTCACCACCACCGAAGTTTCGCTGTCGCTGCCAGTCAGCTCAGCAAAGCGCTGATAGCACCCCAGCAACAGCGACTCTTCGAGGCCGAAGCGTGCGACCAGGGAGGGATAAACCAGCAGAGGTTGTTCGGGCATAGAGATAGACATCGAAGGGCATTCACCTTACATAAAAAGCCGCAATACTAATCATCCGCAACTGAACATTAACTGATCAGCTGCGATGACCTATTGCGGCTTTGTGGTTTGTTTCCGGCCGTCACTCAGGGATCAATACTGAGGACCGGCACGCCGTCAGCCATCCTGTGCAAAGACTTCAACCGCCCGCAAGATATCGCGGCGGCTGATCTGGCCCACCAGCCTGCCATTTTTGACAACCGGTAGCCGACGTAATCCTTCGTTTATAAACCGTTCAGAAACGCTAATGATATCAGCATCGTGCTCAACAGTATCTACTACGCCGGTCATATATTCTCCGACAACTCCGCCCTTCTCCTCTTCATGGTAGGTCAGCGCCAGAATTGCCTTAAGACAGTCGACCTCCGACAGGATACCGGCCAGGTTGCCGTCATCATCCACCACCGGGGCACCGGAAATCCGGTTTTCCAACAGGCTGTTGATCGCATCGAACAGGTCGGTTTCCGGTTTAAAGGTAATCACACCCTCTGTCATATAGTCGCTTGCTTTTACAGACCTCAGCATCTCGTGTTCTCCCTGATTCCTGAGAAATACTATCTGTTGCGCCACTCATACGTGGCGAACGCCAATACATATCCCGATCCTAGTCCAACACGGCGGGGTGACGTATTGATATCGATTAAGTGATTAAGTTTCGATCTCGGTGAAAAGCTGATCGCTGCGCGCTGCGCAGATAAAATCATTGCGGTGCAGTCCCCGGATCTTATGGGTATACCATTCCAGCCGCACGCTGCCCCAGGCCGTGGTAATCTGCGGATGGTGATTTTCAGCCTCTGCCAATCCCGCCACCCGGTTACTGAATGCCATTGCTGTTATAAAGTCAGCAAAACGGTAATCGCGCACCAGCCGCGGAATGTCATTACGTGTCACTATCGCCCAGTCGGGGATTTCGGCCAGCAACTGCCGCGCCTCCGTCTCGGTTACCTTCGGCGCTCCCGCCCGGCAGGCCTGACAGCTTTGCTCAACCAGATCACTCATAGTCCTCTCCCTGCGTTGTGTCTGCTGGCCGGATTCATAGGGCTCAGCGACGTCTTCTCACAGCATAGCCTGCCACCGCAACTCTGTGTTGGTACAGCCTTATACTTCTGCCGCGAACTCCCTTATGCTGAAAAATCAGTGTTACAGATTCAAGACTAATGGCCGACCACAGTATTCTGGAATATTACGAGCATTTTCTCAGCGCCGCCGAAGCCGATCAGCTGTTTAGCCAGCTCTACCATGAGATTCCCTGGCGCCAGGATACGATTCAGCTGTTTGGCCGCCCCCATAAGATCCCCAGACAGCAGCACTTTCAGGGCGAACCGGGGTTGCTCTACCAGTACTCAGGACTGGTGATGCACGCCCAGCCCCTGCACCCGGCGGTTGGCCGCCTTAAACAGGCGATAGAACGCCGTTGCGACGCCCGCTTCAATTGTGTCTTGCTTAACCTGTACAGGGATGGCGGCGACAGCATGGGCTGGCACAGTGACGATGAAGCAGAGCTGGGACAGAACCCGGTCATCGCATCGGTCACACTGGGCACACCCAGGCGTTTCCTGCTGCGCCAGCGGGAGGACAACAGCCTGCGGCGAGAGATCCTACTCGGGCACGGCTCTCTGCTGCTGATGGCCGGCGACCTGCAACACCAGTGGCAACACAGCGTTCCGAAAAGCAGGAAGGTGAAATCCGCGCGTATTAATCTGACATTTCGTAGAATAAGCGGCTGAACCCAGGCCAACGAGCATTTCCAAGGAAGCCCCCATGCAAAACGATGTTATCGATCTACTGAAGTCACATCGCTCAATCCGCAAGTTTACCCCGGAGACGGTTGACCAGGCCCTGGTTGAGCGACTGATCGAAGCCGGTCAATCAGCGGCCACTTCCAGCTTTATTCAGGCCTGCAGCGTAATTCAGGTAAACGATGCAGATAATCGCAGTCAGCTGGCCGAATGTGCCGGTGGGCAGGTTTACGTTGCACAGGCGCCGCTGTTTCTGGTGTTCTGTGCCGATATGCAGCGCCACCGGCAGGCATGCGAGATGCATGAGGCAGAGATGCAGAGCGGCTTTACCGAGCAGTTCCTTACCGCTTCACTGGATTGCGCCCTGTTTGCCCAGAACGTTATGGTCGCGGCCGAGTCACAGGGACTGGGTGGCGTCTATATCGGCGGCTTACGCAACCAGATCGCCCGCGTGGCTGAGCTGCTGGAACTGCCGGAACTGGTGTATCCGGTATTTGGCCTCTGCCTCGGCTACCCCGACCAGAACCCGGAGGTCAAACCCCGCCTGCCTCTGCCCGTGGTATTAAAACAGGACCGCTACGACAACCAGGCAGACCACGAACACCTGCAGGATTACGACAAGGAGGTGCGTGATTACTATCGCAGCCGCACCGGTGGCAATAAAGAGATGAGCTGGACCGAGCAGATATCCGGCATGCTGGTGAAGGAAGCGCGCCCGCACATGCTGCCGTTTCTGCAGCAGCGGGGCTTCCTTAAGAAGTAATCCCGATTAATACAATAGCCATAGTTGAACAACGGGCCGCCAACGATTAGATTAGGCTATTCCAAATTAAAACAGTCATTTAAGGCCCCTGTTGCAGATGCATGGACGAACGCTCCATAAGGCGATAGCTACAGACAGCACTCCGCCACAGCAAGAGCTGGACCAGATCCTGTTCCTGCAACGCGAAGTGATCGAACTGATCGGGCAAGACAGTCCAACCAACGCCACGCTGGAAAAGATCTGCAGTTTTATCGAAACGCTGGTCGGTGACTGCATCGTCAGCGTGATGACACTGGACGATGAACGCCAGCATCTCAACGTTCGCTGCCTGCCCTCCATCGCGGAGGAACACTGGGACGGACTGGGCGGGCTGACTCCCGGGCCGATCGGCGCGTCCTGTGGCACTGCCGTATACCTGGGTTCTCCTGTGGTGGTCGAGGATACCCAGGCAGATCAGCGCTGGGCGGATTATCAGGACTTCGCCGCCGACTACGGCATCCGCGCCTGCTGGTCCTTCCCCATCTATATCACCGCAGACAGCATCATCGGCAGCATTGCTATCTCCAGCAACAGCCCGCGTGCAGCCACACCCTTCCATCTCAACCTGCTTGATACTGCGGCACACCTGGCCGGCATCGCCCTGCACCGGGAACAGGTATGGGATGAACTGACCAAAACCCAGGCCCGCCTGAGCCAGATTACCAATACCCTGCCCGGTGCCGTTTTCCAGCTCTGCAGTCACGACCAGACACTGGACACTGATATCAGCTTTCTCAGCAGCGGTATCGAAACCATGCTGGGGCTGGATGCGGTGGCAGTGATCGAAGCGCCGGAGCTGCTGAAACAACAGATACAGCCCGCCGATCTCGACCGGCTGAAACTGGTGCTGCGTCTGGCCGCGAAGAATAATGAGCCCTGGCAATGTGAGTTCCGGGCCCGCCATATCAATGGTGAAGAACTCTCCCTGCACGCCTCGGCACGCCCCGTATACCACCAAAGCGATAAGCTGTACTGGAGTGGCATACTGCAGGATAAGACCGCCGAGAACAGTCGCAATGAGCAGCTGAAGCTGGCCGGCATCGTATTCGCGTCAACCAATGAAGGCATTATGCTCTGTGATGATCGCCAGAGCATTGTCGATGTTAACCCCGCGTTCTGCCGTCTGACCGGTTACAGCCGTGAAGAGCTGATTGGACAGAGCACTTCGCTGTTTCACTCCAGCCGTCACGACCGAACCTTCTTCGACCAGATCAAGCTGTCGCTCAGCGAGTGCGATCACTGGCAGGGTGAGGTCTGGAGTCGGCGTAAGAATGGCGAAAGCAAGCTGCACTGGCTGAACATCAATGCCGTGCGCAACAATGCCAAGCAGCTCACCCACTACGTCTCGGTGGTATCGGATATGAGCAACCTGTGGGAGTCGGAGCAGAAACTGCACCAGCTGACCCACTACGATCCGCTGACCGGACTGGCCAACCGCACCTTGCTGAAGATACGCATGGAGCAGGCACTGAATAACCGCAGCGGCAGCGATAAGGTCGCCATCCTGATTATTGACCTTGACCGCTTCAAGCATATCAATGACTGTCTCGGCCACGATGCCGGAGACCAGTTACTGCTGCAGGTGGCTGAGCGTCTCAGCGATAATATCAGCGCCCCGGACACCGTTGCCCGTATCGGTGGCGACGAGTTTGCCGTGCTGGTGAATACTGTGGCGCATGCCCCGGATGCTGAACAGGTTGCCAAGCATATCGTGGCATTGATGGAAGAGCCGTTTAAACTCAATGGCCGTCACTACTTCACCACCGCCAGTATCGGTATCGCCCTGGCACCGGAACATGGCGACAACAGCGATTCGCTGTTAAAACATGCCGATATCGCCCTCTACGGCGCCAAGGATCGCGGCCGGAATAACTATGCCTTCTACCAGCGCGAGCTGACCCGCAGCGTCGAAGAGTGGGTATCGCTGGAACCGGCTCTGCGTGAAGCACTGCAGAACAACCAACTGGAACTTTACTATCAGCCACAGATGGACGGTGAAGGACAGCGCATTGTCGGGGCGGAAGCCCTGATTCGCTGGCAGCATCCGGAACTGGGACTGATCTCGCCGGGACGCTTCCTGCCAATTGCCGAAGAGATCGGCCTGATGGGTAAGATCGGCAGCTGGGTGCTGGAAGAGGCCTGCGCACAGCTCGCCCGCTGGCAGAAAAAAGGGCTGGAAGCGGATTTCCACCTGGCAATCAATCTGGCCGGAGCCCAGCTGGATAACGGTGACCTGCCTGCGCAGATCAGCGGCCTGCTGAAAAAATACCAGCTGGCTCCCGAGCGGCTGGAGCTGGAAATTCTGGAAACCTACGTCATGGAGCAGGAGGAGCGCACCGTCAACCTGCTGCAGCGACTCTGCGACCTGGGCGTCAATCTGGCCCTGGATGATTTCGGTACCGGCTATTCTTCGCTCAGCTACCTGAAGAAGCTGCCGGTGCATAAGGTGAAGATTGACCGCTCACTGGTCAGTGACTTGCCGAACGATCCGGCCGACGAAGCGATTATCTGCGCCGTTATATCGCTCAGCCACAGCCTGAACCTGCGGGTCTGCGCCGAAGGCGTAGAAACGGCGGCACAGGCTGAGTTTTTACGGCAGCGTGCCTGCGACCAGCTACAGGGCTATCTGTTCAGCAAGCCGGTCGCATCCGGCCAGTTCTATGAATTGTTGCAGGATACCCGCCACTTCCTGGATATCGCCCAGCACTATGAAGTAATGCCAACTCCGGGCGACAGCTGCTAAGCCCCGCCCGGTCCGGAGCAAGGCCTGCTCAGTCCAGCAGCGCCTGCCACTGATCCAGCCACTGCGCCACCTCCTCTTCCGGGTCAAGCGTCTCACAGGCATCGATAAACAGAGTCGGTATCACACGGCGAGCCTTCAGGTCCTTCAGCAGGAAGTCGAATGAACGCCCGGCTTCAGCAAAGTCTTCATAAGAGCTGTCACCCAGCGCCACAACACCGTAGGGTTTCTCCGGCATCAGCGGAAACTGATCATTCAACTGTTCGTACAGCGGCAACAGGTTAGGCGGAATATCGCCCTGTCCGGTCGTGGAGGTAATCACCAGCAGCGCTTCACTGCAATCCCCGGCCAGCTGTGCGACTTCAGGATGACGCAGCAGTTCAGCCTGATGGCCTGCCGCTTTTAGCTGCTCGACCGCATCCTCGGCCAGTTGCTGTGCATTGCCATTTACAGAACCAAATACCACTTTAATTATTGCCATGATTATTCCCGCTCGCATCGAAAGCAGGAATTCTAATGAATCACCGCCGGAATAAAAACCACTGACGCCTCAGGGCTAATACGACGGCAAAATTTCCGCCACGGCCCTTCGCCTCCACGCCGGATCGACTACAGTAAAAGAACAGTTTGCGACACAAGGGGGGAGCCACAATGGCCAGCAGTGCATTTCACAGATTACTCCAGAGCTGGGAGGAGCACTCCCGCCAGGCCAACGGCAAGATCAGCGCCGAAGTTGAGATGTATAAGAGCGATGCGATCAAACTGGAAGCATTGGCGAAGATGTACCAGCTATCCCGCGAAGAGGTGATCTGCAGTCTGCTTCACCAGGCGATCAGTGAAGTGGAGTCACAAATGCCCTACATTCCCGGACAGAAGGTAATCCGCGTCGAAGAGGGCGAAGAGATCTATGAAGACATAGGACCGATGCCACTCTATCTGGACGAGCAACGCAAGCTGGCCTCTTCCTGAAGCCCGTGGTTTGCTGGGGATTGCGCCTGGCCGCAGTCAGCGTCTCAGCTCATGGTCGCGATAATGGGGTTCCAGCCAGCAACGCGGCAACGCCTCCCCGGAGGGGAATCTCAGGCACTGCTTGGCGAACGGCTCAGCTTCCTGCAACTCCTCGCCGTAATGGGAACGGCCCATAAGTTCGGCCTGATAAGGGTCAAACAGATCCTGCAGGTTTATCACTTCCACCAGATGTCCGCTGGCACTTTCTTTAAGAAACATAGCAATGGCTCTCTTTCTAATGCCCTGCAACAAGTGTTGGCGGGAATCGGCGCAGGCACAAGCCAACGGCATGCGGATAATTCATAGCCCCTGCGATAACCACAAAGCAGCAGACACAAAAAACGCGACCGAAGTCGCGTTTTTCTTAGCCACGGTTAATGCTCAGCTCATCTCCGGCATATTGCGGCCGTAGAAGATCTCACGCATCTCCTTGAACAGGCGATCGGTGATCTCCTGCTCTTCCTCACTCGTCAGTTCGTCAGCCTTGGTACCAAACAGGTACTGATCCAGGTCGCAGTCCTTCAGCATCATCTTGGTATGGAAGATGTTTTCCTGATAGACGTTTACGTCGATCATGCTGTACAGCTCACGGATATCATCCGTTACGAAGTTCTGGATTGAGTTGATATCGTGATCGATATAGTGCTTCACACCCTCAACATCGCGGGTAAAACCGCGCACCCGGTAATCGATGGTGACGATATCGGATTCCAGTTTATGGATCAGGTAATTCAGTGCCTTCAGCGGCGAGATAATTCCGCAGGTGGAAACCTCAATATCGGCACGGAAAGTACAGATGCCATTATCCGGGTGACTCTCCGGATAGGTGTGGACACAGATATGGCTTTTATCCAGATGAGCGACAACAGAGTCTGGCAGCAGAGGCCCTGGTTTTTCAGTCTGGTCGACATTGTCGGACTCTTTGATCGGCTCTTCAGAGACCAGAATAGTGACACTGGCACCCTGAGGCTCATAATCCTGGCGCGCAACATTGAGGATGTTGGCTCCGATAATGTCACACACCTCAGTGAGGATCTCAGTCAGACGATCAGCGCTGTACACCTCATCGATATACTCGATGTACTCAGCTTTCTGCTCGGGGGTCTTCGCATAACAGACATCGTATATACAAAAACTCAGGCTTTTAGTCAGGTTATTAAAGCCCTGCAGTTTGATCTTACCGTTTGATACCAACTTCGTGTTTCTCCAGATACTCACCCCTGCCTGTCACAGGAGGTTACGGCTTGGCAGCCAGGTACGCCTGGGGAACTTAACCTCGCCCGCGATGCAGGCCCGACTGTTTCAGCTGCCGAAAAGAGGGGAAAGTCTCCCGAAAAATTGTGCGCGAATTGTAGTTCAGATATTACAAAATCAAAAGCACTCTGCACCATGAAAAATCTGCGCTTTTCTGTCCATCTTACATCAGAGCGACAGCGCTGGCGCAAAAAACAAAAAAGCGGCCGAAGCCGCTTTTCCACAGCGCAGGTTGCAGGCTTAGCCAACCTGTTCCGCGATAATCTGTTTCCACTTGGCTGGACCAGTAGTGTGAACAGACTCGCCTTTGGTATCGACCGCAACAGTAACCGGCATATCCTTCACTTCAAACTCGTAGATCGCTTCCATCCCCATCTCAGGGAACGCCAGTACTTCGGCGTTGGTGATCGCTTTGGATACCAGGTATGCCGCGCCACCTACTGCCATCAGGTAGACCGCTTTGTTGTCACGGATCGCATCGATCGCCACCGGGCCACGCTCGGATTTACCGATCATGCCCAGCAGGCCGGTGCTCTCGATCACCTGGCGGGTGAACTTATCCATACGGGTCGCAGTGGTTGGGCCAGCGGGGCCTACAACCTCATCGCCCACCGGATCAACCGGGCCTACGTAGTAGATAAAGCGGCCCTTCAGATCCACCGGCAGCTCTTCACCATTGTTGAGCATCTCAACCATTTTCTTGTGAGCCGCATCACGACCGGTCAGCATCTTGCCGTTCAGCAATACAGTTTCACCCGGCTGCCAGCTCTGAACCTCTTCAGGCGTCACGGTATTCAGATCCACGCGACGGGTGGTGGCACCCACCTCGAAGGTCACTTCAGGCCACTCTTCCAGGCTTGGCGGCGTCAGTACAGCCGGTCCGTTGCCGTTAAGCTTGAAGTGAGTGTGGCGGGTAGCGGCACAGTTAGGAATCATGCACACCGGCAGGGATGCTGCGTGTGTCGGGTAATCCATGATTTTGACATCCAGTACGGTCGTCAGGCCACCCAGGCCCTGAGCGCCAATACCCAGATTGTTGACCGCATCCATGATCTCCAGACGCAGTTCCTCAACCCGGTTCTGCGGGCCACGCTCGCGCAGCTCATGGATATCGATCGGATCCATCAGGGATTCTTTTGCCAGTACCGCAGCTTTCTCGGCGGTACCACCGATACCCAGACCCAGCATGCCCGGCGGACACCAGCCTGCACCCATCGTCGGTACGGTTTTCACTACCCAGTCAACAATACTGTCAGACGGGTTCAGCATCACCATCTTGGATTTGTTTTCAGAACCGCCGCCTTTCGCCGCGACATGCACTTCAACCTCATCACCTTCGACGATCTCGTAGTGGATAACAGCCGGGGTGTTGTCTTTGGTGTTCTGACGCTTGCCAGCAGGATCAGCCAGGATAGAAGCACGCAGTACATTGTCAGGGTGGGTGTAAGCACGGCGTACACCTTCGTTGACCATATCAGTGACGCTCATTTTCGCGTCCCACTGTACGTTCATACCCACTTTCAGGAAGACGGTCACAATACCGGTGTCCTGACAGATCGGGCGCTGCCCTTCAGCACACATACGGGAGTTGATCAGGATCTGAGCCATGGCATCTTTAGCAGCAGGGTTCTGCTCCTTCAGATAGGCTTCGTGCACACCCTGTACGAAATCGATCGGGTGGTAATAAGAGATAAACTGCAAGGCATCAGCAACGGAGCTGATAAAGTCGTCCTGGCGAATTACGCT
Organism: Marinobacterium jannaschii DSM 6295; assembly: GCF_000620085.1. GTDB lineage: Bacteria > Pseudomonadota > Gammaproteobacteria > Pseudomonadales > Balneatricaceae > Pontibacterium > Pontibacterium jannaschii. Next base: position 172,488 of record NZ_KK211067.1, on the reverse strand, counting down.
CATTCGTAGGCTCTCCACATATGTAGGCTCTTGGTCGGAAGGCAAAGCTGCGACGAGCTCCCCTCACCCGTTATTTCAGTGCCTGAAGGTGCGCCAGACAATGCTGGACACAGCGCTCCGGTGCCTGTTCCGGATCTCGCTCTGGACAATTGGCAGTGATCACGACAGGGCTTTCTGGCACTCATTTATAGTCGGGTACGGATTATACACAAAAAGGCATATAAGCGGATTAAGACAAAAGAAAGGCGACAGAAAGAACAAAGCCTGTCACAGGGACAGGCTTTTGCCGGGCATAGCCAGGTCAGAAGATCTTGGAGAGGAACTGCTTCAAACGCGGGTGGCTCGGATGATCAAAGAAATCATCCGGATTATCCTCCACCAGCAACGCGCCCTCTTCCATAAACAGCACCCGGTCGGCCACTTCGCGGGCAAAGCCCATCTCGTGGGTAACCACCACCATGGTCATCCCTTCGGCCGCCAGGCTCTTCATCACATCCAGTACCTCACCGACCATCTCCGGGTCCAGTGCCGAGGTGGGCTCGTCGAACAGCATGATCTTCGGCTTCATCGCCAGGGCACGGGCGATTGCCACACGCTGCTGCTGACCGCCGGAAAGGTGCGAGGGATAGTTTTGCATCCGCTGATCCATGCCCACCTTATACATCAGGTCGCGGGCATGCTCTTCCACTTCCTTCGGCTCGCGGCCGGACACCTTCAGCGGCGCCAGCATGACGTTTTCCAACGCGGTCTTGTGCGGGAAAAGATTGAAGTTCTGGAACACCATCCCAACCTGCTCACGCAGTTGGTTGATATTGGTGCCCTTGCTGTACATGTCGACACCATCGATCAGGATCGAGCCGCCATTAATCACTTCCAGCTGGTTGAGAGTCCGCAGGAAAGTGGACTTGCCGGAACCGGACGGTCCCAGGATCACCACCACCTCGCCGCGGGCCACGGTGGTGGAAACCGCTTTCAGGGCATGACAACCGTTGGGATAGATCTTATCCACATCGGTGGCAATGATAATCGGCGCTTCCGCCGCCGGCTGATTTGAATCGTGCTTAGTCACTGGCCGCCAGCCTCCGCTCTAAACGTTGAATTGCCCAGGACAGTGCACTCGTTAGCACCAGGTAAAGCAGCGCCACAGTAAACCAGACCTCAAACGGTGCAAAGTTCCCGCTGATCACCTCGCGTCCAGCCTTGGTCAGGTCGGTGATGGCAATAACCGAAACCAGCGAAGAATCCTTGATCAGGTTGATAAACTGGCCCGCCATCGGTGGCAGCGTGCGCTTAAACGCCTGCGGCAGGATGACATAGATCATCGCCTTGGGATAACTCATCCCCAGCGAGCGCGCCGCTTCCATCTGCCCGCTCGGAATCGACTGGATACCGGCACGGATAATCTCCGCCACATAGGCGGCGGTAAAGACCGACAAGGCCACCACACCGGCGGTAAACCGCTCCAGTTCCAGCACCGTACCCAGGAAGAAGTAGACAATAAAGATCTGCACCAGCAGCGGTGTGCCACGGATAACCTCGATATAGGTGATCGCCAGATTACGCAGCGCCGGATTAACCGATACCCGCATCAGCCCCACCATCAGACCGATCACCACGGCAAACAGCAGCGAGATGATGGAGATCTCGATGGTGACCAGCAGGCCTTCCAGCAAGGGTCCGATACGGGTCTGCTCGATGGACGCCAGCACATCGCCGGCATAGACCATATCCCCTTCGCTCAGCGACAATGCCAGCGTCGGATCGATCAGCTGAGGATCACCGCCATCGTAGGGATAGATCTGTGGCTGTCCCTGCTCATTAAATTCCAGGGTGCCATCGACTTCGGCAACAATTTCCAGCGGGTCGGAGTTAATAATAAAGGGAACAACCCGGTCCCAGTTCCAGGAGTAATCGATCCGCTTCCCGGCCAGGTAAACGGATGCACAAAGCCCCAGAATGATGGCGATAAAAACCCCATTCCAGAGCCAGTTTTTCTGATTTACATGCATAGAATTTCACATCGGCTAAAAACAAAACAGCCGCAAAGGACAAGATCCCTATACGGCTGTATAAAACGGCTTTTCGGCGGGGTTTTACTGAACCTGGCTCAACCAGCGGTCGTCGTTAAACCACTTGTTGTAGATACGGTCGTAGCTACCGTCACCCTTAATCTGGCGCAGAAAGTTATTCAGGAAGTTCACGAAATCCGGATCGCCCTGACGGACTGCCCAGCCCAGTGGTTCGTAGGTGAAAGGCTGATCCAGGTGTAGGACTTTACCTTTATTCTGAGAGCTGTATACGGCGTTGGTTGGCAGGTCATAGATAAAGGCATCGGCCTTACCGTTCATCACCTCCAGCGCCGCTTCGGAAGAGGTCTCGTACAGATCCAGCTTCGCCTTGCGGATCAGACGCTTGACCGCCTGCTCACCGGTGGTACCCAGTTTTGCCGTCACCGTGTACTTAGGATCATTGAGGTCACGGTAGCTCTTGATCTCATCCTTCAGACCCGGACGCAGTACGATGGTCTGGCCTACTACCACATATGGGTCGGCAAAGCTGACAGTCATATTACGCTTAGCGGTGATGGTCATACCCGCCATAATAATGTCGCACTTACCGGTCAGCATCGCCGGAATGATGCCATCCCAGGCTGTATTAACCGGCGTGAACTTGACGCCCATCTGCTTGGTCATCAGCTTGGCCAGGTCGATATCAAAACCGATAAAGCCACCTTTCTTGGTTTTCATCTCGAACGGCATATAGCCGGCATCGAAGCACACCTTCATCTCACCGCTCTTGGCGATACTTTTCAGGGTGGACTGATCGGAGAGAGCGTTTGCGTTGCTAAAGCCAGCACTCAGCAGTGCGGTTGCCGCCAGGGCTGTTTTTATTAGTTTTTTCACGATATGACCTTATGAATCATAAGTGGAACAAAAATACACTGCGCGCATTTTATAAATGCGTCACAACCTTCTGATATTGCGACGCATCCTATCATGATAAAAAACAACCATCACTGAAGTGAAACTAAACCGATCTTTAATAAAACTAAACAAAGATCAAATAACAGACAAACCAATTCCATATCCGGTTATTTAACCATCAGAATCGAATTTTATTTGTTTATCGGGCCAATAACCGAATGCGGTATCCGTATTAATACGGACACCGCTTCTTTACCAGATAAAAAACAGACAGCCCGCAGTTAAGGCTCCCATTACACCATTAAACCAGCGCCATGCCCGCGGTGACGAAAGCAGACGCCCGACTAAGGTGCCGAAGGCCGCCCAAAGAGAAGTGCAGGGAAAGCCACAGAGCATAAACATCACCGCGACCCAGATCACCGAATGCCAGTAGTCCCCGCCACTGAGGGTGAAGGAACCGACTGCGGTTATTGCCATCATCCAGGCCTTGGGATTAACAAACTGGAACATCGCCGCAGCAAACAGACTCATCGGCCTGGACTCTGAATTACTGTCAAAGCGAGCCGAACGGGCTGTGGCAATCTTCCAGGAGAGCCAGAGCAGGTATCCGCTGGCAACAACTTTCAGCAGTTGCTGTACCAGCGGAAACTGCTGAAACAGAATGCCCAGGCCCGCCGCTACTGTGATGATCAGCGTCGCGACACCCAGGGTAATACCAATCAGGTGCGGCAGGGTGCGCCAATAACCGAAGTTGGCACCGGATGCCGTCAGCATCATATTGTTAGGGCCAGGCGTACCGGTCGTAGCGATGGCAAACACCGCGACCGAGGCTAAAAGCTGAAGATCCATATCTCTCTCCGCAGGGCCGGATAGCAGCGACCAACATTGTCACGATACAATTGTATCGATACATTGATTGATATATGCTCTCAGGCTGAATAGTGTTGAATTAACTGACACAATCAACGCTAACAGAGCATACAATTTTCCGCAAAAGGTTTATTGTCACCATGACAATCACAGATATTGTACTGATTGAAGGTGCAGGCCCACGCTATCGCCAGATCGCAGATCAGCTGGCTCAGCTGATTGAAAGCGGTGCCCTGCCCGCAAACAGCAAGCTGCCGACCCACCGCGCCCTGGCCGATCAGCTTGGCGTCACCGTCGGAACGGTGACCCGCGCCTACGCCGAAGCCGAGCGGCGGGGCCTGGTCGAAGCCCGCATCGGTGCCGGCACCTTTGTTGTAGGGGACAATGCGGCCGTATGGACCTTTGACAGTTGCGGCGGCGGAGATCCGGAAGATACCCATTTCAGCTATAACATCCCCCCCTGGCTGGATCGCGCCCAGATGCTGAATCAGGCGATGCAGCAGCTGACCCGTAACCCGGCGATGCTTAATCAGCTGATGCTGTACCAGAAGCCGGAGGGAATAGAGCAACACCGGGTGCAGATGGCCCAGTGGCTAAGCCACCACCATGTCCATCTCGACCCACAGCGCCTGCTGTTCAGCTCCGGGGCCCAGAACGCCACCCATATGGTACTGGACGCCTTCTGCCGTGCCGGCGATACCCTGCTGGTTGAGAAGTACAGTTACCCCGGCCTGATCAGCCTGGCCAGGCAGAAACAGATCACCCTGAAACCGGTGGATATGGATGCGGAGGGCCTGCTGCCAGAAGCACTGGATGCCGCCTGCCGCCTTTACCAGCCGCGACTGATCTACGCCATGCCCACCTTCCAGAACCCCACCACCGGCACCCTGTCGGCCTCGCGCCGGGAAGCGATTCTGGCGGTTTGCCGCAAGCACAAACTCTACCTGATCGAAGATGAAGTGAATGGCCTGCTGCCAAGGGAGCGGCCTGAAGCGATGGTCAATATGGACCCGGAACAGGTAATCCACATCGGCGCCCTCTCCAAGTGTCTGGCGCCCGGCCTGCGGGTCGGCTACCTGCAGGTGCCGGAGAAATTGCATACACAGATGGCGGTAACATTGCAGAACCACAGCTGGATGATCAGCCCGTTGCTTACCGGTATCGCCTGTGAGCTGATCCGTGCCGGCGATGCCGACCGGGTACTGCAGCAGATCCGGCAGGAGGTCGAGCGGCGGCTGGAGCTGACGCTACAGTATCTGGGCGAGTTTCAGCTGCGCTATCAGCGCGACTGCTTTCATGTCTGGCTGAAGCTGCCGGAACAGCTGCGGCTGAGCGAGTTTGTCGCGGCTGCCGAGGCGCGTAATATCAAGCTGAAATCCGGCGAGCTGTTCGCGCCGCCGGGTGCGGCAATACCACCGGCGGTACGCCTCAGCATCAGCGCGCCCCGGGATCTGGAAGAGCTCGAAGCGGGCCTGAAAGTGGTCAGGGAGTTACTGCAGCAGGAATCCAGCGCCGGGTTCAGCCTCTGAACCCGGCTGCAACAGAGTTACAACAACTCAACAGAAGGCTCATTGATCCCAGGGGCTGCTTTTTGTGGCAAGGTACAGTTCTTCCACCTTGGTGCGTGCCCAGGGCGTCTTGCGCAGAAACCGCAGACTGGATTTCACGCTGGGATCTTTCTGAAAGCAACGGATCGTAATCAGATTCCCCAGGCGCTCCCAGCCATAGCGCTCTACCAGCTCAGTGACGATTTTTTCCAGGGTGACGCCGTGTAACGGGTTGTTCTTCTGTGTATTGCTCATATCGATCCGTATCCGGGTAAAGCGCAGTAAAAAGGTTTCGGGACTCCCGGGGCACGTCGCCATCCTTTGGGAATTGCTAAGGTGCTGAATCGGCAGTTAAAGGCAGATCCGGTATCAGCTCACCAATCAGCGTTGCAACCGGTTTAACACCGGCCCAGACATCCAGCGACAGGTCTTCAGGCTTTTCAGACGGGCCGCCGGTTCTCACCTTGGCGGACACTTCTTCGATAGCAAAGGCAAAGACCGCCGTCGCCTTCATCTCAGTATCGCTGGGAGGCCGGACGTCATTAGAACGGCCAGCACTGTACCTGTCAATCATCGCTGCCAGTGCGGCCTGTTTCTCCGCTGCATCCTCGACCAAGCGCCCCTTGCCGTACAGCACAACCGAGCGGAAGTTAACGGAGTGATTAAAGGCAGAGCGCGCAAAGACCAGGCCATCCAGCAAGCAGACGGTAATGCAGGCGGTCTCGCCGCGCAGTATCGCCTGAAACAAACCGTTCTTGACGGAACCGTGCAGCATCAGCTCGTCGCCAACCCGCCAGTGGGAGCTGGGTTGCACCACCGCCTGCCCATCAATATTGACCCCGATATTGCACACATAGGCTTCATCCAGAATCGAATAGATGGTTTCCCGATCGTAGCGGGCTTTCTTCCGGCCCCGACATACCCGTGTCCGCTCTGTGACTACCACTTCACTCATAAGGATTAGCTTCCGGTACTGATCAGGAACAGGGTGAACAGCCGGCAGCCCTTCTGCCAGCTTAAGCGCAGGATTGCACTGTTCACAGCGTGTCCTGAATTTGATTTATTACCGGTGCAGACTAAATGCTTTAGTGGACCTCCAGAAGACCCATTTCAGATATATAAACCAGGCCCATTTTCGCGGTGGCGTCCATCTCACGACTTATATAAGCCTGTAGCCAGCGACATCGCCAGCCCGGCAATCAGGGCCCGTAAGGTGACGATCAGCCAATCCGGCATTATCCAGTTCCAGCTTTATCTGTCCTTGAAACATCGTCCGGGCCAGCATGCTCAGGCCAGCTTCATCCACTGTGCCTGCTGCTGGTCGCGGTAAGCCCGATACCACTGCCGGAAACCGAAGATAACCATCACCTCATAGACTGCAAACAGGGCGGCGGTCAGCATCAGCCCGCGATCGATAAACAACCACACCGATACGCCGTCGATCACCAGCCAGTAGATCCAATTCTCCAGCTTTTTCTGCGCCACCATATAAGTGGTGAGCACCGCCCCCCAGGTAGTAAACGAATCCACATAGGGCAGCGCCGCCGAGGTATTGTCCGCCAGCAGGCTACCGGACAACAGCGTCATAGCGGCAATACTGCCGATCGCCAGCAGGTGCTGGCGGAGGCTCCAGGTGGTAATAGGCCGGCTTGACGCCCCCTCTTCCGGACGCGGCCCCCGCCATTGATACCAGCCATAGGCCGCCATTCCGAGATAGTAGAGGTTCAGCGCCGACTCCATCAACAGACTGGCATCCCAGAATAACCAGCTGAAGATCAGGGTACTGGCGAATGCCGCGTACCAGCACAGGCGATTCTGCATCATTGCCAGCCAGAGATAAGCCAGTGACAGCAGCACCGCCACCAGCTCCCAACCGGACATCATCTGCCAGCCACTGACCAGGGATTGCAACAGATCACTCATGGCTGTGCCTGGCCATCCAGCAACTCCCGGCTATCACCGGCAATGAATTTCACCACAAAAACAGAACGGCCCCAGGTCTCGAACGAGCGGCGCATTTCTGTGTTCACCGCTGCCATCACCTGGTCGTAGTCACCGAATAGCTGGGTGGCGGTGGCATTAGTCACCACATCAATCCCCTGGTACTGGCTGAACGCCAGAATCACCGCATCAATCGCCTCGATATACCGCTCATGCAGCGGATAGAGGCTGATATCCACCGTCAGTTTCATCGCCGTATCTGTCATCCTGATCGCCCTCAGAAGTTGTATTTAGCCGTAACACCCAGCTGACGCGGTGCGCCGTACTGATAGTATGGCTCGGTAACATAGCCCTTACGCGGGTCATTGCCGAAGCTACCGAAACCACGCACAAAATAGTCCTGATCGGTCAGGTTGCGTCCCCAGAGACTCAGCTCCCAGTCAGCGGTGCGGTAGCCAAGCCGGGCATGCAGCAATTCGTAATCCACCGAACGGGCGTCGTGACGATCAGAGAAGTAGAACGCATCTTTGCCCTCGATCTCTACCCGTGTGTACCAGCCTGCACCCAGCTCCAGCTGAGCGCCCAGCAGATACTGGTATTTCGGCGCGTGGGCCTGATCGCGGCCATCGAAAGAGGCGGCCGGGTCTTTTAACTTGGTACGCAGCAGGCCCAGGCTGGCAAACAGGCTCAGTTCGGAGCTGGCCTGGTAGTTCAGCTCAGCTTCCAGGCCGTAGTTGTAGCCGCTGGCGGAATTGGCAATAAAGTCATTAAAACTGGTCGCGCCACCGGCCACTGGTACCAGACGGGAATCCTTAACCTGGACGTTCTTGCGCGGCTGGTAGAACAGCGCGAGGTTGGCCTGCAGTCGGTCATCAAAGTAGTATCCCTTGCTACCCACTTCCAGATTCCACAGCTGCTCGCTTTCAAAATCACGTTCGGAAGGCAGCAGGCTGTTATTGGCATTAAATCCGCCGGCCTTATACCCCCGCGAGATCAGACCGTAGACACTGTTGCCGCTTTGCAGGAAGTGCTGCAGGGCGAGGCGGCCTCCCCAGAGCAACTCTTCCGGCGAACTGCTCACCCCTTCGCTGTCGTTGTAGTCTGCGTCCCAATGTTCAGCACGCAGACCGCTGGTCAGCACCCAGTCTTCGCTCAGGTCGCTTTCCAGCTGACCATAAATAGCGGCACGGGTGGTTTCGTAGTCACTGCTGAAGTCACTGCTGGCAAAGGTGTGCTGACGCGCCAGCTTTTCGTTCAGGTCATGCAGATAGACGCCGGTTACCCAGCGGGTGCTGCCGTTAAATAACTCGGCCCCCTCTTTTGACAGCAGACGCAACTCAAACGAGCCGCTCTGGCGATCGCGCTGGTAATTATCAAAAGAGCTGTATTCCAGTCCCGGCGCTATACCGACAAAGCTCCAGTCCTCATCGTAACCGTATTCGGTGTTGGAATTGATATAGCTGCTCATCAGCTGTAACTCGACCTTGTCGAAGCCGTCCCAGCTGGCACTGAAGCCCACGCCGTTATTCTCCTGACGGTCATGACCCGGCTGGTCCGACAGGGTGTGGCGGGTATTGTCCAGCGAGAAGGCGTCGTAGCCGTTATCCATATTGATATGCAGCAGCGACAGGTTCAGCGTCAGCTCATCGTTGGCTTCGATACGGAAACGGGCTTTCAGCGCCTGCTCGTCCAGATTATTGGTATCGCTGCGTCCCAGGTGATCATTGTCGATAGCGCCATCGCTGAGGTAGCGCTGCGCTGCCACCCGGTAGCTCACCTTATCGCTCAGCGGGCCGCTGACCACGCCTTTAACGCTGCGGGTATTATCCGTCGCCAGGGTTGTCTCGACACTGCCACCCAACTGATCCAGCGGATCGTTTGAACGAATATTGATCAGCCCCGCCAGTGCATTGGCGCCAAACAGGGTACCCTGAGGGCCGCGAAATACTTCGACCTGCTGGACATCAAGCAGGGTGGCACCGCTGCCCAGGCCGCTCATGTCGATACCGTCCACCAGCAATCCGACAGATGGATTGACCGGATCAACGAACTGGCTGCGCTCGCCGATGCCGCGAATCTGAAAGAAGCGCGCACGGGAGCTGCCACCGGCAAAGTTCAGGTTCGGGGTCAGCGCCAGCAGGTCTTCAAGATAGCTGGCACCACGGGCTGCGATCGTCTCTTCATCCACCACGCTGATACTGGCGGGTATAAGCTCAAGCTCAGCCTGACGGAAATCGGCCGTCACCACCTGGGTGGCCTGTTCGCTAATAACATCTTCGTTCGCCGTGGCGGCGACAGAGAAGGAAGCAGCCAGCAGGCCGCAGGATACAGATTTAATACTCAAGGCAAGTCTCCGGAAACAGCTCAGAGACCCGGTCGGATGCGGGGAAACAAGTGAACTTGGTCCTATCCCTACGCCGGCATCATCCGGATCAGGTTCGAAGGGTTTGCCAGCAGGCATCTCAGGCACTGCGAAATACAGTGCCACCCCTTAGGAATGTCGAGCCACGACTACAGAGTTCCCTATACAAAATCAGACGACAGAGCGCAGATTTTGCCGTGACAGAGGCTCGAAGCGGCGCATTATACGCGGATCAGACCACAGCACCAGAAATATCGGCTAAATGACGTCCAGAGATCAGATCAACAGACGTGGCTATTAAAAAAGGCCCTGACGGGCCTGAAGAGGAGTAGCCGCTGACAGAAGGTCAGCGGTTTGCAACATCGTCGTCGGCTCAGTACTTTGGCCAGGCCAGTACCCGGCGCACCATGGGTGCGAAATGGCTGATCGGTTTACTCGGATAGTCCGGATCAAAACAGTTCTGGTCGTACTTCTCACAGAAATCGACACAGCTCTGGTACCAGGGATGATCTTTATACTGATCGCGTATATTGCGGTCCTTACCCATATGGTGGGCCCAGTAGTACATCTGGAATTCGCCGTGTTTCTCAAGCACCCAGGCCAGCTCCGGCCGTACGTAGGGACGTAACAGCGCAGCAGCAAACTCCGAGTGGTTGGCGGGGGCGTACATATCACCGATATCATGCAGCAGCGCGGCGACGATCATCTCCTCGTCACAGCCGTCGGCCTCCGCCCGGCTGGCACTCTGCAGGCTGTGCTCCAGCCGGGATACGGTGTAGCCATCCAGCGTATCGCCCAACTGTTCCAGCAGGCTCAGTACCCGCTCCGGCAATGCTTTGATATATGCCTTTTCATGCTGGTCAAGAAAGGCATACTCTTCGGCCGTGCCGTCCTTCATCTGAATAAAAGAAACCTGTTGCATCATCTCACCCTGATTATTGTTGTTTGCGCCCGATGCGGTAGCCGCTGCGCACGGCATCGATATCCACGTAGCAGCCACGCAGGTGGCGGGCACCGGAATCCGGATCAAAAGAGGTACGCCCGTGCAGCATGCGGCGGTTATCGAAGATCATCATCTCCCCGGCCTGTAGTTTGAAGCGCAGCTCCATCTGCGGACTGTTCAGCAGGTCGTTGAGATAACTGCGGGCCTCATGAAAGCTGCGGTACTGCGCCGGCGGCAGCGGATAGCTGAAATCCAGCCGCGGGCTGTAGTTTATGCGCGCGATCTCGCCAAAATGATCACGCTCGAAGATGGTGCGCCACTCGCTCAGCTCGGTATCCCGGTCGATAAACCAGTAGCGTACCGGCACGGTGCAAAGCAGTTCGACAAATTCGGGACGCTCGCGCTGAATGATCTCGATCGCCTGTACCGAATCCATCAGAGTGGACTCACCTCCGTCGGCTTCGTTAGAGAGGCAGTGCAGGCACTGGATTGTCGGAATCGGATCGCGATAAGGGTTATCCGTATGCGGGCCGATCGCCACACTGGTATAGGCCAGGTCATTGGCTTCAGGCTGGGTTTTCACCTCAAAGAAGCGGCCAAAGTTAGTGGCACGGATTTCAAGCTGCTGCGCCGCCAGATAGCGTTCCATCGAGTCCGCTTCAGTGCCGATATTTTCAACCACGGCAAAGCCGTATCTGAGGAAAAACTCGAACATCTCGACCGATGGCGCAGTTGCATCGAATTTCCGGATCGACGCTTCGCGAAACACCGCTTTTTGCGGACAGCCGGTGTGGGGATCGATCGCCTCTACCAGCTCAGCCACGTCGAACTGCTGGGAGTAACCATCGCTAAAGCCAACAGCGACCTGTCCGGCTTGCGGCTCTATACGGGTAAACTCCAGCCCGGCATCGATGGTATGGGTCGAAAACAGGCGCTGGCGGGTGCGGGCATCCAGATATTCCGGTGCGCTGCTGAATTCACGCAGCCAGATCGGCGAGAGCGGAAAATATCTGTCGCCAACAACTAAGTTCAGCTCAGTTTCTGTCTCATTCACGACAAATCGCGCATCACTCATATTTCGTGATCTCAACTCGTATTATTATTTTTTTGATATCAGCAGCGTCTGCGCTGCCGGTCGGGTTTACGCTGCTAAGTCTGCCAAAACATACCGACCGCCAATACTGACTACTTTTTCATGCACCTATAAAAACAGCTAATGAGTCGACTGATCTCCCGTTTACCGCCCCTGAAAGCACTGGTCGCCTTTGAAGCCGTAGTGCGTCTGGGCACCGTCACCCGTGCAGCGGCAGAGCTGGGCAGCACTCAGCCGGCGGTATCTCATCAGATTAAGAACCTGGAGAGTTTCCTCGACATTCAGCTGTTTAACCGCCAGAGCCGCACCCTGCAGCTCTCTCAGGATGGCGAAGCCTTCTATCAGGCGGTATCGCTGCATCTGAATGGTCTGGCGGACGCCAGTGACCGGCTACAGAAATCTCACTCCCGCTCGCTGGAGATTCTCTCCCACCCGGCTTTTACCAGCCGCTGCCTGATGCCCCTGACGAGGCAGATCCGCGAGCAGTTCCCAAACCTGAAGGTCAAGCTGATCGCACGGGAAGTGATCACGGCAGAACAGCGCCGCAAAGCCGATATCGTCATCAGTTATGATCAGCTCAGCGGTGGGGAAAACGGAAACCTGTTTAGCGAAACAGTGGTACCCGTGGCCTGCGCGGAGTTTATCGCCGAACAGGGACTGGATCTTGCTGAACTGACCGCGCCACGGCTGGAGTCCCTGCCGCTGCTGGAGCTGGATGACGGCAGTCAGTGGATGACATGGCCCCGCTGGCTCAGCCTGAAGGCCTTTCAGGTCACTCCGGACGATACCAGTGTCTACAGCAACTACGCGCTGGTGGTTGAAGCCGCCCAGCGGGGCCAGGGCATCGCGCTGGGTTTTGTCGGACTGATCCGCGACCTGCTTGAAAACGGAGATCTGATTCCCCTGGGACAACCCGTCGAGATTCCGGGTTACGGCTATAACCTGCAGATCTCCTCGCCGGACAGTCCGGATGCTATCCGGCTGGGGGAATGGCTGACAGCGCGGCTAAGCAGCAGCTGATCTGCATTGAAGGATAGCGGCCAGGCAACGGCATCGGTCTGAATTGGCCATTTCTGCATTGCAATATGGCATCCTGCTTCTATGCTTAAGCGACATGTGGCACCGGATAAAGCCACTCTCGGCACCTGATGTCCTGGTATCCAACCGCCCTCCCGGATACCGGCCAGCACCGGGAATCCCCGTCTCCTTATGCATCTGGAGGGATCTGTATGCGTCGCCTATTCACCCCACTGCTGCTTCTGCTCATCGCCGTTTCCAGTCCCTCAGTGGCTGAAACAATCTATATCTACAGCTATCACAACCATCCTCCATTTGTGACAAAACCGGGCCAGGGGCTGACCTATAAGCTGGCGGATATTCTGCGCCAGCAGTCGGGAAACCAGTTCGACTTTAAAGTCAAAATACTGCCTCGCCCACGCCTGAATGCAAAGATAAAACACTGGATAGCGGGACAGTGTGAAAAGCAGAGCTGCGCTCAGGACTGGCTGGTACCCTGGGTGAATCCCAGGTGGGGCTTTATCAAAGGCCCGCGGGACAACTACCTCTGGCATGAGCTGTACGCGGGATCGAGCAGTGTTCTGTCCCATATCGATAATCCGGTCGATTATCAGGGACCGGATTCACTTCAGGGAAAAACCTTCGCCGGTATGCGGGGCCACCGCTACCTCGGCATAGATCCCCTAGTCAGCGAAGGTAAAATCCGCCGCCTGGACGGCAATAAGGAGAGGGATAACCTGATGAAAATCCTGATGAAACGGGTAGATGCCACTATCTTGCCGACCTCAACAATCAATTACTTCCTGCGCTACGATGCCGTGATCAAAGCCGAATCAGAGAAACTTCTGATCTCTGACATAAAGCATCAGCAATTCTCCCGCTACATCATGCTACCCGAAACCCGGCCAGACCTGCTGCGTCTTGTCACTCAAGCCAAACAATCTACGGCTAAGCTACTGGACGCCTACCGCTAGCAGGAGCATCTGTATGGAAACAGGCAACACACCGGTGACCTACTCGATCGGCCTGAAGCTGCTTAAGCATGTTTTTGGCATGTACTGTATCGCCGCCATCTGCATCACATTGTTTCAGGCCTGGGATGACTACGATAGCTCTAAGAACCGCATAGCGCTGCGTATCGCCGAGCAACAGCCACTGGTTCAGGACGGTCTGGAAAACGCGGTATGGCACCTTGATTCAGAACTGGTCGACAGTTTACTGAAAGGGCTGCTGACCCAGGCGGCGATTACCGGCGTCAGGGTCTACGACGTCGATGGCTCTGTTCTTGCCGAATCGGGCCAGATGCCGCAGTCCGGATCAGAACATCGCCTCAGTAATCAACTGCAACACAACTTCTCCCTCTATGATCCCAACACCGAAGCAGGACTGTCGGCCGACAAGATCGCCGAAGTGGTGTTTTACTCCAATAACGATGTGCTGATTCGTGAAGTCAAAGGCTCACTGATCGTGCTGCTGCTGGCGGCGCTGGTTAAAACCGCCATTCTGTGGAGCCTGTTTATCTATTTCGGGCGCAAGCTTCTGAGCTCCCCCCTGAACGTCCTGACCTCAAAAGTGAAATCCCTGCCACTGGATAAATCGCCTGAAAACCAGGCAGTTACCCGGCCGATGAATGAGCTGGAGATACTGGAATTTGCCATCGAAGAGATGCAACACAAATTAGACGAAACACTGCAGCAGTTACACAACGCCAACGACAAACTCAGCAGTATGAATACTCACCTGAGCCGGGCGGTCGAACAGAGCCCTTCGATCTCTGCCATCATCAGTCACGCCGGTGAAATCATCTACTGCTCACCCAGCTTTGAACTGCAGACTGGCTACGACAAGGATCAGGCTGGCACTTTCTTTGCCCGCCAGGTGTTTACTAAATTTCCGCTGGAGCAGGTGTCGCGCGACCTGAATCACAGCCATCCCGGGGACGCCAGCGATGCCAGAGAATTACAGATCAGAACCCTCAGCGGCACCAAACGCTTTCTCTCTGTCACTTTCTCCCGGGTACAGATAGGCAGCGCCAGCGTCACTAACCTGCTGTTTACTGCCAATGATATTACCGCCATCAAGCTGATGTCGCAGAGGCTGGAAAAGACTAACCAGGAGCAGGAAAAAATCATCGACCAGCTGGTCAATGCCAAGGGCATGCTGCTGGAATCCGAGAAGATGGCCTCACTGGGACAACTGGCGGCCGGCGTTGCACACGAGATTAACAATCCGATTGGATATATCGCCTCCAACTCCTCCGCTCTGCAGGACTACGTGAAAGAGCTGACGTTGCTACTCGACAGTTACCAGTCACTGGAGGAAGAGCTGTCGGAGCAAGCTGCCGACCAGATCAGAACCCTGAAGCAGCAGATTGATTACGATTTTATCCGTAACGATATCCACAACCTGATGGATGACACCCGGGAGGGAATCCGGCGCATCACTGATATTGTCAAAGACCTGCTGACCTATTCACGCAGCGGTGAAAAGGAATACTGCTATCAGGATATCCATCAGGGACTGGAAAGCACCCTGAACATGGTCTGGAATGAACTGAAGTACAAGCTGGATCTGAAGCGGGAATACGGAGACCTGCCCGAGATCAGCTGTATGATTTCCCAGCTTAACCAGGTCTTTATGAATATGCTGGTCAATGCCGGCCACGCCGTAGAGGGCAACGGTACCCTGGTTATCCGTACCCGCCAACAGGGGGATGAGGTCTGTATTCAGTTTGCGGATGACGGCGTCGGAATCGAGCCGGAGAATATACCAAAGCTGTTTGATCCGTTTTTTACCACTAAGCCGGTTGGCAGTGGAACCGGGCTGGGCCTCTCGGTCTCAGCCGGAATTATCAAGGAACATAACGGTCGCATCGAAGTAGCCAGTACCCCGGGCCAGGGCAGCTGTTTCAGCATCTGGTTGCCGGTCCATCAGGTCCGGGAAAACGCGCCTCCTGGCTCCCGGGAAATTGTCGATGAACCGGTCAGCTAGCAGCACTTCAAGCTGACAGCCTTATCACTGTGATCAGACGCGGATCATCCAGCTGACTGGCCGGAGTCACCGCACGGCGCTGCCAGGGAATAAACCCCAGATACCAGACACGCCAGAAGTTCAGGTTAGCCTGGGGGTTCTCTTCAATCAGTTGCTGCAGGGTCTGGATCTTACCGGGTGCGAATCCCACCGCCTCTTCCAGCACCTGATAGACGAACTTGGAGCAGTACTGGCGGCCGGAATCATAATCAAATCCCAGATGGTAGAAAGTGCCCATTCGTTTTGCCGCCGCCAGTTTCACCTGTGCCACCTGGTCGGGGTTCAGCACCTGAGGCAGACGCCTGACCTCCACCTGATAATTTTTGCTGCGGGCGATAAAGCGGCGCAGGCTGCACTTTTTCACCACCGGCACCGCACTC
Source organism: Marinobacterium jannaschii DSM 6295 (assembly GCF_000620085.1). Taxonomy (GTDB): domain Bacteria; phylum Pseudomonadota; class Gammaproteobacteria; order Pseudomonadales; family Balneatricaceae; genus Pontibacterium; species Pontibacterium jannaschii. The sequence continues at coordinate 156,381 of NZ_KK211067.1, read as the reverse complement.
TCCAGCACAAACCACTCGCCTTTCTCCTGTACTGCGATGCCGACATGGGAGCACCAGCTACCGGTACCCCGAGCTACCTGATGGAATAGAAAGGCATCGATGGCGGTAAAAACAATATCACCCTCACACAACTGACGACTGACCTCTGCGGTAATCTGGTCAAGGCGGGGATCTGATTTAAATAGAGAACGCAACATAGCGGCAACCTCAGCATATATAGACATTTTAGAAGCTGAGGAGAAGTATGGTTTGGATGCAACCTGACAAGAATCAGTTCGCTTAAAGTATCGAATATCGATACCTTAAGCCGATCTATGGGTAGCAACCCCCTTACTCAGGTTTCGTAGAGCTCCAGTGGCAGCCCGTCCGGGTCGGCGAAGAAGGTAAAGCGCCTGCCGGTATAAGCATCAGTTCGGACCGGCTCAACCTTCAGCCCCTGCGCCTTAAGGTAACCGGCGACCTTATCGAGGTTATCTACCGAAAATGCCAGATGGCGCAGTCCCAGGGCTTCCGGATAACTGGGCCGGGCCGGCGCGTCAGGAAAGGGGAACAATTCGACCTGCCCGCCATCCGGCAGCCGCAGGTCAAGCTTCCAGGAGTCGCGCTCTGCGCGGTAGTTCTCAGCCACGATCTCCAGCCCCAGCAATTCACTGTAGAAATAGCGTGAACGCTGGTAATCCGAACAGATGATCGCCGCGTGATGGATCGATTTGAGCACAGTCCTCTCCCGCTAAGGTTTCGTCAGTTAAATAACCACTGATTGAGCAGACGTCCCGGGGCCAGGGCAAAGCCCCCGGCAATCAGTAATCCCCCTACATAGTTAGAAAACATAATCCGTTGATGCAAGCGGATTTTTCCCTGAACGATGGCGATAAGCGCCAGGGGAATAAAGAGCAGAACCGAAACACTGAAGATATGGATAAAGCCAAAATGCCCCAGCCATTGCGGCCCGACTTGTGCAGGCATAAGCAGCGATATAACCGCAGTCAGCAACATACAGAGTATATAGGCCTTCCCGGCCAGCCGGTGGCCTGGGGTACCCTTCCGACTGAGTAACAATAGAGGCCCCAGTACAAATGCCGGGAGCACGGTTGCCAGATGCAAGTAAGCCAGTTGCAGATACGTCATATCGTTACCCCGTCGTTGAGCATACACACCGTAAAGCAGGCAAGCTGACTCACAGATACCTGATGCAGGGCATAGCGGGACCAGGTGCTACTTTTGCTGGCGTGCCGCCGCTTCCCTGAGCTTATCTTTTTTACTCTTGCGCTTGCCCTTGACCGGACCTTTGGGCTTTTCCAGTTCGGCCGGTGGCTCAGGTGAGCGTTCGAAGCCCGCAATCTGTTCACGGGACAGTGTCTGCCGGGAACGTTTTTCGATCAGTTTAAAATGGGCATCGCTTTCATGGTCGATAAATGAAATCGCCAGTCCGCTTTCCCCGGCACGGGCTGTACGGCCAATACGGTGGACGTAGTCCGCCGGAGAGCGCGGCAGATCATAGTTCACCACGCAGGGCAGCTGGGCGATATCGATACCACGGGAAGCCAGGTCGGTGGCGACCAGTACCTGAAATTTCTTCTTCTTAAACTCAGCCAGCGCTTTGGTACGCGCGTCCTGGGTCAGCTCGCCATGCAGCGCCACGGCCCGGATACCGTATTTGGCCAGTTTCATAGCGACATTGTTGGCACCGCGGCGACTGGCGACAAACACCAGTACCCGGGACCAGTTTTCCTGATCGATCAGGTGACGCAGCAGCATGGTGCGGTTGGTGCGGTCCACTTCGATCGCGCGCTGCTCGACCAGTTCTGCCACGGTGGATTCGGTTTTAACCTCGATATGAACCGGATTATCCAGCAGCTGCTCGGTCAGTTTAAGCACCGCTTCGGGGAAGGTTGCCGAAAACAGCAGGGTCTGACGCTTGGCAGGCAGCTCTTCCAGTATCCAGCCCAGCTCATCGGCAAAGCCGAGGTCGAGCATCCTGTCGGCTTCATCCAGTACCAGGCTATCGACGCCACGCAGATCGGTGGCATTGTTTTCCAGCAGGTCCAGCAATCGTCCCGGCGTAGCCACCAGTACATCACAACCGCCACGCAGGGCCATCATCTGCGGATTGATCGAGACACCGCCAAACACCGCTTCGATTTTCAGCCGTTCAGGCAGCTGAGCCGCATAATGGTTAAGCGCTTCAGCCACCTGGGCCGCCAGTTCGCGGGTCGGTACCAGCACCAGTGCCCGTACCGGGCGGTATCCCTTAGCCGGCTGCTGGCTGATTCGCTGCAGGATCGGCAAGCCAAAACCTGCTGTTTTACCCGAACCCGTCTGGGCCGCTGCCACCACATCCCTGCCTTGTAATACCACCGGAACCGCTTTCTGCTGAATTGGGGTGGGGGTCTGGTAACCCAGTTGATCAAGGGAGCTTAACAGATGCTCGGAAAGTCCGAGTGAAGCAAAGGACATAGAGAGGTCTCGGTAATAGGCGCGAAGTGGCGCGCTGCAGTGAATGAAGCACGCCATTCTAGCAAATAAAGCCCTGCCACACCGGACTATTCCGGCTTAAAGATCAAGCGTGAGATGCGTCCCTTTTGCCCGGGAAACGCAGGGGCAGAACAGCCCCTGCCCCTCCCTCTCATCGGGAGTTAATGCCGAGTCCCGGTGTAACGCCTCCCCGGAGAGAATGCTAACGGCACAGCTGCGGCAATTGCCTGCCTGGCAGCTGTGGGGCAGATCCACACCGGCCGCAACTATTGCTTCCAGCAGGCTCTGTTCCGCAGGGACCGCCAGCTCCAGGCCGGAGCGCGCCAGGGTCAGTTGCACCGGTGTGGCAGCATCGACAGGACCGGCGCCGAAGCGTTCGAAGCAGACACGCTGCGGATCGATCCCCTGTCGATCCGCCTCCGCCACCACCGCATCGATCAGCCGGCTCGGGCCGCAAGTATAGATACGGACATTACCCGGTGCTGCGGAAAGGATCTGAGCCAGAGGCATTCGCTGCTGATCCGAGGGCCAGAGCCTGATACGCTCGCCCAGCTGACGCTGCAGTCGGTCGGCGAAGGCCATCTCCCTCAGGCTGCGACCGGCGTAGTGTAACTGAAGCTCAGTTCCCCGGGCGTCCAGTGCCTGCGCCATGGCCTTGATCGGCGTAATACCGATTCCACCGGCAATCAGGAGTACCGGACTCCTATCCTGCTGCAGTGGAAAGTGGTTCTGAGGCAGATCACAACATAGCTGCTGCCCCAGGCTCAGGTGACGATGCAGCGCGGCCGAGCCCCCGCCGCCATCGGGTTCATGCAGTACGGCAATCTCGTAGATATCCCGTCGCGCCGGGTTGGAACAGATCGAATAGTGGCGAATGACCTCTTCCCCACTGTCCAGCGGCAACCGGATCTGCAGATGTGCACCGGCCTCTACTTCAGGTAACGCCTCAGCGTCCGGATGTCGCAGCTCAAAGGCACGTATCCTTGGCGTCAGCTGGCGCATCCCGCTGACCACCAGAGTTAGCTCGCCCTCACCGATCAGCGCAGGCCAGTGACGGCCCGGCGCGCCCCCGGTTTTCAGTTGTTGCAGCTCCTGCTGCAACGGCACCAGCAACTCATCGATCTGCTCGGCACTGTAGCGGGGCCTGATATGCTGCGGACAGTTCCAATCAAAAGCTTCGATTCGGATACGATAGCCTCGCTCGACCTGTGCTCTATAGCTGTCATCTTCCAGCGCCGCCAGGGCTTCCCAGTCATCATGCGGGATCTGCGACACCCGTCCCAGCAGCTTAAGCCGGGTGCGATTAGGGTAATCCATAAAGAACAACGCCACCCGGTCATTATTGCGGAAGTTACCGCTGCTGATGTACTGGCGGTTGCCACTGAAGTCAGCAAACGCCAGGGTCTGTGCATCCAGCACCCGCATAAACCCGGCCGGTCCGCCCCGGTGTTGCAGGTAGGGCCAGCCGGTCTCACTGACACTGGCCATATAGAAGCTGTCCCGAGCAGCGATAAAGGCGGCCTCGAGCGCTCCCATCAGGTAGTTAGTGTCCTCACCGCGATCCATACCGGCGTAGCCCTGGCGGCTGCCCATTTCGCGCTGGATCTGACGCACGCTGTCGGTATAGGCGATTTTCGCATATTGGTGTGCCATGGCTCTCTTCTCCGGCTGGTTCCGGGATGCGGTAGCGATCCTGCCGGATCGCTACCCTCAGGCTTGCTCAGGCGCTTTGCAGCTCGACTTTAGGAAAGTCGATCGCCACCTGGCTCGCCCTGCCGATCATATTGGTCAGGATGTTCATCCCGACATGGGTAATAATCTCGACGATCTCGCCGTCGCTGTAACCGGCATTGCGGATCGCCAGCAGTTCTGTATTGGTCACCCCGCCGCTGTTCTGTGCCAGCGAGCGGGCGAACTTCACCGCCGCATCCGCTTTTACATCGCGACTGCCGCCCGCCCGGTTGGCGGCGATCTCTGCGGCATCCAGCCCCGCTTTTCGACCGATAGCAGTATGGGCTGAGACGCAGTACTGACAGGCATTCTGTTCTGCCAGCGTCAGTGCGATGCGCTCTTTAGTCTGGAGATCCAGCCCGCCCTCTGCGGCAATACTGTGCAATCCAAGAAAGCCTCGCAGGGCCGCCGGAGAGTTGGCAAACACCCGCAGGAAGTTGGGCACCATGCCCAGCTGTCCCTGAATCGCATCGAACAGGCCCTGCTGTTCCTGAGTGGCGTTATGATCGGTTACCAGATTGATTCTGTTCATGATGCTTCTCCACTGGTTCTGAAAGTAAGGGTTACGCTCAGGGTCGCGGTGGAGTGCGACACTGTGCATAGACTTACTTTGCCAAATCACACTTGCTTTAAGAATCCGTGCAGAAAACAATATATTCTTCCACTAAATGGAATAATCTATGGATCAGCTACACCTGATGCAGGTCTTTGTGGCCGTTGCCGAAGAAGAGGGCTTTACCAGGGCCGCGCGGCGCCTGACGATGTCACCACCTGCGGTCACCCGTGCTATCACGGCACTGGAAGAGCGCCTGAAAGTAAAACTCCTGAACCGGACAACCCGCTATGTCCGGGTAACAGACGCAGGCAGGCACTATCTGGAAGATGCCCGCCGCATCATTGCCCAGATTGATGCCGCCAACGAAGCGGCCGCCGGAATCCATGCGGCACCCCGCGGTGCTCTGGCCATCACGGCCCCGGCTATGTTTGGCCGCCTCTATATAACCCCCGTCATCGTGGAATATCTGCAACGTTATCCGGAAACCGAGGTGGATGCGCTGTTTGTGGATAGGGTGGTCAATCTGCTTGAGGAGGGGCTGGATGTAGGCATACGGATTGGCGAGCTGGCCGACTCCAGCATGCGGGCACTGAAGGTCGGGGCCGTGCGGTTGCTACTCTGTGCCTCACCGGAGTACCTGAAAGTGGCGGGCCGGCCCGAAACACCAGACCAGCTGATCGATCATCAGATCATCTCCTCCAGCCCGGCATCGCAGATATTGGAATGGAAATTCAGCCATACCCGCAATGAACGCTCCGTTAAGGTAAAGCCACGGCTACGGGTTACCACCAACGACGCCGCACTGGAAGCTGCACTCTCAGGGTTTGGCATCACCCGCCTGCTCTCCTACCAGGCCGCCGGGCAGCTGGCTGCCGGACAGCTGGAAAGGGTCCTGACCGAGTTTGAACCCGCCCCATTGCCTATACATATTGTGCATCGTGAAGGCCGCTACGCTTCCACCAGGGTTCGGGCATTTATAGAACTGACAGCAGAGTGCTTACGTCAGAACAGATTACTCAACCCGGATAGCTGACGTTTCTGTCGGGGTTCAATAGTCAAACCAATCAAAAAACTGCCCGGGCCCGCGTATTGAATTTAATACTAATACCAGACAAGCAGGTATTTAAGCGGCCTTTATGACAAGGCTCTATTAGTAATAAACTTCAAAAAGTAGTCAACCAAGAGCCTGGCAGCACTGTAGCTGACTATTTAAATACCGATCAGTCAGTAATGGCTTAACAGATCGCCACACCTGTCGCCGACTCAGCTTTCAGACCAGCCTGAATCTGATCATATTTATCGATACAGTAGTAAACCCAAAGATCAGTCTCTTTCGAAAAACCCAAAATCAAAACTGTCTATAAGCACAGGCTTGATCTGAAAACACTGTTTCACGCTGATACCCACGCTCTGGCTGGACGTTAACCCGGTTACACCGCTCTAATCTATTTTAGTCATCCCGGGATATATTCAGGACAAATATTTTCTGACATTTAACCTCATTAAAGCCCATCTCTGTATAAAACCGATGTGCTTGCTCGCGAATGGTATTTGCCCGCACTCTGACCTTTTCACAGTGATTATCGGCCAGCCATTGCACGGCCTCAGATATCAGTCCCCGCCCGATCCCCTCACCACGGTGACCCTGTTCTACCACAAGGCTGACCAGCTCCCCCACTTCACCGGCCGCCAGTCGCAGATCCCGGATGGCGTTTATACATCCCACCACCCTGTCGCCCTTGCAGGCTACCATAACCTCACCCTGACGCTGGCGAATAGCCTGCAGCCTTTGACTCACCTGGGCAGGCGTTACCTGATAGCCGAGCTGAGCCAGTAATTCTGAGACTGAGTCACGATCACTTTCAACGGCGACTCTGTAACTGATGATCATTTTCGGATTACCCTCTCGCTGAAATCGGCCCACTAAAAAGCCCCGAAGTCCGGCTCTGACACCTTACTTCGGGGCTTCCTATGAAATCACATCCTCAATCGCTGTTGGGTTTAAATCAAACGTTTTAACCTCAACCTACCCTTTCAGACTAAAACTCGCATTCCAACGAATACAATCTAAAAGGATTTTAATTCAGTTCATACTCCGTATCTTCATCATCCATTTCAGAAATCGGATCAGCCGGTACTGGCTCTTCAGGTTTTTTAGATCCCTTCTTAATTACTTTTTTCTGATGAATTTTTGCCAGCTGTTTATCGACCTTCTCACTCAGTGAATCCAGCGCGGCGTATAGATTATCGCCATTGGCTTTTGCAAATACTTCTTTCCCGGCTACATGAATAGTGGCTTCTACGGAATCCTGACGAACAGCCTTATCAAAAGTGACCTGTGCACGGGTAATTGTTTCATAACGATCCTGACTGCTATTCAGCCAGTCAGAAATCTTGTCTCGAACAGCCGGTGAAACTTTGTCGTTGCGGTTTGTGATATTTAAAATCATCTTGAATCCTTACTGCAAAGTTATCGTTCGCAATATTAGTAATACCACTCCTGACAGACATTTCAACAACTATTTTTAACTTTGTTGAAATATCTGATTTCTAACAATTTTTTAATCTGACCGGCTTGAAACGGGCGCTGTCAGCCCAATATAGAGGAACGGCTACAGCAGGGCTGTAGCCAGAGTCAGGCAATAGCCGACGCCATAGACCAGCAGCAGCCTGCCGGTTCGCGGCGTCAGTGCGCGACGCACCTGTGGGCTACTGCGCAGCAGGCGCAGCAAACCGGGCAGCAGCAGAATTGACGGCAGTAGCAGCCAGATCGATGCAAGATAACCGGCGATGAGCAACACGGCGGTCAGAATACAGACAGCCAGCAGTGCAATGCGATAGTAGCGGGCGGCATGCTGATAACCGACCCTGACCGTCAGGGTTTCAATGCCATCGGCCCGGTCTGACTCAATGTCACGCAGCTCGTTACTCAGCAGTAACAGCGCCACCAGCACACTGAGCGGCAATGACAGAACGGCTGCTTTCAGGCTCCATTCACCGCTGATCGCCAGATGGCTGCCGGTGACCATCAACACCCCCATCAGCCAGAACACCAGCACCACCCCCAGGCCACGCGCCTTGTAGTTGATCGGCTTCAGGGTGTACCCCAATGCCCCCACCAGCCCGACGCTGCAAAGTAGCAACAGGCTGCTGCCAACCTGGGTAATCAGCCACAATGCAATCAACGTCGCCACGGCAAAGCAACCGAGTCCAAGGCGGAAGTTACGCTGCACCTGCTGTACGGCATCAGGCTGGCGCAGGGCGTCCAGGTCGCTGTAGTCGTTGATCAGGTTCACACCGGCCTGCAGCAGGACGCCACCGCACAGCACAGCCAGTATACGCAATGGGTCGCCAAAGCCATCGGCAGCGGCGGTGAGAATACCGGTAAGGCAGGTGATCAGCGCGACGCTGAAGGAGAAGGGCCTTAAGGCCCGGCGCAAGCAGTATTTATCAGTTTCCATAACTGCAACAGACATCATCAGATCCATCTTCAGTTTTCGGCCGCAAAAAAGGCGCTTTGCAGCGCCTTTATCTCACAGGGTCAGCCTGAGATTATTTCGGTGCGTTGGGCAGGTCACGCATCAGCAGGGCATAGTCCGGATCGATCTCGAAGTCGAGCGGGAAGCTGACCACATGGCCGGAACCCGGTGCCGCATCAGTATCACGGCCCTTCTTGTCGACCAGGTTCTTCAGCTCGAATTTCTGGTTACCCTGCGGGGTCATCAGTTCCAGCGTATCGCCCTTCTCAAAGCGGTTACGCACATCAACCTGAACCATGCCGCTGTTCTTGTCGAAGTTGAGGATCTCGCCGACAAACTGCTGATGAACACCGATGGAGTTTCCGGCTTCGTAGTTCTGGTATTCGTCGTGCACATGGCGACGGTAGAAACCTTCGGTGTAGCCACGGTTCGCCAGGTTCTCCAGCTCATTCATCAGCTGCATATCGAACGGCTTACCGGCCACCGCATCGTTGATCGCCTTGCGGTAAACCTGGGCGGTACGTGCCACGTAGTAGTGGGATTTGGTGCGTCCTTCAATCTTCAGGGAGTCAACACCCATCTCGGCCAGACGGTGCACGTGCTGGATGGCACGCAGGTCCTTGGAGTTCATGATGTAGGTACCGTGCTCGTCCTCATAGGCCGGCATCAGCTCGCCCGGGCGGGTCTCTTCCTGCAGCAGGTACATCTTCTCGGTTGGCTCACCGATACCCAGGTCAGGCGTTACAGGCTGCGCCTGAGGATCGAATTGCTGCACCGGAATCAGGTCACCGCTTTCATCCTGCTTAGCTTCATGGGCGTCGTACTTCCAACGACAGGTGTTGGTGCAGGTTCCCTGGTTGGGGTCACGCTTGTTGATATAGCCAGACAGCAGGCAGCGGCCGGAGTATGCGATACAGAGTGAACCGTGAACGAAAACCTCGATCTCCATCTCGGGACAGCGATCACGAATCTCAGCCACTTCGTCCAGCGACAGCTCTCGGGACAGGATAACCCGCTCTACACCAACACTGTGCCAGAACTTAACCGAGGCCCAGTTCATGGTGTTAGCCTGGACTGAGAGATGGATCGGCACATCAGGGAAGGCTTCACGCACCATCATGATCAGGCCCGGATCAGACATAATCAGAGCATCCGGTCCCATCTCGATCACCGGACGCATATCGTCCAGATAGGTGGTCAGCTTGGAGTTGTGGGGCAGAATATTACTGGCAAGGAAGAATTTCTTACCCAGCTGGTGTGCCAGATCGATTCCGTTGCCCAGGTTATCCATATTGAAGTCATTATTGCGTACGCGCAGGCTGTAGCGTGGCTGGCCCGCATAGACGGCATCAGCGCCGTAAGCGAACGCATACTTCATGTTTTTCAGTGTTCCCGCAGGGGATAGCAATTCAGGTGAACGCATGGGTGTCTCAGCAGTTGGAGTCAGGGAGTATCAGGCGAGGTCTTGCAACGGAATCTCAAATAGCGGCGTGTAGATGGAGCCACGCTCTCCGGGCTTGCTCTGGAACAGCACCACGGAGTCTGCCAGGCTGATCAGATCAACCTCAGGCCACATCTCCGGTGGCTGAAAGTTGCTTTTCTTGCCCGGAATCCGGCCCAGTGTGATATGCGGCATAAAGTCACGGTCTTCACACTCGACGTCGGCGCTTTCGGCAATTTCCAGCGTCGCATCGTGCAGGCGGATCAGCTCATCGCTGTGCAGCGGTATCGCCGCCACCAGCGCATTCTTTTTGTTAACGCGATAGTAGCGGGTATCGTTTATATGGATCTGAAGCGAGGTAACGTCTTGCAGTCGCTCCCGGGCTACAGCCTCCAGACGATCCACCTGATCCAGCGTGATATCTCCCAGAAAAGAGAGGGTCAGGTGGTAGTTTTCAGAATCCACCCACTGCACTTCCATCTTACGGTCGAATTCACACAGGGTATCGGCATGATCCGCCAGCCAGCGCACCACGGCGTCCGGCAGAGTCAGTGCAAAAAACGCACGGATTTTCATTAACGTGTATTCGCCTGATTATTAATCAAACCGTGTATTTTGCCGCCTGGCGCCCTGCCTGACAATGACATGCGGATAATTTCTACCTGAATTGTAAGGTTATCGGTCTCTCAAGCTTTGCAGAATAGGATTCAAAAATCCAATATGCCAGTCACCGGCACGACAACACTATGCTGAAAACGCAGCCCCGGCCACCCTCTGCTCGTGTTCGCAAGGCAAGAGGTGACCTGGGCTGACAGCGCTTAGCGGATTCTGGCCTGCTCGATTTTCAGCTGCAGATTGTTGAGTTTCTGACGCACCTGCAGCAGATCACGATTCAATTGACGGCGGGCACTATCAAACGCCTGTACGGCCTGTTCGTTGGTTTTCACCCGCCGCTCCAGGGACTGACCGCTGCTGGCGGCACGCTGCTTCAGTTCCAGCTCAGCCAGACGATCGGTCAGCTCACGCTGGGCATTCAGCAGTTCATTCTGCTGCTCGGTCATTGCTTCGGCATCGGCACTGAGCTGAGTCTGCGTCCTGGCCAACTGATCTTTCAGGCGGCTGTCCTGTTTTGCCGCCGCAGCCTGAAGCTGTTGCTGCTGTTCGCTTTTCAGTGAGCTGAGCTGCTTGCCCAGTGATTTATCCAGTGCGGCCAGCTTCTGCTCCAGTGCGCTGTTTTTCTTCTCACTGGCTTTCAGCTGACGCTCAAGAGAAGCCAGCGATTTTTCCTGCAGCGCCAATGCCTGTTGCTGACTCTCCAGTACTTTTGCCTGCTGGCTGATGGCACTGGCATTGGCCGCCAGGCTGTCCGCCTGCTCCTTGAGAGTCTTATCCTGTGCTTTAAGGGTCTTATCCTGAGATTCCAGCTTCGGCTTGTTACGCTGATAGGCAATGGTCCAGAGCTTGGCGATCTCGGAGTCAAAGTGTTTATACTTCTGCTCGGCCGTTCCGCGTACGCTATTCAGCTGTTGTTGCATGGTCTGGCCTGACTGCTCGGCACTGGACTCGGCAATATTCATCAGCTGTTTGATATCCGTCAGGCTGCTCTGCATCTGGCTCAGCTGTTGCTCGCGCTTATCCAGCGTCTCCTGTAGCAACAGGTTCCAGTAGGCGATACCCGCGATTGCAACGACCAGCACAATCATTACAAAGGAATAGATCCAGCCTGGGCCACTGGGTTGAACGGGAAGCTGGGGGGCAGGTTTTGCGGCACTGTTGCCCTTATCCTGATAGCGGGGTGCCCGGTCGGGTTCAGCGGGGCCTAGATCAGGCATTTCGAAATCGTCGCGGCGGCTCATTGTCTGTTGTTACCTTTGCATCCTTTTCAGCGCCAACGGTCAGTGATGGCGCTATTGTGGCATCACACTAACAGTTTTCGCAGGTACAGCAAACCCGACCCTGCGCCACTTTGACTGACGGGGGATCGGGTCCGGTCAGGCCTCTGAGTTCGGGCCTGAAACGCCGAGGCTATTGCGTAAAAGCATCCCGGGTAAAGTTCTCGTTTCCTTCCGCCATAATCAGCACATTATCCTCGATGCGGATACCGCCGAAAGGCTGCAGCCTCTCCACCAGCGCCCAGTTCACCGTTTCCGACGCCTCACTGTTACGCAGCTGCTGCAACAACATCGGAATAAAATAGAGCCCCGGCTCCACCGTGATCACCTGGCCCGCCTGCAGCGTCCGGGTCAGGCGCAGGAACGGATGCTCCACGGGCGGCTGGCGCTGATTACCTGCAGCATCCTGCTGCCAGCCTCCGACATCGTGCACCTGCAAGCCAAGAAAGTGCCCCAGGCCATGGGGGAAAAAGGTACGGGTGATACCCTGCGCCAGCTGGCGATCAATGTCAGCACTCACCAACCCGCTGTCGTTCAGCAAAGCGGCAATCATCCGGTGCATAGCCTGATGCAGTTCAACAAAATCAACGCCGGCCCTGACCTGATCCATCAACCTGCACTGCGCTTTGTCCAGCCCTGTAATCAGCTCTGCGAACAGCCCCCCGTCATGACTTTCCTTATTGGCAAAGGTACGGGTGATATCAGCGGCATATCCCAGATAGCTGGCACCGGCATCGATCAGCAGGGAACGAACAGATTCCGGCGCCTGGCGCTGCTGGAACTGATAGTGCAATACGGCGGCATGCTCATTGAGTGCGACGATATTATCGTAGGGCATGTCCCGTTCGTTATGGTCAATCGCATTCAGGTAGCTCTGGTGGATCTGGTATTCGCTCTGACCACTGAGGAAAGCCTGCTCTGCCGCCCGATGTCCGGTCACAGCGATCCGGTTGGCCTGACGCAGGCAATGCTGCTCCCACTCACTTTTAACTGCCCGCTGGTAATCCAGTGCAGCCAGCAGCTCAGCCGGGTTGAGCTGCCATTGCGGGGCCATCTCAGTCAGTGACTGCTCACTCAATACCGCCAGGCGGAGACTGGCAGGCAGTGCGGCCTGCAGCTCGGCGGGCTGACTATAGGGCAGGATTTCAAAACTATCCGTCCACCAGTCAGAGGGCAGCTCCGGCGTCATGTGCCAGAAGTCCTGCGGAAAATGATACAGCAGCAGCGGCTTGCGTCCTGTGCGGACCAGCAGCCAGCAGTCCGGATGCTCGCCGAGGAATGGCAGCCATTGCAGAAACTGCGGATTGGCACGAAACGGATAGTGGGTGTCGTCCCTGAAGCGATGGCGAATTGCTCCGGAGCCGATCAGTAAACCATCGAAGCCGTATTCACTGCAGTGCTGTTCGCTGCTGTTCTGCAGCTGTTCAATATGACGAATGAAACGCTGATCCATTGAATCCTCTTATTATTTTTCAGACTGCAGCTGGGGATTAGCGCCACTGTTGAGCGCCTCAGCCTGTAGCAACTGCCACAGCGCCTGCAGGTTCGGATGTGTATTGTCTCTGGCCCGGAAAAGGCGGATCTGCAGCGGAATATTCCACTCACTGCCTCCGGCCAGTGCCAGTGAGTTATAGCTAAGGCTGTCTTCCACCAACCGACGCGGCACCCAGCCAAAACCAAAGCCCTCTTTGATCATGGCCTTCACGCTGACCGAGTGTACATTCTCGTTCATGGTGATTAGGTTCGGAGGCACCAGCTGCTGTTGCAGGTTCTGGGCGATCACCGGGCGCAGGAATGAGGCATCGTTGTAACCGATATAGGGCAGCGGAGTCTTGTGCTCACCCGGCAAGCGGTACAACGGCTGGCCGGAATCATCCAGCGCGGACACCGGCACCAGTGTTTCATGGCCGATAACCAGGTGTTCGAAGCGGTCTTCGTCCAGTTCGCGGATCGCTTCCATCGCCGGGTGCCAGAAAAACAGGGCCAGGTCGCACTGCCCCTGATGCAGGGCACTGACGAAATCGGCCCCGACCCAGGCGGTGGAATTAAGGTTCAGCTCGACAGCAATGCCTTGCGCCTCGGACAGCGGCTGCAGCCAGCTGCGGTAGAGGCTGAGATAGAGCGTCTGGGTGGTGGCGAAACTGAGGGTGTTGGCCTCACTTTCACGGATTTCACCACAGCGGGCCTTGGTCTCCCTGGCAATCCGGGAGATCTGCTCTGCCCCGGCCAGAAAAACCTCCCCGGCCGGGGTTAGCGCCAGTGGCAGGCTGTTGCGGTCGATCAGGGTAACCCCCATCTCATCTTCCAACAGCTTGATACGCCGGCTCAGGGTCGGCTGTGTCACGTTGCGGTCATCTGCCGCACGCGAAAAATGACGGGTCTTCGCCAGGGCGATAAAGTCATCCAGCCAGCGAATTTCCATAGTGGATTATCCCCCCAGCCGGTTAAAGGCGTTCACCGGCATCAGTTTCACTGAGGTTCCAGCCAGCGCGTCAACGGGAACAGCAACGCCTCACCCAGGCGCATGGAGCGCTCGGCAGACCAGCCCTGTTCGGGGTCCGGCATCAGGTCATGATCCTTGAACGGCATCTCCAGTGTCATGGCCGGGCAATCGAAGCGATGGCCGACCCAGTTTGCCGCGATCGTCATCGTCTCTTCGCCAAACTTGCCAGGCTCGTAGCCGCGTTCCATCTGGAAATCGGCACTGGCCGCCATCAGGTCCAGCTCAAACTGGTGTTCCTGTTGCAGTACAGCCTCACTGGCGGTTGGCACGCCCAGCTGGCCGGCAATAAAGTTCACCGGCAGGGCTTCATCACCGTGCAGGTCAAGAAACAGGTCAACACCGCTGCGCTCCATCGCCTCACGTACTACCAGTACCTCAGGGCTGCGCTCTGGCGTCGGCGTCTGCCATTCACGGTTTAGATTCGCACCGACTGCATTGGTTCGCAGATGCCCGCGGGCAGCACCATCGGGATTCATATTGGGCACGGCGTAGACCACCGCTCGCTGTAACAGACGGCGGGCCTGGGCGTTCGTACTATCCAGCAGACTGTCGAGAAAGCCTTCCATGCACCATTCAGCCATGGTTTCACCCGGATGCTGGCGGGCGGTCAGCCAGATCACCTTTTTCTCCGGCGATGGCTCGCCGATCCGCAGCAGGTTCATATCGCGGCCATCCAGGGTTGTCCCCAGATCCTCTACGGCAACCAGCGGTGACTGCTGTGCCCAGCCGATCAGGTCGAGGTGACGCTCATAGCTGTAGGGGGCAAAGTAGGCATAGTAGATGCTGTTCTGTTCCGGCTCATGCTCAATCACCAGCTCGCCGTTGTCATAGCGGGTCGGTACCCGGAACCAGTACTTGCGGTCATAGGAGGCGACGGCCTGGTAATCATCCCAGCCATCCACATAGGCGGCCTCTGAGGCATTGCACAGGCGCATCTTCAGCGCCTGATCCATCGCCCCCTGCACCCGGTAATGGAACCACTGGAAGAAATCGGAGTTGTTATCCTTACGAATCGCCAGCTGGATATCGTCGCTACGCCCGGCGTCGAGCACTTCGATGTTACCGGCATCAAAACCACTGCTGATCTTCAGCATAAAATCCTCGCTACGCTCGGAGCTGCAAGACAATAGCTTTAAGCTCCAAGCAGAAAGTTATCAGTTCAGGGCAAGTGACCAGGCTGTCCGCTTTGCTTTCAGCTGCTGGCTTCTCACTTGCCGCTGTTCTCTAGATGCGCCCCTCTTCCACCGCATGGCAGGCAACCTGGCCACCTTCATCGGTGGTGATCAGCTGCGGTATCTGCTGTTTGCAGCGGTCGTTGGCGTAAGGGCAACGGCCGTGGAAAACACAACCGGACGGCAGGTTAACCGGGGTCGGCACTTCGCCGGTCAGCTTAATATGCTGCGGGCGGTCATCCTCCAGTCGCGGAATCGCTGACATCAGTGCCTGAGTATAGGGGTGTCGAGGTTTGGCAAACAGGGTTCGGGTCGGTGCCAGTTCGCATAAAGTACCGAGATACATCACCGCCACCCGGGTACCAAAGTGCTCGACCACCGACAGGTCATGGGTAATAAACAGGTAGGTCAGGTTACGCTGTTCCTGGGCGTCCATCAGCAGATTAAGCACCTGCGCCTGTATCGATACGTCCAGTGCCGAGATCGGCTCATCGGCAACGATAAACTCCGGATCGACCGCCAGGGCGCGGGCGATACTGATACGCTGACGCTGACCACCGGAGAACTCATGGGAGTAACGCTCGCCCCAGCTCGGATCGATACCGACCGAGAACATCACTTCATGCACCTTGTCGCGTACTTCGGTGGCGTTCCAGTTCGGGTTATGCAGTGCCACCGGCTCCATCAGGGTTTCCTGAATGGTCATACGCGGATTCAGCGAGGCATAAGGGTTCTGGAAGATCATCTGCATCTTGCGGCGATAGGGCATCAGCTGGCGATCATTCAGGTTATCGATACGCTCTCCCTGATAGCTGACTGAACCTGCGGAGGGTTTCAGCAGCCCCATCACGGTACGCGCTACGGTGGATTTACCACAACCGGATTCTCCCACCACGCAGAGTGCTTCGCCGCGCATCACTTCGAGGCTGACGCCGTTGATGGCGTGCACATGCTCCTGTTCACGCACCAGCTTGCCGCCCTTGAACTTGAGCTGGTCGAGGAAATCACCGGAGATAGAAAACTTCTTATACAGGTCATCGATCTGTACCAGGCTTTCCTGTGCGGTTTCGCTGTTTTGCGTTACGGCGGCCTCGGCAGCCGTCACAGAATGCTGTTCAGTCATGTTATTCATTCCTGTCCTACCTCCTGCGACTGCAGACGCGCCGCCTGTTCTTCTCGTTTCATCTCCGCCACCATATGACAGGCCACCTGACAGCCTCCGGACTGGGTAAACTCCGGCAGGTTGTGTTTGCAGCTTTCCATTACATAGTTACAGCGCGGATTGAAGGCGCAACCGGTCGGGATGCGCTGCAGCGGAGGCATCGAACCACGGATCTGATTCAGGCGCTGGCCCGGGATGCCCATCTGTGGCAGTGCGTTCATCAGACCCTGGGTATAAGGATGCTGGGCATCGTTGATGATCTCTTTGGTCGGCCCCTGCTCAATAATACGGCCGGCGTACATCACGATGGTCTTCTGTGTTACCTGGGAGACAACCCCCAGATCATGGGTGATCAGGATCAGTGCCACGTTGTTACGTTCACACAGCTCCAGCATCAGCTCCATGATTTCCGCCTGAATGGTCACATCCAGTGCGGTGGTCGGTTCGTCGGCGATAATGATATCCGGGTCCATCAGCAGGCCGATGGCGATCACGATACGCTGGCGCATACCGCCGGACAGTTCGTGAGGATACTGATCCAGACGGGTTTCCGGCGACGGGATATACACCTGCTGCAGCTTCTGCAGGGCGATCTTGCGGGCATCCTGTTTACTGATCTTATGATGGGCCAGCAGGCATTCCACCATCTGCTCACCGATAGTCAGTACCGGGTTCAGGGTCATCATCGGATCCTGGAAGATCATCGAGATGCGGTTACCCCTGACCGAACGCAGTTCTGCCGCCGACAGATCAGCCAGGTTCTTACCCTCGAAACTGATCTCGCCATTGGAAATATAACCCGGACGGGACAACAGGTTGAGGATGGCAAAGCCCAGTACCGACTTACCGGCACCGGATTCGCCCACCACTCCCAGGCGCTCTCCGCGTTCGAGGGAGAAACTGATATTTCGCAGCGCCTTAACTTCACCGCTGCGCAGGCCGAAACCTACTTCGAGGTCTTTTACTTCTAACAAAGCCATCGTTATTACCCCTTGTAGAGTTTCGGGTTGAGTACGTCACGCAGCCAGTCACCCAGCAGGTTCATCACCAGCACCAGGCTGATCAGCACAGCACCCGGAATCACCGTGATCCACCAGGAGCCGGAGAAGATATACTCAAAGCCACTGGAGATCAGCGAGCCCAGTGATGGCTCCGACACCGGCATACCCAGCCCGAGGAAGGAGAGCGAGGCCTCGGAGATGATGGCATTGGCCACCTGCACCGTGGAGATAACCAGGATCGGCGAAAGTGTATTGGGCAGGATATGACGGAACATAATCCGTGGCGAACGCAGCCCCATCACCCGGGCAGCATCCACATACTCTTTCTTCTTCTCAGCCAGTACCGAGGCACGGATGGTGCGGGCGTATTGCGGCCACTCGGCGATACCGATCACCATGATCAGCATAAACATCGCCAGCTCCTGATACAGTTCGGTACCGAAAGTGGCCTGGAATACCGCCAGCACTACGATCGCCACCATCATGGTCGAGAAAGAGAGCTGCACGTCGGCCAGTCGCATCAGCAGGCTGTCGATCCGGCCACCGAAGTAACCGGCCATCAGGCCCATGCAGATACCCAACAGCGCCTGCAGGGCGACGGCCGCCAGACCGATCAGCAATGAGGTACGGGTGCCATAGAGTATAGTTGACCAGAGATCACGTCCCTGGGCATCGGTACCGAGCCAGAAGCGTGCATCACCTTCATCTTCGTTCCAGCTGGGCGGAATCTCGGAGTCGAGGATATCGATCTGAGACACGTCATATGGATCAAACGGCGCAATCGCCGGTGCAAACAGTGCCATCACCACAAAGCTGAGGAACACGGCCAGGCTGAACTGGGCAACGCGGTCGCGGCTGAAGCTGTGCCACAGGTGACTGTCCTTTATCCGCTGCCAGGTCGTCGGCGCAGCGGGAGCCGCTTCAAGAATCTGATTGCTCATCACTACTTACCTGCCAGTTTGACTGTTGGATTCACCAGACCATAGATCAGATCGACCAGCGTATTGGTGATCACGAAGATGGCGCCGACAACGATCAGATAGGCCACAATCAGCGGCGTATCAACGCGGTTAACCGCTTCCAGGAACAGGAAGCCCATACCCGGCCACTGGAATACCGTTTCAGTCAGGATGGTATAGGCCACCATGGTGCCAATCTGTACGCCACCTACGGTGATCACGGGCAGCATGGTGTTCTTCAGCGCATGCAGGAAATAGATCCGGGTCGGGGAGATCCCCTTGGCCCAGGCAAACTTCACATACTCGGACTGCAGCACTTCCATCATCTCGGCACGGATCAGACGGATAAACAGCGGCAGCATGATCGATGCCAGGGTAAAGCATGGCAGCACCAGGTGTGCCAGGCCATCGCCGGTAACAAAGCCGGTCTCCCAGCTGCCGAATACCGGCACGGTTTCACCGCGGCCATAGGATGGCATCCAGCCCAGCTCGATCGAGAACAGATAGATAAGACCGATTGCGGTCAGGAATACCGGCACCGAGATGCCGACGATACTGATCCCCATCACCGCCCGGGAGAAGAAACTGTTGGGCTTTATTGCCGAATACACACCGGTAGGCACTGAGACCAACACAATGATCAGGGTCGCCCCAATAACCAGCTCCAGCGTTGCCGGCAGCTTATTGAGTATTACATCCAGTGCCGGTTCCTTAAAGAAATAGGAGGTTCCCAGGTCACCCTGCAATGCATTGGTAGCAAAGCGGGCATACTGCACCAGGAAAGGGTCATTCAGCCCCATCTCATCCCGCAGCGCCTGGCGTTCCTCTTCCGAGACCGACTGGCCAACCAGCTCACGCAGTGGGTCTCCGAGATTATCCTGAATGGAGAAGCTGATCAGACTGATGACAAACATCACTACCACAGCCTGAAAGAAGCGTTTTATCAGAAAAGCAATCATGGTTTCTCAGCCTTGTGTAGATCCGGATTTCCCTGCCGGATTACTCTGTTTCTTAAAATTATTATCGCTGCCGGCTACCCTCGGCAAAGCCGTCACCGCCTATTCAGGGGAGACACTCTAAGGTAACGGGCACAGGGAAGCACGGTTCTGCAGGTTAAAAAAGGCGGTCGCACCGGCTGGTGCCGACCGCCAAGGTAACCCAATTTAAACCTGCATTGAGAAAGAGAGCCGGAGTCCGGGAATCATCCAATCCATCCGGACTCCAGGGTGATCAGTCTTTAACCACCAGGTCTCCCAGATATGGGAAGTTCATCACGTTTACAACCGGCTGGATCTCAACGTTCTTACGTGCGGCCCAGGCCAGGTTCTGCCAGTGCAGTGGTACGAAGCCCGCGTCGTCGTAGATAGTTTTTTCGATCTTCTGCATCAGTGCAGCGCGTTTTTCCTGGTCGGTCTCAGCGTTCGCCTCGGCCACCATCTTATCCACAGCAGTGTTGCAGTATTCACCGCTGTTGTACTGGCCAGCACCGGTGTCTTTGTTACGGCAGGTAGAGAGGAACTCGTAGAAGTTGTTGGAGTCCTCAGTGTCTGCATGCCAGCCGATCATCATCAGGTCAGCAGACTGCTTGTCGAACTCAGGCCAGTACTGTGCTTTCGGCATGGTCTTGAGGTCGACCTTGATGTTGATCTTGGACAGCATGGAAGCAACTGCCTGAGCAATCTTGGCATCGTTCACATAACGGTTGTTCGGAGCCATCATCGTAACGGTAAAGCCATTCTCGTAGCCCGCCTCCTTCATCAGCTGCTTAGCTTTCTTCAGGTCGTAGCGCGGCTTGAGGGAGTCATTGTGACCCAGGTAGCCTTTCGGAGAGAACTGGGCAGCCGGGGTCGCGAAGCCTTTCATGATCTTCTTGACGATACCTTCCTGGTTGATCGCATGAACAATCGCCTGACGCACGCGTACATCCTTGAAGGCTTCAACACGGCTCTGGTTCATCTGGAAAGTGATGATACGGGTACCACCCATCGTCACCAGCTCCACCTTGCCTGAGCGGTCGATACGCTTGTGGTCGGTTGGCGGTACCGGCGCGATAAAGTCCACATCGCCGGACAGCAGTGCGGCAACGCGGGTTGGCGCTTCCTTAATTGGCGTCAGCACGATGTTGTTAACATTGCCCGGAGATTGCTTGTCCCAGTAATCCATATTACGGGTGAACTCCATCTTCACACCCTGCTCACGGGAGGTGACGGTGTAAGGACCGGTACCGGACAGGTTGCGGGAGGCAAAGGAGTTACCGTGCTTAACCAGCAGATCCTTCGGCTTACCGTTAGCATCTTCACCGCTGTAAAACTTGCTGTCCATCGGGAACAGGTAGGTGGCGTTATTCAATACCAGCGGAAACGGCTCGTTGGTCACCAGGTCAACGGTGTGTTCATCAACAACCTTGATCTCCTTGAACGGAGCAAAGATCGCCTTGAAGTCGGCAGAGTCGCGCAGACGGTTGAAGGTAAAAGCGACATCTTTGGCGGTAAACGGATTTCCACTGTGGAACTTAACCCCTTCACGCAGATGGAAACGCATGGTCAGATCATCAACCCGCTCCCAGGAAGAAGCCAGACGTGGTTCGATATTGAGATTCTGTCCCCAGCGTACCAGCGGGTCAAAAGTCATGTGGGAAAGCTGCAGAGTAGCACCGGAAAGCTGCTCATGGGGATCGAGGGATACAGGGTCAGCGTCATAGGCCATTTTCAGCGTAGCGGCCTGGGAAGCAGCAACCAGTCCCATACTCAGTACAGCACCAGCCAGAAGCGAAGCAGTCTTGTTCATTTCAGGTGTCTCTTGTTTGTTCTTTTTAGATTTGAGATTTCACTCAAGGGTGAGATATCAGACTAATAGATGCCCAGAAAGACACCAATCGGAATTCCGTAAGAGCCTATACGCAGAGCGTATAGGCAGAAAAAAGGCCCGCTATATGGGGCCTGCAGAGCAGAGGCAATAGAATGCGGCAGTAAAAATAAATATAGAAAGATCAGCGCGCAGTGATATTTCACGCCCGGCAGCCTCCCCTCGCGCAAGCGGGAAGCTACCGTCGATCAGGCAACGCCTGGTGTTAAAGCGCCCTCAGGAGCACAGACAGGAGGTGCGAAAAGAAGCGGCAGACTGCAACCGAAACAGCGCTTCATTCGATCAGCGTATAACCACAAAGAACGAGCCTCCGCCGCGCTCAACCCGCAACAACACCGAATTCGGGCTGCGCTGCAACGCCTTGCGGAATGACTCCAGGTCATAAACCCTGCGCCGGTTAGCCGCCACGATAAGGTCTCCCGGACGCAGACCGTGAAAAGCAGCTGCGGAGTTCGGTGCCAGGTTGCTTACGACTACCCCCTGCTTGTTGGCAGCGTTGTCAAAACCCACGCCTTCAAGCAGCCCATGCAGGTAGCCGTTTGCAGCTGCAGACGCCTGTGGCTCAGCCACCTTGACCTGGCGGGTCAGTTTTTTACCGTCACGCAGCAGTAGCAGCGTAACCGGCTCCCCAACCGCCTTGATGCCGATCAGGCTGCGCAACTGCCCTGAAGAGGAAACGGACTGCCCATCAACTGATAATATAATGTCCCCGGACTGTAACCCGGCATCTGCTGCCGGCGAGCTCTGGGCAACATTGCTCACCAAGACCCCGGTCTGGCCATTGCTGAGGTTAAAGGCCCGGCGAAGGTCCGGCGTGATTTCCTGAATACCGATACCAATCTGGCCCCTGCGCACCTCTCCGTGCTTCAGGATCTGCTGCATACTGGCCCGGGCCATGTTAATCGGAATTGCGAAGCCGATCCCAACATTGCCACCAGACGGCGCGATAATAGCGGTATTAATACCGACCAGCTCACCCGCCAGGTTTACCAGCGCCCCGCCGGAGTTGCCCGGATTGATTGAGGCATCAGTCTGGATAAAGTTTTCGTACCCCTCAATCCCGAGCCCGCTACGTCCCAGCGCACTGACGATACCGGTAGTCACTGTTTGACCGAGACCGAATGGGTTACCTATAGCAACGACAAAATCACCGACCTCCAGCTTATTGGAATCAGCGATGCCAACCTCGACAAGGCCGTTACTTTCAATACTCAGCACGGCAATATCGAGTTCCGGGTCAGCGCCAATAATCTGGGCCTGATAGCTGCGACCATCATACAGAGAGACCTGGACTTCATCGGCACCTTTAATAACATGGTAGTTAGTCATTACGATGCCACCTTCCGCATCGACAATTACACCCGAGCCAGCACTCTGCTGCTTCTTTCTGGAGGGCTGAGAATACTGTCGCTGCTCTGGCACATTAAAAAACCGCCGGAAGAACGGATCATTGAGTAGCGGGTTATAACTGTACTGCTGCCTTGAAAAAGTAGATATATTTACGACAGCAGGACTCACCTGCTTTAACATCGGAGATAAAGAGGGAAACGGCTTTCCTGATATGTCTGTAGCCGGCAATACCGCTGCCGCATAGGGGCTGCATAAAACAACCAACATCAGAAAACATGCATTTAATAGCCTGCCTTTCATAGACTCGCTCCCTTATTAATACGAGCCTGCCAGGCTCGGTAGGTATTAATATTGTTTCAGGAAAGTAATTATTCGGCCTTTCCTGTCTGTTTACCGGACTGTAGTATAAAGCCAGCGACAGCACTTCAAATGACCCTCTTAGCGCCGCCTGCCATACAGTCCCGGCCTGACAGATAAACCGCTAACCGAGGCGGACTCAGCAGTCAGCAGCACTGCTGAAGCACCGGCCGTTGCTACAAAAAAGCGGGCTGTGGTAATCCACAGCCCGCTGCTGTCAGGCCGCGCTGCTGTCTGTGGCGTCAGCCTGATGATCCGCTTTGTGCTCCAATGCATTCGGGGCCTGATCGATAGCAATGGTTTTAGGCTTCATCGCCTCGGGTATCTCTTTCACCAGGTTTATGGTGAGTAGCCCGTTATTCAGCTGCGCTCCGATTACTTCCACATGCTCAGCAAGATTGAACTTACGCTCAAATGCCCGGTTAGCAATCCCCTGATGCAGGTACCTGCGCTCTTCAGTTTTTGCCCTATCACCGGAAACACTCAACACGCCCTTCTCAATCTTTATGCTTAACTCAGCCTGTTCGAAGCCCGCCACTGCCAGCGTAATTGCGTAGCGGCTCTCATCCAGAACTTCAATATTGTAAGGGGGGTAAGCCGCTGCAGAAGAATCGGTATTTAATGCACTGTTTAGCAAAGAGGCCAGACGGTCATAGCCAATACTACTGCGATACAGTGGGGTCAGATCGATTGAGTTCATGGTATATCCTCCAAAAGAAGCAATATAAAATAAAATCAGACAATCCAGCATTCTCGAAGAGACCTGCTGTTACAAAATATATAAAGTCGCAGAGATGTTTTTCAAGGCACTTATTTAGCCAAAAAAATTAAACTTTTTATAAAATTTCTTTTGCCGATAAGCAACGATTATCAGATTTCGGGAATAGAGCAGAGATTCTGCCGAGCATCAGGGATGCGGTAAGCGGTAAGCGGTAAGCGGTAAGCGGAGAATACTAAATGTCGTATCAGGCTGACTATTCTTCAGTGCACTAATCAGATACGGCCAGAGCAACAAACGAAATGAGAGGGCCTAAGCCCTCTCATTCATGCAGAATAACTAAATCGCTATTCTGCCGGCAAGGTCGGCGGGAAACAGCCAGCCATAGCAGCTACCTCCCGAATGACCGGCTTGATATTACATCATGCCGCCCATGCCACCCATGCCGCCCATGCCGCCCATGTCTGGCATACCAGCGCCAGCACCGGCTTCAGCAGGCTTGTCAGCAACCATCGCTTCAGTCGTGATCATCAGACCAGCAACAGAAGCAGCAGCCTGCAGAGCAGAACGGGTTACTTTAGCTGGGTCCAGGATACCCATTTCCAGCATATCGCCGTATTCGCCAGTACCGGCGTTGTAACCGAAAGCGCCTTCGCCTTCACGTACCTTAGATACGACAACGGAACCTTCGTCGCCAGCGTTGCCAACGATCTGACGCATTGGCGCTTCCATAGCGCGCAGAGCCAGCTCGATACCAACAGTCTGGTCATGGTTAGCACCTTCCAGACCGGCAACCTTGCTCAGCGCGCGGATCAGGGCAACACCACCACCAGCAACAACGCCTTCTTCAACAGCGGCGCGGGTAGCGTGCAGCGCGTCTTCTACGCGAGCTTTCTTCTCTTTCATCTCTACTTCAGTCGCAGCACCAACTTTGATGACTGCAACACCGCCTGCCAGCTTAGCAACGCGCTCCTGCAGTTTTTCGCGGTCGTAGTCAGAAGTTGTTTCTTCCATCTGCGCACGGATCTGGTTAACGCGTGCTTCGATAGTGTCAGCAGCGCCAACGCCATCAACGATGGTGGTGTTTTCTTTAGTGATAGAAACACGCTTCGCCTGACCCAGCTGCTCCAGAGTCGCAGTTTCCAGGTTCAGACCAACTTCTTCAGAGATAACAGTACCGCCAGTCAGGATAGCGATGTCTTCCAGCATCGCCTTACGACGATCTCCGAAGCCAGGAGCCTTAACTGCTGCTACCTTAACGATACCGCGCATGTTGTTCACTACCAGAGTAGCCAGCGCTTCGCCTTCAACGTCTTCAGCAATGATCAGCAGAGGACGGGAAGACTTGGCAACCTGCTCCAGGATAGGCAGCAGATCACGGATGTTAGAGATCTTCTTATCAACCAGCAGAATGAATGGCTGCTCGACTTCAGCGCTCATGTTGTCCTGGTTGTTGATGAAGTAAGGAGACAGGTAACCGCGGTCGAACTGCATGCCTTCTACAACAGACAGTTCGTTTTCCAGGCCGGAACCTTCTTCTACGGTGATAACACCTTCTTTACCGACTTTGGACATCGCTTCTGCGATGATTTCGCCAACCTGCTCATCAGAGTTCGCAGAGATAGTACCTACCTGAGCGATCGCTTTAGAATCAGTACAAGGCACCGCCAGCTCAGCCAGCTCAGCAACAACTGCAGCAGCAGCTTTGTCAATACCGCGTTTCAGATCCATTGGGTTCATGCCGGCAGCAACAGATTTCAGGCCTTCGTTAACGATCGCCTGAGCCAGTACAGTTGCAGTCGTAGTACCGTCACCGGCTACATCGTTAGCCTGGGAAGCAACTTCCTTAACCATCTGCGCGCCCATGTTCTCGAACTTGTCTTCCAGTTCGATCTCTTTGGCAACAGATACACCGTCTTTAGTTACGGTTGGGGCACCGAACGCTTTGTCCAGTACAACATTACGGCCTTTAGGGCCCAGAGTGGTTTTTACCGCGTCAGCCAGAATGTTTACACCGCGCAGCATGCCCTGACGAGCATCATCTCCAAAACGTACGTCTTTAGCAGCCATTGTCACTAAATCCTGTATTCTTAACTCAGTTAAATTCGTTCAGTAAATCAGTTGGGTAGCGGAAATCAGACTTCCAGTACACCAAAGATTTCGTTCTCGCTCATGATCAGCAGCTCTTCACCGTCTACTTTTACGGTGTTGCTTCCGGCGTACTGACCAAACAGAACTTTATCACCCACTTGTACAGTCAGAGGCTGAACATCACCGTTCGAGTTAACACGACCCTGACCAACAGCGACAACTTCACCCTGATTTGGCTTTTCTGCAGCAGAACCTGGCAGAACGATACCAGCAGCAGTGGTTTTTTCCTCTTCGCTGCGGCGAATCACAACACGGTCGTGAAGCGGACGAATTTTCATCTGGTTATTCTCCTGATCTTATCTGATCGAAAAACATATTGTTTTAGGTAACTAGAGGAGGCGACCATTGCCTCATCGGATGTTTGCATAGGTTGGGGCAGCCAAATTCTTTTCAACACCTAAAGTCTAAAAAAAATTAAGATTTTTTTGTTTCTGCCCCAAAACGACAAAAAGCGGCGCATCAGCGCCGCTTTTGTTCTGCTGTGAGCTGTATTCGGGACTTAATCCTTACGCTTGTACTCGCCGTCAATCACGTCTCCGCCGCCTGCAGGCTTATCATCATGGAAAGGCGGCTGGCCTGCCTGATCAAACGGCGATGCCCCCGGGGCATCAAATGGCGAGGCGCCAAACGGATTCTGGTTTTGCTGCATTGTTACCATGGTGAAACGACTCATCAGTAACCTGACAAAGCCCTGGCGGGTAAACGGAATCAGACAACTGAAACCAATCACATCGGTGACAAATCCCGGAGTAACCAGCAAGGCGCCACCGACAGCCAACACAATACCTTCGATCATCTCCTGCCCCGGCATCTCCCCCATCGCCATTCGCTGCTGTGCCCGGGCCAGGGTAGAAAGCCCCTGATAGCGCAGCATATTGACGCCGATAAAGGCTGAAAGCAGAACCAGCCCCACGGTATACCAGCCACCGATCAGCTCACCTACCTTCAGAAGTACGGTTATCTCAATAATAGGAACAATGATGAATAACAAAAAAAGAAAGCGCATTAACAACCTCTGATTACAAGTGCCTGAGGTAATCCTACCTTTGCTGACAACTAAAAAGCCACTTTACCGCCCTCTCCAGCGACACGGCCATGACCACTCCAGCCCATCATACCAGCTTCCATTGCCCAGGCTGAGCGTCGCCATCATTGGCTTCATCGTGCAACATGCACAATTGTGCAGCACACAAGACTAAAGTAGCACAATTTTCACCCACCCAAACCAGACAAGGATTTATGGATAGATTTCAGCAACTTAACCTTGTTTTACCAGCACTTTCGCCGGTTTTATTACAATATATTCATGACAATTTGCTTACAATTGGTGCTTTAGGTTGGACATTATTTGCGGTTGGAGATAGATTTTGCATACGCACAATGACGCAATGCACAATAATAATTCCATAAAGATTTTTAAGGTAATCCACGATGCAACTAAATGATAAAGTGATCGTCATCACCGGCGGTGGCCGGGGTCTTGGCCGCGCAATGGCGCTGGAACTGGCTGACAAAGGTGCCAAGCTGGCACTGGTAGATCTGGATCAGGAAGGCCTGAGCGAAACGGCAGGACTCTGTGCAGAGAAAGGCGTTGAAGCCCGCACTTATGAGTGCAACGTTTCCGTCGAAGGCGATGTCGAGAAATTGTTTAATGACGTCGTGGCAGATTTTGGAACGGTAAACGGCCTGGTCAACAATGCCGGTATTACCCGCGATGGTCTGTTCCTGAAAGTCGATCGTGAGACCGGCAAAGTCACCAAGAAGATGACACTGGACCAGTGGCAGCTGGTGATGGACGTTAACCTGACCGGTACCTTCCTTTGCGGTCGCGAAGCCGCTGCCAAGATGATCGATCTGGGCGTTGAAGGCTGCATCATCAACATCTCCTCCATCTCCCGCAACGGAAACATGGGCCAGACCAACTACACCGCTACTAAAGCCGGCGTGCAGGCCATGGCCGTTACCTGGGCTAAGGAACTGTCGCGCTACGGTATCCGTGCAGCCTCCATTGCTCCGGGCTACATCGGCACTGAAATGGTTATGAGCATGAAACCGGAAGCCCTGGACAAGATTGCTGCCGGCATCCCGGCCAAACGCCTGGGTAAGCCGGAGGAGATCGCTTCCACGGTAACGTTCATCATGGAAAACGATTACATCAACGGCCGCTGCATTGAGGTTGATGGCGCACTGCGCATCTGATTCAACAGCGTTGAGTCGAAAAAGAGACAGGCTTGCCTGTCTCTTTTTGTATATGCCTTTCGCTTCCCTGCGCTAGTCTCCCTGCCTAGCTCCCCAGGGTGCCAGCTTTACCAGTAGTAACATCCCCGGTAGCGACAACACGGCACATATCAGGAAGAAGTCGGTCCAGCCCACAGCTTCCACCATATAACCGGTAGTGGCATTGGCAAAAGTGCGAGGCAAGGCCGCCAGCGCGGTAAACAGGGCAAACTGTGTCGCGGCAAAGGCGACGCTGGTCGAGCGGGCGATAAAGGCGGTAAAGGCGGCCGTTCCCAGGCCCACTCCGAGATACTCCAGGCTGATCACCACCGCCAGCGCCAGCTTATCCGGACCAATCTCCGCCAGCGCGGCAAAGCCAAGGATAGTGATCACCTGCACCACGCCGAATATCCACAGGGCACGGTTAATTCCCAGCCTGATCATCCACAGGCCGCCCAGTACTCCACCGACAATCGAGGCCCAGAGGGCTGAGGTCTTGGCAATAATGCCGATCTCAGTGAGTTCGAAACCCAGATCGATATAGAACGGCGTCGACAGTGCGGTCGCCATATTGTCGCCAAGCTTATAAAGGAACATAAAGCTCAGTGCCATTAAGGCCGGTTTCCAGCCATTACGGCGCAGGAAATCGACAAAAGGCTCTGTCACCGCTGCTCGCAGTGACGTGGGCAGCGGGGTTGTCGTGACAGGCTCCTTGATCACCAAAGTCATCGCGATGCCCAGCACCATAAAGGCGGCGATGACGACAAACACGGTTTGCCACGGCAGTATATCCGCCAGAATCAGTCCCAATGCCCCCGGCACCAGTCCGGAGATACGGTAAGCCTGTACATGCACCGAGTTACCCCAGCCCAGCTCCTCATCCGGCAGCAGTTCCCGTCGATAGGCATCCAGCACTATATCCTGACTGGCGCTGAAGAAAGCCACTGCCAGCGCCAGATAGGCGATCACGCCGATAGACTGTTGTGGATCGAACATCCCCAGGGTGGCTATAGAGCCCAGCAATAACAACTGAGTCAGCAGCATCCAGCCACGGCGTCGCCCAAGAAACGGCAAACGGTAGCTGTCCATAAACGGGGCCCAGATAAACTTCCAGGTATAGGGAAAGGTCACCAGCGCAAACAGGCCGATCTCTTTTAACCCCACTCCCTGCTCCCGCAGGAAGGCCGGCAGTAACTGGAACAATACATAGAGCGGCATACCGGAGGCAAAACCGGTAAAGGCGCAGATCAGTGTTCTGCGGTTTAAAACCGAAGCCATCCAGCCTGAACGGTCACTGTTCGCAGCCGGTTTCGCTGCATCTCCGGCAGTCAGATCTCTATCCGCAGCTTCGTTCATAACATCCTCTTTTCAGTGCTCACTCTGAGCGCTAACGGTGCCAAAGTGCATATGGCCACCAGCTTAACAGCACAGCGGGAACATCAGAACAAATTAGATAGCGGCGCAGAATAACAGTTCAGGCCAGCAGAGGGAGCGGCCCGGAGCCGCAGGGGAAGGAAAGGGACTGACCGCCATGTCAGCCCCGGAACAGCGGCTCAGTCGCGGAAATTGTTGAACTGCAATGGCAGTTCCAGATCCGCTTCACGCAGCATCGCGATCGCCTGCTGCAGGTCATCACGTTTCTTACCGGTGACACGTACCTGCTCGCCCTGAATCTGAGTCTGTACCTTAACCTTGGAATCTTTGATCAGCTTGGTAACTTTCTTGCACATCGCCTGATCCAGCCCCTGACGCAACACGATTACCTGACGCGCCCTCAGATTGGACATTTCGACATCCTTGATCTCCATGCAGCGGATATCGATCTTACGGGCGGTCAGACGGCCACTCAGCAGCTCCAGCATCTGGTTCAGCTGAAAATCCACTTCCGCATGCATCACCAGCTGTTCATCGTTGCGCTCGATACGGGCATCAACACCTTTAAAATCGTAACGGTTCTGAATCTCGCGGTTCGCCTGATCCACTGCGTTTGTTACTTCGTGCATATCCAGTTCAGATACAACGTCGAAAGATGGCATTGCGCTCTCCTTATAAAACATTAGCCTGGCCGGATTTTAGCCGAGCAACGCCCCCATTTCACCTTATATAGCGCAGGCGATAGGGTATGATGCCGACAGCGTCCTACATGAGAACAGATCCTATGAATCAACAGTGGCATATTCTGGGAGCCGGAGCGATCGGCTGCCTCTGGGCGGCAAAGCTGCAGCAGGCCGGCCATCAGGTCACACTGATACTGCGTAACGAAGCGCGGCTGGCACAGTTCAGCCAACAAGGTCTAGTCCAGCTGACAGAGGGCGAACAATCGACCCGGCATCCTGCTGCGGCCGTCACCCCTGCGTGCTGTGGCACGATCCACCGTCTGCTGCTGTGCACCAAGGCCTGCGACAGCCTGGAAGCCCTGGCAAGCATCAGCCCGAAGCTGGATGATGCGGCTGAACTGTTGATTTTGCAAAACGGCATGGGTATTCAGCAACAGATCGCGGCACACCTTCCGGCACTGCGCATCAGGGCAGGAACAACGACCGATGGCGCCTGGCTACGCGCACCTTTTGATGTAGTCTGGGCAGGACGGGGATCAACACTGATCGGAACACTGGACGAGAATCAAACATCAGCCCGGCTGCCTGAATATCTCCCTGCAGAGCTGCAGATACTGCCAGATCCGGATATTAACCTGAGCCTGTGGCGCAAGCTGGCGATCAACTGCGCTATCAACCCCCTGACAGCACTGCTCGGCTGTCAGAATGGCGACCTGGCCACAGACCCGGTCAAATCTGCGCAGATGGAATCAGTCTGCAAAGAGGTCGATCAGGTCAGCTCTGCGCTTGGCCTGAAACTGTTTCCCGATGGTTTGTATCCCAAAGCCCTGGAAGTGGCACAGCTGACAGCTGCCAACTATTCATCCATGCTGCAGGACACCCGGCATCAGCGCCATACCGAGATCGACTACATTACCGGCTACCTTTGTCGGCAGGCGACGGAATTGGGAATCGAGGTGCCCCATAACCGGGCATTGCTGGCTGCAATCAAAAAAATCGAAGGATCTTATCAGGACTAAACAAGCGGAAACAGAGTCATTTGGCACGACCGGCCTGCTTCCTGATTCAGATCATCATTGCCGCCAGGGAAAGGAGGATAATTCAGGTTAAAACCAACTAAGCAAAGGAGCCGCTTAATGAGCCTGGACCAAAATATCGTTGATATCTCCCCGCGAGAAGAGGCCATAGCCGCGAACCCTGCAACAGAAACAAGCGCTGCAGCTACCCAGCCCGACCTGAGCCTGCCGGACGGTGAGGGAGACTATCCTTACGACAACAAAATCTCCCGTGCGGAGTATGAAGCGCGGAAGAAAGAGCTGCAGATTGAACTGCTGAAGATGCAGAGCTGGGTGCGCGATACCGGACAGCGAGTGGTCATTATCTTTGAGGGCCGTGACGCCGCTGGTAAAGGCGGCACGATCAAGCGCTTTATGGAACACCTCAATCCGCGTGGAGCAAAGGTTGTAGCGCTTGAAAAGCCAACCGATATGGAAAAGGGCCAATGGTACTTCCAGCGCTATGTTCAGCACCTGCCAACGGCCGGCGAGATCGTGATGTTTGACCGCTCCTGGTACAACCGCGCCGGCGTCGAGAAAGTCATGAACTTCTGCTCGCCTGCCGAGTATCTGGAGTTTATGCGCCAGACACCTGATCTCGAGCGTATGCTGACGCGCAGCGGCATTCGCCTGTTCAAGTTCTGGTTCTCGGTTAGCCGTGAAGAACAGTTCCGTCGCTTCCAGGCCCGTCGCACCGACCCTCTGAAACAGTGGAAGCTGTCACCTATCGACCTGGCCTCACTGGATAAGTGGGATAATTACACCGAAGCCAAAGAATCGATGTTCTTTTATACCGATACAGCGGACGCGCCCTGGACTGTTATCAAATCCAACGATAAGAAGCGTGCCCGTATCAATGCCATGCGCTATATCCTGTCTTCGATGCCGTATCCGAACAAGAATCCGGAACTGGATATCACTCCGGATCCACTGATTGTCGGCAATGCTCGGGATGTACATGAACGCGACGAGCACCTGCTTTTACCGAACAACGCTTAACCAGTTTGAGGGAATAAACAATGACTATGAAACAAACCGCCCACGCCCAGAACGTCGTTTCC
Source organism: Marinobacterium jannaschii DSM 6295 (assembly GCF_000620085.1). GTDB lineage: Bacteria > Pseudomonadota > Gammaproteobacteria > Pseudomonadales > Balneatricaceae > Pontibacterium > Pontibacterium jannaschii. The sequence continues at coordinate 124,179 of NZ_KK211067.1, read as the reverse complement.
AGCTTCAAAGCCAGACTGAGCCCTGAACAGGTGGCCAGTGTCGGTGAGGCACACTTTGATGAACTGTCACTGCTGATTGAGTCTGCAATCTCCACCGCGGTGCTGGAAGAGATGGAAAAGGCCGCCGATAAAGTTGAGTCGCTGGCCCACGGCCTGCGCCACTTTGCCGAGCATTTCGATAACTAAAGCGACTCCGGCTTTAACACCAGATCAAGGCGTTGCTGTGCAGCGCCTTATTGCTGCCCTCTCATTTCCCGGCACTCTCATTCAACCCTGGATAACCAGCCTCCACGGCGATATAGACTTGCAGTTCTCCCCTCAACTAAGCTGAGTCCAAACTTCGACAGGACTGGCATTATGAGCAATCGACTCACCCGCATATACACACGCGGAGGCGACAAAGGAACAACGGCACTGGCAAACGGCAACCGGGTCAGCAAAACCTCTGCACGCATTGAAGCGCTCGGCACCGTGGATGAACTCAACAGCCAGCTGGGCTTACTCCTGAGCCAACTGGATGATCAACGGGATCTACAGCAGATGCTGATGCAGCGCCAGCATGAACTGTTTGATCTCGGCGGCGAACTGGCCGTGGCGGATGAAGGCTACCGGGTAATTTGCGCAGAGATGACCACTGAACTGGAGCGGGAGCTCGATGCTCTGAATCAGCAACTACCGGCCCTGAAAGAGTTTATCCTGCCCGGAGGTAGCCCCGCCGCAGCCCAGTGCCATGTCACCCGAACCCTGTGCCGCCGGGCAGAGCGCCGCCTCGCGGCAGTCGCCGACCGCGAGAAGATCAACCCGGAGGCGCTTGCCTATCTGAATCGCCTGTCAGACCTGCTATTTGTCTGCTGCCGCATCATCGCCCGCCATAATGGCGGTGACGAAGTCCTGTGGAGGCCGCGTGATAAACGCAGCTGATTCGGTATACTAAACGATCTGATTTTTAAACCAACGTTTGGATTGGCGATACTGAATGCGTTACTTACTGTTGTCTCTGTTTATTTTTTCCGGCAGCGCAATCGCGGACTGCTCTACAAAACAAACTTTCTGTGAAGCCCAGTGTAAGGTAAAGCATCTGAGCGATGAGATGGCAGAAGCCGGCTGCAACTCCAAGTGCGTTGCCGAACGGGCCGCCTGCTCCGCCGAGAAAGGCGCCGATACCGCCGTCGATGCAGGTAAGAAAGCCTGGGAAGGCACCAAGTCTTTCGTCAAGGGACTGACCGAATAACCTGACTGGCCGTGCCGCAACCGCAGCACGGCCAGCCAGCCAAGCTGCAGCTTAGCCTGCGGGCCCCTTCGCCACATCGCGGGCACGATGGGACAGGGAAAAGTGAACCTGGCTGACGAACTGGTTAAAGGTCCTGAATTCACCGGCAGATATTCCCTGGTTTCCTGCCAGTTTGTCCGCATAGATCATACCGATCGTCCGCTTACCCGATTTCAGCGGTGAAGCTACAAAGCCCTGACTGCGACAAAGGCTGAGATAATTCGTCGGCAGGCGCTCGCGCCAGCCCTCTTCATCCAGATCGGCCACCAGCAGGTTTGCCCCACGCTCGACCAGCCTGAAGAACAGATCATCGCGGCCGCCGTTACTGCGCCGGTTGAAGTATCGTTCCAGCATTTTAAGGTGCTCCCCCCGCCCCAGTCGTACTGACATCGCTTTGGCATCCGGAGCCAGCAGACAGAAGATTACCCGGTCGAAGCCTGTAAACTGCTGCAGGGCATTCACCACCTTACGCAAAATCTCCTGTACCGGCGCATTGCTGGCGATCATCTCATTGATCTCCTGCAGCGCTTCCAGCTGGTGCCGGGCATGCTCATTACCGTCCGTCGCAGGCGGCCCCGACTGCGGCATTTCACTGAAGCTATCATTCACCGGACCATCGGCATCGAGCTGCATACGGGTGGTAAAGGCCAGCTGACGGATCAACTCATTCTTGTCGTCACCGGCACCATCGACAAAGCGCGGGATCATGCGACGGGTCTGTAAGCCACAGTCTTTAGCGACCTGCCCCGCCTGCCTGAAGCCCTGAACCAGCACCTCATTAATATCACTTTCTTCCAGGCCGGTGCAGTCCATCAACTCGCTCATGGTCTCAGCAAACGGATACTCATCCCGCTCATCAAAACCGTACAGCTGCTCCAGTAGATGATAGCCCAGCCCGGCCACCTGCTCTGAAGGCGCGTGAGATCCCTGATCCGGCTCACGCATCGCCTTGGCAACCGAGGATGGATAGCCCCAGCTACGCGCCAGCTCCTGACCAATATCAGACAGCTCCGCCCCGAGCACTTCACGCTGAATATGCGCCCAGCTGTGCTTTTTGGCTGCACGATGCTGCTGCATTCTGCGGTAATCATCCGGCAGACAGTAAGCGACCACTATCTCCCCAAGCCCATACAGCAAACCATTGATATAGGCCGCCTCGGCATCACCCCGGTGCTTACCCCGCTGCATAAACTCACTGGCGAGATTGGCATTGAGAAATGCCCGCATCAGCATCCCGGGAACATTCAGGTCGGGCTGCTGCTGATGAAAGCCTTCGACCAGTTTCAGCGTGACGCAGAGGTTTCGGATACGATCAAACCCCAGCACCACCACGGCCCGTGATACATGACTGATATTTCCCTGCCCGCGATTGAACAGCGGCGCATTGGCCAGGCGCAGCAGGCGTGCGGACAGGCTGACATCGCGCATAATCGCCATTGCCAGCGCCATCGCATCGCTTTCTTGCGAATTGCTGACCTGATTAATACGGTTTACCGTGGCACTGAAAACCGGCAGATCGCCAAGCCGATCCAGTTTGGAGTGTATCCGTTGCAGGGTATCTGTGACCTTCACCTGAAGCACTGTCCTTTCGGGCTGATAAACCTGTTATTTAGTGGGGCTTAAATCAAAAACGCTGAAGGTTAACATACTCCAGCTGTGACCAGTATTGTTCGCCATCGGCAAAGAAGCGAATACGACTCAGGCTGCAGTAATCGATGGTGATCTTCTGCCAGTTGGCAGGAGGGATTCCAAGGCAGTCTGCAATGAGTGCCCGGATAACCCCACCGTGACAAAGCCAGAGAATATGCCGCTCCCCCTGCTCAGCATCGGTTTCTGCCAGGCAGCTTTCCAGACAGGCAACAACCCGATTGCGAAACCCGTCCAGTGACTCAGCCTGCGGCGGTGGCGCATTCACCGGATCCTGCCAGAATGCGTTTACGGCTGCGGCATCACGCTGATAGATATCTTCGATTGCTAATCCATCCCACTGACCAAAGCCATACTCCTGCAGGCGTTGTTCGACACTGAGTTTAACGCCCAGCCGCTGCGCAGCCTCCGCCGCACTCTCCCGACATCGCTGCAGCGGCGAACTGTATATCTCCTGCCAGCCTTCGGCTTGCCTCAGTACCTGAGCTGCCCGCGCCCGTCCGGCTGCCGACAATGCCAGATCCGTCTGCCCGAGATAGAGGCCACGCTGAGCTGGCTCTCCATGCCGCATAAGGTCAATCGTCAATGATTTCATTCTGCCCTGTCCGATACACCTGCCTCAGCAAAGGTCGCCATCTCGGCATGTAAGCGACAGGCCGCCCGCAACAGGTCCACTGCCAGCACGGCACCGCTTCCCTCGCCCAGGCGCATATCCAGCTGCAGCAATGGCTCCGCATCAAGCGCCTCAAGCACCAGCCTATGCCCCGGCTCGGCGGACTGATGGCCAAACAGCATCCAGCTGCGCAGATCAGGTTGCAGCAGGCAGGCGACCAGTGCGGCCACCGAACTGATAAAACCATCCACCAGCACCGGGATAGCCTGCTGCCCGCAGCGCAGGTAAGCGCCAACCATCGCAGCAATCTCGAACCCGCCCATCCGGCTCAGAGCCTCCAGCGGCCTATCGGCTGCAACGGCATGCAGGTCGATCGCCTGCTGAATCTTCTGCGCCTTAGACTGTATCTGGAGCCGGTTCAGGCCGGTGCCCGGCCCGGTCAACTCTAGCGCCTTACGTTGCATCAGGGCGGCAGCAATCGCGGTCGCCGCACTGGTATTGCCGATTCCCATTTCACCGGCGATAAACAGGTCAGGTCGTTGCCCGGCCAGCCGATCGATCCGTTCGGCTCCTACCGCCAGCGCCTGTTGCAGCTGTATCGTGGTCATAGCCTGCTGCTGACAGAAGTTGGCCGTTGCCGGGGCGATCATCCGATCGATCACGCCTTCGCTGACCGGCACTTTTGCAACAGTCCCCAGATTGACCACTTCAAACTCGGCGCCCAGATGCCTGGCCAGTACTGTCACAGCGGCACCACCGCTGGCGAAGTTAGCCACCATCTGAGCGGTGACTTCCTGTGGATAAGCCGATACACCGTCCGCAGCGATGCCGTGATCCGCCGCGAACACCGTCACATTCAGCCGCTCGATCTGAGGCTTGCTGCATCCCTGCATACCCGCCAGCTGCACAGCCACGGCCTCCAGCCGGCCAAGAGATCCGGCAGGCTTGGTCAGCTGTTGCTGCCGCTCCAGGGCAGCCTCAGTAGCCCGGCTGTCCGGCCGCTGCACCGCCTCTTCAATCCAGCGCGGATTGTCCAGCGCTGCGGCAATCACAAGTCTGCCCCTTTCAGTTCCAGCGGCAGCCCGGCAACAGTCAGAGTTACCTTGTCACAGAGTTCTGCCAGGCGCTGGTGCAGTAATCCGGTTTCATCCTGGAAGGTACGGCTAAGCTCTCCCATCGGCACAATGCCTAAGCCGACTTCATTGCTTACCAGGATAATCTGTCCCGGCAGCTCAGGCAGCTGCCGCTGCAGCTTGTCGACCTGCTCAGCCATCAACTGACGATCCTTCAGCAACAGGTTGGTCAGCCACAGGGTAAGGCAGTCCACCAGGATAACCCGCCCCTCCGATGCCTGCTCCCGTAACTGATCCGCAAGATAGAGCGGCTCTTCAATCACCTGCCAGACTTGCGGCCGGTTCTGACGATGGCGCTCGATGCGCTGCGCCATACTGCTGTCCTCACCTGCGGTCGCTGTCGCGATATAGATCACCTCTGCGCCACAGCCTGAAGCCCGCTCCTGAGCCAGACGGCTCTTACCGGAACGCGCGCCTCCTAAAATCAATTGTTTCATCAATGCCTCACTGCCAGTGTACTTCGTGCCTGATCTACCATTTTGCACATCTGCTCCACTCCATCCAGTGCCCGCATGGTGGGCCTGTGTGTCAGGTCTGCCGGAATAGAGAACAGCAGATCCTCTCTCACCGCCGTAATCTGATGCCAGGGAGCCCAGTAGTTACGCCAGTTTTCATCAATCCCAATCCTGCGTTTACGCTTCTGCAATCCGGCGACGATCAGATCGGGATTCGCTTCGACCACTCCCTCCAGGCCGATCCGTGGCGCCATCTCAATCCGGTCGGCAAAGGGGTTTACCGCCCCACAGAGCTCGATCATCTGATGAATCAGCTGCTGCCGGTTGAGGGTGATCAGGGGCTGTTGCCACAGTTGGTAAAACAGTTTTACCGGGCTGGCATCACGGTAGCGACGCCGTAACACGCCCAGTCGCTGCTCCATCTGGGAAACCTGGCGTCGGGCATTGAGCTCAAACCCGGTCGCCGAACCAAGCCGTGTCAGGGATGCGGCAATATCATTGAAACTGCGGGGAGATTCACGTAATACCTTGATTCCCAGCTGCTCCAGCCGGGATAGCTGGTGCGCGGGAGTCCCCTCCCCCCATGCCACCACCAGGTCCGGTTTCAGCTCGGCGACGCGCTCCAGATCAACCTTGTTAAAACTGCCCACCCGCTCAATCTGCGTCGCAACCAATGGGTAGTCACTGTACTCCACGACGGCAACCAGCGTGCGCCCGGCACCGATACGGAACAGGTTCTCGGTAATATGGGGAGCCAGGCTGACAATCCGCTTCGCCGGCTGTTCCAGGCGGATTTGCCGGCCGCTGTCATCGGTGATATTGATCCAGGCCAATAGCGGCGTAGAAAAGAGCAGCAATAACAACTTTATTAAGATGTATTTTTTATACATAATACAACCACCCACTGACTCGACAGTATACACCGCCACCTGAATGGCCGGAGGTCACCGCCATGATTCAATTACAGGAACCCCGCAAAACCGGGCCTTTTGCACTCTTTAATCTGGGCTTCAGACCCTTTTTCTTGCTGGGGGCACTCTCTGCGGCCGTGATGATGCTGTACTGGCTGGTCAGTTACAGTAACGGAACCCAACCGCCCTACTATGGCTACGGTGTTTACTGGCATGGTCATGAAATGCTGCTGGGCTATACCTTTGCCATTATCAGTGGTTTCCTGCTAACCGCCGCCCGGACCTGGACTTCAGTACAGACCCCCTTCGGCAAGTCACTGATTGCACTGACCGTGCTATGGCTGCTGGGCCGGCTATTGCCGTTTGTTCCCGCAACACCTCACTGGCTGATCGCTGCCGTTGATCTTGCCTTCAGCCCGGTGGTCGCCGTCGCACTGGCAATTCCCATTCTGAAGTCGCGCAACTATCGCAATCTGGTCTTTATTCCAATTTTAGCGGCATTTTTCCTGGCCAACCTGCTGGTGCACCTGGAACTGCTCGGCGTAACCGAATCAACCGCGATCAACGGACTGCATCTGGCGCTGTACCTCACTGCGATGGTGATCGCTATTCTCGGCGGCCGGGTTATCCCCTTCTTTACCGAAAGGGGGCTGGGACAGGTCAGCTGCACCCGCTTTCCGCTGATCGAAAAAGCGGTCATCCCGGTCACCGTTATCTGGCTGGTGGCACAGTTCACGCACTGGAACAGCCTGATGGTGGTAACCGGCGCACTGGCTGCAGCCGTGCACTGGATACGCCTTGCCGGCTGGTTCCATGCCCGCCTGTTCAAAGTCCCGTTGGTGTGGATACTCCACCTTGGCTATGCCTTTCTGGCACTCGGCTTTAGCCTCTCAGCCCTTGCCGCGGCGAGTCTGCTGTCAGGCTCCATTGCCATCCACGCCTTTGCCGCCGGGGCGATCGGCTGCCTGACACTGGGCATGATGGCACGGGTGTCCCTGGGCCATACCGCCCGACCGCTGGAGGTCACACCGGTAGTACTGGTTGCCTTCCTGCTGATGTTCGCCGCTGCAGCAGTGCGAGTCAGTATCAGCTGGCTGCCATTACCCTACCTGACCGGGCTTCACTTGGCGGGCACATTATGGTCACTGGCCTGGATCCTGTTTCTGGTGCGCTACAGCGCTATTCTGATCCGGCCTCGCAAGGATGGACTCTATGGCTAGCGTTACACCCCCGGAGACTCAAAAATTGATACACAACAAAGTACAACTCGGGAAAGCTTAGGCTTTCCCGTTTTTTTGCATTATCCTATGGGGCCGTGAAAGGTGCGCAACCCTGTAGTATCCGGAGTTTGAGGCACCATAACCCCGCCGGTTCAGATGAACCCGGAAAGCGCCATCAGCTCTGCGCCACAAAGGCCCAGAGTGTACACATGGTCCGGCCAGTATCCGGATCTCTATAGCAGGATGTAGAGGAAAAGAAGTGGAAGAAAGTAGCGTTTGGCTAATCGCCCTTATTGCACTGGCTGTCGGTGCAGCTATCGGATTTATGCTTGGCCGCTCCGGAGGCCAGAGCAACCAGCAGCAGGAACTGACAGATCAGTTGAATGAAGCCCGCCACGAGCTGGAAACCTATAAAGAGCAGGTCTCCGCCAATTTCGTACAGACGGCTGATCTGGTTAACGACCTGACCAGCAGCTACGCCGCCGTACATAAGCACCTGGCCCAGAGCGCCGGCGAGTTGTGCAAAGATCCCGCCGCCAGCAAAGCACTGGCCGCCGCGATGCAGCCTGCACTGCCGGAGTCAGAAGAACAGGAAAGTGTCGTCGCCGAGACCATCGCAGAGCCGACAGCAAGCGATGAGGCTGCGGGATCACCTGAAGCTCCGCGCGACTATGCACCAAAGAAACCGGATGAAGAAGGCACCCTGTCCGAGACCTTTGGCCTGAAAGAGGAAGCCGAAGAAGAGAGCACTGCGCAGGAACCGGCATCGCTGGCAGAGCTGAAAGAGACCGAGAAACCTCAGCAGCAAGCCTGAGGCTTTCGTTAAATAGCCTCCGCTCCGCACTTAACGCCATCCCCCGGGAATGAAGTTAAGTACTGAGCGGGGGCTTTTTTCATTCATTTACACCGGGTTCGGAATATCGATAAAACGATGCTCCAGTGCAAACGCCTCGGCCAGATATTCACCCACCGCCTTTGCACCATAGCGCTCGGTCGCGTGATGGCCGGCAGCAAAATAGTGAATTCCGTTCTCCTGCGCGCTGTGAAATGTCGGTTCTGATACTTCGCCGGAGATAAATGCATCCAGCCCCAGCGCCACCGCCTTTTCGATATAACCCTGGGCACCGCCGCTACACCAGCCCAACGTCCGGATCAGCTCGGGACCACCATCTATATGCAGCGGCTCCCGCCCCAATACAGTGGCGATCCGTTGTGTCAGTTGCTGCGCGGTCAATGCAGTTTCAAGCTCACCGACCAGGCCAATACTGCGCGGATTTCCCACTTCAAGGCCACCGGTTACCTTAAGTCCCAGCAGGTCACCCAGCCGGGCATTGTTGCCAAGGGTTGCATGGGCATCCAGTGGCAGGTGATAGGCAAGCAGGTTGATATCATGGTCCAGCAGGGTCTTCAGGCGCTTTCGCTTAATTCCCCGGATACAGGCGTCTTCGCCTTTCCAGAAATAGCCATGATGCACCAGTATCGCATCCGCTTCCCACTCTACCGCAGCATCCAGTAGTGCCTGCGATGCAGTCACTCCGGACACCAGTCGCTTCACTTCCGGACATCCTTCAACCTGAAGCCCGTTTGGCGCGTAATCGCGAAACTGTCCCGGCTCCAGCAGGTTATCCAGAGCAGCGATCAGTTCTTCTGTTTTTACTGACATATCAATGCTTTTTCATTCACAAATCGTTAGAACTATCCGTATAATTCTAATTCCCGTCCTAGTCTTCAGCCAAACTATATATGCGAAAGTTATCCTTTTTGCTCTGGCCGGTGCTGACCGGTGTGATCGCGGCGGTGGTTTTGTTACGGTTTTTTCCTGATATCCTGAGCCCGCAGGTTACAACCGTTGAGTTCAAAGAAACCAGCCAGCCGTCAGCCCCTGCCTTTAGTCGTTCGTCCGGCCCGGTTTCCTATGCCGACGCGGTCAGCAGTGCCGCGCCTGCGGTAGTCAACATTTATACCCGGACGGTGGTTCGCCAGAAAACCCACCCGCTGTACAGCGATCCGTTCTTTCGCAATTTCTTCGATCTGGAAAACCAGCCTCAGCGCGAGCGCATCCAGTCAAGCCTTGGCTCCGGCGTGATTCTTTCCCCTGAGGGCCATATCGCGACAAACAACCATGTTATTTCCGGCGCAGACAGTATCGTCGTGGCCCTGCGGGATGGTCGCGAGGCCATGGCCGAGGTGATAGGTACCGACCCGGAGACCGATCTGGCAGTCCTCAAGATAAACCTGCAGGACCTGCCCAGCATAACCCTCACCTCGTCTGACCAGATGCAGGTCGGCGATGTCGTACTGGCAATCGGCAACCCGTTTGGCGTCGGCCAGACCGTGACGATGGGCATTATCAGCGCGACGGGGCGCAACAGCCTTGGCATCAATACCTACGAAGACTTTATTCAGACCGATGCGGCGATCAATCCGGGCAACTCCGGTGGCGCCCTGATCGACGCCTACGGCAACCTGATCGGCATCAATACGGCGATTTTCTCTAAATCCGGCGGTTCGCAGGGCATCGGTTTCGCAATCCCTTCAGACCTGTCGAAGAAAGTAATGCAGGACCTGATCGAACATGGCCGGGTTATCCGTGGCTGGCTTGGTATTGAGATTCAGGAGATGACGCCCGGACTGGCTGAGTCCTTCAACCTGAACAAAATGCAGGGGCTGATTATTGCGGGTATTTTCAGGGACGGGCCCGCCCACCTGGCAGGCATCCAGCCGGGTGACATTATGATCGCCGTCGATGACCAGCCTATTGCCGATGGCCGCAGCTCGATGAACCGCATCGCCAAATACGCCCCTGGCACCCAGATCGCTATCTCACTGCTGCGCAACGGTACGCCGGTAAGGATTAATGTCACCATTGGCGAGCGCCCCCGCAGCCGAAACTGAGACTGACCAAGCCATTTCCAGGCAACAAAAAAGGCTCCATCAGGAGCCTTTTTTAGTTCATCCGCAACGCCTGCGGATTACTTCTTAATGCGGTATTCCGCAGAACGGGCGTGTGCCGTCAGGCTTTCACCACGTGCCAGAACCGATGCGACTTTACCCATTTCTGAAGCGCCATCAGCCGAAAACATAATCAGTGAAGAACGCTTCTGGAAGTCATAAACCCCCAGTGGTGATGAAAAACGGGCAGTGCCGGACGTAGGCAATACATGGTTCGGGCCAGCACAGTAATCACCCAGAGCCTCAGCGGTATAGCGCCCCATGAAAATCGCGCCGGCATGACGTACCTGCGGCACCAGCGCTTCCGGGTCTTCGACTGAAAGCTCCAGATGCTCAGGTGCAATGCGGTTTGTCACCTCCATCGCTTCATCCAGGTCGGCGACTTTGATCAGTGCGGCACGCTCTCGCAGAGAAACCTCAATAATGCCTTCACGTTCCATGGTCGGCAGCAGCTTATTGATGCTGGCTTCCACCGCATCAATGAACGCGGCATCAGGGGAGAGCAGGATCGACTGGGCATCCTCATCATGTTCCGCCTGTGAGAACAGATCCATGGCGATCCAGTCGGGATCAGTCTGACCGTCGCAGACCACCAGAATTTCCGATGGTCCGGCAATCATATCGATACCCACAGCGCCGAATACGGCGCGCTTGGCTGTGGCGACAAAGATATTGCCCGGACCGACAATCTTATCGACCTTAGGCACAGTCTCAGTACCATAGGCCAGTGCCGCCACCGCCTGAGCACCACCGATGCAGAAAACACGATCCACACCCGCCAGCGCAGCTGCAGCCAGTACCAGTTCATTCACCTCGCCATCCGGTGTCGGCACCACCATGATGATCTCTGCGACACCTGCCACTTTGGCGGGCATAGCGTTCATCAGCACCGAAGACGGATACGAGGCTTTGCCACCCGGCACATACAGCCCGACCCGATCCATTGGCGTAACCTTCTGCCCCAGCATAGTGCCGTCGGCTTCAGTGTATTGCCAGGAATCCGATTTCTGCTTTTCATGGTAGATACGGATACGCTCGGCCGCTGTTTCCAGTGCCTGTCGCTGCTCCTGTGGCAGGTTTTCCAGCGCCTGCTGCAATCGCTCAGACGACATCTCGAGATCAGCCATCGCCTCAGCAGACAGGCGATCAAAGCGATTGGTATATTCGACCACCGCTTCATCACCACGCTGTTTTACCGCCGCCAGAATCTCGTTAACGATCAGGTTAACCTTTTCATCAGAGACAGACTCCCATGCCAGCAGCTGATCCAGCTGCCGGGCGAAGTCCTCCTGAGCCGAATTCAGCTTCAGGATTTGGTTCCGGCTCATTGCTCACCCTCCCGACGCGCGGCGATGGCAATCGCCAGCTGGTCAAGGATCGGCTGGATCTGACGATGCTTCATCTTCATCGATGCATGACCAACCACCAGGCGGGAACTGATATCAGCCATCTCTTCCATCGGCTCCAGACCGTTAGCACGCAGCGTATTACCGGTATCTACGATATCGACGATACGATCCGCCAGTCCCATCAGTGGCGCCAGCTCCATCGCACCATAGAGCTTGATAATATCGACCTGACAGCCCTGACGGGCAAAGTAGTCACGGGTGACATTTACGAACTTGGTGGCTACCTTCATGCGCCCTTCAACCGGCTGCGCATCTTTTGGACCGGCAACCATCAGCTTGCACTTGGCGATTTCCAGATCCAGCGGCTCATACAGCCCCTCAGCACCATGCTCCAGCAGTACGTCCTTACCGGCGATACCCATATCGGCACCGCCATACTCTACGTAGGTAGGTACATCGGTAGCACGAATCACAACCAGTTTAATGTTGTCATGGTTGGTATCGAAGATCAGTTTACGGCTGCTATGGATATCCTCAGCCGGCACAATATTCGCGGCAGCCAACAGCGGCAGAGTTTCTTTGAGGATACGCCCTTTCGACAGAGCAATGGTGAGTTGCTGCTTCATTCTTCTTTACTACCTGTAATCAACCGGGAACGCGCTTGATGCGTGCACCCAAAAGCTGCAGTTTTTCTTCGATACATTCATAACCGCGGTCTATGTGGTAGATGCGATCAATCGTTGTATCCCCCTGAGCCACCAGTGCGGCAATAACCAGACTGGCGGAGGCACGCAGATCGGTTGCCATAACCGGTGCGCCCTGCAGAGTATCCATCCCCTTGATCACCGCCGTGTTACCGTCGATATCAATATCGGCACCCATGCGCAGCATCTCCTGCATGTGCATAAAGCGGTTTTCAAAGATGGTTTCTTTAATAATACCGACGCCATCTGCAATGGCGTTCATGGCAGAGAACTGAGCCTGCATATCCGTCGGGAAAGCCGGATGAGGCGCAGTGGTCAGGTTAACGGCCTTTGGCCGCTTGCCATGCATATCCAGCTCAATCCAGTCATCACCGGTTTTAATATCGGCGCCGGCCTCGGTCAGCTTCTGCAACACGGCTTCCATAATATCGGCGCGGGTGTTCTTCAGCTTAACCTTACCGCCGGTAGCGGCGACGGCGGTCAGGTAAGTGCCGCTTTCAATACGGTCCGGCTGTACCGAATAGGAACAGCCGTGCAGTTTCTCGACACCGTTGATGACGATGGTATCCGTACCATGACCGCTGATATCGGCCCCCATGGCGATCAGGCACTCGGCCAGGTCAACCACTTCAGGCTCGCGCGCTGCGTTCTCGATAACGGTCTGGCCCTCTGCCAGCGTCGCGGCCATCAGGATGTTCTCAGTACCGGTCACGGTTACCACATCGAAGAAGACCCGGGCCCCCTTCAGACGGCCATTGACCTTAGCCCTGATATAACCACCCTCAACCTGAACATCCGCCCCCATTGCCTGCAGGCCCTGGATATGGAAATTCACCGGCCGCGAACCGATCGCACAGCCTCCCGGCAGGGAGACTTCAGCCTCACCAAAGTGAGCGACCATAGGCCCCAGCACCAGAATAGAAGCGCGCATGGTTTTAACCAGCTCGTACGGCGCACAGAGTTCCTTGATGGTCGAAGCATCCAGCTCTACGCTCAGCTTCTCGTCAATCACCAGTTCCACACCCATGCGACGCAACAGCTCCAGCATGGTAGTGATATCGTTCAGGTGAGGCAGGTTACGAATCGTGACAGGCTCATCAGCCAGCAAGGTCGCCGCAAGGATCGGAAGTGCGGCATTTTTTGCGCCGGAGATCCGGACTTCACCGTTCAGCTGCACGCCGCCGGAGATAATAAGTTTATCCATCGAAATTTATCAGGCCCTGAAAGGTTTCAGTTGCTCTGCAGTGCAGCCCACTGCTCCGGCGTGTAGGTCTTGATCGTCAGCGCGTGGATGGTGCCATTGGCAATATATTCGTTCAGGCAACCATAAACTTTCTGCTGTTTCTGTACCGGGCGTAGGCCCTCAAATACATCACCGATCACCGTAACCTGAAAGTCGCAACCTTCGCCTGCGGTGATAACCTCGCAACCTTCCAGTTCCGACTCGATAATGCGTTTTACGTCTTCTGCCTGCATGCGAGACTCCCGTTAACTAACAAACTGTCCTGAACATCCACCGCTATTGCAGCCACAGCATAGGAGATACTGCTGACTGATCGACACATTGCAATGATGGTTTCACACGGCGGGCTGGATGCAGGCACATATAAGCGGCCAATGATACCGTATGAGGCAAAAAAAGGCGACGCAATGCGTCGCCTATGCTGTTTCTCCGAAATAGTGCCCCAGGCCAACCAGCCGGGCAACGTCAAGAAGCTCCTCCGGAACGGCCTTCGCGATCAGGCTGCGGCCACTGCTGTCTGCGCTGCGCAGACAGCACAGCCAGAACGACAGCGCAGAGCTGTCGGTTCTGGTCACACCGGAAAAGTCGACTTCAATCTGATTGTCCATCTTCAGTAACAAAGACTCGCTGGCGACCTTAACAGCCATAATCTGATTAAACGTCAGATCCCCTTCCAGCTTCAGACAACGATCACTGACCCGTGTCGCACGGGCCTCAGGCATGGTCATCAGCCTTGTTAGTGACATGATCCTGCCAGGCATCGATAGCGCCCTGGATGTCGCCTTTAGAGCGCTGTACAAGGTCAGCAAACTGGCTGCGGAATGTCTGGCGGAGGTTAAGACCGTCCAGGTTGACATTGGTCAGCTGCCACTGGCCATTACGCTGCAACATATAGTAGTGAACCGTGTACTTGGTACCTTTGGCATCAAATACAAAGACAGTAACCACCTGCTTGTTCGGCTTAGGGCTCTGCTTGCGTGGCGCGACCAGTTCAAAACGTTCAATCTGGAAACTGGACAGCCCCTTAGCGTAGGTTTTCAGCAAAGTTGTCTTGAAGACTTTACTGAACTGCGCCTTCTGCGCATCGTTTGCCTGACGGAAGTACTTACCCATCACCGCACGGGAAACGTAGTCGAAGTCGATTATCTCGACCAGCAGACCATCCACCTCATCGACCAGCTTAGGCAGGTTGTCCTCGCCCATAAGGCCATCCTGCGCCATCAGCGCCAGCATCTCATTAGAGGTCTTATCGATAACCTGACTCGCCTCCTCCCAGGACGCCTGAGCGGCCGTCGAGAAGGTCAGTACAATTGCGCATACCAGCTTTAGAAATTTGTTCATATAGGTTTCCTGTCGTTATCCACCAACCTCATTGAAAAGAAACTTGCTGATAAGTTCCTCAAGAACCAATGCAGATTGGGTGTCTTCAAAGAAATCGCCCGCACTCATAACCTCTTCATCCGCACCGACCGTCACGCCAATATACTGTTCGCCCAACAGACCGGCGGTCAGGATCGCTACGGAGCTGTCGCTGGAGAGGTAGTCGACATCGTCATGGATATCCATTCCCACGACCGCAACAAAGCGCTCTTTATCCAGAGTGATGCTGCTGACCTGGCCGATAACCACACCGGCCATCGTCACCTTGGCTCGCGGCGTCAGCCCACCGATATTCTCAAAGCGGGCATAGATCTTATAGGTTGACTTACTCTCAGCCAGATTGAGTCCGCTTACATTCAGTGCCAGCGTCATCAGTGCCAATATTCCGATCAGCAAAAATGCCCCTACACTAATTTCCATAATCCTCAGGCGCATATCAGAGGTCTCCAAACATCAAAGCAGTCAAAATAAAGTCCAGTCCCAGCACGGAAAGCGAGCTGTAAACGACGGTTCTGGTTGTAGCCTGACTGATTCCCTCAGAAGTCGGCACACAATCATAACCCTGAAAAACGGCGATCCAGGTCACGACAAAACCGAACACCACGGCTTTAATAAGCCCGTTCACAATGTCGTCGTAGAAATCGACCGAATTTTGCATATTGGACCAGAACGATCCTTCGTATATGCCAAGCCATTCAACACCGACCAGCGCACCACCCGTGACACCAACCAGTGAAAATATTGTTGCCAGAACCGGCAGGCAGATGAAACCGGCCCAGAAGCGCGGCGCCACGATACGTCGCAGAGGATCGACACCAATCATCTCAAGGCTGGAAAGCTGTTCCGTTGCCTTCATCAGACCAATCTCTGCGGTCAGCGCAGATCCAGCCCGCCCGGCAAACAGCAACGCTGTTACGACCGGCGCCATCTCCCGCACCAGACTCAGGGCCACCATCTGGCCCACAGCCTGCTCCGAACCATAGTCCACCAGTATGGTATAGCCCTGAAGGCCCAGCACCATACCGATAAAGAGTCCGGAGACAATGATAATAATCAGCGAGAGCACACCGACAAAATAGATCTGACGCACCAGCAACGGCAGCATCTGCAGAGGCGCAGGCCGAGCAATAATAGACTGCATCAGGATAATACCTGCCTGGCCGAATGCCGCCAGTTTATGCAGGCCAAAGCGCCCGAGAGACGCCAGTAAGTCGAACATAGTCAGCTACCTTGCAACAGGTCGGCCTGGTAATCATCGGCCGGAAAATGGAATGGCACAGGGCCATCCGGCAATCCTTCAATAAACTGTTTGACCTTGGTCGAACTGAAACGGGTCAGCTCTTCCGGTGTTCCCTGAGCGATGACTTCAGCATCAGCGATCAGGTAAACATAGTCAGCTATACCAATCGTTTCCTGAATATCATGTGAAACAATGATACTGGTATGGTTCAGCGCCTGGTTAAGCCGCTTAATCAGATTGACCAGGACTCCCATTGCGATCGGGTCCTGTCCGGCGAAAGGCTCGTCGTACATCAGGATATCAGGATCCAGCGCGATCGCCCTCGCCAGAGCGACACGACGGGCCATTCCGCCCGACAACTCACTGGGCATCAGGTCACGGGCACCACGCAGACCGACGGCATGCAGCTTCATCAGCACCACATCCCGGATCATCTCTTCAGAGAGGTCCGTATGTACGCGCAGCGGGAAAGCAACATTTTCGAATACCGACATATCGGTAAACAGCGCGCCACTCTGGAACAGCATCCCCATCCTTTCGCGCAGATCGAACAGATCCTTGCGCCCCAGACGCGGGACATCCTGCCCGTCCACCAGCACCTGCCCACCATCCGGCTGCAACTGACCGCCAATAATTTTCAGCAGTGTTGTTTTACCGGTACCTGAAGGCCCCATAATGGCAGTAATTTTTCCACGCGGAATCTGGATATCTACGTTTCGGTAGATAGCACGTTCCCCTCGGGAAAAAGATAACTGCTTGATATCAATGATTACGTCGTCAAAACGATTCATAGGAAAAACAGAGAGCATAGCCGAGACCGGATGTTCTCTTTAACGACTCTTGCGGCATTTTTGAGAGGCGAGACTATACCACCACGCCAGTAAAACGGGAATACTGCAGCGATCAAGAAATATGCAACACTTAATCCTACCTTAACATCATTCAAAAAACAGAGGCCGTAGCCGGCCTTTTCCTCGTTGCATCATCAAGACTGATTCAAACTGAAATCGCATTCTGCTTTAATATGCGCCTTTAGAAACCACGACAAAGCGATTCCATGCTACTTCCTATTCTTGCCCTACTCGCCGGACTGATTCTACTGGTCTGGAGTGCCGACCAATTTGTAAATGGCGCAGCCGCCACCGCCCGTAATCTGGGCATGTCTCCCATGCTGATCGGCCTGACCATAGTATCCTTCGGCACCTCTGCACCGGAAATACTGGTTTCTGTGATGGCCGCCTCGACCGGGGCAGGCTCCCTGGCAGTCGGCAACGCACTGGGATCTAACATCGCCAACATCGCAATGGTACTGGGGATTACCGCCCTGATTGCCCCGCTGCCCGTCAAATCGGGCGTACTGCGCAAAGAGATGCCGCTGCTACTGGCCATAACACTGCTGGCGGGAGCTTTGCTCTTTAACCTGTCACTCGGGCTACTCGATTCAGTTATCCTGCTACTGGCCCTGATTGTCAGCCTTTACCTTTTTGGCCGCTTTCAGCGTAATGCCGACCCGGGCGATGCGATTGCTGAGGATGAGGATGAAATTCCGGAAATGAGCAGCGGCAAGGCAACTTTATTGCTGCTTGTCGGTCTTACCGTGCTAGCGGGCAGCTCTCGCCTGCTGGTATGGGGAGCTACAGAGATCGCCCTGTCACTGGGGGTCAGCGAGCTGATTATCGGACTCACTATCGTTGCAATCGGCACCAGCCTGCCAGAGCTGGCAGCCAGCGTCGCCAGCGCTCTGAAGAAACAGCATGATATTGCCATTGGTAACGTGGTTGGCTCCAATATATTCAACCTGGTTGCTGTCATGGCTGTACCGGGACTGTTCGGTACCGTTGAATTCGACAGCATTGTGATCTGGCGCGACTATGCCGTCATGCTGGCCCTGACGGTACTGCTGTTGCTGTTCGCTCTCTGGCAGCGCCCGCCTTCCGTCAGTCGATATGAAGGTGGAATTCTGGCGACACTGTATGCAGGCTATTTGGTGCTGCTATACAATATGGCCATTTAACGTTTATACAAAAACCCGATTCTACTGACACGATATCGAATGAAGACAGAAAACGACTACCTTAAATCCGGTCGCCGAACCATCAAACTGGAAGCGGAAGCGGTGCAGAACCTCGAAGAACACCTCAACGGTGACTTCGTTCACGCCTGCGAGCTGATGCATCAGTGTCAGGGACGAATCATTGTGACCGGCATGGGTAAATCCGGTCATATCGGCAAGAAAATTGCTGCCACGCTGGCCAGTACCGGCACACCGGCTTTCTTTGTCCATCCGGGAGAGGCCAGCCACGGCGACCTCGGCATGTTCACTAAGAATGATGTTGTGCTTGCCCTCTCAAATTCCGGCGAAACATCTGAGGTGGTAACCATACTGCCCCTGATCAAGCGTATGAATGCGCCATTAATCAGCATCACCGCCCGCGAGGAATCGACACTTGCCAAGGCCGCCGACGCCAGCCTGCATATCGGTGTGGAAAACGAAGCCTGCCCACTGAACCTGGCACCTACTTCCAGCACCACGGCACAGCTGGTGCTGGGAGATGCGCTGGCCATCGCCTTGCTTGAAGCACGCGGCTTTGGCCCTGAAGACTTCGCATTTTCCCACCCGGGCGGTAGCCTGGGCCGTCGCCTGCTGCTTAAAGTAGAAGATATTATGCACAGCGGCGACGAGGTTCCGGTGGTCAAACAGGGGACTCCGCTTCGAGAAGCCCTGCTGGAAGTGACCAATAAGCGCCTGGGCATGACCGCGGTGGTTGATGATAGTGGCGCCATCACCGGCATCTTCACCGACGGCGACCTGCGCCGTGCCCTCGACCACGAAGTCAGCCTGAAGAACACACCGATCGAACAGGTGATGACCGCTAACTGCACCACCATCAATGACGCCGGCATACTGGCTGCGGAGTGCCTGCAGATCATGGAAAGTCACAAGATCAATGCGTTGCTGGTACTAAACCAGAACAGGCAGCCAGTTGGCGCCCTGAATATGCATGATCTGCTAAAAGCCGGGGTGATTTAATGAGCAGCTGGAAATTCGACCTGACACCGGAACTTCGCCAGAAAGCACTGCCTGTGCGCCTCGCCGTATTCGATGTAGACGGAATCCTGACCAGCGGTCAGCTGCTGTTCCTGCCGGATGGCCAGGAAGTGAAGCAGTTTAATACCCTAGATGGACTTGGCATCAAACTGTTGCAGCAGGCCGGCATTGAAACAGCAATTATTACCGGACGCCGCTCCCCTCAGGTTGAACTGAGAGCCAAGTCGCTCGGTATCACCTACCTGGAACAGGGACGCGAAGATAAGCTGACCGCATTGCAGGAGCTCTGGCAACGCAGTGGCCACAGCGCAGAAAGCACCGCCTATATCGGTGATGACTGGCCCGATCTTTCTGCTATTCGCGCAGTCAGCTTCGGCGCGACTGTCCCGAACGGCCATCCACTGGTGATCGAACATGCCGATTGGTGTAGCAGTCGCACGGGCGGCAGTGGTGCAGGACGGGAATTCTGCGAACTGATACTGGAAGCTCAGGGAAAACTCCGCGCCATTCAGGAAAGCTACCTCTGATATGCAGTCTCGCATTCGCCTCTTCCTGGCTGCACTGGTACTGGTGCCGATCCTGCTCTACTGGGGCTTTGGCACCGCGCCCAGCGAGCGCCGGCTGCCACCACCCGAAGCGCTTGGACAGGCCAGAGATGCCTTTATAAACCAGGCTGACATTCGTCAGTTCAATGCCCAGGGCACGCTTACGGAGACCATGGTCGCTACCCGTATCGAGCACGACCCCTATGCCCGGCAGAGCCTGATGGATGAGCCCAATATCGTTCTTATCCGGGAAGACAGCTCGACCATCGTGCTCACCTCACTGCATGGCGAGCTGAGCGATGACCGGGGCCTGATCATGCTGGCAGGGGATGTACGAGTACTGGATAACCGTAATGCCCAGCAACCAGCCCTGATGACCACCGAGATACTGCGATACCATACAGAAAAAGACCTGGCGGAGACTGACCAGAAGGTTACGTTCACCGTCGGCAAGAACATCATGCGAAGCGTTGGTATGGAAGCAAACCTGCACAGCAGTCAGCTCAGGCTGCTCTCTAACGTTCGGGGAATCTATCGTGATTAACAGATCTATCAAAGGCCTGGCTTTTATCCTGCTCTGCAGCCTGAGCCTGGGCGCCAGCGCCCTGCCGGATGACCGCAACCAGCCGATCCATATCAGCGCCAACAGCGCCATGATTGACGAAGCCAGCGGCCACACCATCTACCGTGGCAATGTGATTATCAAACAGGGAAGCATATTGATCGAGGGGGAGACCCTAGAGCTCCAGCGCGGCAATGACGGCGTCGAGAGCATCAAAGCCAAAGGCGAGCCTGCCCATTTTCGTCAGCAAACCAGCAAAGGCGGCCCCTATAGCGATGCCTATGGCTCTACTATCCTGTATATGGTTGAGAAGGATCTGTTGACCGTCACTGAGAAAGCCAAGGTGATTAACGATAAGGACACCTTTAGCGGCGAGAAAATCGTCTACGACCTGAAACGTTCCATTGTTGACGCCTTTGGCGACAAGGATGAAACCGCCAGCGGCGGCCGCATCCAGATGGTGATTCAGCCGAAGAAGAAGGAAACGGAATGAGTAAGCTGGAAGCCCGCAACCTGGCAAAAAGCTACAAGGGCCGGCAGGTTATCCGTGATGTTTCACTTTCCATAGAGCGTGGTGAAATTGTTGGCCTGCTGGGACCAAACGGCGCCGGAAAAACCACCTGCTTCTATATGATCGTAGGACTGGTACAGGCTGACAAAGGCTCGGTGTTGATTGACGAGCAAGCGATCACGAAACTGCCTATGCATGGCCGGGCCAAGCGCGGCATCGGCTATCTGCCGCAGGAAGCCTCCATTTTCCGCAAGCTCAGCGTGAAAGACAACCTCCTGGCTATCCTGGAAAACCGCAAGGATCTTAACCGCTCTCAACAGCAGGAAAAGATGCAGGAGTTACTGGAAGAGTTTCATATCACCCATATTCGGGATAGCATGGGTATGGCTCTTTCCGGGGGCGAGCGTCGCCGGGTCGAGATCGCCCGGGCATTAGCGATGGAACCTTCATTTATTCTGCTGGACGAACCTTTTGCCGGCGTTGACCCGATTTCGGTCAATGATATCAAGCAAACCGTTAAACATTTGCAGGATCGCGGCATCGGTATCTTGATTACCGACCACAATGTAAGGGAAACTCTGGATATCTGTGAAAAAGCTTACATCGTAAGCGAAGGAACCATTCTGGCTAGCGGTACACCGGAAACAATACTGGCCTGCCCTGCGGTACGAGATGCCTATCTGGGTGATCAGTTCCGACTCTGATCCTATACTGAATCAGGCGAATTATTAGTAGTAACGGAATCACATCAGATCTCATATGAAACAAGCGCTTCAGTTAAAAATTGGTCAGCAGCTAACAATGACGCCGCAGCTTCAGCAGGCGATCAAATTGCTGCAACTCTCGACACTGGATCTGCAGCAGGAGATTCAGGAAGCGCTTGAAAGCAATCCGATGCTGGATGTTTCAGAAGATGATCATAGCCCTGAACCAGATCAGCAGGAAAACATTCCGGAAACCACCCGCGAAACAGCTGAAACCGCTGCTGCAGAATCTGCCGCAGAGTCCGAAGAAGGTGCCGCTCTGGACGAGAGCTGGAATGAAAACATCCCCGGGGAGCTAAGCACCGACAGCAGCTGGGAAGATACCTACCAAAGCTCGGCCACATCGACGCAGAGTAAGGGTGATGGCGAACTGCCCGGCGAATCCAATGATACCGCCGAAGAAACGCTCCAGGATCATCTGCTGTGGCAACTTAACCTGACTCCTATGAGCGATGTCGATCGGCTTATTGCGACAGCGATTATCGACGGTATCGAACCCGACGGCTACCTGAGCATTCAGCTGGAAGAACTGATTGACCACCTGAAGCAGGACCCCCAGCTGGGTGAACTGGAACTGGATGAAGCGGAAGCCGTACTGACCCGTATTCAGCAGTTCGATCCTACCGGCGTGGGCGCCCGCGACCTGAGCGAATGCCTCTGCGTACAACTCAAGCAATTGCCGGCCACCACGCCCTGGCAAAAGGAAGCATTGCTGGTCGCCAGGAACCACCTGAAACTGCTCGGTGCCCATGATTACCGCACCCTGATGCGCAAAACCCGACTGAAAGAGCATCAGCTGCAGGAAGTTATACAGCTGATCCAGAGCCTCAACCCCCGCCCTGGCGCCACTATCACTAACGGTAATCCCGAGTACGTTGTGCCGGATGTGGTGGTGACGAAGAATCAGGGAATGTGGCAGGTCAACCTGAACCCGGAAGTGGCGCCAAGGCTGCGGATCAACAGCAGCTATGCCGACCTGGTCAAACGCGCCGATAACAGTGCCGATAACACCTATCTGAAAAACCACCTGCAGGAAGCCCGCTGGTTCATCAAGAGCCTGCAGAGCCGCAATGACACGCTGCTTAAAGTCGCCCGGGAGATCGTTGCCCGTCAGCTGGGCTTCTTTGAACACGGTGAAGAGGGAATGAAACCGATGGTACTGCATGACATTGCAGAAGCCGTCGAGATGCATGAATCCACCATCTCCCGTGTGACGACACAGAAGTATATGCACACCCCGCGTGGTATTTTCGAGCTGAAATACTTTTTCTCCAGCCAGGTCAGCACCAGCGATGGCGGCTCGGCCTCCTCCACTGCGATCCGGGCCCTGATCAAGAAGCTGGTAGCAGCCGAGAATCCCGCAAAACCGTTAAGTGATAATAAAATCGCCCAGTTTCTGGATGAACAGGGTTTTAAAGTGGCGCGACGTACCATCGCTAAATATCGTGAAGCGATGAACATACCGCCTTCTAATGAGCGCAAACGTTTGGTTTAATGAAACCGACAACAAGACGGACTTTCGTCACTGCCGATAGGAGATACCTATGCAGATCAATATTTCCGGACACCACGTTGAACTGACTGATTCCATGAACGAATACGTTCACACCAAGTTTGAAAAGCTCGAGCGCCACTTCGATAATATTACCAATGTACAAGTTACCCTGAGTGTTGAGAAGCAGCACCAGCAAGCCGAAGCCGACGTCCACGTCGCCGGTGGTCAGGTGTTTGCAACCAGTCAGCACGAAAATATGTATGCTGCTATTGATGGCCTTATCGACAAACTCGATCGCCAGATCATCAAGCACAAAGAAAAACTGAAAACTCACAAATAAAAGGCTCGCTGCAACAAAATCATGTTGATACAGCAAATGCTAACGCCCGAGAGGACCCTTTGCGGCCTCAAGGGCACCAGCAAAAAACGCATCCTTGAGCTGGCCAGCGAGATAATCGCCGAGCAATGCCAGTCCCTTTCTTCTGAAGAAGTTTTCGCCGGTCTGCTGGGACGTGAGCGTCTCGGCAGCACAGGTATTGGTGATGGCGTTGCCATCCCTCACTGTCGCCTGGGTAACTGTCAGGAAGCCGTCGGATACCTGGTTACGCTGGAAAACGGTATCGATTTCGATGCCATCGACAGCAAACCGGTCGATCTGATATTCATTCTTGTCGTACCGGAAGAAGCCTGTGACGAACACCTTCAGACTCTCGCGTCTGCTGCAGAATTGTTTAGCCAGGAAAGCGTACGGCAACAGTTACGTAACAGCAGCGACAACCTAAGCTTATACAATGCTATATCCGGCATATAACAGATAGACAGGGAACAGCATGAAGCTGGTTGTGATCAGTGGCCGCTCAGGCTCAGGAAAGAGTACCGCACTTCAGGCACTGGAAGACATCGGCTTCTACTGTATAGACAACCTGCCAGCCCTGCTGCTGCCAGACCTGGTGCAGCAGATGAACCAGCATACAGATCACCCCGACCGGGTGGCCGTCAGCATTGATGCCCGCAACATGCTGAGTAACCTGCAGCAGTTTCCCGGCATTCTGCAGCAACTCAGGGAACGTCACCCCGCCCATTATGAAGTGGTCTACCTCGATGCGGCTGAACCCACTCTGCTGAAACGCTACAGCTCAACCCGGCGCAAGCATCCGCTCAGTGACGAACAGCTGAGCCTGCAGGAAGCGATCGCCTATGAGCGCCAGCTGCTGGAACCCATCGCCAGCATGGCCGATATCCGGGTAGACACCACCAGGCTGAGCCTCTATGAACTGCGCGACAGCATTAAGCACCGCGTCGCACAGCGCAGCGAACAAACCATGTCACTGCAATTTGAGTCTTTTGGCTTCAAGCATGGGGTTCCGCTGGATGTTGATATGGTCTATGACGTCCGGATACTGCCCAACCCCTACTGGAGCCCGGATCTGCGTCAGTATACCGGACAGGATCAGCCGGTTATCGATTTCCTTCAGGCTGAGGACGAGGTCAAAGAGATGTGTAGCCATATCATCCAGTACCTCACGCACTGGCTGCCCCGCTATGCCAAAAATAACCGCAGTTACGTCACCATCGGTATCGGATGCACCGGCGGTCAGCACCGTTCTGTCTATGTAGCCGAACAACTTGCTTCTCATTTTTCCCGGCTTATGGATAATGTCCATGTTCGACACAGAGAACTGGGATAAAACCAACATCACTTCGGAAACCTCGAATGATAGAGAAGAAACTGCTGATCATTAACAAGCTGGGCCTGCATGCCCGCGCCGCCGCTAAACTAACCGGCCTGACCGGTCGCTTTTCCAGCGAAATCAAGATCAGCAAAGAGGGCCGGAGCGTTGATGGCAAGAGCATCATGTCGGTAATGATGCTGGCTGCCAGCAAAGGCACCGAGCTGACTATCAGCGCAAACGGTGATGATGAGTCAGACGCAATAACCGCGATAGAAGCCCTGATCAACAACCGCTTCGATGAAGAGGAATAATAGGCGTTTCTTCCCCTTCCCGGCCCATGCTGTGGGTTATTCGTTAGAAAACAATCCGCTATAATGGACCTTTAGCGCTCACTGGCAAAGGCATTGCGGACCACCATGACTCAGCTGAATCAGAAGTCTCACCTCGATAAACTTAGCCAGGCGCTGGAAAGCGGCGAATTTCAGCAGATTCGCTTTACCCTGAATAATACCCTCAGGCCGACTGAAGTCGCCCGCCTGCTGGAAAAGTCCCCGCCAAAGGAACGCCAGATCCTCTGGAACCTCGTCAACAAGGACCTTGAAGGTGAGGTACTGCAGCATCTTGGCGATGACGTTCAGGCTGAGTTCCTTAGCCAGATGGACGCGCCCCAGGTCCTGGCTCTGACTGAATCACTGGAAACCGACGACGTCGCTGATATTATTCAGCAGCTTCCTGATACCGTGACGAAAGAGCTGTTACGGATCATGGATAAGCAGAACCGGCGCCGGGTAGAGGAAGTTCTTTCCTACCCGGAAGACACCGCCGGCGGCCTGATGAATACCGATACGGTCACCATCCGGCCGGATATCACCGTTGAAACCGTACTACGTTATATCCGCCGTCACGATGAAATTCCGGAAATGACCGATACCCTGTTTGTGGTCAGCCGGAAAGACAGCTTTATCGGTATTCTGCCGCTGACGAAGCTGCTGGTATCGGCACCGGATATCACAGTGCGGGAGATTATGATCACCGACGTCACTCCGATCAGTGCGGATATGAACAACAGTGACGTGGCTCGGATGTTTGAAGAGGAAGACCTGGTATCGGCTCCGGTCGTCGGCGAATCCGGTAAACTGCTGGGACGTATCACCATCGATGACGTGGTAGACGTTATCCGTGAAGATGCCGATCACTCGCTGATGAGCATGGCGGGCCTGGAAGAGGACGAAGACACTTTCGCGCCGATCCTGAAAACCAGTAAACGCCGGGCCGTCTGGCTGGGGATCAACCTGCTGACCGCGTTTGTCGCCTCAGCCGTGATCGGCCTGTTCGAAGAAACCATCGATAAGGTCGTTGCCCTGGCAGTACTGATGCCGATTGTCGCGTCAATGGGCGGTATCGCCGGCTCCCAGACGCTGACGCTGGTCATCCGGGGCCAGGCATTAGGCCATGTGGAAAAGTCCAATACCGCCTGGCTACTCAACCGCGAGCTGGTTGCCGGGATTATTAACGGTGTAATCTGGGCACTGGTGGTGGCGGTTGTTGCGGTATTCTGGTTCCAGGATATCAATATCGGCATCATCATCGCGCTGGCCATCGTCATTAACCTTCTGGCCGGTGCCGCCGCAGGAACCCTGCTGCCAATCGCCCTGAAATCCGCCGGCATTGACCCGGCCCTTGCAGGCAGTGTCCTGCTAACCACAATCACGGACGTAGTCGGCTTTTTTGCATTTCTGGGCCTGGCTACCGTGTTTTACAGCTGATAAGAGCATCTCATGATTCAAGACGAAGACTTTAACTCAATCAACAAGAGTTCCGAGGAAGAGGAATGGGTCAGTCGTACCCAGATCAAGCGCCAGATGGAAGCGCTGCAAAAACTGGGCGAAAAACTTATCGCGCTGAAACCGGATCAGCTGGCTAAAGTACCGATGAGCGAAGCACTGGCCGCTGCGATCGAAGAAGCCGGCCGCATCAAACCCCGCAGCAGCGCGATGAAGCGCCATATGAACTATGTCGGACGCCTGATGCGTACCGAGGATGCGGAAGCGATTCAGCAGGGCCTGGATCTGTTTGACGCCAGTAAACAGGCGCACAATGCGGTATTCCACAAACTGGAGCGCTGGCGCGACCGGCTGATCAGCGGTGGCAACGATGAGCTGCAGCAGTATCTGTCAGAGAACCCTCAGGCTGAAATTCAGCACCTGCGCCAGCTGGTGCGCAATGCGAAGAAAGAAGCTGAAAAAGGTCAGGCTCCGGCCCATGCCAGAAAGCTGTTTAAGTACCTGCGTGAGCTGGCGGAAGAGCAGCTGAACCGCTGACCTGATGCCACATCGGGCAAGCAGGCCTGAGCCTAATACTCAGCCTGCTGCTTATGTGCCAACACCGGCATCTGCTGGCGGATTTCGGCAAGCCGCTCCAGGCTTATATCCACCATAAGGACTCCCGCCCCGCTCTCTATCTGGCCGCAGACCGTCCCCCAGGGATCGACGCAAAGCGTATGCCCCCAGGTCTGACGCCGCTCACTGTGCCAGCCGCCCTGATTAACCCCCAGCAGGTAACACTGATTCTCTACCGCCCGCGCCCTGAGCAGCACTTCCCAGTGAGCCTCGCCGGTAACATAGGTAAAAGCAGAAGGCACGCTGATCAGCTCTGCCCCCATCTCTCTGAGCCTCTGGTACTGATCCGGAAAGCGCAGGTCGTAACAGACCGTCAGGCCCAGCCTGCCGCACGGAGTGTCGATGACCACCAGCTGCTCGCCGGCTTCAACATAGGCCGACTCACGGTAGCTGCCCTGACCATCGGCGACATCGACATCAAACAGGTGGATCTTGTCGTATCGGGCAACCCTCTCACCGCGAGCATCAAACACCAGCGAAGCTGAGCGGATCAGCGGCGCCTCCAGCTCCGATCCATCCGGGCGAACCGATTGTGGCAAGGAACCTGCGACGATCCATATACGCAGCCGTTTAGCCTGCTCCGCCAGCCAGCCCTGCACATAAGCCTCAGCCTTCTCTCGCTCGGCAAAAGGCCGCAATGCGGCAGAGTCAAACAAGGCAAAGTTTTCAGGTAAAACGGCCATGCTGGCACCGCTGATGCTGGCCTCCGTCAGAAGCGGCAATAGCTGCCTCAGGTTTTCCTCAAGCCTCTCCCCTGAGACCATCTGAATCAGTGCCAGCCTGGTCACTTATCACCTCCGGGAAACAGCTTATCCCGCTCAGATTCGCGCTCCGGACCACCCTTCAGATCAATCTTAGGATCACCCCAGTCTCCTGAAAGGTGGTAATTAATACTGGTCACTTTACTCAGCTTGCCACCAAACAGCTTATCCAGAATAAATACCGCCCCCGCCACATGGGGCTGGCCCAGCAGCACACCCATAATCGGCAGGTTGCCGGTTACCGGCAGCACCACCTCCATATCCTGATCGACCGTGGTATTCACCAGATCCAGATCGCCTTTCAATGTCATATTGATCGACGGGCCGGAAAGCTCAAACGGCACACTGGTCGATGCAAGGCCCTTCTTTACGATATAACTGGCCGACATCTGGTCATACGCCAGACCTTTTTCATACAGATCAGAGAAGTCAAACCGCAAGCGACGCCCCAGAGACTCCAGATTCAGAATACCGAAAATACGCAGGAAGCCGCTGCCTTTGCCAGTCTCGGTAATACGGCCATTTTTTGCCATAAATGCCACATCACCATCGATCTGCGACACCTCAAACTGCCAGGGTGCGCCGGGCCATATCAGGCGGATATCCGAATTAAAGCTCCCGCTTTCCACCGGTCGTCCCAGCCCCCAGCCTTCCAGCGCCGGTGCTATATCCGTACCGGAGATATTCATTAAGGCTACGGTATAAGTGGTATGCTCGGACCAGCGTGCATCCCCGCTGATACGTAGTCCACGCAGGTCACCGACAATTCGCTGTACCGTAGCACCATGCCTGTCCGGACGAAGCTGAAAGCTCCAGCGTCCGAAAGGCTTATCGTTCATTCTCAGGTCACCAATCCGCACATCGACCGGCAGCAATTCGTTTGGCTTCAGCTCAGACCCCTCAGCAGGCGCATCAGGCACAGCTGTCGCCGACGAATCCGGCTTCAGATGCAGATACTCCAGATCGACGACATAAGGCTCATCGGTGAGCAGCGGCATAAACAGCTGGCCCCGCAATTCCTGGCCGTCCACAAAGAAGTCCCAGCCACGTAACTGAGGTCGGGCAGCGACCCTGATCTTCTCCAGCTGCCTGCTGCCGAGATCCAGCACCCCGAATTGCAACTGAATTTCCTTAAGCAGCTCACCACTGCTGCCGGCGGTGGTAGCGGGCGTAGCATTTGATATAAAGCCCGCCTGCGTCAGAAACGGCTGCAGGCGATCAAGCTCAAGACGATCCAACTTACCTTTTATCCACAGGCCCTGATTTCGCGGAATCTTTGCCGCAGCCCCTCCCAACACCAGCTCTCCCCGGTACAGGGAACCCTGGCGTAAACTCATGGCAGCGCGGAGGGAATCGCCGTAGTTTATATAAAGGGGCAGTTCGTGGGCGTCCTCAAGCTGGATCTGCAACGACAGCGAACGCGCCTCATCACGTTTTTTTGAATACGGCGGCAATGCCGAAACGGCAACGCCCCTGAGGTCACTGAGTATATGCAAATTGCTGCAACCCGGCAGGGCCGGACAGATATTCAACTGGGCATCGTAACTGATCTGACCGTCGACAATATTCAGCAGGTCCAGCCCCAGCCAGTTACGCAGCTGCTCAGATTCCACCGAGCTGGACATCGCCAGCTGGGTTTTCACCGGGCGTCCCTCTTTCATCTCACTGGAGATCTTGGCGACCAGGCTATTACCAAACAGGGTTCCCTCCAGCTTAGGCGCAAACAGCCCCACTTCACTGGAATAGCCCAGCTTTCCTTTCAGCTTCTCGAATGACAGCCGGTCCTGCTGCGAAACAAAGCGGCCATTATTCAGGTCGCCATCGACTCGGATCTTTGGCGCTGCCTTCAGGCTGAGATCAATACCCAGATCCAGCAATGCCGTATAATCCCCGGCCATCTTCCAGGGCTTCAGGCCGTCACCTATCTCCTCAACAAGTGGCGGCTCCCGCAGTAGCTGTTCGACGTCAGACAGGCCTCCCTTAAGCTGCCCGACCACTTTAAGCAGGTCCTCGCCTCTCGCCTTGTATGCCCAGGCATTTTCAATACTGGAATCGTAGATCCGCCCATCCTGTAATCCGATCAGGATCGCATCGTTGCTGTAGAGCAGCTGCCCCCGGCCATCCTTGATCGCGGGCCATTGCTTATCATAGGTAAAGTCCGCTTTCTTCAGATCCAGCCAGAGCTGAACGGTCGGGAACTGATAGCTCTTCAGGCTCGGCCTGGTGTTACCATTCAGCATAAAGGCACCGGACTTAACTTGGCCTCCGCCTATTGCTGCTGTCAGCCATTTATGAAAGTCCCGGCCAACCTCTTCCGGCGGAATATACTTTTCCAGCGCTTTGGCGGGCACATTGGTCACACCGATCATCAATGTCAGATCGGTCTGCTGTTCCTTATCATAGGGAATTCTGACCCGGAAGCGGCCGGAGGCCGACTCCTGTTTAGCCTTCAGGCCGAGCAATCCCGAGTCCACCGTTGCGCCACTGCTATCGAGCGCCCAACGCACAATCCCCTCGGCCTGCTGGTAGTTCCAACGCTCCATATCAAGGTCAGGAAAATGCATCGCAAACTTATTGCTCTGCAGATAGACGGCCCCGCCCTTTATATCAGCCTGCAGGATACCGTTAACGCCGTATAAGCCCGGCACTCCGGACCAGGGATCGACCTGCACGGCTTCAAGCCGGGCCAGCAGTTCAAAGTCAGTGGCTTCAGCCCCGGTTCGGCGGATAACCAGATTGCTCAGCGTGCCAGCGGGCTTCTGAGATTTCAGTGCGCGCGCCGCCATCCCGCTCAGTCCGAACTGGCTTTTAATCCAGCCCTGCAATGGACCCAGTTCCAGCCGGTCCAGCATTGCCTGCTGCGGCTGCCAGCTGCCATTGGATTGCTCAAAGTTCACAGCTATGGCTGGTAACTGCCAGTCACTCTTACCCTCAAACCGTCCTTCGCTCAGCTGCAACTGATAGCCCCGGCCATTACGTTGCAAGGCACCACTGAGAGACATCGCATCGAAGCCAGCAGAGCCGATCGCAAACTCAGACAGCCTGCTCTTAAAGCTGAGATACTGTAAACGCTGCCGCTCTACCCGGCCCCACAACTGTTGCTGCCCCGAGTTCAGACGCAGCTCCGCCCCCACCAGGGCCAGCCAGGGGTTAAGCTGGGCATCATTGAGTCCGGCTGCTTCAAGATAAAAATCGACCGGCTGACGCCAGGGATTACCCTCAACTTCGGCAACAAAGCGCATTTCTGCTTTCTGTCCGTCAGCCACCGGATGTGCAATCACGGCCAGCTGGTGTAGCTGACCATCGTGCTTCAGCGTCAGGTTAATAGGTGCAATACCCAGCGACTCACCGCTGCTACGCTGATAGATCAGTTCGGCACTACGAAGATTAATGCGCTCTTGGCGCAACAGGCGGGTCAGGATTAGAGTCAGTTCGTCCCGGGACTTGGCCTGAGAGCGGGGCTTCGCTGGTGCAAGCTGCTGCAGACGCACCACCGGGCGCTGTATCAGCAGGTCACTGAAGACCGGCTGCAGGTGACGGATAGAAGCACCGACATCAAGGGAGAGAAAGGCGGAATCCAGCGTCACACTCTGCAGTGCCTGCCCTTTACCGCCGGTGACCTGCAGGCCACTCACTTCAACGACCGCATCGCCGTTGAGCCAGTAACCATTAAGCTTATCAATGCTGATTTCAGCTCCGAGCAATCCCCCCAGCTGCACAGCTATAGGTTCGCGGTAGTCATCCAGCCAGGGAAGACCAAAGCGCAACATCCCCAGCAGCAATAGCAGAAGGAAAGCAGCAGAGACAAGACACCAGTAACCAAACCAAAACAGCTTACGCACCGGCCACTCCAATCCGCCAATATATAGGTAGTGAATGCCCCATCGCTGATAAAGTTCCTTTTTAAATACTCTGTTTTGTTCAACCGGACCGGGCTGCCGGGCTCCCTTTCGGGGCACAACCGCTTAGCTACCTGCGAACAGGGCAACCACTCCGAACGGACAGCCGGAGCGGCGACAGGGTTATCGCAGCACTACATCATAGTGCTCAGGTGCATACACCGGCTCGGCCTGGAAGCGGATAGTCTTACCGATAAAGCTCTCAAGTTCGGCCACATGGTCTGAAGCATCTTCCAGCAGGTAGTCGACCACGGTTGCAGCAGCCAGTACCAGATAGGCTTCCGTATCGTAGGCCCGGTGCTGGCGCAGGATTTCGCGAAAGATCTCGTAGCAGACCGTTTCCGGGGTTTTGATAGAACCACGTCCCTGACACTGTTCACAGGTTTCACAGAGCACCTGCTCAAGGCTTTCACGGGTCCGCTTGCGGGTCATCTCGACCAGCCCCAGATCGGAGACACCGGTGACCTTGCACTTGGCGTGATCCTTTTCCAGCATCCGCTCCAGCGTACGCAGCACCTGGCGCTGATGGTCAGCATCTTCCATATCGATAAAGTCGATAATGATAATGCCGCCGAGGTTCCGCAGTCGCAGCTGACGCCCGATCGCAGTCGCCGCTTCCAGGTTCGTCTTGAAGATTGTCTCTTCCAGGTTACGATGACCGACAAAGGCCCCGGTGTTCACATCGACCGTGGTCATCGCCTCAGTCTGATCGAAGATCAGGTAACCACCGGACTTCAGCTCGACCTTGCGCCCCAGTGCCTTCTGAATCTCATCTTCGACATTGAAGAGATCAAACACCGGACGCTCGCCGGGATAGTATTCAAGCTTATCATCGATTTCAGGCACCAGTGCCGCCGAGAACTCTTTGGCTTTCTGGAAGGTTTCCCGGGAATCGATACGGATGCGCTCTACCCCGCTGTGTGCCATATCACGCAGGGCACGCATATTCAGCGGCAGATCATCGTAGATCAGTGACGGCGCTTTAGCACCGGAGATTTTACGCTGGATCGCCGCCCATAAGCGGCGCAGAAACTGGACGTCTGCCCGCAGTTCAATCTCGCTCGCGCCTTCAGATACAGTGCGCAGGATAAAACCGCCAACCGAGCGTTTCTCATCCTCAGAAGGCTGCTCTTCCTCAATCAGTTTACTCACGATGCCACGCAGGCGGTCGCGCTCTTCACTGTCCTCGATTCGCTGGGAGACACCGATATGTTCGCTGCCCGGCATATACACCAGATAACGGGACGGGATAGAAAGGTGAGTCGTCAGGCGTGCACCCTTGGTGCCGATCGGATCTTTCGTTACCTGAACCAGCAGTGCCTGACCTTCACGCAATACCTGAGAAATGGAAGTGCCGTTCTTTTCTTCACTGGAAGCCTGCTGGGAGAGGACATCTTCCACGTGGATAAACGCTGCACGCTCGAGGCCGATCTCGACGAACGCCGCCTGCATGCCCGGCAGAACCCTGACCACCTTGCCTTTATAGATATTGCCGACAATGCCACGACGCTTGGCCCGCTCGACATAGATCTCCTGCGGCATGCCGTTTTCGATCACCGCTACGCGGGTTTCCATTGGTGTAAAGTTAATCAGAATCTCTTCGCCCATGGGCACTCCTTGAAACTGCTCAGTCGCGCTGCCAGGCAGCTATATCAAAAGTGTTTAGGATGGCTGCAGTTTCTGCCAGCGGCAGGCCGACGACAGAGGAGTAACTTCCGTTAATCGAGGTTACGAATACCGCACCCAGCCCCTGAATACCATAACTGCCTGCTTTATCTGCAGGCTCTCCGCTGGCCCAATAGCGTCGACACTCCGTTTCAGTCAGCGTCCGGAAGCGAACTTCGGTAGAAACGACCTCAACCCGCTGTTGTTCTGGAGTATAGACCGCTACACCACTGAGGACATGATGGCTCCGTCCTGACAGACGCATCAGGGTCGTCACGGCATCTTCTTCATCCCGTGGCTTTCCCAGAATCAGCTCATCACAGATGACTGCGGTATCAGACCCCAGCGCCGGCAGCTTAAGCGTGCTCTTGTCGTAGCCTGCCCGCGCTTTCTCCAACGACAGCCGGGCCACATACTGGGCTGGGGTCTCGCCAGCCAACGGCTGTTCATCAATATGGGCCGGTGCCACCTGGTGAGGAACCCCTATCTGCTGTAACAGTTCACTTCGACGTGGCGATGCTGACGCCAGCAGGATAACGGGTTCCATAATTGCACCTATGAGATTCGGAATGTCCGGCGTAAACCACGCAGGACAACAAAGATCCAGGGCCAGAACAGGGCACTGGTCGCTGCTGGCAATAAAAACAGCAGACTGTCACCGGTGGTTCCGGTCACCATCTGCATCCAGTGGAACAGCAACTGGTTAATGCCGACCAGTACCATCACCATCATTGCCTGCTGCCAGGGCGGGAACATACGTAAACGCTTGTAAAGCAGCAGTGCCAGATAGGCAATGATGGTAAAAGAGAGCGCATTCAGCCCCAGCACACTGCCGCGCACCACATCCATCATCAGTCCGACCAGAAAACCGGCACCAACGCCGATCCGGTGAGGCAATGCGATCACCCAGTAGATCAGGATCATCGCCACCCACTCCGGCCGATACCATTCCAGCATCGACGGTAGCGGCATCTGACTCAGCATTATTCCGGGCAGAAAGGTTCCCAGAATAATCATGCTGCCGCCGCCGGTTCTCGCTTCCTGCATCGCGGGATTACTCCTGCAGCTGCTTCTGCAGGGCGACCGCCTCACCCTTGCGCACCAGCAGCAACTGGCGGCTCTTATCAAGGCGCGCGGTCGGCTGGACTTTAACCTGGGCAAACGGCTTGCCCGGATCACGGATCACTTCCACTACCCGGCCAACCGGATAGCCCCGGGGGAAACGCCCTCCCAGGCCGGAGGTGATCAGCAGATCACCCTCGGTAATATCAGCCGTATCAGGCACATGTTCCAGCACCAGTTCAGTCAGTACGCCTTTACCCAGCGCCACCGAGCGCATTCCATTGCGGTTGACCTCAACCGGGATGGCGTGCCGGGCATCCGTAATCAGCATAACGCGGCTGGTATAGTGGGCACGTTCGACCACCTGCCCCATCACGCCGCCAGCATCCAGTACCGGCTGCCCTTCATAGACACCATCTTCGAAACCACTGTTAATAATCACCTGATGCTGAAACGGATCCGGATTAACACCGATCAGTTCCACCAGCTTGACCTCTTCATCGAGCAGGCGGCGGCCTTTGAGCAACGCGCGCAGACGCACATTCTCAGCCTTAATCGCGGCGACCTGCTGCACCTTACGCTGCAGCAACAGCGCTTCAGACTTGAGCTGCTCGTTTTCCTTGAGCAGAACCGTGCGATCGACGACGACATCAGAGATTTCATCGGCCACACGACTGGGCGCATCCACCAGCCATTGCACCGGAGTTAGCAGCAGGGAGATATAGGCACGGGCATCACGGCTCTTGGCCCAGTAAAGATCAACACCGATCAGGCCAACTGCCAGAAAGACAAAAATAACGAAGCGGGTCCGTGGCGAGCCGCCACGAAAGATGGGTTTAATAGGACACCTCCTGCCTCTGCGGGCGGAAGTGTCCC
Source organism: Marinobacterium jannaschii DSM 6295 (assembly GCF_000620085.1). Taxonomy (GTDB): domain Bacteria; phylum Pseudomonadota; class Gammaproteobacteria; order Pseudomonadales; family Balneatricaceae; genus Pontibacterium; species Pontibacterium jannaschii. Next base: position 88,801 of record NZ_KK211067.1, on the reverse strand, counting down.
ATGCAGACTAGATAGGACGGACGCGACATAGCTGATTCAGTTAGTCGTGTGCCAGCAGCTCGAAAGCATGCTTGTCCAGCATCTCCAGTGCCTTACCGCCGCCACGGGCAACGCAGGTCAGCGGGTCGTCGGCCACGATAACCGGCAGACCGGTCTCTTCGCTCACCAGACGATCGATATTACGCAGCAAGGCACCACCACCGGTCAACACGATACCGCGCTCGGCAATATCGGACGCCAGCTCGGGCGGACACTGTTCCAGCGCACTTTTCACCGACTGTACAATCGCAGACAGCGGCTCCTGTAGTGCTTCCAGGATTTCGTTGCTGTTAAGGGTAAAGCTACGCGGGATACCTTCAGCCAGGTTACGGCCACGGACATCGATCTCGTAGGTTTCAGTCGATGGGTATGCCGTACCGATCTCCTGCTTAATGCGTTCAGCCGTCGATTCACCGATCAGGCTGCCGTAGTTGCGGCGCACATAGGTGCTGATCGATTCGTCGAAACGGTCGCCACCGACGCGAACCGAATCAGCGTAAACAATACCGTTTAGGGAGATCACGGCGATCTCAGTGGTACCACCACCGATATCCACCACCATAGAACCGTTTGCTTCATCGACCGGCAAGCCGGCACCAATCGCAGCCGCCATTGGCTCATCGATCAGATAGACTTCACGCGCACCCGCGCCCATCGCAGATTCTTTAATGGCACGACGTTCAACCTGGGTCGACTTGCAGGGCACACACACCAGTACCCGCGGGCTTGGCGTCAGGAAGTTGGTATCGTGTACCTTGCTGATAAAGTACTGCAACATTTTTTCAGTAACGTGAAAGTCGGCGATAACGCCATCTTTCATCGGACGGATGGCCGTGATATTTCCCGGCGTACGCCCCAGCATACGCTTAGCGTCTGCGCCTACGGCAGCCACCGATTTCTGATTCCCGTTTTCGCGAATAGCAACAACAGAGGGTTCATCGAGAACAATATCTCGATCCCGGACATAAATAAGGGTGTTCGCGGTGCCCAGATCGATGGACAGATCGCTGGAAAATAGACCACGGATTTTCTTGAGCATGAGATTAGGGAGTCCTAAGAAATTTACAGGTTTAACCGCTACAACCTGAAGACAGGTAACTCTAACAACCACGGGCTGTTTCAGCAAGAATCAATCAGTCGCAAGCCTGTTTTATGTTTCAACTCTGAATCACCGCTGAATCACCGCCAACGCTGGCTTTCGCCCCCGAAAAGATGCCGGTTGCAAGCTGGGGATTGTTCTGAAAATGTTACAGTCATCCGGCCTCTCCGGCGGCAAATCATGCCGTCACTAAAAGCCCCGGCAAAACAACTGCAGTCTTCAGCTTAAGCGGGCCTTTGTGATACCTTTATGACCCTGAAACTGACACCCAAATACCAGGAAGAAGCGATTATGGCTTTAGACCGCTCTGATGTGGAACGAATCGCCCATCTGGCGCGCCTGCAGATCGATCAGCAGGACATCCCGGAATACACCGAAAACCTGTCAAACATTCTGGATCTGGTCGACCAGATGCAGGCTGTAGACACCAGCGAAACAGAACCGATGGCCAATGCACTGGATGCCGTGCAGCGCCTGCGTAAGGACGACGTCACCGAAGAGAATCAGCGTGACGCCCTGCAGTCCGTTGCCCCGGCCGTTGAAAATGGCCTGTTCCAGGTACCGAAAGTCATCGAGTAACCGGCGGCACCTCTCCACTTCATCGGAATTCTGAAGGAAAACATATCTCATGTTTGACAAGACGCTAGCCGAACTGGCCCAGGGGCTGGAAAACGGCGACTTCAGCAGTGTCGAGCTGACCCAGGCCTATCTGGATCGCATCAAGGCCGAAGATAGCAAGTACAACAGCTACATCTCGGTAACTGAGTCACAGGCGCTGGCTCAGGCCAAAGCCGCCGACGACACCCGCGCAGCCGGCAATGCCGGTGCCTTTACCGGGTTACCATTCGCCCATAAAGATATTTTCTGCACCGAAGGCGTGCGGACCAGCTGTGCATCAAAAATGCTGGACAACTTCGTCGCCCCTTACAACGCCACCGTGGTGGATAAGTTCAATGCGGCGGGCGGCGTTATGTTGGGTAAAACCAACATGGACGAGTTTGCGATGGGTTCTTCCAATGAATCCAGCTTCTACGGCCCGGCCCGTAATCCATGGGATACCGAGCGCGTACCGGGCGGCTCCTCCGGCGGTTCAGCCGCGGCAGTCGCCGCTCGCCTGGCACCGGCCGCCACCGGCACCGACACCGGCGGTTCTATCCGTCAGCCAGCCGCGCTGTGCGGTATCACCGGCATCAAGCCAACCTACGGCCGCGTCTCCCGCTACGGCATGATCGCCTTTGCCTCCTCCCTCGATCAGGGCGGCCCCATGACCCGCACCGCCGAAGATGCGGCGATGATGCTGAATGTGATGGCCGGTTTCGACCGCCGCGATTCCACCAGCATGCAGCGCGATGTGCCGGACTACACTGCTGATCTGAGCAAGCCGCTGGCTGGCCTGAAGATCGGCCTGCCGAAAGAGTACTTTCCATCCGACCTGAACCCGGCCATTGCCGAGCAGGTACAGAACGCGATCAAAGAGTACGAAGCTCTGGGCGCTACGGTTAAGGAGATCAGCCTGCCGAATACCGGCCTGGCCGTACCGGCCTACTACATTATTGCGCCGGCGGAAGCTTCTTCCAACCTGTCCCGTTTCGACGGCGTGCGCTACGGCTACCGCTGCGACAGCCCGGTTGACCTGGAAGACCTCTATAAGCGCTCCCGCGGCGAAGGCTTCGGTGCCGAGGTTAAGCGCCGCATCATGGTCGGTACTTACGCCTTGTCTGAAGGTTTCTACGACGCCTACTACAAGAAAGCCCAGCAGATCCGCCGCCTGATCAAGCAGGACTTCACCGAAGCCCTGAAAGAGGTTGATGTGATCATGGGTCCGACAACGCCGGAACCGGCCTTCAAACTGGGTGAGAAGACCTCAGACCCGATCGCCATGTATATGGAAGATATCTTTACGATCGCCCTGAACCTGGCCGGTCTGCCAGGCATCTCGATCCCATGTGGTCAGACTAACGGCCTGCCGGTCGGCCTGCAGGTTATCGGTGACTACTTCGCCGAGCAGAAACTGCTCAACGTCGCACACCAGTTCCAGCTGGCTACCGACTGGCACAAACAGTCACCTGAAGGCATCTAAGAGGTTAATCAAAATGGAATGGGAAGCGGTAATCGGGCTTGAGATCCACGCCCAGCTCGCCACAAACTCCAAGATCTTTTCCGGTGCCAGCACAGCTTTTGGCGCCGAACCCAATACCCAGGCCTGCGCGGTTGACCTGGCGCTGCCGGGCACCCTGCCGGTGTTCAATGAAGAAGCCCTGCGGATGGCAGTGAAGTTCGGCCTGGCGATCGACGCCGAAATCGGTCGCACTTCGATCTTCGACCGCAAGAACTACTTCTATCCGGACCTGCCGAAAGGTTACCAGACCAGCCAGCTGTTCCACCCGATTGTCGGCGTGGGTCATGTGGATATCACCCTGGAAGATGGCAGCACTAAACGTGTCGGCGTCACCCGGGCCCACCTGGAAGAGGACGCCGGTAAGTCCCTGCATGACGAGTTCCCGGGCATGACCGGTATCGACCTCAACCGTGCCGGTACCCCCCTGCTGGAGATCGTTTCCGAGCCGGATATGCGCAGCGCCGAAGAAGCGGTCGCCTATGTGCGGAAAATCCACTCTATCGTCACCAGCCTCGGCATCTGTGACGGCAACATGGCAGAAGGTTCTTTCCGCTGCGACTGTAACGTCTCCGTCCGCCTGAAAGGCGAAGAAGAGTTCGGCACCCGCACCGAGACCAAGAACATCAACTCCTTCCGCTTTATCGAGAAAGCGATCCTCGGCGAGATAGACCGTCAGATCGACCTGATTGAAGATGGCGGTCGCGTGGTACAGGAAACCCGCCTGTACGATGCCAACAAGAACGAAACCCGTTCTATGCGCTCCAAAGAGGAAGCCAACGACTACCGTTACTTCCCCTGCCCGGACCTGCTGCCGATCGTGATCGAGGAAGATTACATCGAGGAGATCCGCAACAACCTGCCGGAACTGCCTGACGCGCGCAAAGAACGCTTTATCGAGCAGTACAAGCTGAGCGACTACGATGCCATGGTACTGTCCGCCGACCGTTTCCTGGCGGAATACTTCGAAACCGTGGTCACCGCAGCGAAAGATGCCAAGCTGGCGGCAAACTGGGTGATGGGCGAGCTGTCCAAGCACCTCAATGCCAACGACACCAGCATCGGCGACAGCCCGGTCTCTGCGGATCAGCTCGGCGGCCTGCTGGTGCGCATCAAAGACAATACTATCTCCGGCAACATCGCCAAGAAAGTGTTTGAAGTGATGTGGAGCGAAGGCGGTAGCGCCGATGAGATTATCGAAGCCAAGGGCCTGAAACAGGTCACCGACAGCGGCGCTATTGAAGCGATCGTTGATGAAGTGATCAGTAAGAGCGGCCCTCAGGTCGAGCAGTACATCGCTGCCGAGCCGGATAAGCGCGGTAAGATGATCGGCTTCTTTATGGGCCAGGTGATGAAAGCCACCGGCGGCAAAGCCAACCCGGGCGCCGTCACCGGTATCCTGAAGAAGAAACTCGACGCCCTTTGTGACTAAATCAGCACCGGGCGGCGCGTAGCGAGCTGCGCGCAGAAACAAAAACCGCGTCCAGCCCCTGGCCGCGGTTTTTTGTGTTCTGAGGACCGAATCGACAGACTGTCCGTAAGCTTGAATAGCTGTTCGTAGCTCGTAGCTCGTAGCTCGTAGCTCGTAGCTCGTAGCTCGTAGCTCGTAGCTCGTAGCTCGTAGCTCACGACAGTGTATATTGAACTTTCCCTGAGCCGCAGAGACTCAATGAAGTAACCAACTAAAACAAGGACACCATCATGGCATTGGCAACATTTGCCGCGGGCTGCTTCTGGGGTATCGAAGCAAAGTTTGCTGCCGTTAAAGGCGTAACAAAAACAGCGGTAGGCTATATGGGTGGCAATAAAGACCAGCCCAACTATAAAGAGGTCTGCACCGATACTACCGGTCATGCCGAAGTGGTGCAGGTTGAGTTTGACGAGAACAGTGTCGACTACTCCACCCTGCTGAATCTGTTCTGGCAGTGCCACAACCCCACCACACTGAATCGTCAGGGACCTGATATTGGCTCCCAGTATCGCTCGGCGATTTTTTACCACGATAAGAACCAGCAGGCCCTGGCAGAGCAGAGTAAGTCAGAGATGGATGCCAGCGGAGTCTTCCCTGGCCCGATCGTTACCGAGATCACACCGGCCGCGACGTTCTGGCGTGCGGAAGAGTACCATCAGCAGTATCTGGCAAAACGCGGCCAAAGCCACTGTGGAATCTGAACAAGCAGGCCGGACACTGGTCCTCGCTGACGCAGACAATCTCTGGCAGCTAAACCGCTTCTATAAACGCAATGGCCACAAAGGCAAAGCGGCCCTGAGCGACCTCGGCTTCTGGCTGGAGGGGGACGACGGGATTATCGCCGGACTCCGTCTCAGTACAGCGCCGGAGTATAGTTTGATGAGAGGACTGTGGGTCGAGCGCAGCAGACAACGTCAGGGACTGGGCAGCGAGCTGATTGAACAATCACGCCCTTACTGGCCCAGGCGGCCCTGCTTCTGCTTTCCCTACTCTCACCTGGAGCCATTCTACCAGCGGCTGGGATTCAGGCCTGCCTCGGCGTTCGATGTTCCGCGCCAGCTCAGCCTGCAGCTGCAGCGCTACCAGACCCGGGGCGACGACCTGATCCTGATGGGCTGCTACTTACCCTGAGACTGCCGGATGTAGAAACGCGCTTTCTCTACGTTCGCCAGACAACCGTCATAGTTTTCCACCTGCTCCATGACTTTTGCAGAGCCCAGCAGCGTGCTGGCTTTAGTCCAGGCAACGGAGCCGCTAAACCCCTGGCTGCGCGCAAAGCTCAGCTCGTCATATGCCGCTTCAATGCCACTATGACAGGCCAAGTCAACTCGCCCCTGATTAGGCTTACCCGCACAGCCCGCCAGCAACACAGCCATTAAAACCCCTGAAAAAGCTACCTGATTCCGATTCACTTAAGCCTCCAAACAGCCTGAGAACACTCCAAGAGCGTCAGTTTAACGATCGTTTATGAACATCCGCTTTAGACAGACCCGAATTCCTGCAGGCAGCGCTCATCCGGCGTCACCAGCAGGATTTTACAGCCCGGCAACCATTTGTCGACCTCGGACACAGGGATCTCCTCAGGCAGCGACCGATTTCACACAGCGGTTAAATGCCGCTCACAGGCTCAACTAATCACTCTGCTTATGGCCTAAGAAAATAGCACCAACCTACCGACCGAATAGTCGCTTTATCTGGACAGCGCACAAAAAGTTAAATATTTTGTGCAGGGCGGTATTTTCCGCTCACCGTGAACAGGCAGATTCAGAAGTACTGCTGTGCCGGGAAAGCAGAGGCGAGGGAACTCCTCTACCAAAGTCCCATAAACCGATTAGCCTTTTCGCCGGAAATATTGATCTGGCGCGGTGCATACGGTTTCAGCCTCGCAATCTTACTGCAATCCCGGCCACGTATTTTAGTATCGTAAATACGAGGCACTTCCGGGCCATCCACTATTGCCTGGTTCCTCTGTAACGACGCCGCCAAACGCTATGAAAGCGGCCAGATGTCCGGGAGACAAGATAGATGACCACCGCAAACCTGTTTACCTATGGCACCCTGATGATCCCTGAAGTGATCAAGGCAGTTCTGAAACGAACCCCTGACGTGTATCAGCGTGCCTCCCTCGCCGATCATATCTGCCGGGTACTGACTGACGAATCCTTTCCGGGCATTAAACCGGCGCGGGATGAAGTGACCCCGGGACTGTTGTATAAAAATATCAGCGAGGAAGACCTGACCCTGCTGGATGAATATGAAGGCGAACTGTTTCAGCGGAATAAGGTCACGGTGCTGACGGATGATGGCAATCGCGCCATTGCCTGGAGCTTTGTGATTAAGCCCCAGTACGCGCACCTGCTCAGCAACCAGGGCTGGAACTGGGAGCAGTTCATCGAAGAGGGGCTGGCCAGCTACGTACCCGAGTAGCAGTTCAGCGAGATACCTGCCCACCGTTACAGACGGGCAGGTATCTCGCAACAAGCAGCCGAAACAGTAACAAGCGCTTTTCCAGCGACAGATCGGCGCGAATTCCTTTCCTCTGGCTATATCACCGGATACCCCATCCGGTTTAAAATAGCCGGTCTTATCCACGCCCTACTTTAAGCGGCCGGGGATACCCCCGATCAAGCGCCCATTTCGCCGTTGTCAGGCTAAAATACCGCTTTGATCCGTAATCACGCATTCATATGAGTCTGGCTCGCTGTAACAGCCGGATCATCAACATACTAAGGTTTTACTGGCTCCCAACCATGAAGATTCGCGAACTTCTCTCCACCCGAGTTCAGGCAGCTATGACCGCTGTCGGTATCCCGGACAGCTTCTCTCCGATGGTTTCTCCAAGCAACCGACCACAGTTCGGTGACTATCAGGCCAACGGCACTATGGCTGCCGCGAAAAAGCTCGGCACTAATCCACGCGAACTGGCCCAGAAAATCGTCGATCAGCTGCAGCTGGAAGACGTTGCCAGCAAGGTTGAGATTGCCGGTCCCGGCTTTATCAATATCCATCTTGCCGAAGACTGGCTGGCCGAACAGGTATGCACAGCCCTGAACAGCGACAGCCTGGGTATGGAGCAGGCTGAGCAACCTCAGACCGTGGTGATCGACTACTCGGCGCCAAACCTGGCGAAAGAGATGCATGTTGGCCATCTGCGCTCCACCATCATCGGCGATGCACTGGCCCGGGTACTGGAAGCTCAGGGCCACAAGGTTGTGCGTCAGAACCACGTTGGCGACTGGGGTACTCAGTTCGGTATGCTGATTGCCAACCTGGAAGACAAAACCGCCGGTAACGAAGTAGCCGAAGCCGCACTGTCCGACCTGGAAGAGTTTTATCGCGACGCCAAGCAGCGCTTTGATAACGAACCGGCGTTTGCCGACCGCGCCCGTGACTACGTGGTTAAGCTACAGGGTGGCGATGCCCGCTGCCTGGAGCTGTGGCAGCAGTTCATTAATATCTCTGTCACCCACAGTGAAGAGATCTACCAGCTGCTCAACGTCACCCTGAAGCCAGAGGATATCAAGGCAGAAAGCGCCTATAACGATGACCTGCCGGTGGTGATCGAGCTGCTGAAACAGCAGGGCCTGATTGTTGAAGACCAGGGCGCCCAGGTCGCCTTCCTCGAAGAGCTGGCCGACAAAGAGGGTAACCCGCTGCCGATGATCGTGCAGAAATCCGGCGGCGGCTATCTGTATGCCACCACCGATCTGGCGGCGGTGCGCTACCGTAACGATGTGCTGAACGCCGACCGTGCGCTGTACTTTATCGATGCCCGTCAGTCACTGCATATGAAGCAGGTCTTCACCCTCAGCCGTAAGGCTGGATTTGCCAAGCCGGAATTCAGCCTGGAGCACCACCCGTTCGGTACTATGATGGGCGAAGATGGCAAGCCGTTCAAAACCCGCTCCGGCGGTACTGTGAAGCTGGCCGAGCTGCTGAAAGAAGCCGTTGAGAAAGCCGAAGCCCTGCTGCAGTCGAAAGAATCAGACCTGTCTGCCGAAGAGCAGAAGGAAGCCGCCCGCAAGATCGGTATCGGCGCGGTGAAATACGCCGACCTGGCGAAGACCCGCACCAACGACTACATCTTCAGCTGGGACAGCATGCTGAGCTTTGAGGGGAATACAGCCCCTTACCTGCAGTACGCTTACACCCGTATCCAGAGCATCTTCCGCAAGGCTGATCAGACGGTCGACAACTCCGTCGCGCCGGTACTGGCTGAAGCCCAGGAAAAAGCCCTGGCACTGAAACTGCTGCAGCTGGAAGACGTAATCGACCAGGTTGCCAAAGAAGCCTATCCGCATCTGTTGTGTAACTATCTTTACGAACTGTCCAGCCTGTTCATGAAGTTCTACGAAGCCTGCCCGATCCTGCGCAGCGACGTGGCCGCCGAGCAGCGCGCCAGTCGCCTGAGCCTTTGTGCAGCCACCGCCCGCACACTGCAGCAGGGCCTCGACCTGCTGGGCATCGAGACCATGGAGCGGATGTAAGCCGCTTCGCGGGGCCTCGCGCAGTCACTTCTTCGTGCTGCGCGCATAAAAAAACCGGTGCTGAACAGCACCGGTTTTTTTATCTCTGCACACCTTTATCGATGAGCAAGGGCCCGCGCAGGCAGGCCCCCGCCTTCTGATAGCTTAGTTGTCCAGGCCACCCATACAGATGTATTTGATTTCCAGGTAGTCATCCAGGCCGTACTTGGAACCTTCGCGGCCCTGACCGGATTCCTTCATACCTCCGAACGGGATCACATCAGAGGTGATACCGACTTCGTTGACACCAACCATACCGAAGTCAACACCCTCGGAAACACGCCATACACGACCGACATCACGGGCATAGATGTATGCCGCCAGACCGTACTCGGTATCGTTAGCCATAGCGATCGCTTCCTCTTCAGTCTTGAACTTGAAGATCGGCGCGACCGGACCAAAGATCTCTTCGCGGAAAACGCGCATCTGATCGTTCACATTGGTCAGAACAGTCGGCTGGTAGAAGCGGCTGCCCTGATCGGATGGCTCACCACCAACTTCCACTTTAGCGCCGGCGGCAACGGAGTCTGTCACCATGCCGTGGATATCGGACAGAGCCTTCTCAGTGATAACCGGACCGTGGGTCACGCCCTCTTCCAGACCGTTACCAACCTTGAAGCCCTTAACCGTAGCAGTGAACTTCTCGACGAAGGCATCGTAAACACCTTCCTGTACCAGGATACGGTTAGCGCAGACACAGGTCTGACCTGAGTTACGGTACTTGGAGGCGATCGCACCGGCGACCGCCAGATCCAGATCGGCATCATCGAACACCAGTACCGGCGCATTACCACCCAGTTCCATCGAAGTACGCTTGACCGTGTCGGCACACTGCTTCATCAGGATCTTGCCAACCGGAGTAGAGCCGGTGAAAGTAAACTTCTTAACGATCGGGTTAGTGGTCAGCTCCAGACCAACATCACGGGACTGGGTGCTTGGCAGCACGCTGAACAGACCCGCCGGCAGGCCAGCACGGTCAGCCAGCTCCACCAGCGCCAGTGCAGACAACGGAGTCTCTGCAGCCGGCTTCAGTACGATGGCACAACCCACTGCCAGTGCAGGCCCTGCCTTACGGGTAATCATAGCGCTCGGGAAGTTCCATGGCGTAACGGCAGCCACTACACCCACCGGCTGTTTCACCACTACCGCACGACGGTCGGTCTGCGGTGCCGGGATGATGTCGCCGTAAACACGCTTGCCTTCTTCGGCAAACCATTCGATAAAGCTGGCGCCATAAGCCACTTCGCCACGGGACTCAAGCAATACCTTGCCCTGCTCGCTGGTCATCAGCACAGCCAGGTCTTCCACGTTGGCCATGATCAGGTCATACCAGCGACGCAGCACGGCAGAGCGTTCTTTCGCAGGCTTGGCTTTCCAGGACTTCATAGCCGCTTCAGCTGCCTCGATAGCGCGACGGGTCTCTTCCACACCCACATTCACGACATCGACGATATGTTCACCGGTCGCCGGGTTAGTCACGGCGAAGGTTTCACCTTTATCACCATCCACCCAGGCGCCGTTGATATAGGCCTGAGTCTTGAGAAGGCTTGGATCTTTCAGCTGAATAGTCATTAATTATTATCTCCGGAATTCAACGCTGTTGCGGTGGCGGATGCAGCACCTGAGCAAAACCAATCAGACAGGCAGCGGCACCTACAATCTATAACTGAGGTTATAGACCAGCTGACCTTTGGGTAATATAAGTTTTTACATGACTATACTTTGAGAAATAGCAAAGTAAGCGCCGCCGCTTTAACCGGCGACGCGCTAAGCTCTAAGCTCTAAGCTCTAAGCTCTAAGCTCTAAGCTCTAAGCTCTAAGCTGACAGCATCCAGCTTTAAGCTTTAAGCTTTAAGCTTTAAGCTATTAGCTGCTTTCAACTCCAGACCACCTCGGCCGCCAGCATATATCCAGCACCGTAGACCGTTTTGATAATCCGCGGATTCTTCGGATCGGCTTCCAGTTTGCGGCGAATGCGGGACATGCGCACATCAATACTGCGATCAAACGGCATCGCATCACGTCCCATCACCTCCCCCATCAGCTGGTCACGGGAGAGGATCTGTTTCGGGGCATTGAGCAGCACATTCAGCAGGTCGGCTTCAGCAGAACTGAGTACCTCTGTGGCGCCGCCATCAGAACTCAGGGTCAGTGTCGCTGTATCAAACTGCCAGTCGGCAAAGCGGGCCTGACGACGTGCAACCACGGCTTCTTTCTGTGAATTATCCAGTCGTCGCAGCAGGCTGTTGACGCGCGCGATCAGCTCACGGGGATCAAACGGCTTGGTAATATAGTCATCCGCTCCCAGCTCCAGCCCCAGTACCCGGTCCGGCAGACTGCCTCGCCCGGACAGGATCATCACACCGATCTGATGTTCCTCACAGAGGGTTCGCACCAGTCCGAGGCCATCCATATCCGGCAGCCCCAGATCGACGATACAGAGGTCGGGCTGGCGGCGACCGATCGCACGGGCACAGCCCTCACCGGTGTGAAAGGCTTCCGCCTGGTAGCCAAAACGTTCCAGCTCCAGACACACCAGATCACAGATATCCTTTTCATCATCTACCACATAGATGAGCTTCTCACTCTTCATCCTTTACTCCTTCAGCCTGATCGCCCGGAACCGTAATGCTTGCCTCTCCCGCTTGCTGGGAGGCACGGCGCAGGGCTTTCAGCAGGGCCGCCGGCTCAAACGGCTTACGCAACATGGTAAAGCTGATGCCATGCTGATCCGGGGTTTCCCGGTCGTAGGCATAACCACTCATCAACAGAATCCGGCTGGACGGTGCTTTCCGGTATAGCATTCGCGCCAGGTCAAAGCCACTGAATTTACCCGGCATCACAACATCGCTGAGCATACCGGAAAGGCCATCGAGCGATTCAATCAGCTCGGCGGCTTCGTCGGCGTCTACCGCCTCAATCACGCCAAAGCCCAGCTTGCGCAACTGATCACGCACCACCGCCCTGACATCATCGTCATCCTCGACCAGCAACATCAGCTGACCGCTGTAGTCGGAAGCATAGTCCCCCAGCCCTTCCTGCTCGGCGGTTTCGATCTCTGCTTCCGCCTCGCTGATCGGCAGCAGCAGGCTGATCACTGAGCCCAGCCCCGGCTCACTGGCAATCGAGATATAGCCCTGTGATTGCTTCACAAAGCCATACACCATACTCAGACCAAGCCCCGACCCGGCACCGTTGGTCTTGGTCGAGAAGAAGGGTTCGTAGGCCAGCGCCAGCGCATCCTGATCAAAGCCGGTACCCGAATCCTGAACGCAGATTTCAACATAATCGCCCGGCACCACCAGTTCATCGTACTGCTCGGGAATACAAATATCACGCCGCCGCACCCGAAAGCGCAGGTCGCCGCCCTGTGGCATCGCATCACGGGCATTCAGGGCGAGGTTAACCAACGCATTTTCCAGCTGACTCTCATCGATATAGAGAATGCAGCCATTCATATCGCCCTCGCAGCTGACATGAATATGACTCGGCAGGGAACCCTCAAGCAGGGTCAGGGTATCCTGCAGCAGACTTTCCAGCCGCACAGCAGAAGGCATCAGCGGTTGACGGCGGGAGAACGCCAGCAAGCGGCTGGTGATATCAGCACCACGGCGACTGGCACGCACTGCCGGCTCCAGATAGCGCATCAGATCTGCGATCTCCGGATAGCGCTCCTGCGCCGCCAACAGGTTCCCCAGAATAATCGACAACAGGTTATTAAAGTCATGTGCCAGGCCTCCGGCCAGCTCACCCACGGCATTCATTCTCTGGGCTTCGGTCAGACGCCGCTCGGCCTCTTTCTCCGCCGTGATATCCAGCGCCAGACTCAGCAGTCCGTTAATACGCCCATCTGGGTTGCGGTGCGGAATCAGGATACGCCGGGTAATCAGCTCGCGGCCGTCACGCTGCAGGCGATAATCAAACGAAACCTCCTCGCCGCTGAGCACCCGGTGGATATGATCCTGCATATCATCCACCATGGTCTGGCCCAGCACCTCTTCAATCCGCTTGCCGACCACCTCTTCCTTGGTCATGCCGAACATTTCAGCATAACCCCGGTTGGCGAAGAGGTAGTGCAGCGAGGCATCCACATAACCGATCTGGGCCGGCAGGGCATCCAGCACCATACGCTGACGCTCTTCCACCAGCGCCAGTTCACTCTGGGCTTCCTGTAACGAACCCACCGCTTCTCGCAGCTGGCTGTTGGTGGCTTGCAGCTCATAGGTGCGGGCCTGCACCGTGGTATCCAGCGAGTGAATATTGTCGCGCAGGCGATCCACCATGGTATCGAAGCTGCTGGCCAGCAGCCCCAGTTCATCATCCCGCACAATGCCGGTTTTAGCACTGAGATCACCCGCCCTGACCCGCACGGCCGTGCCGGCCAGGCGCTGAATCGGTCGGGCAACCCAGTGTACAAAGATGATAGACAACACCACCAGCGTCAGCAGTGCCACTGAGGCGATCGTCAGGATCCGTTCCGTCAGCACTTCGGAATCGATCTGCAGTTCGGCAACATAGACCGAAGAGCCGATATACCAGTCAAATCCCTTCAGGTAGCGCACCAGTGACAGTTTCTCATGTACATAGTGGCCCGGATCTGACGGCTTATCCCACTGATAGTAAAGTTCTTTACCAGTATCAGCGGCTTTCGCCAATTCGGCCAGGATGGGCTTGCGGGTGACCGGCTCCAGCAGCTCGGAAGCATTGGTCTGATCGATATTGGGGTTGGGATGGATCAGCATATTGCCGTCACCATCGAAAATAAACATATAGCCGGTCTTGGCGATTTTAATCGCACTGAGCGCTTCACGCAGTTCATCTACGGCCGCCCGCTTCCGCTGCTGCACCTCCGCCTCGATATCATCCAGGTAGAGTCCGGAGCCGATCACCATATTCCATTGCGGGTAGTTGCGCACATAGGAGATCTTATCAACCTCATCGCTGGCATCGAGGCGATTCCACTTGTACTGAAAGAAACCGTCACCACTCTCCACCACCTGGGAAACAATCGCCGGAATCAGGAAGGAACCGGTCTCCGTTCGCACGGCTGAAGCATCGGTACGATGAAAACGGTCATCAGGGTGGGACAGAAAGAAAGCATCATGGCTGGCAACCCAGACGTAGTCATTGTTGCCATAAGTGAAGTTACGCAGCCCTTCGAAGACCTGACGCTGCGCCTCTTCAAGACTGATTTCACCCCGTGCAACCTGCTGCTGTGCCTCATTCACATAAGCCTCAGCCAGAGAAACCACCGCTTCCAGTCGCTTCTTATGGGAGTCCAGTGCCTGCAGGCGATACCCCTCAAGACCGAAATAGATCTTATTCGCCAGTTCAAACACATTGTTCAGGGCAATACGGCTGGCATTGCGCTCGATCTCAAACACGGTCTGTTTGATAAACGGCACTGAATAGAAGTAGATAGCGGTAAACAGCGCGACCACAGTCAGCAGAATCACCAGAAACAGTCGCCGTACCAGTTTGGACTTCAACACAACGTTACCTGCTTATTGTTATTGTTGCCGGTCAGAGCCGCTGCGCAGCCGGGGCGCTGCTGGACTTCAGATAAGGATATACCCTAACTCATTCCCCCCGTTTTTACCTCCCCTACTTTCTTCTCAGGCAGATGCCTGAATCCACTGCCTGTTACATTTCGTTGCATTTGGGCAAAACTCTGGCAAAAGTTGTGGCGTTAAATCGATCTCAAAGGGCCTTCCCGGTCAGTTAAAACAAAAATAATAATGCCGTCACCTTCGGGCGGACGGCGGGACAAAACCCATGAGTACTGATTACGTTCTGCAAACCACAGACCTGAGAAAGGAGTTCAAAGGTTTTACCGCAGTCGAAGACGTTAACCTTAACGTTCGCCGCGGTGACATCCACGCCCTGATCGGTCCAAACGGTGCCGGTAAAACCACCGTATTCAACCTGCTGACCAAGTTTCTGATCCCGACCTCGGGCAAGATCCTGTTTAACGGTCAGGATATCACCACCATGAAACCAGCAGCGATCGCCCGACTGGGTGTGATCCGCTCATTCCAGATCTCCGCCGTATTTCCACACCTGACTGTACTGGAAAATGTGCGCGTTGCCCTGCAGCGCCATGAAGGCAACAGCTTCCATTTCTGGAAGTCCGAGAAGGTGCTGGACAAGCTGAATGACCGTGCAGTCGAGCTGCTGGACGATGTCGGACTGGCTGAATTCGCCAACAGCAAAACTGTTGACCTCTCCTATGGCCGTAAGCGTGCGCTGGAGATTGCCACGACACTGGCGCTGGAGCCCGAGCTGATGCTGCTCGACGAACCAACCCAGGGCATGGGGCACGAGGATGTCGATGTAGTGGCTGACCTGATCAAGCGGGTGTCGAAAGATCGCACCATCCTGATGGTGGAACACAACCTGCACGTGGTCTCCAAACTGGCTGACCGTATCACGGTATTGCAGCGCGGCGCCATCCTGACTGAGGGTGATTACGACACTGTCTCCGCCGATCCACGGGTTCGCGAAGCCTACCTCGGTGTGGAAGAAGGTGAAGAAGTACCGGGACAGTCTGCCGCAGCCAAAGCGTCAGACAGCAAAGATGTTCAGGAGGCCACAGCATGAGCAATCACCGCGAAAAACTGCGTATCAACGACCTGCATGCCTTCTACGGCGAATCCCATATCCTGCACGGCATCGATATGACCGTGATGCAGGGCGAGCTGGTCACCCTGCTGGGCCGTAACGGTTCCGGCCGCTCTACCACGCTGCGCGCCATCATGAACATGGTCGGCCGGCGTACCGGTTCGATCGTGATTAACGGAAACGAGACCATCGACATGGCCTCCCACCGTATCGCTCACCTGGGACTGGGCTATTGCCCGGAAGAGCGCGGTATCTTCTCCAGCCTGAACGTGGAAGAGAACCTGATGCTGCCGCCAGCGGTACGCAGCGATGGCATGAGTGTCGAAGAGATCTACGAGATTTTCCCCAACCTGTATGAGCGTCGCTACAGCCAGGGCACCCGCCTCTCCGGTGGTGAACAACAGATGCTGGCGATGGCCCGTATCCTGCGCACCGGTGCCAATATCCTGCTACTGGATGAGATCACCGAAGGTCTTGCTCCGGTAATCGTGAAAAAGCTGGCAGAAGTGCTGCTGATGCTGAAAGAACGCGGCCTGACCATCTTGCTGGTTGAACAGAATTTCCGTTTCGCAGCGCCGATCGCCGATCGCCACTACGTGATGGAACACGGGCACATTGTGGAAGAGGTGCTCGCAGACGAACTCGAGGCGAAAGCCGAGATGCTGAATACCTACCTGGGTGTCTGAACCCGGACTAATCACTCACCGAAGCGCATAAAAATAACAAGCTCCTGAGGACAATAACGATGAAATCGATGAAAAAATCCCTGCTGACCACTGCCATGATGACCGCAATCGCCGCCTCCGGCGCTAATGCTGCGGGCCTGTCTGACGACAAGGTTAAGATCGGTGTACTGGCTGATATGGGCGGTGTCTATGCAGATATCTGCGGTAAAGGCTGTGTTGAAGCCGTGAAGATGGCGGTAGAGGATTTCGGTGGCACTGTACTGGGTAAGCCGATCGAAGTCGTTTCAGCAGATGACCAGAACAAACCGGACGTTGGCTCTGCCAAAGCCCGCGAGTGGGTTGAAAGCCAGCAGGTTGACGCTGTGACTGGCCTGGTATCCTCAGCGGTTACCGGTGCCGTTACCAAGGTACTGACGGATGCCAAGAAGATCGCCCTGATCTCTACATCAGCTTCCCACGCCTTCACCACTAAGGCCTGCTCTCCGTACAATGCACACTGGACCTATAACGTTGTCGCCCTGGCAAACGGCACCGTAAAACCAATGGTACAGGCCGGTAAAAAGAAATGGTTCTTCATCACCGCTGACTACGCCTTCGGTCACGCCCTGGAGAAAGTAGCTTCCGGCGTTATCGCCAACAATGGCGGTGAGGTTGTCGGCAAGGTACGTGCGCCGCTGGGCACCACCGACTTCTCCTCTTACGTACTGCAGGCACAGTCCTCCGGCGCGGACGTAGTGGCACTGGCCAACGCCGGCTCTGACTTCGTCAACTCGCTGAAAACTGCTGCTGAATTCGGTCTGACCGAGATGGTCGATGTCGCAGGTCTGCTGGTATTCACACCGAACGCCAAGGCACTGGACCCAACTATCGCCGGCGGCATGAAGCTGACCACTGGTTTCTACTGGGATTACGATGAAGAGACCCGTAAATGGTCCCAGCGCTTTATGGAACGCACCGGCGGCGCTATCCCGGCCATGGGCCAGGCAGGCGCTTACTCCGCCACTATGCATTACCTGAACGCAGTCAAAGCGGTCGGTACCGACGAATCTGATGCTGTAATGAAGCAGATGAAAGCGACCCAGCCAAATGACTTCTTCGCCCGTAACGCCACCCTGCGTGCCGATGGCCGTATGGTGCACGATATGTACCAGGTACGTATCAAGAACGCCGACGAGCGTAAGGGTGAGAACGATATCTTCGCACTTGAGAAAGTTATCAAGGGTGAGGAAGCGTTCGGCGCAATGCTGGCCCAGTGTAACTTCAAATAACAATAAAGAATCCGCTGGCCGCCGCTCTGGATAACAGAGCCCGGCGGCGGCGACGGATATTCTACAGCCACCTCACCGTTTACGGGGTGGTGGCTGGCTTCCGCTTCAAGGTGCAGAGTCATGGCGACATTTCTCGGAATAAACCTCTTTGGCCTCTTCGGCCAGCTGCTGGTCGGACTGATCAACGGCTCTTTCTATGCGCTGCTCAGTCTCGGGCTGGCGATTATCTTTGGTCTGCTTAAAATCATTAACTTCGCTCAGGGCGCCATGTATATGCTGGGCGCTTTTGCTGCCTGGCTTGCCCTGCAATACCTCGGTATCAACTACTGGGCGGCATTAATTGTCGTACCGCTGGCCGTCGGTGCTATCGGCATCCTGATGGAACGCTATCTGCTGCGTCCGATCGCCAACGAAGACCACCTCTACAGTCTGCTGCTGACCTTCGGTGTCGCACTGATCCTGCAGGGCCTGTTTACTCATATGTTCGGTTCATCCGGTATGCCTTATAACATCCCGGAAGAGCTTAAGGGCGGTAGCCGCCTGCCATTTATGTACCTGCCTAACTACCGTGCATGGATCATCATCGCCTCACTGGTCGTCTGCGTAAGCACCTGGTACATGATCGAAAAAACCAAGCTGGGCGCCTACCTGCGTGCCGGCACCGAAAATCCGCAGCTGATGCAGGCATTCGGTATCAACGTTCCATTGATTGTTACCCTGACCTTCGGCTTCGGTGTTGGCCTGGCGGGCTTCGCCGGTGTAATGGCCGCACCGGTCTACTCGGTCTCGCCCGAAATGGGCAGTAATATGCTGATCGTGGTATTTGCCATCGTCGTTATCGGCGGTATGGGATCCATCGGCGGCGCTATCCTGACCGGACTGGGCATGGGCGTGGTAGAAGGCCTGACTAAATACTTCTATCCCGAAGCCTCCACCACCATAATCTTCCTGGTGATGGTAATCGTGCTGCTGACCAAGCCTGCCGGCCTGTTCGGCAAAGAAGCCTGAGGAGTATCACCATGCAACTGAATAAATCCATGATTGCCCTGGTTGTTCTGGGGCTGCTGGCACCTCTGGCACTGTACCCCGTGTTCCTGATGAAGGTACTCTGCTTTGCCCTGTTCGCCTGTGCCTTTAACCTGCTGCTCGGCTTTGTCGGCCTACTCTCATTCGGTCACGCCGTGTTCCTGGGTACCGGCGGTTATATCACCGGCTACCTGATGTCGACCACCGGCCTGACACCGGAGATCAGCATTCTTGCGGGCACTCTCTGTGCAGCCGCACTGGGGGCGGTCTACGGCAAGCTGGCAGTAAAACGTGAAGGCATCTACTTCGCCATGGTTACCCTGGCACTGGCACAGCTGATGTTCTTCGTCTATCTGCAGGCACCATTTACCGGCGGTGAGGATGGCCTGCAGGGCGTGCCGCGCGGCGAGTTGTTCGGCTTTATCGACCTGAGCGATAACATGAACATGTACTACTTCGTCTTCGCGATCTTCCTGTTCGGCTTCTGGCTGGTGAACCGCACCATCCACTCCCCGTTCGGCCAGATCCTGAAAGCGATCCGTGAGAACGAGCCACGCGCTATCTCTCTGGGCTATAACGTCAATGACTACAAATGGGCTGCCTTTGTTATCTCCGCTGCGCTGGCGGGCATGGCGGGCTCCACCAAGACTCTGGTCTTCCAGCTGGCATCCCTCAATGACGTTCACTGGCATATGTCCGGCGAAGTGGTACTGATGACCCTGCTGGGCGGCATGGGCACCATCTTCGGCCCGATCGTCGGCGCGGCATCCGTGGTCGGTATCCAGAACTACCTTTCCGGTGGCGAGCTGGGCAACTATATCCACATCATCATGGGTTTGATCTTCGTAGTCTGTGTACTGGCCTTCCGCAACGGCATCGTTGGCGAATTCCACAAGCTGCTGAAAAAGAACTTCTGAGACAAGTTTGCCTAAGCAAGGCGAGCAAGACCAAAGGCCCTTCAGGTTTAACCTGCGGGGCCTTTTTATCACGCTGCACGCGAGCTACGAGCTACGAGCTACGAGCTACGAGCTACGGATAGCTTGCTACTTAATAACTGAAAGCTAATATCTATTCTCAGGCAGAATCGAGTCCGATGCCCCTTCTTCCTCGATACCTACTCGAAATTCCGTCCCAAATTTCAGACACAAAAAACCAGCTCTGAGCTGGTTTCTTAGTGCTAGCGGGTAGCTATAGGAGCAGTATGTAGCTTTAAGCTGAAAGCTTGCAGCTGCCTCTTAGGTAGCGGAGCCAGATTTGAGCTAACGACCTTCCCTGCTTTTCAAAAGAGCCGAGCCTGACAAGCCTTCTTGCTCAGCGCCTACGCAATATTCCGCCCAAATCTCAGGCACAAAAAAACCAGCTCTGAGCTGGTCTCTTGTTGCTAAAAGCTTGAAGCTCTTAACTTTTACGTTGGTAGCGGGGGCCACATTTGAACTGATGGCCTTCCCGGCTTTTATGGAGAATCGAGCCCGACGCCTGTTTTCTCAGGCCCTAAAACGACGAAAGGCAACCTGATAGGTTGCCTTTCTGAATTCTTACGTTGGTAGCGGGGGCCAGATTTGAACTGACGACCTTCGGGTTATGAGCCCGACGAGCTACCAGGCTGCTCCACCCCGCATCAACGTGGGGCGTATACTATAGACGGCTCCCACACAGCGCAAGCGATAAATTCAAGAAAGTGTCATTTTCTTTTAATTTTTATCAATATCGCCGTGAAAACGATCAACCCTGGCTATAAATCACTCAATCAGCAGGGATTTCACTCCCTCGCGAAGCTGCCGCATCACCGCTTTGCGTCCCTGTCCCGGAAACACCTGCTGCTGATCCTGTTGCTGCAGCACCAGACGGATCAGCCATTGTTGCTGTTGTGTCAGAGCCTGGCCCTGATCTTCCCGGGCAAACTGCAGCAAGAGTTTTTGTAAAGGCACCAGACAACTTTCCAGCATGCGGTTATGCCAGGCAAAGGCCTGCAGATCGAGCCGATCCTGATCGGACAACTGCCAGTATGGATCAGGGTGCTGTATCAGCTGAATCACCAGCGCCGGTTCCAGTTCAGTGTAGACACTGGTGAGTAACAGCGGTAACTGCTGCTGGAAACGCCGCCCAAGCTCTGCCTGCAGGCGCAGAAAGGGTTCAGATAATCCCTGCAAAACCAGCGCTGCATGACAGCCACTGACAAGGTCCCGTGTCTGGCCCAGTCGTACCGGGACAAAGCGATTTTGTTGCCAGAATGGTATCAGGTCAGGACTGGCGGCAAAGCTGGAGCCAAGGTAGTCCCAGCCCATCTGCTGAGCATCCTGTTTTAGCCGCAGGAGCATCTCTGACCCCAACCCCTGACGCTGCATCTGCGGGTGCACGGCAATACGCATAATCCGGCCAGCCCTGAAGCCAGCTGCCTGAATACAGCCTTCCTGAGCGATCAGGGTTTGTGGCAACAGGTGGCCGGTCGGACGACGCTTACCCTGCCAGATCGCTTCTGCCAGGCTGCGATCCACCGGTCCCTCTTCGGCCACCAGCAGTACGCCCAGTACCTGTTGTTGACTGTTCTGTGCCAGCCAGATATGCAGGTTAGGGCTATCCAGCAGGATTCGCAGATCGCCCGGCGTAGTTCTGTAATGGGCCTGTACCAGCAGGCCGAACAACTGTCGTAGCAACGGCTCGTCCGCGGCCAGTCGATCCCGATCCGCTCTGGTAATGGAAACCGACAGATCAGACAGCGCCTCATCTGCTTCGGCATCCAGCATCAATGCCCTAAAGGTAAAAGCCTCAAGGGGGTCCCCCTCAGCCCAACGCACCGGTTGTTCCATTCTAACCTGCTGCCAACCGGGTGCCAGCTGTTCAAGCTGGCGCATAAAGCGCACAGCAAAGCCGCGCCCGGTCCCTTCATAGCCGTGGATGGTGGAGGCAAAGATACAACGGCTGTAGTGCTGCAGCAGGCGCAGCAGCACCGGTGCAGGAATCGCCGCCGCTTCATCTACCAACAACACCACGCCTTCCGCAGTTTGCTGCAGCGCCAGATCAGGCTCCATAAAGCGCAGGCAGTCGGACTGACCGCCAGGATCCGTTGCCCCGGCGGAGAAACGAAACACTTCTTCTACCGCTTCCCGGCCCGGCGCGGTGACGATGATCCTGCGCCCCTGCCGGATCAGTTCAGCCGCCGCAATCCCCAGTGCGGCTGACTTACCGCGCCCGCGATCTGCAGTCAGTACCAGTGGACGGCGCCCGCGCCTGACCGCTTTCAGGATCGCCTCAACCGCCATCTGCTGGTCTGCAGTCCTGCAGTGCCACGCCAGATCAGCGCTCGGCTCAGCCGCCCGCATCATATTGCGGCTGCTTGTTGCGGCCAGCCCGGGCAGTGCTCCACCTTCCTGCCAACAGACGAATCCACTAACCTTCATCGCCTCCGCCAGGCGACGGATAAAGCGCCGGCCTACGTCATCTGGCCGGTAGGGTTCGACCGCAATTGCAGATAACTCCGGATCATTAAATAAAGGCCACTGCTCCAGCGGCGGCGTCAGAAGTATCAGAATACCGCCACCACGCAGCGTGCCGCTCAGCTGGCCAAACGCATTGGGGTTAAAGCCTGCCCAGCAATCAACTACCAGGCAATCCGTCTCTGTCCCCAGAAAACGGTGCGCCCGGGCAGGGTCTATTGCGGACTCGGGCGAGCCCCCCGCATCTATCCCTAACCAACGCGGCTGACTGGCCTCATCAGTGATCAGCCGGGCCTGTTGCCGGCACCATTCACGTGAACCATGCAACCGCAATACAGCCCGATGCCCTGCGGTTTCGGCCTGTACAAGCATTTGTCTATAAAGGGAAAGAAGATCGGACATAGAATGAACCAGAAAGGCTGTAGCGAAGCTATGCAGACCGGGCTTAGCAGCCGCCAGAACAGGGTCTGGCAGCCAGATTATTAATAACTCAGAGTCACCGGCGGTTCATCACTGCGCTCGGCAAAGTACTCGGCACGATTTCCACCCAGCGACTTTGCCCGCTGCAATTGTTGCAACGCCATATCCAGTGCGCGTTCGGGTAGAAGGTCAGCAGATGGCTGCAAAGTCACAATCCCCAGACTGCTGGTCATTACACCGGACGGAGCATCGGCATGAGTAATCGCCAGAGCCTCGATCGCCTGTCTCAGGCCATCCGCAAAGTGACGTGAATGTTCATTGGTACTTGGTAGCAACAGGGCAAACTGATCACTCGCCAGCCGTGCCACCAGATCTCCCGGCCGGGATACTTTTTGTTTTAACAGCGCCGCAACCTGCTGCAGGCACTCATCACCGGCTTCGTAGCCAAAGCGGTCGTTATAGCCCTTAAGGTTATCCAGATCGATCACCGCCAGAGTCAGTGGACTGAACTCCCGCTGAGCACGACGGCACTCCACCTGCAGACGCTGTTCCAGTGTCGTGCGGTTTGCCAGACCGGTCAGTTTATCTTCGGAGGATACCTTTTCCAGCATCGCCCTGGCATCGGCAATCTCGGACTCCCGCTGCTTGATCAGTGCGCTGATAACGCGATTGTGGCGCAGCAACACAATCAGATAGATAACGATCAGGACATTAATTGTCAGCCCCGAAACCAGCAGCCAGCCTGGCAATTCAGTGGTACCTGCCAAGAGAAAACCTCGCATTCATGGTGCACAGCATCCTTAAAAGTCACCCGTCTCCGAGGCTTAACAGGCTTTACACCAGCCCGACCCCGGTTTTCAGATTCTCTAATAATGCCACAGGATGCATCAAATCCTGCAATAAAACTCCCGCCTTCTGTGGTTACAGTCCTAAAGTGATGAGCTAAGCTGCTAGACAGGATTACGCAAGGGAGAACGGAAATGAAGGGCGTGGTTTTTAACATACTGGCCGATATGGTTGAAGAAACAGCAGGCCTTGAGGTCTGGAATGATATTGTAGAAGAAGTATCCCCATCCAAAGGCGCCTATACGGCGGCCCAGAGCTATTCCGACGAGGAACTGTTTGCATTGGTCGGGGCCGTATGTGAAAAGCTCCAGATCCCGCGGGAAGATGCAATCCGGGCATTTGGAAAGTTCATGTTCGGACAGCTGGCCAGCCGATACCCTATTTTCGTTCAGCAACAGCCTGACCTGATCCGCTTTCTGAAAAGCGTCGACTCGGTGATCCACGTTGAAGTAGAAAAGCTCTATACCTCTCCCCACCTGCCAGAGTTTAAATACAGCGAACCCGCGCCCGGAAAGCTGATTATGCACTACCACTCCGAACGCAAGCTGTGTTTCCTGGCGGAGGGACTTATTATGGGCGCTGCAGAGCACTACGGCAGCCAGATTGAGCTGAAACATCCGGTATGCCTGCATCATGGAGCTGACCACTGCGAACTCGAGATCGAGACGGCTATATGAGCGAAGAAAACAATCCTTTCAAAACCGCCTATCAAAGAGAGAAGCATGCCCGCCGGGAAGCAGAGCAGCTGCTTGAGGATAAAAGCCGCGAGTTGTACCTGAAAAACCGCGAGCTTGAAGCCAGCTATGAGCAGCTTAAAGCGCAGCAGGCGCTGATGCTAAAAAATGAAAAGATGGCCACCCTGGGTACCCTTTCGGCCGGAATGGCGCATGAAGTCAATAACCCGCTGGCGTTCGTCGTAAGCAATATCAAAACGCTGCAGGAATATATCGCCGCCTATCTCCGGTTACAGAAACTGATCTACAAATGGGTTGATGAGAAAAAGCTTCCCGCCCCCCATATCAAGGTCTTGCAAGAGCTGGCCGAGCGGGAGGATTTTGAATATCTGATTGAGGATATCCCCAGCCTGCTGAATGAAACTGCGGATGGAGCGAACCGGGTTAAGGAGATCGTCACGAACCTGCGCAGCTTCTCACGCACCCAGCAAAGCGACCGTGTGGAAACGGATCTTACCGAGGGCATACGCAGCACCCTGAAACTGATTAACAGCCGTTTTGGTGAAAACATCCAGTTGAAACTGGACCTGCAGCCTATTCCAGCGGTGATCTGCAACAGTAATGAGATCAATCAGGTCTTTATGAACCTGATTATTAATGCCGAGCAGGCGATCGACGGTGCCGGCATGATCGCAATCAAGTGCTTCGCTGAAAAAGATCAGGTGGTGGTAACCATCAGCGATACCGGTGCCGGTATACCAGAGGAGATACAGAAGGACATCTTCACGCCGTTCTTCACCACCAAACCACCCGGTAAAGGCACCGGCATGGGGCTGGCCGTGGTACATGGCATTATCGAAGAACATGGCGGCACGATCAGCCTGAAATCAGTGCCTGGTAAGGGCACCCGCTTTGAAATCCGCCTGCCGCAGGAGTCTGCAGCAGCAACAACCGGCGGCAGCAGTAGCGCTTCTGCTGTCAGCGCTTGAGGCGTTCTTCCAGCACCGTGCAGGTAAAGATCCGGGTCAGCTTAGCCAGCCCTTCCAGATGGTTGCGTACCTCGTTCAGGCGCGACATATTATCCGCCTCAACCCGGACGATCATATCAATATCGCCTGTGATGATATGCACGCCACGCACTTCAGGCAGGCCCTGAATCTGGCTGATCACCTCATCATTATTGGCTTTGTTAAAGGTCAGCAGAAAGAACGCCGAAACCAGATTTTCCGGAGCCTTCAGCACGACCCGGTAACCCTCGATCACTCCGGTTTCTTCCAGCTTGCGAATCCGGTCAGTCACTGCGCTGCGGGACAGGCCGATCTGACGGGCCACTTCCGTGGTGGATTGCCGGGCATTCTCTGACAGGCATCGGATGATCTGTTGGTCAAACTTGTCCATGGGTGCTACCGCAAAGGTTTCGACTGCGTTGGGAGAGAGAAAGTACCACAGAAACAGGCCCGGTAAAACGCCGTCAAATCGTCGGCCGTACCCACGTTTTAACGGAAAAATGCCTCACTTTTGCAGCTGCATCAGCATAGCTCCCGGCCGCATAATAGTTATACGGAATATTCACATCCCCTTTATCAGGTCAGCTGATAGCCGGAATAGCATCAGAGATCCGGTTGTTTGCCGGGCCGCCACTGAATATCCAACCATTCTCTTTGGTAGCGCCGCGAACGCTTCGGGTCCGGACAAAAAGCAACGAGCGTTTTCATGTTTTTTTACGGCCCGGTCTTGCGCTACATTCGGCAGGCAGCCTCCGGCTGCCTGCTATTTTTCACCACATTACGCCGATTTTCAGGACAGTCTTTAGCCTCCGCCGAAACAAATTTGGCCTTATACTGGGCGATTATCTTCTTCCCGGTCTCCGAAGGGCTGCATGAATACCAACCAACTATCAAAATCCCTGGTTTACTCTCTGGCCTGCCTGATGGCGCTGGCACCCTTTGCCATCGATACCTATCTGCCATCACTACCCGATATTGCCAAAGAGTTCTCGGCTGAACTGCATCAGGTGGAAGCCTCTGTTGCCATCTACATGCTGGGATATGCCATCGGCCAGCTCTTCGGCGGCCCCTTGTCAGACCAGATGGGACGCAGGCTAACTGCCGTGCTCGGTTGCAGCCTGTTTATGATCAGCAGCCTGTTGCTTGCGGTAAGTGACTCCATTGACCAGCTGCTGCTGTTCCGCCTGATTCAGGCCGTCGGTGGCGGCACCGCCACGGTGGTTGCCGCCGCCACTGTCAGAGACCGTTTCCGGGGACGGGAGGCAGCCCGGGTTATGTCACTGATCGGTATGATCATGATGGGGGCGCCGCTGATCGCCCCCGCCGTCGGGGCCGGCATACTGCACTTTTCCGGCTGGCGGATGATCTTCGTCGCACTGGCGATCTACGGCGGTATCGCGATGACGGTGAGCCTGCTGAACCTGCCATCGGTGACTGGACGGCAAAAAGCATCCGCATCAGATCAGGCCCCCGCGGATAAATCTAAGCGCGGGCTGAAAGCGGCCCTGGCCGGCTATACCGCCGTATTAAAGAACGGCCCGGCCCGTGGCTATATCCTGACCGTCGGCCTGGCCTTCTCCACCATGTTTATCTTCCTGACCGAATCCTCATTTATCTACATCGTGCACTTTGAGGTCAGCCCGAACCATTTCCCGCTGCTGTTTGGCGCAAATATCATCGTGATGATGCTGTTTAACCGATTAAATATGCGCCTGCTGGACCGGTATTCGCCGCACCAGCTGTTGCGGGCCGGGGTCAGTTTGCAGCTAACCTGTGCGATTCTGCTGGCCCTGTCTGTCCAGAGTGGCATTATCAATCTGCCGCTGGCAGTCGGCCTGATTATGCTGACGATCGGCTCTCTGGGCATGGTGTTTGCGAACGGCGTCTCCTGCTATCTGGAATTCTTTCCCAATAATGCTGGTACCGCCAACGCGGTCATGGGCTGCAGCCAGAATATCATTGCGGCCACCGCAGGCAGCAGCGCGACCCTGTTGCACGATGGCACTCTGGCGCCGGTGACGCTGCTGATGGCAGCCACCGCACTGGGCGCGGTATCGGCCATTCACTTGCTCACCCGTCCCGCAGTAAGAACTTGCCAGCCGAAATCGGAAGCGTAAGATCCTAAGCTGTAACCGCTAACCGGAAAGAATCACCGTTGATGGATAAGCAGCCCCTGATTACGCAGATTATCGACCAGCTACAACAGCAGCTGGATGAAGCCCTGCAAGCCGCTGAAGAAGCGCATCTCAATGCCACTAACAGCGAAAGCATCGCCGAAACCCAGTACGACACCATCGGACTGGAAAATGCCTACCTGGCCCACGGCCAGTCAATGCGTAGCGAAGGCCTGATCAGGGCTATCAGCCGCTATCAGAATCTGCCGCTGCGGGCGTTTGAGGAAGATGACGAGATTGCTGTCGGGGCCCTGGTTACTCTGGAGTCAGAACAGGGAGAGCAGTGCCGCTTTCTGATCGGCCCCGAGGCCGGAGGTCTGGTACTGATGCTGGCACAGCAGCCGGTTACCCTGATTACCCCCGAGACCCCGGCAGGACAGCAACTGATGCAGCGTCAGCGGGATGATGAGGTCGAGCTGCGCCGAGCCGGACAACTCAACCGCTTTATCATTACCGATATAGCCTGACCTGCTGCCAGGCAATGGAGGCCTACTGTCCCCAGCGGGAGGAGAGCTGTTCAAGGAATTCAAGCTCCTCTTCGCTGGAGCTGCGTCCCAGCGCTTCATTACGGTGAGGAAAGCGACCAAAGCGCACGATCACATTGCGGTGCTGGTGCGCGAAATCCAGATTGCCCTGGGCGGCTTCCTTACGGTCGTCCGGAACCTCCTGCACCAGCTTCTGAAACTGCTTGATACAACGTTCCTGGGCATCCAGGTCTTCGGCATGTTCCAGCGGCATATAGAAGAAAGTACGCTCGGTATACGCCAGCTTACGGTCATGTCCAAGCTCGATTCCCTCTTTACACAGGCCCAGTGCTTTGGCATCCCCGGAAAATGCTTTGGCCGTGCCACGGTAGATATTGCGGGTAAACTGGTCCAGCAGGATAATCAGCGCCAGGCGCCCTCGGGGGGCATCGGCCCAGTGATCCAGTTCACCGCCCAGCGCCGGCTCCATCAGGTAACCGAACTGCTGCCCGATCAGCAGGTCCTGCTCAGGATTTCCCATCCACCATAACTGGCTGCGATCGGTAGTGGTAAAGCCCCCCTCAATCTCACCAAACCAGAACTCCAGAATCGCGTCAATCTGATGCGCCATGGCCATCTCCCTATAGTTTTTGAGCGTTTATAACACTTTA
This sequence comes from Marinobacterium jannaschii DSM 6295, assembly GCF_000620085.1. Lineage (GTDB taxonomy): Bacteria > Pseudomonadota > Gammaproteobacteria > Pseudomonadales > Balneatricaceae > Pontibacterium > Pontibacterium jannaschii. Next base: position 60,259 of record NZ_KK211067.1, on the reverse strand, counting down.
GCACAAGGCTATTCGCGGTTGTTGCTAAAACGTCTGAACTGATCCCGGTAGAGAAACCCCTGCACCAGGTCAACTCCCAGACGCTGAGCCCATCTCAGATCAGCCTCAGTTTCGACGCCTTCGAGTACGGTACGTTTACCGCTGCCAGCGGCAAATCCGATCAGACTCTGCAACATAGCAAACTTAGCTGAATCTTCCCGACATCCCAGCCAGGAACGGTCAAATTTAATAAAGTCCACCGCCTCCAGTACCTGCAGCGACAGCATCGATCCCGGTGCACCGACATCATCAAGCGCCAGTTCAATATCCTGCTGATGGAATACCTGACTGAGCTGGTTGCAGGCATTGGCATCACTGACACTGGTATTTTCAATCAGCTCCACCACTACCTGGTCGCTGCGGCAGATCAGGTCGACCAGCGGATTGGTCTGGCCCTCAATGGCAAAACCAAGATAAGCATCGGGATCAAGGTTCAGAAACAGGGGATAGCCTTGCGGGCGGCCCTCCAGCTGGAGCTGCTTAAGATCCAGTTCGACCTGTGCCAGTGTCAGGGGGCTGTCATGCAGGGCTTCAAAGACGATCGCCGGAGAGATACTCAGGCCACTGTCTGTGTAGAACCGGGCCAGCGCCTCCCAGGCATAGATTTCGGCGGTTTTCAGGCAGACCAGTGGCTGGTATTCAGCACCATAGAGGCGCTGCTTGATAATACCCATAAGGTCTACGCGGCTGAGTGAGTTATCCATAACGTTTGAAATAGCCATCAAATAAGAATGAATTGCATTATTATTTACAGCGTATTCAAATTCAAGTGAAACCGCTATGGCAGCCCTACCCACTGCAACGTTAACGCTTTTGGTGCTGCTCCCAGTTCGCCAGTCGTTCCTCTTCGCTTTTGCGTAACAGGACATAGACCGCGCTCAGTCCACCATGCTGTTTCTGCGCACTGTGGTACGCCATTACATGGGGAATCTGCGGCAACCAGTCGTTCAGGAAACTTTTCAGGACATTGCCATGGGCCTGCTTGTGCTTACCGCGGCCATGACTGACCAGCACGGTGCGGATGCCGAATTTCATGCTCTCATCGATAAAGGCCAGCAGTTCGTCGCGGGTCTGGGGAACGGTTTTCTTAAACAGATCGAGGCGGGCATCAATCTGGTATTTACCCAGCCGCAGGTTGCGGTAGACCCCCTCCTGCACACCATCACGCTTCCACTCCAGCGGATCATTCGGGTCCACCAGCTGGCAATAGCGGGTGGAAAGCCCCTCCTCTTCACCATCAGTGGCGGCACGGCGGCGGGCTTCATAATCAATATCGCCACGCTTTTCATGGTGGCTGTCCAGCTCGGCGCGGGGATCCCTCTGCAGCGGCTCAACACCTTCATCCTGCATCAGGGCAGAAAAATCCAGATCATCGTTGTTCATGACGGAATCCTCCTTCTATGCGGAACAGCCAACGGCCGGTGGCGATAGCCCCGGCCGCGGTAGTGATCAGTCCAGTAGGGACAGATCGAGAAACGGCGCTACATTCTGCGGCGTCGGGTCCTCGAGGTGAGGAATCTCGCCCAGCAGCGGTGCCCGCAGCATCGATTTAATCGTGCCGATATTCTCATCGTAGTTTGCCATATCGGCATCAACCCGGTTAGCGATCCACCCCGCCAGACGGATACCATCCCGGGAAACCGATTCTGCAGTCAGCAGAGCATGGTTGATACAGCCCAGCTTCATGCCGACCACCAGAATCACCGGCGTCTGCAGTATCTTTGGCAGATGCGCCATGGTTTCACGGTTATTTAACGGTACCCGCCAGCCGCCCGCACCCTCCACAATCACAAAATCCGCCGGCTGTAGCAGGGTGCCTTTGACGAAGGCCGCGACCCGGTCAGCTGTCAGGCGTCGCTCTGCCTGTGCGGCGGCGATATGCGGCGCGATCGGTGGCTCGAATGCGATCGGGTTTACCTGCTCATACGTAAGAGACAGGCTGGCGGTTTGCTGCAGGATCAGGGCATCGCTGTTCCGCAGCCCTTCCGCGGTCTGTTCGCAACCGGCCGCGACCGGTTTCAGCCCCATTGTGCGCAGGCCCTGCCGGTTTGCCGCCTCAAGCAGGCCGGCTGACGCCACTGTTTTACCGGCATCTGTATCCGTGCCGGCCACAAAATATGTTTTCTTAGCCATGATTCTTCTTCCGTAACAACCCATAGAACACTTCGTAGGTGGCCGGCAGTGATCCATCCACCATGCGTTGCTGTTCGTAGGCGTTCTTAAAGCCAATAATCCGCTGACGTCCGGTCAGGGCATGTTGCTGGCCCTGGTTCATATTGTGTGCCCCGATGCCCTTGAGTTCGTCAGTCAGCTGTTTCAGCTGGCCGTACCGCAGCAGCCGGTCTTCCTCCTGCCAGCGCTCCAGCGCCAGCACATCGGGCAGGGCCTGCTTCAGTTCATCGGCCGGGGTAAAGCTGTTGACGTGGACATAGCCATCGACCGCAGCCCAGGCCTGACGTAATTCATGCAGTGTCTGCGGTCCCAGGGTCGCAAACAGGAAGCAGCCACCGGGTTTCAATACCCGGCCAATCTCGGCAAACAGCTTCGGATAATCACTGCACCACTGGATCGCCAGGCTGGAGAAGATCAGCTCTACGCTGTTATCGGCCAGCGGCAGCGACTCAGCATCGGCACACAGGTAGTGACCGTCACGGAGCGGGCGATGTTCCCGCGCATAGCGCAACATCCCCTCGGCGAGGTCAAGACTGATCAGTGTCGACTGCGGGAACTGCTGCTGCAGACGTTCGCTGAAATAACCGGTACCGCTGCCCAGATCGACGACCCGCTGCGGCTGCAGTTGCGGCAGCTGTTCAAGTGCGGCATTGCCGACATCGCGCTGCAGCTGGGCGACGCTGTCGTAACTTGAGGCGGCCCGGCTGAAAGACGCAGCCACGCGCTGCTTGTCGAACTGTGCCGGACTCATGACGCTCCGGCCTGCAGGAAGTCCAGCAGATCGGCCAGCAACACCTCCGGGTGCGAAAGGAAAGGCACATGACCGGCGCCGGCATAGACACGGATTTCGGTTTCGGGACGGATCGCCTTACAGGCGTCTGCCGCCGCTGCCGGTACCAGCTGGTCTTCGGCACCAAACAGCATCAGCAGAGGTTGCGCCAGCTGAGCCAGGCTGAGGCGCTCGTCCTCTTCCAGCAGTACCAGGCTTTCCGCCAGCGCCGTGGCCGGCTCCTGCTGTGCCGCCAGTACCGCTTTCAACTGTTTCAGACAGGGCCGGGCGGCCTCGGCGCCCTGCACCTGCAGCATGATGAAGCGGGTCAGGGTTTTGGCGGCATTCTGCTGCAGCGCCTGGGCAAAGCCCTGATAGGTATCCTGACTCATCCCCTCCGACCAGCCCTCACGCTGCACAAAGCAGGGGTTGGAGGCCAGCATCACCAGCCGTTCGACCCGCTCAGGCGCTTTGGCAGCCAGCGCCAGCGCCAGCTGGCCGCCCAGCGACCAGCCGATCCAGCTGGCCTTTGCCGGTGCAACGGCCAACAGGGCATCGATCACGGCATCGCGGCCATATGGCTGCGGATATTCGCGACTGGCGCCCAGTCCGGGCAGATCGATCAGGGTAAGGTGGAAATCTTGTGCCAGCGGTTCGATCAGTGGCTGCCATACCTGACTGTTCATTCCCCAGCCATGCAGTAACACCAGTGCCGGGTTGTCGCTGTTTCCGTAATGTTCGTAATGCAGTTTCACTGACTAACCTGTTTAACCTTGTCCAATGCATCCAGCAGCCGGTCGACCTGCTGCTCGCTGTGTGCCGCACTCAGCGTGACCCGCAGCCGCGCACTGCCCTGCGGTACCGTCGGGGGCCTGATCGCACTGATAAAGATCCCCTCTTGTGCCAGCATCGCGCTCATGCTCATCGCCTTATCCGCTTCCCCCACCATAATCGGCTGGATCGGTGTCGGAGAGTCCATCAGCTCCAGTCCCAGCTGTTCACAACCGCTCCTGAAACGACTGATCAGCCGGTTCAGCTTGTCCCGTCGCCAGCTCTCCGTGCGCAGCAGCTTCAGTGAAGTCAGGGTCGCTGCCGCCACTGCCGGAGGCATACTGGTGGTATAGATATAAGTTCGCGCATGCTGGATCAGGGTTTCGATCAGCTCTTCCGATCCGGCAACAAAAGCCCCGGCGGTACCGAAGCCTTTACCCAAAGTGCCTACCAGTACCTGCACATCATCCATACCGAGGCCATACTGTTCGACGCAACCGCCGCCCTGCTTGCCCAGACAACCAAAGCCGTGGGCATCATCCACCATCATCCAGCCACCGGCAGCCTTGGTTTCAGTACAGAGCGCAGGCAGGTCCGCCACATCACCATCCATGCTGAAGACGCCATCAGTGACCACCAGCTTGCGGCGCGCCTCACTCTTCGCCAGTCGCTGCTTCAGGCTGGCCGGATCATTATGCAGGTAGCGCTGAAAACGCGCCCCGCTCAGCAGCCCGGCATCCAGCAGCGAGGCATGGTTCAGACGATCCTGGAACACCGCATCGGACTTGTTCAGCAGCCCGTTCACGGCTCCCAGATTTGCCATATAGCCGGTAGAGAACAGCAGAGCACGAGGCCGGCCGGTAAACTCAGCCAGCGCTTCCTCAAGTTCATGGTGCGGCATCGAATGACCGTTCACCAGATGGGAAGCACCACCGCCGACGCCATACTGCTCTGCCGCCCGCTGTAGCGACTTAACCACCTCAGGGTGATTTGCCAGGCCGAGGTAATCGTTGGAACAGAAAGCCAGATAGGTTTTACCGTCGACCTGAACTTCCGGTGTCTGTGGACTTTGCAGCAGGCGACGTTCGCGGTAGAGAGACTGCGCCCGGCGCGCCTCCAGCTCCGCTTTCAGCTGATCAAATGACATGAGGTGACCCGCTAAAGAATAGGAGAGAAGGACAGGCTACGCGGCCTGCCCCGCACTGATCAGGCTTCGTAGAAGTGAGAGCTGTCCTGCTGGGCCTGCAGATCCTTGATGATCGCCTGCTCCTGCGTCTCATCGGTATCCGAGATCCGCTGTTCCGGATTGATACCCAGACGGCGGAACAGCTGCAGGTCGCGATGGGTTTCAGGGTTCGGCGTGGTCAGCAGGCATTCACCATAAAAGATCGAGTTGGCACCGGCAAAGAAAGTCATCGCCTGCATCTCATCGCTCATCTTTTCACGGCCCGCAGAGAGGCGTACGTGGGAGGCGGGCATCATGATACGCGCCACCGCGATGGTGCGGATAAAGTCCAGATGATCCAGGTCTTCGGCGTTTTCCAGCGGCGTACCTTTCACTTTGACCAGCATATTGATCGGCACACTTTCAGGGTGAGATGGCATATTGGCCAGCTGCATCAGCAGGCCGACACGGTCTTTAGCGGTTTCGCCCATACCGAGGATACCGCCACTGCATACCTTCATGCCGGAATTACGGACATTCTGCAGCGTATCCAGGCGTTCGCCGTAGCTACGGGTTGTGATGATGTTGCCGTAAAACTCCGGCGAGGTATCCAGGTTGTGGTTGTAGTAGTCCAGACCTGCATCGGCCAGACGGTCTGCCTTATCCTGCGTCAGGGTACCCAGCGTCATACAGGTTTCCAGACCCAGTGCCTTAACCTGCTCGACCATATCCAGCACGTACGGCATATCCTTTTCAGACGGATGCTTCCAGGCCGCCCCCATGCAGAAACGGGTAGAGCCGGTCTCTTTCGCCTTGCGGGCTTTCTCCAGCACCTTCTCCACCTGCATCAGGCGTTCTTTTTCCAGGCCGGTGTTGTAGTGACCGCTCTGGGGGCAGTATTTACAGTCTTCCGGGCAGGCACCGGTTTTGATCGATAACAGAGTGCTGACCTGAACCTCATTGGGATCGAAGTTCTCACGATGTACCGTGTGGGCTTTAAACATCAGGTCATTAAATGGCAGGTCGAATAAAGCTTTTACTTCGGCTTCGTTCCAGTCGTGCCTGATCGGGGCTGGCTGTTGCATCTGTCTGTAATCCTTCGGAAAATCTGTCATTGAAAAGCAGGACGCTTTCCTACCACGTGCAGAGGGCACTATTGTAAATTATTTGGTACATGATATCCCGACAGACGGAGCTGTCAACCTATGCCAAAAACACAGGTAAACCACAGATTACTTTTTGATCAATGCATTTTATGCCGCAACGCCTGCCATCGCCATACCGGCATCTGCCAGTCCTGTCTGCAGGATCTGCCCTGGCTGCCCCATCACTGCACGCGTTGCGCCCTGCCCCTGAGCAGTTCGCTGCAGACGCTATGTGCCGACTGTCTGCTGAAACCGCCCGCATTCAGCCTGATCCGCGCCCCTTTCAGCTATCAGTTTCCGCTTGATCAGCTGGTCGGAAAGATCAAATATTCCGGCCATGCCAGCCTGATCGCGCCGCTGGCGCTACAACTGGCACTACAGATACAGCACCCGACAGAATCCCCCGGGCATCCCTTTCCCGATCTGCTGCTACCGGTACCCATGCACCGCCACAGCCTGGCGAAGCGAGGTTTTAACCAGGCAGAACTGATCTGCCGTATTGTCAGCCAGCAGCTGAAACTGCCGTCCGACTTCCGCCGCTTGCGCAAAACCATGGAAACCCGCCACCAGCGGGAGCTGGATAAAAAAGCCCGCAAACAAAACCTGCGCCATGCTTTTGAGTGCCTGCCGCTGGATGGCCTCTCGGTGGCGCTTGTCGACGATGTGATGACCACCGGAACCACGTTGAATGAGATCAGCCGTGTGCTGCTGAACTGCGGTGCCAGCCGCGTGGAAGGCTGGGTTCTGGCTCGCACACCGGAAGCCTGATCGCCGGCGACTTAAGGTCCTTTTCCCTCGGCATGACATATTTACTGCTAAAATATGACAGTATCGACGGCTGACGGAACAACCCTATGTATGAACTTATCGGCACACTGGCCGGGGGAGTTGGTTTATTTCTGTTAGGTATACACCTTATGACCGGCGGCCTGAAAAACGCGGCCGGGCCTGCACTCAAGAAGGCGCTTAAAGCCGCCACTGGCTCCCCCCTGAGAGGCCTTGTTTCAGGCACATTAATCACCGCCCTGGTACAATCTTCCACCGCTGTAACCATTACGACAATCGGTTTTGTTAACACCGGCCTGCTTAACCTGGGACAGTCTGTTGCCGTGATTTACGGCAGCAATATCGGTACGACCCTCACCAGTTGGCTGGTCGCGCTGATCGGCTTCAAGTTCAAGATCGGCGCCGTCGCCATGCCGATGGTCGCGATCGGTATGGCAATGAAGCTGGTCTCCTCCCACACCCGCTATCAACAGACGGGGATCGCTATTACCGGTTTCGGGGTGTTTTTTATCGGACTGGACTTCCTCAAGGACGCCTTTATCGGACTGGATAGCAGTCTGCCCCTGGCCAGCCTGAGTCAGCACAGCATGGGGATACTGCTGCTGGTAGCAGCCGGCTTTGTACTCACATTCCTGCTGCAGTCGTCCGCCGCCGCGATGGCAATTACCCTGTCACTGACCGCCGCCGGCTCTATTCCGCTGATCGGCGCAGCCGCGATGGTTATCGGTGCCAATGTCGGTACCACCTCTACCGCGGTTCTGGCCGTGATCGGCGCGACTGCCAACGCCAAACGGGTGGCCGCCGTGCATGTGCTGTTCAACCTGATTACGGCCGTTGTCGGTATCACTCTGTTACTGACAGCAGGCCCGTTGCTGCAAAACTATCTGAGCGGTCAGGCACTGGATCTGGTGATCCTGCTGGCACTGTTCCATACCCTGTTCAACCTGCTCGGCGTTGCCCTGATATGGCCTTTCAGTGATCAGCTTACGCGCCAGATTAAACGGCGTTTTCGCTCGCAGGAAGAAGATGAAGGCAAACCCCGCTATCTGGATAAGAACATTCTCTACACGCCTTCACTGGCGCTGGAGGCGGTAAAGCTGGAGCTGACGCGGATTGGTGAGATCAGCAATCAGATGGCGCGCCAGGTCCTGAGCAATGAGTATGACCATAGCCGTCCGCTGCAGCCCCAGCTCAGCATCGTGCAGCGCCTGGTCTCCAAACTCGGTAAGTACAACCAGGCACTGGCGCGACAGAAACTGGGCGAAGATACCAGCCCGATGCTGCCCGTCGCCCTCAAGGCAGGGCGTAATTTCAGCGAGCTGGCCCGCCTTGCCACCCGGCTACCCGAGTACACCGATGCTCTGAACGAGGCCGAACATCCGGCGCTGCAAAAGCAGATTTACAACTACCTCGGGGCTGCCGCCACATTACTGGACAGCTGCAAATCCCCCACCTCCTCCAGCTTTATCGGCGAGAAGGTACGACAGAAAAGTCTGGCGCTGGAGCAGCAGTATAAAGAGCTGAAAGGTGCCATCCACAACGCTACCCTGAAACGCAAACTCAAGCCCAAGCAAAGCATGTCCATTCTGGATGCACTCAGCCATATTCAGCGCATGTCTGAACAAGCCGATCAGGGTGCCCGTTACCTGAAACGCTTGCAGCTTTCGCTGGCAAAACTGGATCCTCCTGAAAAGGTCGAACAGGAGATCGAAGAGGTCTCTGAAATGCAAAGCTATGATTCACGACCCGGGCCCTAAATTAGCTATCGCTTGTTCAATTTTTATTCGTATAATTATCCGCTTGGTCCCATAAGGCCCGATTCAGCTGTCCCGGCTTAGTGTTAGTCGTTTGCTGTCCCCTCTGTCCTGAGCCGTCGAGTGAGCTTATCCAGCCACAAGGAGAATCGCCTGTGCGAGTGTTGGTCGTTGATCCGAGCCGCCATCTGCGCAACCTGATTACCACTGAAGTCACCCAGCAAGGATATATTGCCGATTGTTGCGAGAGTAACGAAGCGGCGCTGGTAGCATTAGGTTCACGGCAGTACGGTCTGATCACCACGGCACGTCACCTCCAGGATGGCGACTATACCCATCTGGTTCGATCCATCCGCCAGCATCCCGGCTATCAGTTCACGCCTATATTGCTGATTACCTCCAGCGATGAGCAGATCCTGTTTTCCGAGGCACTGGCCAACGGCGTCACAGATATCTACTGCAAACAGCAACCGGCCGAGCTCTTTGCCGGACTGCGTCGCTCGCTCTACCATTGTGATCTGAGATGCTCCGGCCGGGCACTGGTGCTGGAAGATACCCGCGCCACCGCGATGGTGCTCAAGGCGATGCTGAACAGCTACGGTATGCGCGTCGATTGCTACGATAACTTTGAAAGTGCTTCCGCTGCGCTTAAAGAGACGGAGTACGACCTGGCGATCATCGACCTGATTCTGAAAGACAGCCATACCGGGCTGGAGCTTATCCATAAGATCCGTCACAGCAGCGTCGAGGCGATCCGCAACCTGCCCACCATTGCCCTTACCGGCTACAACGATTCTGCCCGCCGCATCATGGCCTTCCATCTCGGCGTTGATGACTACATCACCAAACCAGTGATGGAAGAGGAACTGAAAGTGCGGCTGGAGCGGGTACTCACCCGCCACAAACTGATCGATCAGCTGCGCGAACGCGAGAGCTATCTCAGCGAGATGGCCCTGAAAGACTCTCTCACCGGACTCTACAACCGCCACGGCCTGTCAGCCTACCTGAAGAAAAGGTTGCGCAGCTGCCAGAAACAGGCGATTCCGGCGGTTTTGCTGGCACTGGACCTGGATCACTTCAAGCAACTGAACGATTCTATGGGCCATCCCGTCGGAGACCGCCTGCTTAAACAGCTGGGCGACACTCTCAACCAGCTGATTCGCAGCGATGATATCGCCGGACGCACCGGTGGCGATGAGTTTATCCTGTTTTTGCACCACTGCGACGACAGCGCTATCGATCACATTGCCGCACGGATTAAAGAGGGTATTCATCATGAATTCCCGGGAGTTGGCTGTAGTATCGGCTTCAGTCATCTGCAGCCAGATGATAGTCTGGAATCACTGATGGTGAGGGCCGATAAGGCACTTTACCGGGCGAAGCATAATAATAAGGGAGGCGTTGAACAGCTATGAAACGCTTATTGCCGGCACTGATAATACCCGCCGCTCTGCTTCTGACAGGTACAGCCGGTGCTGCATCCACAGAGGCCGAACAGCTTGAGCGATGGCTGAAACAGTTCGGAAACAGCCTCGAGCAAGGCGGCGAGATCAGCGCACCCTATATCCGCAGCTACCTGCAGTGTTTCGATGACCAGCAGGCACTGCAGTCAGACCAGCCTCTGGATCTGGAAAAACTGCTGCAACAGGGACTGGCGGCCGGTAAAAGCTGCGCGCCACTGCTGCAACAGATGGTCGAGGCGCTGCAACAACAGCGCAATAACGAAGCTGCGGAGCAAAACCTGCGGGAACTGCTGGAAAAGAGCCTCTGACAGTCAGAGGCTGGCTAGCGGCTTCAGGACTATCCTAGCTGACACAGGAACTCGGTTGAAGGGGCAAAGAATGATTGTCCGGTAACCGCCCGGGTATAGCGCAGCAAGTGATCCCGGTGCCCCTGCTTATCACCCTCGATCATACTCTCCAGCATCAGGCGGAAGTTATCCGCAGAGCGACAGTAGCTGGCAAATATCAGACCACATTCCTTCATCATGCCATAAGGCATACTATGGCGCAGTATCTCGATTGAACGGCCCTCGGCATCTTTTAGCGACGTTCGCTTGGTATGTGCCGTCGGCGCCTTTTTGTCGGAGGCGTATTCCACATTTTCGGCCTTACTGCGACCGATCGTATCTTCCTGGGTTGTCAGCGATTGCAGACTCCAGTGAGGCAGATCATGCACATAACGCTGCAGGTGGATATAACTGCCACCGGCAAAAGCGCTATCTTCATTACCGATCACTGCGACCTCAGCCCGATGATCCCCTTCCGGGTTTTCAGTACCGTCGACAAACCCAGTCAGATCCCGCGAATCCAGATAGCGGAATCCATGCACCTCCTCCACCAGCTCGGCAGCTCCCTGCAGCTCGGCCAGCAGGGCACGCCCCAGCTCGAAGTTAAGATCATGACGCTCAGAGCGGATATGGAATAACAGATCCGCCGGCGTATCCGGCGCCACAAAGCCACCCGACTCCATAGCAGGAAACGCCCGCAGCTGAGCAGGCCGGTCTTCGGCAATCAGTGAATCCCAGTAACTGCTGCCGATCGCAACCACCAGGCTCAGAGCTGCCTGGGGATATTCATTACGATATTGCGCCTGAATCTGTGGAATACGGCTGAGCAACTGACGAATGCGGCTATCGGCATCAACCTGAGCCGTCCGGTTCAGCGTGAGAAACAGGGCATCACTGCTGGCCTCAGCTACCACACCATGCTGATAAAGCGTCATGGAGAGATCCTCTCGTTGTATCGGTTTTAAATGAATCCAGTATAGAGCGGGGTTGCCCCTCAATATAATTGATTAAGGGCAACACCCCGATAGCTAATAACTAATATCGAAGAAAAGCCATCTTCAGGACATAAAAAAGCCTGTCACCAGGACAGGCTTTCTAGCACCTTCAGTTCAGCCTCTCAGGCTTCCTGAGTGCGGAATTTACGGGCAATCCAATAATCCAGACTGAAGTAGCGGCCGCCACCGATAAAGAACAGGCTCAGCAGCATAATAAAGTAGGTCGCCGCAAACTCGATACCGTTGTTCAGAATCACTACTGATCCGCGCCCGGTGAGCCAGCTATAGTTGCCATTCTCACGCAGGATGTCCTTGGCACGGTCAAGCCGCTCGGCTGCTTCCATCACCCGCTCGTTCGCCAACCAGCTGCTGGCATCGGAGATCGCCAACCATCCGTTTTCCAGATGCACAGTCACCGCCGCTACAATCATGGTGACCATCAGCGGAATACTGATCCAGCGGGTCGCCAGGCCGAGAATCAAGGCAATACCACCAAAGAACTCAGTGCCGGCAGCCAGTGCCGCCATCACTTCAGGCATTGGCAGCCCCAGGCCCCACTCGGGGTTTCCGAACCAGGCTGCGGTATCTTCAAAGTGGGATAATTTGTTGTAGCCGGCCTGCATCAGTACGGGGGCCAGATAGAGGCGCAGCAATAGCGGTGCCAGCCCATCTGCCTGACGGCTGTAATCCAGCACATCCTGCAGTTTATTCGCAAAATTGATCAGAGGATTCGCCATAGTCTTGTTCCTTTCAAGGCTTAAAGCTCGTATAGGTGTGTCAGATCGCCGTACCCAGCAAAACCCCAGCCTCGCGCAGATGCGCCAGCGTCTGAGCGCCTCCGGCAATCACCTGTCCCGGCTCGGGGTGCTGCATCTCGGCAGCGATCTGTTCCAGCGCTTCGCGGCCGGTCAGAGACTCATCCTCTGACAGCAGGTAAAGCAGGCGTGCGGTCACCGGGTTAATTTCCATAAACCTCACCTCATCATCGCGGTTGCGATAGGCAATGAGGCAGGTGGGCGTCTCGCCAGGCTGCTCCGGCTGATAATCCGGACGGATACAATGCACCGGATACTGGTACGCCAGCGACCAGGCCAGTGGTGACTGCAGCGGATGTCCGTCGAGCAGATCCGCTTCAGCATCAAAGCCCTGCGACGGAATCTCTGTTTCGGAGCTGTCCAGCGCCAGCTCAACCCACTCGTAGTGCATCAGTTCAGCCATAAAGCCGGGATCGCGCGGATTGGCTTCCCGCTCGCCATTCAGCCAGCTGAGGAATTCTTCGCCGATCTCCAGGAAGTAGGGGGTATGACAGTGATGACTGTCGAAGAAGCTACGTGCCAGTTGGTGCCAGTACTCTTCTGAGCAGAGGCTTTTGAACACCGGAAAGTTCCCCGCCAGAAATCCCTCTACATTGTTGTAGAACAACTCGCGGTAGATCTGCATCCGACGCTCTTCCACGTCGGCAGGCGCAGCATTCTTTTCCGGGTTTCGCAGATGCGCAGCAAATGCATACTGCACCTGTTGAAACTGAGGGCGCTCAGGCGACTGTGCGGGCATCGGCCATCCTCCGTTCGCTCTGGTAGAAACGAATCTGATCTACCTCCCGCATCAATTCAGCCAGTGGAGGTATATTAAAATCCCGCTCTAACAGAGTAGGCACCGGGCCAAACTGCTTATAGGCTTGCTGCAACAGGTTCCACACCGGGTCGATGACATCGGCACCGTGGGTATCGACCTTAAGGTCTTCGGCTTCGTCGTAATGACCGGCAACGTGCAGATACATCAGGCGTTCAGCCGGCATCTGCGCCATAAATTCGTAAGGGTCGTAATTGTGATTAATGCTGTTCACATAGATGTTATTCACATCCAGCAGCAGGTCACAGTCAGCCTCTTCAAGCACCGCCTTCACAAACTGTAATTCGGTCATTTCAGCTGAAGGGGCGGCATAAAAAGAAACGTTTTCAATCGCGATTCGTTGTTCCAGAATCTCCTGAGTCTGCCGGATACGGGCCGCCACGTACTTCACCGCCTCTTCCGTAAACGGAATCGGCATCAGGTCATAGAGGTGACCATCGTCGGTACAGTAACTCAGGTGTTCAGAATAACCGCGAATGTTGTGCTCTTTGATAAAACCTTTCAGGCGCTGCAGGAATTCAGTATCCAGCGCTGAAGGCCCCCCCAGTGACAGTGACAGGCCGTGGGCCATAAACGGATATTTTTCCGTGTACTCGCGGAATTTCCGGCCGAAGCGACCACCCAGTCCCATCCAGTTTTCCGGTGCGACTTCCAGAAAATCGACCTTTTCGGGGTCAACCTCAGGCAGGGTATCCACCATACAACGTCGGAATCCAAATCCAGCACCCGTTACCGGATAGCTTTTATCACTCATCACTCAGGTCCTCGGAGCATCAAATCCAGAAAGGGCTACGAGAATACATAGCCCTGCAGGATGACGATACGACCAGAATCAATCCAGAGAGTATCGTCTCCTTTTTTCAGGCTGCTAAAGGATTAGCTTTCTTTCGTTTTAGAACCGCCACACTTACCTTCGCCGCACTTACCTTCGGACTTGGTTTTTTCGCCGCCGCACTTACCTTCGCCACATTTACCTTCAGCTTTGGTTTTTTCGCCGCCACATTTACCTTCGCCACA
>NZ_KK211067.1:0-46185 GCF_000620085.1 Marinobacterium jannaschii DSM 6295 | reverse complement strand
CACTTACCTTCAGCTTTGGTTTTTTCGCCGCCGCATTTACCTTCGCCGCACTTACCTTCAGCTTTGGTTTTTTCGCCGCCGCACTTACCTTCGCCGCACTTACCTTCTACTTTTTTCGCTTCAGCAACCTGATAACCAGCACTCAGGTCAGTGGCCGCAAACGGGTTCTCAGCCGCATTGGCAACAGACGTCGTCGCAACACCAGCAATGAAAGCAGCGCCAACTGCAGCAACGATAGGTTTGATAGTATTGTTAGCCATGTGTATCACCTTCTTCTCAAATGTAGTAGTGGTTACAAATTATTGTTTTGTTATTAATTTTTCAGAGCCAGCCAGTTGCTCCTGCTTCTGTGACTGCCGCTGTAATTTAAAGTTTCCCAAACCTTAAATTTTTTTAATCTTTTTGTCAGCCCCTTACATTTCAAAGTGTTAAGCGAGCCTGACCGATTAGTTGTTGCCCGGGACTGCCTCGCGATATAGCATATTAGAAATCACTAATATCACTGGAGATCCCCATGTCTCAGGATGCTGCTTCAGCTACATCCGCCTCCCGGCTACAACATATGCCTGTGGCATTCTTTGCCATGATTATGGGTACTGCAGGTCTTACCCTTAGCTGGCAAAAAGCGTCCCACGTTCTGGGCCAGCCACTACAGATCAGTCAACTGCTTCTAATACTGGCCGTGTGCCTGTTTTTAACCGTGGTCATCAGCTATGGGCTTAAGATAAAACGCTTCCCTGAAATGGTGCTGAAAGAGTTTAACCACCCGATAAAAATAAGTTTTTTCCCAGCATTCTCAATCGGTATGCTGTTAATCAGTGTGGCCACGCTGGAAGTAAGCCGTAGTTTATCCCTGATACTCTGGCTGGCAGGAGCTGCACTGCATCTTGGCTTTACCATCCATGTTATGACACAGTGGATTCATCATCCGAAATTCCAAGTCCAGCATAGTACACCCGCCTGGTTTATTCCCGTGGTCGGCAATGTCATAGTCCCCATCGCCGGGGTAGAACATGGTTTTACCGAAATCAGCTGGTTCTTCTTTTCCATTGGCCTTGTTTACTGGTTGGTTCTGAAAACCTTAATCTTCAATCGCTTTCTGTTTCATGAACCGCTGCCGGAAAAACTGCTACCGACACTGTTCATCCTGATAGCACCACCGGCAGTTGGCTTTATCTCCTATATGAAGCTGAACGGTGGAGAGCTGGATAGCTTTGCCAGAGTCCTCTACTACGCAGCGCTGTTTCTGGTGCTGCTACTAAGTAGCCAGATTATGCGCTTTGCAAAGATTAGGTTTTACCTCTCCTGGTGGGCGTACTCCTTTCCGCTGGCGGCATTCAGCATCGCCACACAGACTGTGTACGCACAAACAGGCAGTATTGGATTACTTTTGCTGAGCTATTTCAGCCTGATTGTCTGTACGCTGGTGATCGGGCTGTTGCTGTATAAGACCTTTATAGCCGTGCGCAGCGGTGATCTGTTCCAGCCCGACTGATCCCCTCAGGCGTCCTGATATGGCACAATGCAAGGCAGCTCCGATGAGCTGCTTTTTTATTGCCAAACGGACCCACTCTCCATGTCACAGATCAGCGCCGAACAGATCGCCTTCGACCAGCAACATATCTGGCATCCCTACTCATCCATGATCAATCCACCGCCAGCGTATCCCGTGGTATCAGCCTCCGGCGTACGCCTGACCCTGAGTGATGGCCGCGAGCTGATCGACGGCATGGCTTCATGGTGGTCCGTTATCCACGGCTATGGCAATCCGGCGCTGAACGATGCAGCCCATCAACAGATCGACAGGATGTCCCATGTAATGTTCGGTGGCCTGACCCATGAGCCGGCGATTGAACTGAGCCGCAAACTGGTCGAACTGACCGCGCCACCACTACAGAAGGTATTTATTGCAGATTCCGGTTCGGTGGCGGTGGAAGTTGCACTGAAAATGGCGATCCAGTACTGGCACGCCCGTGGACAGGCCAGCAAGCATAAACTGATCACTATCCGTAACGGTTATCACGGCGACACCTTTGGCGCCATGTCAGTCTGCGATCCGGTCAACGGTATGCATGAGATCTTCACTGGCATCCTGCCGAAGCACTTTTTCGCACCGGCGCCACAGTGCGGTTTTGCCGATAGCTGGAATCCGGAAGATATCGCTGAACTGTCTGCCATGATGGAGCAGCATCAGGATGAGATAGCCGCACTGATTCTGGAACCGATCGTCCAGGGCGCTGGCGGCATGCGCTTTTACTCCCCGGAATACCTGCGGCAGGCGCGGGAGTTGTGCGACCGCTTCAATATCCTGCTGATCGCCGATGAGATCGCCACCGGCTTTGGCCGTAGCGGTGAACTCTTTGCCTGTGATCACGCCGGAATCGTGCCCGATATCCTTTGCCTGGGTAAAGCACTCACCGGCGGTTATATGACGCTGGCTGCCACCCTGACCACCACAGAGATAGGTGAAACCATCTCCCGGGGTGGCGCTGGCTGCTTTATGCACGGCCCGACATTTATGGGCAATCCGCTGGCCTGTGCAGTGGCCAATACCAGCCTGCAATTGCTGATCGACAGCGACTGGCGCAGCAACGTCCAGCGCATTGAAGCCGGCCTTAAAGCCGGACTGGCACCGGCCCGTGAGCTGGACAGCGTGGCTGAAGTTCGTTGTCTCGGGGCAATCGGGGTGATCGAGATGAAAGAACCTGTAGTGAACAGCGAGATCCAGCCGCTGTTTATCGAGCGCGGCCTCTGGGTACGCCCGTTCGGCAAACTGGTGTATGTGATGCCGCCGTATGTGATGAACGATGACGACCTGTCCCAGTTAACGACCGGTATGGTGGACGCCATCAAGACCTACCGCGGCTGAGCAGTACCGAAGATGATAGGTGAAACCAGTGCCGGGAACTCAGGATGGCGGTAGCTCCGCACGTTTGCAGTATCAAAACCGGCGCGACGCACCAGCTCCAGTGTCGGGCGGTTTAACTGGCAGCCTCCGGCACAGCGGTGCCAAAACGGATTGAGACGCCGCTGCCAGGCTGCCAGCCGGCTGCCCGGCTCGGCCTCGACATGCTCAAACAGCAGCAGCTCCCCCTCAGGCTTCAGTACCCGGCGCGCTTCCTGCAGCACCCGCAGCGGGTCTGGCACCGTGCAGAGCACCAGGCAACAGACCACCTGATCAAAGTATTCGCTGGCAAAGGGCAGCTGCTGCCCATCGCCCTGCACCAGTTGCACCTTCTGCCGGGTATTTTCCGGCAACCTGGCCAGCGCCTGCTGCGCCCAGCCGATAAGCGTTTTATCCGGCTCCAGCGCCCAGAGCTGATGCAGGCCGGCGCCGTAAAAACCGAAGTTGACTCCGGTACCGGCCCCCAGTTCCAATACCGTCCCTCTGGCAGCATTCAGCAACGACTCACGTTCGGCATCCATCTTTTTCGATGCCATCGCCAGCAACCGGGGAAATATATGACGCTGATACCATCCCATTCTCTGATCTCGCTGTTAGAATGATTCCTCAGGCTAATCGTAACAGGGAGTGACTTATGGCACGTATTAAACTCGATATGCCGGAACACTATACCTTCAGCACCGAGCTTCCGGTTCGCATCAGCGATATCAACTATGGCGGCCACCTCAGCAATGATGCGGTGCTGTCGATGATCCACGAAGCGCGAATCCGCTTTCTCAACCGCTATCACTACAGCGAACTCAATGTAGAAGGACTCGGGCTGGTACTCACCGATTCAGTCATCGTCTACAAGTCAGAAGGCTTCCACGGTGACCAGATACAGATTGATGTAGCCGTCGCAGACTTTAACAAATACGGCTGCGACTTCTACTACCTGCTCTCCAACAAACAGACCGCGGTCGAAGTGGCCCACGCCAAAACCGGCATCGTCTTCTTCGACTACGATCAGCGCAAGATAGAATCCATACCGGAAGAGTTCAAAAATAAGATGGAACGGGACACCGTGGTCATCTGACCCGATCCCTGACGGCAGGCCCGCCCCCGGCCTGCCGGTTTAAATCTCCGCAATCACTGTCAGCCATCAATAGGCGCGGCAAACCTGAACCATTACAATCAGCACCTATCCATTCACCTCACTGCCTGCAGGAACCCTCATGTCTCAGGAAACACCCATCATCGAGCCGATCGACGCCTGGTCCTCACCGCTGTTTGTCACCACTAATCCCGATCATGAGTTTCTGAAAGAAAGCCTGCTGGAATACGTCTACAACTACCACAGCCAGCAGGGGCAATCGATCGCCAGTGAAGTGGCCATTGGCGCCAAGCACCAGCTGTTTGAAAGCAAGCTGTGCTTTTTGGAAGCCGTTGATCCGGCCATTATGGAACTGCGCCGCATGCTGGAAGAGCTGATCGCCGCCGTCGCCAGCGAAGTCAACCAGTCCTACTGGCCGGAAGGTGCCGAAGCCGACGCCAATATTATCGAGTCCTGGTATCACATTACCCGTAACGGCGGCTATCACGATATCCACTCCCACCCGAACTGCTCATGGTGCGGCATCTATTACCTCGATCCGGGCGAATGCGACCTGGGTGCGCGTAACGGCGTTAACCGCTTTTACGACCCACGCATCAATGCCGAGCACTACGCCGATCCGGGTACAGCCTATCTCAGTAATCAGGGTTTCTGGGACTTTGAACCGGTCGAAGGCCAGATCGTGATCTTTCCTTCCTACCTGAAACACTCAGCCCTGCCCTATTTCGGTGACAAGGACCGGGTGGTGATCGCCTTTAACAGCGTGGTGGAGCTGGTCTGAACCCAGCCCAAGCTGCCGTACAATAAAAGGCGAGGTCAGTTTGAGTGACCTCGCCTTTTCAGATCTAGACTTAGAGTTCCTCTCAGTTGAGGCAACACTTCTTATACTTCTTGCCGCTACCACAGGGGCAAGGATCGTTTCGCCCCACCTGAACTGCTGAAGCGGGTAGCGAAGGCTCCGTATCAAATGCCTCCGGTAACGCACTAAGCGCTTCCTCATCCTGCTCCAATGCCTGCTCCTGAAGCATCGTCCCCATCTTGTGTATATAGTTGAGGGAATCGGAAACCATCGGTAACAGTTGCGGCAGATCCGCCGCCATCGCTGCCGCCTGCTCCGGCGTGTCGAACGCTAAATCCGGTGTATGGATCGCAGCCAGCAAAGAGGTAGCGCCATCGATATCCTCCCGCAGCTT
Source organism: Marinobacterium jannaschii DSM 6295 (assembly GCF_000620085.1). Taxonomy (GTDB): domain Bacteria; phylum Pseudomonadota; class Gammaproteobacteria; order Pseudomonadales; family Balneatricaceae; genus Pontibacterium; species Pontibacterium jannaschii. Next base: position 40,994 of record NZ_KK211067.1, on the reverse strand, counting down.
CTCGGCAACCTCTTCCAGCCCTGCCTCTTCAGCCATATCATCACAAGCGGCTTCCCAGTGGGACATCGTGATAGTAAAGACCGTCAGATAACCTTCGATCCAGTCACACAACTCAGTCGACGCCTTAAAGCTATCGCCACAAGCCTCGATCGGATAGCGTTCATGTAACCGCAACTGGCCATTATCAAGCTGCAGTCCCAGGGTCTCCAATACCAGATCCACCGCAGCAAAGATGTCACTGGATTCATCCAGCAGCGCATCCAGCGCAACCTTGTCATCCTCCAACGCGAGAATAAGGATCTCCATATCGTCGATATATTCGGGGGATGAGAACAGGGCCGCAAAAGCCCCTTCAAATTTGTCCGCTGAAAAACAGCCCTCCATCCGGGCCGGATCTTTCAGAAACTCAGACAAGAGATTGCGGGCAGCGATGATATCCATAGGAAAATCCGTGGTTGCAAGCAGAGCCTTTGGGGCTCGCTGAGAAATAGAGCCGATCTGTCGCAAGTATAACGGAGAGCCATTGCCTGAAGCATTAGCAAAGACTGCTCAAAGCCACCAAAACCCCGCCAACTCTGATATTTGAAGCTTCAGGCCCCATCAGTCCAGGACTGATCTGAATATACCGGTTTGATTTGAAAGAAAGTGACTATCGGCAACGTTCTAACCCCCTCCTGCAACCCCACCGCTTTAAGTCATCAAAGCAACCAATGCAAACATACTTGATAATGATAATAACTATCATTTATTATTGTTACAAAGTAACATTTACAGGGATTCCCCAATGAAAAAGAACACTCATCCAGACTACGACTACGTTATTTTCCGTGACACCAGTTGCGGCAAGGACTTCCGCATCCGCTCCACCTGTAAGTCTAGTCAGACGGTAGTCTGGGAGGACGGCAACACTTATCCGCTGGTATCACTGGATATCTCCAGCGCCTCTCATCCGACCTACACCGGCGAGAAACGTCAGGCGAAGTCCGAGGGCCGTATCGCCCAGTTCAACAAGCGCTTCGGCAACCGCACAACAAAAGCGTAAAACCTAAGGAGGCAGCATGCAGGTTCTGAGTTCTCTGAAAACGGCCAAGAATCGTCACCCAGATTGTCAGGTGGTTAAGCGCCGCGGGCGCCTATACGTGATCTGCAAAAGTAATCCGCGCTTCAAGGCGCGCCAGGGAGCAGCCAAGAAGCGCTAAGCTGCAGCGCTGCATAGCCCAAAAAAGAAGGCCGCTATCTGATAGGTAGCGGCCTTCTTTTTCTGCCTATGATGAGCCCCTCAGGCTTAGTCGTCCATACCGGCATACTGAGCATAGACATCCGGTGCCAGGTTTTCGAAGCGGGAGAACTTACCGACGAATGCCAGCCGGGAGGTACCGATCGGGCCGTTACGCTGCTTACCGATAATGATCTCGGCGACACCTTTATCCGGTGAGTCTTCGTTGTAGACCTCGTCGCGGTAGATAAACATGATAACGTCGGCGTCCTGCTCGATGGCGCCGGATTCACGCAGGTCGGAGTTTACCGGGCGTTTGTTGGGGCGCTGCTCCAGACTACGGTTAAGCTGAGACAGGGCCACAACCGGGCATTCCAGCTCCTTGGCCAGCGCTTTCAAAGAGCGCGAGATCTCGGAGATCTCCTGGGTTCGGCTGTCGATCCCCTCGCCTTTCATCTGCATTAGCTGCAGGTAATCGACCATGATCATTTCGATCTCACCATGCTCGCGCACAATACGGCGGGCACGGGCACGCATATCGTTCGGACTGATACCAGGCTGATCATCGATAAACAGTTTCTTATCGCGCAGCATATTGACGGCGTTGGTCAGCTTGGGCCAGTCCTCATCCTGCAACTGACCGGTACGAACGCGGGTCTGGTCGATACGTCCCAGGGAGGCCAGCATACGGGTAACGATCTGGTCTGCAGGCATCTCAAGACTGAATACCAGTACCGGCTTGTCACAGGCCATCAGAGCGTTTTCCACCAGGTTCATGGCGAAGGTGGTCTTACCCATCGACGGACGCGCTGCCACGATTACCAGGTCAGAGGGTTGCAGACCGGCAGTACGGTCATCGAGGTGATCAAAACCGGTGGTCACACCGGTCAGTTCCTCTTCATTGTTGAACAGGTAGTCGATCTTATCGACCGCTTTTTTCAACAACGGGTTGATCGGCTCTGGACCGCCTTCGGTATTACGGTTCTCAGCGATCTGGAAAATCTTGCGCTCTGCTTCGTTCAGAAGGTCATCAGAGCTGCGGCCTTCCGGCATAAAGGCACTCTCTGCGATCTCATTGGAGATCGAGATCATCTGGCGCAGCAGGAAGCGGTCACGGACGATTTCTGAATAGGCTCGGATATTGGAGGCGCTGGGGGTATTGCGCGCGACGTCGATCAGATAATCGAGGCCGCCGGCATTATCCAGCTCGCCGATACGATCCAGTTCTTCAGATAGCGTAACCACATCGATCGGCTTCTGTTCGTGAACCAGCTTTTCCATATTACGGAAGATCAGCCGGTGATCATGGCGGTAGAAATTTTCTGCCGTCACGATCTCAGACACCGTATCCCAGGCGTTGTTGTCCAGCATCAGGCCACCCAATACCGATTGTTCGGCCTCTATGGAATGCGGAGGTTTTTTGATGTTGTCGATATCTGCTTGGGAGAGGTCTGTGTAATCCATGGAGAATCACCGAATGAAGCCTAAAACGAAAAAAGCACTGCGCAGATTATCTACGCAGTGCTTTTTAAATACTACAGCAGTAAACGCTATTATTCAGCGACGACTGTCAGCTTAACAATAGCAGTTACTTCGCTGTGCAGCTGAACGGCGATGTCGAACTCACCGATGTTGCGCAGCGCGCCTTCTGGCAGGCGAACTTCTGCTTTAGCTACTTCAGCGCCAGCGGCGGTGATAGCGTCAGCGATGTCGCGAGTACCGATAGAACCGAACAGTTTGCCTTCGTCACCGGCTTTAGCAACGATAGTCACTTCTTTGTCGTTCAGTGCTTCAGCACGTGCTTCAGCAGCAGCCAGCTTCTCAGCGGCAGCAGCTTCAAGTTCAGCACGACGTGCTTCGAACTTTTCTACGTTGTCTTTAGTCGCAGGAACTGCTTTGCCCTGTGGTACCAGGTAGTTACGACCGAAACCAGCCTTAACAGATACCTGGTCGCCCAGACCACCCAGTTTGCCAACTTTCTCGAGCAGAATAACTTCCATCTCGTAAACCTCTATTTTATCTGCAATCAGATTGCAGTTAATTCCTGGCTGGTATTCGGCGTCTGATATCGACAAAACTGTCGATAAACGCAGCAAATACCAGCAGCGTAATCACGTAAGGCCCAAACACAACGGTTGAGATGTAGAACATAATCAACCAGGACCTGCCTAAATCGCGTTTTGCAACACTGCCATGCAGCAGTGCCACCCCTGCCATAATCCAGGGCAACAACAGCATCGGGAGCCAGCGAGCGCTCTCTAAACCCAGATGAGGACCGGCCACGATGATCAGCAGAATAATGCCGCTCATCAGTGGCGGAATGCGCAGGGCGTGAAATTCACCCCTGAACCCACCCGGGTTGTAGATAAGGGCCTGCCACCAGCGCGCCAGTACCAGACTGGACAACATCATCGCTGTATGGACCGCTCCGAATCCGCCCAACAACAACAGGCGTAAGCCTTCACTGTCGAGCTGAACCTGGCCTTCGACCGACTGGCGAAACATCTCCTGGACCATACTGATCACCTGGTTTAGTAGGTCACCCAGCATTGCATCAAGCAACAGGCTGGTGAACAAACCAACGATCATGGCAGCCCCTAAGGTCTGCACCCAGGAAACGCTCTGCCGCAATACGGCTGCAAGAATAAAGGTTCCTGCAATCACGCTCAGCGGCGTCGGATCTCCGGCGACTATCCAGGCGCCGGCGGGTAGTAAAACCCAGGCCAGGATACCCAGACCGTCAGTCAGACCACGCCGCAGTGTGATCAGACCAACTGCTGCTGCACTTACCCAGTAGAGTAATGGCAGCATGGCGGTTATTACCGCCACGATTAGCACCTGCGTGCGGCCTTTCGTGATGTATTCAGCCAGGGCACGCATAGCAGCTATGACAGCTTATTCGTGGCTGTCAGTGTATGGCAGCAGCGCAATGAAGCGGGCACGCTTGATTGCGGTAGCCAGCTGACGCTGATAACGCGCTTTAGTACCTGTGATACGGCTAGGTACGATTTTGCCAGTTTCAGTGATGTAGCTTTTCAGGGTGTCCAGATCTTTGTAATCGATCTCTTGAACGCCTTCAGCTGTGAAACGGCAGAACTTGCGGCGACGGAAAAAACGAGCCATTTGATCTCTCCTAAATTAATTCAGATTAAGCTGATTACTCAGCAGCAGCGTCGGCAGAAGTTTCTTCAGCGGCAGCAGGAGTTTCCGGCTTAGCTTCAGGCTTCTCTTCACGGCGAGGAGCTTTACGCTCTTCACGTGCTTCAGCAGCTTTGATTGGAGAGTCTTCAGTTACCGCAGCTTTGCGACGGATAACCATGTTACGCAGAACAGCATCGTTGTAACGGAAAATGCTTTCCAGTTCGTCCAGGGTTTCCTGGCCGCACTCGATGTTCATCAGCACGTAGTGTGCTTTATGAGCATTAACGATTGGGTAAGCCAGCTGACGGCGGCCCCAGTCTTCCAGACGGTGGATCTGACCGTTAGCACCTTCGATCAGGCTGGTGTAACGCTCAACCATCGCAGGAACCTGCTCGCTCTGGTTCGGGTGAACCAGGAATACGATTTCGTAATGACGCATTGTTGCTCCTTTCGGGTAAACAGCCTCTCAAGCACCTGTTTGCGTGGCACTCAGAAGCAAGGAGGTTTGTGAAACTTGATGTACTGCTCATGCAGCTACATCAAAGGACGCGTAATTCTACGCACTGTACATCGATTATGCAACACTGGACTGAACGGCCGTATCCCGGCGCAAGCGGCGTATTCCTGCACCGGAATCAATGTCAGTAGTCATAGTAACGACAGCTGTAGGCAGGCCAGTAGTAGGCATGGTAACGGTGGTGATATCCGTAACCATAGGATGCAAAGTAATGGTGATGCTGCAAGACCAGACAACGTTCATAGCGATAAGCGCTATAGCCGCGGCGGTAGGATTTCAGAAACTCAGCCTCACCCTCGCCTGCACAGAGATTGTTATAGCGATACCCCAGGCTGCCGGCACGGTAGCCGCCCTCCGGTGTACAGTACTCTGTTAGTCCGGCCGTATGTCCCTGCAGGTAGCTGGGTTCATCCGGAGAGATATCATATTTGGCGCAGGCTTCATCATGCTTGATGATCCGCTCGGTCAGAAAGCCATTGCGGCCATCGGCAAAGCCGACCTGGTACCAGTCTTCGCTTAAACAGGTTTCCTTGTTAAGAGTTGCGCAACCGATCATCCCTGACAGAAGCAGAACGATCAGGACTCGCATTGGAATATCCTGCGGGTTGTGGATTTATCTGTATGACCTCAAGCGGGATACGATGTTCACCAGGCACTGTTTTTCAGCTCCTGCAGATAGCGCTGTTCCGGTGCCAGTTGTATATGCAGTGCATCATGCTCACGCAGCAATTCATTGTGGCGCCAGTCCAGTTCATCCAGCTGATCCAGCAAGCGCTGACGCTGTTTACGCTTCAGGCCTTCGGACACCAGCTGGCTGCGCAGCGTTTCCTCCTCCGCCGCCAGTTCATCGATCTGCTGGCTGACCCGCCGCATACTGTTCCTGACCCGGCGAACCTGTTGTTTCTGCTGGTAGACAGCACCTCCGGCCTGGTACCCGCGCAGAAAGTCGCGTTCGCCATAGCCATCGCATACGCCCTCATAACCGTTGCCGATACTGCCAACCCGGTAACCATTCGCTGCCGTACAGTACTGCAGCAGTCCCTGACCACGCCCCTTTTGATAGAGATCCAGCTGTGGTGCCACGCCATAATCGGCACAGGACTCCTGATGCTGCTCCAGCCGGGAGAGGTTTCGACCGCTGGCGCCGTCGCTAAAGCCAATGCCATACCAGTCACCGGTGTTACATTGTTCCTCCGACAGACTGGCACAGCCTCCGAGGAATAACAGCGCGGCAGCAGTTGATAGTTTTACGATATCCATAATCTTCGGCTTAAGGTGTTTCCGGCAGTGTAATGCCACAAGCCTGAACATAAATCGAATATCCGGATGCTGAACGACAGACATAAAAAAGCCGACCCTGTCAGGTCGGCCCGATTTTCAAGCTGTCACCACTTACTCGACTTCGACGATCTCGTAGCTGTGGCTGATCTCAACACCGCCCTTCTCCAGCATCAGGGATGCTGAACAGTATTGTTCTGCCGACAAAGCAACCGCCTTCTTAACATGCGCTTCTTTCAGGTTACGGCCGCTGACAATAAACTTCACATGGATCTTAGTGAACACCGATGGCACTGCATCGGCGCGCTCAGCATCGATTTCGCAGACACAATCGACTACATCCTGGCGGGTTTTTTTCAGGATACCTACCACGTCATAGCTGGTGCAGCCACCCAGTCCGAGCAGCATCAGTTCCAGTGGACGGGCACCGCGCTTCTGTTCGCCGTCGATTATGATGTCGAAACCGGAACCGGTAGTGCCTTTGAACGCTTTCTCTTCTTCCCACTTTACAGAAACATTCATACCCATCGTGAGGGTTCCTTACTTAAACAATTCTTTCAGTTTGCTACCTGGTTCTTCGGCGCGCATAAAGGCCTCGCCCACCAGAAAGCTGTTAACGTTGTGCTGACGCATCGCCGCGACATCATCGCTGGAGTGAATACCACTCTCGGTGACCACGATACGATCTTCAGGGATCATATCCAGCAGCTCGTAGGTGTTTTCCAGCGTCACTTCAAAGGTGTGCAGGTTGCGGTTATTGATACCCACCAGGCGATTACCCAGTGGCAGCATCCGCTCCAGCTCCTCTTTGCCGTGTACTTCGATCAGCACATCCATACCCAGCTCCTGGGCCAGGTTGTTCAGCTCCGCCATCTGCTGGTCTTCCAGTGCGGCAACGATCAGCAGGATGCAGTCGGCGCCGATAGCACGGGCTTCATAGACCTGATAAGGATCGACAATAAAGTCCTTACGGATCACCGGCAGGGCACAGGCGGCACGCGCCTGTTGCAGGTATTCCTCACTGCCCTGAAAGTAGTCAGCATCGGTCAGCACAGAGAGACAGCTGGCCCCGCCCTGCTCATAGGATGCGGCAATCTCGGCCGGTACAAAAGGATCACGCAGCAGGCCCTTGGATGGGCTGGCTTTCTTGGCTTCGGCAATCACGGCTGAGCGGCCTTCGCTCAGGGCACGTTCCATGCTGGCAACAAAGCCACGTGGATCTGTGTCGCCACCCTTCTGCGCTTCGATCTGCGCTTTCAGGTCGTCGATGGAGACCTTAGCAGAGCGCTCGGCAACTTCTTCGTGTTTACGGGCGATAATCTTTTTCAGGATTGTCGGGGTATCGTTCATCAGATTAATCCTTAAACGCCTGGCTGAACTGGGCCAGCTCAGCCATCTTGGCGGCAGCGGCGCCGCTCATAATAGTTTCTTTGGCCTTAGCGACGCCTGCTTTCAGGCTATCAGCCATATCGGCGGCGTAGATCGCTGCACCGGCATTCAGCGCGATCATATCGATCGCCTTGGCATCTTCACCGGCAAAGGCCTTGTTGATCAGCGCCAGGCTCTCATTGGAGCCGTCTACCTGCAGGCCATCCAGGCTCTGCTCTTGCAAGCCAGCGTCGGCAGCAGTAATAGTGTATTCAGTGATCTCGCCATCTTTCAGCTCAGCGACCTGAGTCTTGCCCTCCAGGCTGATCTCATCGAGACCGTTTTCGGCATGTAGCACCAGCACATGCTTAGCACCCAGCTCTTTCAACGCTTCGGCCAGCGGGCGACATAAAGCACCATCAAAAACGCCCAGTGCGTAGTGCTTGGCAGAAGCCGGGTTGGTCAGCGGGCCGAGCACGTTGAAGATGGTACGCAGTGCCAGTTCCTTACGCGGGCCAATGGCATATTTCATCGCGCTATGGTGTTGTGGTGCGAACATAAAGCCGACACCGACTTCATCGATGCAACGGCCGATTTGTTCCGGATTCAGTGCCAGCTCGATACCGGCGGTTTCCAGCAGGTCGGCAGAACCGGAGCTGGAGGAGACCGAACGGTTGCCGTGTTTGGCGACATGACCACCTGCGGCCGCCACGACAAAAGAGGAAGCACTGGAGACATTAAACAGGTTAGCGCCGTCACCGCCGGTACCGACGATATCCACAGCATTTTCTGCCTGAACCTTCACAGGCAATGCCAGCTCGCGCATCACACTGGCGGCGGCCGTGATTTCCGCTACAGTCTCGCCCTTCATCCGCAGCGCCACCAGAAAACCACCGATCTGCGCATCAGAGCACTGTCCGGTCATAATCTGACGCATCACCGCCTGCATCTCATCCTGACTCAGATTACGGCCTTCAACCACCGTGGCCATTGCCTGTTTGATATCCATAACGCTGCGCTATGCCTCTTAAAAATTGTTCTATTTTGTTCGTTTCAGGAAATTGGCCAGCAGTTCGTGGCCCTGCTCGGTCAGGATCGATTCGGGGTGAAACTGCACGCCCTCGATATCCAGGGTCTTATGGCGCACACCCATGATCTCATCGATCGAACCATCAGGGTTTTCCGTCCAGGCGGTCATTTCCAGACACTCTGGCAACGTTGTCTGGTCGATCACCAGCGAGTGGTAACGCGTCACCTCCAGCGGCATTTTCAGGCCATTGAAGAGACCGCCATCGCGGTGGATCACCGGCGAGGTCTTACCGTGCATCACCTGCTTGGCCCGCACCACCTTACCACCAAACGCCTGAGCGATGCTCTGATGCCCCAGGCAGATCCCCAGAATCGGCAGCTTGCCAGCAAAATGCTCGATTGCCGCCACCGATACCCCCGCCTCATTCGGCGTACAGGGGCCCGGCGAGATCACCAGCTGATCCGGAGCCAGCGCCTCGATCTGCTCCAGCGTAATCTCATCATTACGATAAACCCGGACATCCGCCCCCAATTCACCGAAATACTGCACGATGTTATAGGTGAAGGAATCGTAGTTATCGATCATTAACATCATAAAGTACTTAAACCGCTGATTTATATAGAAATTACTGAAGCAGGCACTTTAAGTTACCCGACTTATTACCCGGTTTAGTATTTGCAACCACCTTTAGCAGTGAAATGCCATGTACTAGCTGGGTACCCAAAGCGTGCTGAATAGTACCAGCAAGACAGTGCAGTGCCTACCTACATAGATACGGCAGGCGCTTGCACATCCAAGGCCTTCAGGACCGCAAGCAGGCGCATTTCCACGCGAGCGCCCCTTTATTGCGGCCCTCATTGTTTATTGGCGGAAAGATAGGCCATCCAAGACAACATTCATATTTGCCCCAGACGCCAATCGTAGTTCGCCGGTCGGCAGTACGTTCAGCACAACGCGCCCACCATCATCAGTCGTGGAAATCCGCCGAATCACCTGAGGCCTGTATTCATCGGGCAGAACTGCAATATTAGTGTCAGCAACAGTAGTGCCAGAACCGATAACCCCAGATAGCTCGATGACCCCGGTAGGGCTTTTGTGCGCCTTGGCGGCTCCGTAACTTCCTCCGGCGTTTGCCCAGCCATTTAGCAACGATAAAACTGCCGTATTAACCTGGATCTCTTCGAAGTAGCATGACAGCTTGCCTGGCCCTTCGGACAGAAACTGCAATACCTGATTTGAGTCGGTCCCCCCTAGCGCTACGCGATACACGGAGCCGCTATCATATAGCCTTAGGTATCCAGGCGATCCGCCACCCGGTTCACCGATTCGCGCTTCATTCATATCAACTCGCGGAAAAATCCGGCGCCCCAGTGTCCGGCTACCAAGGGCATACCACGAGTTCCCCCCGGCATTGGTATTATCGAGCACTCCGGAACCATCAGCCCCTGATGTCTCTGACTTGTTTGCAAAAATCACATCGTTGTTGTTTGACGATCCACCAAACTCAAGCGCGCCTTCTTCGTTCGCTTCTGTGTACACGCCGTCTAGGTAGTTACGGTCGCCGTTGATATAGACGCCGCGCTTTCCGTTGCCTTGGCACACGACGTTATAACCAGTGTTCGAGAAGCAGTTCACTAATGACAGGCCGTGTCGATCGTTAACTCTGAGATCTAGGTTCAGCAACAAGATAGCATTGGCATCTGTGGCTGCCCCTTCACCCTCAATAGCTAGGCCGTCCAACCCATTATTAATGCCAACAAATCCATTCACGATGGAAGCATTCGCGTCTTGAAGGAGTAGGCCGTGGCCACCGAAGTCATCGCACTGGAGCGTGTAAGAGTCAAAACGCCCTGCACTTACAACTATGCCATGCGCTCCGATGCCATCAGGCACTCCGGCCTTACGTGACAATTTGATATTCCGCAGGCCGCCAAAAGCAGCTCCAGCCGCAAACGTGAAGAAAGTGCCAACGGTAGACTTTATGATGTGAGTCGAGGCACGCCCTGCCCCGAAAAGCACAATTGGCTTTTCGAATACAATACCCGCCTCGCATTCGAAAAGCCCCGATACTTGCAAGCCCAGCCCTTCTGCAGGCGCGTAGTCATGAATGGCAATAATCGCAGACTTGTTTTGAGCAGCAGTAGCGCCAGCCCCGCCACCCCATTGCTCAAGGATTGCTAGCCCCTTCTGAGTGGCAGCCTCAATATAATGACTGGTATCACCAGGCAGGTAGAAGATAGACCCTTTGTTCTCTGCTGGTCGACCGCCCGGACTGCCGGCATCTTTCAAATAACCATAGTTATTGCCACCGTCACCCGGGGCATAGTAACCCTCCCAGACCAGCTTAATACCGTCGAGGAACGCAAACTCCTGCCCGGCTACCGCATCAATCATTTGCTGGACGGATTTGTAAGTTCGATAAGCCGCGGTCAGCGCCGCATCTCTCGCCGCTTCTGCTGTTTGCTTGGCGGTTTCAGCAGCCTCCTTGCTGCTCTTGGCCTGATCTCGGGCTGCAAAGAAATCATCCCGCAACTGATCGGGCGTGTTTTGGTCGTCGGAGACCTTAACCTTTACAGAGCGCTTAGCCTCCTCACTTACCTGCTGGATTGCCATTGCAAGCTTATCTAGCTCCCGCTCTACAACATCCGGCGCATAGCGCCCTTGGTTGGTAAGGTCGGTTTCTTGAATAGGCTGCACTACACGGCGCAGGGTTAGCTTTTCACCGACGGGTAGCGGGCTGCCCGATGCTGGGTAGGCCACCGATCCGCCGCTCTCGCTGCCGGCACCGGTAACGGTGTAATGGGTTGCCAAGGTCAGGACAGTTTCGGCGCCAGCGGCATTGGTATGCACCACTTCAAGATCAGAGTCCTGTAGGATTTTAAATGTGAACGGAAAGACGGTGGTTGAGCCGTTTCCAGCAAACGGCCCCGCCACCGAAACGGTGCTCGGTACGGTCATGGGGTAAGCCTCATGAAATGGATAAAGGGAAATTTCGGGCAATAAAAAACCCGCCGGAGCGGGTTCTTCAGGGTGTTCTGTGGGCGTTGGCAGCTATGGCCAATGTAGCTGTTAAGGTATCAAAGGTGACGGGAATTCGCATCACTGTCGCATTCGCCTCACCATTAAAAAGACGAACATATCGCTCGCCTTTGCTGATCCCTAAAACGCACACTTGCACCAAGTATTCGCGCGTATACTTTGAAAAAGTGTATGTTTTAGAGCCTGCTACGCTACCAGCACGCACCCTATCTCAGAGATAAAAGCCTGTTCGATCGCTCCCTTCTCTGCCGGCATGTCCTGAATCACGTAGCTCAGAAAGAACGGTGACACAGATCGATTTCGGATTGCGCTCACCAAGCGTCGAGCAAAGCGCCGACCTGTCTCAAAATCGCGCTCATAATCCCCCGTCTCCTCGACAACCCAGTTGCGGCGCCTGCCTGTGATTTCTTTCACAAATGGCAACGAATTACACGGGTCGTGTAGTACTGTACACAAATCGTGTTGTGCTATAGTTTCCATCGTCAGTTTCCTTTCCAAAGTTTGCTGATACTGGGGCTTAGAGAGCTGCAACTCCCTAAGTCCCGCCTAACTCTACCGCCTTCCGTTCCAAAAGGATCCGATAAAATGTGTTCAATCTCTAAGGGGATTCTGGCTTCGCTTCACCGTTGATCTCCAGCAGCAGATCAAGCTTGCGGTTGATCTCCCCTATAGTGGTATCCCTCAAGAACGTAGACTCCAGCCTGGAAGCGACCTCTGCGCTTACCGAGCGACCATTAGAATATGCAGCTTCTGTAATCCTAATCTTCAGGTCACGCTCAACGCGCAGTCTCAAGGGCGGGTACTCTCTAGTCACGCCAGTCCTCCCAGCTCTTTCTGCAGTCGAGTCAGGCCCTTCCCTGTAATCAAGGTTGTAACCGACTGCTGGATGCCATGATCCGGGTGCTCCCAATCACCAAGTTTCACATCTAGGTAACCAGCTTCAATCTTCGCCTGGTAAGGTTCATTCTTCCGAGTCACCCAGCCGATCTGCCGCAAACGAGCCAGTAAGCGATTTCTACCTGTGCCCAGTATCTTCGCGGCCTTAGCTACGCTCAGTGCATCAGGGGCCGCCGCCACCTTATCGTGGAACTCAGCCTTTGGAGCCGTTTCCTCCAGCTTCGCAGTTTGCTGGTCAATCACAGCCTGCTTCTCAGCAATAATGCTTTCCGCTGCCTTTAGGCCATTGGCCATAATCTCTTCAGGGGTAAGCTTTTCCTGATTGACAATGTAACCGCCGTGCTTACGGATAGAGGGCAGTACCTTACCCACCACCCATTCCTCGAACTCTTCTGCGGCAGGCAGCTGGGATTTCATCACCAAGCGGTAAATATCTCGCTCTGGAATTATTTGCAGTCCACGAGGAGGGATATCTAAAACTACCGTATCAGTACTTTTAAGGACTTGCGCGGCTTTGCAGTGATCCTTAACGCTTCGGCTCGGATTCGCGTAACCCAGAGACTCAGCCACATCTTTCGCCACAAACCAGGCCTCCCCATTCATTTCGAATGCCCGGATCTGCACCCCCTTAAAGTCAAACGGAACTAGGTTGCTCATGCAGCTTCTCCTTCTTTGAAGCGCTCTGGAAAATACAACTTGGTCAGCTGGTAAACGATTTCTGAGTTCATGGAGCGGCCATTGCGGTGCGCCGACTCCTCAACCTTCCGTTTCAAGTCAGGCTGCATTCGAACCCCAAAGGGCGGGATTTGTTTTTGTCTCATTACTCTTTACCTCCATAGTAGCGACTCGACACCACCATAATAGCTACTCATTTCAAAACATGTCAACTCGACATCATAGAAAAAAGTGTCAACTCGCTGCTATCCTTCGAGCATGAGTGATAAGCAGCAATACCCAAGCGACAAACAAGACAAGTTCATGCTCAGGCTTCCCGAGGGAATGCGCGCGCGCATCAAGGAGCTGGCTGATGCGAATGGCCGCTCCATGAACGCCGAAATCGTCCATCGCCTGGAGGAGAGCTTTTCAAAAGCGGCCGTCTCTATCGAAGAACTTGAGGCCTCGACCAGAGCTCACAAGAAAGGGCAGCAAATTCTCCAAAGCATTGGTGAATTCATGGAGGCTCTAAGCGAGACAAGCCCAGAGGCTATGGAGAAAGCCAGGGAGCACCTGAAGGAAAAATACGGCGAGAACAGGGATTAGTATTGCGACTGGATGGGCCTTCTTTTCCTTGTTGCCAGGGCCCCTGCGAGAGCCTGGCAGCACCGATCAATAGTTAAACTTAGTCTTTAAGGATAGGGATGCTTCACGCAATCATAGGGATATTAGTGTCAATGGTAGATCCGATTTCTCTTGCGGGCTACCTAATTGCTGGAATCGTCGCGCGAGAATATTGGATAGCATTGGTAGCAGCTGTGTTCTGGAGGGTATTCCTGCAGATCGCGCTAGTATCTAATGCAGGAGTCTCTTCTCCGACAGGCTTTACATACAGCATAATTGGCTCACTTGTTGCGACCTCAGTTATCTATGCAGTAGCAGCAAAAGTAAGGCACAAAAAGGAGATGTAGCCAGATGATCATCCTCTACATCTTCTCTTACTTAATCCTGGGGCGCCTAGGGTTGGATCTGCTGATCTTCTTGGGCCCACCGATCTGGCTCGTTTTTCTCTATGGTGTACTGATACTGGCGGGCTTCTCCTTCCCGTTTATGCTTGCTGATATCCAAAGTCAGCGGGGCTGTGGATTTGTCGAGGCGGTTAAGCTAACTCATCAGCGCTGGGTTAAGCTAACCAATGCCTGGATGATCGGGAACCTGGTGACCTTTGGGTTCGGCTGCCTTCTCTACCTGACAGCTATGAACTAACCTCCCGCCAAAATGCCTTTAGCTCTGGCCTGAACCCGCCCCTAGGAGTGACAGTAGAGGGCGGAATCATAAACTGCTGATCGTTTTCCTTCTTCAGTCTCCGCTCTGCGCGCCTCAATGCCCCGGGCGACAGGGCTTCTGTCATGCGATGCAGAATCAAGTAGTCCAGTGCCCATCGGGTATAAAACAGATTGATAAAGGGTGTATTGTTCTTGAGCATCGAGAACGCCTTGGCAGCTGTATCGTCACCATCGCGCATGCGCTGCATGATGTCGATCAGATCAGAGGCCACGCCAGCCGTTGGCCCCATTAGCGTCGACAGTGCATCACCCCCGTAGCGGTTCTTCATATCACCGAACAGGAAGTCGCCATAAATCCCCAGGCCGCCCCCTTGTGCCATGGCAGCCATCCAGACCTTAGGGTCGTCAGGATTTCGAGGCTCTTTACCTTTAGCCATATCCTTTAGCGCCATGGCGCCATATCCGAACATGGTCGTCCAGACTATAACGTTGGCAATACCTACCGCCCCTTCCATGCCACCTGTGCTCAGCTCCCGCCCCAGGGTCTTCTGAATAACCGCAGTTGGGAATGATTTGAACTGCGCAATAGCGCGAAGAAACTCCCCTTCAACGGTCCCCGGGTTAGTGCCCCGAAGAAGAATAGCGCGGGTGCGTTGATCTGGCTCGATGACTGCGTGCTGTGCGCGATCAACAAAATAGGTTCGCAGGTTGTTTTCGATCTCTTCTCGTAATGCGCTAAGACTGGCTGAGTTTACCTTTTTACCCTGGGCTTTAAGGTAGGGCGCCAGATAGGCATCAGCTACCTCGCGGACCGCTTCAGGCGTCAGGTATGGGTTACCATCAGCCTCACGAACCGCGCCCTTACGCAGTATCTCCCACTTCCCTTGATCCAGGCCGTAGGTCGACAGTACTCGCTGTAATTCCGGATTAAGGCCGCCCCAGTCCTTGCTACTTGCAACCGCAAGGTGATTGGACATCCCCAGCGCCACTGAGGAGCGCATAGTATCCGTCCACCACGTCATGCCATTCCACTTAAAGAATGTCTGAAGCCAACGACTGGCCCACCCAGAGGCGTTATCCAGACCACTGAATCGCTCAGTCATGGAGCCCGTCAGCCCATCCATTACAACGCCAAGAGAGCCTAGAATCTGGCGCTGCTCTGCGCTACCCCGACCTTTCGCTAAGCCTGCAGTCGCCTCAGCCATGCCGCCCAACATACTGCGCCCCTGGTAACGCAACTCGGATGCATAAATCGGAATATCGGTGACCGACGACAACACAGCACCACCCAGCTTGGACATGCTCTGGATCGCTCGCGTGACCGCGCCCGCCTTAGCCAATATCTCATTGCCCGGAATATTCATGCTTCCATCGATGGCCCGATAGCGCGTGCGCTTAAGCCACCCTGCATCCGATGTGGCGCGCGAAAATGCCTGCCGTGCTGCTGGATCTTCGATTTTCTGGGATAGCTCTGCTGTCAGGTCATCGAAGTTCTTCTCTGCATTAGGGCCAAGTATCCGCATCAGTCCAGTGTTTTGGGCGGCCGAATTGAACCCCGCCAACAGCGTCTCCCGCAAGCTACCAACGCCAAACGCCCGGTTGTACTCTGCCCAAGCTTCGGCGTCTTTAAAGTGAAGCGTGCGATCATGGCTCATTCGCTTGCCGATATTGCTGATGCCCTTCAGCCCTGGCATGGCCCCTGCCTTCAAATGAACACCAGACGCCAAGCCTTGATAGACCGATTCCAGAAAAGCTTCACGATCATCGACATGATCAAAAGTGCGCTCATCAAGCCGGGTAGCGATATGCTCGCGCCAGGCCTGATACCCCGCCTCACGTATCTTGTACATATCGTGGGTTTGTCGCGTGATATAACCTTTCTGCTTCTTGATCCAGGCACCCGCTTTATTGGCATCAAGGCGCGTGACCTCCTGCCACTTATTTACAACCCGGGCAATATCCACGGCCTGGGGCAGCAATTTACTAAAGTCAGGCTGGTCATCATCCAGCCGCCACAAGGCACGAGCAATATCGTCATCGATATCGCCGCTGATAAAGAGCTTCCAATGCTCATGCCCCAAAGCCTCAATATCGGCTATAAAGCCCCCGGTGTAATGGCCCAGCAACTGATTCTGGGTTGCGGCAACTGACAGCCTGGCTCCGGCTGTGGCTCGGTTGGTACCCACCAATATCGACTCAATACCCGCTTCATAGTTATCAGCGAACTTGGCCCCCAAGTGATCCATCGTCTCCAGTCGGCGCTTTAGGTTCAGTGCTGCATTACGCTTCTCGATCTGTGCGGCCGCAACCAATTCCTGCTCTACACCGTCCACATAATCCAAGACAGCCTTTTCCAAATCAGGCACTTCAGCGATGCGAAGTTCTTTAATTCGACGCTGGGCCGATTCGACAATCTCGGTCAGCTCATCCAGTCCCAATTCTCGACCTGCCGCCTTCTGGATCTCATCAATACAAGAATTCATCAACACACCTCAGTTTTTACGTAGCGCACAGATTGCTGCAGCCCGGAGCGCTTTGGCGCTGGATGTAGCGGCGTCTATGGATTCATCAAACGGTTTTAGGTACGGGGCAACGTCCACTCCCATGGCTTCAGCAAGCTCCTGCAATTGCTCGCTCACCTCCTCGAGAATCTGCTCTGTATCATCGGTCATCCCTTCTTTGATGGATTCCTGTGCGGATGAGGAGGCCTGCTTGTCTGCCAGCTTAGAGGTCACTGATCGGCCTCGCTCCAAAGTCGCCAGCTTGCCGATCGCTGCATCACGATCCCGAAAGCTTTTAAGCTCCATATTGAGCGGAGAGGCATCCAGATCTATACTGACTCCTGTCTCCGTTCCATCGGGGACAGCAGAGGCCTCAGATTCCCGGGCTATTCTCCTGGGCTCTATCTGGGGCTTTCTTTTTTGCCAGAGCAGGTGCGGGTTGTGGTTCATGTTGTAGAACAGCCGCCCATGCCGGTCCTGGGCTACCGTCACACCCGCCAGTACCCGCCGGCCGCCAATCTCCACATCTGCCTCAAAGCGATGAAATGCCTGAATATCGTCAGAGCGATCCTTATAAAGTTCCGACCGCCCCTTGTACTCACCGTGCTTGATAATGTCCGGAATGGCTGGAATCAGCTGTGCTTTGAGCGGATCATTCCTCAGCCCTGCCTTAACCTTCTTCCAGCCCTTACCGGTTATGCGAACCTCGCCAAAGCCTTCCCGGATTATCGTGTTGCCCTGCAGGTTTGTCTGGAAATAACCTCTTGCTGCCTCAAGGCTATCGACGCCCTCCGCCAGCACTTCATCACCTGACAGGCGGGAGACCACTCGGGGCTCAGCAACAGCGCGGATGGAGTCGCCTGCCGCTGCCACTGAACGCACATCAATCGGTCGCCCTTCAATGGCTTGCGCCAGGGCCGCCTTGGCCAGTTGTTGGCGCTCGTTAAGCCGGGTTTTGCGCAAGGCATCAGAGATGGCGCCAACCCCTGAATGAAGGCCAGCCCCAAGCACTACACCAAAGCCAATATTGTTTAGGCTTTCCGAGAGGTCATAATCGGCTTGCTCAGCAGTAGCAGCACCCAAAACCACGGGCTCCACAATAGCTGCACCCACCGCCCCCTCCAGGGCGCCTACCTTGGCGCGGACAGCCAGGCGGCCTGCTGCCGTTGAGGTGTTTGAAAGCATCCTTGCGTAACGCGCCTGTCCGACGACGGGTATAAACGATGCGGCGATGTTGATTGGATCAGCTAATGAGGCGGCCAATGCTGCTCCCAGCTGACTGGATCCAGAGGCAAGTCCATCAGGAGCGCGAGATAGAACAGACTGACGCTTCAGCTCGTCCCGCTTGCGCTCAATCAAGAGATCCAGCACCGGTTCCCGTATGCCATGATCAGGAATAGACAGCTCAACCCCGGCCTCCTGTACCCTGGATAGCGCCGCCTCCTTGTCGAGAAAGTTGCTGATAGCGGTGCGCGGATCGTAGGAGCCGGGTGTGCCAGTCATGTAGCGACCGCGATCAGAAGACTCAAGCCCTAAGTATCGAGAGATAGAAGAGGTCGGGCTCTCAATCCATGCTTTCTGCGCGGCTGCAGCTGCAGCATCTCCGACAGTAGATTCGATTTCCTCTAGCAGCTTACTGCTGCGAATACGAATGCCGTTATTGTTTTCCATTAGCGCCCCATCCCCCTTAGTCGATCAGTGGCCAGCTGACTGCGCCGGGCGTTGACCTGCTCCAATCCCAGCTGCTGAAGCTCTTCCCAGCTAAACACCGCGGGACTGCCGTCAGCCAATAAAACAGCGCCTTTTCCATCTGGATCCACCAACAGGATTCCGCTGTCATCGTTTAGTGTCCTGGCCTCAACAGCAATGGGGCCACGATACAACTCCGCCGCATCCTCTCGGTTCGCCACATGAAGCGAGTCTGGGATTTTCAGGTCCAACTCAGCCGCATTTTCAATGGCGCTCTGCACACCCTGCTCAATACCATATGCATTCAAATGACTTGGGATCCGATAGCTGCCAACGTAGGTGTAACGGTCGTTTATGGTTGCACCCGTCGCGATCTCGGCGGCCCGGGAGGGATCTTCTCCTTCAGCTGCGAGCTTCATCGCCAGTAATGCAGAAGCGTCAACGAACTGGTTATACACCTGCTCCTGCCCAAGCATGCCAAGCGATGCTTCCTGAAACTCTATCAGCTCGTCTTTAACGGTCTCTTCGATGGTGCGAATCTGATCCTTATCCAGAATCCCCGCATATTCCTTCTTGCCGACCTTTAGGGCTTCTGAAAGCTGATTAGCTCTCAATCCAGGCGACATGGCGGCTATGACATTTATTCCGCGCGGGATGAGCTTAGAGGCGTTGAGCTGTTGCATTACACGGGGCCAGCCATCACCCCACAGAGAGGACATTGCCTGCACAGCTTCCGCTGGCTTCTCACCGCCTTCGGAGTGATCGTTAAAGCGTTTGGCGATCTGTTGGGCATAGGCGTCGGTCAGCAGCACGGGAGCTTCTATCCCCAGTCGGGTCTGCGCCTCCTCAACGAGAGATGTGTACGCCGCAATCGTGCGCCTTTGGGCTTCTATATCACTCCCTGATAGCGCATCGGACATAACGTGATAAGCAGACTGGGTTTCTGGAAAGTGCCTCAGCACATATTCTGCTGGATCTGCTTCTATCTGCTGATTGCGGTGCTGAATGGCGGCAACAATATCCGCGTATTCCTTGCGTTCGACTCTGTATCCATCTGGCAAATCCAGATCGTTCTGCTCTTGCTGCAGTATGGCTTGCAGCTCCTCGGGCGAAGCTGTGCGAATCTTCGCCATACTCTGACCGAAAGCCTGCGCGCGCTCGACCTGACTCCAGATCTCCTCCCCTTTCTCGCCATATGCCGCCTCAACGTCCGCTTTGGATACTGGAGGTGAGCGATCCACATTACCATCGCGCAGATAGGCTACGTAGTCGTCAAGCTGACTGGAAATATTCGCACGCTGTTCGGCCTGCATGCGACTTCTCTCGCTGTTTAGTACCCTCTCTATCTTTGCTCGGGCGGTGCCCTCTATACCATCCTGGTTTTCCTGAAAGTACGCGAAGGCCTCCTGTGGGTTATTTGCCAACATTCGATCAATGATCACGGCGTGAGCCCGGGTCTGAATCTTAGCCTTCTCTTGTGCGAGCACCTCACTTGACCAGCCTTCCAGACGGGCCTGCTCACCGGCCTCTGCAATGGCTGTCGCGATCCCTCGCTTTCGCATCTGAGGGTCGGTGTAGTTGGCTGCAGCATCGTTGATGGACTCTTCTTGCCGAGCTCTGGAGACCCCTGATAGAAAGCTGCGCCTTTCATTAGCTGCATGGCGTGACATACCGTCAAGCGCCCCCTCAACGCGACGGCTGGCGATACCCCCAAACATGCTGCGCTGCTCATCATTACCCGCTTTGCCCTCGTACTCCTGGCGCAGCTCATCAAGCTGGCGCTGAGCATCCTGATAAGACTCAAAGGCATCTTTACCACGCTTGCCGTAATAACCACTCTCGGAGTTGTGGAGAATATCGCGAAGCTGGCGATTGAACTGCACATCCAGCTCCTTTGCAGCAGCCTCGTCCTCTTCAGCCTTCATCTCCATGGCGCGGCGGTGGAAATCATCGGCGACGCCATTCAGCGCCTGAGCAATGTTCCCGCCCATGCCATCAGGCGTGGCTCTATTTTGCTGGAAGGGTGTTTGATCCGGGCGGGCCTGAACTGCGCCGCCCTGCGGGTAGGTTTTTACTTTCACTTACTTACCCCCTTGAGACCACTTTCCGGACACAGAGGAGGCGGTACCCAGCAAGGTCGACATTGCTCCTGTATTACCCTGGTGCTTAGCCATAGCGCCCTGTGCTCGATAGTTGACGCCCTGGTTGCGGTACCCATCAGCATCGCGCTGGGCATTAGAGCGGATCATTAGCGCGTCATACTCTCCCATCTCTGCCGTATCGCCGAGGATATCCAGGGCCGATCCGCTATCAAGGTCGATACCATTGGCTGCCATAGCTGCCCGCTGCGAACCCTTCAGCGCCTCAACCTTCTTACGGTGCTGCGACTCTTCTACCTTGCCGCGCTCCAAGGCGTCATCCGCCATGCGGTTGGCGATAATGGCGTTGTTATTGGCGACTGCCTGATTGTATTTACCGGAATCATACTGAGCCTTGGCGCCCATGATTCCGGCACCAGCAACAGCCGTCAGAGCGATAGTCATCGGATCACACATAGTCATCCCTCACGAATTCGAAACGATGGAATGGGAGCTGAAGCGCTCCGTAGGGCCTGGCTTCTTGGATGGTGAATCCCAGCCATTTCAGCCAGCGGATAGATGCGGCATTGCGAGCGTCGACGTAGTTGTAAAGCAGCGCGTGATCCTGCTTCCACTGCGTCACCATGGCCCGGCTATGCTTCAGGAAGGACAGTGACACTTGATCCACTTCATCGGTACCGAGAAGCCAGGGCGCGCCTACGCCGGTCATTACCGACATCGGCGCTACGCCAAACATAGCAACCGGGCGACCATCAACGAGGCCTGTCATTGCAGGCGTAGAGCGTTTGATGCCCTTGATCAGCGATTCCTCAGGGGTTGATAGCGAAGCTGCCCAGATCTCATTGATATCAGCGATCCGCATATGGGCAGCGATATGCTCTGCATGCCCCAGTATCGCCTGAATAATCTTTACATCACGCAAAGGTCACCTCCGGAATAACGGCCAGAATGGTCATCGGTAGCGGGTCGCGCTGCTCAATAAAGGTCTGGCCGTGGTTGTTCCAGTCCGGTTGCAGGTCGATCTGCTCAACACCGGTCTGCAGTCGGGTTGATTCGCCCCAGTCTTCGAACTGTCGCTGCACCAGTTCCTGCATAGAGTCCTTATCTGTGCCGGCATAACCGCCACGAGACTCAAGGAAGTGAACATTGACCCGGTTAATGGATTTCTCTTTGTGCTTCAGGCTGCCTGATTGCCCCTGCAGGTCGACCGGCAGCGTTTTGAGGGATGCGATAAGGGGAAGCCCGATATGCACCTGTGAGGCGGGATGCTGGAGCGCTATAGCGCCACCGGTAACTGTGTGCTCATACTCCACATGACCATCAGCCAGCACCCATACCGCTTCGCCTTCCAAGTGATCCAGGCCGCTGATGCTGGACACCTCAGCCCCCTGATAGCTCAGCCCGCTATCCACAAAGAAAGCATCGGCTGATTCCGTGAACTGACGCGAGTGCAGGCGCTCAACATAGCGCTTTTCCTGCCCGTTGATGGTTCGGCGCACCACTGCATAAACAGCGTCCTCACCGTTCTCAGAGATGGAGCAGATCGACTCAAATGCGCCGTTTGTCGTCGGGTGCTGATGCCAGGCCCAGACCTGATGCTCGCGAACGTACGTCAGGCCAAGCAATACACCGTCATCGCGCACCGCCCAGACGATCGAATGAGGAGCCTGAGCAAAGCACCAGTCGATGATGGTGTGGCCGTCGAACAGATGATTCGCCATCACAGACAGGTCATTACCGGCATAGCCATCCGACTCCAGCGAGTACGCCAGATCGCGAACGATGGCCCCTTTCTCTTGAATGAACAGCACGGTGTTACCGATCAGCAACGGCGGCACATGGGACGATCCCCGGTAGCCCTGCGGTCGAACCTGAATGGTGGTTGGCGTGATTACACCATCATTGCCGCCGGATACTTTCCACTCACCGCCAGAGGTCAGCACAATCAGCTGATCCAGCGGTACCAGGTGGCGAATCTCGTTTACCTGCCGACTGGCAATGGTGAAGGTAATCGCATCATCGTCTTTAACTGGCGACGAGACGTTCATGTTTTTGTAGTTACCGGTCTGGGTGGTCCAGATCGACTGTGGTTCGGCTGTCGACTGCGCGAAGACCAGGCGCTGCTGGTAGTAGGTAGCTGAACCCGGGTAGTTTGCCCCATCAAATGGGTTGCGCACTTTAGGCGGCGTATCGCTTAGATCAGGGGCAAATTTGGTATCTTTGAATGAGGCGCTTTCCGTGCTGCCGATATAGCCAAACAGGCCATTCTCTTCCTTGTAGACGTTGTACTTTTCTGCACCGGAAACCGCCGTCCAGCTGATTTCAAGATACTCACCTTCAGTCCAATTCGAGTCGGTATCGGTCTGAAAAGACAGCTCGTCAGACGGCTCGCTCTCTTCCAGTGTTTCAGCCGCTGCGGCCGTGACCACATACTTGCGATCAGTTGAGCCCGAGCCGACGGTATTGGTATCCAACGCCAATCCTGTCGGCTTGCTGATCTCCGGATAGAAGGAGATCACAGACAGGGTCCATTCATGGTGATCAGTGCGGGCCAGTTCACGTACCGGGTGCGCCGGATGCACCAGCGTCATGATGTCAGCCGATTGAACAAATTTGATCAGCGGCAGATCCGATTCGGTGTAAGGCGTGGATACCTCTACCGACAGCCCTTCCTGAGCATGACCGGCCGGATAGACCACGCGCCCGCCGTCCTTAACGATACGCATGTAGTTGTGCCCGAACTCCAGCACGTAGGTCTGAACGGTCGAGAATGCGAACTCAATCAACCGGACCTTCTTGCTGTGATCCTGCACCCCGTCGACATACTCGAAGCCAGGCCGGTTACTGACTCCGCCGTGAGCATGCACAAAGAAGTTGCTACACAGAGCCAGTCCGGTCGCGAACTTCGCAAGATCGGAACGGGCATGAAGGGATGGTGCCAACTCACCTCCGGCGAAACTGGCCTGATTCAATGCAGTGCTCATGATCTTGCCTGTATCCAGCTGGCATCAGCAGGCGCATCGGCCTGTGCCTGGTTAGCATCAGTGGCTTCTGCCTTGGACATAGCAACGCGATATTGCTCATGTGCCCATTGGTGCAACCCCTTATCTTTGGTGAGCGGCAGCGCCATCTCAGCCGCCAAACGCCACGCAAAGGCTTCAGCAAACTCAGTGGTATAGGCGTTGGGATTCTCAATGCGGGCCGTATAGCGAAGCCAAGCCTGATCCTGATCGGTCAGCACATTGGCACTGGCACCATCAGGGGCAGCTATACGCTTCCAAGGCGCCGGAGGCATACCCCGCGTAGCAGGAATCACCTCGATCGCTCTAAGGCAGTCGACCGGCAGTTGGTAGCGATAACCCCAGTCAGGCGGCGGATTCCCCAAATCAGCCAGGGCAACGGACTTTTCAGCAAAGCCCCAGGCGTGGGCGGCCAGCACCTCATCACGTAGATGATCCCAGAAGGTGCGGCAGTAACCCGCCTGAGCGCTGGAATCGTCAAACGAACGGATCACCGGCTTACCAATGCGGCCCAGCGCAAGGTTGCAGATATAGACTTTGGAAGGCATAGATCACCAGAAAGAGAAACGGCCCCGAAGGGCCGTATGGAGGATTACTCAGCGTTGCGCTTCAACTCCGGCGCAATCTCCGCGATATCCTTTGCGGTCACTGATTTATCGTTCATGATGGCTTCCACTGCCTTCACGCCGGGGCTTCCGTTCTGATTCCAGTGCTCATCATTTCCGTGATCGAGCTGCTGAAGGGCTTTCAGAATCGCTTCCTTGCGATTTGCACCGGGATCGCTTGCCGGTTCCTTGCTGACAGATTCCTTCTGTCCGGGATTCAACCGGAAGTGTTTCGGCACATCTTGAGTGCTGCCGCCCCAGGCCATCGGCTCTCCCGCGCGAAACAGACGGCCCTCAAAAGTGCAGTCAGCAATGCAGGTAAACTTTTTCATCGTTCACCGCCCAGCTTCTGGTTGTGGCCGTACCACTCCTGTAGAGTCGGCGTAACATAAGCCGAGATCTTGCCGCCGGTACCAGTACCAGCCACCACGTAACGCAGGCGAACATACGGCTTGGTGTTATACGGGATTTTATCCAGCATGAAGCGGTAACCGGCCACCAGATCAGCAACCGGCACGGCTGCCGTTGTCAGCACGTCTTCCCAGGTGCTGTCGTCATCAGAGTGCTGAATCACCACCTGCAGGGAGGTCAGGCCCGCGAAGACCTCGCTCACTGCAATGACCAGCGCCATCAGGTTGCCATGGCCGATGTCTTCGCCCAGGTTCAGGGATTTGGTTGATGCGGCAGTGGCGGTCACAGCCTGGCCGTCAGAGAACATCGTATTGATATCGATAAGCATCGCTATCTCCAGAAATAGAAAAGGGGCCAACAGGCCCCGGGATTAACGGTTACCGAATGCCTTAAGCAGGCATTGCCGACAGGGCGGCTTCGGTGTTGAGGATGGCGTCACACTGGCGTACCGGCTTACCGTGGGCCTTCAGGATTTCCTTGCTGTCCAGGTATTCGCCATAGCGCAGGTGAACGTTGTTCTTATCGGTGGATGCAATTTCCAGCGCGGTCATCACGGTTTCATTGCAGTACCAAATAGCGCGAGCACGCTTAGCTGCAGGGATCTTGTTCTTCGCCTGGATCATCAGCTTCTGCAAATCAGCAGCAGTGATGTTATCCGTATCGATATTGGCGATACGGACGATGCAGCGCCAATCTTTAATGGTAAGGCCCGGCTTCCACTTATATAGATCGCCCACAGCACGGAAGCGATTACCATCGCCATCAAAGGCGTCATACTCGCCCAGATCCTGATGCTCCAGACCGGCCTTGGAGCCCTTCGGGAAGATTCCACAAGCAGCATCATCACCCCAGACGACCAACCAGATGGAAGTGCAGGCATTACCTGTACCGCCAGCATCCACCACATTCGGCGCATCTTTGAAGGCATAGCGTGGCGCCAGTCCCATGAAGCGCTCAGGATGGGTATTGGTGTCACCGTAGAACACCATTGTCGCCAGCTCCTGATTCATGCCCTCTGTGTGGGCGCGAGACTCCTGCAGGCGATACTCGGTTGAAGCACCATTAAGCACATAAAGATCCTTGTCGATCTCAGAGCGGTCTTCCATCATGCCGCAGGTATCGGTCACCTTACCTACTTTGGATTTGGATGGCGGCACACCCTTGTACAACTTGCGCCAGGTTGGCTTCGGAAGACCAGTACGGATAGTGGTCGTGTTGCCATTCATTTCATTACCTTCCATCCACTTGATGTCGTCCAGGATTGCATTGTCCTGATCCAGCAGCTCAATGATGTTGGCAACACCTTTCTTTTCTGGATCAAGGAACTGACCCCATTCAGCGAGAGTACGAACTGGCATTTACTAGCCCTCTTAGTTGTTCCACATACGTTCGTGAAGCGGCGCGTCTTTACCGCCGGTATCACCCTGCGGATTGATGAAGCCATCTTCTGAGATCGCCTTGCCGACACGAGCAGCAAAGCGGACGAGTTCCGGATGGTTACCCATGCCGGTTTCGTTCAGCATCTGACGCATTTCATCAGTACCGAACTGGTTGATCGCCTTAGCGGCGCTGGCAGAGGTGGCGGTAAAGTCTTTCATCTCGTCATCAGACTTAATGGAGCTCACCCACTCTTCCTGCTGGGCCGACCAGGCATCAGCGGCGGCTTTCTGCTGGCCCTGAGCCATCTCAGCCTGCAGAGAAACCAGCTTCTGCGCCTGCTCCTGCGTCAGATTCAGCTCCTTGGCTACCGGCTCGAAGGCTTTTATCTGCTGCTGGTTAAGCTCCATGCCTTCCGGCATTTCGAAGGCTTCATACTTCTCGGGAGCGCCTTCCGATTGATCGTCCTGATCACCGCCCTTGTCACCTTCGCCATCCTGGCCTTGATCATCCTGACCGCCCTGGTCATCACCCTGATCGCCACCACCGGCAGCATCACCACCCGGCAGGTCACCACCTTCGCCATCTGCAGGCATGCGAAATCGCTGGCCAGCAAGTGCGGCCAGGTATTTAGATCGAGGCATAATCAGTCCTCTCGTTTCTGGTTAATTAGTTGGAAATAGGAGTGGGAGCAGCGCTCATCAGAGTGGATATCAGCCATGATCATCAGGCCGATAGAGCGCCGCCCTTCGTTGAAGTAGGTTGAAGCGGGATCGCCGGTGTATGACTGCTGATATATGCCCGTTGATTCCAGTAGTCGCCACACCAGGCGCTGCCCTGCTTCGGTGCCCATGACAGCGGCCAGGTCGTCCAGCTGGCGCTGCATGTGCTGCCGGCTTTCCTTGCCGACATCGCTTTGCTGTTCGTCAGACAGCTCGTCCTGATAATCCATTACAGCCCCAGCGCCTCCTGAATCAGATTCCGGCCTTCACCGGTCTGAACTTCAGATAGGGTCTTGGCACCTTCGGCGGCTTGCTGGGCCATCGCCATCTGCTGCTGTTGCTGCTCTACCTCGGCGCGCTGCTGGCGTATATTGGCCACCTGGTCATCGCTACGAATGATGCGTGGCGGCGCACCTATCGCCATGCCGTACTCATCGATCGCCTGATCCAGATCGATCTTATCCAGCACAGACTGATCAACCGCGGCGAGATTGCCAGCAAAGCCGGTCATGCGCTCGATAGCACTGGTCGCAACTGCCTGTTGAGCCTGGGCAAGGATGGAGATGTATTCGATCTGTAGCGGCTGCTCACGCAGCTCATGTGGAACGGGCGGCACAATGCCTGCCGTCACAGCTCGCTGGAAGGTGCGCTGAATCAGCGGGTTCAAAAGCTCTGAGCTGGTCCGGTGCAGCACAGTACCCAATGCCATCAGCTTTTCTTCATGACGTTCAGCAACTTCGGTAGCCGTCATCTGCTGCCCGCGCTGAGCCAGCATCAGGAACATATCGACGAAGAAGGCCTGGTTGATTCGCTGCTCAACCTCGGCCATATCCGCCCGCAGTTCACTGATGTTCGGCTGGATGGTGTAAACCGGCTCCAGCTTCTGGTTCTGCATCATATCGACGAAGGTAATACCGCCCGGCAGCGTGGTAACGGGGCTTTTGCGCAGAGAGCCTGGCCCCTGCAGCGGCGGATCCACATGCTTGTCGATCGCTTGCGCTTTCTTTTTCTCCTGATGCTGAAGCTGCTTGTTATCACCCAATGCATCGGCACCCGGGCCTGATCCCCAGGTATCGCCACCAATGGTGTTCCAGCGCGGAGACATAATCGGACATTCGTCATAACCGGAGATCTGCAGGACCTGATCTGCATCGCCACCGTTTTCGTAATACACCGAGCGCCAGGGCTTATTCTTAGCATCCTGCATGCCGTCGACACGCTCGTCATTTGGCTCAATGAGGTGAGTAACAACCACCGTCTGATCCAGAGCACCACGGTCATAGATATTGCGTACTGAGTGACTAACGCTCTCCAGGCCAAAGCGGCTAACGATCTGGCCTACCGTCATTGGAAACTCACGGTAAAGCGAATCTGTCCGTCCCTTGTGATCGACGGCAAGCGCGTACTCCCCCACGGTGAACGGATAGGCCCGAATCACATCCTCGTAGTCTTCGAACAGACCCACACAGCCGGTACCAAAGACGCCCATTTCCAGATAGATCTGAGGCAGAGAGTCATACAGATTTGAGCTGTGAAAGATCGACTGCAACAGCTTCTCAACGATGTGCAGCCAGTGCTTCACCGGACCAAACTCGGACAGATCGCGATCACCCGGTGCCAGGCGGAACCATGGCCGGGCCGGGTTCGTCAGACCGGTATGCATGCCATTTGCCAGCACATTAGCGGCATAACGCCCAGTGCTATTAATGATCCGGTTGACGCGAGACTTGCCCTTGTTCCGATCACCTGGCAGGAAGCGGCCACGACGAGGCTGGAAGTACTCACTAAGAGTCTTCCACTCATCAAGAAATTCTTGGCGGTCGTTGTAGAGGGCAGCCTTACGCCGCTCAAATTTTTGGCGACGATCAGACATAGGTTATTGCCCGAGAAGAGTCTTTTTTGTGGTAGCAGCCTGGTCTTGAACACCCTGGCTGCCTGTGAGAATCGTGGACTTGCGGCCCTTAGCGTTCTTAGCAGCGGACTGCTCCTGACGGCGGGCCTCTTTGGTTTCAGCGCTAACAGGTTTTGCGGCTGGCGGTGGAGCGGCTGGCGCCGGTGGCGGGCTTGGTGCATTACACATGAAGTAAGCTCCTAGTCGTAGGGATTGTAATCGTGATTTGTGAAGTGGCCTTGCTGGCCGTGAGCCTGCACAAGACCTGAGCTTTTCGGGGCGACCGGATAGGCAAATGAGATTGCCAAGCAGTCCATGTGGTTAGGACTGCGACCAAGCAGTTCTTTCATGGCCTCTTTCGGCGGGAGTCGGTATTTGCCTTCCAGATCAGGCAATGTCTCAACCGCCACCATCTCATCGTAAAGCGTCTGGTCTTCAGCGAATGAACCGCCTTGCTTCAGCCAATCCTTAACTTCAACGTACATCTCTGCACGCTTATTCACGCAGTCCGGACGGCCAGATTTCTCGTTGAACCAGACAAGCTGCCAGGCGCGCCCCATGGTCTGCCCTGCAGAGACGATGCCGGTGCCATACCCGCCATCAATAAAGACCGCATCGGCCTGATGCTCATCTTCAATACGGGCAATCCGGTTGGCCATCTGCACATCGTTGTCGTTCTTCGGATGCGTCTCCAAGATCTGAAAGTAAAGCCCCTGACGAATGCCGATCACGAACTCATCGTCACCGGTCCAGGCTGGATCCACCGAGATGACTTTCGGCGCAAAGCTGTATTGCTCCTGGCGCAGGTGCCGGCCGTTAGCGGCATCGATAGAGGCAGTGCTGTAGAGCTGGTACGCAGACTGGGACGGGAACTGCCCTTTAACACGCACCCGCATAAAGTCACTGTCTTCACCGTACTGATCAGCCCACTTGGTATAGAGCTTCTTATTGGTACCAGACACGTTGCGGGCGTCGATATGACGGGTGTTCCAGTACTTCTTATTCCTACGGAAGCACTCACGAAAGCGGCCTACGTTTCGTGTTGGGTTACCAAACGCAATCCAGATAATCTCCGTGCCTTCATCGGTCAGCGCCCCTTCGGTTACCTCCCAGATGAGATCATCAATGGCCGATGCCTCATCAAAGATAATGACGATCCGCTTGCCCTTGTTGTGCAGGCCTGCGAACGCCTCAGAGTTGTCTTTCGACCAAGGCACAAAGTCTGCCCGCCACGACCGCATATGGTCGCTGTCATTTGAATAGATGGCGGTAGCGGTGCTGGTGAACCATTCACTGGTGATCGCCAGCTTCGCCCACTTATTGATCTCAGGAACAGTCTTGGTTCTGAGCTGACCGTCAGTGTTGGCCGTGCAGACAATTCGGCAATCCTCACATGTATCCAGCGCCCACTTCGTCACCATCCCAATCAGTGCAGACTTTCCGATACCGTGACCGGAAGCCACCGCCAGCTGCAGCGGCTCAAAGCGGGTCTCGGGATTGTTCAGGTGGTCGCGGATATCAGCGAGGATATCGCACTGCCATTCCCTCGGGCCCTCAAACTCCTCAAGCTCGCCTTCTTCCTCCCAAGGGAACGCAAAGTACGAATAACCAAACGGGTCCAGGGTGAAGGAGGCGACGGCCTCTATCATTTCCTGCTGCAGATCACTCATGCTTCAGCTACCCGCTTGCGCGCCTTCGCCAATGCAGAAGCCAGGTTATCAGTCGCGTCCAACTCAACACGCTCTTTGAAGGCATTCACATTTACGTGCTTACCGATCATCTCGTACAGGCGTTCAGAGCGAATGGTCTTAACCTTCTTCATCACGCCAATCTGCTCACGATCTTCGCCTCGGCCTTCGAACAGCTCTGATATATCGAGACCGGTCACCATTCGACGCCAGATCTTGGGCCACTGGCTAATCGGCTTGAGGCTGCCGTCATCTTCCAGGACATCAGCGATATCGGCATCCGCAATATCCTGCAGTCGAGTCAGAACCCAGTCAGCATCGATACCAGTGCGCTCGCTACGCTCTTCGATCAACTCAGCAATTCGCTGGCTGATCTCGGACTTCTGCAGCAGCTCAGACGCCTGCTTCACGGCAGACTTCTCAGCAAAACCGGCACGGATGGCCGCCTGTGTACCGTTGAAATCAACGATGTACTCACGACAGAACTGCTGCCGCTTGTCGGTCCAGTTGAATTCAGACATTAAGAGGATTTTGCTTTGCGGGATTCTTTGTAGATGGAGTAAGCGCGGACGGCAAGGAACATAGACCAACGCCGCCACGGTTTGATATTCAGTTCAGCCATAGCATGAAGAAATGCCCAGTCAGCAAATTCACGCTCTGCCTGAGTCAGCAGGTAGTCATGCAAAATGGCCGCAGAAAGATAGCGATCGACCGGCGGGAACAGTGACCAGAGAAGCCGCGGCACAGTAGCGCCATCAGTCTCAAAGCCTGCCGGAATCGTGCGACCCAGCACCGTCAGCGGTCGAATCAGGCGATACCTCGGCCGTTCCTGCCAGGACCCCGGCAGATTAATTTCAACAGCTATCACAGCAACGCGCCTTTCACGGCCGCCCAGACTGCCGGCTTAATATCAGCAAGGCCACCGGTCAGATCGACAGACAACCCCATCGCCGCCAGGTCATCCGACAGCGCCTGCTGGCCGTCGTAGGCGTAATCGATCAGGCGGTGGGCCGGGTGGCGATACATCGCCCGAGCTATCGAGCGATCCATCACGATCAAGCCGTCAGCCGATGGGTCGAACAGATAAGCCCCGATAGCGACCAGAGCCTGATCCGCGATAGGCTGCTCAGAGCCAACAAAGACAATCTGAGTACCAGATAGATCAACATCCGGATCAAATAGCGCCGAGGGATCGGTGCCCTGCATCAGCAGCAGATAAGCGGGGGACGTATCGCGGCAATGGGTACCGTACTTAGCCCAGGCCGCCAGCTGCACAGAATGCGGATACGCTGCCGCGAACGTTTCAGGCAGATTGGCCACCGGGGCCATTGTGTAGCAAACGATCATAGAGATACCCCTGAACCCAGCGGGATAACCCGTCTTGTCGACAGCGGCTTTAACGTGCCAGCGAACGCTGGGTCGCACCAGAATGTAGCGTTGCTGCCCGTAGCGACAAGATCGGCAGAAACCACTCCTGTCGTGGCCATCAAGGCTGTGGCCGCACCGTGGGCAAACATTTTCACCCCGCCTGCACTAATATCCAATACCGCCAGGCTCATTCGGTATTGCGTACCTTCCTCCAAGGTATTCGGCTGGTAAATGTTAATGCTCCCGCCCTGAGTACCGTCTGCAGTAAAAGTGCCGTCTGCATTATCAACCACCGCGCCTTGTATGCTCCAAGACGTGCCCAGCAACTCAGGCCCCAGCAACACACTGCCTTTCTGCATATAGCGAGAAACAGAGTCGTCAGCAGGATTGTGAAGCTGGCCGTAGCCAGGGGCCTCTCTAATAGAAATAACGGGCGCTGCATTTGACGAGTGTCCGTAATAAATCCGAACATGCGTTGCCCCGTCAGGAACATGAACAATATTCCCCGATGCCGCATAAGAAGGTTCTGCTGACACCAAACTATCGAGAGAAAACTGGATGATAAACCGCGACGAGTCTGTGCGAATAACCCAGAGCGATGCCTGCCCTGATATAGGTAACCATTCCGTTGTTCGCGTTGCCGGGGACGCCAGATTTGTGTTTAGCTGAGCCGAACCCAGATTAATATACCCGTTAACGTAAGCGCCGTTTACAAGCTCGCCACCAAGCGCCGCCAAATCATTCGGTACAATTCTGTCAGGCTGACAGAATCTGCCATACCTGACGCTGTTTTGCGGATCACTGAGATCTGTCAGCTCAGCCAAGAGAATGCGTTCATCAAAATAGTCAGTACGCCCGGTACCGTCGTTGGTATGTCTGCACCCTATATAAAGCTCTGGCGCTGCACTGTGGCCCGCAGCAAAATTCGCTGAACTTGTCTGCTCTGCAACGGTTATCGAGTGATCATCGCCAGCTCGCTCTATGACCGCTTCGTATAGAGTGCCTGGCGTGAGACTCTGCGACGGCAACTCCACCCCGCCAGCATTGCGAAACACAAGAGTGTTAGCGCCTGCCGACATATAAATTAGCCATCCGGCATTGCTATCCCAAGTGTCATTTCCAATCAGCGTCTCCCAGCCAGACGTTGCAGGTGCGACAAACAATAGCCTGATGCGGAAATCAACTGGGTTCCAGGCTGGGAATTGTGCATAAGTCCCCACCACTGCATCAAACCGCCGCAGCCAGTACCGCTTGATAGCAGATACCAGCGGCCTCATTGCAGCAGATGGGCCGGAAGACAGAGGGCGATTTACGATATTCATTCGGTCACTGCAGCTGTAGCGTTACCATCAGCAGCCATCCAGATCTTACCCTGCAAGACTGGGGTGTTGGCCGTGTCGGTGCGTAGCCAGGACTGATAAGGCGGGAGGCGGTGCGCGCCTTTTGCATTACGTGGTGGCTTTGTATCAGACAGCATCAGATACATCATTCCCGACGTGGGGTTCTGTATCAGCGCGTCAGCAAGAGGGTCTGCAACCACTTCGCGGTATTCGCTGCCGACCAGATCAGCTCCGTCAGTTCGTGTAGTTGCCATGGATTAACCCGCCAAGAATGCCAGAGCCAGAGACACATACTCAGGGCCGACTGCGATCCCTGCACCACCCAGTAATGTAACGATTAATCCGGTAGCGATCTTGCGAACAACCGGATTCTTTAACGCCTTCTGCGCTTCTTGTTTCAGCTTGTTGCTCATCAGTTCCCCCGAATCATCTGATCAATGAGTTTGTCCAGCTTGGAGTTGATCGCATCTAAGCTGCGATTCACTCGACTTTCCTGCTGCTGAATTGCTGCACTGTTATGCTGGATATCCTTGGCGTTCTCCGCGATCTTCTTATCCTGTTCTGCGAAGAACCAGAAGGCCGCGATTACCAGAGCGAGAGTGGTTAATAGGTGGCTGATAGACACAGTCTTATCGACATGCCATTCACCGCCTGCTCGCCGATCTGGCCCATGATAAGCAGCTGTTTCTATCTGCCGTTCATTCATGCCAAATCACCCTCTTCAATCAGGGTGTATGTGAACTTAGGCCCCCACTCACGCGCCGCCCGATCACAGATACTGATCAGCATGGCGAACTCATCTGGATCAGCCAGCACCTGACAGCCAGCAGACCAGCGATCGACTTGCTTGCTTGTGTGATGCGGGCTTGCGCGATGCAGATTGATACCGTGCCAACCGTTATCGATCGTGCCGGTCACATCAACGTCAGCATCGCAGTCGTCGTCACGGTACACCGGCAGGGATCGCGCTTGCGTCAGTGCGTCATAGCCCTTGTGCTGTCCGAGCGTGAAGGCACCCTTATGCTGCCCCAGTACCAGCACTGCAGTACCAGCTTGATTCATTGGACTCATGCGCCAGAACACGCCCGGATCAGTCGTCGCAGCGAATGCAAACAGGTTCCAGTGCCCCTGCTGCTTGAACGCCAGGCAGATAAGGTCATTGAATGAGTTGGCGTCAGTATCCGAACTGCGAATACCGATCAGGTTGAGGTTGTAGTCACCAGCCTCAAAGAACTTGTGACCCAGGCCGTCGAGCGAGCGCCGCAGCTTATCGATAGTGATATCGCGAGGATTCATGAGTGGTTACCGGTTGTGTTAAAGGTCAGCCCCCGGCATTAGACGGGACTGGACGGGATCACCAGGGGCTGAGAAACAGGCATAAAAAAACCCCGCCGAGGCGAGGTTTCAGAAAGCTGTACTTGTGTCGGTCGTAACTAAGACCAAGATAGCCGAACCCTAACAAATCGTGACGCAAAATGCCATCACGAATATCAAGTCAGAGCGCTCACATGTAACAGAGGTTGTAACTTGCGATACTCCTGGTACGTAACGTTAAGCAGCGATCGATACGCACAGCTCGGAAAGGAAGCCGTTTTCAATTGCTGTTAGCTCGCAGGGAAATTGCGCCACAACTTCAGCGAGCAGGAACGGGCTGGCCGCCCTGGTCTTCAATGCGTGGACCAGCTGGCGGCCGTATTTCTGCCCGGCAGCGTAGTCATCCTCATAAGATCCGGTAAGCTCTACGCGCCAGAAGCAGCGCGGGCTATCAACAAATTCCATTGAATCCTTTTTCATCGGTCTGTACTCCTGTATCCATGACCTGAATCGAACGATCTACGTAGAAACTCGTAGAGGTGAGCGAATATACAAAAACAACTCGCCGAAAGTGAATCAACTCCCCTGCAGTAGGTGACCGAACACCCGTTGGCACGCCCTTTGCTGGGTAGTGGATTGACTATAGCCAGTTTGAAAATGATACTTTCGCCTATGCCGAACACCCCTGGCGAAGTTCTACGGATGGGACGGCAAGCCTTAAACAAAAAGCAGACGGACATTGCCAGTGAGATAAATCGCGCTCTCAGGACTTACCAAAAGTGGGAGAATGACGAAACTCACCCCAACACATTCTCGGATATCATCGCAGTATGCAAAGCCTGCGGCGTCCCTGTGCAAGACTACATCACGGGACAGCCAAGCCAGGCATACCCCACAGCCAAAGAGAATGAACTGCTGGACCTTGTAACATCCATGCAGAGCGGCGATATGGATTGCATGATACGTATCGCCAAGGCACTGAGGGATACCGCTAACGCGAATCCCTGACACGACAGGCCACCTCAGAGAGCATTCCGCTTACACCTCTACCGATCCCGGCATCTTCGACCAGGGCGTTCAGTGCAGCCGGTGACAGTGTTTCCGCCCTCAAGCAACGAACTAGATCAGCCCCGACCTCTTCACCTGCTGCAAAGCCGTCACCATCAACACCATCGTTTGCAGCCCGCAGCTTCACAACCATGTCAGGAATAGATACGTCAGCCATAAAATCTCCGAATGCGTTTGTCCTTATTGCTACCAGAATACCAGCTATCTCAGATATGCAACCCCGCGCTTACCCCTAACATAGTTCGCGTTTACCGCATCAGCAACTTATTGTTTTTTATGGTATTTATTATACAGAATATTAAATAGCACCCTCCTCGACGGGGCGTATTGACACTGTCGATAGAAAATCATTTTTGAGGCCAGCAGTCTTAAGGACTGGCTCAAGGCACAAAAAAGCGGCTCGCTTGGAGCCGCTATTGACGATGCATATAACCAAGCCACGAAACTTTTTTTACGCCGCCTTGCTCTGCTAATACTCATCTATGAAGTTCAGAGCATCGCTCAGCACCTGGTATGCCTTCTTTCTGTTGTGGCGGTACACTGGCAGCCGCTCCCCCAACTCCTCAGCAATCTCCCCGTCATTGAATGGGCGCTTATAGACGTGCTGCAGGTAGCGGCGAGCGATCAGGGCAGTGACGTACTTTTCCTTCTGCTTCGCTAATCGCCCCAGCAGCATGCAGGCCAGATTGAAATCAGCATGAGCCCTGCGGAGATAGCGAATCTCGTTGATCGCCTGCACGTCTGATCGATCATTGCCGTTCGGTGGCGGCACATCCCCATGAAAGTCCAGGATCATGCCGAGACGATGCGGGCCATGCCAGCCAGCATCCGCACCCACTCCTGCTGCATAGTTCACAAAGATATCGACCAGCTTATCGATCCGGTCTTTCATGTCCCTTGCCATAGCTAACCCTCCTTCCAGACAATCCGGTCACCCACAAGGCGCACGGCTTCCTGAGTCTTTTCGATGATGATGGCTCCGGTTTCGCCCCAGAACTTCAGGCCCTCAACGTGGTGAATCTGGCTATCCTCTTCAAAGATCGAATCGAGAATGGCTTTCACCATGTTGTCGGTGTCAGGCCGCTGCTTATGGGGCTGTCCTTTCATCTCAGCCTGCTTCTTCTTGCTCCAGCTCTTCGGCATTGGCAATACAAAGATCATCCGGCAGCCGCTATCAGGGATGCTGATTCCCAGCTCTCGAACCTGGTCCTTGAAGTCACGATACCGAACGACTGCCGGGCGCTTCTTCCAGCGATCCGCCTGGGTCTGGCGAGGCTTTGGCACCGGGGTAATCTCATAGCGGGTCGCGTTTTTGTTGGGGCAGCCCGGTATGCAACCAGGCCTCAGCATCTGAACTGTCTGATCAGGGCCTGATGCCATATCAACACCGGCAACCTCTGGCTCGCCCAAACCAAAATCAGCAGCATCCATGCTCAGAGGCAGCTGCTTCTCAGGCTTCGCTGCTGGCTTTCTGGCGGGCTTCGGAGGCTTGCGGCCATCTCTATGCCCCAGCGCCGAGTTCGTAAGAACCCGGCGATTCCTGAGCGCGTCGTACTGTTCCTGAGTCATTCGCACTGTGATGACTCCTGCGCAGCCCGAACCATGGCTTTATAGGAGTCAGAAGCCAGTCTCTCCCGAAGTCCTTTTGCTCCTTGGTCATCATTAGTGACAGCCTCAAACATGGCCTTAGTAGGCTCCACTGGCACCAAGACATAGCCTTCAGGGATATGACGGGCATTCCACTTATCAACAGCTGCCTTATGATCGAACTCACGGTTGCGGAGAAAATCGATACTAATGCCGCATTCTGTGCATTCGACATACGGGTATTGAGCTTCTATCAGCTCAGCCTCACCCCCGCAGAACGGGCATGGTTTGAGTTTCTGATTACTCACAGCCCCAGCCCTCCCTCTGTCATAGCCACAACGATCAGCCAGGCGATAACAATCACGCCTGTGCCGATAGCCTCTTCCTTCTGGGTTTTAGTCAGCATTAACGACCTCCTGCTCAAGCTGGAACTCTGGCAATTCATGGCCCTGCTGCTCAAACCAGAAAACCACTGGCATATTCGGCTTTGGCTGAATGATCCCCATACGTTCAGCGATCCTGAAACCGCTGCTGGCCTTCCGTACCCGCTCTATCTGGGCCTCAATTTCCTTGCGGAAGAACTCGACGCTGTAAGTTGCTTTGAAGAGGTTGCAGGGCGCACAAGCTGGAACCATGTTCTCCAGCTTGTCCTTGTGGGGCCGCAAGCTTGCACCAGTAGAAACGGTTTTGTGGGAGTAAGGGCTGTCGCTTCGATCCTTAACTATCTTGGTCTCGCGATAGATGGGCTCTACATGGTCTGCATGCCAGCCCTTCTCTGGCAGGTCGGTACCGCAATACCAGCACTTACCGCCCGACTTATTCCAAACCTGCTGGCGTTGTTTCTTAGTGAGGGCCATTAGTAATGCTCCTCTGCGACGCCGCCAGCGGCCTGAGCATCATCTGTATGACCGCTACCACCACAGGCAGGGCAGTTGAGCAAGGCCATCTCATTCAGGCCCTGCTCGATCTCTGCAGCCGTGTCGCTCAAAGCAACAACAGGCTTGAGCGAAAGGATCACCCAACCCTCCTGCAGACCGTAGCCGCTCAGAACGTGGGTAATCTCGCAATGCAGAACGCAACCGGTGAACTCCACGCAGTACTCATCGAGCAAAGCCATCTCTGCGCCTGAGAACTTGGTTTCCTGCAGCTCCAGGTGATCGCCCACCTGATAATCCCGGTCGTTGTAGCGAATTTCGTAATCCTTCAGACCATCCCAGGACAGCTGAAACACATCAGGATCGGTTTTGAGGACGTGCTTTGTGATGCTCACTGCTCGCCCTCCTGCGCCTGCTGGCGAAGCTGATCAGGGCGGTGAACTGCATACTTGCGCATAAATCCTCCCGCTCTATCACCAAACTCTCCTTCGAGAATTTGAGCCAATCGATCAAACTCAGATTCCATTAGCTGCGCATCATGTTCGGCTAGAGAGATGCTTAATGGCTCATCCGCAACCATCTTCAGCTTGTTTAGGTCAATGGTCAGAACTATGTACCCACCGCCCTTGGCTGGCTTTCTGAACAAGGCATTTGCTGCCTTGTGCAGGTGAAAGTTCTGCGCCGCCAGCTGGTCGCGCTCTGTCTCCAACTCAACAACACGAGACCGAGGCGCATATTCCCCCATCCCTTCAACCAAGATCAGACCGCTATCGTTGCCATCTGCATAAACATTTCTCTTCATCGTCCCGTCCTCGTCCTATCGTCCAATATCTGGTTTTATCTGGTCAGCCGTTCGTCATGCGGCGCCAGTAATCACTACCAATCCCATTTCTACCCACATGCGCATCGTCCGGGTCTGAGCCCTGCGCATGTAGAATTCTTTGTCCTCTGGCATCAGCTTCACGGTGTGCCGACCGTCGATGCAGTCGTGGCAATCGGAGCAACTGAAAGCCGCGGATATGTCGTCAGCCTTCAATGCCATCCCGTGAGACTCATCAGGCAGATGAGCCAGTACCGTTGTCTCAGGGTTGGAGTTACACACTCCGGCAATCTGAAGAGTGCATTCCTGACCCTGGGCTGATTCGCGGAGTTTCTCTGATCTGATCATTTCCATTCACCACAAACGACAATTTCCTGATGCTTGATCGCACTAAGAGAGAGCAAGCAGCAAAATGCTGATGGTTGACTCATGCCGCAATATCCCCGGTAGCAAAGAAAACGCCTTTGTATGCCAGACGCCTCAGCACCCTGGCGTTATCCTCACCAAATGCAAAGAGAGCTGTCCCGGCCCCGCTTCGGCTTTTCTTATGCTTGTTCTCATTGCCTGGAACAAACTCAATCCGACCAGCCACAAACAAAACAGCTGTAGCGGCCTTCATCGCATCCTGAAACCACTTCGCATCAGTTCGACTGAATACCAGCGCAATGCCGTTCCCGTGATCAATCATCCGATTCATCCAGAATGGAGTATCCCGGCCATAAGGCGGATTTAGCCAAACGCGCCCATGCCAAGGCTTGCTAAGCCCGTCATCGAAAATGGTGTACTTCTCATCAGCTGGCACGAAAGATTCATGGTCATGAGGTGAGGACGGATCCAGATCGAAAACCACATTCAGCTCATCAAAAATCCACTTCGGCGTGTACCACTCAACACTCTTCCGACCATTTGCGTTATTTGCACCTTCTCCAAACACACCACTCATGCTGCCTGCCCCCGCTTCGCCCGTTCCTCTTCCAGCCACTTCTGGTATTCCTCTACCACTCCCTTCGACTTCTCCGACCACTGCACTGAGCGTTCAGCACCGAAGGCATAGATCAGCTCGATCAGCTCTGCGAATTCACGCTTACGCATCTTGCTGGTTGACTGCCCCAGTACGACGAAACCGCCGTTGATACCTGGCACCGCTTCCTGCTGCTTCAGTCCAGCAGTGAAGACGTGCTTCCAGTCCTCATTGCTGAGCTTCCGCCCATGCCATTCAACCTGTCGACTTACATCAGTCAGCATTGCCCAGAGCTTTGCGTTTTGATCCAGGGTGCGTTTCTCTCTACCGAGAGTGACAACGACCGGCCCGCCCTTCAGGCCCTTACCGACCAATCCCCAGACGTGGTTCATGCGATCGCGCTTTACCGTTTCGTTCTGGATGATGATTTCTATTGAGTCTTCCTTAGCCATCAGATCAGCCCCCTCTTCAGTGCTTCCAAGTGCTCGTTACCACGCTGCCGCTGCTCGTCTGTTTTCTCCGGCTTAGGCAGTGGAGTAAAGATCTTGTGTGCTGCTTTCAGACGCTCAGCGCGAGTACACAGACCTATGACTTTCCCGATGTCCGGCCATTGGTAATCAGGGTCGCCGTTCTGCAGCAGCTTCTTGAGCTCCTTGAAGCCCAGGTTGTACTGAGTGGCAGTCAGCTTGTTGATCTCATTCGCCCAGTTACGCTTACTGCGTTTCAGATCTTCAGCGTCAGCAAACTGAGAGTCATATTTGGCTTTGCCGTACACGGCACGCAGCTTTGAATAGAACTGATCGACCTTGATGCGCTTCTGTTCGTCCTCAGGCGAATTGGTCGTACTCCTCCGAGAGCCAGTCCCCTGACTCATCCCGCGTGGCTGCGGCAAGCTCTGCTGCCCTCTGAGCCGGTCCTGCTGGTTTTGAAGCTCCCGATTGATCCGGTCCATAGTTCCGTCCTCCTATGGCTTGAAGCCGCCCCTGAGCCTTAGCGCGATCCCTCTGCATCCAGTTGATCAGTAGGGAGTCCCAACGCGCTTGGTTTTCAGTGCGACCTGGGGTTGAAAGGTAATGCGATATGAAGCCCCCAAGACACGCATTGGCATCTTCAGGGTTTAGACCTGAGCGTCTGCACAGATCGGGAAATACATTTGAGGGCTGCCAGTCCAGGTACATGGCAAAGCGATCTGTCGCGGCAGCAGTGGTAGTAGTAGTAGTAGTAGTAGTAGT
>NZ_KK211066.1:72317-271667 GCF_000620085.1 Marinobacterium jannaschii DSM 6295 | reverse complement strand
TCAAGGAAGATTGGATCACCTGGGTGTACCCGTTAGTGGCGGGATCAGTCAGAGCGTACACAGTCGAATCATTAAGTTTAGGTGCGGAGGCTGTCCATCTAATCAAGGCCCCGGGCTGTCGGTCAGTGTGATAATGAGGTGAAGAGGTCAGGCCTCAGGTGTTACCGTAAGTAAGAAGAGGACACCCATAGAATTTTTTGCTGGATAAACAGGGGCTGCTGAGCTGCATGGCCTATGTTGATCTGAATCCGATTCGGGCTCAGTAAGCAGATTGCCTGAAGTGGTCTGACTTGACTTCGATCCAGTAGAATTTTATGGGTGTCCTTATTATGCGTCCTTATTATGCTTGGTTTCTTCCTGATAGTTTCTAAACCTTCCATATCGAAAGCCAAATTTTCAAAAATGGTTGTAAATTCGGTGTCCGTCTCTTGTAATGTTGAATTGAATGCTGTAATTAGAAGCCATTCACTGAGATATATTTTTGTAAAGGATGTTTTATATGGTGCTGTTCTTTCCAATCCATCAAGAAATTGATTGTATTAGTGGTGACGGTAATATTCTAGGGAGGATAAAGTTTGATGGCTCTAAAGATGAGTACATATTCTACCCTGCGAATGAGTCAATAGTCTTATCAGGTTTAGAAGGGGCAAGTATTGCTGAGAGGTTAGCGGGTCTTGAATCGGGTAAGTATTCAATATCTATGCAAGATGATGATTGATTTATTAGTGGCGCTAAAGGGGCTGGATAAAATGTTGTCATACTTATATAAAAAGTAGACCCACTAGCTTTATTGCTGGATGAGCAGGGATTGCTATCCGCATGGCCTATGTTGATCTGAATCCGCTTCAGACTGTGATATCCGTTTGCCCGGAGTGCTTGGTCTTTACATTGATTCGGTAAAGTTTTTTGGATATTCTTATTATGCTTATTGTGATTGTATAAAAGACAATCAATGCGTGTTTGAATCGATTATCAGCGCATAATTGGTATATTGTTTCAAACTTAAAACGGAACAGCGGGAACTGTCAAGGGTGAGTTTTTGGGTTTAAATCTCTAATCCGACAGCCTCTTTATAATCCGTGAGTTGGTACTGAATTGAGTAAATCTGCAATCGGAATAATAGAAAAAGTAAATAGAAAAAGGACACCCGCTAAAATTTACTTGGATTAAGGATATTTATCACATCACTGACCCTATAGTGGCTGAAGATCAGTCTGTAATAGAGTTCTTCGCATGAACCAACTTGAGGTGTTCATAGTTCTGTGTCACCCGGGTTTGACAGATCGACGTATTCGTCGATCCGGCCTTCGAAGTAGATGCTCAACTGAGACAGTGTCAGCTACAGTTTTGGTGGTGTTCAGCTTCACTGACAACTCAGGTATTACGCCCCCGTTCCGCGTCTAGCAATGCCCGTTTACGTTCGAGTCCCCAGCGATATCCGCCCAGGCTGCCGTCGCTTCTTAGCACCCGGTGGCAGGGGATCAGTACGCCGATGCGGTTCTTGCCGCAGGCAGAGGCCACGGCGCGCACCGCTTTGGGTTTGTCGATTCCTTCGGCCAGTTCAGAGTAACTGAGCACCTCACCCTCGCGCACACTGAGCAAGAACTGCCAGACCCTGACCTGAAAGGCGGTGCCGCGTATATCGAGTGGTAGCTCGGGGCGGGGTGCCCCCTGGCTGATATGCTGATCCAGCGCGGCCATCCAGGCATCCAGCTCCGGCGATTGCTGGGCATCCGAAGGACTCAGCCCGGCGTTTGGGAATTCCTGCGCGAGTTGGCTTACCAGCACCTCCTCATCATCACCAAACTGCACAAAGCAGACACCCTTGTCGGTTGCCGCCATGACCATCAGCCCCAGGGCGGTGTTGCGGCAGGCGTAGGAGATCGTCTCACCCGCGCCCCCGGCCCGGTAGACCTTGGGTGTCATGCCGATATTGCGGCCCGGTTCGCCGTAGACGCGGCTGAGGGAGCCGAAGCCGGAGGCATAAATAGCATCGGTAACATCGTCACCGGCCTTGAGGGATTGCTTGAAGTGCTGCATCCGTATGGCGTCCTGGTAGGCCTTGGGGGAAACACCAAAGGCCTGCTTGAAGACCCGTTGTAGCCGGGAGGGGGAGAGCAGGGCCTGCCCGGCCAGGTCTGTGAGAGTCAGTCGTTCATCGGCGTGTTGCTCGATATAGCGGGCGACCTTAACCAGTCGCTCTACCTGCGATAGACGCTCGATCGACTGGCAGCGTTTGCAGGGCCGGAACCCCGCCAGCATCGCGGCTTCGATCGTCCTGAAAAACCTCAGGTTCTCGGGCCGCGCCGCTCGGGAGGAACATGACGGCTGGCAGAACACGCCGGTCGTCACCACGCCGTAGTAAAACTGACCGTCGAGGGCGCTGTCTCTGGCTGCGATCGCGGCGCGCATTTGTTGTTCAGATGGCATCGACATGGGGTGTCCCTCGGTTAAAGATTGATGACCGCAATGTAACCCTGTCCCTGA
The DNA here is from genome assembly GCF_000620085.1 of Marinobacterium jannaschii DSM 6295. GTDB lineage: Bacteria > Pseudomonadota > Gammaproteobacteria > Pseudomonadales > Balneatricaceae > Pontibacterium > Pontibacterium jannaschii. Next base: position 269,180 of record NZ_KK211066.1, on the reverse strand, counting down.
TGCGGCGGCCATCCGATTCTTGCTACATCATTTCTACCATTGCCGGGCAAGTGCTGTCCAAACAGCTGGGCCGGGTGAAATCCGGGTGAAAATATCGGCGGCAAGATTCGGATGGTTTGACACGGCGTTGCTGGTTAGCCTTGCGGTATTCGCCCTGTGCCGTGACAACTGACACAGGTGCGACTGCAATGACTACAAGTCCCGGTCTTCGCTGTGGTGTACCACGGTGCTGGCGCTTAGGAGGCTGTGAAAGTATTGCCGGTGATAAGGATGTAGGCTGGCGGTGAACTAGCGAACCCCGGAAATGCCTCGAATTCCCTCGATCCAGGCGCCTTCACGGCAATGTTGGGCTTTGTCGCTACGCTCCTCAGCGCCAACCTACGTCAGCCTCTTAGGGTTGGGAATGTATCTGAAAAATGACAATAGGGCTGCTATGACCTCTTTGCTCGAAACCGATGTAGATGTCCTGAACTGGGGCGATATCACAGCTGCATTAGATGCCAGGGGTTATGCCGTGGTGCCCGGTTTCTTAAGCGCCGCGTTGTGTGGTCGGCTGATGGCGGATTACGGGCGTCACGATATCTACCGCAAAACCGTGCTGATGGAGCGCTACCGCCTTGGCAGTGGCGAGTACAAGTACTGGGACTATCCCTTGCCGGCGGTGGTGCAGCAGCTGAGGGAGACGTTGTATCCCAGGTTGGTGCCGATCGCCAACCAGTGGATGCAGGCGCTCAATATCGACAGAGTCTTCCCCGATACGCTGGCGCAGTTGCAGCGGCAATGTGCCGCCAGCGGCCAGCATAAGCCGACGTCGCTTATCCTGCGATACGGCGCAGGCGGGTGCATCAGGACCTCTATGGTGAGGTCTATTTCCCGCTGCAAGCTGCCTGTATCTTGAACCGGCCAGGAAGGGATTTCAGCGGCGGCGAGTTTGTCCTGACCCAGCAGATACCGAGGGCGCAATCCCGGGCCATGGTGTTAACCCCGCAACAGGGCGATATGATTATCTTCGCCACTAACTTTAAACCGGAGCGGGGTACACGTGGCTGCTACCGGGTTACTATGAAGCACGGTGTCAGCGAGGTGCATCAGGGCGCGCGTTACGCCATGGGCATCATCTTTCATGATGCCGAACGTTAGCGCAGTAACGGTCGGAATAGAGGCAAGCCAACGATATGAGGAGTCAGTGAGTTGATGGACCTGTTTGATCAGATCGCGGACACACCGCAGAACCTGCTGCCCTATGACGGGGTGGCGGAATACTATGGCCCTGTGATGCCGCTGGATCAGGCCGACCAGTTCTATCAGGCCCTGCTGAGTGGTATTGCCTGGCGAAATGATGAAGCGGTGATCTTTGGCAAAAAGATCATTACCAAACGCAAGGTCGCCTGGTATGGCGATCAGCCATTCAGCTATACCTACTCCAAAACCACCAAGACGGCACTTGCCTGGACTCCGGAGCTGCTGGCGCTGAAGGCGATTGTCGAAAAGGAAAGCGGTGAAAGCTACAACTCCTGCCTGCTTAACCTCTATCACGACGGCAGCGAGGGGATGGCGTGGCACAGCGACGGCGAGACCGACCTGAAGAAAGACGGTGCCATCGGCTCGCTGAGCCTGGGGGCCGAACGGAAGTTTGCCTTCAAGCATAAGGGCAGTAAAGAGTCAGTATCCCAGGTGCTGGAGCATGGCAGCTTACTGGTGATGAAAGGCACCACCCAGACCCACTGGCTACACCGCCAGCCACCCACCAAAGTCCCCCATGTCGCGAGGGTTAACCTGACCTTTCGTACTATCGTCAGCTGATATGCAGAGGCCTCGGGGCCTATCCGATTGGCCTTGGCCTCAGAGAACCAGTCCCTCCTGCGCGATCATCCGCTTTACGGATTCGCGCTCTAGCATGGCGTCGGTATGGCGTTTCAGCTGGGGCCAGTTAAGGGCGTTGGCGTCGTAGCGGCGGCTCCACCAGGCGATCATAAACAGGTGGAAATCGGCACCACTCAGTTTGTCGCCGAGTAGCCAGGGGCCGCTGTCCTTGAGGTTGTCGTCCAGCAACTGCCAGCAGCGGCTGAGTTCTGTGGTGGCGCTGGCTTTGATGCCTGCGAACGCTGTGGCGGCGTCGGTATACTGTTCCGGATGCGCCCAGCGGTTGGCGGCTTCCTGAACCGTACCGGAGAGCCAGAACAGGGTTTGGTAGTAGCGGCCGCGCAAAGGGGAGTTTGTTGCCGGCGCCAGGTCGCTGTCGGGATGCTGGTCCAGCAGGTAGGTCAGGATGGCGGCGGATTCGTAGACAATCTGTCCCTGATGGCGCAAGGTCGGGACTTTACCGTTGGGGTTGATCGCCAGATATTCGGCAGAACGCTGCATCTGTTTCGCCAGGTCGATCTCGACCATCTCGTAAGGTACGCCCAGTTCTTCCAGTATGGCGTGGGATGCCATATTGGCACCGCCCCGGTCCCAGTATAGTGTGTAGATGGTTCTCTCCTTTGCGTTTTGCGAACTGTTGCTTAGCCGACTATTGTCGCGCCAAACTGCCGGCAGTGCCACGGCCATTGCCAGATTGGCCCTGGCTGGGGGGCGCTGTCTCAGCGGCTTCGGTCTCTCAGCTGCTGCGACACGGTCGTTTACCGGTAATGAAGGACACCAGCCCAAACCATTGGCTGCACCGGCTGCCGTCGACCAGAGTCCCGTATAGATCGCTTATCAATTTGACCTGTCACACTATCGTCAGTAGAGAACCCGCCGACCTCTGGTTTGCTGTCCTTTACTAATGCTCCCCCAGGCCTTGTCGCATGGTCGGTGCCTTGCCTTCGGTGGGGAGTTATCGTTCAATAGTTTGCGGTGGCGGGCCACCGGCTTACCGGTGCGGACTGAGTGGCGCCATGCGCCTTCGACCGTGGCGCTGTTACAGCGGTTTCTACCTCGTCAGGTGATGTCGAGTTGGCCCTGCGTATAGCCTAAAGCAGTATATGACAGGCCTTCCCGGTGGCTGAGAATCCGCGAATGAGCCATAACCATCCACCATCCCCAGTCGGTGAAATCTTGTTGATCCGAGTAAATAAATACACACAGAACGTTGCCGATCGGATGATGATCGGTAACCGAGTACAGTTAGCAGATCGCCCTTGAAGATACCTAAACGCCTAAGGCCCCTCGTCGAGGATGGCCTGATCGATGAAGTCATCAGCCGTCTGATGAGCGGTAAAGAAGCCGATGTATATATTGTCCGTTGTGGTGACAGTATCCGCTGCGCCAAAGTCTATAAAGATGCGGTGAAACGCAGCTTTAAGAAAGCCGCGCAATATCAGGAAGGGCGCAAAGTTCGCAGTGGCCGCCAGGCACGTGCGATGCAGAAGAGCTCTAACTATGGCCGCCAGCAGCAGGAGGAGATCTGGCAAAATGCCGAAGTCGACGCCTTGTCCCGCTTAGGCCGTGCCGGAGTGCGGGTGCCTGAAACCTTCGGTTGCGTGGACGGTGTTCTGCTGATGGAGCTGGTCACCGATGGCGACGGTGACGTTGCACCACGACTCGGTGATGTGATGATGTCGGAAGAGCAAGCGATTGAAGATCACAACCTGATGATGCATTACATTATGCTCATGTTGTGTGAGGGTATTGTGCATGGTGACCTATCCGAATTTAACGTGCTGGTCGACGATGATGGCCCGGTGATTATCGATCTGCCCCAGGCGGTTAATGCCGCGGCCAATAACAGCGCGCAGGAGATGTTCGCCCGGGACGTCAACAATATGCGCCGCTACTATGGCAGTTTTGCGCCCGCCTTATTGCGCACGCAGTATGCCAAAGAGATGTGGGCGCTGTTCGAAGAGGGGAACTTAACGCCGGGATCGACGCTGAGTGGTGACTTTGGTGATCGCAATGACAGCGCTGATGTCGATAGCGTACTTGAAGAGATCAAAGCAGTGATGCAGGAAGAGCAGGCCCGCCAGGAACGCATCCGCGAAGCCGTTGAAGAGGCATAAGTGAGTCGCCCTCAGCAGACAGCTCCTATAGTTAAGCTATCCAACCCGCAGATAGGGTGGGTGACCCGCATCCTCATCATGTCTCAGGAATATCTATGAACAAGCATAACTACCAGATCAGAGCGATGACCTGCCAGGAGCTGGATATCGCCATCGACTGGGCGGCGGCCGAGGGCTGGAATCCGGGGCTGCATGATGCCGATAGTTACTACCGGGCTGATCCCAACGGATTCTTTATCGGTTTGCTGGATGATGAGCCGATCGCCTGCATTTCGACGGTGCGCTATGACGATCAGTTTGGTTTTCTGGGCTTCTATATCGTCAAGCCGGAGTTCCGTGGTCAGGGGTACGGTATGGCGATCTGGAACACCGGGCTGGATTACCTCGATGGCTGCAATATCGGCCTGGATGGGGTGCTGGCACAGCAGGATAACTACCGTCAGTCCGGCTTTAAACTGGCCTATAGTAATATCCGCTTTGAGGGCCAGGGTGGCGGTGATGCTATCGATAATGCGGCTATTGTGACGCTGTCCGAACTGCCGTTTAGTGATCTCGACCGCTATGACCAGCCGTTTTTTCCGACAGGGCGCAGCGACTTTACCCGTCACTGGATCGGTCAGTCTGATGGCACCGCGTTGGGGATCTTGCAGGACGGTAAGCTGGCAGGCTACGGGGTGATACGCCCCTGTCGCAGCGGTTATAAGATCGGGCCGTTGTTTGCTGACAGTGCTGAGCAGGCGGAAGCGTTGTTTCTGGCGCTGCGGGCTAAGGCCGGTGCTGCTGATCCGGTTTATCTGGATGTGCCTGAGGTTAATTCGGCTGCGGTCGATCTGGCCGGGCGTTACGGCATGCAGCGGGTGTTTGAGACCGCGCGGATGTATACCGGCGAGCAGCCGGAGCTGCCGCTGGATCGCACCTATGGTGTGACCTCGTTCGAGATCGGCTGATGGTTAGGCTGATGACGCTGGCGTGGCCCGTTTTGCACACCGGCGGTTGTAATTTTCAGGTCTTGGCTGCATGGGATAGTAGGGCGGCCAGTCTGGTTTTTAAGGCGAGATAGCGGAATGTCCTGCCGCGCTCGCCACTGTTATACAGTCCGGAGTCTGGGCTGGGTTTTCACCGATTAAGGCGAAAGGAATCGCTGTCAGGGATTGTAGTCTTCGTTGTTTGATGTTTTTCCGACAGCCTCGTAAGCGTGTTGCGCGCTTAGACAGAATTTTTAACTGTTCATCAACGAAGCGAGAGAATAGCAATGAAGACAGATCTTCGTATCCTGCTGGTAGCAGCTGCGTTATCACCCCTGTGTGCCCATGCCGGAACCACGGCCACGGGCGGTCACGACGAGGTCTCAGACCAGGTGATCAAACAGCAGCGGGAGAGGCTCAGGGAGAACACCCAGGATAAAGGGTTTGGCCCCCAGTCACCGCGGGATATCGATTCGCTTAAGGGCAATAACAAGCGCCTGTTCGGGGCTGCGCCCGCATTCCCCGAGATGAATCTCTGCAATATCCACTTTCATAAGAATGCCGAGCATAAAGGCGGCGAGTTTACCCGTTATGCCGGTAATGGCGATGGGCATGGATTCCGAAGCGGTTATCGCTATTCCGGGCAACTGAGTGCGACTGAACTGGCGCCGCTGAATAAGGCGGTCTGCGCCGGGTCCCATGGCGGCCTCTATCCGGGGGATACTATCGAGGTGCACTATGTTCACTCCAGTGCCCGGATCAAGCCCGGCCCTACCCTGAAATCCTGTTTAAGTCCGTCGATCAGCAATCCGCAGCTGCGGGTTGAGGCCCAGGTCTATGTACTGGTGAATGACCGCAATGCGGCTGACTTTGCCGCACTGGCTGATCACGGTGTCAGAAATGGCCGCTATCAGGCGCTGGGTATCCCGGACAATACCGGTAAAGCGGTACAGTATGCCGGATCGACCACCGGCCCGGGGTATAACGAGAAGGGATCGCCGTTCCAGGTGGCCTGGAGTGTCAGGCCCAGGGTGATGAAGGTGGATATCGAAACCGTCGGCCAGTGGTGTAAAGGCAACGATTTCAACGAAGATCACGGCCATGGCGTGCGTAATCTGGTGATTAACCCGGACCTTCTGTCTCGGATCGCACAACAATAACTGCGGCTGGCTGATAACGCCATCTAAGGCCCGTGTTAATCTGCCTATCCGCCCGTTAGCAAGGCGAAGGGGGGCGGGTAGGCCCGGAGGGAGCTGCTGGTGGAGTGTGGCATTGCGCCCTGTGGCAGCAGTTATTGGCGCTTTGACCGGCTTGTTCGCCCCGGGCGGGATTCGCAGCAAGATTGCCAGCGTAACGCTCATTTTTTAGCGCATTTATTTATAGCTTAGTCAAGGCATAGCGGGTTTTGTTATAAGAGGGTGTTATCTCGATCGAGAATTCTGGTAGAGTGATGCGCCTAAAACTCAGGTAGGAGGTGACCAGCTTGCTAAACTGGCCCCTAAATTGGCATCAGTTTGGTGCTGGTTGTTCAGCCCGAATGACGTTTTAGTCGTGCGAATCAGAGAGTGTGATTGGAGCATAAGATGAGACCTAGACGTAGAGTTAAGGGCAAAGAGTATATTGCGCCGTGGGAAAAAGCGTTTAACAGCGTGCTTTCACCACTGGAAGAGTTCATACACCGTCAGACCACCAGTGGTGTGTTGCTGATGCTGTGTGCGGTAGTTGCGCTGATAATTGCCAACACTGGTTTCTACGAACAATACCATCATTTCTTCCAACTGCATTTCACAGTTGGCGTAGAAGGCTTCCAACTATCGAAAACGCTGCACCACTGGATTAACGATGGCCTGATGGCGATCTTCTTCCTGGTTGTAGGCCTGGAACTTAAACGCGAGCTGCTGGTGGGCGAACTGTCCGACATCAAGCAGGCTCTGTTACCGATTATTGCCGCAGTAGGCGGCATGCTTGTACCCGCATTGATCTACATGGGTATCAATGCAGGCAGTCCAACCTTTGTCGGTTGGGGTATCCCGATGGCAACCGATATCGCCTTTGCCCTGGGGGCGCTGGCACTGTTGGGACGCAGGATTCCGACCAGTTTGCTGCTGTTTTTGGTCGCACTGGCGATAGTGGATGATCTGGGCGCGGTTGTTGTGATCGCCCTGTTCTACACCGAAAGCCTGAACATGGCCGCCATGGGTCTTGCTGCATTGTGTGTAGCGATCCTGGTCAGCTTCAATAAGGGCGGAATTCGTCGTCAGTCGCCGTATCTGTTTGTCGGTGCAATCCTCTGGGTTGCGATGCTGAAGAGCGGCGTGCACGCAACCCTTGCCGGGGTGCTGCTGGCGTTCACCATGCCGATGAAACCGAAATACGATCCGAAGCGCTTTATCTGTCAGATGAAGACGACACTGGAGCAGATCAAAGAGGCGTACAAGCGCAACGAAAACATCATGATCAATGATGAGCTGCGTTCCCGTGTGCATCATCTGGGTGAGGGTGTAAACCTGGCTCAGGCACCGGCACAGCAGCTTGAACACGCGCTGCATCTGCCATCTGCTTATATCGTAATCCCAATCTTCGCGTTGGCTAACGCGGGTGTACCGATTGAGTTTGGTAGCTTCGGTGATGTGCTGACCGATCCGGTTGCCCTGGGGATTATATTTGGTCTGGTGGTCGGTAAGCTGATCGGTATTGCCGGACTCAGCTGGATGGCGGTGAAGATGGGTATCTGTAAGCTGCCATCTGATCTCAACTTTAACCATATCGTCGGTGTGGCGTTTATGGGCGGGATCGGATTCACCATGTCGATCTTTATTGCCGAGCTTGGTTTTGCGGGCTCGCCACAGGATCTGCTGATGGCGAAAACAGGCATCCTGTTTGCGTCCCTGGTGTCTGGCCTGATCGGCTTTACCTGGTTGTACATGATGACCAAGAAACAGGTGAAGGCACCTGTGACTGAAGCTGAAGCTGAAGCAGCTAAGCCAGCGGAGGACGCCTCTAAGCCTGCGGAGTCCGCTGACGCCAGTCACGGAGGTCAATCCGCTTAGGGCGGTCTAGCCCCAGGTATGAAAGCCAAAAGCCCTGCTCATTGAGTGGGGCTTTTTGTTTATCAGGAGGCTGCGGATTATGGCTGTTTAGCGCTTGCGGTCATACTGCCGACGGTCTGATTCAATATTGATGTTGCCTCAGAACGCACCTTCCAGATAGCGTTGTTTCTCAGCCTCGGTGTGGTCTTTTTCGAAGTAGCTGATCAGCTTGCTCAGTTCTTCTTCGCTGCTGTCACGATCTTTCTCCTTCGCATCAATCAGGGCGGACTCTTCGGACAGGGTGATGATGATCTGTTCACGCAGTTCCGGTGCGCTGTTATCGAGCAGCTTCACCAGGTCATCAACCTGTTCGCCAGCCAGTTCGGTGGCTTGCCAGAACGATTCCCGCAATGCCTGTTGGGTGTCCGCTTCGGCATTCAGCAGGGCGCCGAGGTCGTCAGTGTTGGCGATGGAGGTGGTGCGGTCGAAGAAGGCACCATAAACCTCTTCCAGTGCCGGTTCAGACAGTTCGGCCATCGGGTGTTCGCTCTGTGCCAGCCGGTTGAGGCTTTCTACCAGCTGGTCGCGCTGTTCGGCACCGAGTTCAGACAGCTGGCTGGTCAGGCGTCGGGTCTGTGAGTCATGGGCGGAGCTGTTGTCGACTTCGCGATTGAGCCAGGCATCAGTGGTGAGGAATTTGATCATCTGTTGCTGGTCGCGTTCAGACTCACCCTGGCCTTTCAGTTCGTAGAAGCGACGGCCATCGATCAGCTCCTCTTGTCCCATGCGGGACTCGAATACCAGCTGCCGCACCTGGCGGTCGTTGCGCAGGCTGTCGATCTGCTCGAACACCTCTTCATGCTCGCTCAGGTCGATCTGTGCGCCTTTGCCCTCGTTACCACCCAGCAGGTTATCCAGCCCGGTCTCGGTGATGGCGAGGTAGGCACGTTGATCGCCGCGTTCCATATGCCGTAGCTGATCGCCCATCTGCTTGAGCTGGGCATCGTCGAAGCGGTAGTTTTCCATCAGCGAGACAGTATCTTCGATCATGCCGAAAGCCACCTGACTGCTGCCATTGTCATGGCCGAGTAAGGCGAAGGCGCGTTCTCCCGGTGAGGTAGCGCCGGTGGTTGTCTGCAGCTCCGGCGCATAGCCACTGATATTGCTGCTGATCTGGCTGACGAAATCCAGCACGGCACTCTGCGATTCCTTATTGCGCCCTTCGAGCTGATCCATCATCCGTCCCCCCAGCCCAATATCTGCATGCAACAGGCCAAGCAGGCTGGATTGATCGGATTCTTCGAACAGCTCCAGCTGATCAAGCATGCCATCGACATCGTCACTGCGACCGACCGCACCGATCAGGTTATGCAGGTCGTTGGCGGATTCCGAGGGTTGCAGGAAGGCGAAAGTGCCATCGGGCTGATAGCTGGAGGAGGGGGCGGGTTTGTAAACCTTATCCGCGTAGCCGTCGGCCTTTTCCAGCACACGGCTACGGGTGCTTTGATCCATGGCGGAGAGCCTGTCGACCAGACTCAGGGTTTCCTGATGGCCGCCGGGCATGATGGGGTTAAAACCATTGCGCTTTGGCGGGGTTTCCAGTGCCGTGGTGATAGCGACAAATTGTTTCAGTTCTTCGTCGCTAAGTTCTTCCGCCAGCTGCAGGAACTTATCTTCGGTAAGCAGTTTGGAATCGATCAGATCCTTCTGTTCGTCTTCGGACAGACGGTTGAGGATCGCTTCCATACGTTGGGTTGTCTCTGATTCCGGCTGGATCAGGACGGTATCATTGCCGATAAAGGCTTTATGTGGCGCGACCTCTGGCAGGGGCTCGGAATGACCCGCCTGTCGGGCTGCCTCTGAAAGCACCACCTTGTCTGCCTGTGCCGATGTGCTGCTCAGCCGGGTCGGAGTCTCTGCCGGCTGCTTGCCGTTATTCAGCGGGTGGCTTGATAGCTGCAGCTGGCTGGCGATAGCGTCATTGTTTGATGTGATTTTCATGCTGTGGTCCTTCACCTATAAATCCAACCGGATACTCAGTTTTCGGCAGAATAGGCGGAAACTTGACCGCATCTCAGGCACAGGTGGCAGATGTTTAATGATCACAGCCATTTAGAGGCAGCGATGATCCCGGGCCATCATTCCGCAAGATCAGGTGATCAGTTATCTTGCGCGGTATCGGCACAGCACTCCTCAACGAGGAAGTCGATCACGCCCTGTAGCTGCTGATACTCCGCCACGCAGTAGAGGGTGCGGCCTTCGCGGCGCTGGGAGATCAGCCCGGCGGAGGCGAGGCTGGAGAGGTGGTGTGAGAGGGTGGAGCCGGGGATACCCAGTTGCTCCTGTACTTCCCCGACCGCCATTCCCTGATGGCCGGATCTCACCAGCCGTTTGAATACAGTCAGCCGGGTAGGGTGGCCCAGTTCTTTCAGGGCTTTGGCGACATTTTCCAGTTCCATCACGATATCCTCACTAAACTTATATTTCGATATTACTAGAAATAACTTGACGGTGACAGCCTGTCGGCGCTAGATTTCACTGCATTATTAATTCTATAAAACTAGAAATATAGTTTTGGGAGGGTCTATGACGATTACTGCGGAGATGGTCTCCGATGCATTGGGAATGTTCGCCTTTCTGGCGGTGGAGCTGACGCTGCTCTATCTGCTGATCAGTTACGGTGTCGGAGTGCTGCTGGAGTATCTGCCGCCACACCGGGTACAGAGTATCCTCAGCAGTAAAGGGGGTAAGGGCTATGTGATCGCGGGCTTCCTTGGTGCGATCACGCCGTTCTGTTCCTGCTCGACCATCCCGTTCCTGAAGGGATTGCTGCGGGCCAATGCTGGTTTCGGCACCATGATGGTGTTCCTGTTTGCCAGCCCGCTGCTTAACCCGATAGTGATCGGCCTGTTCGCGGTAACCTTTGGCCTTAAGATCACCCTGAGTTATTTCGCCATCGCCATGGGGGTGTCCATTGCCGCAGGCTATACGCTGGAAAAACTGGGTTTTGAGAAACATATCAAGCCGGAGGCATACCTGACACCGGAGAAGAAGGGCTGTGCCAGCAGTTGTGGTGATAGCAGCGCAGCTGAGCCTGTTGCGGTGGAGTCAAAGTGGATGCGGATCTGGCGCACTACCTGGAGTGATTTCCTGAAAGTGGTGCCTTACCTGATCGCCGGTATCTCGCTGGGCTCGCTGATCTACGGCTTTATGCCTTCGGATTTCGTGGCCAGCGTGGCAGGCGAGAGTAACCCCCTGGCGATTCCGGTGGCGGCGGTGATCGGTATTCCGCTTTATATCAGTAGTACGGCGATGGTGCCGCTGAGTGCAGCGTTGCTGACTAAGGGTATGGGGTTGGGAGCAGTCATGGCACTGGTGATCGGCAGCGCCGGGGCCAGCCTGACCGAGGTGATATTGCTGAAGGCGATCTTTAACAACCAGATGATTATGGCGTTCCTGTTTGTGGTGCTGGGTATGGCGGTCGGTGCGGGGTATTTCTATAGCTATGTGTTTTGAGGCTTGGGGGTAACCAGGGTTTCGCTGCGTTCAACACCACACTACTTGTGTCTGTAACGGAGCGAGGCGACAAAACCCACGGATACCTCGGGCCTGCTATTCGGTGTGGGAACGCTTTGCAGGCGCGAAGCTTTTTCAGAGGAAGAGCTTCGCTCACGGTGTGAGCTCCTACACCATGCCCAGGCTCTTGTTGCAGCGACCTTCCCCCGCTTTCACCGACCGAAGCCCCTTGATAACCATCAAGTCATTCCCGCCATGCCGTTGCTACGCTGCCTGCCGTTTGGCTTGTTTATAAGGCTTCGCTTCTAAGGTGTGCTTCTAAGCAGTAGTTCGGGAGGTGGTGATGGATCTGGTCTGTCCGGCAGGGAGTTTTCCTGCCTTGAAAGCGGCAGTGGATAATGGTGCCGATGCGGTCTATTTCGGCTTTCGTGATGCGACAAATGCCCGCCACTTTGCCGGTCTGAACTTTGACCGGCGTAAGGCGGAGAAGGGGATAGAGTATGCCCGTAGCCGGGGCGTTAAGGTGCTCTGTGCGATCAATACCTATCCGCAACCACAGGGCTGGCAACGGTGGCAGCAGGCGGTGGATATGGCGGCGGATCTGCAGGTGGATGCACTGATCGCCGCCGACATGGGGGTGCTGGGCCATGCGGCAGATAGGCATCCCGATCTTAACTTACACCTTTCGGTTCAGGGCTCGGCGACCAACTACGAAGCCCTGAGTTATTACCAGCAACAGTTCAATATCAAGCGCGCCGTATTGCCACGGGTGCTGTCTCTGGCTCAGGTCGAGCATCTGGCAAAACACAGCCCGGTTGAGCTGGAGGTGTTCGCCTTCGGCAGTCTCTGCATTATGGTGGAGGGGCGCTGTTACCTCTCCTCCTATCTGACTGATGAATCCCCCAATACCCGAGGTGCCTGCTCGCCGGCCAAGGCTGTGCGCTGGGAGGAGACTCCGCGCGGGCTGGAATCACGCCTGAATGAGGTGCTGATCGACCGCTATGGCCGCGGTGAGAAAGCCGGTTATCCGACCCTCTGTAAGGGGCGCTTTGAGGTCGAGGGCCACACTTATCACACCATGGAGGAGCCAACCAGCCTCAATACCCTGGATCTTATCCCACAGCTTAAGTCGATCGGCATCAGCGCCGTGAAGATTGAAGGCCGTCAGCGCAGTCCGGCTTATGTCGCGCAGGTGGTGGGTATCTGGCGGCAGGCGCTGGATCAGGCCGCGACGGCCGCTGATTTCCAGGTGAAACCGCAGTGGAACCAGGGGCTGACCGATCTGTCAGAAGGCGCAACCACCACCATCGGTGCCTATCACCGCAGCTGGCAGTAGGGGGATCGGATGATGCAAAACCGGATGCAACTGACACTGGGGCCTCTGCTGTATTTCTGGCCGAAACAGGACGTCTATAACTTCTACGCCGGGATGGCGGAGACGGCGGTTGAGACAATCTACCTGGGGGAGACGGTCTGCTCCAAGCGCCGCCAGCTGAAAACCGATGAGTGGCTGGGGTTAGCCCGTGAGCTGCAAAGTTGTGGCAAGCAGGTGGTGCTGTCAGGGCTGGCGCTGCTGGAGGCGGAGTCCGAGCTGAAAACCCTGCGCCGGATCTGCAATAACGGTGAGTTTCAGGTGGAGGCCAATGATATGGCGGCGGTGCAGCTGCTGAGTCAGCAGGGGCTGACGTTTACCACCGGGCCATCGATCAATATCTATAACCTGCAGGTACTGAAGCGGCTCTATCGTAACGGTATGCGACGCTGGGTGATGCCGGTGGAGCTGGGGGCCGAGACCTTATCCGCCCTGTTACAGCAGGTCGCGCAGGATGGCTCTATGCCGGAGCTGGAGACCGAGGTGTTTGCCTATGGCTGCCTGCCGCTGGCCTACGCGGCGCGCTGCTTCACCGCCCGCTACCGCAATGTGCCGAAGGACAATTGTGAGTTCTGCTGTATCGAGTATCCGGATGGCCTGGTAATGCGCTCCCAGGAGGGCAAGGCGCTGTTTACCATGAACGGCATCCAGACCCTGTCTGCAGAGCACTACAACCTGGAACATGAACTGACGCGAATGGCGGAGATCGGCGTCGATAAGGTCCGGATCAGCCCACAGCGTGAAGGGCTGGTGGAAGTGATTAAGCGCTTCGATGATCGGTTAAACGGGCGCTCGGGGGCCGAAGTCATACCGCTGGTCAGGCAGGGGCAGTGCAATGGCTACTGGTATGGTGAACCCGGCATTCAGTGGGTGGAGTGATTGTTTTCTGGGAAAGAGCTTCGCTCACGGAGTGAGCTCTTACACCATGACAAGGCTTTTGCAGCAGCGCCCCCGGCCGTGTCCGGTAAATATACAAATTTCTATCGCGCTCGGGGCGTTGCTGCAAAAGTTGCTCGGTGACTAAAGCGGTAACCGGCTTAACCATTCAATCCCCATGCGTGTCGCCTTTGGCAGGTCGTCCCAGTCGATGCTGTCGAGCAGGTTTTTCACGGCCAGTCCCAGTTCGGTGTTGCCTTCGATCAGCAGGCGGCGCTGGAAGAACAGGGTGTCGGGGTCGAGTTCACGATTAGCCAGTTGCAGGAAGTCCCGTGCCTGGCCCTTGATCCAGGCATCGGCCTGATCACCGTCGCAGACAATCAGGCGTTCGCCTTCGCAGCTGATGATGATCTTAATCTCCAGATCGCTGAACTCCAGCCCCAGTTGCCGGCCCTCCAGAAAGTAGAACTCATTATCGGCCAGGGGCTGCTGAAAGGCTTCGTTGAGGGCCTTTTCCAGCAGTGTCTGCTTGAGCCTGAACGGCAGGGCCGATTCGGTTTTACTAATGACCCGGGTGGCGAAGTGCGACTTCAGGGATGAGAGGTCCGGGCGGGGCAGCGTCAGCGGGGTGGTGAATATTGTCATCAGTGGGCTCCTTCTGAGATGGCGCGATCTTAATGGATCCGCGATTTGATCCCCTTGACATTTATCAAGGCCATCTAGTGCTTGGATTACGCACAATGCACTACATATTGTGTCTGATGTTGAATAAACAACCATATATAGTGTTGAGGGAGTCATGGAGAGTCATCAGTCAGTAACCGTAAGAAGTACCGTGGATGAGTATCTGGAGCGCAGTGACTGGCGGGTAAACGCTAACGCCAATCAGGGCTATTCGCTGGGAGGCCTGATTCTGAATGTGTCGGGGAAGGTGATCGCCAACTACTGGCTGAACGAGGTCTATACGCCGCAGATCGGTCTGGCCCACCGCGAGGGGGATCTGCATATTCATGATCTGGATATGCTCTCCGGCTACTGCGCCGGCTGGTCATTGCGCAGCCTGTTGCATGAGGGTCTTAACGGCATACCCGGACGCCTGGAGAGCGGGCCGCCGAAGCACCTTAGCAGTGCTGTGGGCCAGATCGTTAACTTCCTCGGCACGCTGCAGAATGAGTGGGCCGGGGCGCAGGCATTTAGTTCATTCGATACCTACCTGGCACCTTTTGTGCGCAAAGACCGTATGGGTTACGAGGCGGTGCTGCAGTGTATGCAGGAGCTGATCTACAACCTCAATGTGCCCTCACGCTGGGGCACCCAGACCCCCTTTACCAACCTGACCTTCGATTGGCACTGTCCGGATGATCTGTGCGAGCAGATTCCGGTGATCGCCGGTGAGGAGATGCCGTTCAGCTACGGTGAGCTGCAAGCCGAGATGGATATGATCAATCGCGCCTATCTGGAGGTGATGGAGCAGGGCGACGATAAGGGACGGGTGTTCACCTTTCCGATCCCCACCTACAACATCACCCGCGACTTCGACTGGGAGAGCGATAACGCCGATCGGCTGTTCAGCCTGACCGCCAAATATGGCCTGCCGTACTTCCAGAACTTTATCCGTTCTGACCTCGAACCCAATATGGTGCGCTCCATGTGCTGTCGCCTGCAGCTGGATCTGCGCGAGCTGCTGAAGCGGGGAAACGGCCTGTTCGGATCGGCCGAGCAGACCGGCTCGATCGGGGTGGTTACTATCAACTGCGCCCGGCTGGGCTATCGCTTCAAGGGCGACTGGCAGGCGCTCTATAGCGAGCTGGATCACCTGCTGCTGCTAGCAAAAGACTCGCTGGAGCTGAAGCGCCAGCGGATCCAGCAGCTGATGGACGAGGGGCTGTTTCCCTACAGCAAACGCTACCTGGGCACCCTGCGTAACCATTTCTCCACCATCGGGGTAAACGGTATCAATGAGATGTTGCGTAACTTCAGCGACGATCGCCTCGATATCAGTCACGATGAGGGCCAGGCAGCGGCGATCCGGTTGCTGGATCATATTAACGGCCGTCTGACGGAGTTCCAGCAACAGACCGGTCACCTCTATAACCTCGAAGCGACCCCGGCGGAGGGCACCACCTACCGCTTCGCCCGCGAAGACCAGAAGCGCTATCCGGATATTCTCCAGGCGGGCACCCGCCAGAGCCCTTACTACACCAACTCCAGCCAGTTGCCGGTGGGCTTTACCGATGATCCTTTTACCGCGCTGGAGATGCAGGACCCGCTGCAGACCCGTTACACCGGTGGCACCGTGTTGCACCTCTATATGCGTGAGCGGATCTCCAGCGTACGGGCCTGTAAGCAGCTGGTGAAAGCCTCGCTCAGCCAGTTCGCGCTGCCCTATATCACTATAACGCCGACCTTTTCGATCTGCCCGGTACACGGCTACCTGGCCGGTGAACATGAGTTCTGCCCACGTTGCGATGAGCAGCTACTGCACGAGCAGTTACAGAAACAGCAGCAAGATCAGCAATCACTGCAAATCACCCACTGAGTTTACTGAGGATGTTTCCGATGAATGAACCACTGACCGATGCAACTACCCATCTAAACCCTGAACAACGCCAGCGCTGTGAAGTCTGGACCCGGGTGATGGGCTACCACCGCCCGGTGGCGCAGTTTAATGCCGGTAAACAGGCCGAGCATGCTGAGCGCCGCCACTTTATCGAGCCGAAGCGGTAACGGCGCTTTTCAACCGCGTGTTCACCCGGCTGTACAAGGAGTTGCGATGTCCACCGCCCCGCAGATCAGTGGTATTACACCCCTGACCACCATCGACTTTCCCGATCACCTGGCCTGTGTGGTCTATACCCAGGGCTGCCCGCTGCGCTGTGGCTACTGCCAGAATCCGCACCTGATCCCCTTTGAATCCGGCGATGGCGCCATCAGCTGGGGGCAGGTGCTGGATTTCCTGCAACAGCGCCGGGGACTGCTGGAAGCGGTGGTGTTCAGTGGTGGCGAGCCAACCCTGCAGCCGGGCTTGCGCGCGGCGATGCTGACGGCCATCGAGCTGGGCTACAAGGTGGGGCTGCACAGCGCCGGGGTGAGTGCGCGTCATCTGGCCGAGTTGCTGGGGTTGCTCGACTGGGTGGGGCTGGATGTGAAAGCGCCGGATCACCTTTACCCGCAGGTGACGGGGCGGACCCATCAGCCGGGCCAGAACCGGCGCTGCCTGGAGCTGTTACTTGAGAGCAGCACCGCCTTTGAGTGCCGCACCACAGTGGACTGGCGGCTGCTGCAGCCGGATGACCTGCTCCAACTGGCGCAGCAGTTACAACAACAGGGCGTGCAGCACTATGCGCTGCAGATCAATCACGGCGGTCACTGCCTTGATCCTCGGCTACGCCAGCCCGCGCTGATCGATCCGGGGCAAAAGGCGCTGTTGAAGGCGAGGCTGGAAGGGATCTTCCCGCACTTTGAGTGGCGCGAGTAAGCGGGCGAGGTTGAAGGCGACGGCATATTCGGCAGACCCGGAATGGCCTGCCGTTTTTTGTACGGACGTGAATACAGAGGTCGGATGGCCCGATGCGCCAGGCATGCTGAAGGCCCCGAAGGGCGGGCACTGTCACAAACGTCTCCAGGCGACGTTGACTGCTACACTTTATTCAGGCCATCCTGTCAGGAGGTTTAAAGTGACGACTCAACCCAGTCCTCCCAATTCTGGTAACGAGTCCGCGGCGTCACTGGAATCTGTGCAAAGCGCTCGACAGTTGCTGGATATTACACAGCTGCTCACATCCGACCTGCATAAGAATCAGTCCATCAACGTGGAGCTGGACTCCTCGCTGGACCGGGACCTTGGATTGGACAGCCTGGCCAAAGCGGAGTTGCTGTCCCGTGCCGAGCAGGCATTCAAGGTCACGTTGTCTGACCAGATATTGTCGCTTATAGAAACGCCGCGTGATCTTCTGCGCGAAGTGTTACGTGCGGCCAGTGGCACTCTGCCCGTACCGGCCTCAACCTCCACTGCCGAGCAAACGGTTATTAAGGCAGCCGGAGACGCCCAGGCCACCCCCTCCCACATACAAACGCTGCAAGGCGTGTTGGCCTGGCAGGCACAGGCACAGGCACATCCAGACCGCAGCCATATCGTTGTTTGTGGAGACCGGGATAGCGAGGAGAAAAGCATCAGCTATCGCGCGTTGCAGGAGAATGCCCAGGCACTCGCTTGTGGCCTGTTAGCACGTGGACTGGAACCCGGACAGCAGGTGGCGCTGATGCTGCCAACCAGCGCCGACTATTTCTACTGTTTCTTTGCCGTGCTGCTGGCCAATGGCATCCCGGTGCCGATCTATCCACCCGCTCGCCCGGCACAGGTTGAAGAACACCTTCGCCGTCACGCCGGTATTCTCAATAATGCCCGGGCAAAGATGCTGATCTCCGTGCCGCAGGCTGAAACCGTCTCGCGGCTGCTGTATGCCCTGGTCCCCGGACTGAAGCATCAAGTAACCGTCGATGAGTTACGCGCTACCGAAGCGCACCCTATAGAGAGCACCGCAGGGCCACAGGATACGGCCTTCCTGCAATACACCTCTGGCAGTACCGGTGACCCTAAGGGGGTTATTCTCAGTCATGCCAATCTGCTGGCAAACATTCGCGCCATGGGTCACACCGTGCAGGCGACCCCCGATGATGTCTTCGTCAGCTGGTTGCCGCTCTACCATGATATGGGACTGATCGGCGCCTGGCTCTCGAGCCTGTATTTTGCCTGTCCACTGGTGGTGATGTCGCCGCTGAGCTTTCTGGCGCATCCGCTCAAGTGGCTGCGAACTATTGATCGCTATCACGGCACTCTCTCGGGTGGGCCAAATTTTGCCTATGAGCTCTGCCTCCACAAAATCAGTGACGAAGATCTGGCAACGCTGGACCTGAGTGCATGGCGCTTTGCCTTTAACGGGGCCGAACCACTCAACCCGGGCACTCTCCGACGGTTTACCGAACGCTTTGCACCTTGCGGTTTCTGCGCCGAATCAATGTCGCCTGTATATGGGCTTGCCGAGTGCTCGGTCGGACTGGCATTCCCTCCCGGCGGGCGTCTGCCTTTGATTGATCGCGTACAACGCCCTGCAATGGAGCGAGATTGCCATGCGAAACCTGCCGGGGATGACGATACTGATGTGCTTGAATTTATCGCCTCAGGCCAACCATTACCCGGACATCAAATACGGGTGGTTGACGAGCAGCAGCGTGAACTGCCCGAGCGCCACGAAGGCAACCTGCAATTCAAAGGGCCTTCAGCGACCTGCGGCTACTTTGATGCAGCGGATAAAACGGCAGAGCTGTTCCAGGACGACTGGTTGAACACGGGCGATCGCGGCTATCTGGCAGGCGGCGATATCTACATTACCGGGCGCAAGAAGGACCTGATTATCCGGGCCGGGCGTAACTTGTATCCTCATGAGCTGGAAGCCGCTATCGCAGATGTGTCGGGGGTCAGGAAAGGCTGTGTCGCGGTATTTGCCAGCCAGGACAGACATACCCACAGCGAACAGCTGATCGTGTTGGCGGAAGTACGTCGCTCTCCTGCACTGGATAAAGACAAGCTCGCCCGGGCAGAACAGCAGACCCGGATAATCAACGAGATAAACAACCTCGCTATGGACATTCTGGGTACAGCGCCGGACAAGGTTGTAGTGGCCCCACCTCATTCCGTGCCGAAAACCTCCAGCGGTAAGATCCGCCGCTCTGCCGCGCGCACACTTTATGAGCAGGGAAAGATCGGCCAGGGCCGCTACCAGCTGCACTGGCAACTCGCGCGCCTGGCACTGACCTCATTACGGCCCCGGTTACGCCGAAAAATCGGCCAGCTCACCGACCTGCTCTATGGCGGTTGGAGCTGGGGGGTGTTTTTTCTGGAAACGGCTTTTCTGTGGCCAATGGTCGCCGTCAGCTCAAACACCCGCTTCAACTGGACAAGGGTACGCAATGCCTGTCGACGGTTCTTAAAACTGACTGGGACAGGTCTTAAGGTTCAGGGCCTGGATCATCTGTCGATGCAACAGCGCTGCATTCTGGTCTCAAATCACACCAGTTATCTTGATGTAATCGCCCTGATCGCGGGTCTGCCGCAGGAATGTACCTTTGTTGCGAAGACCGAGCTGCAACAAAGCCGGTTCAGCCGTATTTTTCTGCGCCATCTGGAAACGGAATTTGTCGAGCGTTTCGACTCCCAGCGTGGCGTTTCCGATGCCCGTCGTATCGCCACCGCAGCGATGATGGGGCGTTCACTGTTTTTTTTCCCGGAAGGCACTTTCTCACGCAGCCCCGGCTTAAGGGATTTCTACCTGGGCGCATTCGTCGCAGCGGCTGAGTCACAGCTGCCGGTGGTACCGGTTACGCTGCGCGGTACACGGAATAAGCTGCGTGATGGCAGCTGGTTGCTCCGGCGCGGTGATATCGAGATTGAAATCGCTGCCCCGCTGGCTCCATCCGGCAGCGACTGGAATAGTGCGGTAGCGCTGCGCGATCGCGCCCGTGCCGAGATACTGCAACGTTGCGGCGAACCTAATCTGGCGCAGGCAATGGGTGTGCTGTAAATAACCTGCAAATAAGCACTCTATATCAATTAGTTGCGTCTTGAGATGAAGGAATATCAATTGGACTTTAGATAATAATAGTTCTCAATAGGTTTGTTATAACATAGCATTTATGCCTTCTTTCCAACGATCTAAGGATTTCGACAGATGTTGAAGGCGATCACCACTCTTGGCGTTTCCAGTGCGCTGCTGTTTTCCGCTGCCGCCCTGGCAGCGCCCACCCCGGGCAACACCCTCGCCGTTAAGGGCCAGTTTGAGTTTGCCAGCCTGGACCCTACGCGACGCGGTTATGTGTTTCAGCGTATGCAGGTGCTGGAGACCCTGGTTAATGTCGATGAGAAGGGCAACCTGACACCGGGGCTGGCCAGCAGCTGGCAGGTCGAAGCGGACGGTAAGGCCTGGATCTTCACCCTGCAGTCCGACGTACAGTTTCACGATGGCAGTGCACTGGATGCCGCTGCCGTGGTCAATAGCCTCAACATCGCCCGTGGTAAGCCAAGCCTGATGCAGGGCGCACCGATCAGCGCCATTGAGGCGCTGGATGCACAGCGCATCAAGGTCAGCCTGGACTCCCCGTACAGCCCGCTGGGCGCTATCCTGGCCAATTACTCGACGGCCATTCTGGCGCCTGCTGCCTTTGATAAAGAGGGGACTGTGGTATCGGTGATCGGCTCCGGACCTTTTTCCGCCTATGAAATAGCGATGCCGCATAAGCTGGTGGTCGAGCGCTTCGACCAGTACTGGGGGCAGAAGGCATCGATCGAGTACGCCAGTTACCTGACCGGTCACCGTGCTGAAACCCGCGTGTTACAGGCGCGCAGTGGCGAGGGAGATATTGTTTTCGGCCTGGATGCCGCCTCTGTTCCGGCGCTGAAGCGCCTTCCACACCTGAGTATTTTGCGTAGCGATCTGCCGCGTGCCTTGTCGGTGAAGCTCAATCTGGGTCATCCTTTGTTGTCCAGCAAGGCGAGTCGCGAGGCCCTGAGTCTGGCGATTAACCGTAAGGGGATCGCCACTGCTGTACTGCGTAGCAGCGAATCCGCCAGCGCCCAGCTGCTGCCGCCGTACATGTCTGACTGGCACCTGGCTGAGAGCTCTGTCGACCAGGATCTGGCCAAGGCCAAGTCACTGCTGACCGCCCAGGGCTGGCAGCAGAATGGCAATGGCTGGCTGGAGCGTGACGGCAAGCCGTTTGAGCTGACGCTGATCACCTATGCCGACCGCCCTGAGCTGGTCACCGTGGCCACTGCATTGCAGGATCAGTGGAAGCGCCTGGGCGTAAAACTGAATGTTAACGTCACCAGCTCCAGTGCGATCCCTTCCGGCCATAAGGACGGCTCGCTGGAAGTGGCCTTGATCGCCCGTAACTACGGCACCATCGCCGATCCGTTGGGTGTGCTGATCAAGGATTTCGGCAACAGCCACGGTGGTGACTGGGGCAGCATGAACTGGTCCAACCCGGAGATCCAGGCGACCCTGAACCAGCTGGTGCAGGAGAACGATCAGGCAAAGTTCCGTCAGAAGGCACAGCAGGTGGCTAAGGCAATCTACGAAGATAAGCCGTTGATCGCGATCGCTTACTACGTGCAGCACACAGCGGTTCATAGGAATGTCGAAGGATTCCGCTTTGACCCTTATGAGCGTAGCTATCACCTGAATGAGATCACCTGGAACAACTGATGCTAACGCTGCTGATTAGACGTCTGTTTCAGTTACTGGCGGTCGCCTGGGGCGTCAGTACCCTGACTTTTCTTTTGATGCGTGCGCTGCCGGGCGATATGGCTTACCGCATCGCCTCTGGCCGTTATGGCATGGATGCGGTGGATTCCGCCTCTGCTGACCTGGTGCGGGCAGAACTGGGGCTGGATCAAGGCGCCTGGAGCGCCTACTGGCAATGGTTCGGCGACCTGCTGAGCCTAAACCTGGGTACCTCGCTGGTGAGCGGCGGTCCGGTGGCAGATGAGCTGTGGCATATGCTGAGCCATTCCGTACACCTGGCACTGGCCGGTGTGGTGCTTTCGCTACTGATCGCTGTGCCGCTGGGGTTGGCGAGTGCCTGGTGGGGCGGTTGGCTGGACCGTATCCTGCTGACCCTCTCCACCACCCTGCGCGCGGTGCCGGTGTTTGTCATTGGCCTGCTGGCGATCATTGTCTTTGCCCTGGAGCTGCAATGGCTGCCGGTGGCCGGTTTTGGCAGCAGTGCCCATCTGGTATTGCCGGCACTGACGCTGGGCCTGAGTCTGGCCGCGGTGTCGGCGCGGGTGGTACATACCGAAGCGCAAAAGGTGTTTAGCAGCTCATTTTATGAGTTTGCCCGCACCAAGGGGCTGAGTAACTGGCAGGCTTTTCGCCGTCACGGCATCCGTAACATCGCGGTGCCGGTGGTGGCCTTCTTCGGCATCCAGCTGATCACCCTGGTGGAAGGGGTGGTGATGATCGAGTCGCTGTTTTCCTGGCCCGGGGTCGGTCATGGCCTGGCCCATGCGATCTTTGCCCGGGATATTCCGGTGATCCAGGGCGCGGCCCTGGCCATGGGGATCCTCTTTGTGGTGATGAATACCCTGGTGGATATCGTCTGTTACTGGCTTGATCCGCGTGGAGGTAGCCTGAAATGAACGCTTTGAAACTGAGTCTGGCGCAGAAAACCGGTCTGGGCCTGCTGTTGCTGCTGGTGGCTTATGCCACCGGTGCTGCTTTGTTACAGGCCGGCGATGGCAACAGCCAGGACCTGAGCCATATCCTGCTGGCGCCGGATGGCCAGTTCTGGCTTGGCACCGATCATTTCGGCCGCAATATGTGGTTGCGTCTGGCCGATGCGCTGCAACTGTCGTTGGCAATGGCCGTGCTTTGCGTGGCTACGTCGGCGCTGATCGGCGTCACCCTGGGAGTGCTGGCCGCGACCCGTGCCCCCTGGCTGGACCGGGTGCTGGATTCGATTGTCACGCTGATCCTGGCGCTGCCGGGGTTGGTGCTGGTGCTGATTTTTGCTGCCATCGCGCCGGGTTCCTTCCTGATCATCTATGTGGCGATCGCCCTGATCCAGTGGATCGAGTACTTCCGCGTCACCCGCGCCATTGTGCAGCGTATGGCGGCATCGCCTGCGGTACAGTCCTCCGGCCTGATGGGATTTGGCCAGTGGTATCTGTTCCGGCGTCATTACTGGCCGGCGATTGCGCCGCAGCTGTTCACCCTGGCGGCTTTTGGCGCGGCGAATGCGGTACTGATGATGGCCTCGCTGGGCTTTGTCCATGTCGGCATCCAGCCGCCGTTGGCCGAGCTGGGGCAGATGATTGTCGAGCTGTTCCCATACTACGGCGAAGCCCCCTGGTTGCTGGCTCAGCCTCTGGTGTTGCTGGCCGTGTTGGTACTGGCCTGTCATCTGAGTGGTAAAGGAGCGACGCGATGAACCTGATTAATACCATCGATCTGGCGGTTTATGCCGGTGAGGTTCAGCTGCTGCAGCCGCTTAGCCTGAAACTGACGGCCGGGGAGCGGCTGACGATCCTGGGGCAGACCGGCTCGGGCAAGAGCCTGCTGGCCCAGGCGATTATGGGTAACCTGCCCGATTCCCTGCGTAGCTCCGGCGAGATTGAGCTGTTCGGCAAGCCGTCCTGCCTCAAGTCGCGTCGGGCCTTATGGGGCCGGCAGCTGAGCATGTTGCCTCAGGAGCCCTGGAACGCCCTGTCACCCCTGATGAGTGCCGCCAACCAGCTGGCGGAGACCTACCGCCTGGTGGCAGGACAGAAGCGAGCTCAGGCGGCGGATAGCGCCGCTGAAGTGCTGGCCAGCCATGGCCTGTCTGCCAGCCTGGATAAGCGGGTCGATCAGCTTTCCGGTGGCATGGCGCAACGGGTGGCTATCGCCTGTGCCATGGCGGGCGGCGCGCCGGTACTGTTGGCGGACGAGCCGACCAAGGGACTGGATGTGTCGCGTCGCGATCATGTGGTGCTGCAGTTGCTGAACCAGTCGGCGAAAGGGGCGCTGGTTACCATTACCCACGATGTGGCCGTGGCACGCCAGATCGGCGGGCGGATTATGGTGATGAAAGAGGGTGAGCTGGTGGAGCAGGGCGATGCGGGTGTGGTGCTGGAAGCGCCGCAGCATCCCTATACCCGCTCGCTGATCGCCGCCGATCCGGTGAAATGGCCTGGCCGCTCTGGTCCGGAGATTGAGCAGGGGCGGACTCTGGTGCAGGCGGACGGGCTGGCGATCGGGCGTGGCGGCAAGGCTCTGGTCTCCGATCTCAACTTTAGCGTCCATGCCGGAGAGGTGGTGGGTGTGGTCGGCGATAGTGGCTGCGGTAAGAGCACTCTGGGCGACACCTTGCTGGGACTGGCCGCGCCTGTGGCGGGTGTGGTGGAGCAGTTGGTTGAGGTGCCGAAGCATCGCTGGCAGAAGCTCTATCAGGACCCGACTGCGGCGGTCAGTCACGCGGTGCCGCTGCGCACCCTGCTGATGGATCTGGTGAAGCTGCATCATGTCGACAGTGCACGGATTGCGCCCTTGATGCAGCGTCTGGGGTTGGGGCATGAGCTGCTGGATCGCACTGCCAGCCAGGTGTCCGGCGGCGAGTTGCAGCGATTTTGTTTGTTAAGGGCGCTGTTGCTGGATCCGGTGTTCCTGTTTGCCGATGAGCCGACCTCACGACTCGATCCGATCACCACCCGGGAGGTCAGTCAGTTGCTGGTGGAGGTAGCGCGGGAGCAGGGCTGTGGGGTAATGCTGGTGAGCCATGATCCGGCGCTGATCGAGAAGCGCTGTGACCGGGTGATCCGGCTCTGAAAATGGCCCTGCGGGCAGGGTTTGGCCCGGCCCGCAGGGCATCGTGGACTAACGCTTAATTGCCCCGTGCCATCCCTTCACGGCGTGGGTCGGCGGCGCCGATCAGCTTGCCATCTTTGAAGTGGATCGCATGCAGGCCGGAGTTGAGATCCTTTACATTAACCTTGTAGCCCATCGCTTCCAACGGTGCCTTGAAGCGCTCGGCAGCGGTGCCTTTCTCCAGGTCATAAGGGCCAAAGCGGTTATTGAGATGCGGCAGGTCGATCGCCTGCTGGATCGGCAGATCCCAGTCGATATGGGCGATCAGCGCCGAGGCGACGTAGCCGATAATGCGCGAGCCGCCCGGTGAGCCGATTGCCATATAGGGCTGGCCGTCCTTCATTACGATGGTCGGTGACATGGAGGAGCGCGGACGCTTGCCGGGCTCCAGCCGGTTGGCGATCGGATAGCCGTTCTTGTGGCTGGCAAAGGAGAAGTCGGTCATCTCGTTATTGAGCAGGAAGCCGTTGCTCATCACCCGGGAGCCAAAGCCGTTCTCGATGGTGGTGGTCATGGAGACGATATTGCCCGCCTTATCGACAATCACCAGATGGCTGGTAGAGGGCAACTCGATCGACTGGTCATCCGCCTGGTCCACAGCCTGTTCCCAGTGTGGCTCGCCAGCGCTGACCTTTTGCAGCGCCTTGCCCTGGGTGATCAGCCGGGCGCGTTCGGCCAGATAATCCGGGTCGAGCAGGCCTTGTGGCATCGGTACATAGTCAGTGTCGGCCATATAGCGGCCACGGTCGGCAAAGGCGAGGCGGGAGGCATCGCCGATCACCTGCCAGGCCTCGGCGCTATCGGGTCCCAGTGCCTTCAGGTCAAAGTGGCTGGCGATCCCCAGAATCTGGCCGACGGTGAGCGCACCTGAGCTGGGCGGTCCCATGCCGCAGATATCAAACTGGCGGTAGGGGGCACAGGTGGCGCTGCGTTCTTTGATGCGGTAGTTGGCGAGATCCTGACGGCTGAGCAGGCCGGGATTGTCTTTGACGCTGCGTACCTTGTTGACGATATCGCGACCGATCTGTCCCTCATAGAAAGCCGCAGCACCCTCGCGGGCCAGCGTTGCCAGGGTCTTGGCGTATTCAGGATTTTTCAGCAGCGTGCCTTCACTGAGCGGCTCGCCTTCCGGGGTGAAGAAGTAGTTGCGGGTATCGGGATAGCGGCTGAGGCGATCTTTATCGTTGGCGATGGCGCCGGCCAGACGGGGCGATACTGCAAAGCCTGCCTGAGCGGTGGCCTGGGCAGGCAGTAGCAGCCCGGCCCAGGGCTGCTTGCCATAGCGGGCGTGCAGCTCGGCCATCAGCTTGACCGTGCCCGGCGTGCCGACGGATCGGCCACCCACCACGGCATCGAAAAACTGCAGCGGATTACCGCTTTCATCCTGAAACAGCTCTGGCGTGGCCGCCATCGGCGCGGTCTCGCGGCCATCGAAAGTAGTGACCTGCTGACTGGCCGCATCGTAGTAGACCAGGAAGGCACCGCCACCCAGGCCAGAGGATTGTGGCTCGACCAGGCCGAGCATCGCCTGCACGGCGACCATCGCATCGATGGCGCTGCCACCTTTGTTCAGGGCATCGTAACCGGCCTGTACCGCCAGTGGGTGGGCGGCGGCCACCATAAAATTGTCGGCGCTGACGCTGGTTTTGCTGGCAAAACCGCTGGCGGCTTCAGGGGCGACGGCATCGGCGGTCTGGGCAGCATGCAGGTGCAGCGAGAGCAGGGCTGAGCTGATCAGCAGGGTGGATCTCTTCAGCATCATGGATATCCCTTCTTGATGAGATGACTTAGGTGAACCCGTTCGATACAGGATAGCGGATCGGCCGGGGCAATTCCCGCAACGCTTTGTTTGCTGTTGCAGTCGCCGGATCAGCGGTGATAATAGCCGGCCCGCTTTAGTGAATGATATTAACCTATGCGCCTTGACCGATTTATCTGTAAAAGTACCGAGCTGAACCGTGACCAGGCGACTCGCGCCATCGAAGCGGGTGAGGTGGTGGTAAACGGCGAAATGGTGACCGAAGCCCGGCAACAGGTGCATGAGAGTAACCTGAT
This sequence comes from Marinobacterium jannaschii DSM 6295, assembly GCF_000620085.1. Classification (GTDB taxonomy): domain Bacteria; phylum Pseudomonadota; class Gammaproteobacteria; order Pseudomonadales; family Balneatricaceae; genus Pontibacterium; species Pontibacterium jannaschii. The sequence continues at coordinate 241,985 of NZ_KK211066.1, read as the reverse complement.
CAGCCTCAATGGCGAGTCGCTGACACCGCGACCTTCGCGCTACCTGATGCTGCATAAAACCGCAGGCACCGTCTGCTCCAACAGCGACGGGCACTATCCCTCGGTGCTGAACGGCCTGGATATTGAGCGGGTAGAAGAGCTGCATATCGCCGGACGGCTGGATGCAGATACCACCGGGCTGGTGCTGGTCACCGACGATGGCCGCTGGTCATTCAATATTATCTCGCCGAAGATGCACGCCACCAAGGTGTATCGGGTGGGCCTGCGCGATCCGCTGGCGGACGGTGTGGCAAGCCGCTTTGCCGAAGGCCTCTGGTTGCAGGGGGAGGAGAAGCCCACCCTGCCGGCAACATTGCAGCAGGTAACTGAGCGGGAGGTGCTGCTGAGCATTACCGAGGGGCGTTATCACCAGGTGAAGCGAATGTTTGCCGCGGTGGGCAACCGGGTGGTGTCACTGCACAGGGAGCAGGTGGGGGAAATCCGCCTGGATATTGCCGAAGGCGAGTGGCGCTATTTGACTGAGACAGAGGTGGCCTGTTTTGCCGGGCTATCCCAGCTGGACTAAAAAGGATTGGAAACGATGAGCAAGACACTGGTATTGGGTGCAGGTGGCCAGATCGGTCAGATGGTAGTGGCGAGCCTGCGCGACAGCGGCTGCGAAGTGCGGGCCCAGGTGCGTGAACCTGCGCGCTTTAGTGAAGGTGACAGCTTTGGCGGCTCACTGCAGGGGATCGAACTGGTCACCGGTGACCTGGAACAGGATATCAGCGCGCTGTTTGAAGGGGTTGATCAGGTGGTGTTTAGCGCCGGTTCCGGAGCCTCAACCGGCTTCGACAAGACCCTGTTGGTGGACCTCTGGGGTGCCTGCCGGGCGATCGATTGTGCCAGGGATGCGGGGATTCGCCAGTTTGTGATGGTCAGCTCCCGGGGCGCGAATAACCCGGATAACGGCCCGGAACGGATCAAACCCTATCTGGTGGCGAAGCACTTTGCCGACAAGCATCTGGTTGAGAGCGGCCTCGAGTACGTCATCCTGCAACCGGGAAGACTGCTGGATGAACCCGCCTGCGGCAGGGTGACGACAGTAAGACCGGTTGATCCGGCCGAGCAGATCATCTCCCGCCGCGACGTCGCCGACGCAGTCTTGCTGAGCCTGGGCAACGAAGCCCTGAATGGCAAGACCATCGAGTTGTTTAAGGGCGAGACAGAGCTGGCGGAGGCGTTGGCCGCCGTCTGAAGACGCCCACGATCCCAAGTCAGAGGTGACCGGAGGCGTTCGTCAGAGGGGCTGCGTCCGTCAATAGGTGTAGGAGATGGAGATCGAGCCGAAGTTGTGGCCTTCGCGCTGGTTCTTAAACTCCTTGCTGCGATGGACGCGGGCGAAGGAGACTTTCCAGCCTTCGTAGATGGCGGCGACGCCGATGGAGATTTCGCCGACCAGATATTCCTTATCGATGGAGTGGCTGTCTTCGAAGGTGTTGCCGTCGAGGAAGATATCCTGGACAACGAAGCGCGCATCACTGGAGATAAAAGCGTGTAAACCCATTGCCCGGGCACGCTTTCTCAAATGGAAGCGGTCGTCGGTGCGGCCCGGCGCGGCATTGTCGCCTCCGGGACGCAGGGCGGCGGTACCAAAGTCCTGGGGCAGGCGCCAGCCGAAGCGGATCTCGCCCCCGGCGTTAAGGTAGGTGGCAACGTTACCGATGCTGGCCCCGCTGTGGACGATGACGTCATAGCCAAAGATATCGCTGGTATAGCCCTTGATAATGCGGTTTTTATGCTCATACACCAGCTGTACGCCGAGTTCGTTTTCCAGCTGGTTATCCCAGCCGTTGAATTTTTCGAAGCCGCGCAGGTCATGGATAAAGTCCTGGGTGGTTTCACCCAGTGCTGCCGGGCCGACGATACCGAGGTTCAGCTCGACCGAATTCAGTTTATCCTTGGTGCGGCTGTGATAGGCGACGTTACCGTAGAGCCAGCCGGCGTAGGGGCGGTCGTTGGGATCGACGGTACGGCGGTCGATATCTTCCGGGGTATAGATCTGCTGGCCGAAGCCGATCACCATATTGCGCTGAACCCGGTCGCCATATTTTGAGGTTGGTTCGGGGTCAAACAGGGGTAGCAGCTTGTTCACATCCTGCATCCAGTTGGGCAGGATCGGATCGGTCAGGTAATCCTCTACGTTGGGGGATACCCAGCTCATACGTACGCCACTGGTATAGTTCTGGTCGGTCTCTGCGAAGAGATCGTTCTCGACGTAGAGGTTAAATGTCCAGGGCAGTGCATTGCTGTCGGCAGCGCTGGCAGCTCCGGCCAGTAACGAGGTGGCAAGGGTCAGTGATCGGCTAAATCGCATAAAATCGTGTAGCTCTCTGGTCCGTCCGGTGATGGCGTGATTCTGTTGGAGTGCAAAATGCTATGACAGTTCAGTCATACCTTAGATCGATTCAGTATAGATAGGGAAAGTGCGAAAAAGCCTGGGATTTTCGCTATTGCTAACTGGTTTGTGAGCTGGACGGCTGGCGGGCCGTGATTACCCGGGTGCGGTTGCAGGGCTCTGTTGCAAAGCGCTGATTCGAAGAGGTTCATGCTGGCGACCGGCCTGAGCCAGTCGCCGGTGCTGTCAGTCGTCGTCCAGCTGCAGGTCGTAGATCCGCTCGACGGCGTCTTTCAGGTGAAAGATCAGGTCGGTGTACTGGTCACTGTCGGCTTCGATATCCAGATCACCGAGGCGGTCCGCAGTATCTTCGAGGGATTCGCCGCGGAAGTCGATACCCTTATCCCGCAGTAGCCATGCCATCAGACCGGTGACTTCGGCGGCACTGAAGACGGCGTCGAGGTCATCGATATAGAGGTCGCGGAGCTGGCACAGCAGTGCCATTTCCGGGTTGTCGTCATCGGTGGCGACATAGCGTTCCAGCAGGTCACCGGCCTTGAAAATGCGCAGGTCGTTGTCGGACAGTTCCGCTTTCAGCAGAGCCGCTTCGTTGTCGAAACGCTGGTAGCTGTTCTGTTCGGGTTGCAGCAGGAAATACATCAGCGCAGCTTCCGTACCACGTTCATGCCGTCACGTACGGTCAGGAACATGTTCTCGACATTGGGATCGGCCGCGATGCGGCGGTTCATCTCCACCAGCACATCGTCAATCTCCGACTCAGGCTGCAGCACTTTGCCGGACCAGAGCACGTTATCCAGTACGATCAGTCCGCCGGGACGGGTCATCTCCAGCACTTTCTCGTAGTAATTGAGGTAGTTGCGCTTGTCGGCATCGATGAAAGTGAAGTCGAGCTCCATATCCAGCGTTTCGATGGTTTCGATTGCCGGGCCGAAGATGACTTCGATTTTGTGGCCGTGCGGGCTGCGCTCATAGAAGGTCTTGGCGAATTCGATGGCGCGCGGGTTGGTTTCGCAGCAGATGATCTTGCCATCTTCCGGCATCCCTTCCGCCATCGAGAGGGCGGAGTAACCGGTGAACATACCGATCTCCAGCACGTTCTTTGGCTGGTGCAGGGCGGTCAGCATCTTCAGGGTGCGTCCAACCAGGCGGCCTGACAGCTTCTGCGGCCAGCCCATGTTCTTGTTGGTTTCATCGATCAGTTCCTGAAGCAGCTCAGGTTCTGCGGTCGTGTTGACGAAAGCGTAATCTTCTACCGCTTCGTTGACGAGAAATTCGGCCATCGTGATTGTAAAACTGTCTGTTAAAAAATAGCGCGCAATCATAGCACTTTGCGTTGCTAAGGGGCAGTTTCCCTAAAGAATGATATGCGGCAGGAAGCGCGACAGGTCCTGGGTAATGGCGTTGCGATCTTCGCGTACCGATATTCCCGCCGGCTGATCGTTAACCAGCCAGGAGCCGATCAGGGTGTGGTTGTCACCGAAGCGCGGCAGTGGATGGAAGCCCTGGACGATATAGCCCTCCTGACCATAGGGGCCTTCGGCCTGCTGTACCAGCTCGCCATCCCTGTAGATGGCGACATTGGCGCCCTCGCGGGAGTAGATTGGCTTGCGCACATAGTGGTTCAGCTCACTGATACGCGGATCGCCGTCGAAGTAAGCGGGTAGCAGGTTCGGGTGATTGGGAAACAGTTGCCACAACAGCGGCAGCAGGCACTTGTTAGAGAGCACGGTTTTCCAGATCGGTTCTATAAAGCGGGTATGGCTCTGGCTAATATGCACACCATAGTCTTCGCGCTGCATAAACTCCCAGGGATAGAGCTTAAACAGCCAGCTGATCGGCCGGGCGCTCAGGTCGACAAAGCGCTGGCGATCGTTGATGCCGATATCCTCGACATAGACGAAGTCGCAGCTGATGCCTGCCTGTTCGGCACAGTCCTGCAGGTACTGCACCGTACCCCGGTCTTCCACCGTATCTTTACAGCTGGCAAAGTGCAGGGTATGGCCGGGTTGGCGTAGCCTGAGCTGCTCAAAACGCCGGATCAGCTGTTCCTGCAGGCTGTTGAACTGGTCGGCGCGGCGGTCGATATGGCCACGGTCTACCTGCTGCTCCAGCCATAGCCACTGCCAGAAGCCGGTTTCGTACAGGCTGGTGGGTGTGTCGGCATTGTTTTCGTATAGCTTGGCCGGACCACTGCCATCATAGGCCAGGTCGATCCGGCTGTAGAGGCTGGGTTCGCGCTCATACCAGCTGCGGGCGATCTGATCCCAGAAAGTTTCCGGGATACAGAATTGCTCCATCAGTTGCGGGTCCCTGACCACCTTGTCCACCACTTCGAGGCACATCTGGTGGATCTCGGCGGTGGGAGCTTCGATATCCTGCTCTATCTGTTCGAGCGTGAACTGGTAGTAGGCGGATTCATCCCAGTAGGCTTCGCCATACAGGGTATGGAAGTGGAAGCCGAACTGCTCGGCAGTCTGCTTCCAGTCCGGACGCTCAGCAAAGGGGATACGCAGCATCAGCCACCCCAGGAGGAGGATGCACGGCTGGAAACGGTCTTGCCGAAACCGCCACGTCCCAGTACCTTGCTACTGCCTTTGGTAGGCTTAAACGCTTTGCTGCTAACACTGACTTTGCGTTTGCCGTAGTCACCGTAGAGATCACCACTTGCACCGACCCATTTCAGGTAAGCCGGGGATCGATGGCTACGGGAGCGGGTCAGACCGCGCGGGCGATCGAAGTCGATATCGTATTCGGCATCCTGACCTACAGCCTCGCCCAGCATAAAACCCGCCAGCAGCGGGATGAAGTGGTTCTGATAGTTGCGACAGTCACCGTAGCCAAAATCGTACTCACAATCCTGCATGCGACTGTAGCGCGGTGCTTCGCGGTTCCAGTCGGACAGCGCTCTGCGGTAGGCGGACTCGCACTGGATCGGCTGGGTCGGATTATCCAGCGTACATTCCTGTGCATCGCGATAGATAAATCCATCCTGTGAGTCACAGCCCGTCAGTAACCAGCTGCCGGCGATTACGGCACTGAATTTGACGCCATTGCTGACCCCGGCAGGGGCCTTGCGCATCTTCTGCAGATCGATATTTCCTGAACGTTTCATCCAGAGCCTCCTGATCAGTAGCTCATGGATGCTGCATTGAGCACACCAATGGCAATGGATGTGGCGCCCAGTACGATACCGGCCGGTACTTCGTCATCCTTAATACGCTGGCTGATCAGCGGCATAAACAGGCGCACCACAAAATATGCGATCACCTGGGCAATCAGCGCCACCAGGGCCCAGACGGCGAAGTCGATCAGCGATACTGAGTTACTGGCGGCACTACCCAGTGCGATAGAGAAGCCGATAATGGCGCCACCCAGGGCACAGGCTGCGGCGGTATTCTTCTCCTTAACCAGCTGCCAGTCGTCGTAGGGGGTAATGGCGGCATAAGCGACTTTGAACAGCAGCAGGGCTGCCAGTGACAGGCCGAAATAGAGTACGAAGCTGGTCAGGCCGATCATCAGGTCTTGCAGGGCATCCATGCGGATCTCCTCGGGTGTAAGTTGTTTAGATTAATTGGGGCTAGCGGGACGCAAGCTGCGCCCAGTCAAAGTGATGTATCCGCCGCGCGGCGATGTAATAGAGGGTGCTTCCCGCCCGTACGCGCTTGTCCAGCGTCGGGTTCACCTCGGGCTTGCCATCCATATCCAGGTCGACCGCGATCAGCATCGCATCATAATGCTCTTTCAGCGGAATATAGAGGTCGCGTACGCTGATCTCCGGCAAACCTTCGGGATAGACCGTGGAATACTGGGTCATGCCCTCTTCGGCCATCAGCAGTTCGCGGTGCAATACACTGGAGCCCGGGTCCATCGCGGCTTTTACCATGATCTCCGCCGACACCGATGGCGTACATTCGATCGTCGGGCAGTGCTCTTTCAGCAACTGGCGCAGAGATTCATCCCGCAGGAAAGCGATCACATGTATGTCGTCTCTGTCCTTAACCTTGCCGTAAGTATACAGGGCCGCCGTCAGGGTCTGATCATCCTGCGAAGTATCGATAATGATGCTGGATGTGGTGGCGATACAGGCGCGATTGAGATCATCTTCATTGTTATAGGCGCTGCAGCGGACAAAATCGATATCGCCCGGCATCGGGTTTTCCATCTCATCGGTGACGCAGAGACAGATGGAACGGTTGCGATTATTGGAGGCTTCCAGCCGTAGCATTTGCAGCAGGTTGGGAGTCCGTTCCGGGTCCCAGCCAATAATTAGAATATGATCCTGCAGGTTATGGTCTTTATAACCCATGATGCCCTTTCTCCATTGATATGCGCCAAAGGCGGCGACCTTACCGGCGGTCAGCGCGAACAGGCTGAGTCCGAAGGGGATAACAAAGAATGCCACTATGGCCTTGCCCGCCGGGGTGGTGGGGGAGAGGTCGCCATAGCCGACTGTGGATGCGGTGACCAGCAGCCAGTAGAAGAAGTCGCTGCCGGTCAGTGCTGATTCACCCGCCTGACTCAGTAACAGCCAGCACAGTGCGGTATAGATACACAGTGAGATCAGCACGGCCTGCCAGTTCATCTGTTTGAAGTGGCGGTAGACGAGTTTTCGAAGCAGTTTTATTACTAGCACCTGAGACAGACTCCTTTCATGCAGCTGGCATCATAATAAGCCGGCGACTGTATAGGAAGCCTTAATCGACGATGCGTTGCTGTAATGAATCCCTTACAATGCGCCCTCAATCAAAGATTGCGGAGAGAGCGATTGTGAATCTGGATATGCAAGCCCTATATGTTTTTCTGTTTACCGGCTTTGTTGCCATGTCAGCGGCGCTGAGCGCCGGGGCGATCAATAAATTGCCGGAGGAGAACAAGCCTGACTTCGTGAAGAAGCCAAATGGCCAGGTCAGCGTCATCATGATGGGTAACTTTGCTGCGCTGGTGCTGATTGCGGCTATGGCCTACGGTGTGCTGAATCTGGACTGGTATATCCCGCTGGGCTGTATGTTCATTACCTTCCCGGCGATTCATGTATTGCTGATCCAGCGTGTGCTGGGTGAACTCAAAAGCCTGTTCGTGATGACGCCCCTGGTGGCATTCTCTGCCGTTGCGCTCTACTACTACTGGTAAGCGACACGATGACTGAAGAGCTGTCCGGCGTAGTGATCGCCGTTGCATTACTGGCACTGGTATTCAATGTGTTGCAATGGCGTGCTCGCCAGCGAATCAGCCGGGCACTGGCTGATTCTGATCAGCTTAACCGGCTGCAGGCTCAGAGAGTCGAACAGCTGGAGGCGGATCTGACGGCGGAAAAGGCCCAGCTGCAGCAGCTCGGCTTGCAGTTGCAGCAGCAGGAGCAATCCCTGCAGACACTGCAGATCCGCCATGCCCGCTATGAAGAGCGGGTCATGCAGCTGGAACGCTATGAAGACCGTACTGCCGAACTGGAAGCCGAGCAGCAGGAACTGCAACAGCAGCTGGCCGACCGCAGTCGTCAGGCGGCAGAGCTGGAAACCCTGCTGAATGCAGAGAGGCGCAATCACCAGGAAAAACTGGATACCCTGAATGAAGCGCGCCAGCAGCTGAAAACCGAATTCCAGAACCTGGCGAATCAGATTCTGGAAGAGAAAGCCGCCCGCTTTACCCAGGCCAATCAGGAAAATATGGGCCAGCTGCTTGACCCGCTGAAAACCCAGCTGGGAGAGTTCAAGCGTCGGGTGGATGATGTCTACGACAAGGAAACCCGGGACCGCCAGGCCCTGTCGGAGCAGATTAATCACCTGAAACAGCTAAACCAGCAGATGAGTCAGGACGCGATCAATCTGACCAATGCCCTTAAAGGCGAAACCAAGACCCAGGGTAACTGGGGAGAGATGGTGCTGGAACGGGTGCTGGAAGAATCCGGCCTGCGTAAGGGGCATGAGTTTGAACTCGAAGTATCGCTGCAAAACGATAATAAGCGTTATCGCCCGGATGCGATTGTCCGCCTGCCGGATGAAAAAGATGTCATTGTCGACTCGAAGGTCTCGTTAGTGGCTTACGAGCAATACTGTACTTCTGAGGACGCACAGCAGAAAGCGCAGCACCTGCGTGCCCATATCCAGTCCCTGCAGGGACATATTAAAGGGCTGAGCGAGAAGGCCTACCAGTCACTGGAAGGGGTGCGCTCGCTCGACTTTGTGCTGATGTTCGTGCCAGTGGAGGGGGCTTTCCTGCTGGCGATGGAAAAAGACCAGAACCTGTTTCGCTTTGCCTTTGAACGCAACATTATCCTGGTCAGCCCGTCGACCCTGCTGATCGCCCTGCGCACCATTCATAATATCTGGCGCTATGAGTACCAGAGCCGTAACGCCCAGGAGATCGCCCGCCGTGGTGGCGAACTACATGATAAGTTTGTTGGTTTTGTTGCTGCGCTTGAGGAGGTGGGTAAGCACCTTGATCGCGGCCAGGAGGCCTATAGCACTGCCTACAAGCGCCTTGCCAGCGGCCGGGGCAATCTGGTGAGTCAGGCGATCCAACTTAATAACCTGGGCGCTGATAGTAAGAAGAAACTCCCCTCAACGCTGACCGAGCTTTCCCGGGAAACCGATCTGCTGGAGTAATTTCCTCCGGTTAATCCTGTTGTCAGGCCTGTATAGCATTGCAGCTTATGCAGGCATTCCTCTGCTCACGCTGATCTAACCCGCGATTTCGCGGCTCTGAGCGGCTATACAGCCGCCTCGTCCCGCCACCTGTATGAATCTTGCTCACGCGCTCGCCTCCTTCTATAGGACGCTAACCCGCCCTTAATTCTGATAGATTTGAGTAGTGTAAAAATCAAAAATCGATATTGATATCTGCGTGAAAAATCAATATTAAATATTGATTTCATCGCGAAAAATCAAAACTTAATATTGAAATTATGGTGAAAAATCAAAATTGGATTTTGAAAGTTTTAAAAATCGTCAATATTAAATATTGATTTTTCAGCGATTTTTAACTGCTTGATGCAACAGGGTTTATTTTCAAAGATGCCTTTTTGGGAAAGCGTCTGAATGCTAGGGTGTTGAAATTCAATGGAAAAATATTCTAAAGCTGGAAAGAATCAGCCGATAACCTTAGTGAGAATTGAGCGCCGCAGCCTTTTTTTGTTGCAGCGCAAACCGGAAAGAAGTGAAAAATGGTCCAGCTTTATCGCTTTACTTTCTTAACCGGTGGCATACATTTGTATCAGTCTATAAAATAAACAGTCGTGAGATTTCAATGGGAATAAATTCGGAAATGGTCGTTGCTCTTGATATAGGCACCTCAAAAGTGGTTTGCCTGATCGCAGAGCTTTGCCCGGATGGTTCTCTTGAGATTGTCGGTGTTGGCAAACAGCCTTCCCGTGGCATGAAGCGCGGTGTGGTGGTCAACATCGAATCAACGGTTGCAGCGATACAGCGCGCGGTTGAAGAAGCGGAGCGGATGGCCGGTTGTAAGGTACATTCTGTCACGGTCGGGATCGCCGGTAGCCATATAAGCAGTATGAACTCCCACGGCATCGTGGCGGTAAAAAACCGTGAAGTCGGCGAGTCAGACCTGGACAGGGTGATCGATGCCGCCAGGGCGGTGGCGATATCGGCCGACCAGAAGATCCTGCATATATTGCCGCAGGAATACATTATCGATAACCAGGAAGGTATCAAAGAGCCGCTGGGAATGTCCGGGGTGAGGCTTGAAGCGAAGGTGCATATGGTGACCGCTTCCTGCAACGCCGCACAGAACATCGAGAAGTGTATTGGTCGCTGCGGTCTGGATACCGACAATGTGGTACTGGAACAACTCGCTTCCGGTTACTCGGTACTGACAGACGATGAGAAAGAGCTGGGTGTGTGTGTGGTGGATATCGGTGCCGGAACCACCGATATAGCGATTTATACCGAAGGGGCTATCCGCCACACCGCGGTACTGCCGGTCGCCGGAGATCAGGTGACCAATGATATTGCGATGGCGCTGCGTACACCGACCCAGCACGCCGAGCAGATTAAGATCAAATACGCCTGCGCGCTGGGACAGCTGGCGGGCGACGAGAAGATTATGGTGCCGGGGGTTGGTGAACGGGCACCGCGGGAGTTGTCACGGTCTGCGCTGGCCGAAGTGGTCGAGCCACGTTATGACGAGCTGTTTCAGCTTGTCCGGGCAGAGTTGCGGCGTAGCGGATTTGAAGACCTGATTGCGGCCGGTGTGGTACTGACCGGCGGTACCGCGCGAATGGAAGGAACCGTGGTATTAGCGGAGGAGATCTTCCATATGCCGGTCAGGCTGGCAGTGCCCAAGGGGGTCAGGGGCATGGAAGATGTACTGTCCAGTTCGATCTACGCCACGGGTATCGGCCTGCTGCGTTATGCGGCCGAACATATTGAAAGGCCTCAGTCCCGAGCAACCGGCATAGAACCGGAGCCGGAGCTGAGGCAGGAAATTCAGACTGCGCCGCAGCTGAATGTATTAGGCCGGATGAAAAGCTGGCTGCAGGGAAACTTTTAATTAGAGCGCGAAGCGCCAGGTGCATCGCACCACAACGGAGGTAGGAAACGATGTTTGAGATGATTGATAGCATTCCGCAGAGTGCCGTCATTAAGGTAATCGGTGTTGGAGGCGGTGGCGGAAATGCCGTACAGCACATGGTGTCTACAGAAGTTGAAGGGGTTGACTTCATATGCGCCAACACTGATGCCCAGGCACTTGATGGCATGGCCGCCAAGGCCCTTATTCAGCTTGGAGGGGAGCTGACTAAAGGCCTTGGCGCCGGGGCCAATCCAGAAGTCGGCCGCAACGCCGCTATGGAAGACCGCGAACGAATCGCAGAGATGATTCGTGGCGCGGATATGGTTTTCATCACCGCCGGTATGGGTGGTGGTACAGGTACCGGTGCTGCTCCGGTGGTTGCAGAGATTGCCCGTGAGATGGGTATCCTGACCGTCGCAGTAGTGACCAAACCATTCCCGTTTGAGGGGCGTCGTCGGATTCAGATCGCTGACGCCGGGATTAAAGAACTGAAGGAGAGCGTAGACTCTCTGATCATTATCCCGAATGAAAAGCTGTTGCCGGTAATGGGTAAGAACTGCACCCTGATTACGGCATTTAATACTGCAAACGACGTACTGAAAGGCGCTGTTCAGGGGATTGCTGACCTGATTATCCGTCCCGGTATGATTAACGTCGACTTTGCCGATGTGCGGACTGTAATGTCTGAAATGGGCATGGCGATGATGGGGTCCGGCGTGGCACGTGGTGAAAACCGCGCAGCTGAAGCGACTGAAGCGGCGATTAAAAGCCCGCTGCTGGAGGACGTTGACCTGCGTGGTGCCCGCGGCATCCTGGTGAATATCACAGCCGGTCTGGATCTCAGTCTGGGTGAGTTCTCGGAAGTGGGTGATATTGTCGAACAGTATTCCTGCGAGAACGCCACTACGGTGATTGGTACGGTTATCGACCCGACCATGCAGGATGAGATGAAGGTCACTGTTGTAGCGACCGGTCTGGGGCGCGCTGAGCAGCAGGCTGCTAAAGTCGGCAACAGTGATGTGGCTGCACGGGCGACACCGGCTGCGGGTTACAGCCAGCTGGAGCTGCCAACGGTAATCCGTAACCGCGAAGCGGCTAAGCCGCGTCGTGTGGCGGAGCAGCGTTCTGAAGTTCAGAACCAGATGCCGCTGCAGAGAACCGGTACTGACGACGGTATCGAGTTTCTGGATATTCCGGCGTTTCTGCGCCGACAGGCTGACTAAACGACAGCCGCTGTAACTACCTCCTTTTGCCGCCTGGCTTGCCAGGCGGCTTTTTCGTGCCTGTAATTCAGGGTATTTGTTACTGACTTGTACAGTTACCGTTAGAAATCTCCCTGTATACTGCCTGTAAGTTTCACTACAGGTGTCTTTCCTTGCGGTTTTTCAGACGACTTTGTCTCCGTTTATTTCTGCTGTTTCTATTGCTTGCCCTGCTGTCTGTGGTGCTGGTTGCGCTGCTGCGTGTCTTTGATCCGCCTGTCTGGGCGTGGCAGTTGGGGCGTGAACTCTCTCCACCGGTGGCCTATCCGGCTAAGGTTCAGCATCGCTGGGTCGGGATTGATCGTATTTCGCCGCGCATGCAGCTGGCGGTGATCGCTTCTGAAGATCAGCGCTATCCGCTACATCGGGGACTTGATCTGGAGGCGATTCAGGATGCGCTGGACGAACGTGAGAAGCGAGGGCGGGTGCGCGGGGCCAGTACCATAACCCAGCAAACCGCCAAAAATCTGTTTCTATGGCCGGATAAGAGTCTGTTCCGAAAGGGGCTGGAAGCCTGGTTTGCGATCTGGCTGGAGCTGCTGCTGGATAAGCAGCGGATATTGGAGTTGTATCTGAATATCGTGGAGTTTGGTCCCGGCATTTACGGCGTCGAAGCTGCCAGTCAGCGCTATTTCGGTAAGGCTGCGGCTGCGCTGCATGACTGGGAAGCCGCCCGCCTCGCGGCCGTACTGCCTAACCCCTACCGCTTCAGCGTGGCGCGCCCGAGCCCCTATATTTTGCAGCGTGGACGCTGGATCAGACGGCAGATGCGTCAGCTGGGGCAGGGTTATCTGAAACAGCTGGACTGACCTGAAACGACGAAACCCTGCACATTGCTGAGCAGGGTTTCTGTAATCGATGGCGGTGAGGGAGGGATTCGAACCCTCGATACCTTGCGGTATACACACTTTCCAGGCGTGCTCCTTCGGCCACTCGGACACCTCACCGTCTTGCTTTCTGAGCGATGCGTTGTTCGTCTCAGGAAGTGGCGCGTATCCTACCATAGTATTTTTCCCTGACAAGTATTTTTCTGAAAAAACTGAATATTTTCTATAAGAATCAGTGGGTTGGATAAATAATAGACAATCAGCGGTGGCTTGGCTGTGTCGGGCGTCCGGCGATGTTAAGTATTCGGCCGGGATGGTCATTGTCGGTCAGTTGTCGTGAGGTGAGACTTGAAGGTTCGATAGTTGTTCTATTCTGGCAGCGTCGTTAAGGCGCTGCGTCCGGGGTGTGGTTTGGGTAGGGAGATTCACTGTGGCGTTGAAAGATGCATTTGAAAATGTACCGGCGGCGGGGGAGATGCTGTCGGTGGCGGATGGGGTCTGGTGGTTACGGATGCCGCTGCCTTTTAATCTTGATCATATCAACCTCTACCTGCTGGAAGATGATGACGGCTGGTTGCTGATCGACAGCGGTATCAACAGTCCGGAGACCAGGGCCCTATGGCGGCAACTGGCTGATAGGGCGCTGGGAGGGTGGCCCTTGAAGCGCTTGCTGGCGACTCACTACCATCCAGATCATATCGGCCTGGCCGGCTGGCTGTGCTGCCAGTGGGATATGCCGCTGATGACTTCGGCGCCGGAGTACAGGGCGGCGGAAGGCTATCTGCAGTTTGTTGCTGCGGGGGCTGAGGTGATTGAGGCTCAGCGTGCCAGCTTGCTGCGTAAGGGACTGGACGAGGCTCAGTGTGACCAGGCGCTGAAGGCGATTGCGCAGGCTGCGCAGGGATACGGGGAGCTGCCCGGAAGTTATGAAGTGATCTCTGAGGGGGATTGCCTGTTGATCGGCGGGCGTGAGTGGCAGGTGCGACTGGCGAACGGCCATTCACCGGCACATATTACCCTCTATTGCGCGGCGCTGGGAGTGCTGATTTCCGGCGATCAGGTGCTGCCAAGAATCAGCTCTAATGTCAGCGTACAGCCCCATCAGCAGGACACTAATCCGCTAAAACACTGGCTGGAGTCGTTGCAGCGATTGAAGGCGCTGCCGTCCGATACGCTGGTGTTGCCCTCCCATGATGAGCCTTTCTTCGGGCTGCATAGTCGTCTGGATGCGCTGGCCGCGGGTCATCAGCGTATGCTGGATAATCTGAAGCAATGGCTGCACGTGCCCCAGACTCTGAGTCAGCTGACCCACCGTTTATATAACCGGCCCTTAAAGTATTTTGATCTGGTGTTGGCGACCGGCGAGTGCCAGGCGCATGTGAATTATCTGATTCAGGCCGGGCTGGTTTGCCGCCTGGATGATGAGGACGGTATTGCGCTTTATCAGCGCTGTTGATGCATGGTTTCCAGCCGCTTCCCGGCCTGTCGGCTAGTGGTTTTTTTTGCGAAACAGGCCCGGTGCAACGCCGGTCCACTGCCTGAAGGCGCGGGTAAAGGCGGCGGGCTCTGAAAAGCCAAGCGTGCGGGCAATCTGGGCGATGGAGAGCTCGCGCTGGCTAAGCAGATGGATTGCCGCGTCGCGCCGCATGCCGTCCTTAATCTGCTGGAAGCTGGTGCCTTCTTCGCTCAGCTTGCGTCGCAGGGTGCGTTCGGTGATATGCAGCTGTTCCGCAATAAATTCCATCCGCGCTTCTGCAACGTCACTCAGTTGTTGCAACTGATCAAGCACCCGGCGGGTATAGACCGGGTAGTAGGCTTGTCGTTTAAACCAGTCGAGCGGGCAGCGACGCAGGTAACCACTCAGGGTCTGTGTGGTTTGCACTACCGGCTTATTCAGCAGGCTGTTGTCGAACTCAAGATAGCTCGAAGGCTGATCGTATTCGATCGGGCAGGGGAACATCAGCCGGTACTCGGCTGAGTGTTCGGGCTCTGCATACCTCAGCCCCAGTTTGTTCAGCTTAATCGGTTGCCCGATCAGCCAGCCGGGAAAGCGGTGCCATATCAGCAACAGCAGTTCGGTCAGCAGGTTATCAGGGTCGCGCCGGGTCTGTTTCAGGCGAAGGCTGAGTCTGGCGGTTGTCTCGCTTTCGGTAAATTCCAGCTCAAAGGCATCGGTCACCAGGTTGTAAAAGTGGCAGATCTGCCGGAAGACGCTGCGCAGGTTTGAGGAATGGATCACCCTCTGGGCCATCAGGCTGAATACCCCGTGACGGGAGGCTGATGTGGCCAGCCCCATCAGTTCGTCATCGCCCTGTTGCCAGATAGCGATCAGCAGCCTGCTTAGCTGAACCGGTGTAATCCGCACCTGTGGGTTGTCGATCAGCGCCTCATTGAGACCGGCATATTCCAGAGCCTGAGTGCTGTCGAGGCCGTTGCTCTGCGCGGCGGCTGCAGCAGCCTGTGCGAAGTGGATCGAAATCGAGTGTCTTTCTACGCCCATTGCAATGTCCGAAACTGTCGATTTTATTGTCAAAAGTGATCGCTCATCGCGATTATTAGCTTTAATGGCGCAGCTCAGTGTAATGGTGATGTCCGCAAATGTTAAGTATTGGGCTGGTTTCGTTATTGTGGCAACGCCCCTCGCAGTGGAGACTAAAACCAGACTTCAGGCGCTCTGTTACAGACTGATGCCGCCCTGCGGGTGTGGCGGTTTAATGCCCGGCGCAGCTCGGGAGGTCGTCGTACTGTTTGAGCGGGACTGTTTGAGGGGGGCTGAGTACCCGATTAGTTTTTATCACTCTGGTTGGCGTTCCACGTCATTTGGCCACGGAAGGCCCTCTTTTTACCGGTCAGAGTGCTGTCTTGTATTAAGTTGCCGCTGGCGTCAGTGGCACTAAGGAGTTGAAGCGATGAGTGAGTATATCCATCCCTACCGTGATGCCGAGTTTGTGATCCGTCAGCTGGTTGAATTCGACAAGCTGTGTAAAAGCGCACAGCTGGAAGATATTAACAGCGACCTGGCTTCTGTGATTATGGAGGAGGCCGCTAAGCTGGGCTCCAACGTACTGGCGCCACTGAATGTTGTCGGTGACCAGAAAGGCGCCCGGTTAACGGATGCCGGTGTCGAGCAGACACCTGGATTTAAACAGGCCTACGAGCATTATGTTGAAGGCGGCTGGCCTTCCCTGACGGCCGCCGAAGCCTACGGTGGTCAGAATCTGCCCAACCTGCTGGGGACGGCGGTCAATGAGATCTGGCAGACCAGCAATCTGGCGTTCTCACTCTGTCCGTTGCTAAACCAGGGGGCGGCAGAAGCGATTGCCCACCACGGCTCCGATACCCTTAAGCGCACCTGGTTGCCGCATATGGTCAGCGGTCAGTGGACCGGCACCATGAACCTGACCGAGCCGGATGCAGGAACCGACCTGGCAGCGGTGAAGACCCGTGCCGTGCCGGAGGGCGATCATTACCTGATCACCGGTCAGAAAATCTTTATCACCTGGGGTGATCATCAGATGACGGAGAACATTGTTCATCTGGTACTGGCGCGTCTTCCTGATGCCCCACCGGGGGTTAAAGGTATCTCGTTGTTTATCGTGCCTAAGTTCCTGCTCGATGAGAACGGTCAGCCTTCCACGCGTAACGATGCCTACTGTGTCTCGCTGGAACATAAACTGGGTATTCATGGCAGCCCGACCTGTGTCATGAGCTATGGCGAGAATGGCGGGGCGGTTGGCTACCTGGTGGGCGAGGCGCACAAGGGGCTGGGTTACATGTTCACCATGATGAACCATGCCCGCCAGAATGTCGGCCTGCAGGGGCTGGCGATCTCCGAGCGTTCCTATCAGCAGGCCCGTGAATACGCCAAAGAGCGATTGCAGGGCACGAAGAAAGATGGCTCGCGCTTCCCGATTATCAAATTTCCCGATGTACGGCGCATGCTGATGCAGATGAAGGCAAGTAATGAGGCGATGCGTGCGCTGGCGTTCGTCGCTTCTGCCGAGATCGACCGGGCCACCTATGCCGCTGATCGCGAAGGTGGTGCGTGCCATCAGGCCCGGGTTGAGTTGCTGACGCCGATCGTGAAGGGCTGGCTGACCGAGTTGGCGCAGGAGGTCACCTATCTGGGCACCCAGGTCAATGGCGGTATGGGCTTTATCGAAGAGACCGGCTCGGCCCAGCATTATCGCGATGCCCGGATACTTACTATCTATGAAGGCACTACCGGTATTCAGGCGCTGGATCTGGTTGGGCGTAAAACGCTGGCGAACCGGGGCGAGCAGTTGGCGTTGCTGCTGACTGAAATTGCCGAAGTTCAGCAGCAGATGCAGGCGAAAGGCGGCTTCGGGCAGCAGGCCGAAGCGCTGGCGCAGGCGCTCAGCTGTGGCAGTCGTGCCCGTGATCTGCTGCTGGAAAATGCCGCCAGCGACCCCGATCACGCCGGCGCTGTCAGCGTCAGCTTTATGATGCTGTTCGGTTATCTGTGCGGGGGCTGGATGATGGCGAAGTCGGCGTTGCAGGCCTATGAGTTGCTGGAGTCGGGTGAGGGCGATCCGGAATTCCTCAAGGCCAAGCTGGTTACTGCGCGTTTCTACAGTGACTACCTGCTGCCGCGCACCGGTGCCTGTCTGGCGGCGGTGGAGGCGGGCAGTGAATCGATTATGGCGCTGGCAGAGGATCAGTTCTGATTGTCGCGAGCGGTTAAGCACCCGGGGTCCGGGCCACGGGTGATCAGAATAATAACAGTTTGCCCCGCTTCTTGACGGGGCCGAGCCGAAGCCGGTCACGGCTGTGCTTCGGAGGCATAGCTAGAGGTGCTTTGAGATGCGCGAAGCAATGGAATTTGATGTTGTGATTGTCGGGGCAGGCCCGGCGGGGCTGTCCGCTGCCTGTCGTCTGATGCAGCAGGCGCAGGCAGCTGCACAGGAGTTGACAGTCTGTGTGGTAGAGAAAGGCTCCGAGGTGGGGGCGCATATCCTGTCCGGAGCGGTGGTGGAACCGCGGGCGCTGGACGAGCTGTTCCCTGACTGGGCGGCGCGGGGTGCGCCGCTGACCACGCCGGTTAGCGAGGACCAGATCTATCTGCTGAAAGATGACAATGCGGCCACCCGACTGCCCAATGCGTTGGTGCCGAAAACCATGCATAACGATGGCAACTACATAATCAGTCTTGGCAACCTGTGTCGCTGGCTGGCGGAGCAGGCCGAGCAACTCGGGGTTGAAATCTTTCCGGGCTTTGCCGCCTCTGAGGTGCTTTATCACGCCGATGGCAGTGTGAAAGGGATTGCCACCGGTGATATGGGGCTGAATGAAAGTGGTGAGCCGAAAGATAGCTATATGCCCGGTATGGAGTTGCATGCCAGATACACGCTGTTCACAGAGGGATGCCGCGGCCACCTGGGCAAACAGCTGATCAGTCAGTTCCGGCTGGATCAGGATTCTGATGCCCAGCATTACGGTATCGGTATCAAAGAGCTGTGGGATATCGACCCCGATAAGCACCAGCCGGGTCTGGTGCTGCACGGATCCGGCTGGCCACTGGAGGGTGGCAGTAGCGGCGGTTTCTTCCTTTATCACGGCGATAAGAATCAGGTGGTGGTCGGCCTGATCGTCGACCTTAACTATGACAATCCTTACCTGAGTCCGTTTGATGAGTTCCAGCGTCTCAAGCATCATCCGGTACTGAAACAACATCTTGAGGGCGGCAAACGCGTCTCCTACGGTGCCCGCGCAATCACGAAAGGCGGGTTTAATGCGCTGCCGAAGATGACCTTTCCCGGCGGGCTGCTGATCGGTTGCGATGCCGGTACCCTCAACTTCTCCAAGATCAAAGGCACCCATACCGCGATGAAGTCCGGCATGCTGGCGGCAGAGTCGGTGTTTGAGGCGCTGGCCGGAGGCGATGCCGGTGGTAGCGACCTGACGTCATTTACCCAGGCCTACCGCGAATCATGGCTGTATGACGAACTCTATCGCAGTCGTAACTTCGGTCCGGCGATGCACAAGCTGGGTACTTATCTGGGCGGTGCCTTTAACTATGTCGACCAGAACTGGTTTAACGGCAAGCTGCCACTGACCCTGCATGACAATACGCCGGATTACAGTCAGCTGAAACCGGCCAGCGGTTTTACGCCGATCAGCTATCCGAAGCCTGACGGCGTACTGAGCTTCGATAAGCTTTCGTCGGTATTCCTCTCCAATACCAACCATGAAGAGGACCAGCCCTGTCACCTTAAGCTGGCCGATCAGCAGATTCCGCTGCGCGAAAACCTGCCACTCTATGCCGAACCCGCGCAGCGCTTCTGTCCGGCGGGTGTCTACGAGGTGGTAGAGGATGAGCAGGGCCTGCGCTTTCAGATCAACAGTCAGAACTGTGTGCACTGTAAGACCTGCGACATAAAAGATCCGTCACAGAACATCACCTGGGTTACGCCGGAAGGTGGCGGCGGTCCTAATTATCCCAATATGTGAGGCCTAAGCCGTCAATCACTGGCAACGGCGGGCAGAGGCTGTTCGCCGTGATTGTCAGAGGCCCAGGGGATGGCCCGCAGATAAGCGGGATTGCCGGGACTGAACAGGAGAAAAGCATGAAAGTGACCCCTAATGTTCGTAGTGAAAGAATCTGGTTGGCTGATCAAAACGCACTGCACCGCCTGGGGTGGCGTCAGGAGATCGGCGGACTGGTCGCCGCTGCGACGATGTGCGATCTATGCTCGGTTGCGCAACTGTTGGTGATCATGCGTAATAGCAACCTGACAGGCACCCTGGTGATCGAAGCGACATTGTTCGCAGAGCTGAGTAAGCGTTTGTCACCGCTGCAGTTCGGCCGGCATAACCTGGCACTGATTGTCTACGGCGCCTCGGCGGTGCACTTCAGTGCGACCCGGCTGAAGCGCTGGAAAGTTCGCGCCGTCATTGCCAAAGACGCCGCTCTGGGGCAGTTAAGGGAAAGCCTGTTCCGGGTACTACAGGGCGGCTGCGTTCGCAGCCGTGTGCGCCCGGCTTTCGATGAAGCGTTGCTTGATCCCGGTTTGCTGCGATTGGCGCAGGGACTGGACGGGCTGACCCGGCGCGAGCGCGCGGTGCTGGACCAGATGGTCGAGGGCCTGCTGAATAAACAGATCGGTTACCATCTGGGTATCCATGAAAGTACCGTCAAACACCACCTTTCCAGCATCTACCGCAAGGTGCAGGTGCCTAACCGGACCCGGCTCGCCGCCATGATGCGGCAGATGCAGGCACTGGGTCCGCTGCTGCAGGAGCAGGCCGGCGTCACGATTGCGGCCTGACCTCAGGGTTTATGGCTGCAGTGGAATCCTGAGCCTGAAATGGGCTCCCTGATCTGACGGCAGGCAGCTTATCTCGCCGTGCAGCAGCTGGCTGGTGAGGTTGTAGCAGATATGCATCCCCAGGCCGGAGCAGCCCTGGTGGCGTCGGCTGGTGACAAAGGGTTCAAACAGCTTTTTCTCCCAGCCGGCGGGAATACCTTGTCCATTGTCGCGGTAATCCAGTATCAGCTGCTTGTCATCGGTGCTCACATCCAGGTTGATATGACCGCCTCGCTGGTTGTCGAAACCATGGATCAGGGAGTTGATCAGCAGGTTGCTGATAATCTGGTAGAAGGCACCCGGGTAGCTCTCCAGCTCAATCGTCTGGTCACACCGGATACTGATCTCCGGGTTGCTTTGTTTTAGCCGGGGCTGCATTGAGACCAGGATTTCCGCCAGGTATTCGCAGACATCAAAGCAGCGGGGCTGCTCGCTGGACTGGTCTACCGATACCTGCTTAAAGGCACTGATCAGCTGGCTGGCCCGCTCCAGGTTCTGGCAGATCAGTTCGCTGCTATCGAGGGCGGTGTGATAGAAGTCCTGCTGCGCCTGCGAGCTGTCCTGGCCGGTCAGTTGTGCTTTCCCGGCGATCGCCTGATCGCGTAACCAGGAGGCGGCGGTAAAGCCTATGCCCATCGGTGTGCTGATCTCGTGTGCCACGCCGGCGACCAGTCCGCCAAGGGCGGCCATCTTCTCTGATTCAACCAGCTGGGCCTGGGTCGCCTTGAGTTCATCCAGGGTTTTATGCAGGGCCTGGTTGGCTGCCTCCAGCTCGCGGGTGCGATCGCTGACGCGTTGTTCCAGCTCGGTGTTGAGGCGGGCCAGCGCCTGCTCCGCCGCCTCCCGTTTGGCAATATCGTCAATCAGTGACTGGCGCATCTCATTAAAGGCATTCACCACTTCCGACAGCTCGTCCGGCGTGCTGCGGCGCTTGCGCTTCAGGGTCAGAGTCTGGCGCAGATCGTTCAGGGTGAGCTGGCGAGCATACTGGGCCATGCGGCTCAGGTGTTGAGTAACCAGCCGGTTAAAAATGGTGAGGATAAAGATCGAGACCAGAAAGGTCTTGATGCCCTGGGTCGTCAGGATCAGCGCCACCCGCTCTTCAAGCCGGTGAATAATCTCTTCCAGCGTGATTACCAGTCGCAGGGTGCCGAGTGGATAGGTGCGTCCCTGTTCGGTGGTGTGGCTAAGCGGGTAGCTGCGTTCGAGCCGGGCGCTGCCGTCATCCGCTGTCACGCCCAGCTGGTAGTGCTCGCCATGCGGGGTATCCAGTTGCACCAGTTCGACATCCGGCAGCTGTTTAATACCGCTGAGCTGAACCTGAACCTGCTCCGGGTTGATCGCCCAGAGGCTGGTGCTGAGGCTGTTCAGGGTGGTGGTTTCTATCTGCAGGATGCGTTCGTCGATCGCCGAGCGTTCGTAGCGATAGTCGAGATAGAGCTGCAGTCCGGTGGCAAACAGCGTGATCAGGGAGCTGCACAGCAGGATGGCGGCAAGCAGCCGGAAGCCGAGGGGCTGGTGTTGGCGGTACAGTTTCAGGCGTTGCAGCATCGGGTTTTGCTTCCTGGCCGGGCTGGGGCCTTATATTAGCGCGAATACGGTGAGTGCTTCTAATCGCTGACGGAGTCTGCTGATTTTTTAGTTTTACCGGGTGATTTAGAAGGGGTTTTAGCTGGCTTGGCACGGAAGGAGGTTTTATTGGCGCGAAATGCGTTCTTTGTTTTTCAGGTGGCTCAGTATGCTTCATATCACTCTTAGGTGAGCGCTCAAATAACTAATCAGTGGCGCGTTGGTCATTGTGTGCTGAGTGGCTCCCCTGAGCATTGTGAGAGTTCCGCCAACCGGCCTGAAGGAAACCGCGACAGGCTGGTGGCTGGAAATAATTCTGGCTGATCAGGATTCCGCGAATCCCGCTCCCGAAAATAACAAAGGATCACTATGTCTCTGAAGAAAAAGATTGCGACTGCTGTAGCGACCGCCACTGTAGGTCTGGCTGCAACCATGGGTTCCGTTGCGGCCCAGGCTGCACCCACTTATGTCACTATCGGTACCGGCGGTCAGACCGGCGTCTACTACGTGGTTGGCCAGTCCATCTGTCGTCTGGTAAACCGCGGTGCTAAAGACCACAACATCAAGTGTACTGCGCCATCTACCGGTGGTTCTGTGGTCAACATCAACGCGATCCGTGAAGGCAAGCAGGATATGGGCATGGCTCAGTCCGACTGGCAGTTCCACGCGCAGAAAGGTACCAAGCACCAGTCTTTCATCGATCAGGGGCCTTTTGAGAATATCCGTGCACTGTTTGCCGTACACAACGAGCCGTTTACGGTTGTCGCCCGTGCTGATTCCGGTATCGAGACTTTCGATGATCTGGAAGGCAAGCGCGTTAACCTGGTAAACCCGGGTTCCGGTACCCGCGGCACCATGGAAGTAATCATGGCCGAGAAGGGCTGGACCAAAGACAGCTTCAAGCTGGCGGCCGAGCTGAAAACAGCAGAGCAGGCTCAGGCACTGTGTGACAACAAGATTGACGCCATGCTGTTTATGGTTGGTCACCCAAGCGGCTCTATCAAGGAAGCCACTACCTCTTGTGACTCCAAAGTGATTCCGGTAACCGGTGCTGCGATCGATAAGCTGATCGCCGATAACGATTACTACTCCACCGCGACTATCCCGGGTGGCATGTACCGTGGTTCGGACGCCGATGTAACTACCTTCGGTAACGCTGCGACAATGGTGACCTCTGCTGATGTCGACGCCGATACGGTTTATCACGTCGTTAAAGCGGTATTCGATAACTTCGATCGCTTCAAGCGTCTGCACCCGGCCTTCGCAAACCTTGATCCTAAGAAAATGATCAATGATGGCCTGTCCGCGCCACTGCATGACGGCGCCGTTCGCTACTACAAAGAACGTGGCTGGATGTAATTCCTGACCCGGTAGACGCCGGAGGAGGGCAGGTACTGCAGTTTGCAGATGGCCTGACCCTCCTCTTTGCGTTACCCCCGGGGTGACGGATTTGTCACCTGTCCGAAGAACGTGAGAGCGATAGCGGTTATGACGACAATAAAACACGATCAGACAACGCTTGATGAGCAGGAACTGCAGGATATGGTTGCTGCGGCGGATACGGGTGCCCGTATCCCGGAAGGAGTTCAGGGAAAGTTTTTGCTGGCAACAGCATTCGCCTGGTCCCTGTTTCAGCTATGGATTGCATCCCCGCTGCCATTTTATGACTGGCCACTGATCGGCAGTTTCGGCATCTTTAATGATACCGAAGCGCGTTCCATCCATCTGGCGTTTGCCGTTTTCCTGGCGTTTACCGCTTACCCTGCTTTTTCACGTTCTCCGCGACACTGTATCCCGCTGGTCGATATGGCGCTGTCACTGGTGGCGGCTTTCAGTGCGGGCTATATATTCCTGTTTTACGAAGCGCTGGCCCAGCGTCCCGGCCTGCCGAACACCCTGGATGTGGTGGTGGCGATCGCCGGTATCCTGACGCTGCTGGAAGCCACCCGTCGTACCCTTGGGCCGCCGCTGATGGTGGTGGCGATGGTGTTCCTGACTTACACTTTTGCCGGTCCCTATATGCCGGAAGTGATCGCCCACAAGGGTGCTGATCTGGAAGATGTGATCAATCACCAGTGGATCACGACCGAAGGTGTCTTTGGTATCGCACTGGGGGTTTCCTCCGGTTTCGTATTCCTGTTCGTACTTTTTGGTGCCCTGCTGGATAAAGCGGGTGCTGGTAACTATTTCATTAAAGTGGCCTTCTCCCTGCTCGGGCACCTGCGTGGTGGTCCGGCCAAGGCCGCTGTAGTCTCTTCAGGCCTGACCGGTCTGATCTCCGGCTCCTCCATCGCCAATGTGGTGACAACCGGTACTTTTACCATTCCGATGATGAAGCGTGTCGGCTTCAGTGCTGAAAAAGCCGGTGCCGTTGAAGTGGCCTCATCCGTTAACGGCCAGATTATGCCGCCGGTGATGGGGGCTGCAGCCTTCCTGATGGTGGAATATGTCGGCCTGTCCTATTTCGAGGTGATTACTCACGCCTTCCTGCCTGCGGTGATCTCCTATATCGCGCTGGTTTATATTGTTCACCTCGAAGCGCTGAAACTGGATATGCAGGGGTTGCCTCGTCGCAGCGAGCCGAAGCCGTTTCTGCGTCGCATCATGGGTGTCCTGTTTGGCTTTATCGCGACGGCGCTGGTCTCCTTCGCGATCTATTTTGCGATTAGCTGGATCAAGCCGGTATTCGGCGCCTGGGCCAGTGCGGTGATCGCCCTGATGCTGGCGGCGGCCTATTTCTGGCTGGCGCGGATTGCCGCATCGGTGCCTGATCTGGAACTGGACGATCCGAACTCGGCGATGGTTGAGCTGCCGGAAGTGGCACCGACCGTAAAAGCTGGCCTGCACTATCTGCTGCCGGTGGTGGTGCTGGTCTGGTGTCTGATGGTAGAGCGCCTGTCTCCGGGTCTGTCGGCCTTCTGGGCGACGGTACTGATGATTATTATCCTGCTGACCCAGCGTCCGCTGATCGCCTGGTTCCGCAAGCAGGCCGATGTTAAAGCCCAGGCCGGTAAAGGCGTATCTGAACTGGTCGACGGTATGATCGCCGGTGCCCGCAATATGATCGGTATCGGTATTGCCACCGCGACGGCGGGCATTATTGTCGGCGCTGTGTCCCAGACCGGTGTGGGCTCGGTGCTGGCCGATCTGGTGGAGCTGCTTTCCGGTGGAAACCTGCTGCTGATGCTGGCGCTGACGGCCGTACTCAGCCTGATTCTGGGAATGGGGCTGCCCACCACGGCTAACTATATTGTGGTTTCATCACTACTGGCACCCGTAGTGATCTCGCTGGGCCAGGAAGCCGGGCTGATCGTGCCGCTGATTGCGGTGCATCTGTTTGTCTTCTATTTCGGCATTATGGCGGATGTAACGCCGCCGGTTGGCCTGGCATCTTTTGCTGCCGCCGCGGTGTCCGGGGGCGATCCGATCCGCACCGGATTCCAGGCATTTGCGTACAGCATGCGTACCGCTGCACTGCCGTTCCTGTTTATCTTCAATACCGACTTGTTGCTGATCGACGTCAGCTGGGGACAGGGGATCGCAGTGTTTATCATTGCCACACTGGCGATGCTGGTCTTTACGGCAGCGACCCAGGGCTTCTTCGTCACCCGCAACCGCTGGTATGAGAGCGTACTGATGTTGCTGGTGGCGTTTACCCTGTTCCGTCCGGGTTTCTGGATGGACCAGGTGGCTGCGCCTTACAGTCAGATCAATCCGGCCCAGTTGGAACAGCGTGCCGATGAAATCGCAGCAGGCACCGAGATGCGTTTCTGGATCAATGGTGAGGATGAAGTGGGCAATCCACGCTCCTTCCTGGCGCTGTTGCCGATGGCTCAAGGTGAGACCGGTGCCGATCGTCTGGCGAAGACCGGCCTGATGCTGGCCGAACTGGATGGCCGCACAGTGGTGGATATGGTTGAGTTTGGCAGTCCGGCGGAGAGTGCTGGCTTTGCATTCGATCAGGTGATTGAGAGCGTCGAAGTGCCCCAGTCCCAGCCCGCCAAGGAGTGGTTCTATATCCCGGCATTTCTGGTCATGCTCGCGTTGATGCTGCTGCAGCGCCGACGCCGGGATAACGCCCCGGAGATGAAGCTGAAAACTGTATAAGTGAAAAGGGGAGGCATATATGCCTCCCCTTTTTTAAGCGGTAAGGCAGATAGTACAAAACTGATCAGAAAACCTTATCGGACTATTTGCTTTGTCTATCAGATGTAAAAGCAATAACGGCCGTGTGGGGATAAATAATTCTTTTCAGCGGGTGTCTGATGAATTTTATTTTGCAGGCTTATCAGTCGATACGACATATTCGGTCGCTGACGGGTAAGTGAAATTTAAACTTTTAGACGCTTAAACGGAAATACAACGGTTTTAATAGAGGGCGAACGCGGTAACATTTCAGCGTTCGTCCGCCGGTATCGGACAGAGGCATCGACAGCTGGAATCTGTCATCGCCGCCTGTCGGAAATGATAGCAGGGGATAACGATGTTTAAGAAAGTACTGGTACCAATCGATCTGGAAGAGCCTGAATTTGCATCCCGCTCTATGGAGCTGGCGCTGCGAGAGGTTCAGCAAAGTGGCGCAGAACTGCACCTGATGAGCGTAATGCCCGGCTACAGTTCGACGCTGGTGGCTTCCTACTTCGGTGAGTCCGACCGTAAGGCGGCGGTGCAGGATATGGCGCAGAAACTGAAAGAGTTTGCCGCGCAGCGTGTGCCGGCCGGGGTGCCGCTGGTGTTGAAAGTATACGAAGGTCATCCGGCGCAGAGTATTCTTAACCGGATCAGTAAGGCGGGTATCGATCTGGTCATTATGTCTGCCCATCACCATAGCAAGATCGACGAATTTTTGATGGGTTCGACCTCTGCCCGGGTGGTTGATCGGGCGAAATGTTCAGTGCTGGTACTGAGGTAAAGAAAAATTTATCAGAGATGATCAGTTAATCTGATCATAGAATAGTGCAAATTCAGCGTAGTTTTCTGCAATATTTTTTAAACTGAATCACCTAGAGTGACGGCGTATTAAATCAGTGTGAAATTGATACGCCTGAAACTGAAAAAAAACAGAGCAACTATCAGCTATCAGCACAGTGTTATTTAGATCATCTGATCTGTGCTGAAATGGGCCGGGGAAGCCAAAGAGAATGTCTGAACATCGCAGCCACAAGAATAAACTGCTGTCTCAGTTAGCCGAGCAGTTCGAGTCCAATCTATCGGACTCTGTCGCCACCAAAGTGAAAGAGTTTGCTGCACAGTATTACCAGGTATCACCGGGTGAGGAACTTTCCGAACGCCGCCTGGACAATCTCTACGGCGCGACGCTGTCCTGCTGGGAGTTTATTCAGGAGTTCGATCCTAAAGAGCCTAAGGTGCGGGTCTTTAACCCGGACTTCGAGCAGCACGGCTGGCACTGTAACCACACCGTTATCCAGATCCTCTTTACCGATATGCCGTTTCTGGTGGACTCCGTTCGTATGGAGCTTAACCGCCATGAGATCGCTATTCACGCGATCCACAATACGGTCCTGAGCACGCGCCGCGATGGTTCGCTCTTTGATGGCTTCGATGCCGACGGCGGTCGCGAATCATTTATCTATCTGGAAGTTGATCGTCACAGCGATGTCGACTGGCTGAAAACGATCCGTCAGGGCCTGACAGAAGTGCACTGCATCGTTGCCGAAGCGGTGAACGATTACGAGCCAATGAAGCAGCGCCTGCAGGATCTGGTTGAAGAGCTGCGTAACGCCCCTTCAGCGGTTCCGTCTGAAGACGCTGACGAAGGCGCCGCTTTCCTTGAGTGGCTGCAGGAAGACCGCTTTACCCTGCTGGCGAGTGACGAACTCAGCTTCAGCGGCGAAGGCGAATCTTTCACGGTGACCCGTGTTGAAGGCAGTGAACAGGGCATCATGAAGCTGAGCGGCGCTTCCGGCCGCAGCCGTGACTATGCAAACCTGCGCGAAGAAGAGCTGGCCTTTATGCAGGACAGCGCGCCGGTACTGTTGGCGAAAGACAGCCATCGCTCCCGCGTTCACCGTCCTGCCTACCAGGATATGGTAGTGGTTAAGCGCTTCGACAAGGAAGGCAATGTTGTTGGCGAGACCCGCTTTTACGGTCTCTACACATCGCCGGTATACCGTGAGCGCCCGACGAATATCCCGATGATCCGCATCAAGCTGGAACGTGCGCTGGACCGTTCCGGATTCGATCGCTTCGGTCACAGTGGCAAAGCCTTGCTGCAGGTGATGACCGACCTGCCACGGGATGAGCTGTTCCTCTCCCGTGATCAGGAACTGTTCGAAACGGCAATGGGCATCTTCAACCTGCAGGAGCGTCGTAAAGCGCGTCTGCTGATGCGTCGTGATCGTTGCGGCAAGTTCTACTCCTGCCTGTTCTTCGTGCCGCGTGATGTTTTCAGTACCGCACTGCGTGTGCAGGTACAGGGCATTATCGGTAACGAGATTAAAGCTAAAGATTCCGAATTTACGACCTATTTCAGCGAGTCGATCCTGGCCCGTGTGCACTACGTTATGCGCATCGACCCGGAAGAGACCCGTGCGATCGACCCGGCCGTGATTGAAGCGGATGTGGTTCATGCGGCACGTTCCTGGGATGATGATCTGCACGGCGCGCTGGTTGAAACCTGTGGCGAAGAGCAGGGCAATCAGCTGGCAAACAGCTACCGTAACGCTTTCCCGGCGGCTTACCGTGAGCACTTCTCTGCCGGTAATGCCGTTTATGATGTACAGCGCATTGAAGACCTGTCAGACGAACAGCCGCTGACCATGAGCTTCTACCGCGTGCTGGAACAGAGCCGCGATCTGCTGCGCTTTAAGCTGTTCCATGCCGACACCACACTGGTGCTGTCCGATGTGATTCCGGTGCTGGAAAACCTCGGTATGCGTGTGGTGGGTGAACACCCATACGAAGTCCGTCGTGCGGACGGTCGTTCCATCTGGATGCACGACTTTACCCTGATCTACCAGAATGCCGAAACGGTCGAACTGGAAGAGGTGCGCGATGTCTTCCAGGATGCCTTCGGTGCAATCTGGAACGGCCTGGCCGAAAATGATGAGTTTAACCACCTGGTGATCGGTGCCGGTCTGAGCTGGCGCGAAGTGGCGATGCTGCGTGCCTATGCCCGCTACAACCGTCAGCTGCGCTTCGGTTTCTCCCAGCCGTATATCGCCGGTACCCTGGCCGGGCACATGCAGGTGACCAAGTTGCTGGTGAACCTGTTCCGCGCCCGCTTTGAGCCGCATCGCCAGAGCCACGAAAAGATTCGTGCGGTCTCTGAACGTCTCGAAAACAGCATTATTGATGCGCTGGATAAGGTCGATAACCTCAACGACGACAAGATCCTGCGTCGCTTCCTCGAGCTGATGAAGGCCACCCTGCGGACCAACTATTTCCAGCAGGATGAAAATGGCCAGCTGAAAGAGTACTTCTCCTTCAAGCTGAACCCGAGTGCGATCGCCGAGATCCCGCTGCCGCGTCCGATGTTCGAGATCTTTGTTTACTCCGCCACTG
The DNA here is from genome assembly GCF_000620085.1 of Marinobacterium jannaschii DSM 6295. GTDB lineage: Bacteria > Pseudomonadota > Gammaproteobacteria > Pseudomonadales > Balneatricaceae > Pontibacterium > Pontibacterium jannaschii. Next base: position 212,551 of record NZ_KK211066.1, on the reverse strand, counting down.
TCGAAGGTGTTCACCTGCGCGGGGGTAAGGTCGCCCGTGGTGGCCTGCGCTGGTCCGATCGTCTGGAAGATTTCCGTACCGAAGTACTGGGCCTGGTAAAGGCGCAGCAGGTGAAAAACGCCGTTATCGTACCCGTCGGTGCTAAAGGTGGATTTGTCGCCAAGGCCCTGCCGAAGAACGGCAGCCGTGAAGAGATTCAGGCTGAAGGTATCCGCAGTTATAAGACCTTTATCCGAGGCCTGCTGGATATCACCGACAACCTGAAAGGCGGTGATCTGGTACCGCCAGCGGATGTGGTACGTCACGACGAAGATGACCCTTACCTGGTAGTGGCGGCCGACAAAGGCACCGCAACCTTCTCCGATATCGCCAACGGTATCGCCGAAGAGTATGGCTTCTGGATGGGCGATGCGTTCGCATCCGGTGGCAGCCAGGGCTACGACCACAAAGGTATGGGCATCACGGCCCGCGGTGCCTGGGAGTCGGTAAAACTGCACTTCCGCGAAAACGGTCTCGACACTCAGTCCGAAGAGTTCTCTGTGGTTGCGATCGGTGATATGGCCGGTGACGTATTCGGTAATGGCATGCTGCTGTCTGAGCATATCCAGCTGGTTGCGGCCTTTAACCATATGCATATCTTCATCGACCCGAATCCGGAAGCCGCCAGCAGCTTTGTGGAACGTAAGCGTATGTTCGAACTGCCGCGCTCCAGCTGGGAAGACTACAACAAAGAGCTGATCTCACAGGGTGGTGGTATCTTCTCCCGCGCTGCCAAGTGGATCGAGATCTCGCCTGAGATGAAAGCCCGCTTTGATATTCAGGAAGATCGCCTGGCACCGAATGCACTGCTGACAGCGCTGCTGAAAGCGCCGGTCGACCTGATCTGGAACGGTGGTATCGGTACCTACGTTAAGGCTTCGCACGAGAGTCACGCCGATGTCGGCGATAAGGCCAACGACAGCCTGCGTATCAACGGTAATGAACTGCGCTGTAAGGTGCTTGGTGAGGGCGGTAACCTCGGTTTCACCCAGCTGGGCCGTATCGAGTTCTGCCAGAGTGGCGGTAAGTCCAACACCGACTTTATCGACAACGCCGGTGGCGTGGATTGCTCTGACCATGAGGTCAATATCAAGATCCTGCTGAACGAAGTGGTTGCCAACGGTGATATGACGGTTAAGCAGCGTAACGCGCTGTTGAAGGAGATGACCGATGAAGTCTCCGAACTGGTACTGCAGAACAACTACAATCAGGCACTGGCAATCAGCCTGGCGCATGAGCATGCCAAGCAGCACGTGGATGAGTACCAGCGCCTGATTCACCGCCTGGAAGGCGAGGGTAAGCTGAATCGTCCGCTGGAATTCCTGCCGACCGACGAAGAGCTGCAGCAGCGCAAGCAGGATCAGTCCGGGTTCACCCGTCCTGAACTGTCAGTGCTGATCTCCTATGCCAAAGCCGAGCTGAAAGAGCAGCTGGCCAGCACCTGGATCACCAAGGATCCGTACCTGGCCAAAGCCGTATTTACAGCCTTCCCGGCGGTACTGCAGCAGCGCTTCCCGGAAGAGATCGCTGCCCACCGCCTGCAGCCGGAAATTGTAGCCACCCAGATCGCTAACAAGATGGTTAACGATATGGGCATTACCTTCGTACAGCGCCTGCATAAGGCAACTGGCATGGACTTTGCGAATATCGCAGCAGCTTATGTCGTGGCCCGCGATGTGTACGACCTGGATCGCCTGCGTGGCGAGATCGAAGCCCTGGACAATGTGGTCGGCGCCGATACCCAGCAGCTGATGCTGGCGAACCTGATCCGCTTGGTGCGTCGTGCGACCTACTGGTTCCTGCGCAATGCCCGCCTGGAGATGAATGTCAGCGAGATCGTTGGCCAGTACCAGCCAGCCGTTGCCGAGATCGGTGGTCGTATCTCCGAAATGCTCAAGGGGCGTCCGTTGCAGGCGCTGCAGGCTGAGCATCAGGAACTGACCGATTCCGGCGTACCGGCAGAACTGGCCGATTACGCGGCGGCTGCAGACAGCCTGTACACCCTGCTGAGTGTGGTGCAGGCCACCGAGCAGACCGGCAAAGAGCTGAGTCGTGTGGCGCAGATCCACTTCGATCTGGGTGAGCGACTGGAGCTGCACTGGTTTGATGAGCAGGTGCGTGGCTTCGACGCCGTTAACCACTGGCAGCTACTGGCACGGGATGCTTTCCGTGAAGACCTGAGCAGCCAGCAGCGTGCGATTACCGTCGCCGTGCTGCGCCAGAGCGAAGCTGAAGATGAAGAAAGCTCCCAGCTGGACCACTGGCTGCACCGTAACGGTGCCCAGATGTCCCGCTGGCAGCAGATGCTGAACGAGCTGCGTGGCCTCAGCAGCTACGATTGCGCCATCTTTACCGTCGCCGTACGTGAACTGATGGAACTGGCTCAGGCTGAATAAGTCCGGGTCATCAGCAGAGGCGACTGCCCGCCGGGCAGCCGTCTCTGCACGAGATTGATCACTTAGACAAACAATAATCGGATCAGAGATCCATAACCTAACAGGTAGATAAGACAATGACCGCAATGACGTCGCTTCGTCATTTCCAGCCCGTACGTTACGTTCACAAAATCGTCGAGCAGACGGCAAACAGCTGGTGGGTATACCGTCAGCCAATCGGCCATAACGGCAGCCTCAACGCTATGTCCCGCGTGGTGTTTTTTGGCCGCAGTCAGGCGGATGTGGAGAGTTGGATCAACAACCAGACCGAAGAAGCGGTCTTTGTCCTGTCGGATAACTGATCGGCATTGTCTATCAGAATCTGAATTTGTAGTACCCCCGGCGGCCTCTGGCGTGGTTGCCGGGAAAATGTCTGGCGGTTTATCTGCCGGACAGCCCTGATAATGCAGGCTGCCGCTGAACAGCGGTTGCGGGCTTTGAGGGGCAAACAGTTGCTTGTGAAGAGTTTTCGGCAGCCCAGTTGCGCGGGGTGCCGGCACGCAATCGATATTGCACTCGACGGCAGGCTTCTCCCTGGGGCAGGGCGGTAACCGGAAACTGCGCTATCCGCCGACCGGCAGAGGTAATGGCTCTGCCGGGCAGCGGAAAGTCTGGTCTTCCACTGGGTTGCCGACTGTCCAGGCTGGTTTGAGGCTCGTCACCAATAACCAGCCAGATCAGCGTCATAAGCCCTCATCCGGTCCGGAGTTGCGCCTGGGCCGGCTTTTTCAGGCTTATTGTTGATGCATGGTTTACGGCATATGCCAGCGAACCCATGCAACACACCTTACTCCTCTCAACTTGGTATTTTGCCAGACCCGGTCCGCAGGGCCGGGTGGTTTTTATCCCGTCATTCAGCCTTCGCTGACAACTCAGATCGCTATACGGCTGCTGACCAGCGTGCTGTCACCTGCCTGAGCCGAGACTGTCGCCGAACCACCCATCTGCTGGCAGAGCAAGTTGATATTGCTTTCGAGGCGCCGGCACCAGTCCGGATTTTCCGTTGTTTCATCGCCTGTGCCGAACCCGGCCTTTACGCAGATAACCAGCTGCTGCTGTTCCCTGTCGAGTGTCAGTTTAAGGTCAGAACCCCGGCTTCTGAGCGCCGCCAGTTCGACCATTGTCAGCAGTAGCTGCCGTATCAGGTGCGGATCACTGTCGATCTGGTCGGGGACTGCGGGATCTTTGCTGTAATCCAGTAACCAGCCCTGACGCCGGGCCAGTGGCAGAAACGCATTGCTGACCTGATCGAGCAAGATCTTGAGATCCAGCTGTTGCGGAGTAGCGCTGGCCTTAACCGGCTGTAGCTGGCGGCAGCGGTTGTCCAGCCTGCTATGGAGTGATTGCAGCTCGTGGCAGAGGTCACGGGCCATCGGCGACAGGTCGAGCTGATTCAGTCGCTGCCCCTGGCGTTCAAGCTGGCCGGAAAGCTCCGCCAGGGCCTGCCCGCAGGCGGACAGGTCGCCGCTGACGTTGCCATCGGTGGCCGCGTCTGGCGCTGTATCCGGCTGCGCAATATCCCGATAAGAGCGCAGTGCGACCACTACGGAGGTCAGCAGGCGTGAGGCAGACAACTCGGCTTTACTCAGGTAATCGTTGATATCGTAGTTAACGATCACCTCGGTCTCCGGAGCATAGCCAGGGTGTCCGGTGCGCAGGATGATACGGATATGGCGGTTGCCGAGCTGGTTACGGATATATTCCACCAGCTCCAGCCCTTCATGATCGGTTTCCATGACTACATCCAGCAGTACCACGGCGATATCCGGATGACGGTTGAGCTTCTCCCGCGCTTCGCGGCCGCTCAGTGCGCTGATCAGCTCGACCGGGCGCTGCTCAAACTCATAGCTGCGAAAGATCATTCGTGTAATGCCGTGAATACCTTCTTCGTCATCCACGACCAGTATCCGCCAGGGCTGGCTGCTATTCATCATCGGGGGGAGGCTCAGCTTATTTGAATATAAAGGTGAGTATTGTACACAGTGTAAGACAGGGGCGGAATTCGCCGGTTAGTGGGCGAACCGGCTCAACCATTGCTCCAGCTGTGCGGCCTTGGCCTCTGCCGACCACTGGCGGTACAGCGTGATCGCCTGTCTGATCAGCAGGTTTCCGGCCGCCGGACGCTTAAGTGCGACTGAGTACTTGCCATAGCGCTCGCTGATTAATGCCTGCAGCATCAGCCCGGAGGCACCTTGTAGCGCCTGTTCGTAGCACTCAATTGCCTCCGCCGGACGTTCCCCCAGACTGGCTGATTCGGCCCGAATCAGCAGCCACATGGCACCGAAGTTCGCCGGATTGCGCTCAGCCCAGAGTTCAAAGCGGGCAGATTGTCGCTGGACCTCATGCCGGAGTAGCGGATGGTGGCCTGTATGGGGGCTGCGCAGCCGGTCAAGGCGCATCAGGGTCGTGAACAGCTGCATCAGCGCTACGGCCTGCTGGCCGGCCAGCTGATTCTCAAGCTGGGTTTCATGTCGCAGGCAGCGATCCCATTCGGCGCGGTTATCCATCAACAAGGCGCTGCAACTGCGAGCCAGCATATGCCAGCTGTCGCTGCTGTCAGCGGCAGGCAGCTGCCAGGGGGCAGCGGATTTCTGGTTGCCGGCAAGTTGCTGAACCAGCCACAGGGCTGAATTCTTCAGCCGGGCTACCTGATGGGGCAGCTGCAGCTGACGCAGCTGCTCCAGTGGCCCAGCTTCGAGTGCCTTGCTGTCGGGTAACGGCTGGTCAGCAAAGAGTTGCTGATTCACCCCGATCACAATGGCCTGTCCGGCCAGCGCCCATTCCCGGCTGTTCAGGGCGATATCCGTCGCTTGCTGAACCAGTTGTGCCGCGTGGGCATGATCCTGGTACCAGTGACAGGTACGACTGCCACAGATCAGCAAGGCCCGGGCTTTATGACCGCAGTCCGGGAGCCGTTCGGCCCGCTCCAGCGCCTGCCGGGCGTAGCGCTGTGCTGATCCCGGGTCTTCAATTAACCAGCTGCTGACAAAGCTGAGGCCGGCAAAGGTTACGGCATCCCAGGGCCGTTGTGCGGTTTCAGACATCGCTGGCAGGCCGGGGCGGGTAATGGCGCAGGCCTGATGCAGCGGGAAACCGCGCAATTCGGCGACCTGGGCGTAGAGCTCGAGCAGGGCGCGATGCGGCTCCTCTCCGCTGTCTGCATCATCGCCAGGGGCCAGCTCCAGGCGGCTCCACTGATCGGCCAGCTGCAGCCGCAGGGCAGTATTATCATCCGGTATCGGTGCGCCAAGTAGTGTCAGCGCCTGATTCAGTAGCTTAAGCGCATCAGCCTGCTGGCCGGATTCCGACAGTTGCCGGGCGCGATGATACAGCAGCAACTGCTGTTGCTGCGGCAGGCGCTGGCTGCGCTTCAGTTTCCGGTAGACGGCGACTGCCGCGTCCTGCCGCTTCAGTGCCCACAATGACTGCCAGTGCAGGATCTGCAGCTCGAAGTTTAAGCCGTCGCTGGCACTGGTCTGCAGCTTCAGGCCGTGTTGTGTCAGTTGCAGGCCGCGTCCGGCATCATCCTGTTGCAACGCAAGTGATGCCAGGTCCCGGCACTGGGCGGCGAACAGCTGGCGTTGATCTGGTGGCAACAGGTGAGGGCAGTGGGCCAGATGTGATAGGTGTGCACTGCTGAGCGGTTCATCATCTGCCCCACCTTGCGGTATCAGGCTCAGACCGATATGCAGGTGCAGCTGGCAGCGGTGCTGTGCAGGGATGTTGCGATAGATAAAGCTTGCCAGCTGAGGATGACTGAAGCTGAACCGTTGAGGCTGTCCCTCACAGCGGACCAGTATATTTGATTGCAATAGTGGCCAGAGATGGATCTCCATCCGTGCCAGCGGATCGGCCATCAGGTCGGCCACCTGGTCCAGGCTGAAAGGGGCATCGATGACGGCGGCAATATTCAGCAGTTCCCTGCTGATCGAATGCAGCTGCAGCAGGGTATCGCTGTAGAGCGGTCCCAGTGCGGAGTCCGCTACGACCGGTGACTGATCGTCATTGTATCGCCACTGAGCCTGATCGCTGCGGTAGCTCAGCGCGCCGCCTTGCTGTAGCTCGGACAGCAACTGACTGATCTGCGCCAGGGAACCGTCGGTTTTACGGCTTAGCAATGCCGCCAGCACCACGCTATCTGACGCGGGCCGGTTTTCCATTGCCAGCGAGGCGGCCACCAGCTGACTGATCTGCGCCGGGGTCAGTGGCTGCAGCCAGTGAATCTCATTGCCCGGAGAGGTATCGGGATGACTGGCGGTGGTAATCAGCAGCAGTGGTTGTGACAGCGGCCTGGATAACAGGTCGTGGATCAGCGACTGGCCGAACGGGGACAGCTGGTCACAGTTGTCCAGCATCAGTACGACGGTTTGATCGCCGCAGGCCTGAAGCAGTTCGCGGTAGCTTTGCAGCCACTGGGATTCTTTCAGGGCCGGAGCCGCATCGCTGGTTGTGCTTTCACCGTAGAGGCTGCTCAGCCCCGAAAGCTGCCGGCCCAGCTGGAGCGGGTAGCTAAGATGTTGTCGCAGGCGCTGTTGCCAGTGCGCGGGCGCGCGATACATCCGGTGAATCAGCGGGCTGAATATCTGGACGGGCAGGGGGTGCTCTGCATCTATCGAAGCATCTGCGTAGAGTACAATGGCGTGGTGGCACAACTGTTGCTGCAGGTAATTCAGGAAGGCGGTTTTACCGCTGCCGCTGCCGCCACAGATAGCGATATGCTGAAAGTCCTGTGTCTGTGCGATCAGGGGGGATAGTTCTGCCAACGGCGTTTGCCAGAGGATCGCGCTGTTCAGCTCAATCTGGCTGGGCAGGTCCGGATCGGGTGGATACTGTTGCGGGTCAGTTTTCTGTTGCCAGAGTTGTTGGCTGCGCATCAGGTCGGCGGTCAATGCTGCATCGCTGTGATAGCGCGTCTGAGTATCTGCGGCCAGCAGGCGGATGATCAGTGCGGCCAGATGGTCGGGCAGGTGGCGTGGTAATGGCACCCGGTCCGGGTGCTGCTTGGCATCCAGGATGGCGCCGATATCCGGCTGGTCGAAGGCGTCACTGCTGCTCAGCAGGCGGAACAGCAGGGTGCCGAGGTTATATAGCCGGGCGGCGTTGCTGCCGAGCTGCGGACGCAGGCTGCTGAAATCGTATTCGGGTGCCTGATAGCGCAGGCGGTCAAGGTGATTCTTCTCCGGACTGTTGTCCCGGCGAATCCGGAACTGTTCCTGATGCCGGCTCAGCTTAAGCATTGCCGGTGTTGTGCAAGCCGCCTGTAGCGGCCAGAGCCTGCTGCTGGCCACCAGCTGTAGCGCCAATGGATAGAATTCGGACAGAGACAGCGCCGGCAGGTTATCCAGCGCGGTTTCCTTGTCGGCCGGTTGCACCGGTTCGGCACTGGCGCTTAGCTGGCGCCGGTACTCGGTAGGCGGCATCCCCTGCCAACGCTTAAATGCCTTCTGAAATGCCGATGGGTTAGAGAAACCCATGCGATAGGAAATTTCGCCAAAACTCAGTTTGCCTTTGCGGATCTCCTGCAGGGTGGCTTCCTTGCGGGTCTGATCCAGCAGTTGTTGGAAACTGCTGTTCAGCGTACCCAGTTTACGCTGCATGGTCCGCAGGCTCATATTAAGCAGGCCTGCGATCTGTTCCCGGCGTACCTGACCCTCACCATTGGCCAGCTGCAGACGGATCTGGCTGCGGATTCTGGCGATCAGGGCGCTCTCCTCACTGGAGTGGCTCAGCAGGGTATCGGCGAACTCACGGTGCAGCTGGTGCATCTCCTCGTTGGCATCGAGGCAGGGATATTCCAGATAGCGTGAAGGCAGAATGATCTGGTTGGCCGGTGCATCGAAGCGCACTTCAGCGGCAAAGAACTGCTGCCAGACGTGGCTCTTATCCGGCTCGGACTGAAGCAGGCTGACACTGACGGCCGGGATCTGCTTGCCACTGAGCCAGCGAGGCCAGTTGTACAGGCAGGCCAGCAGCCATTCTTCGGTGAATGGCAGTGACTGACTAAGCTCCAGTCGCAATATTCTGCCGGAAGGCGTTTCCCTGTAGTCCAGATGCGCCCCTTCGAGCAGAATCGGCATATAGTCTGCCAGTAGCTGGAAGCTGCTGTTAAGGTCTGTTGCGGTGGTCATCAGGAAACCGACCGACCCCAGCATCCGCGGCTGGGTGGCTTCGCCAATGCGCAGGGCGATACGCGGGTTACCGAGTCGTTCTGCCAGTGTGGCCAGCAAGTCGTTGTGGGTCTGGCTGCTGATTCTGGCCCCGGGTTGATTCAGGGTTTCCAGCGTCAGTCCGGCATTCTGCAGCAGCTCCTGTGGGTCCAGGCGCTGGTGGCGTGCGACTTCAAGGATCGGTTCCAGCAGCTTCGCTAAGACGGTTGAGTCAGGCATTCAGTCTCTGATCTGTGTTGTGGCGTTCGTTTGGCAGATATTATCAGTTGTTGGCGCGTTAGGAGGTTTTTAATGTGCCTGTCCCGGCCTGTTCTCTCTGTTCGAGCTGTTTTCCGGATTGGCGCTGGGGCGTTGCTGAGGGATAATGGCCGTCATTCCACGATGAGGTTTGCTGGTGAAACTGAAAGCCCTTTTGTCCCTGTTGCCGCTTATGTTGCTGTCGCTTTCAGTCAGTGCCGAAAGCCTGAGAATCGGTATGCCCGCGCCGGGACAGGTGCCGTTTCTGTGGCAGGACGAGTCGGGTGTTTACCGGGGCATCTATGCAGATACCCTGCAGCAGATAGCGCAGCAGCTTAATATCGAACTGGAGTATATTCCGCTGTCCCAGGCCAGGCTGGTTGCGCACTTTCTGCAGGGTGAGGTCGATGTAGAGGCCGGTGTCAGTCCCCTGGAACAGGACAGCCCGGGACTTGAGGCGGTGTCGCTGTACAGCCAGCCCTACGGACTGGTGAACGAAGTGATTATCTACCGGCCGGAGTTCTCCTTTCCTGCCTTCGTGCTGTCTGACCTGAAGGGGTTGCGCGTGGCAACGGTGCGGGGAGCCGGGGTGCCGGACTATATTGCCCGCGAGGACTTTGCCAGTCAGATTCAGGTGGCCCGAAGGGTCTCCCGGGGCTGGAACGATGTCGGTTTGATGAAAGAGGCGGCTGCCCTGCATTACCAGCGCTCACTGACACTGGATTACCAGATATCCCTGCCGTATGCCTCAAATCCGGTAGTGTTCCGCTTGCACCGGAGTAAAGCGCCACTGCTGGAGGAGATTAACCGGGTCATTGCGCAGCTGAAAAGGGATGGCACCCTGGATGAGATCATCTGCAATTATCTCTGTGGTACCCAGTAGGCTGTTAGCCCGCGACAAGCCATAGCCAGCAAAGACATCTGCCTCCGGCCTGGCTGGTTCCTGACGTGCGGCAGGGATATGGTAAAGCCTTCCCATGTCCGGATGTGCCCGAGAACCATGAATTCTGAACATACCGATCGGCCCGCCAGGCAGGTCGTCTTCCTGTTGTTTCCAGGCTTTGCCCTGACCTCATTCTCGCTGGCTGTCGAAGCGTTAAGTGTTGCCAACCAGCAGGCGGGCAGAGAGCTTTACCGGGTGTCTCTCTATAGTGCCGGGGGGACGGTGGGCGCTGCGACGGGCGGAGGTGATCTGCAGGTCGTCAGCTCCAATCAGGTGCCTGTTCAGGCTCAGGCACCGCTATCGATGCTGGAACAGTGCGATATCCTGTTTGTCTGCGCCTATCGTCAGGCGGGTCTGTTTGAGGATGCGCCGCTGATCGCCAGATTGCGCTCTTTGTCCCGCCAGGGGTGTCTGTTGGCGGCCTTGTCCGGGGGTAGCTTCGTCCTTGCCAGGGCCGGATTGCTGGATGGGCTGAGTTGCACTGTTGCCGCGGAGCAGGTTGATTCATTTCATGAGCTGTATCCGGATATTCCGCTGCAGGAAAATATTTTTACCGTCAACCGCAATATCCTGACCTGTGCCGGTGGGGTCAGTGCACTGGACATGCTGCTGTATGTCATCGCTCTGGATAATGGTCGGGAGTTCGCCCATGAGGTCTCGCAGCCTTTCCTGCAGGATCGTATCCGCTCTGAGCAGGACATGCAGAACAGTAACCGTTACCTCCGCCTGCGCATGAAATCTGCGACACTCGGGGCGGCAATCGAAGTGATGGAAGCCAACCTGGAAAGCCCCTGCAGTATCGAGCTACTGGCGAAGAAAATCGGTACCACTCCCCGTACCCTTGAAAATGTGTTCCGCCGCTATGAGTCGACCACACCGCGCCGCTATTACCTCAATATGCGCCTGAAGCGCGCCCGCCAGATGGTCGAGGAAACCAGTGTGCCGTTGTCAGTGATTGCCATGGCAACCGGCTTTGCTTCCCAGAGTTACTTTACCAAGTGCTTTAAGGCCCTGTTTGGCGTTCCGCCCCGCGCCCTGCGTAACCCGGATTAACAGCCGCCGGGTAAATCTTATAGTTCTTTTCGGATCTGTTATATCGCACCGAGAGTGACTGAAGGACACTGTGACTCCCCTATACAGCTGATTCCGGAGAGTGAATTCGGGCTCCTTTATCGCTGGGGACGGCAGAATTCCTTCAATATAAGAATAATCGGTAGAACAAAATGACAGTCCTTGTTGATCGCAGTCTGCAAAGTAAAACCACTTCATTCCATGAGATTCCTGTGGTGGATATCGCTGCACTGATCGATAACTCTGATCCCGAACGGGTTGCCCGGGAGATCGGGGATATCTGCGAAAATATCGGTTTCCTCTATGTTCGCAACCATGGAGTGCCGGCTGAACTGATCCGGGAAGTCTATGACCTGACCGAGGCATTCTTTGCTCTGCCGTTTGAAGAGAAGGAGCGGCTTAATATCGTCAGGTCCGGGCCGACGCTGCGTGGTTATATCCCGATGTACGGCGAAAATGTCGACCCGGAGAATACCCGTGACTTTAAGGAATGTTTTGATCTGGGTGCCCATCAGGAGGCGATCTCACCGTTCTTTGGGCCTAACCAGATGCCTGCCCAGCCAGCTCGTTTTGCTGAAGTGATGATGCAGTATCATGAGGCCATGATGGCACTGGGGCGCAAGCTGGTCAGCGCCATCGCTCTGAGCCTGAATTTGCCTGCGGACTATTTTGAAAAGTTGCAGACCCGGCCGATCACAATCCAGCGTCTTCTGCATTATCCGCCGCAGAGTGGCGAGATTACCCGCAAGGAGTTTGGTATCGGTGCCCATACTGACTACGGCTTTCTGACTATCCTGAATCAGGATGCCGTGGGGGGATTGCAGGTACAGAATCGCGTCGGGGAATGGGTCAGCGCGCCGCCGGTGGAGGGGACCTTTATCGTCAATATCGGCGATCTGGTGCAGACCTTCACCAATGGACGCTATACCTCCACCATGCACCGGGTGATCAATACCAGTGGTCGTGAGCGTTACTCACTGCCGTTTTTTATGGACCTGGATTTCGATGCCGTGGTGGACGTGGTGCCGACCTGTATTTCAGAAGATACGCCACTGACGACCCGGCCCTATACCTGCGGCGAGCACAAATACAAACGCTTCGTCGACAGCTATGCTCATCTGCAGCAGTAAGGCCATTATCCGGCTGACAGCAAAAGCCCCGGCATAGCAGCCGGGGCTTCTGGTTTGAATGGAAGCAGGTTAGCCCGCGGTAACCGCTGCAGCTTGCTTCTCCGTAGTCAGCAGCGATTTGAGCATTGCCACGCACATCAGCACCATCACCATCGAGAAGGGTAGTGCTCCGATAATCATCGCCTTCTGGATAGCGCTGACGCCTCCTGCCAGCAGCAGCGAGCCTACCACTAGCGTCAGGATGCCGCCCCAGACAATCCTGTGTTTCGGCAGCGGATCCCTGTTGCCGCCGGCCATGATGGTATTCAGCACCAGCACCCCGGAGTCAGCCGAGGTCACCAGGTAGGTGACTATCAGAATGATGGAGGCGAGTTTCACCAGGGTGCCTAGGGTACCGGAATTCAGCAGGTCAATGGTCACAAACAGAACCGATGCGATATTGTCATTTACGGCCTGAGTGATTGCGCCCTGAGCGGCACCGCTCAGTTCCAGTTCCAGCCCGGTGCCTCCCAGGAAGGCCATCCAGGCGAAACAGGTCAGAGCCGGTACCAGTACACATCCGATGACGAACTCGCGGATCGTGCGGCCTCGGGATATCCGCGCCAGGAACAGTCCGACGAATGGCGCAAAGGCGATCCACCAGGCCCAGTAGAGAATGGTCCAGCCGGTCTGCCAGCCACCGATTTCAGAGCTGCTGCTCCAGACGGAGAATGTCAGGGGAATCAGGTTGGCGGTGTAGTCGAGCAGGCTGGAGCCAAATAGCTGCAGCCCATAGAGGGTGGAGCCAAACAGGATAAAGAATCCCAGCAGTCCGAAGGAGAGGTACATATTAATCTGGCTGAGCCATTTGACGCCGCGTGTTACGCCGGTGAGGGCGGAAATGGTCGACAGGAGCATCACAACCAGCAGGGTGATAATCAGTGCCGCCGCGGTGGGGGTGCCGGCATCACTGACCAGTGATCCGCTGTCAAACACGAACTCTACACCGGAAACCAGCTGTGTAACACCCGCCCCCATAGTAGTGGCAACCCCCAGAGTGGTCGCAACCACTGCGACAATATCGACGATGTGACCGACCGGGCCGTTCAGCTTTTCACCGAACAGTGGCTGCAGGGTTGAGCGAATCGTCAGTGGCTGGCCCTTACGGTAGGCAAAGTAGGCCATGGCCAGCCCGGCTGCTACATACACGGCCCAGGCATGCAGTCCCCAGTGAAGCAGGGTATAGCGCATCGCGCTGGGAACCGCCTCGGCATTGGCACCTTCCGCACCACTCATCATCAGCGCCGGATTAGACTGGAAATGGTAGAGAGGCTCTCCGATGGAGTAAAACATCAGCCCGATCCCCATACCGGCACTGAACATCATGGAAAACCAGGAGAAAAAACTGAACTCCGGTTTTTCATCATCCCGTCCCAGGCACAGGCGTCCATACGGGCTCAGGCAACAGCCCAGACAGAAAATCAGAAAAAACGCCACTGCGTAAATGTAGTAACTGTTGAAGGTGGCCAGAAGGGCTGAGTTGATCTGGCCGAGTATCCTGACCGCATTGTCAGGGAAGGAGACGGCATAGACAACCAGCAGTGCAATGATGGTTTTGCTGACCAGTGTGACTGTGGGATTCAGGCCTTCATAGATCCCTGTGCGGGACAGGCCTATTTTTAACTTACTTGATTTCTGCATTTTGATACCCTGATTTTATATTTATTGTAAAAAGGCCCTTCCTTGGGCAAGCGGTGTTCATGGGGCGGAGTTGCGGACCGACCGAACGCCTGTTTCCCTGATAGTCCTCGGAGTAGGAGGTTGGGCATTCACCCTCGCATCCATCGTCAGTCTTGATGCGGGGGAGACATGTAGGTTGATTCAGGCCCGGGGCGTAATTAGCTCAGTAGGGCTTCTTCAAATGGGAACTTGGATAAAACTTCGATACCGGTTTCGGTCACCAGAATCTGTTCTTCCAGCTTGACTCCCTCAGCCCCTGCTTTCTCGCCGATATAGCTTTCCACACAGAGTGTCATGCCCGGCAGGATCAGGCCGTCATAACCGGCATCGGTGTAGTCTGCATGGTGGTAAAGGTAGGGGTACTCACCGGTCATACCTACACCGTGGGCGGACAGGTAATAGCGGTTAGCGTGGAACTGCTCCGGGATATTCCATGCCTGGTCTGAGTATTCCCTGAAGCTCATGCCCGGTTTGATGATCCCCAGATTGTGCTGGACCTGTTCATGGGCCATTTTATACAGCGTCCGTTGCAACTCGCTGGGGGCTGCCGGGCCGGAATGGAAGGTGCGGGAGAAGTCTGAATAGTAACCGTGGCAGCCGACGACATCAGTATCCAGAGCGATAAGTTCGTTTTCGCCGATCAGTTTGCTTGCACACTCCTGGAACCAGGGGTTGGTGCGACTGCCGGAGCTGAGCAGACGGGTTTCGCAGTAATCGCCATTTTCTGCGATGACAGACTGGTGCAGAACAGACCAGAGTTCGTTCTCGGTGATACCCGGGCGGATCGCCGCGCGCAGGTTTTCTACGGCACGTTCGGTTGCCCGCAGGGAGGCCACCACACATTTAAGTTCTTCGGCTGACTTAATACAGCGTGCCATCTCCAGCGATTCCTGAGCATCGACCACCTTAACGCCCAATTCGGCCAGCGAGATTGCGCTGCCTGCATTCATGCGTTCCATGCCGACGATTGGTCGGGGGCCGGTGATTTCGCTGATAGTTGCCAGCATATCCCTGGCCCAGCGCTTTTCGCGTGCCTGGATATCAGGACCCGCAGCGACGAAGCTGGCGGTCATGGAAGGGCGAACTTCATCGATGGTTTCAAAGCCCTCACCGAGGTGTTCGCAGCCGGTGAATTCAAACAGGATATTTTTACTGGCGGTGACCAGCAGGTAACGAGAAGGGGTGTTGCGGGCGCAAAATATCTGCATATTCCGGGCGCCGCTGGCGTAGCGGATATTGACAGGATCGGAGATGATCAAGGCATCAATATTTCGCTTCGCCATCTCGTTTCGCACTCGTCCCAGCCGATACAAGCGTACTGCCTTCAGGTCTATACCGGCGCTTTCCGGTGCCTGATCCAGCAGGTGAAGTCCGGCCAGGTCTGATCGCTCTGCATGCCAGTCAAGGATTGTCATAAAAGTATTCTCCGCTCAAGGTTCTCTGCAAATAACTAAGAGTTATCTGGGCGATAAAAACCCATAGCTTTATTCTTATTAGTTGGTTAGCTTTCAATCAGAATTTCACGGCTTTTAGTCTAATTTTGTGCAGGCAGGCTGTACATCCATTGGATTTTTATTAAAGGTGATAACCTGAGGTTATGTGCAATCCTGTCCGGGAGGGTTTTGCAATTTTATGAAGAGCATCAGACATCGCCTGCCACCTCTGAACAGCCTGCTGGTGTTTGAAGCTGCCGCGCGAACGCTGAATTTCACCCGCGCAGCGGAGGAACTCCACGTTTCTCAGGCGGCAGTCAGCAAGCAGATTCGCTATCTGGAGGACCACCTTGAGGTTGAGCTATTCGAGCGTCATGGCCGTCGGGTACAACTTTCCGGGCGCGGCGAACAGCTATACCGTAAGGTCAGTGCATCACTGAATTACCTTGCCGACGCGGTTGATGAACTCCAGCCGGTAGCGTCTATCCCGACGGTCACCGTGTCAGCTAATACGGCGATGTCCCATTACTGGCTCAGTGTGGCCATTAATGGATTCCATCGGGCCCACCGCGATAGCCGGGTGAATATCCGTGTTATTACCTCGGACGTGACCCGGGACCTGTTCCATGAAGATGTCGATATAGCGATTGCCTATGAGCCGGGCCGGCGAATTGGATGGCAGATGACGCCGTTGTTTGCCGAGGAACTGTTTCCGGTTGCCAGTCCGGATTACCTGCAGCGATGTCCGTTTCGTGGTGACGGCCCGGCTGAGCTGATGCAGCATACTCTGCTGGACTTTGATCGTATTGAGCCGAACTGGATCAACTGGAAACTGTGGTTTGAAGCACTTGCAGTCGATAGCCGGCAACTGGTACTGGGCAGTCGCTTCAATAACTATATTGTGCTGGTGGATGCGGCTGAGCGTGGTCAGGGCATTACGCTGGGAGCGCGCTTTCTGATAGATCAGAAAATGTGTGACGGCGTGTTGCAGCGAGTGTCTGACTTCAGTGTCGTTTCGGGAAGGAGCTACTGGGTGGCGTTGAATGAGTCGCGTCAGTTACCCGATGAAGTTCGCTTGATCTACGATTGGCTGGCCGCCTGGCAGTCGAGCTGAACAGGGGCTGGTCGTACCAGTTGCTGATTTTTCTGCTTGCTGCATGCTGCTTATTGTTCTGTGTCACGTTGAATCAATAGCCGGAATGTATACTTAACTGCAATTGTTTCGTAAGACTTTCGTCGGTTGTTTACCTTTTGTTGCGGTGCAGCATTAGGTAGAATCCTAGCAACTATCCAGTATCAGAAAGGCAGGATTTGAGTGGCTACCAAATACCTCAAACGTTTTTTTAAACCTAAATCGATTGCTGTGTTCGGCGCTTCCGAGCGGGAGCTGAGCATGGGTGGCATCGTCCTGCAAAACCTGCTGGACAGTGGATTTGAGGGGCCATTGATGGCTGTGAATTCACAGGGATATGAGAGCGTTTTCGGGGTGCCGTGCTATCGCAGTGTGGCCAACCTGCCGGAGATGCCGGATCTGGCGATCATCTGTTCGCCGCCTGATACGGTACCGGACCTGATCCGTAAACTCGGTGCCAATATGGTGAAAGCCGCATTGATTCTCACCGGGGGACTGTCACGCCCGCTCGAATCCCAGGATATGAGTCTGCGTGAAAGCGTGATTGAAGCCGCGAAGCCTTACGGCATCCGGATTCTTGGCCCCGACTGTATGGGCATGCTGGTGCCCGGGCATAAGATGAATGCCAGTTACTCCCATGTAAATATCCTTAAGGGCAAGGTGGCCTACGTAGGTCAGTCCGGGCTGCTGGGGACAGCGATGATCGACTGGGCCAACGGTCAGGAGATCGGATTTTCCCATTTCCTCACCCTCGGTGACGGTGTCGATGTGGATCTGCCCTCGGTGCTCGATTACCTGGCACAGGACCCCTATACCCAGGCGATCCTGTTACAGCTGGATCGGATGGTGGGCTCGTCCCGTGACTTCCTCTCTGCGATCCGGGCCGCATCGCGCAATAAGCTGGTGCTGGTGCTGAAGTCGGATATCGTTGCTGATCCTGAGCTGAAAGCGCAGCTGGCACCGGGAATCCATGATGAAGATATCGTCTATGATGCCGCCCTGCGCCGCGCGGGTGTCGTACGGGTCGAAACTTCGGACGAACTGTTTCATGCCCTGGAAACGCTGTCACGAATGAAACCGATGCGGGGAGAACGACTGGCGATTCTCTGCAACGGCATGGGGCCTAACGCATTGGCGACTGACCGGCTGCTGAAAAGCAACGGCAAACTGGCGCCGCTGACGGAAGAGACCGTCACCCAGCTGGCGGCGATTCTGCCGGGACACTGGAATGGCCGCAATCCGATAGACCTGCATGCAGATGCGACGCCGGAACGCTTTGCCGAAGCGCTGGCGATCGTGACCAAGGATGTCAATGTTGATACGGTACTGGTCATTCATGCGCCCACCCGGCTGGCACAGGGCGTGGAAACCGCCGACGAACTGATCAAGGTTATTCGCAAGACCCGGCGGAATGTGCTGACCTGCTGGATGGGGCGGGCAACGGCGATCGAAGCCCGTAACCACTTTAACAGTGCCGGTGTACCGACCTTCATCACGCCGGAAGAAGCGGTCGATGCCTTTATGCATATGGTCGATTACCACCGGAACCAGGAGGTGATGCGCCAGACGCCGCCGCCCTATATCGAACAGAATACCCCGAACCACCAGCAGGCCAGAGAGATGCTCAGCCAGGCGGTGGCGGAGGGGCGTGACTTTCTCAGTCACCGCGAGTCTTCACAGCTGCTCGACCTGTACGATATTCCCTGTGTCAATTCGCGCTACGCCGATGATATTACTGATGTGGTTGAGGCGGCCAAACACCTGGGTGGTTCGGTCGCAGTGAAGGCGCTGCACAAGGATAATGTCTATCCGTTCTGTTATGACCAGACCTCCGGTCAGCGCTGGAAGGACCTGGCACAGGATCTGTACTCCATCAGTGAAGTACGTCATTCAGCGACTAAGCTGGCCTACCGGGTCAGTGAACGTTACAGCGATGATGAGTGTTTTGGCTACTGTGTGCAGCAGATGAAGCGTGGCTTCCAGTCGATGCAGGTAAATCTGGGCGTAACCCGCGATCCGACATTCGGTCCGGTTATCGTCTTTGGCGCCGGTGGCTATACCACTGATGTACTGGCTGATCGCCATGTGATGCTGCCGCCGCTCAATATGGCACTGGCCCGCTCGCTGGTGAACAACTCCCGTATCAGCCGGATTATCCGCGAGAGCAGCTACCAGCCGGAGAAGGATATCGACCAGATCTGCGAGGTACTGATCAAGATTTCCGAAATGGTGGTGGACCTGCCGCATCTGGAAAGCCTGGAAGTGAACCCGCTGTTGCTTAACAAGCGTGGAGTGCTGGCGGTGGATATGGCGGTATCGATCAGTGCCGAACCGGCGAAACTGTCGATCTCGCCTTACCCGGAACACCTGACCGAGCATATCCAGCTGCGTCGCTCGAAACGGCCGGCGATTGTGCGGGCTATTCGGGGAGAGGATGAGCCGGACCACCTGGTTTTCTACAACACCCTCAGCCCTGAATCGATTCGCATGCGTTACTTCTACAGCCGTGGCGTACCGACTCATCAGGAGCTGGCTTACTGGACCCAGATTGACTATGACCGTGAGATGGCGTTTATCGTCTCCGCTGAAAAACAGGATGGCAGCGGTTATGAGACCCTGGGTGTTGTGCGGGCAGTAACCGACGCCGACAATATCCGCAGTGAGTTCTCTGTAGTGATTCGTGACGAGCTGCAGGGAGAGGGGCTGGGGGTAATCCTGATGCAGAAGATTATCGATTACGTGCGTAGCCGGGGGACCCTGCAGATCGTTGGTTCCACGCTGCCAAGTAACCGGGGCATGCAGGGACTGGCGAAGAAGCTCGGCTTCCAGAACAGCTACAACATGGAAGAGGATGTGGTTGATATGAAGATGATGCTGAATGAACCCGTTGAGGACTGGCAGCGTTACCGCCTGCAGCACTAAGCTATACCGGTCTACGCGAAAGAACAGCCGTCCCCGGGGCGGCTTTTTTAATTCCGGACTTGAATGTCTAAGGGTAAACACTTATATAAGGTGTTTCTTATTTTAATCCTGACTCAATCCTGATCTGCCCCGGATGCGGCCTGCTGGATGCAGTGCCAGTTCTGTGTGGGACAGACTCTTTAACCCCGGCATGGAAAGCCCGGGGTGTCGGAGCAACTTTAGATGCAATCTCAATCCGTCACGGCACAGGCGTTTAGGGCCTCGCTGCCGGTTATGTTCGGCTATGTGCCGTTGGGCATCGCCTTTGGTGTGCTGTTCAGTGATCTTGGCTATCACTGGCTGTTTGCCACCCTGATGGGGGTGATCATTTTCGCCGGAGCGGCCCAGTTCCTGGCCGTTGGCTTATTGGCGAATCAGGCCGGGTTGGCAGAGGTGTTTATCACCACCTTTCTGCTTAATTCCCGCCACCTTTTTTACGGAATATCGCTTCTTAATCAGCTCGAAGTGAAAGGCTGGCGACGGCTTTATGTGATCTTTGGACTGACGGATGAAACCTATTCATTACTGACAGCCACCAAGGTCGATCCGGGAGTTGATCGTGGCGCCTTTCAGTTTAACGTCACGGCAATGAACCAGTGTTACTGGATACTGGGCTGTACCCTTGGTGCCTGGTTGGGCGGACAGATCGAATTCTCAACCGCGGGGATCGAGTTCGCGTTGCCTGCGCTGTTTATGGTGTTGGTGATAGAGCAATATCGCAGTGTGAAGCACTTTGCGCCTTTCCTGCTGGCACTGGTTTGTGGCGTGACGACGCTGTTATTTATCAGCCGTGATCAGATGTTGCTGATCTCTATCGTGTTATCACTGAGTGTATTGCTGCTCTACAAGGGAGGTGAAAGATGGAATCCATATCGTACCTTATCGCAGTAACGCTGGTGATGGCTGTGGCAACGTTTCTGACCCGGGTGTTGCCTTTTGCCCTGCTCTACAAGGTCGCTGACCATCCACTGCTGGGCTATCTGGGACGTTATCTGCCGCCGGTGCTGATGGTGTTGTTGGTGCTATATACCTTCAAGAATGAGGATTTTTCCGGTAGCGGGTTTTTACCGGAGCTGCTGGCACTGGCCTGTGTCAGCCTGCTGCACCTGAGCTTCAGAAGCCCTCTATTGAGTATCCTGGGGGGGACTGGCTGTTATATGTATATGGTGCAGGCCGGGGTGCCGGGGTTGTGACTGAAGTGTCAGCGGCTTGCTGAAGCCGCTGACATGTCAGCGAGATTATCGGTGCGGATAGCTGTCCGGAGGGATCAGTGATCCGGACAAAACATTTCGTGAAGGGTGCTGATGATGCGCTTTGCCGTCTGACCTTCCAGTGAGTAGTAGATGGTCTGAGATTCACGACGGGTTTTTACCAGTCCATCCTTGCGCAACACCGCCAGATGCTGGGAAAGTGCTGACTGGCTAAGGTCCAGGCTCTGATTCAGCTCTGAGACGGAAAGTTCTTTTCCATCCAGGTAGCAGAGAATTAGCAGGCGGCTTTCATTCCCCAGTGCCTTCATTAACTTCGCCGCTTTTCCCGCGTTCGTTTTCATCATCTCCAGCGTTGCCGGGTCCATTGCCGTAACGCTGCTTTCTTTTAGATCATTCAACTTAGTACTCCGGCCGTAATGCGTGTTCGAGCGGGGGAACCGCCGAACGCTTGGGATGTTCTTATTTTGTCAATGCCCCAATTAGCAGTAGGGATTCTACTGAAAGGAAACTTGAATCTCAATTTTCTAATATAATAGTTGAAATATTAGATGTTACTAATGTATATTTTGCGATAACCCCCTAATCAACGGTTATAAACAGGAGCCGGGTTAATGTTATTGCGCAATCGCCTCATCGGGTTCTGCATGAACCAGCCGCGCTGGATATTTATCTTTGTGCTGCTGCTGGCTGCGCTGGCGGCCCTGCAGATACCGAACATTCAAATCGATACCGACCCTGAAAATATGTTGTCGCATGAGCAGCCGGACCGGATGTTTCATGATGAGGTGAAAAAGCGCTTTAAACTGTATGACAGTATTGTCGTCGGTGCGGTCAATGACCGCGATGAAAATGGTATCTATAACCCGGAATCCCTGCGGGACCTGCACCGGTTGTCGGCCGCCATTCAGCAGATGGAGGGGGTGGTTCGACAAGACCTGATGTCGCTTGATACGGTGGATAACATCACTCAGGAGGGGCCTGGTACGATCCGTTTTGCCTGGATGATGAAGCAGGCGCCGGTGACCCAGGCGCAGGCCGATCAGGTACGGGCGGCGGTGAATCGATTGCCATTGTTACAGAACACGCTGGTGTCCGGTGACGGTCAGGCGGCGGCGATCTATGTGCCCATTGTTGCCAAGTCAGAAAGTTACCGCCTGTCTCAGGAGATCGATGCGGTCATTGCATCGCTGGGTTCGGAAAACCGTTATTACATGGCCGGTCTGCCGGTGGCTGAAGATACCTTTGGTGTGGAGATGTTTGTCCAGATGGCCATTTCAGCGCCGCTGGCCGGGCTGATGATCTTTGTGCTGATGTGGTATTTCTTCCGCTCCTTCCTGTTGATTACAGCGCCGATGCTGGTGGCAATGGCTACCGTAATCATCACTATGGGGTTGCTGATCGGTCAGGGCTACACCGTGCATATTATGAGCTCGATGATACCGATCTTCCTGATGCCGATCGCCGTCGTCGACTCGGTGCATATCCTGTCCGAGTTTGCCGACCGCTATAAACCGGGCACCGATCCGCGTCAGGCGTTAAGGGAAGTACTGGGTCACCTTTTTACCCCGATGCTGTATACCTCAATTACCTCAGCAGCGGGATTTGCATCGCTGGCATTCACGCCGATACCGCCGGTTCAGATATTCGGTCTGCATGTCGCGGCCGGTATATTCCTGGCGTTTTTCCTCACCTTCATTCTGGTGCCGGCTTACATTGTCAGCCTGTCTCCGCAGCGTATGGCACGACTGCAGGACCATCGTATCGTCGATGAGGACAGTGGCGCGTTGGGGCGCTGGTTGTCTGCAGCCGGGCGCTTCTCTCTGGCGCGCAGTAAGCTGCTGTTGCTGGGACTGATTGCAATCGGCTCGCTCTCAGTCTGGGGTATTGCTCAGATTCAGATTAACGACAATCCGCTGCGCTGGTTCAAGGAAGATCATCGTCTGCGCATCGCCGATCAGGTGATGAACAACCACTTTTCCGGCACCTATGATGCCTTTCTGGTACTGGAAGAGCAGGGCGTAACAACGGCTAAGCCCCGCCTGATCAGGCAGTTGCAGGCCGCTTCAGTCGCAGCCGACGCCGGCTTTCGCCAGCAGCTGGACTCACATATCGCCGCTGCAGAAGCGGACAGTTTTCAGGTATTTGCAGATAATCTGGTTGCCGCTTTTGATGACGCCGGTTTCTCGGCTTCCGACGCTGATGCCCGCCGCTGGCTGGCACTGCTGAATATGACAGAGCAGGCGCAGGCAGAAGCAAAGTACTTTCTTAGGCCGGATGCGCTCTCCTATGTCGAGGGTCTGCAGGCCTATCTCGATCAGTCTGCCGATGTTGGCAAAACCAACTCGCTGGTGACGCTGCTGAAAACCGTGTATCGCGAACTGAACGGAGGGGCGGAGCCGGCCTACCGTCTGCCAGATACTCAGGCCGCAGCGGCTCAGACGATTCTCAGCTTTCAGTCATCGCACAGGCCGGATGACCTCTGGCACATGGTAACGCCGGACTACAGTTCGACAGCACTCTGGCTGCAACTTAGGAGTGGAGACAATCAGGATATGTCCCGTGTCATCGCTCAGGTTGACAGCTACTTCCGTGATAACCCGTTACCTCAGGGTGTGTCGGCCCGCTGGGCAGGCCTCTCATATATCAATGTGGTGTGGCAGGATGAGATGGTTAAGGGCATGTTGAACAGCCTCCTGAGTGCCTTTGTGATGGTGCTGGTGATGATGGTGGTGCTGTTTCGTTCGCTGCCGCTCGGACTGCTCTCCATGTTGCCCCTGACGGTCACGATCCTGTTTATATATGGCCTGATCGGCTGGGTTGGCAAAGATTACGATATGCCCATCGCGGTACTCTCGGCACTGACTCTGGGCTTGTCGGTGGATTTTGCCATTCACTTCCTGGAACGGACCCGCGCCATCTATCGCCGGCAAGGCGACTGGCAGCAGACGGTTGCCGAGGTCTGTCGTGGCCCTGCACGGGCAATCAGTCGCAACGCTATTGTCGTGGCGATTGGTTTCACGCCGTTATTACTGGCACCGTTGGTGCCCTATATCACTGTGGGCTTCTTCCTGGCCGCCATAATGGCCGTCTCTGCTTTGGTCACCCTGGTGCTCCTGCCTGCGGTGATGAACCACCTGTCGGACAAAAAACGTCTGTTCTCATGCCCTGATTCCCGCCCGGAGGAGAAACAAAATGTTTAAACCGAGTCTTATGCTGTCTGCTTTGCTATTCGCTTCCGGTGGCGCTCAGGCGTCGGAGCTGCAGGATGTAAACAAGATTGTCCAACAGGCTAATCTGGCGGCTTACTATGCTGCCGATGATGGCCGGGCTGAAGCGAGAATGCTGATTGAGGACCGTGATGGAGGGCGCCAGAGCCGGCAGTTTACCATCTTGCGCCGCGACCGTGCCGAGGGCGGGGATCAGGATTTTCTGGTGGCTTTCAGCCGTCCCGCCGATGTGCGAAATACGGTATTTATGGTGGCGAAACATGTTGCAGCAGATGATGACCGCTGGCTCTACCTGCCGGGGCTGGACCTGGTCAAGCGCATCTCGGCAGGGGATAAACGTACCAGTTTTATGGGGTCTCACTACTTCTACGAGGATGTCTCCGGACGCAACCTCAACGATGACGAGCATAAGCTGTTGTCGTCAGAGGGACGCTTCTATCAGGTACTGAATACGCCTAAAGATCCGGCGACGGTGGAGTTCAGCCGCTATCAGGTGTGGATAGACAAAGCGAATATGCTGCCGGTTAAGATTGAGTATCAGGATGAGACGGGCAGTGTCTACCGTCGGGTGGAAGTGCTGGATATTTCTGAGGTGCAGGGGATTCCCACCGTGACCCGTTCCAGGGTTTCGGACCTGCGCAGTGGCGGTTCTACCACCATGGAGTTTCGCTTCCAGAAATACAATATCGGGCTGGATGATGCGGTCTTTAGTGAGCGTTCGCTGCGCAAGTTGCCTCGTCAGTGGCTGAAACGGCCTGCGTCATGAACAGGTCGCTGCCAACCCTGCTGTGGGGGCTGCTTAGCCTGATGGCACCGCTGCCGGCAACGGCTGATGACTCTCCTGTGACCGATGATGGCTGGGAGCAGGGTGACGACAGCTGGGATGATGCCGGCTGGGATCAGACCGATAGCGATACCGGGCCGGTATTGCACGGCTTTTCTGAACTGGCTTTAGGCGGGCGCACCTCTGATGATCCGGCTCTGGCTGATGAGAGTCTTACTCTGGGCGAGTTCCGTAACCGCTTCGAGCTGGAATCGGCGGTCAACGATATGCGCCTGAGCATCAAGGCGGACCTGTATGTCGACGCTGTTGAACATGGTGGCCATGGTCGTCTGCGTGAGGCAAAGCTGGATCTGAGCCCGGCAGAATCCACAGACCTGCGGCTGGGGCGTCAGGTCCTTACCTGGGGAACCGGTGATCTGCTGTTTCTGAATGACCTCTTTCCCAAAGACTGGGTATCGTTTTTCGCCGGGCGTGATGATGAGTATCTTAAAGCGCCGTCGGATAGCCTGAAGCTGAGTCATTTTACCGACAGGGTCAATTTTGATCTGGTCTGGACGCCGGAATTTGAAGCTGACCGCTCGATCAGCGGGCAGCGCTTTTCCTACTTTAACAGCCAGTCAGGCCTGCAGACCGCTCAGTCCCCCCGTATTGTTGGTCAGGATAAGGGGGAGTGGGCGGTACGAATCTTTGGTACTGAGGGCAGTACCGAGTGGGCACTCTATGGTTATTACGGATTCTGGAAGCAGGCCAATGCTATGACGGTCTCCGGGAGTGCCTTCCATAGCCCGCTACAGGTCTACGGTGCCAGCCTGAGAGATAATCTGTTTGGCGGGCTGGGTAATATTGAGATCGCCTGGTATGAAACAGCCGATGGTCAGGGTACGGATCCCGCGATACCAAACGACCAGTTTCGCTGGCTTAGCGGCTATGAGCGGGAAATTCGTCCCCGTCTGACCCTGGGAATCCAGTACTATCTGGAGTGGACACAGCAGTATGATGTGCTTAAAAGCGGCGATGCCGGTAATCCGTTTCGGGTAGATGAATACCGGCATCTGATCAGCCTCCGGCTGACACAGCGACTGCTACAGGATAGTCTGCAGCTTTCCTGGTTCAGTTTCTGGTCTCCCTCTGATCGTGACTGGTTGCTGCGCCCGGTTGCCGATTACCGCTTCAACGATCAGTTTGCTCTCACCGCTGGCGCCAATATATTCGGTGGTAAAGAGCGCCACACCTTCTTCGGCCAGTTCGAAGATGCCAGCAACCTTTATCTGAGGCTGCGTTACTCTTTCTGACAGCAGCCCGGTGTTGGCCGGGGGAAGAGTAACAGACCCTAAGGTCGGTGGTGCTTGTTAGAATATCCTTATATTCGTTTCTTCTAATACCTCTTGCTAATAGGAATTCCCGCTTAGGTGTGGGTGTTTATTTCGTAGGGGGATTCCTGTAATACTTTGGTATTGAAGGGCGACTAAAGTCGCCCTCTCTGTTATCGACTTGCTGCTCTGCACAAAGTAATTTCTCCATGCTTTTAAAACTTGGCATTGTTGGTGTTGCAGTGCATCAGGCACGCATCAGCATGACTTAGCATGTGTGATAACAGGTAGCTCATTATGGCGCTTATAAAAAGAAATCATGGCGAGGAACATCCCTATTGGCCGATGGGGCCATTTAAGGTTCGTATCCCTCTGATTCACTACCGCTGGGAATGGCCGGAAACCGTTCAGGCACTGATCATGTTCGTGGTCGCAATGGGGATGATCCCATTGCTGGAAAAATACCTGGGCCTGCCTTACGACGTAGCACTGGCGTACGTTGTTATCTGTGGTATTGGCTTTATGTTGCCAAACCTGCTGGGGGTTCCTTATGTACCCGGCTGGATTACACCGGCGATTCCGGTGGTCATACTCTACCTGAAGGACTTCGAACCGGGCCCTGAAGCGATTCGTGCACTGGTGGGGCTGCAGCTTATCGTGACGCTGATCTTCTTTGTCCTGGGTATCACGCGGCTCGGCAGTAAGCTGGTGAACATGTTCCCGGATTCCATCAAGGGCGGTATCTTGCTGGGGGCCGGTATTGCAGCAATCACGGGTGAAATCGTTGACGGCGGCCGTCTGGATGCAACACCAATCTCGCTGACGCTGGGCTTCTTCGTAACGGCCTATGTGCTGTTTTCCCTGTCTTTCCGCGACTATGTTGAAAAGCATCGCTGGGCCAAGGTCATCGCCGGTTACGGCATGGTACCGGGTTCTCTGGTGGCAATGTGCATCGGCTGGGGTGTGGGTGAGTATGACCTGCCGGATGTACAGTTTGGTTTCACCTCGCCGGCTTTTGACCAGCTGATCAACTATCTGCCGTTTACCGTCGGCTGGCCAACGCTGGATATGCTGTGGATGGCGATCCCAACGGCGATCATCGCCTACGTTATCGCCTTTGGTGACATCATCGTTGGCCAGACTCTGCTGGGTCGTGTTGACCATCTGCGTCAGGATGAGAAGATCGAAGACAACGTAGACCGCGTTCACCTGGTCACTGCGCTGCGTAACCTGATGCACTCCTTCTTCGCGCCATACCCTGGCCTGGCCGGTCCTCTGTTTACCGGTGTTATGGCTACAATGGCGGAGCGTTACCGCTACGGTCGTTCAGCGATGGATACCATCTACTCGGGCGCAGGCGTGTTCTGGATTGTTGGTTTCCTGGCGCTGTTTATGCTGCCGCTGGTAACCCTGTTCAAGCCAGTACTGCCAATCGCTCTCTCCCTGACACTGCTGATCACCGGTTACCTGTGTATCTCTGTCGGTGTTGAACAGATCAACAATGCGACCTCTATGGGCGTAGCCGGCACTATGGGTGTGGTGCTGTCTGTATACGGTGCCGCTTACGGTCTGGCTATCGGCGTCATCCTTTACCTGCTGCTGGAAAAGCGCTCGAAGAAAGCGTTGGAGGAGCATAAAGGCGAAAAGCATGAGGAACCGATAAAGGTGGAGGAGACGGCGACGGTCGATAGCTGACGCTGATCCCCACTGCTGAATCAAAAGCCCATCCACTGTGATGGGCTTTTTCGTTTCCGACGTCTGTCCCGCAGGAGGCTGATAGCTGAATGCCAGGCACTGAACGTAATGTGATCGATGACCGGCTGAGCGCTGCCTGTTGCCGCGGATATACAGATGTCCAAAGCCATCGAGGCTCAGGTCGCAATGCTTAGCGCTGCCGGGAGGGTACCGGAGTTCTGCAGAACAATAAGAGACTTTGTTGTGCCGCCGGATCTTCGCGCAATAAAGCTGTTGTTAGGCAGCGCGGCTAGCGCGGGGGGTTAAGGCAAAGCCGCAGTTGAAGCTGGCTGGTACTTGTACCGGGCAGCTAACCCTGTCGGGCGAAATCCTTTGGCGCCCCTGCTGCTGAACGCGGGCGTTTTCTGGTTTCAGGTTCCTGCTGGCTGGTGACGGAGCAGTTACGACCGGCTTCCTTGGCCTGATAGAGCGCCTGATCTGCCGACTTGATCACCGCATCGGCATCCTCGTGGCTTTCCTGTTTCTCGGCCACGCCGATACTGATAGTGACTGATACCACTTCGGTGCCGCGGTGGTTATCCCGTAAACGTTTGCCTTCCTTATGGTCGTCTGGGCGCTGTTCGCTGCGGATGGCCATCGGGTAGTTGGCGATTATTTCGCGTACCTCCTCAAGATAGGCCAGTGCCTGCTGCTCGGTTTTGCCGGGGAAAACCACGGTAAATTCTTCACCACCGTAGCGGTAGGCTTTACCGCCGCCCCGCACCTGATTGATCTTGGCGGCGACCATACGCAACACCTGATCACCGATATCGTGGCCATAGGTATCGTTAAACTTCTTGAAATGGTCGATATCCATCATGGCGATACTGTACTGACGCCCCAGCGTGGCCAGTTTATTGCGTAGCGCTCGCCGGGCCGGAATACCGGTGAGTTCGTCGATAAAAGCCATATTGTAACTGTTCTGGACAACCGATATCGCCAGGGAAATCAGCGCTGCAGAGACAAACAGGGATGAGATCAGCGGCCGGTCAAACCACAGAATCATTACCAGCGCAGCCACCAGTGACGCCAGTAAGCCCGCATCCGTATGGGTCTTGCGTAATATCAGTGAGGCCATTACCGGAATCAATGCCAGCAAAAACACTATAGCTGCGGCTTCGCTGAGATAAGTGTCTTCAGCCACCATCTCCAGCATGCTGGCTGGAAGCTCCGGCAACAGGTAGGGCAATTGTTGTGCTTGTAGCAGTATGTACAGCAATGCATAGCCCAATGAGACTACGCCAATACGTAGCAGGCCGGGAAGGGTAAATACGCCGCGTTCGCCATAGATGGCGATGAGCGCAATATTCAGTGGCAGCAGCAGAGATATGGCCGTAAACAGCACATAGGCATCCGGGCGGGCAAGGCTGGTCTGCAGATAAGTCTGAATCAGGAAATAGGCGGCGGCCAGGTTAATGGCGATAAACAGAATACGGCTCCGTCTAAAACTACATCCCAGAAATCCGGTAATCAGGGCCAGCAGGTAGGGCAGGGCGGCAACGGTATTCTGGTGGGCGCTGGGCAGGGTGGCGACGGGCATAAGCGCTGCGAATGCACCACCCAGTAAAACCATTGCCGGTAACAGCAGCGTGAAAAGTCGGAGCGCCAAGCGTTGATCCTTTTTCGGAGCAGATCTTTTAAGGAATAGGAGAGCGCTATTTTAGCCAACCGATATAAAAATAGTATCGTTGCGGGAGTATTTTTTGGCTCTGCTAAGCAATTGAGGTGAATAAATGCAAGATTGCCCTGTTGATAGAAAACAGGGCAATCCATTTTGAGGTTGCGGGCTTTTCAGGCATAGAAAATGAAGGGAACCTGCTAACCAGTCCGGGACTTCGTATCTGGGGATTTTGGCAGCTGGGTTCCCTCTGGGTGCGTCCATAGCTTTACGCTGGCTGTTTGAAGCCGAGCAGCCTGGCGATTGAAAATGCCGGGCACCAGCCGCTGAAGGCAGACTGCAGCAGGCTAAAGCCGAACACAGCTGTCAGCAGCAGGATCATCGGCGTCATCTTCAGGAAGACCACCATTGCAACGGTCACCAGCACCATACTACCGGCGATGATGTGAACGCCCTGATGGATACTTCTACCGGAACTGACACAGGGCTCAGCTTTCAGGCCTGCCATCTTGAAGATCGATACTGCCGGACACCAGCGGGTTACGCCCGACTGAAGCAGGTTCAGGCCAACAAATCCGGTCAGGTAATACCAGTATTCATGTAGATAGGTGCCCAGTGCGAGACTGATCAGGATTACAGATCCAGCCATCAGGCGCAGCGCAGCATTAAGGGTCATAGATCACCTCTGAGATCGGGTTGAGATGGGCTATATTCTACACATAAGATAAATCTAATTTAATAAAAACTAATATAAAAATTGGTTTTATTGGATATCTGTTATCTAAGGTCTGGTTTGATCTGGGAAGCTGGAATTCAGGCCTGAATATCGATCAGTGAGCCAAGCATCTCGTCGCTGGTCTGGATCACTTTAGTGCCTGCGAGGGCATAGGTTTCACTCTGTTGCAGACCGACCAGAGACTCTGTAAGAGGTTTGCGCGCGGACGCATCCGAACTCACGGTTGTGGCTGATGTCGGGGCCAAATTGCGATTGTCTGCAGAATCCGCGGTGGGAGCAGTGGTAACACCCTGTGTCGCAATCTTATGAGCGTGCTGATTCAGCTGCTGGTTGGCAGTGTAGAGACTCTGCACGCCGGAATTAAAAGCAGGAATGGTGCTCATCAACTGTCCCTGAAGCCGTAGAGTTGGTAGGTAAATAGTATGAGTGAAAACACAGCTAAGATCGAGTGATTGTATAGAAAATGTTACAACTTAATCTTGCTGGAACGACAGCTGGAAGCGGCCCGTGTAGGCTGAGTGTCCGTTGCCGTTCCGGGTGGCCGGAAACACGGTCTTAGTCATCCGGCGTCACAAGGCCACGAGGCCACGAGGCCAGACTATAGTTCCTGATTGAGCGGTATTTTCAGGTATTTAATACCGTTGCTTTCAGCTTCAGGCAGCTTACCGGCGCGAATATTTACCTGGATTGCCGGGAAGAGCAGGGCCGGAATAGCCAGAGTAGCGTCGCGTTGCTGTCGGAGGGCGATATAACTGTCACAGTCACCGTTCAGGTGGATATTGGCTGAGCGCTGCTCGGCGACAGTTGCAGAGCAGGTTGCTTCACGACCTTCTGGCGGGTAGTCGTGACAGACATAAATACGGTAATGGTCGGGAAAGTTCAGCAATTTCTGGATTGATTGAAACAGGATACCGGCATCACCGCCGGGAAAATCCGCTCGTGCCGTACCCAGGTCAGGCATAAACAGAGTATCGCCGACAAACAACGCTTCACCTATCTGGTAGCTGATGCAGGCCGGTGTGTGGCCGGGTGTATGCAGTACCCGGATCTCCAGGTCTCCGCATTGCAACCGGTCATCATTATCCAGCAACAGGTCAAACTGGCTGCCATCTGCTGTCAGTGCCGTCCCTTCATTGAACAAGCTGCCAAAAACCCGCTGTACCTGGGTGATCTGGCGACCAATGGCAACCTTGCCACCACATTGCTGCTTCAGGTGTTGTGCGGCTGACAGGTGATCGGCGTGGGCATGGGTTTCGAGTATCCACTCCAATTCCAAACCGTTGCGGGTGATGTAGCTTATAATTTGATCAGCAGATTCAGTTGAAGTGCGGGCGGGCTGGGCTTCAAAGTCGAGTACCGGATCTATCACAAGGCAGCGATGACTGTGCCGGTTCGTCACTATGTAGCTGAAGCTGCCGCTGGGGCTGTGATAGAAGGGTATAACGTTCATTCTGCGTACCTGATTATAGTTATATGTATATTAGTTTTAGTTTATATAGGAGCTTAAGCAAAAATCCGTTTATCTGCAATCGGAGCCGGAGGGACACGGTGCCGACTGGTGTTTGATTTTGGGAGACTCTCAATGTCGGGTATCGAGAAAATTCTTGTTCATGTAGATACGCAGGCAGACAACGGAATGCTGCTGGAAAAAGTGGCACGTATAGCGAAATCCTGTGGTGCCAGAACTGAGCTCTACTCGCCTTGCTATAACCGGGCGATTAAGCAGGGCTACCTGTTCGATAACAAGGCTGAGCAGAGTGCTGAGCACAGGTATCTGAAGCAGATTGAAGCGCGACTGGAAGAGCTGGCACGGCCACTGCTGAAGCGGGGGCTGGAGGTGACAACCGATGTTACCTGGAACAGTCACAGGGTTGAAGCCATTCTGAAGCAGATAGCCCGTTACCAGCCCGACCTGGTTGTGCATGGCATTGCCGAGCACCACACCCTGGGGCACCTGGTTTCCAGTTGTGACTGGGATATGATGCGGGAGTGCCCGGTACCATTATTGCTGCTCAAGGGGCGCAGCTGGGGGGAGGCACTGCACCTTTCTGCCTGCATCGATCCGTTCCATGAGTGTGACGAACCTGTGTCGCTGGATGAAGCAATAGTGTCAGAAACACGTATTTTTGCGACTGCTCTGGCGGGGCGCTGCAGCTATATACACAGCCTTCATACCTTGCCGCACTCGGCGGTTTTTGATGAGCATGTGATTGCGGATTACGGGGCTCTGCAGCACCGGGTACGCGAGCAGCATCGTGACCGGGTCGCATCGTTTTTGCAGCGTTTTGATATCGATACCGGCGCCGGTCAGTTGCATATGCTGGAGGGCGAAACCCATAAGACACTGCCGATATTTGCCAGCGAGCAACAGGTCGATATCCTGGTCGTGGGGTCGGTGCCGAAAGGCTTTATTGATCGCTTACTGCTGGGCAGTACCATCGAGCGGATTGCCGATGATCTGGTATGTGACATGCTGGTGGTGAAACCACCGGGCTTTACAAGCCCGGTGTCCGATATCTGATACGGTCGGCGTCAACAGCTGCCGCTGTGGCTGCATTCAGAGTGTGAATTCAGCCCATAGAGGCGCATGATCAGAGGGTTTTTCCATGCCGCGGATCTCGTAATCCACACCGGCATCGCTGCATTTCGCCAACAGGCTGTCAGTCGCCAGGATAGCATCGATACGCAGGCCACGTCTGGGTTCACGGTCAAAGCCTTTGGAACGGTAATCGAACCAGCTGAAGGTATCGTCGTTCTCTGGATGCAGGTGTCGGAACGTATCGGTCAGTCCCCAGGCCTTGAGCTTGCCCAGCCACTCGCGCTCTTCAGGCTGGAAGCTTGCCTTACCGTCACGCAGCCAGCGCTTACGGTTCGGCTCTCCGATACCGATATCAATATCCTCGGGTGAGATATTGAGGTCACCCATCACGATCAGCGGTGCAGCGGGATCGTATTGCTGCTCCAGTGTTGTCTGCAGGTCGGCATAGAATTTACGCTTGGCCGGGAATTTGGTTTCATGGCTGACATTTTCACCTTGCGGGAAATAACCGTTCAGGATAGTGACGGTACCGCCATTGCCATCTTCAAACTCTCCGATGATCATGCGTCGCTGAGCGTCTTCGGTATCCGTGCTAAAGCCTTTCTGCAGGCTCAGAGGTGGTCGCCTGGAGATCAGGCAGACGCCGTAGTGTCCCTTCTGACCATGAAACTCGACGTGGTATCCCAAAGATTTTATATCCTCTACCGGGAACTCTTCGTCGACAACCTTGGTCTCCTGAATGCCGATCACATCAGGCTGATGTTTGTCGATCACCGCTTTGATTTGATGGATACGGGCCCGCAGGCCATTGACGTTGAAGCATACGAGTTTCATTTAGATCCGTTCCTTAGTGTCAGGCTGCAGGAGTGTATCACGGCTCTTTCAGCTGTGCTGGATAAGCGATAGCTATAAGGCTGTTTGCCTGTTTCTATTGGTAGTTTGACCGCCATGCGATTAGCATTGCCGTCATCGTCTTTTGCACGCCAGCTTCGTCTATAGTATTGGCCGTTGTCTTATCCCGGATGCGATGGAGCTGTCCGGGCGGCGTTTAGCGTTTTGGGGAGAATATTGTGTCAGCATATGATTTTGATCTGTTTGTCATTGGTGCCGGTTCCGGTGGTGTCCGCGCTGCGCGGATGGCGGCAGCGATGGGCGTGCGCGTAGCGGTTGCCGAAGACCGTCACCTGGGCGGTACCTGCGTTAACGTGGGTTGTGTGCCTAAGAAGCTGTTTGTCTATGCTTCTCACTTTGTTGAGGAATTCGAGAACGCCCGGGGGTTTGGCTGGTCTGCCACTTCGCCTGACTTTGACTGGCCGACCCTGCGCGACAACAAGACCCGGGAGATCGAGCGTCTGAATGGCATCTATCGCAACCTGCTGGTGAACTCCGGCTGTGAGCTGATCAATGGCCGTGCCACCCTGGTTGATGCCAATACCGTTGCGGTAGGCGATAAGACCTATACCGCAGAGCGGATACTGGTCGCGGTCGGAGGCTGGCCACATGTACCGGAGTTTCCGGGCAGTGAACATGTAATCAGTTCGAACGAAGTATTTTATCTGGATCAGTTCCCGAAACGCGCGGTGGTCGTCGGTGGCGGTTACATTGCGGTGGAATTTGCCGGTATCTTTGCCGGTCTGGGGGCCGATACCAGCCTGATCTACCGTGGCGAGCTGTTCCTGCGCGGCTTCGATAAAGAAGTACGTGAATTTACTGCTGAGGAAGTTGCGAAGAAAGGCGTGGATCTGCGATTCAGCAGCAATATCGCCTCCGTCGAGAAGCTTGAAGATGGCTCACTGCGCGCCACTCTGGAAGATGGCTCGGTGCTGGAGACCGACCTGATCATGTACGCCACGGGTCGCAAACCGAAGGTCGAAGGGATCGGTCTGGAGGCGCTGGGCATTGAGCAGGCGGCAAATGGAGCCATCGTAGTGAACGATCAGTTCCAGACCTCGGTGCCATCCGTTTATGCGATCGGTGATGTGATCGACCGGGTTCAGCTGACACCGGTGGCTCTGGCCGAAGGGATGGCACTGGTCCGTAACCTGTATGGCAACCAGAACCAGAAGGTTGACTATGAACTGATTCCGACTGCCGTGTTCTGTCAGCCGAATATCGGGACTGTCGGCCTGACCGAAGAGCAGGCGGCAGAGCGCTACAGCAATGTCGACGTTTACAGTTCCAGCTTCCGCGCCATGAAGCACACCCTCAGCGGCAGTGATGAGAAAACCTTTATGAAAATGCTGGTGGACGCCGATACGGATAAGGTGCTGGGTGTTCATATGGTCGGGCCGGATGCCGGCGAAGTACTGCAGGGTATTGGCGTAGCGCTTAAAGCCGGTGCGACCAAGGCGGTCTTTGACTCGACCATCGGCATTCACCCGACCGCAGCGGAAGAGTTTGTTACGATGCGCGAACCGACTCGCAAGGCAGTCAAGGCATAAGGTTACAGTGACGCCCAGTCATTGCGGGTAACGCTGACACTCTTAATCTGGGCGAAGATCTCTTCGCCCGGTTTCAGTTGCAGATCCGCCGCCGCCCATTCCGATACATAGGCCCAGA
The DNA here is from genome assembly GCF_000620085.1 of Marinobacterium jannaschii DSM 6295. Lineage (GTDB taxonomy): Bacteria > Pseudomonadota > Gammaproteobacteria > Pseudomonadales > Balneatricaceae > Pontibacterium > Pontibacterium jannaschii. Next base: position 177,566 of record NZ_KK211066.1, on the reverse strand, counting down.
GTTCGGCCTCGCCCAGTGTCAGCAAGACCTGTATTCGCGATGCTTCACGCTGCATCAGACGGATCTTCGCCGGCAGGATATTGCGGATGCTGGAGTCCTCAGGCCGGCTGCGCGCCAGCGATACCTCCCGGGCATAGATCCTCACCCTGACCGCAGCACCCGGCTGCGCATCAATCTTTGGTACCCACAGCTGTTCCCCGGACCCCAGTTGCAGGCAGCTCATGGGATAGTCTGCATGGTGGTGGCTGAGCTGGGTTGGCAACAGGCTGCTCTGTACATCCGGGCCGAACCAAGGCTGCAGTGCTGCCGACCCCCACAAGCGCTCTACCGGGCCGTTCAGTACCACCTCTCCTTTATCCATCAGCACCATATTATCAGCCAGGTGCAGGATCTCATCCAGGCTGTGACTGACATACAGAATCGGAATTCTGACCTCCTGTGCCAGCTTTTCCAGATAGGGTAGCAACTCTCTCTTGCGGGGCAGGTCGAGTGATGCCAGCGGCTCATCCAGCAGTAGCAGTTCAGGCTCTGACAGCAGGGCGCGACCAATCGCGACACGTTGTTTCTCGCCGCCGGAAAGACGTGCCGGGTAGCGCTCCAGCAACGTTTCGATGCCAAGTAGCTGGGTAATAGTTTCAAACAGGACAGCGTCGGAACGGTCTTTGCGGCCATAGTTGAGGTTGCCTCTGACGCTGTAATGAGGAAACAACCGGGCATCCTGGAAGACGTAACCGATCCGGCGTTTCTCTGGCGGCAGGCATAGCTTGTTAGCCGTATCGAGCAGTGGTTTGCCGTTCAGCTCGATCAGGCCAGACTGCGGCGTTTCCAATCCGCTGATCAGGTTGATCAGGGTGGTTTTGCCGGCGCCGGAGCGACCAAAAATGGCAGTGATCCCCTGATTCGGCATAACCAGCTTGGCGTCGAGGGAGAATGCACCCTGCTGGTGTTGCAGTTCGAGTTTTAGCACTATCCCTCCAGCGTCCGCCGGGCCCGGCGAGACAGCCACTCGGATACCAGCAGCGAGAGCAGGGCGATGATGATTGATATTACACAAAGCCGGGCGGCTGAAGCCTCAGCGCCGGGCGTCTCTATAAACGAATACATCGCCAGCGGAATGGTGCGGGTCTCGCCGGGAATGTTGGATACGAAGGTGATGGTTGCGCCAAACTCCCCCAGGCTGCGGGCAAATGCCAGCAATATCCCGGTGAAGATGCCCGGCAATGCCAGTGGCAGGGTGATAGTAAAAAAGACCCGCAGCGCTGAGGCCCCGAGTGTGCGGGCGGCGGCTTCCAGTTTGCTGTCGATCGCCTCAAATGCCAGTCTTATTGCCCGCACCATCAATGGAAAGGAGACCACCGCTGCCGCCAGGCTGGCTCCAAGCCAGTTAAAACTGAAACTGATACCAAAGTGATCATAGAGAAAGCTGCCGATCAGGCCCTGTTTGCCCATGGCGATCAGTAACAGGTAGCCGATAACGACAGGCGGCAGCACCAGAGGCAGGTGGATAATGCCATCCAGCAGGGCTCGCCCGGCAAACTGATAGCGGGCCAGTATCCAGGCGGTGAAAATACCAACCGGCAGACTGGCGAGTACGGCTACGCCCGATACCTTCAGGCTGAGTAAAAGGGCCTGCCACTCAAACGGCGTCAGCATCAGTGTGCATTCCTGAAACCGTAGCGATGGAAGATCCCCGCCGCTTCTTCCGAGCGCAGGTACTGGTAAAGTTTGTTGCCGGCATCTTCCCGTCCAGAACCTGTGATCAGTGCCATTGGGTATTCGATGGCTGGATGACTGCCGGCCGGAAACTCGGCCACTATCCGGACATTCGGGCTCACCATGGCGTCGGTCTTATAGACGATGCCCAGCGGCGTTTCGCCGCGCTCGACCAGCGCCAGCGCCGAGCGGACGTTCCGACTGCGGGTGATCAGTGTTGCTGCCTGTTGCCAGAGGCCGAGCGATTGCAGGGCCTGCTTTGCATAGATACCGGCCGGTACATGGTCCGGATCGGCCATGGCCAGGCGCTCGCCATCCAGCTGTTGCTTAAGCGGCCAGCCAGCGTCAAGGGAGATTGATTCTGTGTTGTAGTCGCGGCTGGCAATGATCACCAGGCGGTTATTCAGCAGGGTAGCGCGGTTCGATGGCTCGACCACTCCCTGTTGTTGCAGGTAATCCATCCATTTACGGTTCGCCGAGATGAAAACAGTGGCCGGCGCGCCCCGTGCAATCTGCCGGGCCAGGGCCGAAGAGGCTGCATATACCGGGGTCACCTCGATATCCTGCTGAGCCTCAAAGCGGCTGATGACCTCCTGCAGGGCATTGGTCATCGAAGCCGCTGCAAACAGGGTGATCCGCTCAGTTGCCGAAGCGGGCATTGCAGTGAACAGCATAAGCAGCAGAAAAGCCCGAAAGCGGTACATAGCAGTCTATCCATTGGAATCCAGGAATTCGTTATATACCAAGTTATATAGCGATGTACAATCTAAGCCTTGAGATTGATCCAATCAAAGATATGGGAGTTGATATGGAACTGGATTCCGCGCTAATTCTGCAGCGGGCGGGAAAGTTGTTCGCTGACCCCCGCCGTATAGCTCTGCTGGAACAGATCGGGGAGACAGGGTCGATCAGTAAAGGCGCTGCGGCTGCGGGAATGAGTTATAAGTCGGCATGGGATGCCGTGAATCAGTTCAACTCGCTGGCGGAAAAACCGGTGGTGGAACGCGTCGTGGGTGGCAAAGGCGGTGGCGGTGCCCGCTTAACACCCTTTGGCCTGAGGCTGGTGCAGATGTACCGATTGGTCGGGCAGGTACAGAATATTGCACTGACTGCCCTGCAGGACGAAACACTGCCGATGGATAATCTGCACAGTCTGATTGCCCGTATCTCCCTTCAGACCAGTGCCCGTAACCAGCTTAGTGGACAGGTCGCGGCCATCAGCTCGCGGGATCACAACGACCTGGTTGAGATCAGGTTATCAGGCGGCCAGAGCCTCTTCGCCTCTGTCACCCGTGGCAGCAGCCTGCGCTTGCAGTTACAGCCGGGGCGGGAAGTAGTCGCGATGATCAAAGCCTTCGCGGTGAGCCTGGGACCGGGGGGCAGTGACCGGCAGCAGCACAATCAGCTGGATGCCCGAATCGAGGCGGTTACACCGATGAGTCGCGAGACCGAGGTGAAACTGACCCTGTGCGGGGGGGAACCGTTCTATGCTCTGATTGCCAATGATAAGACTGACCTCAGCTGGATCAGTCCGGGCATCTCCTGCAAAGCCTTTATATCGCCGCGCCAGGTGCTGTTAGCAACCCTCGCCGACCCCGGCTCTGCTACAATGGCCGGCCTTTAAGTCTACCGCTGATAGAGACCCGCACTTCATGCGACTGCTGCACACCTCCGACTGGCATCTGGGCCAGAACTTTATGGGAAAGAGCCGCGCTAACGAGCACCAGGCTTTTCTGGACTGGCTCCTGGTGTTGATTGAATCGGAACGGATCGATGCACTGGTAATTGCCGGCGATATTTTCGACACCGGCACCCCCCCGAGCTATGCCCGTGAGATCTACAACCATTTTGTGGTGCAGATTCAGGCCAGCGGTTGTCAGCTGGTTATTCTGGGGGGGAACCATGACTCAGTGGCCACCCTGCATGAGTCGCGGACCCTGCTGGCCTGTCTGAATGTCACTGTTATAGGCGGTGCCCAGCCGGAGATCCGGGATCAGCTGGTGGTCATTCATGACCGCAGCGGCGAGCCGGCGGCGGTTCTGGCCGCAATACCCTATCTGCGCCCGCGCGATCTGGTCAGCAGCCAGGCGGGTGAATCCCCTGAGGCTAAACAGCAGGCGATGACACAGGCGATTGCGGATCACTATGCCGCGCTCTATACCGAGGCTGAAGCGCTGCGGGACAGCTTTAGCAGTCCTTTGCCGATCATCGCTACCGGGCATCTCACGACGGTTGGTTCAACCAGTTCGGAATCGGTACGGGAGATCTATATCGGCACGCTGGAAGCCTTTCCGGCATCGGCTTTTCCGCCTGTGGACTATCTGGCGCTGGGCCACCTGCATAAGGCGCAGAAAGTGGCGGGTGAAGAGCACCTGCGCTATTCCGGCTCACCGATACCGCTCAGCTTTGATGAGATCGGAAACGACAAGCAGGTGCTGCTGGCCGAATTCTCTGAGGGGGCTCTCCAGAGCGTTACACCGGTGGCTGTGCCCCATACCCAGCCGATGGCTCGCTGGAAAGGTAATCTGCAACAACTGGAAGCCCGCTTCCAGGAGCTGGAACCGTTGAGTCTCCGGGCAAAGCCCCTGTGGCTGGATATTGAGGTCCAGGAAGATGATTATCTCAGTGATTTGCATAACCGTCTGCAGGCACTGGCTGAAGAGCATGGTGTTGAGATTCTGCGATTGCGTCGCCAGCGTCAGCGTAATCGTCAGGGGCTGGAGCAGCAGTCCCGGGAAACCCTGAGTGAATTGAATATTGATGAGGTGTTTGAACGCCGCCTCAGCGCAGAAGCGCTGGAGAATGATCCTGCGGCGGCAGGCCTGAGAAATGCTTTTGCAGAGATCAGGGCGTCGCTGGATGAGGAGTTGAACGGATGAGAATTCTTAGCCTGCGGCTGAAAAATATCAACTCCCTGAAAGGTGAGTGGAAGATCGACTTCACCCGCGATGACTTCGTCAATAGCGGCCTGTTTGCGATTACCGGCCCCACCGGCGCGGGTAAAACTTCGCTGCTGGATGCGATCTGCCTGGCGCTTTATCACCAGACCCCCCGTTTACAGGTCAGTCAGAGCAGCAACGAACTGATGACCCGCCATACCGCAGAGTCACTGGCTGAAGTTGAATTTGAGGTTAAGGGGATCGAATACCGTGCTTTCTGGTCCCAGCGCCGCGCACGAGGTAAGGCTGAAGGTAATCTGCAGGCACCTCAGGTCGAGCTGGTGGATGCGGATGGCAAGGTTCTGAGCCGGAAAATCAGTGAGAAGCTGGCCCTGATTGAATCGATCACCGGACTGAATTTCGAGCGTTTTACCCGATCCATGCTGCTGGCTCAGGGCGGTTTTGCTGCGTTTCTGGAGGCCTCTGCCAATGATCGTGCTGAACTGCTGGAAGAACTGACCGGTACGGAGATCTATAGCGATATCTCCATGGCGGTGTTTGAACGTGCCCGCGATAAGGAGTCCGCCTTGCAACAGCAGCGTGCGCGTCTGGAGGGAATAGAGCTACTGCAACCTGAGGCGCAGACCCAGCTAGAGCAACGTCTGGCTGAGCTGCTGCCGCAGAATGAGGCACAGCGTGAACAGCGCAAGCGGCTGGAGCAGCTTCAGCAGTGGCATCTGAAACATCAGCAATTATCGCAACAGAAAGCGCAGGTCGAAGCAGAGCAGAACCAACTGCTGCTGCGTGAGGAGGAGAGTGCCGATGCGCTTAAGCGTCTGCAGCAGGCGCGCCCCGCGATGGTTCTGGAGCCGGACTGGCATATGCTGCAGGAACGCCAGCAACAGCACCAGCGTCTGAGTGCCGAGGCCAGCGCGCTGCAGCAGGACCAGGGACTGAAACGCGAAGCCCTGCAGGTTCTTGAAACCCAGTATCGAGAGGCCCAAAGCCGGGTCGGGCTGGCTGAACAGGCTCAGGCTGATTTCCGCCAGTTGCGCGAGCAGGTGCTGCCGCTGGATCGGGAACTTGAAAGGCTTTCGACAGAGCAACAACAGTTGCGTGCCGAAGTGGAGAGGCAACAACAAGCCGAGGCAGAGTACAGCAGGCAACGGAAGGCGCTGGAGGCGGAGCAGGCTGCAGCGGCTGCCCGGCAGTCTGAAATCGACGCCTGGCTGGCTCACAACAGCCGCTACGCAGAGCTGGAATCACGCTTGTCCGGCTGGCGGCCACAGTTTAGCCAGCGCCGTGAACTGGGCATTCAGCAGGCGGATCTGCGGGTCCGGCTGCAGCAACTGGAGTCCGAGCGACAGCAGTTGCAACGGGATCAGGTACAGCTACAGGGAGATCAACGGCAACTGAAAGCGCTATCGGATACGGCGAGCCAGAAGCTGCAGGAGACCGAACTGCAGCTGAAGACGCTGTTGAATGGTGATGATGAAGCGCTGCTAAGCCAGCGTTATCATCGCTGGGGTGAACTGCGTGGTACCCGAGACCGGTTGATCGCCCTGCAGCAGCGCTACTTTGCGTTGCTGAGCGAACAAGCGGACAGTGATAAGGCGCTGGCGCAGTTGCAGCAGGAAAAAAACCGTTGCGACAGCGGGCTGTTACAAACCCGGGAGCAGTGGAAGCGGGAAGATCAGACACTGAAAGACCTGAAACAGCTGATGCGGCAGGAGCAACTGATCGCGGATCTTTCGGTGCATCGCCAGCAGCTGCAACCTGACCAGCCCTGTCCGCTCTGTGGTGCCACAGAACATCCCGCCGTAGCGGCTTACCAGTCACTCGACAGTCAGGAGACCGGGCAGCGCCTGGAGGCCCAGGAGCTGCTGCTAAAACAGATTCAGGAGCGTGGCAGCCAGCTTCGAGCAGAGCAATCGGCGCTGGAGGCCCGTATTAATGGCAGTGTCGATCTAGCGCAAAAGCTGGCGCAGGAACTGCAGCAGATTCAGCAGCAGTGGCAGGCGGATATTGCGATACTGGAGGTAAACCTGTTGCCGGACCAGGTCGAGCCGTTGCAACACTGGCTGCAACAGCAGGAGGAACAGGGAGCCCTGCTGACGCAGCAGATGCAGCAACTGAACCAGCTCAAACAGCAACAACAAAAGCAGAGTGAAGAGAGGCAGCGTGCCGATCAGCAGCTGCAGGGTCAGCAGCATAAACTCGGCCTTATCGGCCAGCAGCAGCAACAGCTTGAGCAGCAGCATGGGCGGTTACTGCAGGACTTGTCGCAGGCGGATCAGGCGTTGGCAGATCTGACTGAAAACCTTAAAGCCGAAGTGCATGCCTCGGGATTGGACTGGCCTGAGATGGATGATCAGGTTGAGGCCTGGCTGCAGACCCTGGCGGCGGGTAGCCAGCGCTATCTCGCTCAGCAGCAGCAAAGGCAGGGCCTGGTCGAAATGCTGCAACAGCTTGATCAGCAGCAACTGCTTTCTCAGGAACAGGGCCGCCGTGCTGCAGAAGATCTGTCCGGGGTCCGGGCGCAACTGGCACAACGGGTCAGCTGCGCCGAACAAGTTGCTGAGCAACGCAAGGGACTGTTTGGCGATAGATCACTGGGCGTCGAGAGTGAAACTATCGATAGCCAGCTGCTGAACGCCCGGACCGGTTTCGAACAGCTGCAACAGCAACAACAGCTGCTGACTCAGCAGCTGCAGAGGCTGGAGGGGGAGTATGCGGTTAAACACCAGGCGCTACAGCAGGCCAGTGCCGAACTGGATCAATGTCGCGAACAATGGCAACAGAAACTGACTGAAAGCGGTCTGGAGTCAGTTGAGGCGTTTCTGTCCGTCAGGCTGGGCGCGGCAGACTTTGCTTCACTGCAGCAACTGGAGCAGGAGCTGTATAACAACCGCATGCAGCTTGATGCCCGTCTGAAGGATATTGCGGATCATCTGACTCAGCTAGAGGCTGGCCGAAGTGACGAGAAGACCTTCGATCAGGTAGTGCAGCATCTGACAGAGACTGACCAGCTGATTGAACACTGCACCATTGAGATAGCCGGAATCCGGCGCGATCTGGAGAAAGACCTGCAGCAGCGTCAGGCGCAACAGGCACTACTCGCTGAACTGGATAAGGCGATAGCGGACCTCGATGTCTGGCAACGTCTGAACAGCCTGATCGGGTCGAAGGACGGGCGCAAGTTCCGCCGCTTCGCCCAGGGGCTGACACTGGATCATCTAGTGGCGCTGGCAAACCGTCGCCTGGTGCAGCTACAGGGGCGCTATCAGCTGGCACGAAAGCAGGGCGAAGAGCTGGAGCTGGCAGTCATCGATACCTGGCAGGCCGATGTTTGCCGGGATATAAAGACATTGTCCGGCGGCGAAACCTTCCTTGCAAGTCTGGCGCTGGCGCTCGGGCTTTCCGATCTGGTCAGCCATAAAACCAGTATCGATTCGCTGTTTCTGGACGAAGGCTTCGGTACGCTGGACAGCGAAACTCTCGAAATGGCGCTGGATGCGCTGGACTCACTCAACGCTGCCGGTAAAACCGTGGGCGTAATTTCCCATGTGGAGGCATTGAAGGAGCGTATCGCTACCCAGATTCAGGTGAGCAAAATGAGTGGGCTTGGGATTAGCCGGCTGGATAAGCGCTTTGCCTTTAGTCCGGCCTGATATTGCAGTCGTTTCCTGACAATAAAAACGGAGGCCTGATGCCTCCGTTTTTATTGACTCTGACAGATGTCAGCACTGAGTGTTATGCGCTTTAATCTGCGATTACAACCTGATTCCTGCCGTTTTCCTTGGCTTGATACAGGGCCTTATCGGCCCGTTCGATCAGCTGGTCACGGCTTTCCTGTGGCTTGATTTCGGCGATACCGAAGGAAGCGGTGATAGAGCTGATAACATCGCCGGATTTCTTCTGCTTGATGCGGATTGCCTGAATTTTCTGGCGCAGGCTCTCGGCGACTTCTGCCGCTTCAGCTACAGTGGCCTTTTGCAGCAAAATAGCGAATTCTTCGCCGCCGAACCGCACCGGGAGGTTCGGCTCCGAACAGCTATCGCGGAGCAGCTTGCCGACGTACTGCAGCACTTTATCGCCCATAAGATGACCGTAGTCGTCATTAAAGCGCTTAAAGTGATCGATATCGACGATAACCAGGCTGAGTGGAACGGCGGCATCAAGCAATGGCGTGATTTCGCTGTCGAATACGCGGCGGTTAAACAGACCGGTGAGGGGGTCTATGCGGGCATCCTGACGGCTACGTTGCAGTTCCTGTTTAAGCTGCTGTATCTCTGCCTGCGCGTCATTGATCTTCTGCTGGAACTGCAGAGTCGAGCGTCCGATCTCAGCGGTCTTGCTGGCAAGGCTCCTTAGGACTGATTCCAGCGGCAGCTGGCCTTCACCCTGCAGTGCTTCGATGCCTTCCGCCAGGGCATCACCATAGTCGCGTGTATTCTCGGCGGTAACTTCAGTGTGTTTATGCAGGTCGTTGATAATACCGACCAGATTTGACTGAAACTTTTCAGTGTCATCAAACTCCTGCCGGATAAGGTGCTCTCGGAAAAGCTCCTCACTTAACCGGTTAGGACAGGTGCCGTAAGTCTTGAGCGTCTTATCAAGCTCAGAGTTCAGTTGTGGAATACGTTTGGATACGTAGGTATACCACAGGGCGTAGTTTAGCGGGTTTGGCGCGATATTGTGCTTCACCATCAGGGGGACGGCCTGGCGAAGATACTCGGCGGCTTGGCTATTATTCTCTGCGAAATTCATACTTCCTCTTCGCGTAACGCTTAAATTCCGGAATCCGTTCCCACGCATCGATCCCTATACGGCACTCAACCAAAGCTCTCTGGCTTTTCGGTTTTAAACAGTTGTTTTAATCTGGCGTCAGCATAGCAAATTCGCCCGGTGCGCGCAGCATATAACGCCGATAAGGACGAATGTCGTGAATGATCATTACATAAAGGCTATCACGCATCGATTGCCTGTGGTCTCCGTCAAACGACCTAAAAACAGTCGCCTTAATACCAGACTTAGTAGCATATCCTCTACCGTGGCGGCCTGTAATGATAGAGGTCAACTTCCCTGTCCGAATATAGATTATTGAGTAATCGATATTGCTTATCTGGTCGTGAACTGTTGGCTAAAAGGCGTTATTTGTATTGAACCGGTTGAGGGTAAGGTTGATCAGGTCCGGACGGCCGCTGTTTTCAGGCGGGTTATTCAGACGACACTGAAGCTGAATTCAAGATTTTTAGTATTGGCAGCTGATTAACTATTTATCAGTGATAAGCTGAAGTTCATTACCGTAGGGCGCGATTGCCTGCTGCAGATCATTTAGCCGTTCGCTGTCAATCTCCGCTTCGATCTTAAGCTGCTCACCCCATTGGCGATCCGCGACAGTAATCTCAAAGCGCGAGATCAGATGCTCAATGGTACCGGTCTGATTGAAGTCAGCCAGCAGGGTGATTGTATCCCGAGCGACCACCGGTTCCGTAGGCATGCTGGCGAGCGCTTCGTTCACGGCCTGACCATATGCCCGCACCAACCCGCCTGTGCCCAGTTTAACGCCGCCGAAATAGCGGGTTACAACGGCGGTAATCTCGCCGACGCCGCTATGCTCAAGCACCGTTAACATGGGGCGTCCGGCTGTACCTTTGGGTTCGCCGTCGTCGGAACAGGACCAGAAGCGGCCATCACCGGGAGCCGCCGTAATCCTTGCCCAGCAGTTGTGGTTCGCTCCGGGATGAAGCTGCCGGATACGGTCTATGAACTGGTCTGAGCTGAAATTGTCCGGAGTGTGGGCCACGTACGTTATAAAGCGACTGTTCTTAATCACGATTTCAGTTTCAAAGTCGCCGGCGGGACGAAGGTATTGGGACATATCAGGATTTGTTCCACACCTGAATCCTGCCGCACCAGGGGGCGGAGGCACTCAGGGACTGCTGTAGTTGTTGCTCCAGCTGCCGTGCTGTAATGCCAGGCAGGCTGGTGTAATAAAGCTCTATCTCAATTTTGTCACTGTAATGCAGGGTGAGCTGAGACCATTGCGTCAGTGTTGTATCGATTTGCGAGAGCCGGTCGCTGAGTATATCGGAAACTTCCGGCCGCATCGGCAGTGTTTTACAGTAGTTGTCCGATTCGTCGTTGTAAGTATCGATATGGAAGATGATATGCGCGATATCATCGAATTTCTGCAGGATATTACAGACCGCCGAGTCGCCAATATAATGGCCTTCAGAGGCGCTGATGCCGGGTTTAACCTGCAGGTGCATCTCGAGAATACCGCGGCCGGCCATCTTCCTGCTTTTGAAACTGTGAACGTCGAGTACCCCTTCGACGTCCATGATGACTTCTTTCAGCGCGGTGACCCGCTCGGCAGGCAGGGCGGTGTCGACCAGCTCCTTAATGCTGTCCCAGGTCAGTGACCAGCCGATTTTAGCGACCAACAGGGACACTGCCAGTGCGGCTACCGCATCAAGCCACCATATCCCCATCATGGCTCCTGCCACGCCTGCTAAGACCACAATAGAAGAAAGGGCATCGGTGCGGCTGTGCCATGCATTTGCGATCAGCAGGTCAGATTTAAGCTTCTCGCCGATCGCCCGGGTGTAGTGATAGATCCATTCCTTGGCACCGATCGAAATCGCAGCCGCCAGTAATGCGGGCCATTGTGGTGTCTGGGACGGCTCACCCTGAAACAGCTTGACCGCATTCTCATAGCCCATGGCACCGGCAATGGCGATTAGCACCGAGCCGAGAATAACGGTGCCGACCGTTTCAAAGCGGCCATGCCCCCAGGGATGCTCTTTATCAGCTTCCTTGCCCGAGATGCGGATGACGACCACTACCAGTAAGTCGGTCAGAAGGTCTGAGAGCGAGTGAATGCCATCGGCAATCAGCGCACTGGAGTGGGAAAGGGTTCCCACAACGACCTTAAGGGCGCCCAAAAAGGCATCTATAACAGCGCCTATCAGCGTGACTTTTTCCGCGGCTTTTTGCTCAGTGGCATTGCGTTCCATTCCGTCTCCCGGATTGATGCATATTACGCTCAGAGTTGGCTTCCTTAGCCGATTATAGTACCAGTTGCTTTCGCTACTGTTATCCTGACGCTGGTTTTTCCGTCAAAACGGGTGCAACCGCCATAAGTAAGTAGTTGAAATTAATAGGGCTTTAGCGGGTGGCTAAAAAATGATCAATTTAAGTGGGCGTAACGTTTCATAAGGGTTACAGCCTGTTTCATTTGTGTAACTCACAAGCTTATCCACAGAAGTTGTGGGTAGTCCTTTTCAGGCTGCGCCCCGTGCGATGTTGACTGAATGAAAGCGGTGTTGCGCTGCGGAAAGTTGCTATACACTGCCAGCCATATTCAATGGATCTGATTTCAGGAGGCCCAGGTTGTCCGGCGCACTTATCCCTCAGCTGGTTTTACCCGCTGCGTTATTCACGATTATGCTGGGTCTTGGGCTAACCCTGTCAATGGCGCAGTTTATTGAAGTCTTCAGACGGCCTCGCGGACTGCTGTTAGGGCTGTTCCTGCAGATCGCGCTGCTACCGCTGTTAGGCTGGCTGGTAATCGGGCTTTTTGGCCTCACTGCGCCGATCGCGCTGGGGCTGATTATCCTGACTCTTTCGCCCGGAGGGGCCACCTCTAACATTATTACTCTGCTGGCCAGAGGGGATACGGCGTTGTCCGTGTCTCTGACCGCGGTCAGTAGTTTGCTGACGCCTTTCACGCTGCCGCTGTTGGCCGCATTTTTCCTCAGTCAGCTAATGCCGGATATGCCAGCCGCGCAGTTTCCGGTTATTACAGTGATGGCTAAGCTACTGGTTATGAGCGTTTTGCCGGTGCTGTTGGGAATGTGGTTTGCCAGTCGGTTCCCCGCATCCGCTGCCGTGCTCAGGCACTGGGTAGGCCGAGCGGCGCTGCTGTTCATGGCCGTCGCTGTCGGCTTGATTGTCACAGTCAATCTTGAGCGCCTGCCGGGATTGCTTATCGAGTCGGGGCCGGCTGTGGTGTGTCTGATTCTGCTGGCTGCCGGTGTATCCCTGATGTTGTCACGCCAGTTTGGTCTTGATGACCGGCAGTGCTGGACGCTGGTGGTGGAAGTTGGCATTCAGAATGCTGCGACAGCGATATTTGTTACAGCGGTTGTGCTGCAGCGCGCTGATATGGCAGCGACAGCGCTGGTGTACGGAATCTTGATGAACCTGCCGGCGCTGCTACTCATTCTTTACCGCCGACGATTGGGGCAAAAAGAGATTGCCTGAGGGAAGGCGGGTATTTACTCGATGCCGATAATCTTATGCGTCTGCAGACTTAGCTTCCAGCGCGGATTTTCCAGGCAGTATTGTACTGTGGCCGAGGTGTTTTCCGATCTTGCCGGGCCATCCATCGGTTGCAGGTAGAAGTGTTCAAACTGCATCGATTCGAAACGGCTGGGCATTGCGTCGGTTTGAGGATAAACCAGCTTAAGCTCGTTGCCGCGCTCGATAATCACTTCCGCGCTGGCTTTGGGGCTCACACAGATCCAGTCAATTCCGTTCGGAAGTGGTTTGGTACCGTTGGTTTCAATGGCGATGACCATACCCAGCGCTTTGCAAGCGGCAATCAGCTCATCGTCCAGCTGTAGCGCAGGTTCTCCGCCGGTGAAAATCACATAGCAATCTTTCCTGTCCTGCGGCCATAGGGAGAGGATGGCCTGAGCCAGTTCGGCGGCGGTTTTAAATTTTCCGCCATTGCTGCCATCTGTACCGATAAAGTCGGTATCGCAGAAATCACATATCGCCTTTGCCCGATCCTGCTCCCGGCCAGACCAGAGGTTGCAGCCGGTAAAGCGACAGAAAATAGCCGGACGGCCGCTGTGGGCACCTTCACCCTGCAGGCTGTAAAACATCTCTTTGATGGAGTACATATAACTTACACTATCGCTTTAGGGTTAAAGCCCTGTCAGATAAGGATCCTAGTATCGATTTCAACTGTTTGAGCGGCAGAGGTGATATAGGCAGATATCGCTGGTCTGGGCAATTCGTAGACATTGTGCCGGTAGTAGTTGCAATTTACCGGTTCGATGTATGAAATGTGCGGCTAGTCTACACAGCGTCTGGCAGAGTTCAAGCGCAGGTTAATACTTTTCAGGATTAATGATGGAATTAAGAAATATAGATAAGACGCTGTACCGTAAACGTTACCGCCAGGTATCGATCATCTGCATGCTGGTGTTTGGTGTGCTGGGCGTAAGCAGTGCCACTTTACTGCGTCATTGGGTCGGTAATCCCGAAGGCGAAAATACCTGGATTAACCTGGCCGGAGTGTTGGCCGGTTTGCTTGTCAGCGGTGGTATTTTTGCACTCTTCCGTCATCGCCCTGAGCTGGAGGAGCTTATCTACGTCTGGAAGCTGAAGCGGGAAACACTGCGAATCCAGAACAAGATTCATAAATGGAAAGCGCTGCTGCAAGAGGGAAACCAGAGTGCGGCGGTCGTACTGGCGTTCCATTATCAGGCGACCCAGCGGGTGCAGTATCTGGAAGACAATGAATTCGGGGAAAGCGAGACGGTGAAACAGGGTGAAGCCCATCTGCGAGATTGTACTGAATTAGGGCTGGTGCCGGATCTGGCGGAGTACCGCAGTGATCTGCTGGAACTGGTAAAGTAGTACTCGGCGTTTAAGTAGCGTTGCAGTAAACAGCATGGCCTGAGGCTAAGCGGCCATGCTGTTGCGTTTTGTCAGCAGAGGCTATTCGTCAGTCAGACCGCCAAAGGCTTCCAGAATAACCGGAATCAGTCGGGTCAGCTCCAGGCCGATCATGGCGATGTCAGCATCAAACTGGGCCAGCTGATCTTCCTGGCTGTCCTGATCACGCTTTTCCTGCATCTGCTCGGTCATCTTGAGGCGTTTGATCGCCAGATCTTCCTGCAGCACGAAGCGCAGTTGTTCTTCCCACTCAACGGCAAGCTTAACAACCCGCTTGCCTGCTTCAAGATGGGCGGTAAACTCGTCGTCTGTCAGATCCTGGCCCTTGATCCGGATGACGCCACTTTCGACCAGGTTATCCCTCAGTTCGCACTCATCGAGAATCGTCAGGCCGTTAGGCATCCCCTGACCGCTCTCAAGCCAGCTGGTCATGACTGCAGATGGAGATTGTTTGACTTCCGGCAATGCCACCGGCAGTGAGCCGACAGAGCCGCGCAGGTGGGTCAGCAGCTCTTCTGCACGTTTGTGGCTGGAAGCGTCAACAATGATCCAGCCCTGTTGCGGAGCAATCAGTGCCATAGTGCGCTGAAAGCGGCTGAATGCTCTGGGCAGCAGGTCGATAATGACTTCATCCTTAATCTGATCGCGCTCCTTGCGATAGACCTTACGTGCCTGCTCATCTTCGATCAGTTCTACTTTTTCATCCACTATCTGTTTGACTACCGCAGGTGGAAGTATCTTTTCCTCCTTCTGGGCTGCCACAACATGAAATCCGTGAACGCTGTGACACAGCGTATCCTGCAGCTCTTTCGCAGGCGTAACCCAGCCATACCGGCTTAGTTCCTGACTGCCGCAGGGGGAGTAAGTATGCTCCTGGAGTGCTTCTTCAAGCTGGGTTTCATTGAATTCAAAAGGCCCGGTAAAACGGTAGAAGATAAAGTTTTTAAACCACATATAGCTACTCTGGGAAAATTGAAGTGGTGTGAACGGATGGGATTTTACCTGTTAACGCCGGAAAATGCCTTTCTGATACAAGGTATTCCGTGCGCTCAGGTGATATTTCAGTTCAGCTAGCTATCAGGGTATGGTGTTGATTGAGGGGCGGCGGCTAAGTCCGGCTATTGGTCGTGGAGTGCATTTCTGATGTTCCGCTCGACATAGAAGCCGTACATGTCACGGTTAGCAACCCCGACAACCGGTTTTGCAAGGCTGGACCCTTTATTGTCGAGTAGCAGAAGTGTTGGTGTGAAGGTTGCTTTATAACGCTGTGCAAACGCCCGGTTACTCAGCTGAATGCCCTTTGCATCGGTGACTGTTTGCTCTTGATCGATTTTGAGTTCCCTGATCCTCAGCTGCGTACCAAATATATCGCTGCGCAGAAGTGGCGTCAGTACCTCTTCGCGTACAAAGTCGCAATAAGGGCAGTCGGCTCTGGAAACGAGCAGCAGTGTCAGCTGGTTTTCGCTGTCTGTGCCGGGCTGGCTCCGCAGCTGCTTTAGCGGGGAGATCGGTGTATTAACTGCAGGGGCGGCTATTGCCGGCAAGGGGCTCAGGGCTGCGGCGACTAATAGCAGGGCTCTTAGCATATCTGTCATATAAGGTTGAGAGAGACAGGCGCGCCAGGCGCCTGTCCTGCAGCAATTAATGACCTTCAAATGCCATCAGTGCATGCACGGGGATTCCCGCTTCCTGAATGCGTGCGGAGCCTTGCAGATCAGGTAGATCGATCAGGGTAGCGACTTCATGCACACTTGCGCCCAGTTTCTTGATCAGCGTAGCAGCCGCCAGAACGGTGCCTCCGGTGGCAATCAGGTCATCAAAGATCAGTACGCGATTACCTTCTGTAACGGCGTCAGTCTGCATCTCGACTGCCGAGGTACCGTATTCAAGGCTGTATTCCTGTTGCAATGTTTCGCCAGGCAGTTTGCCTTTCTTGCGAACCATTACCAGTGGCAGGTTCAGCTGGTGAGCCATAATGGCGCTGAGCAGAAAACCGCGTGCGTCGATGGCTGCAATATGAGTGATCTCTGAAGAGATATAGCGCTGGATGAGTGCGTCGGAGATCATTCTTAGCGCTTTAGGGTCCTTGAACAGTGGCGTTATATCACGGAACTGAACACCGGCTTCAGGCCAGTCAGGAATTGTACGAATGACCGACTTTACATAGCACTCGTCGTATGACATTTAAGGCTCCCGTTTGCCCATTGAGAACAGCTATTGATATGTCTCAATGTTTCTTAGGTACTTTAGGGGTTTAATGGACTTGTTGGGTTACACACTGAGATGGCTACTTCATTGTGCAACATTCGGGCACCTGTGCTGAGGCACAGGTGCCTTTTTTATTTACTGCGCTGGGCTTTACTCAGGAGGCCGATTCTGAGGCTGTACTTGGGCAACCGTTGTCCGGGTTGGTTCCGGGGCATTCGCCGGATACTTCATACAACTGGTCGAGGCAAAGCAGTTCGACTTCCTTGCCATCTACCCGGATCAGTTCGTTTTTCTGGAAGCGGGTAAAGATACGGCTGACGGTTTCTACCGCGAGGCCCAGATAGTTGCCGATCTCGTTACGTGACATTGACAAGCGGAATGCGCTGGCCGAATAGCCACGCTGCTTAAAGCGCTGGGACAGCTTGATCAGGAACGTAGCAACACGCTCTTCAGCGTTCTTCTTCGACAACAACAGCATCATCTGCTGTTCTTCGCGAATTTCCTTACTCATTGTCCGGAGGATCTGACGTCTCAGCTCAGGCAGCTGGCCGGAGAGTTCGTCGAGGTGAGTAAAAGGAATTTCGCAAACAGTCGTTGTCTCCAGAATCTTGGCGGAGACAGGGTATTCATTGTTATCAAATCCACTCATACCTACCAGTTCGCCCGGGAAGTAGAACCCGGTGATCTGCTCTTCACCATCGTTGGTAATGGTATAGCTTTTGACTGAGCCGGCACGTATCGCATAGACCGAAGTAAATTCTTCTCCCTGATGAAATAGATGTTCGCCTTTTTTGAGCGGACGACTCTTTTCAATAATGTCGTCCAGGCGATCCATTTCGGTCATATTCAATGATACAGGCAGGCACAATGAGCTGAGGCTGCAGGTATTGCAATGAACCTGTTGAAGGCTGCGCAGTTTCCCTTCTGTCACTTTGTTATCACCCATATATCAGGTCCTGCTAATTAAGTTACTTATTAAGAGGGGCTACCAAGACTGAATTATGTAACATTTAGAGATGGTCGTGAAGCGGAACCTGCGATTTACCACAGGCGACAATAAGAATTGCCGCCTGTGGTCTGTGGGCGTTAGGCGCTTAAGTCTCAGATAATGCGGGAAAAGCCGCGGCTCGGAGCCTGTTTAGGGATATAGGCATCAAATGTCATGCAGATCCTCCGGATAAGTAGTCGTCCGGCTGGGGTGACTTTGATGTCGCTGTCAGACATCTCAAGCAGGCCGTCAGCAACGAATGAGGACAGCTCCTCCAGTTCGCGGCGGAAGTAGTCGCCAAAGTTGATTCCGAAGCGCTGAGCAATCTGCTGTGGCTGAAGTTCAAAATGACAGATCAGCTGGGTAATGACGGCACGGCGGATCAGGTCGTCGTTATTGAGTTGCACTCCGCGATTGATCGCGTGGCTGGCCGCTTCTACTGACTGGCTGTACGCAGCCATATCGTGTTGGTTCTGGTAGTAGACATTGCCAATCTGGCTGATCGCCGATACGCCCATCGCCACCAGGTCGCACTCCTTATGCGTGGTGTAGCCCTGGAAGTTACGGTGTAACTGGCCGTTACCCTGGGCCAGTGCCAGTTCATCATCCGGCTTGGCAAAGTGATCCATACCGATGTACTGGTACCCTGCCTTCAGCAGTTTCCGGATGGTCATCTCCAGAATCGCCAGCTTGGTCTCTGGTGAGGGCAGGGTGGTGGCATCGATATGCTTCTGCGAACGGAAGCGGTCCGGCATATGTGCGTAGTTAAATACGGAGAGCCGGTCCGGATTCATCTCGATCACACAATCCAGCGTATCGGCAAAACTGTCCAGGCTCTGATAGGGCAGGCCATAGATAAGGTCCATATTCAGTGAGCGGAAGCCTTCGGCCCGGGCAGTTTCCAGTACGGCCATTGTCTCTTCTATAGACTGTACCCGGTTTACTGCTTCCTGAACCTTGAGCTGTACATCCTGTACACCGAGGCTGATACGGTTAAAGCCGATTTCACGCAGCACTTTCACGGTATCGGCAGTCGCTTCGCGCGGATCAATCTCAATCGAGTAGTCGCCACTGTCATCGGTCAGCAGATTGAAGTTGCTGCGCAGTTGTCCCATCAGCTCAGCCATCTGCTCATCGCTGATAAAGGTTGGCGTACCGCCGCCCCAGTGCAGCTGATCGACTATCCTGTCGTTGCTATACCATTCGGACAGCTGGCGCATCTCTTTGTACAGCGTATCCAGATAGGGCTGTGCTTTCTTTCGGTTGCGGGTGATAACCTTATTGCAGGCGCAGTAGTAGCAAACGTGTGCGCAGAACGGAATATGGACGTAAAGCGACAGAGGTGCGGATTGATCTGAGCTCTGTGTGCCGGTAGCGACCAGTGCCTCGGCAGACAATTCAGGGTCGAACTGAAGCGCGGTCGGGTAGGAGGTATAGCGCGGGCCTGACAGATCGTAGCGTTTGATCAGATCAAGATCCCATTGAATCAGGTTTTCGGTATCCACAGAGAGGGCCTCAAGTACTTCACGTTAAGGCCATAAGTCTAGTGGCCGAACGCTCGGTCGGCGTTGATATCGGTCAATACCCGGTGATGCCTGCCCATGGAATGGTGTAAATTCCGAAAAAGATGATCAAAGAGCCAAACAGGTTCTTGGTAATCTTTTTTTGCAGGACCTGCTTGACCTGATGCGCCAGTACTCCGGTGAGCAGCATGGTTGGCAGGGTGCCAATACCAAACGCCATCATCAGCTGTGCGCTGGTCTGCCAGTCGGCAGCCGCAGAGGCCCATATAAGCGTACTGTAGACCAGGCCACATGGCAGCCAGCCCCATAAGGCGCCCAGAGTGAGTGCCTGAAGCAGGTTCTTAACCGGCAGTAGCCTGCTGGCGAGGGGGCGGACTCCTTGCCAGAGTCGGCTACCCGCTTTTTCCAGGTGAACTAGTCCCTGCCACCATTGCGCGACGTAAAGGCCCATCGCGACCAGCATCAGGCCAGCCAGTGTCCGCATTGCGATCAGGCTGGCTTCGCTCTCAAGTAACCAGCTGATACTGCCAATCAGGCCGCCTGCAAGGGTGTAGCTGAATATCCGTCCGGTATTGTAACCCGTCAGCAGCCATAGGCCTTTGCCACCAGACGGGGTGCTCATTGAGACGGTGGCGGCAATGCCGCCGCACATGCCGAGGCAGTGGGCACCGCCCAGCAGTCCCAGCACCAGCGCTGTTGTCAGTGAGAGAGTCTCAATCATCTTTGCGTTGCTTAGCGTCGTCCGGAATCAGTGCATCATCGTCTTCAAACAGGATGCTGTGAGCGGGAGATTCCAGATCGTCATACTGGCCGGTGTTCACGCTCCAGAAGAAAGCCCAGACCGCGAAGCCTGCGAGTACGATTGCGATGGGAATAAGAAGATAGATGATATCCATTTATTTACCTGAATCCTCAGGGGATGTTCGTTTAAGTAACTCCACGGCGCGAACCCTGGACAGGCGCAGTGCGTTACCAACCACGACCAGTGAGCTTGCAGACATACCGATTGCGGCCATATAGGGAGCGATAAAGCCGGTCGCCGCCAGCGGCAAGGCAGTGATATTGTATATCAAAGCCCAGCTCAGATTCTGGCGTATGACGCGCTGCGTTTTCCTGGCCAGCTGGATGGCATCAACCAGCCTGAGCAGGTCGGCGGAGATGAGCACCGCATCAGCATTGGTCTTAGCCAGGTCTGTCGCGCCGCCCATCGCCACAGAGGTTTCAGAGCCCGCCAGTACCGGAATATCGTTGATGCCATCGCCCACCATGATGACCTTGGCACCCTGTTGTTGCAGGGTCTGAACGTGGATGAGCTTCTCTTCCGGTGAAACGCCGGATACTACCTTATCCAGCCGCAGTATCTCATTGACTTCAGAGACCGCTGCGGAGCTGTCGCCGGTGAGCATCTGACACTCCAGGCCGAGTGCCTGCAGATACCTGATGGCGGAAGTCGCTTCATGGCGTAACTGATCGTTAAGCTGGAACCAGGCAAGCGGGCCGGAGTCCGTCGTAAGTAATAACCACTGGCCGTTCTCTGTTGGTGGGCTCAGCTCCTGAGTTGCGGTTATCTCAAGGGCATAGGCCGGTTTACCGATGCGGTATGTCTGGCCATCGATGATGCCCTGCAGGCCCTGTCCCAATTGGGCGTTCATCTCTTCGGCCCGGATTGTTGGGGTGGCCGAAAAAGCCTTGGCAATCGGATGGGAAGAGTGAAGCTCCAGTGCGCTGGCAATATCCAGGGCCTTCTCAGTCGGCATGTCTGATACTGACACAACCTGCTGCAGTGTCTGATTGCCTTCGGTCAGCGTGCCGGTTTTATCAAACACCACATGGGTGGCCTGTGACAGGCTCTCAAGAACGTGGCCGCGGGTGATCAGGATGCCGTGCTGGCGCAAGGCCCCGGTGGCTGCAGTCAGGGCGGTTGGTGTTGCCAGCGATAAGGCGCAGGGGCAGGTAACAACCAGTACCGAAAGTGTTATCCAGAATGCATCCGCAGGTGAAAGGAACCACCAGATTGCACCCACCGCTATGGCGGTGGTCAGCACTGCGGCAACAAAGTAGCTGGCTACTTTGTCTGCGATACGTGCGGCTTTTGGTTTTTCTTCCTGTGCTCTGTCCAGCAGGCGCACGATTGCCGAAAGCTGGGTCTCACTGCCAATGTGAGTTACTTCAACCACGATTGGGTTTTCGACGTTAATGGTACCGCCAATGACGGTGTCGGCATTATCTTTGCGGACCGGCAGGTATTCACCGGTCAGGGCTGATTCGTCGACGGAGCTATTACCAGACAGGATGATACCGTCTGCCGGAATGGTATGGCCGGGCTTTACCAGAACCTTGTCGCCTATGATCAGATCTGAGGCTGGGATCAGCTGTTCTTCATCGTCAACGATTCGTGTGGCGCTGGCAGGCAGCAGATTAAGCATCGAATTACCCGCTCTGCCGGTACGATGGCGCGCTTGCATCTCCAGAAAGCGACCGATCAGCAGGAAGAAGGTAAACATCGTCACCGAATCAAAATAGACTTCGCCGCTATTGGTGACTGTCGCCCAGACGCTGGCCAGGTAAGCGCCCCCGATAGCAATCGATACCGGAACGTCCATGCTCAGGTGACGGGTTTTTATATCGCGCAGGGCTGCAACGTAGAAAGGGCGGGCTGCATAGAGGGCGACCGGGCTGGCGATCACCAGACTTGCCCAGCGAATAAACTGAACGTACTGGTTTTCGATGCCCTGTAATGCGCCGCCATAGAGCGCGACTGCCATCATCATCACCTGCATCATGCCAATGCCGGCTACGCCAAGGCGCCTGATGGCGACTTTCTTTTCTTTCTCGAGGAGCTGTTCTTCTTTGTCCGGATGGTAGGGGTGTGCCTGATAGCCGATACGGTAGATCTCTTCGAGAATCGTGCTCAGCGGGACCTGTTCCGGATCCCAACTCAGCCTGGCGCGGTGTGTCGTCAGGTTGACATGGGCTTTGCTAACGCCAGAAATGCCGCGCAGGTGGTGCTCCAGCAGCCAGACACATGCCGCGCAGGTGATCCCTTCTATGACCAGCGCTGCCTCACTGTCGCCCTCAGGCAGGACGTGCACGAAATCTTTCTGAATGCTCGGCTGGTTATAGAGCTGCAGCTCCAGTGTCAGGGCCTTGGATAACTCCCTTGACGAGGCCTCGGGCCTGGCCGCGGTGACTGTACGGTGCTTGTAGTAGTTATCGAGACCACTGTCGGCGATAGTTTGCGCCACTGCCTGACAGCCCGGGCAGCACATTCGCTGCTCCGTGCCCTGGATGCGGGCGTAAAACTGGCTGTCTGGCGGGACATCGAGGCCGCAGTGGAAGCAGTTTTCTGCATCCACTGCCTGAAGCTGGAGGGTACTGCTCATGCTGATTAGTTCGCGTTAATAGTGAAAGAGCTCTGATCGTAAGGAGGACTGATCTCTCCGCGAATTCGCCACTCGTTCTGGGCAGGATAAAGCAGGAGATAGCGTTTACCCTTCAGCTGGCTCTGCAGCGTGCCGGAGTAAAAGCGGCTGCCAGGCACCAGCTTAAGGGTGATTTTCTGGTCATACTTCTGATGAGTAGGGTGTACCAGATCGAGATTCAGTGATGCCGGATAGCTGGCGAGATTCCCCTTGAGGTCAAGCATCAGGTCTCCGGTCAGGTTATCCAACTTAAGCTCGGATGTCAGGGAGAGTTCGGCGGCGGCGAGTTCGAGGGAGTCATCCTTGGTGATGCCGCGGGCTACTTTGTAATGGTCTTCCTTAACGATGCCATCCATTGTAGTTATGGAAAGGTAAAGGAAGACAAATCCGTAGATGAAAACAGCGATCAGGGGGGTGAGGATAAACCACAGCCAAGGCTGTTTATACCAGGGGGCGACAGGGGTATTACTATTGCTCATGGACTTCTCTTTACTAAAAAATAGCTGCCTGGCATTGTTGCCAGGCAGCTATTTTAACCGTTAAAGGTGCTTAAGGACTAGCGGCGTGGCGCCGGTCCGATAAAGCGGCTCTCTTCATCGATGATGATGCTTTCGTCGTCAGTGGCCTGTACCTGGAAGCTGATGTCGTAGTTTGGCTTACTGATATAGCGCGGATCTATATGCAACCTGACCGGGTGATCCAGCAATTCGCCTGACTTAACAGTGACAATGCTGTCTCCGATCAGTTTCAAACCGTCCAGACCTTTCACCGAAATGGTGTACTGGTGATCGACCTGCTCCTTGTTAGCAAGCTTCAGTGTGTATACGTTTTCGATCAGGCCGTTAGGAGTTTCAACGAACAGCTTGCCCCGGTCGCGAATGATATCGACTTCAAGTGGGATGCGGCTATACAGCGTGTAGGCGAATGCAATAAACATTGCGACAAGGCACACAAAGTAGCCTATCAGGCGTGGTCGCAAAATGTGGGTGGTGTTGCCATCAAGCTGATGCTCGGTGGTGTAGCGCACCAGGCCTCTTTCATAGCCCATTCGATCCATAATGTCGTCGCAGGCATCGACGCAGGCACCGCAGGCAACACACTCATATTGCAGGCCATCCCTGATATCGATCCCCACCGGGCAGACATGGACGCAGTTGCCGCAATCGATGCAGTCACCCAGTCCCTCAGCTTTGTAATCGGCATTTTTCTTACGCTTACCGCGGCTCTCACCCCGGGCTTCGTCGTAAGAGATGATCAGTGTGTCCTGATCAAACATAACACTCTGGAATCGAGCGTAAGGGCACATATAAATACAAACCTGTTCCCTGAGCCAGCCTGCCGCGCCGTATGTGCCGACTGTAAAGAAGGCAAGCCACCAGCTTTCCCAGGGGCCCAGGTTAAGGATCATGATATTGGGTATCAGTTCACGTATTGGGGAGAAGTAGCCGACGAATGCGATGGCGGATGCCGCACCGATTATCAGCCAGAGCGCGTGTTTGGCTGATTTTCGCAGGATCTTGTCTTTACTCCAGGCGGCCTTGTCCAGCTTCATGCGCTGATTGCGGTCACCTTCAGTCACTCGCTCGGCCCAAAGGAAAAACCAGGTCCAGACAAATTGAGGGCATGCGTAGCCGCACCAGAGGCGCCCGGCGAAAACAGTGACAAAGAACAGGGTGAAAGCCAGGATTATCAGGAGCCACGACAGCAGCATGAAATCCTGTGGCCAGAATGTCAGGCCGAAGACGTGAAACTGTCTGTTTGGAAGGTCGAACAGAACGGCCTGTCTGCCATCCCATTGCAGCCATGAAAAGCCGAAAAACATTGCCAGCATCATAAAGCCGGAGATAACACGAAAGTTCTTGAATAATCCTTTATAGAACTTCACGTAGATGTGTTCGCGCTTGGCGTACAGGTCGAAACTTTCACCCTTGCCCTGTTTGGGATCAGGTGTGACATTCTTGACCGGTATCTGGTTCATACCATTGCTCACTGCTTATAGGTGCCTCCGGGGCGGCTCAGGCTGCATCGGAAGCAATACTTATTGAAGACCTCACCGAGTTTCCAATGAACCGACTGTTGGTTTCATTAGGAAAGCTTAATATTATCATAGGTCGGCAAAAAAAAAGGCGATATGATCTGCATCATATCGCCTTTTATTGTCAGCAAATGCCGTTAGTTTTTAGACAGGCTATAAACGTAAGCAGTGATCAGGTGGATCTTGTCTTCGTTCAGCAGGTCTTTGTGAGCAGGCATCATACCGTTACGACCGTTACGGATGGTATGAGCAACTTTCTCGAAAGAGCTGCCATACAGCCAGACGTCGTCAGTCAGGTTCGGAGCACCCAGAGCCAGCATGCCTTTGGCGTCAGCGCCGTGACAAGCTGTGCAGAGTGCCTGGAACTGAACACCACCACGCGCTGCAGATTCAGCGTCAACTTCACGACCGCTGAGCTGAAGTACGTAGCTGGCTACGTCACGAACACCGTCTTCGCCCAGTACGGCACCCCAAGGTGGCATGCCGCCATTACGGCCTTCAGTGATGCTTGTTTTGATAGTGGCTGGATCGCCACCGTACAGCCAGTCGTTGTCAGCCAGATTCGGGAAGCCGAATGCGCCAGTACCTGCAGTGCCGTGACATACAGAGCAGTTATTGGCAAACATACGCTGACCCATTTTCAGGCCGGCCTCGTTGTCTGCATTCTGCAGGTCTTCGACAGAAAGGGTAGCGTATTTAGCGAATACAGGCTTGTACACCTCTTCCGCGTGCGCCATCTCTTCTTCCCACTGTCCGGTAGAGGTCCAGCCCAGGATGCCTGGGAAATTACCCAGTCCAGGGTAAAGAACCAGATATACCAGACCAAAAATAACGGTTCCCATGAACATCTGGAACCACCATTTTGGCAGCGGGTTGTCATACTCTGCGATACCGTCGAACTCGTGGCCGAGGGTCTCTTCTGTTGTTTCTTTAAACGTTTCGCTTTTGCGTGTAGCCAGCAGCAGCCAAGCGCAGCCCAGGATGACTGCCAGGGTAATGGCGGCTACCCACAGGCTCCAAAAAGTACTCATTATAGGTCTCTCCCGTTATTGGCGTCGTTCTTGCCGGTATTTACAGGCGCATCTTCATCAGCGAAGGGCGCCTGAGCTGCTTCATCAAACCGCTTCTTGTTGCCGGGTAATAGCACCCAGACAAATAGGAGCACAAAGGTGATGAGCATAATCACCGGAATATACGGGCCATAATCCTGGTAACTCACAGTGACTTACCGCTTGTTTGTGTACCCTGGGGCATTGTGGGTTTTACCCAGTGCCTGCAGGTACGCTACAAGTGCGTCGATTTCGTACTTGCCAGCAACGTCATCCTGAGCGCTTTCCATGTCGTCGGCAGTGTAAGGTACGCCAACAGTTGCCAGTGCTGCCATCTTGTCAGCAGTTTCCTTACCGGACAGTTTGTTTTCAAACAGCCAAGGGTAAGAAGGCATTTTTGACTCAGGTACTACGTCACGCGGGTTGTACAGGTGTGCACGCTGCCAGTCATCGGAGTAACGACCGCCAACACGAGCCAGGTCAGGACCAGTACGCTTAGAACCCCACAGGAACGGATGCTCCCATACGTGTTCGTTAGCGGTGGAGAAGTGACCGTAACGCTCAGTTTCTGCACGGAAAGGACGGATCATCTGCGTGTGGCAGACGTGGCAGCCTTCACGGATGTAGATGTCGCGACCTTCAAGTTCCAGAGCGTTGTACGTACGCAGGCCTTCGATCGGTTTAGTCGTAGAAGACTGGAAGAACAGCGGAACAATCTCTGCCAGGCCACCACCGCTGATCACGATGATGATCAGCAGGATCATCAGGCCGATATTCTTTTCGATAGTTTCGTGTTTAATCATTTCTATCTGCTCCTTCGACCTTAAGCTGCCTGTGCGGACGCGTCAGCAGCAGGTGCTGTGCTGTCTTTGCGAACGGTCTGCCAGGTGTTGTATGCCATCAGCAGCATACCAGTTACCCAGAACATGCCACCCAACCAGCGTACGAAGTAGCCAGGGTGAGATGCTTCCAGTGCTTCTACGAAGCTGTAGGTCAGGGTGCCGTCTTCGTTTACTGCACGCCACATCAGGCCCTGCAGGATGCCGTTTACCCACATCGCGCAGATGTACAGTACGGTACCGATAGTTGCCAGCCAGAAGTGTGTGTTGATCAGGCTTACGGAGAACATCTGAGCCTTGCCAAACAGACGTGGCAGCATGTGGTAAGTAGCACCGATAGAGATCATTGCTACCCAACCCAGGGCGCCCGCGTGTACGTGGCCAACAGTCCAGTCAGTGTTGTGGGACAGTGCGTTAACTGTCTTGATGGACATCATCGGGCCTTCGAAGGTAGACATACCGTAGAAGGACAGAGATACGACCAGGAAGCGCAGTACCGGATCGGTACGCAGCTTGTGCCATGCGCCGGACAGGGTCATCATGCCGTTGATCATGCCACCCCAGGAAGGAGCCAGCAGGATCAGGGACATTACCATTGCAACACTCTGAGTCCAGTCTGGCAGTGCAGAGTAGTGCAGGTGGTGACCACCAGCCCACATGTAGGTCGCAATCAGCGCCCAGAAGTGCACGATAGACAGACGGTAGGAGTAGATCGGACGCTCAGCCTGCTTCGGTACGAAGTAGTACATCATGCCCAGGAAGCCAGCAGTCAGGAAGAAACCTACGGCGTTATGACCGTACCACCACTGAACCATCGCATCTACAGCGCCAGGGTATACAGAGTACGACTTCCAGAAAGATACCGGAATAGCCATGCTGTTTACGATGTGCAGTACAGCAACTGTGATGATGAATGCCATGTAGAACCAGTTACCCACATAGATGTGAGATGTCTTACGGTTCTTGACGGTGCCCAGGAACACAATGGCGTAGGAAACCCATACCACAGCGATCAGCACGTCAATCGGCCATTCCAGTTCTGCGTACTCTTTAGCAGAGGTCAGGCCCATTGGCAGCGTGATTGCCGCCAGCAGGATAACCAGCTGCCAGCCCCAGAAGGTAAAGGCGGCCAGGCCGTCAGAGAACAGACGGGTTTGGCACGTACGCTGTACAACGTAGTAGGACGTTGCGAACAGAGCAGAACCGCCGAACGCAAAGATAACTGCATTTGTGTGCAGCGGACGGATACGGCCGTAAGTCAGCCAGGGAATATCAAAGTTCAGTGCAGGCCACACCAACTGTGCAGCGATCAGGACACCGACGGACATACCGACGATACCCCAGATCACTGTCATGATGGCGAACTGGCGCACCACTTTATAATTGTATGTGGGGTGTTCAGTTGCTGTGCTCATGTCAGGCTCTCATCAACAAGCTATTTTGGGAAATAGAAAATTTCGCCGCCAATTATCATGAAATAGCCCAGTGTTTTCAATGTGATCGGTCAATTTGGTATGGCATTTTGTCGCACCTGCAATAGTTTGTACGGTACTTTGGTCGGTACAGACCGGTCGGTAGGGTGCTCTTCCTAACTATATGAAAAATAAAATAAATATTGTTTTATTGCGGGTGGTTAATATGCAGGAGGATAGCTGCAAACGGTATTGCCTGATACTTTTGTCGTGCTTTGCAATAAAAGGGGCGCATTTTCTATATGAAGGTTACTTGATATAGATCAAGCGCAAAAAATGGCTGAAATATGATCAGGGTGGTTAATGATTATCCAGGGTGAGCCCGGTAAAGGCCGGGTATTTCTGGCGCATGGTGCCGGAGCGGGAATGGAATCAGACTTTTTACAGGATGTCGCCCAGCGGCTTGTGATAGCGGGCTTTCAGGTAGTCAGGTTTAATTTTCCTTACATGGAAAGGATCTGTCTTGAGGGGAAGCAGCGTCCGCCGGACCGGTTGCCCAAGCTGATAGAGCACTACAAGCAGCTGGTTGAGCAGTTTGATGACGGTGTGCCTGCCTGGCTGGCCGGAAAATCGATGGGCGGGCGAGTTGCTACCCACTGTCTGGATCTGGCCGGAGTACAGGGGGCGCTGGTGTTTGGCTACCCTTTCCATCCTGCGGGTAAGCCGGAAAAGCTGCGAATCGATCACTTGGGTGTTATTGATAAACCGGTACTGATCTTTCAGGGTACGCGCGATAAATTGGGAAGTTACCAGGAAGTGTTAGAATATGCCCTGCCATCGTCGGTTCACCTTTGTTGGGCGGAAGATGGTGACCATGATCTGAAACCCAGAAAATCGAGCGGTTTCGTGCAGTCGCAGCATCTAGACGCTGCTGTTGCCAGTATTGAGGAGTTTATTCGTTGAGTGATTTTGATCGTCTGATCCTGCAGTGTCGGTCCGGGTTTGAGAAGGAAGCGGCTGCAGAGATTACGGATCGTGCTGCAGAGGCGGGACATTACGGTTATTGCCAGCTGGCTGAAGGAGAGGGCTATGTGCAATTTATCATCCCTCAGCCGGGGGCGGCAGAAGCAGTACTGGAGCAGTTGGATTTTTTCAGCCTTATTTTTATACGCCAATGGATGGTGGCGCGTCCCCCGGTTACCCTCGAGGGGCGTGATCGTATTGCGGAACTGGGTCCTCTGATTGAAGGAATTGGTGGTTGCAGCGAGGTGTGGGTCGAACACCCCGACACCACTGAAGGGCGTGAAATGAATCGCTTTTGTCGCAAGTTTTCGTCGGCTCTGGCTCAGCACCTGCGCAAGGCGGGTGTGTTGGGTAGCAAGTCAGGGGGTAATCGAAAGCGCCTGATGCTGTTTGCATTGTCTGGCAGTGAGATGTTTGTGGGATATGCCGCGACCAGTAATTCGGCGCCATGGGAGATGGGTATCCCCCGATTGAAGTTTCCGAAAGCGGCGCCCAGTCGTTCGACCCTCAAGCTTGAAGAGGCCTGGCACTGGTTTTTGCCAGCCAGAGTGTGGGATGAGCGATTGCGGATGGGGGGGACGGCTGTGGATCTGGGAGCGGCACCGGGTGGCTGGACCTGGCAGTTGGTTAAACGCAGTCTGTTTGTTACGGCGGTCGACAACGGGCCGATGAATACAGATCTGATGGAATCAGGCCAGGTGACGCATGTGCGTGAAGACGCGTACCAGTTTGAGCCGGAAAAGCCGGTGGACTGGATGGTGTGTGATGTGGTGGATAAGCCGGTCAAGACCGCTTCGATGGCTGTGACCTGGTTAGCGCAGGGCTGGTGCAGGGAGATGATCTTTAATCTAAAACTGCCAATGAAGAAGCGATATGCTGAGACCGTCAGCTGTCTGGGGTTGATTGCTGACCAGTTGGAGCAGCTTGAGATTCCCTATCAGATGAGGGTGAAGCAGCTGTATCACAATCGTGAGGAGGTAACTGTTCACCTGTACCGCACCGGGGTTTTGTAACCTCTGTTGGTCCATTGACGACAGGGATGGCAAGACAGGGATGAACTCAGCCGAGGCTGAGGCGAGCTGTCTTGCCTGATGCTTGTCTAGTGCTCCAGTATGGTGATTTTTTCGTCAGTCTGGAGCATCGGTGTCAGTGCTTCCATTATCTCTTTACGTTCGCTGGAGGCGGCCCAGCGCTGCCAGTCGGCAACGGTGCGATAACTTGCCAACACGACGCGATGATTCTCATCAAAGGCGTTGTGCAGGGCTTCTCCTGATATAAATCCATGGGCCTGCATCGCTTTTTGCAGGGTATCTCTTGCTGCTCTGTCGTAGTGCTCGGCTAATCCGTCCGCGATTTGGCGTTCGATAATTACACGAATCATGATGACGTCCTCTTTCTCTATCTACTGCGGGTGTCTTCAGGATAATGATGGCGTAATAATCTAAGAAATGCGACTTTTGATGCGACAGGCGCTTTTTATGGGCCACGTATTTTGCGACAATACCGGCCTACTGCAGTATGAGTAATGAAATGTCCGATATAAAAGTTGACCATATAATGGATGCATCCGGGCTCTATTGTCCGGAGCCTGTCATGTTGCTGCACAACAAAGTGCGGGATATGACCGAGGGTCAGGTCTTGCACATAGTCGCAACAGACCCTTCGACCCAACGAGACATTCCCAAGTTTTGCGCGTTTCTCGGTCACGATCTGCTGCGGCAGGACGGAGACGGTGAGCGCTTTGAGTATTTCATTCGCAAGGGCGCTGAGTAGATAAATGACCCCGGATATTGACCAGATCTGTGCTGAAACCGATCAGGTAGTTGATAAGTTAGATCAAATGCTAAGTGCTGAAGAGGCGCAGCGAGCTAAGCAAACTGAGGCGAATAAGGTGAACGACGCAGTTACCCCTAATCCGAAGACCAAATCAAAGAACCGCGCAGCGAACATGGCCGCTCTGCAGCAGCTAATGGAAGCTTACCCGGCGGTGTTTAGCCGCGAAAATGTCCGCCCTCTGAAAATCGGCATCCAGGAAGACCTGGTGGCCGACGATAAGCTGGCTAAGAACAAGATCAAGCGCGCGCTCGCCAGTTATGTGCGTTCTCCGCAGTATTACCGTTCGATTCGGGAAGGTGCCGAGCGTATCGGTATAGACGGCGCAGCTTCCGGTCTGGTGACTGAACAGGAAGCTCAGTACGCTAAGGAAAAGCTGAAAGAGATCAATCAGAATCGTCGTCAGAAGCAGCGTGAAGTGCAAAAGGCGAAAGAGAAGGAAGAGCGTTTCAGTCGCAAGCTGGAAGCGCTGGTTACACGAAAGTAACCACAGAACTGTATTAGAAAAGGTGATCTTGGAAAAGATCGCCTTTTTTATTGTCCGCAAAACCCAGTGGCCTTCGGGGGCAGGGTCAGTGCTCAGTCTGTCCGGCGGCTGCCCGGCATCATTCCACACTGGGTGAGCAGTGCCTGCCATGATTTGATATGTTGCTTTCGCGCTTGCTGGTATCTGCTTAATAAGCTGTTTTGCTCACCATATATCTTCTCTATATAACTTTTCATCGCAGGAGGAGGGGAAAAGCTAGCCAGCAGCGCTTGTTGGCTGGCAATCCAGGCGCGCGTTTCGCGGTCCACTCTGGCCAGATATGGCTGGAAACGCCTGGCGTAATGCTGCTGAAAGACGTTATTCAGGATGGTGCTTTTCTGCGTTTGATGGCCTTTAAAGCACAGCGGCTTACCTGCGAGTCTGCTTTCGATGGCGGTGCTGGTTCTCTCCATCGTGGTTGTTAGCAGCTGGAGTGAGCGCAGAGCCTGGCCCCCGAAACGGTTGCTGTTGAGTGTCTCGTAATCTGATTCCAGCGAATCCAGGAATGGCGGGAGTTGCCACTGTTCCGGGTCGTGAAGTGCTTTACTGAGGAGTTGCAGGTGGCCGATGCTGCGACTTGCAGCGGCATAGCCCGAGGCTGCGCTGAGTGGCAGGGGCTCTGCTGTGGTGGTGAACTGCAGCTCGACCTCTCGTGCTGTATAGATTCCGTTCCATAAAGTGTTATGCAGATTAGAGCGCTTAACCCGGTAGATCTCGGCAATGCGCTGACGCAGTTCAGGCTCTGCGTCCAGCGCTTTGCTGTTCTCTGCCCGTTGTTTGCAGTCGCGAATAGCGGCAAAGAACTTTAACTCATAGGCCAGTTGTTTGGACGGCAGCATCACTTTGCCAAGCGAGCTGTTTCGCTCTGCGATCAGGGGCAGGATGTTGCAGAATTTAAGGTCCAGCACTTCCAGAAGCCCCTGTCGGACCTCTTCGACGGGAAGTATGCGATCTCTCCGCGCAGGAAACAGGGGCAGGGGATCCAGATAGCTGAGATCGTTGTCGATATCGGCTTCGAGAGTGTTGGCGACACGCCACATATAGTCGCTCATCATGGATTCCGGGTCATCCTTGCTACAGCCGGACAGCAGTATCAGGCCAATCAGGATCAGGCAGGCTTTGTGCATCGGGAGACTCTGGTCATACGAATCATTCTGGATAACAGAAGTATAGCGCCCACGGTGAGCCCGATAATCAGGCCGATCCAGAAACCGTGAGGTCCCGAGGGGGCGGTCAGCAGGTCTGTTTTGGCCAGAATATACCCGGTAGGCAAGCCAATTACCCAATAGGCGACAAAGACGAAAAGCAGCGGCGTGGAGGTGTCCTTATAGCCGCGAAGTGCACCTGCACAGGCAACCTGAATTGCATCCGAGAACTGAAAAATCGCGGCGATAGTAATCAGTTCTGCGGCCACGGTGATAATAGCAGCTGCATCAGTATAGATCGTGGCGATCTGCTGGTTGAGCAGGAGCATTGTGCCGGAAGATATAAAGGCGCATACCAATGTCATCGCGAGGCCGCTATATGCCGCCAGCCGGGCGCCCCCGGCATCGTCTGCGCCGAGGCGCTGACCCGTGCGAATGGTAATCGCCATTGCGATGCTAAGGGGGATCATAAAGGTCATACCGGTAAAGCTGATAGTGACCTGGTGTGCTGCTATGGCATTCTCCCCCAGATCCGCCAGTAGCAAGGCGATAAAGGCAAACATGCTGGCTTCAATCAGCAGGGCGATACCAATCGGGATACCCAGCCGCAGGAAGCGCTTGGTGGCCTCTAATTCCGGCAGGCGCAGGTTCTCCCGGAGTTTGCATGCCTGAAATGTACGGGTGCGTTTGAGATAAAAACTACCGCAGAAAAGCATGATCCACATCACCAGGGCCGATGCCCAGCCGCAGCCCTCTGCTCCCATCGCGGGCAGGCCCAGTTTGCCAAACACAAACAGGTAGTTCAGGGGGATGTTGCAGATTAAGGCGATAACGGCAATTTTCATAACCGGACTTGTGCGGCCAAACCCTTCAGAAAAGCTACGTATCACCTGATAAAACATAAAGGCTGGAAAACCCCAGGAGATGGCCGACAGATAAGCGTCGGTTTTAACCCTCAGGCTTTCCTCTACACCCATTAATACAAATATTTCCGAGGAATTGTTCAGGAATGCGAATGCGATGATGCCGCATGCCAGTGCAACCCAGGTTGCCGTGGAGAATATGCCTGCGGCCTGCTGTGGGCGGCTGGCCCCGACTTCATGGGCAACCAGAGGCGTGGTCGCCATAAGAAGGCCTTCTAAGGCAAGGAAAAGGGGAATCCACAGACTGGAGCCCAGTGCGACGGCGGCCAGTTCAGTAGCCCCCGCACGTCCTGCCATCACTGTATCGACGAAGCCTATGCCATGCTGGGCCAGCTGTGTCATTGCGATGGGCAGGGCGAGGGCGAGTAGTGCACGAAATTCAGTTGAAATCGGAGTGGCTGTGGTCATATGGCTTCGGCAGAGGTAATCAGGTGCGGGCGACTATCACCCTGATGTCGGAGTCAGCTGATGTTGCCAATAGAGGTTACAGGCTGCACTCATCCAGTGAAGGTCAAGTATGCACGGATTGGGGCGTGAAGGCGATGGGAGAGTCGGTGCGGGGAGAGGCGGGAGGCACTGCCAGAGTGCCTCCCGCTGTAACGGCGTCGTGCTTAGCTGTGACGTACTTTAACGTAACGGCCTGGAGCGGGTTCGATCGCTTTAAAGGTCGCATTACCGTAATCGGCGCGGGCATCCATCTTCTTGCCGGCGCGACGCTTCAGCCATTCAGCCCAGTGAGGCCACCAGGAGCCATCTTTGCGCTCGGCTGACTCCAGCCAGTGCTCGGCACCTTTACCGAGTTCGCCTTTAACCCAGTAATTGCGGCGGTTTTTCGATGCCGGGTTAATCACGCCGGCGACGTGGCCGCTGGCTCCCAGTACGAACTCAACACTGCCTTTCATCAGTTCAGTGCCTTTGAAGGTACCTTTCCAGGGGGCGATGTGGTCCTCAATGGTGGAGAGGAAGTAGACCGGGATCTTGATGTTACTCAGATTGATCTTCTCGCCACAGATGGTCAGCGCATTCTTTTCTGACAACTTGTTTTCTACATACATATTGTTGATGTAGAAGGTGTACATATTGGCAGGCAGGTTGGTTGAATCGCTGTTCCAGTAGAGGATGTCAAACGGAGGCGGTGTCTGGCCTTTGAGGTAATTATTGACCACATAGGACCAGATCAGGTCATTAGAGCGCAGCATATTAAAAGAGGTTGCAAGTTCGCGACCGTGCAATATGCCCTGATTGTTAACCTTGGTTTCCAGCTGTTTGACCTGCTGATCGTCGATGAATACGCCGATATCACCTGGATCGGTGAAGTCCACCAGTGTTGTAAAGAAGGTGGCGGATGCAATGTCGGTATTCTTACGCGCAGCCATGACCGCCAGCGAAGTGGCCAGGATAGTACCGCCGACGCACCATGCAACGGCGTTGACCTTGTCTGACTCGCAGATTGATTTGACCACTTCAGTGGCTTTCAGTACGCCTTTTTCAACGTAGTCATCCCAGCTGATGTCGCTCTGTTCGGCGGTTGGGTTCAGCCAGGAGATGAGGAACGTTGTCTGCC
This sequence comes from Marinobacterium jannaschii DSM 6295, assembly GCF_000620085.1. Taxonomy (GTDB): domain Bacteria; phylum Pseudomonadota; class Gammaproteobacteria; order Pseudomonadales; family Balneatricaceae; genus Pontibacterium; species Pontibacterium jannaschii. The sequence continues at coordinate 142,788 of NZ_KK211066.1, read as the reverse complement.
CCTGTTCGACACAGTAGCGCACGAAAGAGTTGTGTTCCTGCAGGTCGAGGATATAGAACTTATTGATGCTCGGGGGAACGATCAGCGTCGGGCGCTCAAACTGCTGCTCGGTCAGCGGCTTGTACTGGATCAGCTGGAACATATCGTTTTCGAAAACGACGCTGCCTTCGGTTTTGGCGAGGTTGGTGCCCAGATCGAAAGCGGTCTCGTCGGTCATCGAGATCCGGCCCTTGTCCATATCCGTGAGCAGGTTCTTCAGGCCATCGACAAGGCTCTGCCCTTTGGTTTCAAGGGCCTGCTGCAACACCTCGGGGTTCGTAATCGCGAAGTTGGTTGGCGACAGTGCATCGATATACTGGTTTGTGTAGAACTCGAGCTTCTTCTGTTCCTTTTCAGACAGGTTGGCGTTGGATGCCATTTCCTGAATCAGTCGTGAACTCAGCAGGTAAGACTGTTTGATGTAGTCGAAAATCGGGTTTTTGCTCCACTCCTCGGACTGGAAGCGGCGGTCACCCCGGGCGGGTTCTGCTACCGGTGTTTCAGATGTGTTGCCGGTGAGCAGGTTGCGCCAAAGATTCAGCTGGCTCTGCTGATAGTCAGTGATAGCTCTGATCCAGACTGTGGGGTCTTCCCATGAGCGCGTGGCGAGCTCGGTCCAGGACTGTGCTAGCTGTCGGAATACATCGTCGCCACCGGACGTAGAGTACATTTCCAGAACTTTCTGGGTCTCTGTGTTCAGGTAGTCGACAAATTCCTGAGGATTGTTAAGCATGCTGCTGTTTGTATCCATATTTAAAAATCGCCTTTCATCGTCTCAATCCGTGTTTCGGACGTAATGCTGTAGTTGGCTCTTTTTCAAGAGGTACTGTTTCTTATTGTTATTGTCAGTTTCCCGGGCAGCTGACGCTGCGGCGGGTATGGCGCTAAGGTGCTAACTACCCGGTCACTCGGTACCGGATATACAAAAAGCATCACCACCAGCTTATGTAACCTGATAGCCTGATGACAAGTCGTTCCGCATTTGATGCGACTAATGTGTGACTAAAATCGGTTCCAAAGTCTGATCTGAGCATAGTCTCACACAAATATTGCATTCATATAGCAGTCTGTGCTGGTCGCCCTCCGCGCAGTTGCTGGCTGGCAGGTGTCGGTAAAGTCCGGTTTTTGCAGTGCCGCAATGAAGTGTAGTACAGCTTGCGGAAAACGGCTTTTTGGCCGCGAGTGGCGGCAGATCTGCCGTCTCGGTGCGGGGCAATGTAGAATAGACGGATTCGTTCTTGATAGGGCCTTACTGATGAGACAGCTCACCTTGATGAGTACCCTGGGATGCCACCTTTGCGAGGTGGCGGCTGAGATATTGATACACACCATGAATCCGGCGGAATATCAGGTTGACGAGCAGGATATTGCCGATGATGACGGGCTTATGGATCGCTACGCTGTTCGCATACCGGTGCTGGTTGATGAGACCAGCGGTAAGGAGCTTGGCTGGCCATTTGACCAGGCCGGGTTGATTGAGTTTCTACAGGGGCTTCAGAGTGAGTGAAACTGTGCCTGAGGCGTTAGATCTTGTTGATATCGGTGTCAATCTGGCGGATGACTGCTTTGATGCCGATCGTGAAGCAGTGATTACAAGGGCGGTCGAGGCCGGTGTCGGGCAGATGATCCTGACCGGTACGACTGAAGCCGAGAGCGAAGCGGTGCTGCGGCTGGCGGAACAGTACCCCGGGGTTTGCTACGCCACTGCGGGTATACATCCCCACTATGCCAAGGATTACGCCGCTTCGTCGCTGAAAACCCTGAAGTCACTTTGCCTGCAGCCGGCTGTGTGTGCTGTCGGAGAGACCGGGCTCGATTTTAACCGTAATTTCTCGTTACCGGAGCAGCAGGAGCAGGCTTTTGCAGCGCAAATCGAGCTGGCTGCCGAGCTGGCGATGCCGCTGTTTGTGCATGAGCGAGATGCGGGTCAGCGGGTGTTCGAGATGCTAAAGCATTACCGGGATCATTTCCCCGAGGCGGTGGTGCACTGTTTTACGGCGGAAAAGCGTGACCTCTATCGCTATCTGGACCTCGATCTTCATATCGGTATAACGGGCTGGGTCTGTGATGAGCGACGCGGCGCACATCTTATACCGCTGTTGTCTGAGATTCCCCCAGGCCGGCTGATGCTGGAAACCGATGCACCTTACCTGATGCCACGGGACCTGAAGCCCAAACCTAAGACACGTCGTAATGAGCCGGTCAATCTGGTGCATATCTGTCAGCGTATCGCTGCTCATCTGAACATTGCGCCGCAGCAGCTGGCAGCACAAACCTCGGCAAACGCCCGCCGCTTTTTCAGTCTGCCGGGAATACAGGATGCAAATGTCTGAACGTGATGCGCTTTGGCTGGCGATAGATGGCGGTGGCACGCGCTGTCGGTTGAGGCTTTATGATCCGCAGGGGCAGATTATCGCCGAGGCTGATTCAGGCAGTGCTAATCTTCAGCTGGGCATCGATGTCACATATGGTGCGATCCATACCGCACTGCGTAAGCTGCTGTCCGCTGCGGGGATGTCAGATGAGAACCTGGGCCGTATGCGGGTCGGGGTCGGGCTGGCAGGTGTTGTCAGTCCCGCAGATCGGCAGCGGGTGCAACAGTATCCGCATCCGTTCCGTGATCTGGTGGTGGAAAGTGATGCCTACACGGCCTGCCTTGGTGCCCACTCCGGTAAGGAGGGGGCGGTGATGATTCTGGGTACCGGTTCCTGTGTGGTCGTGAATCAGGCCGGAGAATACCGCGTCCTCGGTGGCTGGGGATTCCCGGTTTCAGATCAGGGCAGCGGAGCTGTGCTGGGCCTGCGCTTATTGGAGCGAGCCTTGCTGGCGTACGACGGAGTCGTTGAGCAATCTCCGCTGCTATATGCAGTGATGCAGGATTTTAAGCATCAGCCTGCACAGCTTGTGGAATGGCATATAAGGGCCAGGCCGGCTGACTATGCGGCATATGCGCCGCGGGTTTTCGCCTATGCAGTTCAGGGGGACCTGGCTGCAGAAGAGCTGTTGCGGCGGCAGGCTGACGATATCGACGGCTATCTGCAGCGGTTGCAGTCGATGGGCGTGACGCGTGTTGCTCTGTTGGGCGGTCTGGCGGAAGCGATCAGGCCCTGGTTAGATGCGCAGCTCAGCTTAATGCTGGTCGACGCCGAGAGTGATGCGCTCACCGGCGCCTGGTTGCTCGCGCGTCAGCGGTTGTCGGGAGAGTAGCTGGATGCGTTATTGCTTTTACAACGGCCCGGTATTTGACGGGGAACAGTTTTGTCAGGATTGCTGTGTCGTAGTTGATGGCGGCAAAATCGTCTCGGTCGGCCCTCAGGCGACAGGTCCCGATGCGGATCAGCTGATCGATCTGCAGGGGCAGATGCTGGTGCCGGGCTTTGTTGATCTTCAGGTCAATGGTGGTGCCGGGGTGCTGTTTAATGATCAGCCTGATGTTGCCGCGCTGCGATCGATATTTGCTGCCCATCGGCGTTTTGGGACTACATCAATGTTGCCGACCCTGATCAGTGATCGTTTTGACGTGATGATATCCGCTGTCGAGGCGATTGCTGACGCCTGTAGCGCTGATGAACCGGGGATTCTTGGTCTGCATCTGGAGGGGCCCTACCTTAGTCAGGCCAAGCGTGGGGTACATAATGCGGCTGTGCTTCGTGAGCCGGATCCTGAATTTTCCAAGCTGCTGGCATCGCTGCCCTCGGACGCGGCGGTGCTGCTCACCGTCGCTCCGGAGAGGGTTACAGGTGAATGGATAGCGCAGCAGGTTGCGCTGGGTCATGTGGTGGCAATTGGCCACAGTGATGCGACCTTCGAACAGGTCGGGATGGCGTTGGTCTCAGGGGTGACGGGGTTTACCCACCTTTATAATGCAATGAGTCAGCTAAATTCCAGGGCACCCGGCGTGGTAGGCGCTGCACTGCTATCTGATCACAGTTGGTGTGGGGTGATCGCTGATGGCTTCCATGTACATGCAGCGGCGCTGAAAGTGGCTCTCCGGGCTAAGCCCGCAGGCTCCGTATTTTTGGTGACTGATGCGGTTCACACGGTAGGCTCGGAGCAGAGTGAGCTTGAGCTCTGTGGGCAGCCTATATTTCGTGCCGAAGGGCGGGTTACAACCGCCGATGGTACCCTGGCCGGTTCGGATCTGACCATGAATCAGGCGGTGCGTAATGCAGTCAGCTGGCTTGGGGTTTCGCTTGAAGAGGCGCTGCGGATGGCGTCGCTCTATCCGGCCGCGGCATTAGGGGCTGATAACCGAATTGGCCGGATCGCAGCCGGATATCAGGCAGATCTGCTGGTTCTGGATGAAGGCCTTAACGTGCGTCAAAGCTGGGTGAAGGGTGCCGGTCAGCGCTACGATTGCGGGGCGTCGTAAAGGCGTGGGCACTGGCCGCAATGCTGCCAGTGCCCCGGTCTGTTATAGCGGGCGAAGGGTTGTACCCTGGGTTTGGTTTATTACCAGCGAGTCGACCTCTTCGTTGGTCAGCAGGTTGCCTTTCTTACCGGCCATGCGGTCATAGATCACCCTGAATGCCAGTACGTTCTGCACATAACGGCGTGTTTCGTTAAACGGAATGGTCTCAATCCAGATATCGAGCGGCAGATCCCCCCGGTCTTTTAGCCAGCGAGATACCCGTGCCGGCCCGGCATTGTAGGCGGCGGTCGCATAAGCCCTGTTCTGACCAAACTTGTTAAGCATCTCACCCAGGTAAGCGGTACCCAGTGCGATGTTTACCTCAGGGCGGGACAGGTCGGCAACACCCCGGTAACGGACTTTGTGCTTCCTGGCTGTACGTTTGGCGGTTTTGGGCATTAGCTGCATCAGGCCCCGGGCACCGGCGTGAGAACGGGCTGTCGGTGAAAGAGCGCTTTCCTGGCGGGCGACGGCAAGTGGCCAGGTCCGGTCAATCCTGTTTTTAATCGCGTGCTTGCGGAACAATTTTTCATGGGCCCGTGGGAAGCGAGGGGCAAGATCGTCCCAGTGGCGCGTACGAACGACATTGAAAATCGCGCGGTGATGCCATCCCCATGACAAAGCAAGATGGCCGGCAGCTTTCTTATCATCTTCGTTCAGCTTATTCCAGACCGTACGCCATTCGCGGTTCGCCTCGATCTTGCGATTCAGGCGATATAGCTCATGCGCGCGCGCAAACCCTGCGATCTTAGACAGGCGTTTTATGCTGGTTGTATTGCCTGCAGCCTTGGCCTGATTAAGCTGGAAAGGGGTCTCGCTCAGCTCGGCCGCAAGAAAGCCATAAAAGCTACGTTCCTTGGTCAGGTCGCCAAACAGTGTAGCCGGCTTGATACCTGACTTAGCGGTTTGGGAGTAAGCCACGCCTTTCCAGTAAACCCACTGGTCTTTCTTCTGTGACTCTTCAGGCAGCTTGCCGATTAGCCGGGCAACGCCTTTCCAGTCTTGCTCTTTCAGGGCATTGCGGATACGCCACTCAGTGATATCAGGGTAGCTGTAATCGTGATCGATCTTACTGATCAGTGCTTCCGCTTTCGGGTCGTAGTTTGCAGCCAGGCGGCGACTGATCAGCTGATCGATAACGCTACGCTGTTTGCCTTGCAGCGAATGTCTAGCGCGATACTGGAGCCATGTTTCAGCTGTCTTTTGGCGGTTTTTACGCAGCAATCGCTTGAAAGCATAGCTATACAGTGCCGAATGGGCCTGTGGAGACAGTTGTTTCGGATCTGAAGAAAGGATCTTATTCGGGGCTTTCTGGATCTTCTTGAACAGCGTGACCTGCTTCTTGTGAGGTGCCTTGGTGATATAGCGTTCAAGGTATTTCGCCAGTCCGAGGTTGTTCTGGCCGATGGCTAGCCAGTAGCGCTTCAGGCCCTGCTCGGAGCGGGGTTTCTTTTCTGCCATCCAGGCTTTGAATAGCGGATCGCAGGCATCAGGCTGGGAGTGGCCGACCATCCACAGGGAGGGGGCCGATTTGAGGGCTTCTGCACGCCTGCCGGTCTTTAATAACGCGGTCTTCTGATGGCACTGATAGACAACGGCGCGATCGGGATGCTGGCGATAGGCTGTGAGGTAAGAGCGCCAGTGATTTTTTCGCGCCAGATAATCCAGCCAGCGTCTGTTAACTCTGGCAGGCAGCGGGCTGGGCGAGTTGGCTTTGTAGAACCGGTTGATCCGGGCCTGGCTGGCTTTCTCCGGATACTTGCTCAGGAAGGCCATCTCGAGATAGCCATGTAAAGGGTAGGATTTCAGGGCCGCCTGTTTTTTCTCAAACCGGGTAAGCTTTTTCTGCTGCAGGAGTTTAAGTGCCTGTTGAAACTGTTTGCGCTGATCTTTGTAAGTGGCTTCGGTCAGTGCGCTGGCCGGGCTGGTCATAAAAAGAGTCAGAATAAGGGCGGTGATTGCCGATGCCGTTCGCCTTGATAACCCTGTCCAAAGGTGTGTCATGGTGCCTCAGAGTACAAAAATTAAAATTGTAGTAACCCGGCTTCCTGATGCCGAAATCCGCGGCTCAGGAAGGAAATAGCGAAATGATCCGGGAAAAAATATGGGGAGATCTAGCCGGGCATTGCTGCCCACCCCGACAGATAACGTATATATACGGCAATAGATCTGACAATGGAAAGACCAAATTTGCTGGTTGAAGTAATTTCATGCATAGCGGCAGATTTTGGGTAGAATAGTGGCCCTCTGAAATTTTATTAGTTGAGACGCTATGCCGCTGATTCGTTTAGACAAGGTATCTGTTGCGTTCGGAGATAAACCTCTGATGGACCAGGTCGATTTCCAGATCGACCCGGGCGAACGTGTGGCCCTTGTTGGCCTGAATGGTGCCGGAAAATCCACCCTGCTGAAAGTTATTGCCCGACACCAGAAACCCGATGGGGGGGAGTTCTGGCAGGACCCCGCTTGTCGAATAGCCGAGCTGCCGCAGGCAATGCCGGCTGCTGATGAACGCTCAGTGGAAGCGGTGGTGACAGAAGGGTTAGCGGACCTGCAGGCGTTGCGTCATGCCTACGATGAACTGGCGGTGTCCGAGAATGCCGATCTGAAGGAGCTGGAGAGGCTGCAGCACGCGATTGAGGCACAGCATGGCTGGAACCTGGAACAGCGGGTTGCTCGTGTGATGGAGCGGCTGGAACTGCCGGCGAACAAGAAAATGTCCGAACTCTCAGGCGGTTGGCGGAGGCGTGCAGCCTTAGGCGCGGCTCTGGTACAGGAACCGCAGCTGTTGCTGCTGGATGAGCCGACGAACCATCTGGATATCGAGACGATCGAGTGGCTGGAACAGCAGTTGCTGGATTTCCGCGGTGGTCTGTTGTTTATCTCCCATGACCGTGCGCTGGTGGATAAGCTGGCAACCCGTATTATCGAGCTGGATCGGGGAGTGCTAACTTCATTTCCGGGTAACTATTCCGCTTACCAGGTTGCCAAAGAGAAATTGCTGGCAGAAGAGGAACGTCGTAACGCCGAGTTTGATAAGAAGCTGGCGCAGGAAGAAACCTGGATCAGGCAGGGCATTAAGGCCCGTCGAACCCGCAATGAAGGCCGGGTCCGGGCGCTGAAGGCGATGCGTACCGAGCGTACCGAGCGTCGCGGACGCCAGGGTAAAGCCAGCTTTAACATGGAGGAAGCCCGTCGCAGCGGCAAACTGGTCACCGAGCTTTTATCGGTGAGCCATAGCTTTGGTGAGCAGACGCTGATTGATAATCTGGACTTCCTGCTGCAGCGAGGAGATCGCGTTGGCCTGATCGGCCCGAATGGTGCCGGTAAAAGTACCCTGCTGAATATCCTTCTGGGAAGGCTTCAGCCGGAGTCCGGCGAAGTCCGCCTGGGCACCAAGATGGAAGTGGCCTATTTCGATCAGCTGCGTGCCCAGCTCGATCCTGAGAAAAATATTATCGATAATATCGCCGGTGGACGGGAGTCCATCGAGATCAATGGCCGTTCGCGCCATATGATCAGCTATCTGAGTGATTTCCTGTTCTCGCCGGAGCGTGCACGGACACCGGTCAAGGCGCTGTCCGGCGGCGAGTGCAACCGAGTGCTGCTGGCCAAGCTGTTCAGCCAGCCGGCCAATATACTGGTGCTCGATGAGCCGACCAACGACCTGGACGTCGAGACTCTGGAACTGTTGGAAGAGATCCTGATGGATTTTGACGGAACCGTGCTGCTGGTTAGCCATGACCGACAGTTCCTCGACAATGTGGTTACCAGTACCCTGGTGTTTGAGGGTAACGGGCAGGTCAGGGATTATGTGGGTGGCTACAATGACTGGTTGCGCCAGCGTCCAGGCAAGGATGTCAGTAAAGCTGCGAATAAGCCTGTCGAGTCCCGGGAGAAGCCTGCTCAGCCAGCCGCACCTAAGCCGAAAAAACTCAGTTACAAGCTTCAGCGAGAGCTGGATGAACTGCCGGGTAAGCTGGAAGCTGCAGAAGCAGCGCTGGAGCAGTTGCAACAGGAAACGGCGGCCGCCGATTTCTATCAGCAGGATCATGCACTGGTGACTGAGAGGCTGAGTGCACTGCAGGATCAGGAAGCGGTGGTTGAAGCGCTGATGGATCGTTGGGTTGAGCTGGAGGCGATGCAGGAGGGCGGCTAAGCCCTCCTCTCGGGCGGTTAGCTTTCTTTAACGCGAACCGCCAGTACATCACAGGTTGCGCCGTGAAGTACGCTGTTGGCCGTGGAACCCAGTAACAGGGCCAGTCCGTGTCGGCCGTGGCTACCGACGATAATCAGGCTGATATCGAGCTCTTCGGCGATTCTGTGGATCTCGGTTTCGGTGTGGCCGGAAACGATATGCATACCCGCAATCGGGTATTCCAGTTTGGCTGCATACTGTTCCAGTTTACTACGCGCGTGCTCGTCAAGCTGGTCCTGAATAGTGGTCAGATCCATTGGAACGTCGCCACCATAGGCAAAACTCAGCGGCTCGATAACGTGGATCAGGTGCAGTTCAGCTGTATTTCGATCCGCAATCGCGCGGGTTTTTTCAATTAGCTGATCGGACTCTTCTGAAAGATCAATCGCAAGCAGTATTTTTCCGTACATACTCAAAGCGCCTTTCTTCGGTTTGCTGTAATTAAAAGATTAGCATAGGGTGGGAGCCTGTTGGCTGACCCCTATCAACGTTGGAGTGGTTGAATGAAGTGGTTGATTATTGCCGCCGTAACAATGTCCCTGGTTGGCTCTATGATGTGGGTAATGCCCTCTAAACGTCAACGGCAACAGGCAGATTTGAGAACCCGCGCGCGCAGTTTGGGGTTTCAGGTCCAGTTGAGCCGGATAACGGCGCCGCGTGCTGAAGGGGAAAGTGAGGCAGAACATTACAATACGGCCGGTTACCGGCTTCTGCGGATCGGTGAAAACGGTAAAAAGGTGCAGACCGAACCCTGGCATATATTCAGAGTCCGCTCGGTGCGTAACGAGGGATTACCGGAGGGGTGGAGCTGGTCAGTCGGTGAACGCCTTCTGAGTGAGGGGCAGCTGGATATTCTGCGCGATATGCTGTCGCAGCTGCCGCAAGGTATCAGCTCGGTGGAGTCGACTCCTCTTTATGTCACCTTGTATTGGGATGAAAGAGGGGAAGAGTCGGATCTGGAGCAGTTAAAAGTCCAGCTGCAGCGTCTGTTGGATAACGTTTTTTAACAGGTTAAAGGGTAGACTGAAATGCAGATTCAAACAGGTCGCTACCGGCATTATAAAGGTGCAGAGTATGACGTTCTGCACCTGGCCAGGCATTCGGAAACAGAGGAGTGGCTGGTGGTTTATCGTCAGTGCTACGGTGACAATGCGGTCTGGGTACGCCCTCTGAGGATGTTCACTGAAGAGGTCGTGCTGACAGATGGCACTGAGGTTGGCCGGTTCGAGTATATCGGTTCAGAGTAGCTGGTCCAGTCTGTCCGCCAGGGTCCCTTCTGACTGACGTCGTCGGGGCTGAACCTGCTGAATTGATTGCTCGATCTGCTTCAGGCGCTTGGTTTTTTCCGGCTGTGGTATCTGCGCTCTCAGCAGCACGGCCTTGGCGTGTTTGTAGTGAGAGAGGGCTGTGATCTTGTCTTCATTGGCCTGAAAGCGCTGAGCCTGGTGGATATGCGCATCAGCCACGAGGGTAATCTTGAGCCAGTAGAGCTCCTGTTGGTAGGTTTTACCCAGTGGAACGCTGATGCGGCCTGATTTGGCCAGTCGGGCAATCATACGTTCGGCATAATTGATATAGATCTGGGCCCGTTTCAGTGCCCTGTCGCTTTCAAAGGCGGCAGGGTTTGGCAGGGTCTGATCCGCAGAATTTTTCAGCTGCTCGACCTCTTTCTGCAGTTCGGAATCGGGTGACAGCAGGGTGATTTCTTCAAGCAACAGGTTTGCATGTTGGTCCAGCTTGTCGATAATGCCGTCTTTACAGTTGGCTTCACGCAGCACGGCAAGGCACTGAATCAGATATTCGGATTGTTCTTTTAGCCATTTTAGACGTTTGTCTTTTGCTTTTTCCTGTAGCTCTCTGGTAGAGATAATATAGTTAACTGTCAGCGCGACAACGCCAACGATGGCAATCAGGATAATAAACAGCAGGTTTTGCTGGAGCATAGGTCACGACGTGAACAAAATTAGTAAGTTAGTCTGAGTTTTAATTGTGGCTTCAAGCGGGCTTTGGGTAAAGTGCCCTAACCGTTTGAAGACATTTATTTTTGTATGTGAGCTTGACCCTGCGCTAGTCTGCACTTATATATGCTCGCAGTTTTATAAGCCGTGTCCCCAAAGGATTCTGACTCTATGGGAAAGTCTCTGGTAATCGTTGAGTCACCAGCAAAAGCAAAAACGATCAATAAGTATCTGGGTAATCAATACGTTGTTAAGTCCAGTGTCGGTCATATCCGGGATCTGCCTACCAGTGGTAGCGGTCCGAAGAGTGATCCTAAAGAGCGTGCCCGTCAGGCCGCACTAACCCGTAAGATGTCGCCGGAAGATAAGGCGGTATACAAGCAGCGTAAGGCGAAAGAACAACTTGTGGCCCGTATGGGCATTGATCCTGAAAATGGCTGGGAAGCGAATTACGATATCCTGCCGGGTAAGGAAAAAGTCGTTGATGAATTAAAGCGACTGGCGAAGAACGCTGACGCTATCTATCTCGCGACCGATTTGGACCGTGAAGGGGAGGCGATTGCCTGGCACCTTCGCGAGGCGATCGGTGGTGATGAATCGCGCTATCGCCGTGTAGTGTTCAATGAGATCACCAAAAAGGCGATTCAGGGGGCTTTTGAAGATCCCGGCCTGCTTGATATGGATCGCGTTAACGCCCAGCAGGCGCGTCGATTCCTCGACCGCGTTGTGGGTTATATGGTGTCACCACTGCTCTGGGCCAAGATTGCGCGAGGTCTGTCTGCCGGTCGCGTTCAGTCTGTGGCGGTAAAGCTGGTGGTCGAGCGCGAGCGTGAGATCCGTGCTTTTATCCCGGATGAATTCTGGGAGGTGCACGCTGAAACCGCTACACCGGCCGGTGAGGCAGTGCGCCTGCAGGTTGTAAAGCGTGCTGGTGAGAACTTCCGCCCTTCATCCGAGGAGCAGACCAGTGCTCATCTTAGTGCGCTGCGCAGTCTGCCTTTTGAAGTTGTTAGCCGTGAAGACCGGGCAACCAGTAGCAAGCCTTCTGCGCCTCTGATTACTTCAACGCTGCAGCAGGCGGCCAGTACCCGCCTTGGCTTCGGCGTGAAGAAAACCATGATGCTGGCGCAGCGACTTTATGAAGCAGGCTATATCACCTACATGCGTACCGACTCGACTAACCTGAGCGCCGAGGCGGTCGAGGCGTGCCGGGGTTATATTGGTCAGCACTACGGAGATAAATACCTGCCGGAAGAGCCTAATCGCTACAGCAGCAAGGACGGTGCTCAGGAAGCGCATGAGGCGATTCGTCCATCCGACGTCACTGTGCCGGCCACTTCGCTGACCGGTATGGAACGCGATGCGGAGCGCCTGTACGACCTGATTCGCAGTCAGTTTATCGCCTGTCAGATGACGCCGGCTCAATATACAAGTACCCGTATTACCGTAAGTGCCGGTGACTTTGAGTTGCGTACTAAAGGGCGCATCCTGCGGTTTGATGGTTATACCCGGGTCATGCCTTCGCGCGGCAAAAGTGACGAAGATGTGATTCTGCCCGACGTTAAAAAGGGTGAGTTGCTCTCGCTGGCAGAGCTGTTGCCAAAGCAGCATTTCACTAAGCCTGCACCGCGTTATACGGAAGCGAGTCTGGTAAAAGAGCTTGAAAAGCGTGGAATCGGACGCCCATCTACCTATGCCTCCATTATCTCGACCATCCAGGACCGGGGTTATGTTGAGGTGCAGAACCGTCGTTTTTATGCGCAGAAAATGGGCGATATCGTGACCGATCGTCTGTCTGAGAATTTCTCGGATCTGATGGATTACAGCTTTACTGCCCGGATGGAAGAATCCCTCGATGATATCGCTGAGGGCAGCGCAGAATGGAAAGCTCTGCTGGATCGCTTTTACAAAGAGTTTGTGTTCAAACTCGACGAAGCGCAGGCTGGCGATAATGAGATGCGTCCGAATACACCAACTGAAACTAATATCAGTTGTCCGGACTGCGGGCGTCCGATGATGATCCGCACCGGAAGTACGGGTGTTTTCCTAGGGTGCTCGGGCTATAGCCTGCCACCCAAAGAGCGCTGTAAATGCACCATTAACCTGGTTTCCGGCGATGAAGTCGTCAGTGTCGACGGTGATGATGAGGAAGAGTCCCGTATCCTGCGTAACAAGCATCGCTGCCAGCTTTGTAGTTCCGCTATGGACTCCTATCTGATTGATCAGAACCGCAAGCTGCATGTATGTGGTAACAACCCGGATTGCTCTGGTTATGAAGTCGAGCAGGGCGAGTACCGTATTAAGGGTTATGACGGTCCGACCATCGAATGCGATAAATGCAGCGCTGAGATGCAGCTCAAGACAGGCCGTTTTGGTAAGTTCTTTGGTTGCACCAATGCTGACTGCAAGAACACGCGTAAGCTGCTGAAGAGTGGTGAGCCGGCTCCACCGAAAATGGACCCGGTCCCAATGCCTGAGCTGCAGTGTGAGAAGGTGGAAGATACCTATATCCTCAGGGACGGGGCGACCGGCTTATTCCTGGCTGCCAGTCAGTTTCCGAAAAACAGGGAAACGCGGGCTCCTAAGATTGTAGAGATCCTGCCGCACCAGAAAGAGATTGATCCCAAGTATGAGTTCCTGTTTTCGGCGCCGGAAGCGGATGGAGAGGGTAATCCGACCGTCATCCGTTATAGCCGCAAGACCAAGGAGCAGTACGTTATGACAGAGGTCAATGGCAAGGCAACCGGATGGAAGGCATTCTACCGTGATGGAGACTGGGTTGTGGAAGAGCCCAAGAAACGGACTAAAAAAGCCTAGGAGCTATGCATGAGCGGCATCTATCTCGCGCGGACTAACCAGAAACTGAACTTTGCCAGGCTGCATATTGAGGCTTTGCGGGGTGCTGTTGATTCCACTGGCTGGAATAAGCATGCCCTGATCGAGTCTTACAATGAGTCCGTGCTGTTCCATCTGGTATCGGCCTATGACGCCTTCCTGCGGGAGGTGGCCGAGCTTTACCGGTTGGATACCGAGCACCTTCAGGGGTACCGGTCATTGGTGCAGGAGCTGGAACACAGTGGTCAGGAAAGTCCTGAAATTTCCGAGATCGTTAAGCTGGAAAACGATGACATCAGTTGGCTGCATAAGCTGCTGGCCGCCTATGAGGCTTGCTGGCATGGCAGTGATAAGCGCCAGCAGGTAACGGAAACCAGCAGTGTATCGGAGATTCATGTGTTACAGGTCAATCCTGATCATGCCGAGGATGTTGATATCATCGCTGAGCTGGAAGGGTGGCTGGTGTCTCTTCGTGAATTGGTTGAGCGTCTCAGAAATAATATGCAGGAGTGGTAAAAGTTTGAAGGGTAAGGGTGTGGCTGGCGAATTGCTGATGGAGATCGTAGAACTGGAAAGTGGTGAGTTTGCGATCAGACCGAGTGGGGAGGATGGAGAGCCTGTTATCAGAGTTGCTTTTTCCGATGCGCTGAAGGATCAGCTGGGTGACGGGGGGACTGAAATCAGTCGCGTCATGCTCACGGCCGGAATTCAGCTGGTTGCTGAAGCGGGCCATGAGATTCAGGCGCCTGCACCTGCACCAAGGCCTGTTATTCACTGAGTGTTGGATACAAAGAAGGGTGGCATATGCCACCCTTTTTTTGTTTCAGGGATGCTGCTTCAACCCAGCTTGTCGGCACGGTGGTAATCAGTGTAGGAAAGTCCGCTCAGGCATTTGCGATACCTCTTCCGGCGTGGAGTGAAAGCGCATGTTACCGGGCTTATGAGGTCGATAAAGCGGTGCGGGTGTTGCAGGGTATTTCAATCCAGCAGCCGGCGTCTGATCACTATGCCGTGACTTTTTCCTGTCAGGGCGGCTTCTTCCAGTCCGCAGAGTTCATCACCTGAAAGGTAACCAGACCAGCTTATCACGGCGTGACAGGTGCCTACCTTCAGCGCCTTCCTCGCCAGGTCGTAGGTTGAGTGCTTGTCATCGGTTTTCAGCAAAATGACCTTATTGAGATCGATGCCCGCTTCCAGCAAGAGGCTTTTCGGCAGTGATACCGGCGGGTCAACCCATACCAACCAGCGGTTATCCTGGCTGAGTTGTGCCAGTAGCGGCATTAGCATAGCAAAGTGGTTTGCCTCATCGTCGGTAACGATGATTTCGGTTACTTTGCCTGAAAGAGAGTTACTCGCCCTGTTGGATTTGTTATTGAACAGTTCAGGGCGAATAAAAGGGAGTTGCTTATTATCGGTGTACCTGTTCAACATCTTCAGCTTCCTCGCCGGATCACGCCGACTCCAAGACCTTCAATGTGCAGTTCCTGCTCGCGAAGGTCGACTTCAATCGGCGGAAACTCGTCATTCTCAGCGATAAGGTAGGCCATATGGCCTTCGCACTTCAGTCGTTTTACCGTTACATCTTCTTCCAGGCGGGCCACCACTATCTGACCATCCTGGGCCTGATTGCATTGGTGTACTGCCAGCAGGTCGCCGTCCATAATGCCGACGTTGATCATGCTGCTGCCTTTAACGCGCAACAGGTAGTCAGCTTTGGGATGGAAAAAGTCTGAGGAGATGGTGCAATGGTCTTCAATGTGCTGCTGCGCGAGTATCGGATTACCGGCAGCGACCTGGCCAATGACCGGTAAACCTTCATTCGCGGCTTCTTCGGGCTCGGGCAGTCGAATGCCGCGCGATGTGCCCGGAATCATCTCGATAGCGCCTTTGCGGGCCAGTGCCTTGAGGTGTTCCTCTGCCGCATTGGCTGACTTGAAACCCAGGTCTTTCGCAATATCGGCCCGGGTTGGTGGGTATCCGGTGTCATCGATATGACGCTTGATGCATTCCAGCACTTCTGTTTGGCGTTTTGTGAGTTTCATAGTCTTAATCTGTTTTTTTATACAGTACATGTGATTATATACAGTGTTTTAATTGTGTAAAGCTGCTTCTGTCTATATATCCAGTGTTTTGCTAGAATCGCCGAAAAATTTTCCGGACTTAATCACTTGCTCGACAATTCCACCAAAGCGCGTATTCAGGGCGCTTACAGTACTTTCCTCGAAAACCGTAAGCTCAAGCCGCGTAGTGGTCAGAAGATGATGATCGCTCAGATTGCACGTACGCTTGGCAGTATTGAGCAAACCGGCGAAGGTGAACGTGATGGTGGTGCGCATATTGCGGTGGTTGAAGCCGGTACCGGTACGGGCAAAACCATGGCCTACCTGCTTGCCTCTGTGCCGGTTGCGCAGGCCCGCAAGAAGAAAGTTGTCGTAGCTACGGCCACCGTAGCTCTGCAGGAGCAGCTGATACTGAAGGATCTGCCGCAGCTTGTCGCGGACGCTGGTATCAACCTTACCTATGTTCTTGCCAAGGGGCGTGGGCGCTATTTCTGTGTGTCGAAGGCAGAGCAGGTGCTGCATGACCAGAACGAGTTAGGGCAGATTGCGCTGTATGAGGATGAGCAGGAGCGCAAGCTGGATGCCGATGCGGTTTCCTTCTATAAAAGTCTGCTGAATGACTTTGCTGCCGGAGAGTGGGATGGCGATAGGGATTCTCTCACCGACGCGGTGGAGGAGGAGCTCTGGCGACCTATGACCAGTGACCACCTGCAGTGTACTAACCGGCGTTGTGCGAACTTTAGTATCTGTCCGTTTTTTCAAGCCCGGCAGGCGTTGGATGGGGCGGACCTGATTGTCGCCAACCATGACCTTGTTCTGGCCGATCTTTCACTGGGTGGCGGGGCTATCCTGCCTGAGCCGGCAGATGCGATCTTCGTGTTTGATGAGGGGCATCATCTGGGTGCGAAAACCACCGGGCATTTTGCCTATAGCATGAAGTTGCGCAGTTCGCAGCGCTGGCTGAGTAAGGCCATGCGGCAGCTGAATAAAATGCTGACGGATTGTGAACATCATCAGGTGTTGAGCCGCTATGTTGAGCAGCTGTCGCAACCGTTTACAGATATGGAGCATATGCTGGAGCAGTGGCAGCAGATGTTCTCAGAGATGTTTAAGGACAAGATGGATCGGCGTGAGGCGCGCTATCGCTTCGCGCAGGGGGTTCTTCCCGAAGAGTTAATGGTGCTGGCGTCATCCTTTAAGGGGAGTGCTGAGCGTGCAGCCCAGAAGTTTGAGCAGATTGTAGATCTGCTAAAGCAGGGCATGGATGGAGAGGTAGCCGATATCTCCCGTGATGCGGCTGAGCGCTGGTATCCTCAGATTGGCCAGCTTACCGCGCGGATGCAGGGGATGTGCGGCCTGGGGCGTTCCTATGCGGCCCCTGACCCGGCGGGAAGCTCTCCTACCGCTCGCTGGGTTAATATTGCCGACAGCCTGGAGGGGGTGGACTTTGAGTGTCGGAGCAGCCCCGTTTCGGCTGCGGACACGCTGCGTTCCAACCTGTGGGACGTCTGTTACGGCGCGGTCGTAACCTCTGCTACGCTTACTGCGCTGGGACGGTTTGATCGACTTCAGGCCGACCTCGGGCTGCCTGCGGATGCTTCCTTCGGCTGTCAGCAGAGTCCGTTTGATTATTATAATGCCGCGGAACTGCTGATTCCTGCGATGAAAAGTGATCCCAAGGAACCTGACCTTCATACTGCCGAAGTGGCTGAGTACCTGGAGCGCGAGCTGAAAGAGATTGACGCCGGTCTGGTGCTATTCAGTTCCTGGAAACAGATGCTGACAGTACTGGATAATATGCCGCAGTCTCTGAAAGAGCATATTCTTGTTCAGGGTGAGTTGGCGAAGCATGAAATACTGTCCCGGCATCGCAAGCAGGTAGATCAGGACGTTCGCAGTATCATATTCGGTCTTGCCTCGTTTGCCGAAGGTGTGGATCTGCCGGGGAAATATCTGACGGAGGTAATTATCACAAAATTGCCTTTTGGGGTGCCAGATGATCCTGTAGATGCGACAATGGCTGAATGGATCGAGCAACAGGGCGGTAATGCCTTCTCTGAGTGGGCCATTCCGATGGCTTCAATGAGGTTGACTCAGGCAGCGGGACGGCTGTTGCGAACTGAACAGGATCGGGGGCGGGTAACACTTCTGGATCGCCGTCTGGTGAACCGTCGCTATGGGCGACAGTTGCTGGACGCGTTACCGTCTTTTCGACGAAACTTTGCATAATTCGGATATATATAGTTTTGAGTACCGAACAGATTTCTAACAGTGAGCCGCAGAAGGCTTCAAAATCTCCTAAGGAAAACGGTGCAGGCAAGGAGCGTCGTCAGCGCAGGCGTCGTCCGCGTCGTCGCAGCGAGCCTAAAACAGCTGCAGCGACTGGCTGGACGCCGTCTATGTTTGCAGTGGCTGAGGAAGAAGGTAAAACCCGGTTTCAGGACTTTAATCTGCCGGATGATGTCCTGCGCGCGGTAGCCGATCTTGGTTTTCAATATGCGACCCCGATTCAGGCAGAAACTGTTCCGGCGGCGCTGGCAGGTAAAGACATTATCGGTAAGGCGCAGACAGGAACCGGTAAGACGGCTGCATTCCTGCTGGGGATTATCACTGACCTGGTCGACTATCCGCTTGAAGGCGAGCGTCGTCTGGGTGAGCCACGCGCCCTGATTATCGCGCCTACCCGTGAGCTGGCGCTGCAGATTGCGGCCGATGCTGAAGGGCTGGCGAAGTATGCCGGTCTGCATGTGGTGTCTCTGGTAGGCGGCATGGACTATGACAAGCAGCGTCGTCAGCTAAAGGATAAGCCGGTTGATATTCTGGTGGCTACGCCGGGTCGGCTGATCGATTTCGTCAATAATAAGGAAGTCGACCTCTATCAGGTTGAGGTGTTGGTGCTGGACGAAGCGGATCGCATGCTCAGTATGGGCTTTATTCCGGACGTGCGTACTATTATTCGCCAAACGCCGCGCAAAGGAGCCGATCGCCAGACATTGCTTTATAGCGCGACGTTCTCGGATGATATTATGAGCCTTGCCAGTCAGTGGACGCTGGATGCCGTCAAGATTGAGATCGAATCTGAGCGTAAGACAACGGACAATATCTCTCAGACCGTGTTTCTTGTTTCCGGCGAAGAGAAATATAAGCTGCTGCGCAACTATATCCGGGTGAACAACGTCGAGAAGGTTATCGTGTTTGGTAATCGACGCAGTGAAACCCGTGATCTGGCTGAAAAGCTCAGCAAAGACGGCCTGAAAGCGGCGCTGATGTCGGGTGAAATCTCCCAGCAGAAGCGGGTGCGGACACTTGAAGAGTTCCGCGAAGGCAAGATTCAGGTGCTTGTCGCTACAGATGTTGCCGGTCGCGGCATTCACATTGATGGCGTTACCCATGTGGTTAACTATCAGTTGCCGGATGATCCGGATGACTACGTGCATCGGATTGGTCGGACTGGCCGTGCAGGGGCTACCGGTACTTCTATCTGTTTCGCCTGTGAGAACGACTCTTTTATGCTGCCTGAAATCGAGGCTGAGACCGGCGTGAAGCTCGAGTGTGTTCATCCGGAAGAAGAGTTGCTGAAAGATCTGGACTGAATAGTCTGAGGCGTTTATAGCCCTGGAGTGAAGAAAGCCGGTAACCCTTGGGTGCCGGCTTTTTTATTTCAGGAGATTTCCGGGCGCCTTTGGCTATGGGTTTGCCTCTCCCGGGGCAAGCTGCCACAATGCGCTGGCGTCAGAAGGAGATCGTTATGGATAAGCATAATACCCGTAAAATCAGCAATATAGTCGCAATCGTAGTCAGTGCATTTTTTGCAGCGATCGGAGTCGCGGGTTACCAGCGTACCGGAGATCTGACGCAACTGATGGTCTTCGTGGCGCTTGCAGTCCTGGCTTTCGCTGTTGTGAAGCTGCTTTTCGGGCTGGTGAATAAAGTGTTGGATCATTTCAGTGACTGAATCTCCTCTAGGGAGGTTGCATGTTAACGTTTTGCATAAAGGAAGAGAGGTCATCTTTGAATGTGCGCAGTGAATAAAGTTGCGGTGCTGGGTGGTGGTAGTTTTGGTACCGTAATCGCGAATATCGTCGCCAATAAAGGAATTTCTGTCAGCCTTTGGATGCGCAGTGAGGAGCGGGTGGCTGAAATTAAAGCCACGGGAGAAAACCGCCGCTATTTGCCTGGCTACAGTCTGGCTGAGTCACTGGAACCTACCACCGATATGGCGGCCGCGCTGGAAGGTGCTGAGCTGGTGTTTGTTTCAATTCCAAGTCAGTCGTTTCGTCAGGTGGTGCATCAGGCAGCAGCCTTCCTCCGGCCAGAGCAGATGGTTGTCAGCACCACTAAGGGCATTGAAGCCGGTACCTTTAGCCTGATGAGTGAGATTCTGCTGGATGAATTACCGCGGACTCCTATCGGTGTGCTGAGTGGCCCCAATCTGGCGAAGGAAGTGGCGAATCGCTGTCTGACCGCGACCGTAGTTGCCAGTGAAAGTGACGAACTGCGTCAGGCGGTCCAGCGAACCCTGCATAACGAGTATTTCAGGATCTATGCCAGCAGTGATATGTATGGTGTTGAACTGGGCGGTACGCTGAAAAATATCTATGCCATTGCGGCAGGATTAAGCACCGCCATGGGTATGGGCGAAAACACTAAGAGTATGCTGATGACCCGCAGTCTGGCCGAGATGAGCCGTTTCGCGGTATGTATGGGAGCCAACCCGATGACCTTTATAGGTCTGGCCGGTGTGGGAGACCTGATTGTTACCTGTATGTCGCCGCTGAGCCGAAACTACAGGGTTGGCTACGCGCTGGGCGAAGGTAAAACACTGGATCAGGCGGTCGAGTCACTGGGACAGGTGGCAGAGGGCGTCAGCACGTTGAAGCATGTGAAGGCTAAGGCCGAAGAGATGAATGTCTACATGCCGCTGGTATGGGGCTTGTACGAGGTGGTTTTCAATCAGGCGCCGGTGGCTGAGGTCGTTAAGACGCTGATGCTGAACGAGCAGAGTACTGACGTGGAGTTTGTACTGCCAAGGGAGTGAGCTATGGAACTTTTGCTGATGCGTCACGGTGAGGCCTCCTGGGAAGCGATGCAGGACCAGCTTCGCCCCTTAACGCCAGCTGGTGTGCTGAGTGTCAGGTGCAAGGCGGAGCTGTTGGTGCGGCAAGGGGTTACGCCGGATGCGTTGTTACACAGCGGCTTTCTTCGGGCTGAGCAAACGGCGGCTAACCTGGCTGATGTGCTGGGGTGTCAGCAGGTTATCGTAAATGAGGCCTGGCAACCGGATTGTGACCCGCAGGCCGCGATTGATACGCTGGAGCAGTATGCAGATCTTCCATTGATTTTCGTCGTGGCCCATATGCCGCTGCTTAGCAGGGTTGCCGGGTTATTGTGTGAGGGGCGGGGGGGGATTGGCCCCGGGTTTGCGACAGCTGATATATTGCGGCTGGAGATGGAATGGCCGGGGCTGGGTATGGCAACCGCCGGTGGTTTTATCGCTGAGTAACAGAGGGAAGCAATAGCTTCCCTTTTTTGTTAGTTAACCTGGCTGCGATTAACTGGTGGAGCTATGAGGCGGGAACTGCAAACCGCTGCTACCCAGCGTCGGCTTTATTGTATTTTTCGGCTGGCTGGCTGGCTGGCTGGCGGGTTTTCCTATTTCACAGAATAGTGTGCAGCCGATTTTGTTTTCAGGGAGTTTATCTTGTCAGAATCAGAGCTTCGTTTTGAGATAAATGGCCATCTGATCGCTGCGGTTGAATGGGGCGATCCAACGGGTGTACCGGTGCTGGCGTTACATGGATGGCTCGATAATGCCGCAAGCTTTTCATTTGTGGCGGAGGAATTGACAGGAATCCGGTTGATAGCTCTGGATCTGATGGGGCATGGCTATTCAGATCACAGGCCCGAATCGATGCCCTATTATATCTGGGATAATGTCACTGATGTTATTGCCGTTGCAGATGCCTTGGGATTGGATCAGTTTTATATCGCCGGACACTCGATGGGAGCCAGTGTGGCGACATTGACAGCCGCCGTGTTCCCCCGTCGGGTCAGAGGACTTTGTCTGATCGAGGGGCTGGCGCCACTTGTCTACAGTGAAAGTGAGCTCCCCGGGCGCATGGCCGAGGCTATTCTGAAGCGCCAGCGCATGAAAGGGCGCAGCCTGCGGCCATACAAGTCCATTGATCAGGCTGTGGATGCGAGGGTCAACGGGCGCTGGCCGGTATCGAGGCAGGCCGCAGCACGACTGGTGTCACGGGGGGCTGTGGTCAGTCAAGAGGGGGTTATCTGGCGCTCAGATGCCAGCCTTATGATGCCGTCGGTGCTGCGCATGAGCGAAGCACAGGTTGTTGGTTTTATTCAGAATCTCAGGGTTCCGGTTAGCCTGGTTTTGGGCAGTGACGGTATTGAGGATGAGCAGATGCAAAGCCGAATCGCGTTACTCGAAAGCTGTGAGATTATCCGGCTGGAGGGCGGGCATCATTTGCATATGGAGCAGCGGGCCGCCCAGAGAATTGCTAAGCTGATTAATTGTTGGGCTGCTTGATATTCGATGCAGTGGCTGATTTTCCGGGAGGAAGTAAAGGAATGAGACGTATCTGCTGGGTGATAGGATTAATGCTACTTGGTGCGCCAGTGTTGGCGGCAAAGGATTATCCGGGGTCTTCTGACCATGCCGGACTGGATCGCTTTCCTCTCTCGTATATTGTGCACTATCGAGACCAGAATATTCCTGAATACCGGCTTGCGCTCGGGGAGCTGGAGAAAATCAACGGGGTTGTAACGCCGGAAAAGGAGGTAAGGCTCTCTGGCCCGCTTAAACGGGTTATCTACCGGTTGCCGAATAGCTACTCAGCTCAGGCCCCGTTCGATCACTTCCGTGACCAGTTAACCGGGCAGGGCTTTGAGATTCTTTTTGAATGTGCTGGCCAGGCTTGCGGTAGCAGTAATTATTGGGCGAACACTATCTTTCGATATTCAAAGCTGTATGGACTGGAGCGTTCTCAGCGTTATCTCGCGCTAAAGAAAGCCGGTCAGCATATTGCTCTTTACAGCATCAAGCGGGGCAATAAGCGGGTCTATACTATTGTTGATGTGATTGGTAAAGCTGAGGAGCAAAAAGTATCCAAGCTGGATCAGTTACTTGAAGCAGGCTCTTTGCTCTACCGGCAGCCGTTGGCGGATGAGGTGCTGGAATATTTGCGCCAGGCTGAGTCTCCATTCTGGCTGTTGGGGGCAGTTGCACCGGCTGAGGACGCCGATGCCGGTGTCAGTCGTTCTGTCGGGCTGGCGGAAGCTGTGCGAGATCAACTTGTGGAGGCAGGAATTGCGGGAGAGAAAGTCCGGGTTCACGGTGTAGGTGCTCTGATGCCGTCGAAGGAACTACGCGAAGCGCAGGTGTGGATAGTGATTCCATGAGGAGGGATCTATGGCAACCACCGTGTCTCTGGTGTTGGGGAGTGGGGGCGCACGCGGTTATGCGCACATTGGCGTAATCGAGGAACTGCAGCGTCGTGGCTATGAAATTACCTGCATAGCGGGCAGCTCGATGGGCGCGTTGGTAGGCGGAGTCTATGCGGCTGGTTGTTTGCACGAATATAAGGACTGGGTTACCAGTCTGGGAAAAATGGACATTTTTCGCCTGCTTGATCTTGCGCTGACCAGAGGTACCATCAGAGGTGAGCGCCTGTTCACACGCATTCGAGAGATCGTGGGCGATCCCCTGATTGAAGATCTGCCGTTAAGCTATACCGCCGTGGCGACCGATATCTTCCGCCAGAAAGAGGTCTGGTTTCAGCGGGGATCATTGCAGGCGGCCATGCGGGCGTCTATCTCTGTACCCGGTTTCTTTACGCCGGTTGTGTCAGGCGACAAAGTGCTGGTCGATGGAGGTGTGCTTAACCCCCTTCCCATTATTCCCACCGTAGCCGCGCACGCTGACCTGATCATAGCGGTTAACCTGAATGCTAAGGATGCTGAGCTGGGGCGTCCGAAAATCGTTGCTGAAGAAGTGGTGGATCGTTCCGGGTTCTCAGATGTATGGCGTTCGGCGAATGGCAGGGGCGCTAAGGCTGCCGGCAAGACCCGGCTGGGGCCGCGAATCGGTGGCCGGATTGATGTGCTGCTGGATTCTGTTGAGGTTATGCAGGCAAGTCTTTCGCAATACAAGATTGCCGGCTATCCGCCTGACCTGGTGGTGGAGATTCCTTCGGACCTATGTAGCTTCTATGAGTTTCATCGTGCTGCGGAGGTGATTGAAGTAGGGCGTCAAATTGCCAGAGAGCAGCTTGACGCACTGGAGAATGGTGGTGCGGGGTAGATCAGCTAACCAGAGAGAAGAATTCCGCACGGGTTGCCGGGTTGTCACGGAAACTACCCAGCATCATTGAGGTTTTCATGCTGGAGTTCTGTTTCTCGACGCCGCGCATCATCATGCACATATGTTTGGCTTCGATAACCACCGCAACACCGGCTGCATCAGTGACTTCCTGAATCGCTTCGGCGATCTGCTTGGTCATGTTCTCCTGGATCTGCAGGCGACGCGCATACATATCAACGATACGGGCAATTTTTGAAAGGCCGACTACTTTGCCCTGCGGGATATATGCAACATGTGCCTTGCCGATGAATGGCAGCATATGGTGCTCGCACAGTGAGTACAGCTCGATATCTTTGACGATAACCATTTCGCTGTTATCTGATGGGAACATAGCACCGTTCACAACTTCTTCGAGCGACTGCTCGTATCCTTGTGTCAGGTAGCGCATAGCCTTGGCGGCGCGCTTAGGTGTATCTTTCAGGCCTTCACGGTCAAGATCTTCACCCAGTTCGGAAATGATTTTGGCAAATGCGTTTTCCATCAACTAATCCTACGAAACAGGTCGGGTTTTAAAAAGCCGTTAAAGGTACGTCATCAGATCGTCAAGGTAAAGGGATACCGTTGTCTATTTTAGCTGTCGCGTTTAAGCAGGACGTAGACAGCGCCGGTACCGCCGTCTTTAGGCTGAGCAGAGCAGAACGCCAATACGCCGGGGAAGCGGCGCAACCATTCATTGACATAGGATTTGATCAGGGGGGACTTGCCTGCCTGGGTATGAGCCTTTCCATGGACCAGAATCACGCTGCGCATATTCTGCCGGCGTGCATCGCGCAGGAAGTGGCTGACCTGATCCCGCGCCTGATCAATGCTGTACCCATGCAGGTCCAGTCCCGCTTCCCAGGGAACATGGCCCTGCTTAAGGCGTTTGATCAGGCGGAGCTGAACACCGGGGGATACGAACAGCAGCTCCTCGTTGGACTCGACCAGCCCGACCGCTTCGCTGGAAAGGTCATCGATAACCTTCTCCTCCTCCCGAATTGCCTGGCTGCGTTTATATTCGATGCTGATATCGACCGGTGCGGGCTTACTCAGGTCGGCGCGATCATGATGGTGTCGCGTAATTCCCTGCATCGCCTCACTGAAGTCTATATCGTCGTCCGGCGACAGATCTGGATAGTCTGACATGGCTTTCCACTACAATATTCATTAACATAGCGGCCCTTTTTCGACCGCATTGAAGGTTATTATCCGCGCTGCCATGATAAATGATCAAGACCAGATTCTGGATGAGCTCCAGACGATACGCGACTATATCCGCTGGTGCATGAGCCGGTTTAATGAGCACCGGGTGTTCTTTGGTCACGGCACAGACAATCCGTGGGATGAGGCTGTTCAGCTGGTGCTGGGTGCCTTGCACCTGCCATGGGATATGGATAACAGCGTCCTCGATGCCCGCTTGACGCTTAGCGAGAAGCAGCGGGTACTGGAGTTCGCCGAAAAGCGGATCTTTGAACGCGTGCCACTGCCCTATCTTACGAATGAAGCCTGGTATTGCGATCTGCCTTTCTTTGTCGATGAGCGGGTGTTGATTCCGCGCTCGCCAATCGGCGAGCTGATCCAGCAACAGTTCGCGCCCTGGTTGCGCGAAGGGCCTGTGCACCGGATTCTGGATCTTTGTACGGGCAGCGGTTGTATTGGTATTGCCTGCGCCTATGCATTTGAAGAGGCGGAGGTTGATCTGGTCGATATCTCTCTGGATGCGCTGGCTGTCGCCGAGATCAATATTGAGCGTCATCAGTTACAGGACCGGGTTATTCCGCGCTACAGCGATCTTCTCGATGGTTTGGCGGGCGAGAAATATGATCTGATCGTCAGCAACCCGCCCTATGTTGATCTTGACGACCTCAGCAGTATGCCGCAGGAGTATCATCATGAGCCGGAGCTGGCGTTGGGTTCTGGCGATGATGGCCTGGATATAACCCGCAGGATTTTGCGCGAAGCCTCTGATTATCTGGCGGACGATGGCTTGCTGGTGGTCGAGGTGGGTAACAGCGAAGTGCATCTGATGAGCAAGTTTCCGCAGTTACCTCTGGTATGGATAGAGCTTGAGCACGGTGGCAACGGAGTGTTTGCCATCACCGCAGAAGAGCTCAAGCAGCACCGCGAGCTAATTTAACGGCGTTCGCGACGAACTTTGATAGGGGCGCTATAATTGGCTTCCCTAATTTTCAGGAACAGGGCATAGGCAATGTCAGGAAACAGTTTCGGCAAATTATTTACAGTCAGTACCTTCGGAGAGAGCCACGGGCCGGCCCTGGGTTGTGTCGTCGATGGCTGCCCTCCGGGTATCGAGCTTTCAGAAGCCGATCTGCAGCGCGATCTGGATCGACGCAAGCCGGGTACATCCCGTCATACCACGCAGCGTCGTGAGCCGGATCAGGTGAAGATCCTTTCCGGTGTGTTTGAAGGTAAGACTACCGGTACTTCTATCGGTCTGCTGATCGAAAATACAGACCAGCGTTCAAAGGATTACTCTAATATCGCCGAAACTTTCCGGCCGGCACATGCTGACTATGTATACACTCAGAAGTACGGATTCCGTGATTATCGCGGCGGCGGTCGTTCGTCAGCCCGTGAAACCGCGATGCGGGTGGCGGCTGGAGCTATTGCCAAAAAAGTGCTGGCAGCCAAGGGTGTAGAGGTTAAGGGTTACCTATCTCAGCTTGGGCCGCTGGCGATCGATCCGGCAAACTTTGACTGGAACGAAGTGCATAACAACGCCTTCTTCTGTCCGGATGCAGCGAAAGCAGAAGAGATGGCCGACTATATGGATGCCCTGCGTAAAGAGGGGGATTCTGTCGGAGCTAAGGTCTCTGTCGTCGCGTCCGGCGTGCCGGTCGGGCTGGGCGAGCCGATTTTTGACCGGCTTGATGCCGAGCTGGCTCATGCACTGATGAGTATCAACGCCGTAAAAGGTGTGGAGATCGGAGATGGCTTTGCCGTTGTCTCGCAGAAGGGGACTGAGCATCGCGACGAAATGTCGCCGGACGGTTTTAACTCCAATCATGCCGGAGGCATCCTTGGCGGTATCTCAACCGGTCAGGATATTGTCGCCCATATCGCGCTTAAGCCAACCTCGAGCCTGCGCCTGCCCGGTAACAGTATCAATACCCGTGGTGAGCCGATTGAAGTCGTGACTAAAGGGCGGCATGATCCCTGTGTCGGGATTCGTGCGACGCCAATAGCTGAAGCGATGGTTGCAATTGTATTGCTGGACCATTTTATGCGGAACCGGGGTCAGAATGCCGATGTCGTATCCGGGGTGCCGGTGATCGCCTGAGTGGGTCGGGGCAATAGAATTATTCCTGAGTGCCCGTCTTGTGCGGGCACTTTTCGTTATTGATTTGCATAGTGAAGAACAACTGATGGCAAACGTATATACAGAAAAACTCTATGACGGTTACGGTCAGAGCTTTGATATTGATGAAGTGCTGTTCGAGCAGCAGACCGATTCATGGCACCTGATCATTTTTCGTAACAGCATGTTTGGTACTGTGATGGCGCTGGATGGCATTATTCAGACGACTGAGAAGGATGAGTTTGTCTATCACGAGATGCTTACCCATGTACCGCTGTTTGCACATGGGAATGCTAAGCGTGTACTGATCATTGGTGGCGGTGACGGTGGCATTCTGCGCGAAGTATGCAAGCACCCGGAAGTTGAGCATGTAACACAGGTCGAGATCGATCAGGCAGTCATCGACATGTGTAAAGAATACCTGCCGGGTCATTCTGACGGTGCCTTTGATGATGCCCGCGCCAATATCGTTATTGCGGATGGTATTGAATACGTCAGCACCACTGATGAAAAGTTTGATGTCATTATTTCTGACTGCACCGACCCAGTGGGGCCTGGCGAGGTGCTGTTCTCGAGCAAGTTCTATGAGAACTGTAAGCGCTGCCTGAATGATGGCGGGATCTTTGTTGCTCAGAACGGCGTGGCCTATATGCAGATCGATGAAGTAGTGACCACACGTCGTCGTCTGAGTCCTTACTTCACGGATCAGTCCTTCTACGCGGCTGCTGTGCCTACCTATATCGGGGGCGTGATGACGCTGGCATGGGGTAGCGACGATGCATCCCTGCGCCAGGTATCACTGGAAACGCTTGAGCAGCGCTTTAAGGCGGCTGGCTTTAAGAGTCGCTACTATAACCCGGCGTTGCATCAGGGCGCCTTTGCGCTACCGCAGTTTATACGGGATGCGCTTGACGACGCCTGATAACGGAAACCAAAAGCCGACGATCTGTCGGCTTTTTATTGTCTGCTTTGTGCAGTATTTGTTGGTCGGATTTGGTGCAGCGATCTGATGTACACCCGCGTTCCCTATCTTCGCCTTTCTGGCTTCTACTTTTTCTACTTTGCTTTGCTGGGCGCGCTGGTGCCCTACTGGAGTCTGTACCTACACGGCTTCGGGTTTGATGCGTTTACCATCGGAGCGCTGATGGCAATCCTGCATGCGACCCGTATCTTCGCGCCGAATCTGTGGGGATGGCTGGCGGATCGCAGCGGGCAGCGGCTGAAGATCGTGCGTTTTGGTGCGCTGATCACCCTGTTGGCGTTTTCGGCGATATTCTGGCAGCAGGAGCCGCTTGGCATTGCGCTGGTGATGCTGCTTTTCAGTTTTTTCTGGAATGCTGTATTGCCCCAGTTTGAAGTGGTGACGTTGAGCTGGCTGGGAGAGCAAAGGGAGCGCTATAGCCAGATACGCCTGTGGGGCTCGGTCGGATTTATTTTTACCGTTGCCGGAGTCGGCTATCTGCTGGACCGGGTAGCTGTATCCGAATTGCCGCTGATCCTGCTGTTGCTGATGCTGATGATCTGGCTCAATACGCTGCTGGTGCCTGAGCCCGAACAACTCAGCGCCAGGCCCTCTAAAGGGGATTTTATGGCGCTGTTGCTGCGTCCCCAGGTGATTGCGTTCTTTGTTATCTGTTTTCTGGTGCAGTTTGGTCACGGTGCTTATTACACTTTCTATAGCGTAATGATGGAGGGGCTGGGTTACGACCGGGGAGAGATCGGGCTGTTATGGTCTGTCGGAGTTGTAGCGGAAGTGTTGATCTTTATTGTGATGCACCGGCTTATTGCCAGTTATGGTGTCAGGGCAATTATGCTTTGCAGTCTGGTGCTCTGCGTAATTCGCTGGACGCTCACTGGTCTGTTTCCAGAGCACCTTTTGCTGATGCTGCTGATGCAGAGTCTGCATGCTGCCACCTTTGGTTGTTTACATGCCGTCGGTATTCATTTGGTGCATCACTATTTCTCACCCTCAACCCAGGGTCAGGGGCAGGCTTTGTTCTCCAGTTTCGGTTTTGGTGCAGGAGGTGCGCTAGGTGCACTTGTTTCCGGTGTGATGTGGGATGCTGCAGGTGCTACGGCGACCTTTATGCTGGCTGCCTCTGTCAGTCTGGTTGCTATAGTGCTGGCAATGGTTTGGATCTATCCGGAAAAACTGCAGCAAAGTGGCCCGTGACTATTTTGCAGTGCGGTGGGAATGGTGTAAGGTAAATACTAAACGCGTCAGCGCAGGAGGGTGCTCGTGAAGCTCAAGATGGATGTGGAAGTAACGCCTGAAGAGGTGCGGCGGCTGCTTGGTCTGCCGGACGTTGCCGGATTGCATCAGGACATGATCGAGCAGATCCGTGAACAGATGGCTTCAGGTGTAGAGGGATATGACCCGCTTACGCTGTTTAAGCCCTACCTGTCGGGCGGCATGGGTTCGATGGATGCGCTGCAAAAAATAATGCTCGGCATGATGGCAAACGGCTATCAGTCTGCAGACCGTGAATCGGACTGACGGTCATGTTTGACGGCAAGGATAACGGAAGAACGGAAGAGAGAGCCCTACAGTGCGAATCCTCAGAAAATATACCAACCGTCGGTTGTACGATACTTCACGAAGCTGCTATGTCACGCTGGAAGACGTAAAGCAGCTGGTGCTTAGCGGTGAGCCGTTCAAAGTCGAAGACTCCAAAACCGGAAATGATCTGACGCGGAATATTCTGCTACAGATTATCAGTGAGCAGGAAGCGCAGGGTCATGGTACCTTGCTGACCAATCAGGTGCTGCAACAGTTGATCCGCTTCTATGGCGACAGCATGCAGGGCATGATGAGCCAGTACCTCGAACAGAGTATCGCATCGTTCCTTGAGCATCAGGATCGTATACGTGAGCAGATGCAGACGATGATGGGGGCCGCTAACCCGCTGACCATGATGAATCGAATTGCCGATCAGAATATGGCGATGTGGAATATGTTCAGCCAGCCAGGCCAGCCCGGAAGTGAAGATGGCGCACCGGAACAGCCGACTCCTAAAGAGCCTGATGGCGATAAGAAATAATCCCGTCGATCGCACTGCAGCCATGCGCTGTCTGTATAGATTTCTATAAAAAAACCGCCATCAGGCGGTTTTTTTATGGCGGAATCCGGTTGTCAGGTACGGGTTGTCGTAGCGCGCTTAACTCTTTAGCCAGTGGTCAATCTGCTGGCATAGCTGTTGATTGACCTTGCCGGATACGAAGAGGCCTATATGACCGCTATTGACCTCAATCTCGGTATAATCGGCTGATCCCGAAAGCTCCTTCAGTGGTCGTGAGGCGGATGGCGGAACCAGGTGATCCTGGCTGGCGAATATATTGAGCAGGGGCTGAGTGATTTGTTTCAGGCAGGCACGTTCTTCGCCGATACTGACGCAGTCGTTAATAAAGCCGTTTTGCTGGAAAAATGTGCGGATAAATTGTTCGAAAGCCATGCCAGCCTGATCGGGGCAGTCATTGATCCATCGCTCCATGCGGAGGTAGGACAGTGCCTGCTGCGGGGTCTGCATTCTTGCAGGGGCCTGTATTGCTTTGTGGATACCCAGTCTGGCCGGCATAAGGGATGAGAAAAGGCCATTCAGGATCTGCCCGGGTATATTACCGTACGCGCGGCTGAGGGCGGATATGTCGATCTTTTCTGCCAGGTGGGATAGCAGGTTATCGGAGGTATTGAAATCTACCGGTGTAACCATGGTAATCAGCTTGCGGATCTTTTTCGGATGCAGTGCGGTATAGCAAAGGCTGAGAGTGCCGCCCTGGCAGATGCCGAGCAGGTCAACCGAGTCATGATCGCAGTGCGTCTGTGTCGCTTCGACGCAGTGGTCCAGATAATCGTTGATGTAATCGTCGAGGTCCAGGGCGTAGTCGAGGGCGTCCGGATAGCCCCAGTCGATCAGGTAGATATCGGAGCGGTGTTGCAGCAGATGGGCGATGAAAGAGCGTTCTGAGTCAAGGTCCAGTATGTAGGGGCGGTTGACCAGCGCGTAGCAGATCAGGAGTGGGGGTTGTCCGGATGTAACGGCCTTGCCTTTGTAATGATAAAGACGCAGCTTATCCTGCTGATAGATCAGTGTGCGCGGCGTAGGGGCAACATCGATCGTATCGATGGCGGCGATACTGCGCAGTGCCTGACCTAGCTTGAGCTGGTAATCCAGCAGCTGCTGGTCCTGGCTGGTATTGCTCATTTAGTTCCCCGGTCGAGGACCAGTTCGCGCAGCGCTTTAAGTTCGTTCCTGAGTATGCTGCGTTCACTATCGAATTCGGCCAGTTGGTGTTGATGGCTCCGGCTCATAGTATCGAGCTGCTCTTGCAGTGTCCTGATCTTCTGCTGCATCCTGCGCATGGCTTTTTTCTGCTGCTGTTGTCGAATAAGGTTCTGTCTGAACGTGGCGCTGCTGACCATGCCCAAGCCGGATAGGCTTGTTTCCAGCTGGCTGTTGAAGCTCTCTTTCATCTCTGTACAGCTGTTGCAGAGTTCCGCGTAATCCTTTTGATAGGCAGGTTTGAATACCTGTTGCCGGTAGGCCTCTTCATAGCAATCGGTCCAGAGCGATTCGAGTTCCAGGCCGCTACCGGGCTGCCCGGACTCCTTCAGAGCCTGTTCCAGGTTATGCAGGGTGTGCTGGTTTATCGCCTCAAGGTGTGTCAAGTACCGGGCCAGTGCCTGATTGAAACGATTGCAGGCCGGAGCGAAGCTGGCTGTGCCTCTGATCAGTGTGGCGAGCGGGTCGGGGGGGGCTTTATCCTGACTCGGATTTTCGCTGCCGGGCTGCTCTTTTGTGATGGCGGTCGCCAGTGAGGCCGGTAATTGCCATTGTTCCAATAAGAGTCTGCTTAGCGCCGGGGAAGTGATGTTCTGGAAGTGGTCTGCCAGCGTCTCCGGAGATAGCGTTTTATCGCTGTTGCTCAGAGTCTGTAGTAAGCGCGCGTGGGCATCGAAAAGTGTTCTGGATATTTCGTTTGGCTGGTATTCGTTTGAGCTTCGGGTGGAGCCATTCTCCGGTGCATCGTCTGGCAGCGAGGCAGGGGACAGCGCCAGCTCCCAGCATCTCTGCTGTAGCTGCAGGAACTGATCCGCTAATTGCTTAAGCTCTTCTGCCAAAATCGCATCTCCATACTGAGCGAAGTGTTATCTTATTACATCAAGGGGGCGGTTACATTCGTACTTCTTAGATTGGTATTTCTCACACTGGTGCTTCGGACTGCTGTCGCAGCATTTCTACCAGATGTCTTGCCGCATTGGAAAGTGTGCGGTCGCGGTGATAAATGATGCCAAGCTCCCGCTCGACCGACTCCTCCTCAACCTGAAGAACCTGCAGGTCGTTGCCGATGAGATTTGCAGGCAACAGGCTCCAGCCGAGTCCGATGCTGACCATCATCCTGATGGTATCAAGGTAATTGGTGGACATGCTGACATTCAGGTTAAGTCGATGGCGGGCAAAGAGGGCCTGAACCAGCTGGCGGGTGAAGGTGTTCTGGTCCGGCAGTATGGCGTGGTAGTCCGTCAGTTCGGCCAGGGATACCCGCTCGCGCGCCGCCAGGGGATGGGTTCTGGCGACCATATAGCAAAGGCGGTCTTTCCATACGGTTTCAGATTCGATGTTTTTATCGGGCGAGGGAGCCAGCGTGATCAGGGCCAGCTCCAGGTCGCCTTTAAGCACCCCTTCATAGGCAACTTCAGATTCTTCAAACCGCAGATCCAGCTTTACCTTCGGGTAATGCTGGTTGAAGGCCCGCAATACCGGAGGCAGGCGATGGAGGCTGATATGGTGGCTGGCGGCCAGTGACAGGGTGCCGGTAACTTCGCCGGAAAGATTGCTGATTGCGCGTTTGGCGTCATCAAGCTGAAGCAGGATCTGGTTGGCGCGGGGAAGCAGGGCCTTGCCGGCTTCGGTCAGATTGATCTGTCTGCCGATGCGATCAAACAGCTTGCTATCCAGCTGTTCCTCAAGCTGTGCAATACGTTTGCTGATGGCCGACTGTGTGAGGAAAAGCTGGCTGGCTGCACGGGAGAAAGAACTGGATTCGGCAACAGCCACGAAGGCCTGAAGTGTGTGTGTATCCATAGCGGTCATCAGGAGTAGTGGGGAGAATCCCTGTATTATTTTCTATTCCGATTTGGAATTCAAACAATAAAAATAATGAATTTGTTTTGTGCGAAATGGTGGGATAGGATGCTTTCAAACTCCCGGCGTCATCGCATGGATGTCTGGGAAATAAGAATAGTGAGGTGAGATAGATGGCCGGTAAAACGCTTTACGACAAGCTCTTTGAGTCGCATCTGGTTCGACAGAATGAAGATGGAAGTTCCCTGATCTATATCGACCGTCAGGTACTGCATGAAGTGACGTCGCCACAGGCATTTGAAGGGCTGCGTCTGGCTGGCCGTCAGCCGTGGCGAATTGATGCCAATATCGCGACTCCTGATCACAATGTACCAACCACCGAGCGTTCTGCCGGTGTCGATCAGATCGCCGATCCGGTTTCACGGATTCAGGTGAAAACTCTGGATAGCAACTGTGATGAGTTTGGCATTCTCGAGTTCAAAATGAACGACCAGCGTCAGGGCATCGTCCACGTGATGGCCCCTGAGCAAGGCGCGATTCTGCCGGGCGTAACCGCGGTTTGTGGTGATTCCCATACGGCGACCCTGGGTGCCCTGGGAGCTCTGGCTCATGGTGTGGGTACTTCAGAGGTTGAGCATGTGCTGGCAACTCAGTGCCTGATCACCAAGAAAATGAAGAATATGCTGGTTCGCGTTGATGGCGAGCTGGGAATCGGTGTTACGCCTAAAGATGTTGTGCTGCATGTGATCGGTGTGATCGGCACGGCGGGCGGAACCGGCTATGCGATCGAGTTCGGTGGGGACGTCTTCCGTAATATGTCGATGGAAGGCCGTATGACTGTATGTAATATGGCGATTGAGGCCGGTGCCCGTGTTGGTCTGGTTGCCGTGGATCAGACGACGGTCGATTATGTTGAAGGTCGGGCCTTTGCGCCTAAGGGAGCGCAGTGGCTGCAGGCGGTTGAAGCCTGGAAAGATCTGGTTTCCGATACGGATGCTGAGTTTGATGAAGTGGTCGTCATCAATGGTGCTGAAATTGAGCCGCAGGTAACCTGGGGCACGTCTCCTGAGATGGTGGTCGGCGTCGGTGATCAGGTGCCAAACCCGGCTAACGAAACCGACCAGGTTAAGATCGATGGCATCAATCGGGCGTTGCAGTACATGGGGCTCGAGGCAGATCAGAAGATCACTGACATTAAGCTTGATCGGGTATTTATCGGTTCCTGCACAAATTCCCGTATTGAAGACCTTCGCGATGCTGCCAAAGTGGTTGAAGGTCGTAAGGTGGCGGAGAATATTATTCAGGCACTGGTTGTGCCGGGATCGGGGCTGGTGAAAGAGCAGGCCGAGAAAGAAGGGCTGGATAAGATTTTCACTGATGCCGGACTTGAGTGGCGGGAACCGGGCTGCTCAATGTGCCTGGCGATGAACCCGGACAAACTGGGTAATGGCGAGCACTGCGCTTCTACCTCTAACCGTAATTTCGAAGGTCGTCAGGGCTTTGGTGGGCGTACCCATCTGGTAAGTCCGGCGATGGCCGCTGCTGCTGCCGTCGCAGGGCACTTCGTAGATGTACGTGAATTGATTAAGTAAGGTATCGGAGGCGAGCCAAATGAATAAATTTACACTGCATACGGGTATTGCCGCGCCGATGGATCGGGCGAATATCGATACCGATATGATTATTCCAAAACAGTTTCTTAAATCGATCAAACGCTCCGGCTTTGGTAAGAATCTGTTTGATGAGTTGCGCTACCTTGATGAAGGGCTGCCGGATCAGGAATGTACCGGCCGTCCACTGAACGAAGATTTCGTACTGAACAAGGCGCGTTATCAGGGTACAAGTATCCTGCTGGCCCGTGAGAATTTTGGTTGCGGTTCCAGTCGTGAGCATGCGCCTTGGGCGCTGGAAGATTTCGGCATTCGTTCGGTTATTGCTCCGAGCTTTGCTGAAATCTTCTATAACAACTGCTTCAAAAACGGCCTGCTGCCGATTGTGTTAAGTGATGAAACCGTTGAGCAGTTGTTTAAGGAGGTTGCGGCGACGGAGGGCTATCAGCTCACTGTTGATCTGGAGCGACAGCTGGTGGTCACGCCTGCCGGTGAGGAAATCGCCTTTGAAATTGATGAGTTCCGAAAGCATTGCCTGTTAAATGGTCTGGACGATATTGGTCTGACACTGCAGCACGCAGATGATATCCGCGCCTACGAAGATAAGCGTAAGCAGCAGGCTCCGTGGTTGTTTGGCGCAATTAAGTAACTGGATTTGATCGATGGCAGCTGCCTGCCATCAGGAATGGAGATAAGAACAGATGGCTAAGAACGTATTGATCCTGCCGGGTGATGGTATCGGGCCTGAAATTGTTGCTCAGGCGCGTCGTGTACTGGAGCTGGTGAATGAGCAGGACGCGCTCGGACTGGAGTTCAGTGAAGCGCTGGTAGGCGGAAGTGCTATTGATGCTGATGGCGTGCCATTGCCAGAAACAACACTGGATGCCGCCAAGGCCGCTGATGCAATTCTGTTGGGTGCCGTTGGCGGGCCAAAGTGGGACACAAATCCTGATTTCCAGATTCGTCCGGAGAAGGGGTTGCTGGGTATTCGTTCTCAACTGGGGCTGTTCGGTAACCTGCGTCCGGCTATCCTCTATCCTCAGCTGGCAGAGGCGTCAACGCTTAAGCCTGAAGTCGTATCCGGTCTTGATATCCTGATTGTGCGTGAGCTGACCGGTGGTATCTATTTCGGCCAGCCGCGTGGCGTGCGTGAAAAGGAAGGCGGCATTCGCGAGGGGTACAATACCTATGTATATGACGAGCATGAAATTCGTCGTATCGGTCGCGTCGCGTTTGAAGCCGCTCGTCAGCGTGGCAAGCGCCTTTGCTCCGTCGATAAAGCCAATGTTCTGGAAGTGACAGTGCTGTGGCGTGAGATTATGGAAGAGCTGGCCAAAGAATACCCGGATGTCGAACTGAGCCATATGTACGTGGATAATGCTGCGATGCAGCTGGTACGTGCGCCTAAACAGTTTGATGTGATGGTGACGGGTAATATGTTTGGCGACATCCTATCTGATGCGGCGGCGATGCTGACCGGGTCGATCGGTATGTTGCCGTCTGCATCCCTGGATGTGGACGGTAAGGGTATGTATGAGCCTTGTCATGGCTCAGCACCGGATATCGCAGGGCAGGGTATTGCTAACCCGCTGGCGACTATTCTGTCTGCTGCCATGATGTTGCGATACTCGCTGGGCGCCGGCGCTACTGCCGATCGTATTGAGGCTGCAGTAAGTAATGTGTTGGATCAGAACCTGCGGACAGCTGATATTTGGTCTGAAGGTGCCGAAAAGGTATCCACTTCCGAGATGGGTGATGCGGTTGTGGCTGCTCTGAAAGGCTGATAGCCACAGAGTGTAAGTTGTAGCATAATCTTAAGTCGGTCTCTGTCAGGGGCCGATTTTGTCAATGTAGATATCCAGTTTTTGGTGAAAAGAATGAAACGTGTAGGTTTTGTTGGCTGGCGCGGAATGGTTGGTTCCGTGTTGATGCAACGTATGCAGGAAGAGCGTGATTTCGATCATATCGAAGAGCCGGTCTTCTTCACCACATCCCAGGTAGGACAGGCTGGCCCGGATATTGGTAAAACCATTCCGGCGCTGAAAGATGCGCGCTCTATTGATGAGCTGAAGCAGATGGATGCCATTATTTCCTGTCAGGGCGGTGACTACACGAAAGAAGTCTACGGTCCACTGCGTGAAGCTGGCTGGAAGGGTTACTGGATCGATGCGGCCTCTTCGCTGCGAATGGATGATGAGGCCATCATTGTTCTGGATCCGGTCAATATGAATGTCATCAAAGACGGTCTCAGCAAAGGCGTTAAGACCTATGTCGGTGGTAACTGCACCGTTTCATTGATGCTGATGGGGCTGGGTGGTCTGTTTCAGGCGAACCTGATTGAATGGATGACCTCCATGACTTATCAGGCTGCTTCCGGTGGTGGTGCACGTCATATGCGAGAGCTGATCTCCCAGATGGGGATCGTTCGTGATTCGGTTGCGGCTGAGCTGGCGAACCCGGCCAG
The DNA here is from genome assembly GCF_000620085.1 of Marinobacterium jannaschii DSM 6295. Classification (GTDB taxonomy): domain Bacteria; phylum Pseudomonadota; class Gammaproteobacteria; order Pseudomonadales; family Balneatricaceae; genus Pontibacterium; species Pontibacterium jannaschii. Next base: position 105,452 of record NZ_KK211066.1, on the reverse strand, counting down.
TGCAATTCTGGACATCGATCGCAAAGTGGCAGAGACCATTCGTGGTGAATCCATGCCCGTTGATAACTTCGGTGTGCCTCTGGCCGGTTCCCTGATCCCGTGGATCGATACCAAGCTGGATAACGGACAGAGCCGCGAAGAGTGGAAGGCTTTCGCAGAAACGAACAAAATCCTGGGGCTGGATAATAATCCGGTGCCGATCGATGGTACTTGTGTGCGTATTGGTGCCATGCGCTGTCACAGCCAGGCGTTCACCATTAAGCTGAAAAAGAACGTTCCTCTGGATGAGATCGAGTCCATGCTCGCCGAGGCGAATGACTGGGTTAAGGTGATTCCAAACGAACGTGATATTACGGCAGCAGAGCTTTCGCCTACCAAGGTAACCGGAACTCTGAGCGTGCCGGTAGGACGTCTGCGTAAGATGAATCTCGGAGACGAGTTCCTCAATGCCTTCAGTGTGGGTGATCAGTTGCTGTGGGGGGCCGCAGAGCCTCTGCGCCGGATGCTGCGTATACTGTTGGCGGACTGATATATCTCAGGACACCAGAAGCCGATTCGTTTCAGGACGAATCGGCTTTTTTATTGCCCGGAATTTGTCGCTGACGTTGATCGTTATCTAAATTCGCCCTGATTTCTTAGAAAAATCAAAGGCTACTGCAAGATTTTTCGTGGCTGCCGATATACTATTGTAGGGTTTTTATTACTGGTCGTGGGCTGGGATGCAATGCCGCGCCAGACAGGATGTCGATGGGACTCAAACGTTTGTTTTAGTTGCTTGACCGGTTATAGAGTTTTAATTGATACTTTTCGCGGGCTCAAAACTCGGAAACCTGTAGTTGTGAGTATATCGGAAGGATGTCACAAGGAATTTAATGATGCTGCGTAAACTCGCTATTAGCCTCGCAATAGCAGGGGCACTAGGCGTAACCAATGCAAATGCATTGGGGCTTGGCGAAATCAAAGTTAAGTCGGCCCTGAATGAGCCCTTGAGCGCAGAAATAGAGTTAGTCCAGGTAAGGACGTTAAAACCATTGCAGATTCAGCCCAGAATGGCTGATGTCGATGAGTTTGCCCTCGCCGGTTTACAGAGATCCCGCTTTCTTTCCAATGTGCGTTTTCAGGTTCAGGTCAGGCCGGATGGTACAGGCATAGTCCGACTAACCTCGAACGAAGTCGTACGAGAACCGTTCCTGAGTTTCCTGGTAGAAATTAACTGGCCAAATGGACGTTTGGTCAGGGAATATACCGTACTGCTCGACCCGCCGGTATTCAATCCTGCCCCCATTCGACGCACGGTTCAGCCGGTCGTAAGCGCGCAAATGGATGTGGCTACGATTCGTCAGGGGCAACCTGTTGATATTCCGCCCCGTCCCGGCAAGGCCGTCGACAATATCCGTACCCGGGCCCGCTCTGCCAACCAGATCTATGTCGGTGTAAATGAGACTTTGTGGCGTCTGGCAGAGAAACACCGGCCGGATGGCAGTGTAACACCGACCCAGATGATGGTGGCGTTGCAGAAAAAGAATCCCCAGGCTTTCTTTGATAACAACCTCAATCGCCTTAAAGCCGGGGTAGTGCTGGATCTGCCATCGCTGCAAGAGGTGCAGGCACTGACCCATCAGCAGGCGGTAGCCGAGGTACGTCGCCAGACCCGTCTGTGGAAACAGGGCAAGAGTAATAAGGCGCCGGCAGTCACACCAAAACGTGAGTCTAAACCCGCCGCTAAGAAAGTTGCGCCTCAGGCTGAGTCGGGTGTGGGCAAGCTGACGATAACGGCTCCGGGGTCTGAAGAACCCGTGAGCGATACGGCCGCCTCAGGTGACGGTAGTGAAAAGGATAAGCAGATTGAGGCGCTGACCCAGCGTAATCAGGAATTACAGACCCGCCTCAATGAAGCGTTGGAAAATGCCGATAGCGCCAGTCGTGAGAATGCTCAGCTGTCAAAGCGTCTGGATGCGATTGACGAGCATCTGGAAACATTGCAGAAGCTGCTCAATGTAAAAGATGGTGAAATTGCGCAGTTGCAGGCGGCTTTGGCTGATAAAGAAGAGGTGGCTGCAACGGATTCAGGTAAGGGTATTCTGGACTATCTTACCTCACCTGTTGCTTTGGCAGGTATCGGTAGCGCTCTTCTCGCGTTGCTGGGCGGTGGTCTGTTTATGCTGCTGCGTAAACGTAAGAAAGATGCTGCGGAAGACGATTCCGGCCTGGTGCAGGTGCCTGGCGAACTGAAGATGAGCGCCATTGATGAACCTGAAGAGGCTGCAGCGACAGATAAAGCGGACGACGCTGAAGATCTGGCTGAGGCTGAAGCTGACTCTGATATGGCTGATCTGTCTGATCTGGAAGAGGTAGCGGATCTTGATCTTGATATGGATCTGGAGCTTTCCGAATCTGATCAGGTTGCGACCGACGTGGCAGATGACGCGCTTGGTGACCTGCTGAATGAGGCTTCGGATGAGAGCCGGCTTGATGATATTGAGTTTGACCTCGGGCTCGATGAAGAGACTGAGGCTGTAGCCGATCAGATTGCGGCCGAGACCGAGACTCTGGGCAGTGCCGGGGGAGCAGATCCGCTGGATGAGATCCTTGGCGAGGCTGACGCTTTCGACGGTACTGATGTCGATGCAGCCGACCTTGACGCTCTGTTGGACGGTGGGCTGGATGATGTTGTCGGATCTGACCCGGCGGGGAGTGCCGATCCGCTGGATGATCTCGAGTTGCCGGAAGAGGACATCTTTGCCGATCTTGGCATGGACTTCGACGACGTCGATTCTGCGCTGGAAGATGATGCGCCTGAAAGCAGTGCTCAGGATGATATCGATGCTCTGTTATCTGGAATGGATGAAGAGCTGGAAGAGCTTTCAGCCGCAGAGCCTGATGCGCTTTCTATCGAAGATGAAGACCTGCTGACGGGGCAGGATGATATTGATTCCCTGCTGGCGGGAGTCGGTGATGACAATGTCGACGCGCTTGTTGACGATGTCCTGCAGGCCGAAGAGCCGTCCGTAACGGCTGAAGGCCAGGATGATATTGATGCATTGCTGAACTCTGTCGCCGGTGACGCCGGTGACGGGCTGGATGATCTGCTTGACCTTGAAACCCTGTCGGCGGCGGAGCTGGAGGACGCAGGTGATGATGCAGAGCTTAGCTCGCTGTTGGGGGATGCAGACAGTACTGAGTCCCCGTTCGAGATTGAAGATGTAGCTGAGAGTGGAGCTGAAGTTGCTGTCCCTCCTGACCTGGAGGCTTTTGAAACCGATCTGGAAGCTGCTGATATCCAGGAATCAGCCGAGCTCGAAATGCTGGGTGACGCTGATCTGGATGCGCTGCTGGCTGATGAGCCGGAAGAAGTATCAGGCACCGGCGATGAAGTGTCTGATCTTGACGCGTTACTGGCGGAAAGTGCAGAGGGTGAAAGCGAACCGGATCTGTCTGATCTGCTAACTGAGTCTGCGCCTGACTTTGGCGATGACGTTGCTGCGGCGACAGAGGCGCCTTCCGAGATCGATGATCTCCTCGGGCAGGCGGCAGGCGAAAGCGAGCTTGAGCCAGCGATGGATCAGGCTGAGGCAATGTCGGAGCTTGAGGCGCTTCTGGGCTCGGGTGAACTGGATGTGGACCCTGCTGATTCGGAATCGTCGGATATTGATGGCGCAGTATCTGATCTGGAGCAGGAGCTGGCCAAGCTTTCGGGGCTGGAACTCGAAGAGAGTGGTGCAGAGTCCGAATCTGCAGAAGATGCCCTGAATGCCTTGCTGGATGAAGAAATAGTCGAGGAAAACGCAGATTTTGATGCTCTGCTTGCTGAAATCTCCGGCGATGAAACTGACTTCGACGATGATCTGACTGATACTGAAGCGTTGCAGGATATTGAGCTGCCGGTGGCTGAGTTGGGTTCTGCAACGCTTGCTGAAAAGACAATGAGCAGTCAGGCGGTTACCAAAGAGTTGACCGCCAACATTGCGCATGACCTGGTAGCGGATGAGGCTGGGCTTGAGGATATTCTCGCAGACTCCGGGGCGGCAGTTGAGCTTGAGGAATCGTCGCTGACTGAGGGGCTTTCCTATGAAGAAGTTGATGGCTGGAGCCTGTTAGAGGCAACCAATGAAAATGATACCAAGCTTGATTTAGTACGCGCTTATATCGATATGGATGATCATGAGGGTGCGCGTGAAATCTTGCAGGAAGTAATGAACGAAGGCAGTGACCAGCAGCGCCAGGATGCGCAGAAGTTGTTGCAAGAGATTGGTTAGGTAATGTCCGAAGACGTTAAATTGGAAGAAGGGGCGGCTGATGCCGCCCTCACTCGTTGGGCTCTGTGCGTTGAGTATGTGGGGACCCATTATCACGGCTGGCAGGTGCAGAAGAACGGCGGCGTTGCCAGTGTGCAGGGGATGGTGGAAAAAGCGCTGTCCTCAATAGCGAATGAACCTATATCGGTGGTCTGTGCGGGGCGGACAGATTCCTGTGTCAATGCCACTTATCAGATTATTCACTTCGATACCCGTGCTGAGCGTGACGAACGTGGCTGGATCTACGGTACAAACACGCGATTGCCGGATGATATCGCGATTCGCTGGGCGGTGCCGGTCTCCGCAGACTTCCATGCGCGTTTCTCTGCGCGGGAGCGGCGTTACCGCTATTTGATCTATAGCGCGCCAGTGCGGCCGGCTTTGCTAGGTAAGGGAGTGACCTGGACTCATCGTACGCTGGATGTGGGGCGCATGAACCGGGCCGCCCATCACCTGATCGGTGAGCATGACTTTACCTCCTACCGGGCGGTCGGGTGTCAGGCGAAAAGCCCTGTGAGAGAGGTGCGGCGGCTGGATGTATATAAGAGCGGCCATCTTATCGTGATTGACGTTACCGCCAATGCATTTCTTCATCATATGGTCCGCAATATTGCAGGTGTACTGATGAAGGTCGGTTGTGGCGATGCAGGACCTGACTGGGCGCGCGAGGTGCTGGAGGCGCGGGACAGAAGACAGGGAGGCGTGACTGCTCCACCGTTTGGATTGTACTTTGTGGATGTAAAATATCCTGAAGAGTTTGATCTGCCGGCGTCTGAGATCGGGCCCTATTTCTTGCAGGCTCTGGACTAACGTTTATTCTGTCGTTCTGATACTATTCAACGATTTACGGAAAGATCTCAGTGGCTCGTACCCGAATTAAAATTTGCGGCATTACCCGCGTAGAAGATGCGCAGAATGCGGTCTCGGCAGGCGCGGACGCCCTCGGTTTTGTGTTTTATCCGCCCAGCCCGAGAAATGTCGGGATTGAACAGGCTGCCGGGATTATTCGTTCACTCCCGGCTTTCGTAACCACTGTCGCTCTTTTTGTGGATGCTGACAGGGAACAGATTCAGCAGGTTATCGATCAGACGGGTATTGATCTGATTCAGTTTCACGGGGATGAGACTGCAGAGTTTTGCCAGCAGTTCTCAAGGCCTTACATCAAGGCGGTGAGGATGAAGCCGGATGTAGATCTGGCGTTGGTCTGCAAGCAGTATGATTCGGCCCAGAGTATTTTGCTTGATGCGTATCGTCCCGGCGTGCCGGGCGGAACCGGCGAATCCTTTGACTGGGATCGCATTCCTTCGGTTTTAGCGAAGTCAGTGATTCTGGCTGGCGGCCTGGTGCCAGGCAATATTGCTCAGGCAGTGAGCCAGGTGAAGCCCTATGCTGTTGATGTCAGTGGCGGCGTTGAGGCTGCGAAAGGCATTAAGTGCAAAGATAAGATAATAAAATTTGTTCAAGAGGTTAGTCGTGTCGACCAAATTTGATCTGGCAGCAATGAAAGAGTTGCCTGATAGTTCAGGCCATTTCGGACCCTACGGCGGTCGTTTTGTATCCGAAACGCTGATGGCTGCGCTGTCTCAGCTTGAGCAAACCTACGAAAAGCTTAAAAACGACCCTGATTTTCAGGCCGAGTTTGATAAGGACCTGGCTTACTACGTCGGCCGCCCGTCGCCGTTGTACCATGCTGAACGGTTATCGCGTGAGGTAGGCGGCGCACAGATCTATCTCAAGCGAGAAGATCTTAATCATACCGGCGCGCACAAGGTAAATAACACCATCGGTCAGGCACTGCTGGCGAAGTATACCGGTAAGCCACGTGTTATTGCCGAGACAGGCGCGGGCCAGCATGGTGTAGCGTCTGCAACCGTTGCTGCGCGTCTGGGCCTCGAGTGTCAGGTCTATATGGGCGCTGAGGATGTCGAGAGACAGAAGCTCAATGTCTATCGCATGAAGCTGCTGGGAGCAGAGGTCATTCCGGTTGAGTCCGGCACCCGCACCCTTAAGGATGCGCTTAACGAGGCGATGCGTGACTGGGTAACCAATGTCGACAACACCTTCTACATCATCGGTACCGCCGCAGGTCCTCATCCTTACCCAATGCTGGTTCGGGATTTTCAGGCGGTGATCGGCCGTGAAGCGCGCCAGCAGTGTCTTGCGCAGACAGGTCGTTTACCGGATGCTCTCGTTGCCTGCGTGGGTGGTGGCTCCAATGCGATCGGTCTGTTCCACCCATTCATCGGAGATGAGACCGTGCGTATGATCGGGGTTGAAGCCGGCGGTCATGGTCTGGAAACAGGCGCTCATGCTGCGCCGCTCTGTGCCGGCCGTCCGGGTGTGTTGCATGGAAACCGTACCTATCTGATGGAAGATGATGCCGGGCAGATTATTGGTACTCACTCTGTCTCTGCCGGGCTGGATTATCCGGGAGTTGGGCCAGAGCATGCGTGGCTGAAAGATGCAGGCCGGGCGGAGTACGTTGCTATCAACGATGATGAGGCTATGAATGCATTCCGTACCCTGACCCAGGTAGAGGGCATAATGCCCGCGCTTGAGTCGAGTCATGCTGTAGCTCATGCGATGAAAATGGCAGCTGATATGGACAAAGATCAGATACTGGTTGTTAACCTGTCTGGTCGTGGCGATAAAGATATTCACACCGTTGCTCAGATCGACGGCATTATTGTCTGATCCGGTAATCGGTAGAGAGAAGAAGAATGAGTCGAATAAACAGCTGTTTTGAGAAGCTCGGGCAACAGGGCCGTAAGGCATTGATTCCCTATATCACGGCAGGAGATCCCTCTCCGGCAGTATCTGTCCCCTTGATGCATGCTCTGGTCGAGGCCGGAGCAGATATTATCGAACTGGGTGTGCCGTTTTCTGATCCTATGGCCGATGGCCCGGTAATCCAGCTGGCATGTGAGCGTGCACTCGAACATAATGTGCGACTGGTTGATGTGCTTGAAATGGTACGAGAGTTTCGTCAGAAAGATGGCGAAACCCCGGTTGTGCTGATGGGCTATCTCAATCCGGTCGAAGTACTGGGTTATGACAACTTTGCTTCTCAGGCTGCAGCTGCAGGAGTGGATGGTGTATTGACCGTTGATTTGCCGCCCGAAGAGGCCGGCGAATTCGGTGAGGCGCTGCGGGCAAACGGCCTGGATTGTATCTATCTGTTGGCGCCGACCACCACTGAGCAGCGTATCCAGCATATCTGTGATAGCGGTAGCGGCTATGTCTACTATGTTTCGGTCAAAGGTGTGACCGGCTCGGCTTCACTGGATGTTCAGGCCGTGGCAGAGAAACTGGATTTGGTTCGAAAATATACCGACATGCCGATTGGCGTAGGTTTTGGCATCGGTACGGCCGAGGCTGCCAAGGCAGTATCTGCTGTGGCTGATGGTGTGATCGTAGGTAGTGTGCTGGTTAAGCAGATAGCAGCGCTGGCTGATGATCAGGAAAAAATTCCGGAAAAGGTTGCTGCGATTATTGCAGAGATGCGCGCAGCAATGAATGCGTAACACACTGAATGTGTTCGTATCTGAATAGGTTTGGAGAGAAATGAGTAACTGGCTCGAAAAGATTGTTCCGTCATTGGTTCGTTCCGAAAAGAAGCGTTCAAATATTCCAGAAGGGCTGTGGAAGAAGTGCCCTAAGTGCGACTCTGTTCTGTATCGCCCTGAACTGGAAAAGAACCTGAACGTATGTCCTAAATGCGATCACCATATGCGTCTCAATGCGCGCCGTCGTCTGGAGTTATTCCTGGATGAGGGCAACCGTGTTGAGCTGGCTACTGACGTTGAGCCGGTGGATCGCCTGAAGTTTAAGGACTCTAAGAAGTATAAGGACCGACTCACAGCGGCGCAGAAAGCGACTGATGAGAAAGATGCCCTGATCGTGATGCGCGGTGAACTTAATGGGCAGCCAGTAGTAACGGTTGCCTTCGAGTTCCAGTTTATGGGTGGTTCCATGGGCGCAGTTGTGGGCGAGCGTTTCGTCCGTGCCGCAACCGTCAGCCTTGAAGAAAACATTCCGCTGATCTGCTTCGCAGCCTCCGGTGGGGCGCGTATGCAGGAAGCACTGTTTTCCCTGATGCAGATGGCGAAAACCAGTGCCATTATCGAGCGAATGAAGCAGGCAGGTGTGCCGTTTATCTCAGTGCTGACCGATCCTGTCTATGGCGGTGTATCTGCCAGTCTGGCGATGCTTGGTGACCTGAACATTGCTGAGCCTAAAGCGCTGATCGGTTTCGCCGGACCTCGTGTTATCGAGCAGACTGTGCGTGAAAAGCTGCCGGAAGGCTTCCAGCGCAGTGAGTTCCTGCTCGAGCACGGTCAGGTTGATATGATTGTGCGTCGTGGTGATATGCGGGATAAGCTCTCGTCTATCCTGGGTAAGCTGACGCATCAGTCGGTTGCCTGATCGTTTGAGTCGTATCTCACAGGCCGGCGCATAGCGTCGGCCTGTGTTGTTTTTGAGGCATGTAATAATTGATGAACACTGAATCCGAACAGTTATCGCTGGAACAGTGGCTAAGCTGGATTGAAGCGTGCCACCCGGCGGAAATCGAGCTGGGCCTGGGCCGGGTAAGCGAAGTCGCCGGGCGGATGAAGCTGGATTTGGGACAGTCGCAGGTCATTACGATCGCTGGCACCAACGGAAAGGGGTCTACCGTTGCCTATCTTGAGAGTATTCTCCGGGGGGCGGGGTATTCGGTTGGGTGCTATACGTCACCGCATTTCATCAAGTACAACGAACGCATCCGTATCAATGGAAGCAATGCTAGCGATCAGTCTATTTGTTACGCTTTTGCCGCGATTAATCAGGCGCGTGAAGAGATTGAGCTGACCTATTTCGAATACGGTACCCTGGCCGCGTTGCAGATCTTCACTCAGGCGCAACCGGATGTCGTGCTGCTTGAAGTCGGTCTTGGCGGGCGGCTTGATGCGGTTAATATTGTTGATGCGGATATCTCTGTGGTAACAACGGTTTCAATCGACCATGTCGACTGGCTGGGCGATGACCGTAATCAGATTGGTCGGGAGAAGGCGGGCGTATTTCGCGCAGACCGCCCCGCAGTTTGTGGTGAACCTGAGCCGCCGCTGAGTATTGCGGAAGTTGCGGCGGAAACGGGTGCCCGGCTGGTTCAGGTAGGCGTTGATTTCAGCTATCGGTTGGGAGACGCTGGCTGGAGCTGGAGTGGGTTTGATGCTGGCGGGCAGGAGGTGCAACTGAACGGCCTTGCGTTGCCACAGTTGCCTCTGGCAAATGCCGCGACTGCGGCGCAGGTAGTGAAATTACTGCCACTGGTGGTTTCGGATCAGCAGATATCGGATGGAATATCTGCAGCACGCTTAACCGGACGTATGCAGCATGTGCAGCTGCCGGAAGGCGACTGCTGGCTGGATGTGGCTCACAATCCTGAGGCCGCGGAGCTGTTAGCCAAGCGCCTGGCTGATTCGTCAGCGCCGGTAAGGCTGGTGCTGGGTATGCTTGCTGATAAAGATATAGGTGCTGTCGTAGAGCTTATTCGTCCGGTGGTCTCTTCCTGGTATCTCGCCGGTCTTGACGTGCCGCGAGGGCAGAGTGCGGATAATCTGGCTCAGCATATGATTGAGTCAGACCATCACCGGAAGTTCTCCAGTGTTGCTGCCGCGCTAGGACAGGCGAGGGCTGATCTGCAGGCGGGTGAGCGGCTTATTGTAGCGGGTTCTTTTTTTACTGTAAGTGATGCATTAGAGGTCTTATCCGGGGAAGCAGGTGATGGAGCAGAGTCTTAAGTATCGATTGGCCGGGCTGGCGATTATCGTTCTGGCCGCCGGTGTGATTTTGCCTCTGATATTCGATGGCGAAGGCTATAAAGAGCGTCATCTGGCGTCTGCAATTCCTGATGCCCCGGGATTGCCCGAAGTCGTTAAGATTGAGCCGGTCACTGTGCCTGCGCAGGTACCAGAGACACTTGCTGCGCCTGTGAAACCTGTCGTTGTTGAAAAGCGCCCGGCGAAGGTAGAAAAGGCGATCATCGCACACGCGCCTGAAGAAAGTGTCGATGCCGATGCGCCGGTACTGGATCAGCAGGGCGTGCCGGTGGCCTGGACCCTTCAGCTGGCGACCTTTAGTGACGAGGCAAATGCGAAAGGGCTGCGTTCCCAGCTGGTTAAGGCGGGGCACAAGGTCTATACGCGCAAGCAGGGTACGCTGGTAAAGGTATTCGTAGGTCCTGACCTGCAGCGCAGCAAGCTGGAAAAACTTAAGCGGAGGCTTGAAAAGGATTTTGGCCTCGATGGTATCATCGTGCGTTTCTCCACTCAGTAGGCATTGGGTTGGCTCAAACCCTCTGGTAGAATGCGCGCAATTTTCCGGATAGACAGCAGACATGAACTGGGCTGACTGGACCATAATCGCAATCATCGCTATTTCAAGCCTTTTCAGCTTGAAACGCGGCTTTGTAAAAGAAGCACTTTCTCTCGCTACCTGGGTGGCGGCACTTATCGTAGCACGCATATTTTCAGCTTCGCTGGAAACTGTGCTGGTTCCCTATATTGAAACCCCTTCGCTTCGCTTGATGGCGGCTTTTGCTATTCTGTTTGTGGCTACGCTGGTGGTCGGTGCCCTGATTAATCAGCTGGTGTCTATGCTGGTTCATGCAACCGGTCTGAGTGGGACAGACAGAGTGCTGGGTATCGCCTTCGGTGCAGCCCGAGGCGGGTTGCTGGCGATAGTGCTGGTAGCGCTAGTGGGTATGACTCCGGCGATACAGGACCCCTGGTGGGCGGATTCACGACTGATACCTCATCTGGTATTGATGGAAAGCTGGACTAAAGATGTGGCTTCAGATCTGATCAATGTGATCTGGTCTGCGGGTCGCTAGTAAAATACAAATAGAATGACTATTTACCTTCGAGGTGAGTTCGAATGTGCGGTATTGTAGGCATTGTTGCCAAAACACATGTAAACCAGACGATTTTTGACGCGCTGACAGTGCTGCAGCATCGTGGGCAGGATGCCGCAGGTATGGTGACCTGTCAGGGTAGCCGGTTCTACCTGCGCAAGGATAATGGTCTGGTCAACGAGGTCTTTCGAACTCGCCACATGAAAAACCTGGCCGGTAACATGGGTATTGGTCATGTTCGTTATCCGACTGCAGGCAGCTCCAGTTCTGCTGAAGCCCAGCCTTTCTATGTTAACTCTCCTTATGGTATTGCGCTTGCCCATAACGGCAACCTGACCAATGCAGAAGAAGTTGGCGAACAGATGTTCCGTGCAGACCTGCGCCATATCAACACGACTTCTGATTCTGAGGTATTGCTGAATGTTGTAGCGCATGAGTTGCAGCGACAGGGCAAGCTGGTACCGGAACCAGAAGATATTTTTAAGGCCGTTGAGGGTGTCCATCAGCGCTGTAAAGGCGGTTATGCTGCGGTTGCGGTGATCACCGGTTACGGCATCGTTGCGTTCCGTGATCCCCATGGTATCCGTCCGCTGACGTATGGTAAGCGCACTGCTGAAGATGGCAGTACTGAGTATATGGTTGCTTCGGAAAGTGTTGCACTCGACGTTTGCGGATTTGAGCGAGTGCGCGATATCGAGCCGGGTGAAGCGATCTTTATCGATATGGACGGTAACGTATATACCCGTCAATGTGCTGTTGCGACTAAGCTGGCGCCTTGCCTGTTTGAATACGTATATCTGGCGCGTCCTGATTCCATTATCGACAACGTCTCAGTCCATCAGTCCCGTATGCGTATGGGTGTGAAGCTGGCGGACAAGGTTAAGCGCGAGCGTCCTGATCACGATATCGACGTGATTATTCCGATTCCGGATACCAGTCGTACTGCGGCGCTGGAGATGGCGCTGTCTCTGGGAGTGACCTTCCGTGAGGGTTTCATCAAGAACCGTTATGTCGGCCGTACCTTTATCATGCCAGGTCAGGCTCAGCGTAAGAAATCCGTCCGTCGCAAGCTCAATCCGATTCAGATGGAATTCAAGGATAAGGTTGTGATGCTGGTCGATGATTCTATCGTACGTGGCACAACTTCTGGCCAGATCGTTGAGATGGCCCGTGATATGGGCGCGAAAAAGGTTTATTTCGCTTCTGCTGCTCCGGCTGTGCGTTATCCGAACGTTTACGGCATCGATATGCCGGCGGCCAGCGAGTTGATCGCTCACGGCCGTGAAGATGACGAAGTCGCTGAAGCTATCGGCGCTGACTGGATGCTGTACCAGGACCTGGATGATCTGAAGGACTGTGTGCTGGAAGGTAATCCGGCGATTCAGGACTTTGATACCTGTGTCTTTGATGGTCGCTATGTAGCGGAAGATGTCGATCAGGCCTACCTGGACCGTCTCGAAGCGAAGCGTAACGACGCCGCCAAAGAAGAAGGTGAAGATGATGCGGACAAAGGAAATGAGTCCGCAGATCTGCACACTAAGATTGACTGAGGGGTAATCCACGATGGCGAAGCCAGGATTTGAGAGGGCGGAGCGTATTCAGTTCGGCGTAGACGATTGTGAATTCGATACACTTGCTGTGCGCGCTGGTCAGTGGCGTACCGATGAGGGGGAGCATAATGACGCGATCTTCCCGACATCCAGTTTTGTGTATTCCAGTGCCCGTGAAGCGGCGGCTCGCTTTGGCGGAGACGAGGCGGGTAATATCTATTCTCGTTTCACCAATCCGACGGTGCAGGCCTTCGAGCGCCGTATGGCCGCCCTTGAAGGCGGTGAACGTGCAGTTGCAACCTCCTCAGGCATGGGGGCGATCCTGACACTGGTGCTGTCCCTGTTGAAGCAGGGCGATCATGTGGTATGTTCGCGCAGTGTATTCGGATCGACGGTTTCGCTGTTTGAGAAATATATCTCCCGTACCGGTGTTGAGACGACCTTCGTCAGCCCAACTGATCTGGATGCCTGGAAAGCAGCGGTCCGCCCTGAGACCCGTATGTTTTTCCTTGAAACGCCGTCCAACCCGCTGGCTGAAGTGACAGATATCAGGGCAGTGGCTGAGCTGGCTCATGCGAATGATGCCGTACTTGCCGTGGACAACTGTTTCTGCACTCCGGCTTTGCAGCAGCCATTGAAGCTGGGGGCGGACGTTGTTGTACACTCAGCCACCAAGTACCTGGATGGTCAGGGGCGCTGTGTTGGGGGGGTGCTGGTTGGATCGGATAAGCTGATGGAAGAGGCTTTCGGGTTTGTTCGTACCGGTGGGACCGCACTGAGCCCGTTCAACGCCTGGGTGTTTCATAAAGGTCTTGAGACTCTTCGCCTGCGTATGGATGCCCATAGCCGCAGTGCGATGGAGATGGCAAGCTGGTTGCAGCAACAGCCGGGAATCAAAAAGGTGCATTATGCCGGCCTGGCTGAGCATCCGCAGCACTCACTGGCGGCTTCCCAGCAGTCGGCCTTTGGTGGCGTTCTCGCGTTTGAGGTCGAGGGTGGAAAAGAGGCTGCCTGGCGCTTTATCGATGGTACTGAAATGGTCTCCATCACGGGCAACCTCGGTGACGCAAAGACCACGATAACCCATCCGGCGACAACGACTCACGGCCGCATGAGCGAAGAAGCTAAGGCGGAGGCGGGTATTGTCGAAGGCCTGATTCGCCTTTCGGTTGGCCTTGAAGCAGTTGGGGATATTAAGGCAGACATGGTAAGAGGTCTCGCCGCGCTCTGATTCTCAGGATGCTTTAAAGAATACCCGCACTTCCCGAGACAGGGGTGCGGGTTTTTTTTGGCCGAAAGGCTCAGGACCTGAATTCGGCCTCGATATTGTGGATAGCCCCGTCCTGTTGCAGGACGCTGCGTTTAAGCTGGAAGCGGTCGACGGTAAAGGATAGTTCCCCCTCTTCAAAGGCAAGGTTGAGCTCTTCGGCTGCGCTCCTGCTGTCACCTTTGTGGCTACAAAGTGTAATGTGGGGTGTAAAAGGCCTGTTATCAGGTTCACTAAACCCTGCCTTCTCAAGTGTCTGCTTTATTTCCCGGTGCAGTTGTTCCAGCGCTTCGTTGGGTTTGATGCCCATCCAGATAGCACCGTTACGAAAGTGGTTCACTTTGTCTGTGGTGAGCTGGAAGGGGCTGAAGCGGATCTGGCTTAATGCAGCCGATAGTTTCGGCACGGCGAAGCCAGGCTGTTCGCCAAGGAATGCAAGTGTCAGGTGAATCTGGTCCAGCTTGGTCCATTTGACCGGGTGCGTGCAGGCCAGGTGGCGGTGGAGGGATTGCTGGATATTCCGGGGCGGGTCTATAGAGATAAAAAGGCGCATTTTGGGTATTAATGGTCAGGTCGCCATCAGGCGAAAGTCAAAGTTTTTCCGGCCCATCAGGCCGGTCAGAACAATCGGAAAGTGACAGATGAAGATAGCGTTAGCCCCGATGGAGGGCGTGGTCGATCCGGTTATGCGGGATATTCTAACCCGTGTTGGTGGGATTGATTACTGTGTGACTGAATTTATTCGGGTCTCTGACAAGTTATTGCCGCGGCGGGTGTATCAGCGCCTGTGTCCTGAGCTGGAAACGGGGGGGCTAACGGCGGCTGGGGTGCCCGTTGTTCTACAGCTGCTGGGCAGCGATCCTGAGCTGATGGCAGTCAATGCGCGCCGGGCGGCAGAAATGGGGGCGCCGGGAATCGATCTGAATTTTGGTTGCCCGGCAAAGACAGTGAATAAAAACCGCGGTGGAGCCGTGTTGCTGGATGAGCCGGAGTTGATCTTCCGGATTGTTTCAGCGGTACGTCAGGCCGTGCCGGAAAGCGTGCCTTTGTCTGCCAAAATGAGGCTGGGCAACAAGGATAAAACGCGGGCACTCGAAAGCGCCGCTGCTATGGCCGAGGCGGGTGCGGGGCTGCTGACTGTTCATGCAAGGACTAAGATTGAAGGGTACAGGCCGCCGGCCCACTGGGAGTGGATCGGGCGTATTCGGGAGCATGTCAGGGTTCCGGTGGTTGCAAACGGTGAAGTATGGACGCCTGAAGACTGTAAGCGCTGTATCGAAGTCAGTGGTTGTGATGACGTTATGATTGGGCGCGGTCTAATTTCACATCCGGGACTGGCGAAACAGATCAAGAGTCAGGACGCGTTGAGTCCATGTGATTGGTCAGACGTGCTGCAGCTGCTGCTCGACTATTTTGCTCGGGTTGAGAGCGATCTGGCGCCCAAGTACGTGCATGGCCGCATAAAACAGTGGCTACACCAGTTGAAGCGTCACTATCCAGAAGCAGTAGTGTTGTTTGAGCGTATTAAGACAGTGACCTGGCTTGATCAGCTGCGCGATTTACTGATAACAGAGCTTCAAGCTGTACAGAGGGAGAGTAGGTACGATGATCAGATTAGGTGTCTGGCAAGGTGATATCACTCAATTAGATGTTGCTGTAATCGTAAATGCCGCCAACAGTAGTCTGCTCGGTGGCGGTGGGGTGGATGGTGCCATTCATCGGGCGGCGGGTCCGGGATTGTTGCAGGAATGTCGCTTGCTACAGGGGTGTAGCACCGGGGATGTAAAGGTGACATCTGGCCACCGGTTGCCTGCGAAGTACATTGTGCACGCCGTCGGGCCTGTCTGGCATGGCGGTGGGCAGGGAGAGGCTGAGTTGCTGGCTTCATGTTACAGGCATTCAATCGAAGCTGTGCTGGAGCTGGGGGCAGAATCGGTTGCTTTCCCGTCCATTAGCTGCGGTGTCTATGGCTATCCTCATGCGGAAGCGGTTGAGGTCGCGGTGGCATCAGTCTCTGATGCGCTGGAGGGGTGTGACAGGCAATTGGACGTGGTTTTCTGTTGCTTTAATCGGGCAATGACAGAACTGTATCGCAGCGCGCTAAAGAGGCGTGATGCAGGGAGAAGCGCCTAGGGCTTCTCCTCCACCGAAGCTGATTTAGCTTTCGATCGCGATCGTTCTGGGTTTCATGGCTTCCGGGACTTCCCGGATGAGATCGACATGAAGCAAGCCATTTTCCATTGAAGCCTTAGTTACTTTGACATGGTCTGCCAGCTGAAAACGCCGTTCAAAGTTTCGGGCCGCAATGCCCTGGTACAGGTACTGCCTTTCTTCGTCGTTTTCCCGCTTGCATCCTGCGATCATGAGAACACCAGCATCGCTCTGTAGTTGCAGTTCATCGATGGCAAAGCCTGCGACTGCCATGGTTATGCGGTAGTGGTTTTCACCGAGTAACTCAATATTATACGGCGGGTAGGCGGGCTGTTTTTCGCTGTTGTTGATGTTATTCAGTATCGCTGCAACCTGGTCAAATCCAATTGCTGAGCGGTAAAGTGGGGTCAGATCGAAATCTCGCATTATATATCCTCAGTTAAGCAATATATCCGGCCGTTTGGTCGGCCCTTCGTGGATCCTTTCGGCATCCGGAGCGCCTGTCCCACCGCAGGGGCTGGTAACAGGCGTAATCTATATCTGGGGTTTAGTGCGAGGATTTCAAGCGGTCGCCGGTAAAGGGATTAGTGGGGATCGCCGTACTGGTCTACATCGTTTGTGATCGATACGTCTACGCTGCTGGTTGGAATCTTGTAATCGTAAACCCTCTCCCAGCCATCGGCTTCCGGGGCGCGCTCCCAGACTGTGCCTGCATTGAACTGCACCAGGTCGGTCAGGGATGGATCAATGGTGCACATCTTTTCCAGTTCAACGGGGATCAGGTTGGTGACTTCATCTTCCAGAAACTCAGGCGTTTCATAGCCGGTGAACATGCGCCAGCCGGTGTCGTTCAGGTGTTCAGGTACTGTTTTGTACATAAACCTGATAGGGAGCTTTTCATCAAAGCAAAGGCGTGAAACCAGCGCAAGAAAGCCATTCTTGGTCTGATTGGTTTCTGATGAAGGGGTGCGTGGGGTATCCATTTCAGGTGATTTTTCTGTCATTGACGGCTTACCGCTTGGCTGTTTCAGATGCCCGGAATTTTAACACAGTCGCTAAAGCAGCGGCGGCTGCTTTGTGTCTGAGCTGGGTCGGTCGGGCAAAAAAAATCCCCTTCGGTAAGCCGAAGGGGATTTCTGTTTACTTACAGACTATGGATATCAGGCCTCAACCGTAGGGATAACGCTTGACGCTTTCGCTACGTAGCTTTCCATCTTGTCGAAGTTCAGGTACTGGTAGATTTCGCCAGACATGCTGTCGAAAGTCTTAGCGTACTCCATGTACTCTTCTACGCTTGGCAGCTTACCGGTAACCGCGGCAACGGAGGCTAGCTCTGCAGATGCCAGGAAGACGTCTGCGCCGGTGCCGAGGCGGTTCGGGAAGTTACGGGTAGAGGTAGATACCGCTGTAGAATTCTCAGCGATACGTGCCTGGTTACCCATGCACAGGGAGCATCCTGGCATTTCCATACGTGCGCCGGCGCGACCGTAGATGTTGTAGTAGCCTTCGTCAGAAAGCTGAGCTGCATCCATCTTGGTTGGTGGGGCAATCCACATGCGGGTCGGGATCTGTTTGCCGACTGCATCCAGCAGCTTACCTGCTGCGCGGAAGTGGCCGATATTGGTCATGCAGGAGCCGATGAAGACTTCATTTATCTCGCGACCAGCAACTTCGGACAGCAGGCGTGCATCGTCAGGATCGTTCGGTGCGCACAGGATAGGCTCCTTGATGTCCGCCAGATCGATCTCGATGATTTCCGCGTACTCTGCATCTGCGTCAGCACGCAGCTGACTTGGGTTGGCCAGCCATTCTTCCATCGCAGTGATGCGGCGTTCGATAGTGCGCGCATCGCCGTAACCTTCAGCCAGCATCCACTTCAGCATCACGATGTTGGAGGTCAGGTACTCAGCCACAGACTCGTCGGACAGAGTAATCGTGCAGCCCGCAGCAGAGCGTTCTGCAGAGGCGTCAGATAGCTCGAAAGCCTGTTCGGCGGTCAGGTGCTCAAGACCTTCGATCTCCAGTACGCGACCGGAGAAAGCGTTTTTCTTGCCGGCTTTCTCAACGGTCAGCAAGCCCTGCTTGATGCCGTAGTAAGGAATCGCGTGAACCAGATCGCGCAGGGTGATACCCGGCTGCAGCTTGCCTTTGAAGCGAACCAGAATGGATTCAGGCATATCCAGAGGCATTACACCGGTAGCTGCAGCAAATGCAACCAGACCGGAGCCCGCCGGGAAGGAAATACCCAGAGGGAAGCGGGTATGAGAGTCACCACCAGTACCAACCGTGTCTGGCAGCAGCATGCGGTTCAGCCAGGAGTGGATTACGCCGTCACCGGGACGCAGGGAGACGCCGCCACGATTCATAATGAAATCTGGCAGGGTGTGGTGTGTATTCACATCAACCGGCTTAGGATAAGCGGCCGTATGACAGAAGGACTGCATCACCAGATCAGCAGAGAAGCCAAGGCATGCCAGGTCTTTCAGTTCATCACGGGTCATTGGACCAGTTGTGTCCTGAGAGCCGACAGTTGTCATCTTAGGTTCGCAGTACATGCCAGGGCGTACACCCTCCAGGCCGCATGCTTTACCAACCATTTTCTGCGCCAGGGTATAGCCTTTGCCAGTATCGGCAGGCTGCTGTGGCTTACGGAACAGTTCGGATGGCTCCAGGCCCAGTGCTTCACGTGCCTTGTCGGTCAGGCCGCGACCAATGATCAGCGGGATACGGCCGCCGGCACGAACTTCGTCCAGCAGTACAGGAGTCTTAAGGCCAAACTCGGAAATAACTTCGCCAGCTTCGTTCTTAACAACGCCTTCGTATGGATAGACTTCGATAACGTCGCCCATTTCCATTTTGGAAACGTCCATCTCGATAGGCAGGGCGCCAGCATCTTCCATCGTGTTGAAGAAGATAGGTGCGATTTTGCCACCGAAACAGAAACCGCCTGCACGCTTGTTAGGTACAGCAGGAATGTCATCGCCGAAGAACCACAGTACTGAGTTAGTAGCGGATTTACGGGAAGAGCCGGTACCAACAACGTCGCCGACATAGACAACCGGGTGGCCTTTGGCTTTAACTTCTTCAATCTGCTTCAGCGGGCCTTTAACGCCCGGCTCAACAGGCTCGATGCCTTCACGAGCCATCTTAAGCATGGCATTGGCGTGAACCGGGATGTCCGGGCGAGACCAGGCGTCAGGTGCCGGGGAAAGGTCATCGGTGTTGGTTTCGCCAGGAACCTTGAATACGGTCAGGGTGATCTTTTCAGCCAGCTCAGGCTTGCTGGTGAACCACTCGCCGTTTGCCCAGGATTCTACAACTTTCTTAGCTATAGCATTGCCTGCGTCCATTTTCTCTTTAACGTCATGGAACGCATCAAACATCAACAGGGTGTTGGAGAGCGCTTTACCTGCAGTTTCTGCCAGTTCGGCATCGTCGAGGCAGGCGATCAGAGGCTCGATGTTATAACCACCCAGCATAGTGCCGAGAAGCTCGACAGCCTTAACTTTATCTACCAGTGGGGACTCAGCTTCACCCTTGGTGATTGCTGCCAGGAAGCCTGCTTTAACATAAGCAGCCTGGTCAACGCCTGCCGGCACACGGTTAGCCAGCAGGTCAAACAGGAATTCTTCTTCACCAGCCGGTGGGTTTTTCAGCAACTCAACCAGTGCTGCGGTCTGGTCTGCATCCAGAGCCTTTGGTGGCACGCCTTCTGCAGCGCGTTCTTCTACATGTTTACGATAAGCTTCAAGCACGATAGAGCCCTCATCTTTTATTAGCTGCTGCGCCCACAATAAGTATGTTGCGTTACAGCCTTATGCTCGATCTGGGATCGATTATTGATTGGCGTGCCGAATTCTAACGAAATACGGATTTAAAGTTAAGTATTGTCGACAATCTGAAGCTTAGACTTTCTGGCTATTCTGTTCCAGCTAATGCCAGGGATGCCGCAGCCGGTGACAGAATGCTGGCCGGATCTGAGGGATCAGCGTTGAATGTCGGGTTGCTTCTTTCGGTGGATCTCACCTCACCTTATCTTCTTAGTTTAATATCTGGCATACCGCCAGGGATTCAAACACAGGTTTTATTTTGATCCTGATCATAGTAGGTTACGAACATAAGAGAGGATGATCTGCCTCTGGATTTAGTAAGAGAGCTGTCCGGCGGATAACGTAGAGTCTCATATGTTGCTACCGACAGCAGTTCTCCATGCATGAAGCGTCCACACGCGATTGCATTACTCTCGATGTTTAAGGGACTTTAGTAGTGAACTCACCACTATGGGCGGCATTGTCGGACTGGGAGCTAAACTCCGACTTCGACAACGAACATACCGACACTATACAGGCGGCATTTCATATGCTGTCTTTCGATGGATTGATCTATAAGGGTGGTGAAGCAAGACGACTGCTCTACTTTGTAACGCGTCAGGCATCCAGAGAGCCTGAGCGCCTTCTTAACCACGTTAAACGTGTCTACCTCGCTATGGCCTGCAACGAGCGGGATCGCCTTGTCGGAGCGCTGGTTGATCTGTGCTGGGTGTCCCAGGGCAAAGCTGAACAGTTACTCCGCCGCCTTGTCGGACAGGCTGCTCCGATGTTGCCTCCAGAGACCGTTCTTCGGCTTACCTCTGTTATGAATGCATCCGACCGTCGTCAGCTGCTTGAGCTGCCGCTTGAACATGCTGTGGTTGTTCGGTCAATTGTTCCGTACACCTCCGGAAAGTGTGATAACCAGGGCTGAAAAGCGGGAGCTGGTAGATGGAACGAAAGGCCAGAGAAAACTCTGTTAAAGGTGTTTCGGCACTGGGGTTTCAGGAAAACGTTAAAGCCGCGCTTGAGCTCTTTATGTCTCGTCAGAAACAGTTTCGCCTGGTACCTGCCAGTGAAGCTGACCTGCTGATCGTTCATGGTGATCAGGGGCGGGATCCGGATACTCTGCAGCAATACTATGCGCACAAATATTCGAAACCAGGCGTGCTGATCAGCTCTCGTGAACTGGCATGGCCGAATTTTATTTGTTTACCTAAGCCTTATGATGCCGGAGATCTGCTGGCTGCTTTAGTGAGTATTGTCGATTCCGGCGCTAATCAAGTCAGCACTGAAAGCGTTGGCGACAGGGAGGCCACCCGCAAGCAGGCTTACGAGGTATATCAGGCCAAATTAAATAGCCAGAAACAGGCGATCACGCACTTTGCCAAAGGGCGGAAGTTGCCGTCATCGGCCGCTCCGAAGGCTGGAGCGACTCAAGGCTCTTCAGTCGCTAAGCCGTCTATGGCGGCTACGATTGCCAGTGTGGGCCTCAATGCAGGGCCTGGCGCAGCAGGAGAAGCGGCTCGGGAAAGCGGCAGGGTTCAGTCTGTTCGTAAAGCGCTGGCAGCCCGGTCTGTAGCAACAGCAACTGATGCTCAGGAAAAAACCGTAAATAGAGCAGTGGCTGAAGATAAAATCGGGCAGCGGAAGCGAACAGGAGCGGCTGAGTCAGGTGTCGTGCAGTCCTTGGCGAAAGCCGCTGAGAAGACGGGCGGGACCGATATTCGGGTGCCCGCTGTTAAGAAAGACGCGTTGCCAAAAACCCAGGCCAGAGCTGCAGCTAATGGGAAGCCTGTTGCCAAGAAACAACAGCTGTCTCCGGAAAAGAAGGGTGAGGGGACGGTGCCTACTGCAGCTTCGCTTCGCCAGCGCCTGTCCGGTGGAAAGCAAGCGTCAAAGCCACAGGCAGAGAACGTCCGGCCTTCTTCGGAGGTGAAAAAGCCCGCTGCTAAAAAAGTGAAGCGCCCTGACTCGCCGGTTTCATTCTCCTCCAGAGCGGTATCAGCGATTATAGATCCGGAGGAACTGGCACAGAGGCAGGAGATGGTCGCCCGGCTGTGCGGATTTATGCCAGATCTTGATTTAACTCAGTCTGACGTACGCAAGAGGGCATTTGTTAACCGCGATAATACCTTGCTTGATTGTCTTCTCAAGGCGCGACAGAGTGACAAGTCTTCACCGCTGCTGGTTTCAGGGGTGCCGCTTATACTCGGTTACCTGCCTGCGTCGGACCAGTTTATTCATGATATCGATGATGACATGTTGCTCCAGTTGGCGACTACGCGATTCGGTATTGGCGAGTTGGGGTTGGAGACAAAGGCTGAGCTAGGGGTGCCGGATTATGATGGTGGACGTCTTAGTGGATTAAAGGTGGAAGCTTCGACAGGATTTTTGTGGAAGATCGCCCTGCTTACTGCAAGAGGGCGGCTATTTAGTGATATGGATCCTGAAAAACTGTATCAGTTAAAACCCATTGTCGGGCAGGACCGGATATTTGTTACGCCGCACGCAGATAAGATTGAGAAACTCTGGTATGGTCATCGCTTGTCTGTATTAGATGTGGCTAAAATATTAAAGATTCCACAACGTTTTGCATTTTCGTTTATGGTCGGTGCATATACGTTGGGCTGGTTTCAGGAATAATTAAGTTAGTAGCCCAGGTAGCGGGCGGAGCGAATTATTTGTGACAGACGAAATTTCCCCAGGTCGGTTTTTGAAAATTACTCCTGCAGGTGCGTATTATGCAACTGTCGGCTCGGAGCCTGATGATGCCAGGGCGCTATTGCTTCAGCTATTGAGTGCTGATATTAGTCTGCCGTATAGTCCTGAACTGATTGAGGAACTTACGGATCTGGATGCTCAGGAAGCGAAAGAGCTTTTCGACAAACTATTAACTAAAGGCTTTGTCGAATTAGCAGATCAGCCGGGTGTGATAGTATCTGAGGCGATTGAAAAGATGTTGCCGGAGCTCCTGCCAGCATTATCTGATGTAGGGCGGGTTGTATTTGCAGATGACCAGGGCTTCTGTCTGGGCGTTTGCGGGTATGATGATGCTCAGGCTGAGGGATTGGCTGCGCTGGCAGCTGATCTGGGTGCACTGCATGACCGGCACCGCGCCCTATTGGGGCGGGAAATAGATGTAGGAGGGGAATCCTGGGGATTAATAGATCCGCTGGGATTCAGTCAGATTGGTTTCTGGGTTCTTAATATAGGAAGCCAGAAGTTTATATTGGTAATTGATCAAATGCCTAAGCTGAATCAGCAGGCATTTGTTGACCTTTTGAGTATGTTGGCTCGCCGTTATCTGGATTATTGATCCCTATCAATGAGCTAAATTTTGAACTCGATATTCTTGGTGCTGATTTTAAGGAGAAGTTTATGCGCTCAGAAATGCTGACATCTATCTTGAGTGATCTGAATGGAACATCTGCAGAGATAGAAGCGTCTGCTGTCATCTCAACAGACGGCTTGATGATTGCGGCTTTGCTGCCATCGTCAATGGACGAAGACCGGGTTGGGGCAATGAGCGCCGCGATGCTGTCTCTCGGGGAGCGCACAGCGGGTGAACTGGCCCGGGGCGAGTTAGAGCAGGTGCTTGTAAAGGGTGATCTCGGTTATATCCTGATGACCCATGCTAATAACGACTCGGTTCTGACTGTTGTGGCTAAGCCAAATGCCCGCCTTGGCCTTATCTTTCTTGATGTTAAACGAGCAGCCGAAGCTATTGGTAAAATCCTTTAGGTCTTAGCGTATGGTGCGCCTCTGCTTTACTGTTGGCAGATAATCAGGGCGTGCAGCGCCGAGAATCGAGGGTGATATATAGAAGGGGTTGACCGGTATTGTCAGCCCTTTCTTCCTTTTTATGCTTGTGGACTGTGATAACTGGTAGTGAAAGGATTTATTTATGTTGTCGCAAAATTCTGACGGTCCGCGCCAGGTACAGATCGACTATTTTGATGGTAGTTCCCGCACCGTAGATGTTGTGGATCGGGAAGTGCCATATCCTGATGGAAAACTCATCGTATCCCGCACCGACCCACAGGGTATTATTACCCACGCCAATCAGGCATTTGTTGATATGTCTGGATATACCAAAGAGGAGCTGATTGGCGAAAATCACTATATATTGCGCCACCCGGATATGCCTGCAGTCGCTTTTGCGGGTTTATGGGAGACGATAATGGCCGGTACAAAGTGGCATGGTTATGTAAAAAACCTGCGTAAAGATGGTGCCTTCTATTGGGTTAAAGCGACGGTAATCCCAAACGTCCGTAATGGAAAGCTGGTTGGTTATACCTCGGTAAGGCGTAAGCCGTCCCGTAGCAAGATTGCCGAAAGTGAAGCGCTTTATGCCACGCTCAAATAGCAGGGAGGGGAGTGTGATTTATAATCTTACAGTGAGTCCTGACTTTGCGCCGGATCACATCTCTGGGTGGTACTTTTTCAATACCTGGCTGCAGCGTCAATTAGGCGAACGTGTACACCTTGAATTGTATGATTGCTTTGAAAAGCAGCGTGAGGATATAGCCGCCGACAAAATCGACCTGATCTACGCGAATCCCTATGATGCGGCCATGCTGGTTCGTGAAAAGGGTTTCCGGGCTGTGGTTCGCCCCCAGGGGAAATCTGACGAAGCGATCATCGCCACACTGGCGTCGAGTGACGTTAATGCCGTAGAGGATCTGGTGCCAGGTATTACGGTCGCAACTACCGATGACCCGGATGTGCATACCATGGGCATGATCATGCTGGAGTCAGCCGATCTTAATCGCTCTAACATCTCAATCGAAGAGGTGGATAGCTATGTCCTGGTTGCTAAGAAGTTGCTACAGGGTAAAGCTCAGGCAGGCTTCTTTCTTAAGGAAGGGTTTGAGGAGCTGTCCGATCTGATCAGGAATCAGATGAAGGTGCTGGTGTGTAGCCAGATCAGTGTAGTGCACCATACTCTGCTGGTCGGGCCGCGAATGGCTGAATCTATTCCGCAGCTTACCGAGGCGCTATTGTCGATGGGTGATGATGAAAAGGGCCGGAAGGTGCTGGAAAGCATGGATCTTACCGCCTGGGAGATCATGGAAGAGGAAGAAACCGAGTTTATGATCGATCTGATCGACACCCTGATCGACTGATCCCTTCTTTTTGCTCCGTTTGGAGCTCTCCTGTATCGATAGCCAGTTGTATGGCTGGCTATCGACCGTGAAACGAATCATTTCTAATTGAATTTGAGGCCGGCTTCAGGCGGAGTATAATCGCGCCCTGAATTCTTGTGGGTATTGGTTGATGGACGTTCTAGACGAAATTAAGCTGTTTTTGGGGTGTGAGACACCTGATGCGTGGATTGACGAGGCACTGAAAAATCAGGACCTGTTGCTTATAGATCATGCTCACTGTGAAAAGAAGGCTGCATCTACAGCGATGACGTTGATGTTTCGCTATGTCGATCGCACTGACCTATTGAATAAGATGTCTCGCCTGGCGCGGGAGGAGTTAATACACTTCGAGCAGGTGCTGGCAATTATGGAGGCCAGGGGGGTGGAATACTGTCACCTTTCTCCCGCCCGATATGCTGGTGGATTGCGGGAAATCGTCCGAACCAGTGAGCCGGGGCGCCTGATTGATGTATTGATTATAGGGGCCTTTATAGAAGCGCGCTCCTGCGAACGTTTTGCCAAGCTGGCACCCTATCTGGACGAAGAACTGGCTAAGTTCTATCGTTCATTGCTGAAGTCTGAAGGCCGCCACTACCAGGATTATCTGAATCTGGCTGAGGGATATGCCGGTGAGCCGATTGATGCGCGTATAGCAGAGTTCCGGGCGTTAGAAAGTGCCCTGATTCAGCGTGAGGATGAGGAATTTCGTTTTCATAGCGGCGTGCCAGGCTGATCGCCAGATCTCTTATATTGCCGATATAAGGGCTGCTGAATAGCAGCCCTTTTTATTGTGCTATTGGAAAGCTGATAAGTTGGCAGCCTTGCTCCGTGCAATCCAGATACCAGCCTGACGTGTCCCAATCTCCCAGTACGATGCGTCGGGCGCCAGGTACAGCGTCATCAATATCATGAATGGCCGGCCGGTGGGTGTGGCCGTGGATCATAAGTCGGCTATCGTAATCGGTCAGGGTCTCTGAGACTGCCTGTGCGGACACATCCATAATGTCGTTGCTCTTCATTGAGCCCTGCTCTTTGCTTGCAGCCCGGAGTTGTCGGGCAATTGTCAGCCGTTCTTCAAGCGGTTTGCTGAGAAATAGCTGCTGCCATTTGCGATCGCGTACCATCAGGCGGAATTTCTGGTATTCGATATCCTCCAGGCATAACTGATCACCATGGAGCAGCAACGCCGTTGCCTCATCAGGCAGTGTCGTGACGGCAATTTCAGGTAGTAGGCTGGCGCCAATCTTATCCATCAGCTGCTCGCCGACAAGGAAATCCCGGTTACCATGCTGGAAGAAAAGCCCAACGCCCTGATCGCTGAGCCGACTTAGCTGCGTGATAACAGGATTAAGCCATTGTGGGATGAAATCATCCCCAATCCAGGCTTCAAAAATATCACCTAGCAGGTAGAGTTGGTCGCAGTGTGGAGCCTGATCAGAGAGGAAGTGAAGCAGCGCCCGGGTAATATCCGGGCGCTGCTCACAGAGATGCAGGTCTGAGATAAACAGACAGCGCATTATTCTGCGTCCTGAGCCTCGCCTTCGGCGGTTTCTTCTGGCTCAACCAGTTCGGCAGATTCGATAACGACGTCATCAACAGGGACATCCTGATGGCCGGCGCGCATCGTTGTGGATGTTGCTTTGATCTTATTAACCACATCCATGCCATCGACGACTGTACCGAAGACCGCATATCCCCAGCCTTCCATTGTCTTGGCTGTGTGGTCCAGGAAAGTATTGTCGGAAACGTTAATGAAGAACTGGGCGGATGCGCTATGGGGTTCCATTGTCCGGGCCATGGCGATAGTGCCGTTTTGGTTGGACAGACCGTTGTCGGCTTCATTCTCGATGGTTCCGCGCGTTTCCTTCTGAACCATGCCCGGCTCGAAACCGCCGCCCTGAACCATGAATCCATTGATGACCCGGTGGAAAATTACGCCATCATAAAAACCATCTTTGACGTACTGCTCGAAGTTAGCAGCCGTCTTAGGTGCTTTTTCATGGTTGAGTTCAAGTGTGATATCGCCGAAGTTGGTATGGAGGATGATCATATACATTTATTCCCGCTAAAAGGACGTCTGATCACCGGCGATTGTAACGCTGCTCTGGCAGGTCACAGTCGATGGTGAGGCCTCTCTTTACTGAGGCTCTTCCTGAACGCCCTGACTGTTGATTTGCCTATTATACTCAAGTCTAGGGCTTGCGCATCCGTCTATTTTTAAAAGACTTTCGGCCCGATGTCGTGGAGTTGGCGGCATTTTGCCGGAGGGTGATTATGACGGTGCTTTCAGGTAGGCATCTGTTTATAATGATGGCTTACATAGATGCCTGTGCTCTGCAGGTCCGGACAGATTCGATAAGACGTAGACAATGAGTAACATTGAAAATACCAAGCCTGCTAATTTTATTCATCAGATAATTGAAAGTGATCTGGAACAGGGTAAGAACGGAGGTAAAGTTGTCACCCGTTTCCCGCCAGAGCCGAATGGCTATTTGCATATCGGACACGCGAAATCTATCTGCCTAAACTTTGGTACTGCTGAGAAGTATCAAGGCGTTTGCAATCTGCGTTTTGACGATACCAACCCGACCAAGGAGAGTCAGGAGTACATCGATTCCATTAAGGCGGATGTCAGTTGGCTGGGATTCAATTGGGATGGAGAGGTTCGCTACACCTCTGATTACTTTGACCAGCTTCATGCATGGGCAGTGCATCTTATCGAGCAGGGTAAGGCCTATGTTTGCGATCTGAGTCCGGAGCAGGCGCGCGAGTACCGCGGTGACTTCAATACCCCGGGTCGCAACAGCCCTTATCGTGATCGTAGCGTTGAGGAAAACCTGGCGCTGTTTGCACAGATGAAGAACGGTGACTTTGCAGAAGGTGCCTGTTCGCTGCGTGCCAAGATCGATATGACCTCCCCGAACATGAACCTGCGTGATCCGATGATCTACCGCATTATGCATGTTCAGCATCACCAGACCGGTGATAAGTGGTGTATCTATCCAATCTATGACTTCGCTCACGGTCAGTCTGATGCGATCGAGGGGGTGACGCATTCTATCTGTACTCTGGAGTTTGAAGATCATCGGCCATTATACGAATGGTTTGTTGAAAACCTTCCTGTACCGGCGCAGCCGAAACAGTACGAGTTCTCGCGGCTTGAAGTTAACTATACGGTAACCTCAAAGCGTAAGCTGAAGCAGTTGGTAGATGAGTCATTTGTCTCTGGCTGGGATGATCCTCGTATGCCAACGATTTCCGGTATGCGCCGTCGTGGCTATACGCCGGCTGCCGTGCGCAACTTCTGTGAGATGGTGGGTGTTACCCGTTCCAACGGTGTAGTGGATATGGGTATGCTTGAGGCTGCGATCCGTGATGATCTGGACAAGAATGCACCACGGGCAATGTGCGTCACTCAGCCACTTAAGGTCACCGTCACTAACTATCCTGAAGGTGAGGTGGAGTGGTTTGAGCTGCCTAAACATCCCAAAGACGAAACCATGGGGATGCGAAAAGTGCCGTTCTCCCGTGAGTTGCTGATCGAACAGGATGACTTCGCTGAAGAGAAACCGCGTAAGTGGAAGCGTCTGGCGCCAGGTGATGCGGTGCGTCTGCGCGGTGCTTATGTAATCACCTGTGATGAAGTTGTTAAAGATGATGCGGGCGAGATTGTCGAACTGAAATGTAGCTATGATCCGATCACTAAGGGGCAGAATCCGGAAGGCTATAAGCCAAATGGTGTTGTGCACTGGGTGTCTGCCGAGCATTCTGTGCCTTGCGAAGTGCGGATGTATGACCGTCTCTTTACCGAGGAGAATCCGGACGGCGACAAGTCCCGGGACTTTAAGGACTATATCAATCCTGAGTCGTTGGTTGTGCTGAAGGACTGTCGCGCAGAGATCGGTCTTCAGGGGAGTCAGGCGGGAGATCGGTTCCAGTTTGAACGCACCGGTTATTTTGCTATCGATGCAGATTCTACAGATGCATCACTGGTGATCAACCGAACTGTCGGCCTGCGTGACTCCTGGGCTAAATTGCAGAAGAAATAGGCCTTATTTCTTTCTGTTTAGATATAAAACGGCTGCCCTGATGGCAGCCGTTTTCGTATGGAGGCGGGAGATGAAAAGGTTAATTGTATTTCTTGCTTGTTCGCTGGCGACGGCGGCTTGCACGGTTATGGCAACCGGCGAGGCCGGCGGGCGACTGGTTTTGAAAGATCTTGCGGTCTGGCCTGAGGCTGTAGAGGAGACGTCTGGACTGGCAAGGTATCAGGGGCAGATCTGGACGATTAATGACAGCGGCGACCGGCCGGTCGTTTATGCCTTAGATGATGCCGGGGCGCTGGTTAAAAAAGTGGCTATCAGCGGTGCGCGCAATATCGACTGGGAAGACCTCGCTCAGGATGAAGAGACACTCTATATTGCCGACAGCGGCAATAACTTTGCCCGCCGCACTTCGCTTAGTATCTATGCCGTTCGGTTAGATGATCTTGCAGCCGCAGAAAATGATAAAACGGTCAGGGCTGAGCAGATCAACGTGGAGTATGCCGACTACGCCGCTTCAGTTGTCAGCCGGCGTAAGCATAATGTCGATAGCGAGGCGCTTACCAAGGTCGGCGATAAGCTTTGGTTATTTACCAAAAACAGAGAAGATAATCGGAGTAAGTTGTATGTGGTAGATCCGACGAAGCGGCAGCAGGTTGTCGAGCCTCAGGCCAGTTATTCAGTGGAGGGACTTGTGACAGCTGCGGACTACAATCCGGCGACAGGTATGATGGCGCTGCTGGGTTACAAGGCCGCAACATTCTTTGGTCAGTCTTTTCTCTGGGTGGTGCCGGTTAACAGCACCGGGCTGGACTGGGATAAGGCAAGGTATTGGGAATTTGAGCCAGCCGGGCAGTGGGAGGCGGTGTTGTGGCAGAGTAACACCCGGCTGTGGCTGACGACCGAGCGTAACCCTCTGACAATCAATAAGCTTTCCGAAATTGATATTGGGGTGCCCTGAACCGGGATGATATGGCTCTCTTGCGCTGACTTACCTTTAAGGCAGGAATAAATTAGGCTGCTGTACTCCACCTGATCCAGATATTTGCTTTATACTGTTGCACCTTTTCCGGTGTGCCAGTAGCGATTCTGGCACCGGTTGTTATTAATTTATAAGCGATAGCGGATTTCCATGCTGCAAATCTACAACACTCTGACCAAGGAAAAAGCGCCCTTCAAGCCTCTGGAAGAGGGCAAAATCAAGATGTATGTCTGTGGCGTCACCGTCTATGACTACTGTCATATTGGCCACGCCCGCGTCATGGTGTCTTTTGATGTAATTACCCGCTATCTGCGATCCCGTGGCTGGGATGTGGAATACGTCCGTAACATCACGGATGTGGATGACAAGATCATTAAGCGCGCTGCGGAGAATGGTGAAAGTACCGACGCACTGACCCAGCGGATGATCACTGCGATGCATGAAGATGAGGCTACACTCGGTGTTCTGCGTCCTTCACAGGAGCCGCGTGCGACTGCTCATATAGGGAATATCATCTCGCTGGTAGAGACACTTATCGAAAAGGGCTTTGCGTATGCTGCGGCCAATGGTGATGTTTACTATCGTGTCGAGAAGTTTGCTGAATATGGCAAGCTTACCAATAAGAATGTTGATGAGCTGCGTTCCGGTGCCAGGGTCGAGGTAGAGGCGGCTAAAGAGAGTCCGCTTGATTTCGTGCTCTGGAAATCGGCTAAGGAAGGAGAGGTGAGCTGGGATTCACCTTGGGGGGCGGGACGTCCTGGCTGGCATATTGAGTGTTCAGCTATGTCGAAATGCTGCCTGGGCAATACCTTCGATATTCATGGCGGCGGTCCGGATCTGCCATTTCCGCATCATGAAAATGAGATTGCACAGTCCGAAGCGGCAAATGGCGTTAAGTATGTTAATACCTGGATGCATGCCGGTCCTGTTCGGGTCAATAGCGAGAAGATGTCCAAGTCACTGGGGAACTTCTTCACCATCCGTGATGTACTGACGCAGTATGATGCAGAGGTGATCCGTTTCTTCCTCTCCCGTGTGCATTACCGTAGCTACATCGATTACAGCGAGGACAGTCTGAAGGAGGCGCGCACTATGCTTGAGCGTTTCTATCAGGCGCTGAATGGTGTGGTTGTCGAAGAGGGAGCGGTTGAAAACGATTATGATGCCCGTTTCTTTGCGGCGATGGATGATGACTTTAATACGGCTAAGGCTATCTCGGTATTGTTTGAGCTGGTTAATGAGCTGAACAAGGCGGTGCGAGCATCAAGTGCT
Organism: Marinobacterium jannaschii DSM 6295; assembly: GCF_000620085.1. GTDB lineage: Bacteria > Pseudomonadota > Gammaproteobacteria > Pseudomonadales > Balneatricaceae > Pontibacterium > Pontibacterium jannaschii. The sequence goes on along the minus strand of NZ_KK211066.1, from coordinate 74,038 downwards.
GATGCCGGTTTGCTGGCGGGCCAGCTGAAACGACTGGCCGGTATTCTCGGACTGTTGCAGCAGGATCCGGCTGCCTTCCTTCAGGGTGAAGCCCGGGCAGGTGAGTTCAGTGCTGATGCTATTGAGCAGCTAATCTTGCAGCGGGCCGATGCGAAGAAAGCGCGGAATTTTGCGGAAGCTGATCGTATCCGTGAGGAATTGTCCTCACAGGGTGTCGTGTTGAAAGATAGTCGCGAAGGTACAACCTGGTACCGGGAAGGCTAGGGCGCACGCCGCTCCGTTTGCAAAAAGCAGCGCTCAGGCGCTGCTTTTGTGTATCTGGCTCTGTGGCTTTTTCGTTGCCGCAGTGGTCAATGCCAGGCAGAAGGATCTTCTGGTTTGGGGAGTGTTAGAAGATCCCGGAAAGCTTGTCAGGCTTCTGCTGTCTGGTTGTTGGCGGCTTCGAGTGTATTCTCCATCAGGCAGGCAACAGTCATCGGACCTACGCCGCCTGGAACCGGAGTGATCCATCCGGCGCGCTCGGCAGCGGTATCGAAAACAACATCACCTGCCAGGCTGCCATCGGGTAATCGGTTGATGCCGACATCGATAACAATAGCGCCCTCTTTGATCCACTCGCCTTTAACCAGTCCCGGCTTGCCGACACCAACGATCACAATATCTGCCCGGCCCACATGGTAGGCCAGGTCTTTTGTAAAGCGATGTGTCGTGGTTGTGGTCGCGCCAGCCAGCAACAGCTCAAGTGTCATAGGGCGTCCGACAATGTTTGATGCTCCGACAATCACGGCTTCCTGGCCATGCAGTTTTACACCGGTAGACTGAAGCAGACGCATAACACCCTTAGGTGTGCAGGGGCGCAGGGCAGGCAGACGCTGAGCCAGTCGTCCGAGGTTGAACGCATGGAATCCGTCAACATCCTTTTCAGGACGTATACGGGTAAGTATGGCGTCGCTATCAAGATGATCCGGAAGCGGAAGTTGTAACAGAATACCGTGAACGTTCTGATCGCTGTTCAGATCGTCAACCAGATCCAACAGAGCCTGCTGGGTGGTGTCGGCTGGCAGATCAAAAGCGCGGGATTCTATACCGACTTCCTCGCAGGCGTTTTTCTTGTTCCGGACATAGACCTGAGATGCAGGGTCCTGTCCAACGAGAATTACGGCCAGGCAGGGTGCTGTTCGTCCTGCGGCAATGCGTTGCTGAATGCCATCAGCAACTTCACGGCGTACATCGGCGGCAATCTGCTTGCCGTCAATCATTTGTGCACTCATGTGGCTGCACTTTCCTCTATTTAGTTATAGTGCGCGAATTCTCTCATGCTTGGCAGTTGTCGCCAAGGTTGCCCCGTTTCGGCCCCGGCGCTGATCTGGTCTATTGGCCAAATTGTGAGCTAACTTGTTTATTTTATTAAAAAAATAAAAAAGGGGGTTGACGACATGAAAGTCTCTCTTTAATATTCGCACCTCCTTCAGCGGGGTGCTCTGAAACGGTCTTCCGGACAGGGTGCAGCGCAGTATCGGGCAGTAAGGCGCCCGTAGCTCAATTGGATAGAGCAACGGCCTTCTAAGCCGTAGGTTGCAGGTTCGAGCCCTGCCGGGCGTGCCATTAGGTTGAAGCTGCTTGATCTGGGAAGGAACTATTGTGGTGGGCATAGCTCAGTTGGTAGAGCTCCGGATTGTGATTCCGGCGGTCGTGGGTTCGAGCCCCATTGTCCACCCCAT
>NZ_KK211066.1:0-71912 GCF_000620085.1 Marinobacterium jannaschii DSM 6295 | reverse complement strand
TTATGGTGGGCATAGCTCAGTTGGTAGAGCTCCGGATTGTGATTCCGGCGGTCGTGGGTTCGAGCCCCATTGTCCACCCCATTCCCTGTTTTACTTTCCTTCTGGCAAATTGTTTCTAACGCTGCGTTGTATTGCTGCTGGCGCCTGGTTTGCCCTATTGACGTTGTTTCGGTTGGTATCTCTTTTAAGTTTTGGCGGTTGGATGTACAGCTGAGACTGTGTGGCCTATTTCTGTGCTAACTGTCCGTGCCACCGGCATTTTTTGTTTTCGATTAATTATGATCGTTTCCGGATGTTTCCTTGACTAATTGCCTAAGTTCATTGAGAATTTCGCGCTTTGGATTTGCCCTGTTAGATGTATGCTAAGCTGGGTCAAGGTTTGCCAGGCGGGAGAAACATCCACCTGCCGATCATTGTGAAAAAGTATCTGTGAGGATTTCCATGCAAGTTTCCGTTGAAACGACTTCCGGCCTCGAGCGCCAGGTAACGGTTACAGTTCCGGCTGAGCGTATCGACCAGGATGTTAACAAACGCGTGCAGCAGACTGCACGTACCGCTCGTATCGACGGTTTCCGCCCGGGCAAAGTGCCGGTGCAGGTTATCAAGAAGCGTTACGGTAAAGGTATCCGTGAAGAGGTGATCGGTCAGGTTATCCAGGAAACCTTCTACGAAGCAGCTCAGCAGGAGGAACTGAACCCTGCAGGCATGCCTAATATCGACTTTAAAAACGATAAAGAAGGCGAAGAGTTCCAGTACGTCGCTACTTTCGAAGTTTACCCGACGATTGAACTGGCTGATTTCTCCGGTGTTGAGATCGAAAAACAGACTGCTGAAGTCAAAGACGCCGATCTGGACACCATGGTCGATACCCTGCGTAAGCAGCAGGCTTCTTTCGCTGCGGTTGAACGCGCAGCGGCTGAAGGTGATCAGGTAACGATCGATTTCGAAGGCTTCATCGATGGCGAAGCGTTTGATGGCGGTAAAGGCGAAGGCATGGAATTGGTTCTGGGTTCCAACACCTTTATCCCTGGTTTCGAAGACGGCCTGGTTGGCGCTGCTGCCGGTGACGAGAAAGAACTGAACGTGACTTTCCCTGAAGACTATCAGGCGGAAAACCTGAAAGGTAAAGACGCTGTCTTCAAAGTCGTTGTTAAGTCCGTTGCTGCGCAGGAACTGCCAGAGCTGAACGCTGAGTTCTTCGCTGGTTTCGGTATCGAGAAAGATGATCTTGAAGGCTTCAAAGAAGAAGTTGGCAAGAACATGCAGCGTGAGCTGACTCAGGCACTGAAAATGAAGCTGAAAGATAAAGTTTTCTCTCAGCTGATCGAAGTGAATGCTATCGACGTGCCTGCGGCACTGATCGACGGTGAGATCGACAACCTGCGTCGTCAGGCAGTACAGCAGTTCGGTGGTGAGAACTCACAGCTGGATCCGAACATGCTGCCTAAAGAGATGTTTGAAGATCAGGCTAAGCGCCGCGTAACTGTTGGCCTGCTGGTTCAGGAAGTTATCAAGTCTGCAGAACTGACTGCTGACGAAGATCGTGTTAACAGCACTATCGAAGAGATGGCTGAAACTTACCAGGAGCCGCAGCAGGTTATCGACTGGTACAAAAACAACCAGGAGATGCTGAATCAGGTTCGCAGCCTGGTGCTGGAAGATCAGGTGGTTGATCACCTGCTGGCATCTGCTAAAGTCAACGAAGTAGAAGTCAGCTACGAAGACGCTATGAAGCCGGCTCAGCCGGAAACAGAAGCACAGGAAGAAGCGGCTGAATAAGCCCACCCTGTAATCTGTTTTAAGACTCTCGTATTGAAAACGGCAGTCGGCGTATGCTGGCTGTCGTTTTTTTTCGCTTTCGGGCTAAGGAGATAAGCATGAGCTTTGATAAAAGCCATTCCGATATTATCAGCAGTCTTGTGCCAATGGTGGTGGAGCAGACTGCGCGTGGTGAACGAGCGTACGATATTTATTCTCGTTTGCTGAAAGAGCGTGTGATCTTTCTGGTAGGACCAGTGGAGGATCATATGGCGAATCTTGTTGTCGCACAGCTGCTGTTCCTCGAAGCCGAAAATCCGGACAAGGATATCCACCTGTATATCAATTCACCGGGTGGATCTGTAACTGCAGGTATGTCCATTTACGATACGATGCAGTTCATCAAACCTGATGTCAGTACTATGGTGCTGGGCCAGGCTGCTTCTATGGGAGCGTTCCTGCTCGCCGGTGGCGCTAAAGGTAAGCGTTATGCGCTGCCGAACTCCCGCGTAATGATCCATCAGCCTCTGGGTGGCTATCAGGGCCAGGCAACGGATATTGAGATCCACACCAAAGAGATCCTCTCTATTCGCGAAAAACTGAACAAGTTGCTGGCTCACCATACCGAGCAGGATCTCGAGACTATCTCGCGTGACACTGATCGTGATAACTTCATGGATCCATACGCAGCACGTGACTATGGCCTTGTCGATGCGGTGCTGGATAAGCGCATCAGCGAAGAGTAAGCCATTATTATGGTTAAGGGGTTGAAATCGGGTCTCAATGGCACCATCAATCCTTTAATCGAGAAGAGCACAGTTGAGGTAGTCGAATGTCCGACGAGATCAAAGGTAAAGACGGAGAAAACGGTAAGCTGTTGTACTGTTCATTTTGTGGCAAGAGTCAGGATGAAGTACGCAAGCTGATCGCCGGTCCTTCAGTGTTTATCTGTGACGAATGTGTCGACTTGTGCAACGACATTATTCGGGAAGAAGTCCAGGAAGTTGAGCCGCAGGAAGAGGGCGATCGTCTGCCTATTCCAGCTGAAATCAAAGCACACCTGGATGAGTATGTTATTGGTCAGGAGCGGGCTAAGCGTGTTTTGTCCGTAGCCGTGTATAACCACTACAAGCGCTTGCGCTTTCAGGGTGGTGAAGGCGGAGTAGAGCTGGGTAAGAGTAATATCCTGCTGATTGGCCCAACCGGTAGTGGTAAGACTCTGCTGGCACAGACACTGGCACGGACGTTGAATGTGCCGTTCACGATCGCTGATGCGACAACACTGACTGAAGCGGGTTATGTGGGTGAGGATGTTGAGAACATCATCCAGAAGCTGCTGCAGAAGTGTGATTATGATGTCGAGAAAGCGCAGCTGGGTATCGTCTATATCGATGAGATCGACAAGATCTCACGTAAGTCTGATAACCCGTCTATCACCCGTGATGTATCCGGTGAAGGTGTTCAGCAGGCGTTGCTGAAGCTGATCGAGGGGACTGTAGCCTCGGTTCCGCCTCAGGGTGGCCGTAAGCATCCGCAACAGGAGTTCCTGCAGGTTGATACCTCAAACATCCTGTTTATCTGTGGCGGTGCCTTCGCAGGCCTGGAGCAGATTATCCGTGATCGTTCCGAAAAGAGCTCGATTGGTTTCAGTGCTGTTGTTAAGAGCAAGGATGAAGTCAAGTCAGTGTCGGAATCCCTGCACGAGGTCGAAGCGGAAGACCTGGTTAAGTTTGGCTTGATTCCTGAATTTGTCGGTCGTCTGCCAATGGTTGCGACACTGAGTGAGCTGGATGAGGATGCACTGATCCAGATCCTTACAGAACCTAAGAACAGCCTGACCAAGCAGTATCATGCGCTGTTTGATATGGAAGGTGTCGAAGTGGACTTCCGCGAAGAGGCGCTGCGTGCCGTAGCGACTCAGGCACTGGAACGACGCACTGGTGCGCGTGGCTTGCGTTCTATCCTTGAAGCAACACTGCTGGATACTATGTATGACCTGCCTTCAATGGAGGGTGTATCCAAGCTGGTGATTGATGAAGGGGTTATTAAAGGTGAAAACGAGCCTTTGATGATCTATGAGAATGCCGAGCAGCCAAAGGTTGCTCCCGAAGACTGATTTACAGTCTTGCGATCTTATCGAAAACCGGGCCCTGCCCGGTTTTTTTCTGCCTGTTGCAGTCGTGTTGTGGCGGGCGGGGACAGGGTTCAGGCAATAAAAAAGGACGAGTTCGACTCGTCCTTTTCTGTTGGGGCTCTGGAAGCGGTATCAGCGCTTGCCCAGTGCGTCTTTCAGTTTGGCATCCATCTCCAGCAGGCACTTCTCTGTAGCTGCCCAGTCAATGCAGGCATCGGTAACCGATACGCCGTACTCCAGGTCTTTCAGGTCGGCCGGGATAGACTGACTGCCCCAGTTGATGTTGCTCTCGATCATCAGGCCGACAATGGACTTGTTGCCTTCAATGATCTGGTTAGCGACATTATCAGCCACCAGTGGCTGTAGGGCCGGGTCCTTATTGGAGTTGGCGTGGGAGCAGTCGACCATGATGTTGCTGGCAAGCCCGGCTTTATCCAGCGCCTTCTCGCACAGTGCTACGCTAACAGAGTCGTAGTTTGGTTTGCCGCCGCCACCACGCAGCACTACGTGGCCGTACTGATTACCCTTGGTACGTACTACGGATACCTGGCCATCCGGATTGATACCCAGGAAGTTATGTGGATGGCTAACAGACTTAAGGGCGTTCGTTGCCACGTCCAGGCCGCCGTCAGTACCGTTCTTAAAGCCTACGGCACAGGACAGACCGGAAGACATTTCGCGGTGAGTCTGGGATTCGGTTGTACGTGCGCCTATCGCAGACCAGGAGATCAGGTCCTGCAGATACTGCGGTGAAATCGGGTCAAGCGCCTCTGTGGCCAGTGGTAGTCCTTCTTCGGCCAGGTCAAGCAGCAGCTTGCGTGCTGTTTGCAGGCCTTCTTCAATCTGGAAGCTATCATCCATGCGAGGGTCGTTAATCAGGCCCTTCCAGCCAACGGTGGTACGTGGCTTTTCAAAATAGACGCGCATAACCAGATACAGGGTGTCTTCTACTTTGGCGGACAGCTCTTTAAGGCGCTTGCCATATTCAATGGCTGCCTCTGTGTCGTGAATTGAGCATGGGCCTACCACGACAAACAGTCGCGGGTCTTTGCGATCCAGAATGTTACGAATGACATTACGTCCCTGCATAACAGAAGCGGCGGCTGATTCTGAGATCGGCAGCTGCTCTTTAAGTGCCTCTGGTGTTACCAGCAGGGAGTGGGAGTCAATATTCAGATCATCTACACGGGTATCGGTCATCTTATTATCCTAAAGCATACGGTCGCATCTTTGTCTGTGACGCCTCTGTTTGTACCACATTCAACGCAGGGTTATAAGTGCTGCAATGTATTGATTGCATTATGGATTAAGATGCGGGTCAGATATCGTATGGGGGGTGTTATCGAGGGGAGATGTTTCAGCCTAAAGTATCGGCCAGTGTTACAATCGGCGATGAATAGCCGCCGGTTGGGCGCAACGGCCGCCATTCACTGAATTCTGCCGATATGCCGAACTCTGACAGGGTTCTGTGGTCAATCTCTCGTACCCGTTTAAGTAAGGATAGTTTGTGAAACAGCAGTGGACCTTTCCCGTTTTAGTTGCGGTCTTAATCCAGTGGTTGCTCATTGCCCTGCCGGTTCAGGCCGGATTGTTTGATAGCGCCAACCCGTTTGCTTCCGATGACGGTCCGGTCGATGTCGAGCAGGCATTTGTCATGCAGGCAGCGCAGGAGAACGAGCGACTTAAACTGAGCTGGGAAATTAAGGAGGGTTACTACTTATATCGTGACCGGATTAAGGTTGAGGTGCCAGCGCCACTGGAAGTTGCTGATATCGATTTTCTTGAGGCTGAGGAGAAGGACGATCCGTTATTCGGCAGGGTCTGGGTGTACCACAATCAGGCTGAAGCCAGCTTCCGTCTTAAGCGCTCTGGTGAGCAGGCTGCCGATTCGGTCGCGACGATTAGCTATCAGGGATGCTGGGAGGGCGGTATCTGCTATCCGCCGGTGAGTAAAACGATACCTCTTTCCATGGTGCCTGATCGCTTGACCTCCGAACCTGAGCAAACCCTACAGGCCAACAATCTCGCTACAGCAGCTTCCCGGATAACTGAAACTGAGCAGGATCGCTTTGCCCGGATGCTGGGGGAGGGAGGGTTGCTGCTGACGATTGGTGCTTTCTTCCTGGCCGGACTTGCGCTGTCACTGACTCCTTGTGTTTTCCCGATGATACCGATTCTCTCCAGTATCATTGCAGGGCAGGGAGATAAGATAACGACGATGCGCAGTCTTACGCTGTCTGCGGTCTATGTGTTGGCCGTATCAGTAACCTATACCGTAGCGGGCGTGATTGCGGGGCTGTTCGGTGAAAACCTGCAGGCGATGTTTCAGAACGGCTGGATTATAGGCTCTTTCAGCCTGCTGTTTGTTTTACTCGCCATGTCCATGTTCGGCTTCTATGAGCTGCAACTCCCATCCAGCTGGCAGGCGCGGCTCAGTCAGATGAGCAACAGCCAGCAGGGCGGCACCCTGTCCGGCGTTGCTGTGATGGGGTTGCTCTCTGCCTTGATCGTCGGTCCCTGCATGGCTGCACCGCTGGCCGGGGCACTGATCTATATCGGTCAGAGCGGCGATCCCCTGATGGGTGGGCTGGCGCTGTTTTCACTGAGTATCGGTATGGGTGTACCGCTACTCCTTATCGGGGTGTCAGCCGGTAAGCTGCTGCCTAAAGCCGGTGCCTGGATGAGTGCTGTCAAAGCTGCCTTTGGCGTGATGCTTCTGTTGATGGCGATCTGGATGCTCGATCGTATCGTTGCCACCGAAGTGACCATGGTGCTGACCGCTGCAGTGCTGATTACCGCTGCGGTTTATATGAAGGCGCTGGATCGTCTGCCTGAAACCGCTGGCGGCTGGAGCCGTTTTTGGAAAGGGGGCGGGGTTATCGTGATGGTATACGGCGTGGCGCTGCTGATCGGAGCGATGGCCGGAAACCGTAGTATGCTTCATCCATTGCAGGGCCTGGCAGGCGGAGTGGTTCAGCAGCAACAGAAAAAACTGCCGTTTGATGTGGTCAGGTCCCCCCAGGAGCTGCAGCCGTTACTGGCCCAGGCCAAAGCTGCCGGTGAGCCGGTAATGCTCGACTTCTATGCTGACTGGTGTGTGTCCTGCATCGAGCTTGAGGTGGTTACTTTTGCGGATGAAAACGTAATGCAGGCATTGCAGAGTTTCCGCCTGATTAAGGTTGATGTTACTGCCAATGATGAGGGAGCCAAGGCGCTCTATAAGGAGTATGGGATTATCGGTCCCCCTGCGCTGATTTTCTATGACTCTCAGGGTAATATCCGCACCGATATGACCTATATTGGAGTGGCTGAGCCTCAGGCGTTTGTCCAGCACCTGGCCCGGGTACAATGAGGTTCACTACCTGAACAGATTCTATCCGTTGATCGCAAGAAAGGTCTCGAAAGAGGCCTTTTTTGTGTCGGGGGTTATCTGGTCCCACTGTCGTAAAGTAAATGCCTATGTTTTGAGTTCTTCCAGATCCCGGAATTGTTCGAGTGACTCAGGATTTGCCAGTGCATCTTTATTGGTTACAGGCTCACCCAATACGACTTTGCGTACTGCCAGTTCGACGATTTTGCCACTGCGGGTGCGGGGGATGTCGCTTACCTGGATCACTTTGGCTGGCACGTGCCGTGCCGTGGTATGTTGCCTGATGGTCTGACGGATTTCGGTGATCAGCGCTTCGCTGAGGCTGAGGTCGGACTTCAGGCGCACAAACAGAACGATTCTTACATCATCCTGCCAGGGTTGTGCGATGCAGATGCTTTCGAGCACTGCATCGACTTTATCCACCTGACGATAGATCTCCGCGGTACCTATACGTACCCCGCCCGGGTTAAGCACTGCATCAGAGCGGCCGTGAATGATCAGGCCGTCTTCGGCAGTGATTTCGCCATAGTCTCCATGAGCCCAGACGCCCTTGAACTGGCTGAAATAGGCAGTCTGGTATTTTTTGTCTTCAGGGTCGTTCCAGAACCCGATCGGCATGGAGGGGAAGGGCCGGGTGCAAACCAGCTCGCCTTTTTCGCCCCGTATTGACCGGCCCTGTGGATCAAAAATATCGACCGCCATGCCCAGTCCTCTGCACTGCAGTTGCCCGGCATAAACCGGCCGTATCGGGCAACCTAACGCGAAACAGGAGATGATATCGGTGCCGCCGGAAATGGAAGCGAGCTGCATGTTTTGCTTGATCTCCCGATAACAATAGTGAAACCCCTCGTGTGCCAGGGGCGAGCCGGTAGAAAGCAGTGCCCGAAGTGCGCTGAGGCGATGGCTTCTGGCGGGGCGCACCCCGGATTTTTCCAGCGCCGCAAGGTATTTGGCACTGGTGCCGAAAACCGAGATATCTTCCTCATCGGCTATATCCCAGAGTATCTCCGGCGCAGGGGCGAAGGGGGAGCCGTCAAACAGCAGCAGCGTGGCGCCGGTAGCTAAGCCGCTGACCAGCCAGTTCCACATCATCCAGCCGCAGGTAGTGTAATAGAACAGCACGTCCTCGCGTTTCAGGTCGGTATGCAACAGATGTTCCTTCAGGTGTTGTAACAGGGTTCCGCCTGCAGAATGGAGAATGCACTTGGGTACGCCGGTCGTACCGGAGGAGTAGAGGATGTATAGCGGGTGATCGAAGGGAAGTTGTTCGAATATGATCTCCTTAGCGCTTTTGTCTTCGTATTCCTGCAGCAGAATCGCGTCGGGCAGAGCGGAGATATCCGGCTGATCGTTCAGGTATGGCACAACAACAATTGTCTCGAGCGATTCCAATTGCCAGCTGATCTCCTTAACCCGAGTCAGGCTGTCGATGGCTGAGCCGTTGTAGTGGTAGCCGTCCGCTGTAATCAGAATACGCGGTTCAGTCTGGCCGAACCGATCGATAACACCATGAATACCGAAATCAGGTGAGCAGGAGGTCCAGATCGCGCCGACAGAAGTTGCTGCAAGCATGGCTGTCACGGTGGCCGGTATATTGGGCATAAATCCGGCAATTCTGTCACCAGGCCTGATTCCGTTGCAGCGAAATGCAGCAGCCAGCCGGGCGACCTGCTGATAGAGATTGGCATAGCTTATACAGCTGCGTGCGCCGTCTTCATTACGGAATATCAACGCAGCTCTGTGATCCCGGAAACGCAGCAGGTTTTCAGCAAAGTTGAGGCGTGCATCAGGGTACCACTGTGCTCCCGGCATCCGTTGTGGATGTTGCAAAACGGTCGTGCCTTTACTGCTGGCGACTAAGCCGCTGAATTGCCAGAGCTGATCCCAGAACGCCTCAGTATGGGCTACAGACCAGGCATAGAGCGTTTCGTAGCTATCCAGCTCCAGTGAATGGCAGGAAGATGCGGCAGCCATAAAAGCCTGCAGATTGGATTGTCGACGCTGCTGGCTGTCAGGGATCCATAGTGGCTGCTTCATAGAGTTCTCCCTTTTACTGTGCGTACTTGCAGTTCGTCATGGCAGCTGGAAAGGGGTACCGCATCTGCTCTGATTATTAAGTCTGGTAGAAAAACTGCCAATTGGGAAATGCGTGGCGACAAAGCAGAGGGCCTGCAGGTATATGGCCGGATCTCTGATGAGATGTAAAAAGTTCATACCCGTGAGCGGGGCGGAGGTAGTGTCAGGAGAGTGTGATAGGGGATGGGTTCCGGGTCCGAAGGCTGTTTACACCTTCGGGCCCGGCAGTATCTTGCTAACGGCGGATTTTCCTGAGGGTCGGGCTATATATGTAGCTAGTGATCATCACTATTCAACCGGACTGAGGGGCGTTTCGTCGTTTGTTACCTCGGATGACGCAGATGGGGATGCATTGCTATTCAGGAAATCATCTTTGAATTGCTGCAGGCCTTCTTCAACCAGCGCGTAGGTTTTGTCGATATTACTGGCTATATCGCCCTCAAGTACATTGAGGCCGTCGAGTATTTCCCTTGCTTCGCCAAAGCCCTGGGCAATGCCGCCGCCAATTACATCGACAAACCGGTTGATCAGGTCTTCGCCCTGAAGCTCAGGATTCGCTTCCTGGTAGCTGCTAAACAGCCCGGTTGTCAGTGAAACGATGCGGTCGGCCGTGGCTTCAGGAGAAACATCCAGCCCCTCTTCATGACTGCTCTCTATGGCCCTTTCTCCGAACTCCGGCTCAAGCAACTCATTCACTTTCTCAATAGCGGCTTTGAAAACCAGTGATAGGGAGTCATTACCACTGGAGATACTGACATTAAGAGAAGCATCGAGAATCGCCTTGTTCTGAGCCGCTTTCATATCCTTTGTTGTCGGCGCTTCGCTCATTGGCTCATTCTTTTCAGCAGTCACTGCTGCTTTGACTGGTGCATTGGGCTGATTCAGGCCGAGTTGTTCGATGCTCATGGCGTTAATCCCTTCGTTTTACTGCCCTGCTTGCTACATATCAGGGCGATGCCTGCTATCGTTCAGCGGCGTCGATGTTGGATAATGGATTCAGGAACGGGTCAGCGTGTCCTGAATAGACTCTATCGGCCTGTAGGCGCTAAAGTTTAGCCCGGGGCCGAAAGAGACTGAATGTTAAGGAGTCAGAGTGAAGGCACAGAGTGATATGGATGTACCCCTGATTATTGCCGGACCGATAGTCAGGCGGCTTACCGATACAAGGTTGGTGCTCTGGCTGGCGACGGCCGTCCTTCCCGAGGGGCGACTGCAGCTTCAGGCTGATCAGGGACAGTTTGAAGAGAGCTACTCGTTGGACAGTGACTGCATGGAATCCGTGCAGGCTGGCAAGCGGCTCTGGATTAACCTGATCGATATTGTACCCGGTCAGCCTTTTCCGCAGGATCAGGCGATTAGTTATGATCTTCAGCTGAAAGACGCCCGGGGGCAGACACAGACGCTCGCAACTCTGCTGCCTCATCTCTTATATGAATCGGCGAAAAGTCCGGCATTCACTGTTCATAGCCGGGTTGGCAATCTGTTGCATGGTTCCTGTCGAAAACCCCATTACCCCTCTGAAGACAGCCTTGTTACCGCTGATAGTTTAATGCAGGAGGTCCTGCGCAAAGGCGAGAAGGGGCCTGCTATGCTGGTGATGTCGGGGGATCAGATTTACGCCGATGATGTGGCCGGACCAATGCTCCATATTATTCATCAGGTGATAGAGTTGCTTGGCCTGCCTGATGAAAAGATTGCCGGTACCGGTCTGAGTGGCTCAGAAGAACTCTATAGCAGCGAGTTTTGTTTCTACCAGCGTGAACACCTGCTGCCCAGCACGCGTTCGGATGAGGCAATGTGGGAGCAGGTTTTCGGCGGCGCGCGTAAGCCGATATTTACTGCCGACGGAGCCCATAACCACCTGATCACCCTGAGTGAAGTGATGGCTATGTACCTGTTGGTCTGGTCGCCGGGATTGTGGCAGCAGCTGGAGCTGCAGGGTGCAAAAATTGCTCCGCAGTTCGCTGCACGCTACGACGAAGAGCTGGTGCACATTAAGAAATTTTCGGAAGGATTGCACCAGGTCCAGAGATTAATGGCGCACCTGCCGGTTTATATGATTTTTGATGATCATGATGTCACCGATGACTGGAACCTGACCCGGGGGTGGGAGGAAGCCGCTTACGGACATCCTTTTTCGCGCAGGATTATCGGCAACGCACTGGCTGGTTACTGGATGTTTCAGGGCTGGGGTAATGATCCTGAGGCATTTTCAGAACAAATTCTCCCGGCTACCAGGACATTCTTTTCGCAGCTGGATGGCAAAGTACAGGACAATCTGATCGATTGTCTGCTGGAACATCAGGGTTGGCAGTACACGGTACCCACCGTGCCTAAACTGGTGGTGCTGGATACCCGCACCCGGCGCTGGCGTTCAGAGTCAAGCTCTGCGCGACCATCCGGACTGATGGATTGGGAAGCATTGTCTGAAGCCCAGCAGGAGCTGATCGGAGAGGAGAGTGTGCTACTGGTCTCACCGGCGCCTATCTTTGGCGTTAAGTTGATCGAGGCGATTCAGCGCATATTTACCTTCTTCGGAAAAGCACTCACTGTTGATGCCGAGAACTGGATGGCACATCCGGGCTCAGCCAACGTAATTCTGAATATATTCCGCCACCCTAAAACGCCCCGTCACTTTGTCATTCTGTCCGGCGATGTGCATTACTCCTTTGTCTACGACGTCATGATCCGGTTCCGGCGTGGCGGGCCAAGAATATGGCAGATTACCTGCAGTGGCCTGAAAAACGAGTTTCCTCCGACCCTTCTAAAATGGCTGGATCGTATCAACCGGGCGTTATACGGTCGCTGGTCTCCCCTTAACTGGTTTACCAAGCGCCGACGGATGTGGATCGCCCCCAGAGGGGTGATTGGCGATGCCGGCCGCCAGCTGATGGGCCACTCCGGTATCGGTCGGATCTGGCTGGATGAGAGTGGTCAGCCCAACAAAATCCGCGTTTACACCGGAACCGCCGGTGCTATTGGTTTTCGTACCTCGAACCGGGTTATCCGAAAAGCGGCAAGGCAGGATTCCTAACCGACAACATCCAGGTAGCGGGGCTTGAAACGGGCCCCCCGTGCCTCGGTCAATTTCCGGCAGGCTTCTATATCCACGCCCTCCAGTCCGGAAATGGCACTCACCGCCACGTCATCGATGACAGAGGCCGCAGCTTCAATGAAGTCCAGAACCGACGCATAAGAGTTGGTAAGGCTTGGTTTGCAGTGCCTGGTATAGGTCGCTTCATCCTGCGCATTCAGGGAGATTGAGAGGGCATCGATGCAGCTGGCCAGCTCTGAGGTTATATCCCGCTTATGTACACGATTACCCAGTCCGTCGGTATTCAACCTTGTTTTACCACCATTCTGTTTCACATACCGCGCAATCTGCAGCAAATCCTGCAGCCGTAATGTCGGTTCACCAAATCCACAGAAAACGATTTCACTAAACCGGCTGGGATCTCCCAGAAGTCTGATTATTTCTTCCACCTGGGGGCGTTGGGCAAGATAGAGTTCATAGCCTTTCACTTCAGTACAACCGTTATGTTTCGGGCAGAAAGAGCAGGCGAGCGTGCAGCGATCAGTCAGATTGACATACAGCTTATCCTCAATCTGATAGACCAGATTGCTCTCCTGATTAGGCTTATTGCTGCGTTTTGCCGGATTAGGGCGGAGTTTTTTTTCCATGGTCTGAACTACCGGATCAGAAGGTTGGCGCTGGCTATCGGGGCTGGGCGTGCATGAGCGGGCATTCCGCTGTGTCTATAAGCCAGCCGATTCAGAACTTTAGCAGTACTCCGGGAGGAAGTAGTTGACTGTCGTCAACTGGCTTCGCGCAGCTCGAAGTGCGCTGTCCGGGTAATGGCCTTTGCCGACTCCAGTGCTTACTGGCCAGCATGTGAGCCGACTCTATGCCTGAGTCTGTAGCAGATTCTGTTCTTATTGTGCTGGCAGTGCTCTTATGGTCGATAAACAACCAGATGTTGCCGAAAGGTGTTTTTTATTGTGCCGTCATGTACAGAATGCAACGGGATATGAAATAATATGAACGTTCAATAATTAATATAATCTCCTTCCAGAGCTGTCCATACGCAATGAATTTGCCGAATTTAATCGCGAGACGGTTTATCAGACCGGTTTTATTTTGTTATTCGGTACTTCTGTCGGGCGGAATAGTGACTGTGGCCGTGGCGGAAGTCTCCGTGCAGGCGGATACACTCGATGAAGAGATTCAAGGCTTTGTGATCGACTATACCATCACGGGCGTAGGGCATGAATTCAGCCGCTATCTGGCGCAGTATCGGGCCGTTAATTTGCCGGACGCAGATTATAACCTGACGGTTATGGAACGTCCGTCAGCCCGCTGGGGAAGCTTAATATGGGTTGAGTCGGAACACCGGGAATATTATCGATCATTTATTCAGCCGGGGCGGAACAGTCTTAAATCACTGGCAGAGCAGGCGGCAGATCAAATTGATCAGCGTGTACAGCAGTACAAAATACAGTCAGCTTTTGCTGATACCTTTGATATGGAGAAGGATGAGTTTTGACCTGTTTTAGTTACTCGAAGGCCGTATTGGTTTTGTTGACTTTGTCTTGTCGTCCGCTAATGGCCGCCGAGCTGGTGTATAACCCGACCAACCCCTCGTTCGGTGGCAATCCTCTCAATGGAAGTTATCTGCTGAGTAATGCCCAGGCGCAGAATGATTTTAAAGATCCCGACGTTGAAGAGGCCCTGGCAAACCAACGCACGGCGCTGGAGCGCTTTAGCGACTCGCTTGAATCCCGTTTGCTGAATCAGTTGCTTAATGACATTGAAGATGGTGGCTCCGGGCAACTGGTGACTGACAGTTTTTTCATCGATGTCGAGCAGGATACTCTGGGTTCACTGACGGTGAATATTACTGACAGGCAGACCGGAGAAACCTCGGAGATCGTCGTATCACCGATCGAGATTCAATAATAGCGGTTACTGTGCCGGTGTTAATGGGATGTTCTTTTTCAACGAGATTAGGCCGAATTTGAAGTCGATGTCTGTGACCAAAGCTATTTTTTCCTGTGCCGGGCTAATTGTTGTATGCCTGCTCTCCGGCTGTTCCAGCCCGAGTGATGTGAGCGATGCATTCCTGGGGACGCTGGAGAGCGATGCCCGCCTGACCCGGCGGATGAGCACCTATCAGGATCTGATCGATATGCCTGCTCCGCGCGGCAAAATTGTCACCGCCGTCTATAGTTTTCGCGATCAGAGCGGACAGTACAAACCGGCGCCGTCCAGTTCATTTTCCACGGCGGTGACCCAGGGCGCAGCTGCGATGCTGGTCAACGTTCTGAATGATTCAGGATGGTTTATTCCGCTGGAGCGTGAAGGTCTGCAGAATATTCTTACTGAGCGAAAAATCATTCGCGCCGCCTTGAAAAAGGATAATGTGCCGGTCAATAACAGTGCCGGACTGCCATCACTGCTTGCGGCTAATATTATGCTGGAAGGCGGTATTGTTGGTTATGACTCCAATATACATACGGGTGGTGCGGGAGCACGATATTTCGGTATTGGTGCTTCTGAAAAATATCGTGTCGATGAGGTCACTGTTAACCTGAGGGCGATCGATATACGTACCGGGAGGATATTACATAGTGTGCTGACCAGTAAGAAGATCCTCTCCCGTGAAATTCGCTCTGATGTTTATCGCTTTATCGAGTTCAAGCATCTGCTTGAGATGGAAGCGGGGATTACCACCAATGACCCTGCGCAGCTTTGTGTCCTATCCGCTATTGAATCTGCGGTCGCCCACTTGATTGTCGATGGTGTGATTAAGAAAAGCTGGTCCCTTGCCGATCCGAATGAGTTGAATTCGCCTGTGATTCAGGCATATCAACAGCAGCGAATCAGTTCTGCAGTTAAGCCCTGACTCGCTATTACGTTTATTTCGAGCTCTGGCTGCGCATTTGAATAAATACCCAATGCACAGAGATGTCCCTCCGTTTTGATTATTGAACGAAAATATAAAATCGTTGCAGCGTCTGACTAAGCTATGTAAGAATGATAATAGAATGAACGATCGTTCATTATGGTTGCGATAAGTATTACGCTGGTAGTTTCGTATCGCTCTGTTGCCTTTATGGGGGTAAAGGGGATGGAGTTACGAAGGGGAATTCTCACAGATGAAGCGTTGTAACCTTGTTTTAATCTTTAGTTTGATTCTGCTTTCAGGGGTTGCGAATCCGTTCAGGATAGCAGTGGCAGAAGACCTCGACACCCTGAATGAGCTGGAAGAGATATTTTCCGCAGATCTGCTTCACGCCTCCCATAATGGGAATGTGGCAGCAGTCAGACAAAGTGGTAAAAACTCAGTCGTCGCTCTTATTCAGGCAGGAAGCGGGCAACGCGCTTTAATCATTCAGTCAGGCTCAGATCTGTCTGCCACTGTCAGTCAGTATGGCAGTGATAATGATGCCTCCCTTTCCCAGCAGGGCGCCAGTCATCAGGCCGCAATAGCTCAGCGTGGCAGTAATAATCGCGCAGAGATCCGCCAGTTTGGCGCTTCAAATAATGCCTCCATTACCCAGACAGGTTCCGGCCTCAACAGCCGGATCATTCAGCGTGGCATCGGTATCAGTACCCACGTGAATCAAGTGAATTAACTGTTATGGCGCGAGAGGCGGTTCGAATAAGGCTGTTTCTACTCGATAACACCTATAAAAACCAAAAATACCTGCAATGATGTAAGGAAGCTGCAATGAAAAAGCTCACTCCAATCGCTGCGGCGGTTATGCTGGCTGGTTCCGGTATGGCTGCTCATGCACAGAATTCCAGTTCTCAGACTCAGTCCGGTAGTGGCAACACTATTGCTATCGATCAGGCTGCGACGGCGACAGCAAACTCTGCCTACCAATATCAGTCTGGTAACAACAACTATTCCAGCGTATCTCAGGTAGGTACGTCTGAAACCAACGCCATAAACCTGACTCAGGTCGGCGATAGTAACAACGCTTATGGTTATCAGTCCGGTGAGACGTCCAGCACAGCCAGTGCCCGTTCTGAAGGTGACTACAACACGGTGCGTATCAACCAGTACAATGGCACCGACAACCTGACTGCCATCAATCAGCTGGGCGATGGTAACGGCGTATACACGACTCAGGGCAGCAGTACTGAGGCGGAAGTCGAAGTTAGTCAGATTGGTAACAGCAACAATGTCTCTACTTCCCAGTATTCCCAGACTGAGAGTACGATCTCTGTTGAGCAGGAAGGCAACGGCAATAGTGGCTATGTAAACCAGTCTAACGGTTCATATAACCAGGTAACTATCACTCAGAGCGGTGACAGCAACGGTGCTAATGTTTACCAGTACAACGGCTCCGGCAACGCGGCAACGATTGAGCAGGATGGTAATTACCAGAACGCCTCTATTTACCAGCGTGGTTCGGCCAACAGTGCGTCTGTAGAGCAGAACGGTACGGGTAACAGCGTTTACCAGAGTGAGTACCGTTATATGTACAGCTCTAACAATGCGAACAACCAGTCTTATACCCAGAACGGCTCTTACAACCGTGCAACTACCTACATAAGCGGTAGCTACAACCAGCTGGCGGTCAATCAGGCTGGTTATCGGAATACCTCTGAGGTCTATATGCAGGGGTATAGCAACGATATCGCGCTGACTCAGAACGGTAGCTATAACTACGCTAGTGCCTACACTTACGGTACAAGCCGCGCCGATATTGATATCGCTCAGAATGGCAGTAGTCACCGTGCCTATGTAACGAGCTACGGTTACAACAACAAGGCGACAATCTCTCAAACTGGCTATAACCACTATGCCAGCATCTATCAGAATGGTTCCAATAACGTTGCCAGCATTACCCAGACCTCGGGCAGCAGCAACAACAGCTACAGCATCTCTCAGTACGGTTCCGGTAACAGCACGTCTATTACCCAGTAATCACAGATATCAGCTGTAAAAAAGGGGTGCCAGCGGCACCCCTTTTGGTTTTCTGCATCTTACATATTCGGGTAGTTTGGACCACCACCGCCTTCAGGTGTAATCCAGGTGATATTCTGTGCCGGGTCTTTGATGTCGCAGGTTTTGCAGTGGACACAGTTCTGACTGTTGATCTGGAAGCGTTTACCGTCCTCGTCTTCCACCACCTCATACACACCGGCCGGACAGAAGCGCTGAGAGGGCTCAGCAAAGGTAGGCAGGTTGTCCCGCAGCGGAATCTGGTTATCGCTTAACTGCAGATGGCAGGGTTGATCCTCTTCGTGGTTGGTATTCGACAGGAACACCGAGGAAAGCTTATCGAAACTCAGTGTGCCGTCCGGTTTAGGATATTCAATGGGCTGGAACTGGCTGGCCGGCTTAAGCTGGGCGTAGTCTGCATGGTTGTCATGCAGAGTAAATGGCAGTTTGCCTGCAAACCAGTTCTGGTCGATGTAGTTGAAGGCACCGCCGAGAATCGCGCCGAACTTATGCATTGCCGGACCGAAGTTGCGGCTGCTATATAGTTCCTCATAAAGCCATGAGCTTTTATAGGCTTCGGTAAATGCGGTCAGCTCCTTGCCACCTTCGTCTCCTGCCGCGATGGCTTCGAATACGGCTTCGGCCGCCAGCATGCCTGACTTCATCGCTGTATGCGTGCCTTTGATCTTGGAGAAGTTCAGGGTGCCGGCATCACAGCCCAGCAACAGGCCACCTGGCAGGGTCATCTTAGGCAGGGCATTGAAGCCGCCCTTGGTAATCGCGCGTGCACCATAGGAGACACGCTTGCCGCCCTCCAGGTACTGTTTCATTATCGGATGGTGCTTAAGGCGCTGGAATTCGTCGAATGGGCTGACGTAGGGATTATCGTAGTTCAGGTCGATGATCAGTCCGGCGACCACCTGATTGTCATCAGTGTGGTAAAGGAAGAAGCCCCCGCTGGTGTTGCCACTCAGCGGCCAGCCTGAACCGTGCAGCACCAGGCCAGGCTGGTGCTTGTCAGGATCTATATCCCAGAGCTCTTTAATACCGATGCCATAGTGTTGCGCATCAGCGTCCTTATCCAGTTCAAACTGATTCATCAGTTGCTTGCCGAGGTGGCCCCGACAGCCTTCTGTAAACAGGGTGTACTTAGCGTGCAGTTCCATGCCAGGCATGTAGCTGTCTTTCGGCTCGCCTTTTTCCGAGACGCCCATGTCACCGGTCGCAATGCCCTTAACGCTGCCATCATCGTTATACAATACTTCAGAAGCGGCAAAGCCCGGGAAAATTTCTACACCCAGTTCTTCGGCCTGTTCTGCCAGCCAGCGGCAAAGATTGCCCAGGCTGATTATGTAGTTGCCATGATTGTGCATGGTTTTTGGAACCAGTGCATTCGGCAGCTTTGTCGCCTTAGTGTCGTCTTTCAGCAGATAGATTTCATCTTCGGTGACCGCCGTATTCAATGGCGCTCCCATCTCTTTCCAGTCAGGGAACAGCTCATCCAGTGCACGTGGTTCGATCACAGCACCGGAGAGTATATGTGCTCCGACTTCGGAGCCTTTCTCCACGACGCAGACGGTTAGTTCCTGCTCTGCGGCCTGCGCCTGTTGCATCAGGCGGCAGGCGGCGGACAGCCCGGCAGGGCCAGCACCTACGATAACTACATCAAATTCCATGGACTCACGATTCATGCCCGTTCCCCCAGCTTCTGCGCTCTTGTCTATATGTCGCTGTTATTGTTGAGCCGTCTGACAGTGCAGCCCTGGTGAAAGGACTGCGTTGCTATGACTACTTCTGGTGCGGCTCTGTATCAGAGATGATCGATTATAGGTGAAAACCCTTATCTGGCAATACTGCGAATCGCTAATCTGTTCGTTAGTTAGGGTTATTGCTTATTTTTTCTGACTCGTTATTATTAGGGAAAACGCTTACTTGGTTGGTGCTAAGCCAGTAACAAAAATTCATAAAAACGTAGGGTCTTTGCCAATGAAGGTTCTTGTAACAGTTAAACGAGTGATCGACTACAACGTAAAAGTACGTGTTAAGTCTGATAACTCTGATGTCGATCTTGCCAACGTCAAGATGGCAATCAATCCGTTCTGTGAAATTGCGGTGGAAGAAGCTGTACGCCTGAAAGAAGCGGGGACTGCCTCTGAGGTAGTGGTTGTATCCGTTGGTCCTAAAGCCGTGCAGGAACAGATTCGTACTGCGCTGGCGCTGGGTGCTGATCGCGGCATTCATATCGAGACAGAAGAGTCGCCGGAGTCCTTAAACGTCGCCAAGTTGCTGGCCAAGGTCATCGACGAAGAAAAACCTGAGCTGGTTATTCTGGGTAAGCAGGCGATTGACACTGACAATAACCAGACAGGTCAGATGCTCGCCGCACTGACCGATATGCCTCAGGGGACTTTCGCTTCAGAAGTGAAGCTGGAAGATGGAAAAGCGATGGTTACCCGTGAGGTTGATGGTGGCCTGCAGACCGTTGCACTGAATCTGCCGGCAATTGTCACTACGGATCTGCGTCTGAATGAGCCTCGCTACGCTTCATTGCCGAATATCATGAAAGCCAAGCGCAAACCACTGGCAGTAAAAACAGCGGAAGAGCTGGGTGTCGAGCTGAAAGCACATACACAGTTGCTGAAAGTGGCGCCACCTGCTGAACGTCAGGCAGGTATTAAAGTGGCAAGCATCGACGAGCTGGTAGAAAAACTGAAGAACGAAGCGAAGGTGATCTGATGGCTATTCTGGTAATTGCGGAACACGATAACAGTGAGCTGAAGGGCGCTACGCTGAATGCGGTTGCTGCAGCAGCTCAGATGGGAGACGAACTGCATCTGCTGGTGGCGGGTAGCAACTGTCAGGCTGTTGCTGATCAGGCGGCAAAAGTTGCAGGTGTTGCAAAAGTCCTGCTTGCCGATGCTTCAGCTTACGAACATCAGCTGGCGGAGAATCTGTCCCGTCTGGTCACCGAACTGGGTAAAGACTATAGCCACGTGGTGTCTGCTGCGACGACAACCGGTAAGAACTTTATGCCGCGTGTTGCTGCCCTGCTGGATGTGGCTCAGATCTCCGATATCACTGCTGTAGAGTCGGCGGATACGTTTGTGCGCCCGATCTATGCGGGTAACGCTATGGCAACCGTGAAATCTCTGGATGCGGTCAAGGTGATCACCGTGCGTACGACCGGATTTGATCCGGTTGCTGCTGAAGGCGGTGCCGCTGCGGTAGAAACTATAGGCTCTCAGCACGATGCAGAGACTTCTGCGTTTGTTGGCGAAGAGCTGGCCAAGTCCGACCGTCCTGAGCTGACCTCCGCATCCGTGATTATTTCGGGTGGACGGGGCATGGGTAACGGCGAAAACTTCGGTATGTTGGAAAAAGTTGCCGACAAACTGGGGGCTGCAGTAGGGGCTTCCCGAGCCGCAGTCGATGCCGGTTTTGTACCGAACGATATGCAGGTAGGCCAGACCGGTAAGATTGTCGCGCCGGATCTTTATATCGCTGTGGGTATCTCCGGTGCAATTCAGCACCTTGCAGGTATGAAAGACTCAAAGATTATCGTTGCTATCAACAAGGATGAAGAAGCACCGATTTTCCAGGTGGCGGACTACGGTCTGGTTGCCGATCTGTTTGAAGCTGTTCCTGAACTGGAACAAAAGCTTTAAACCGGTTTAGTCACCGGCCTTCTGTCGCCGGTGACCTCCATTGCTGATTTACAGGCGGGTGCACTGCCTGGGCTTCGTGATGCGCTGAAATTGCACCGCTATGTCTTTGCCCGGTTTCTGACCGGGCTTTTTTGTGGGCGATCCAATTATGCTGCTATGCCGACAGTAAAGTGCCGGGATATTCCCGGCACTTTGAATGTCGATTTAATCGATATCATATAATCAGAGTCCTTAAGCGGCCCTGGTATGGTTTTCGTGATCGGGGTGGGTGGCAATGAAATGTTCCAGCACTCGTTTCAGCATCTCTTCGTGCGCTGCATTGCCATCCCGGCGTGCTTTATTGATATCATCAATGATGATTTTCTTGACCTTTTGTTCACCATCGTGGCTTATCAGATACTGCCCTAACGCCAGCGCGATCATTGAATCCATATGTTCGTGTTCGGCAATGGCATCCACTTCATCGGAAGTCAGATCACACATATCCAGACACTCTTGATAAGTTAGCATCTTGCACCAGTCCTCTCAGTTCTCGAGTTTGTAGCTCGTTTTTATTCTTTTGTCCTTTCGATAACGCCCGTTACCGACTATAGATTCTAGACAAGACCCGATTGCTTCTCTAATTGAACGCGGCGATTAATTTTCATTCAAAATCACCGATTTAGCACCCCTGTTCATGCTGCAAACGCACAGAGAACAGCGTTTTTGAGGCGGGAGGCCTGCTGCTGTAAAGCTTTGCAGGCATTTTTTGCAAATGCTTGGAGGATAGAAAGTATGTCAGGGTTGTCACATTTTCAGCGTAAAAATAATGTCTGCCGCGGGTGGATGCTACCGCCTTTCAGAAGGCCAGGAGAAATACTGTTATGTCAGACGTAAACTGGAAGCCTGCCGATGCGAATTGGCTGACGCCCTATCTGATGGTGAGAGATGGTGACGCGGCCCTGGAATTTTACCAGCGTGCCTTCGGGTTTGAGGAGGGGCTGGTGCTTCGTTCTGAAGCGAATACGGTGGTCCATGGTGAAGTGCGTTATATGGGAACGCTGATTGCGATGTTTGCCCCGGAGGGCACTTTTGGCTCTCAGCAGCGGGCACCGGTCAGTAGTGATGAGCAGTCGCCGATCGGACTCTATGTCTATTGCGAGAATGTCGACATGATGCTGGCGCGGGCAGTCCAGGCCGGGGCCGTGTCGGTTGCACAGACTGAAACAATGTTCTGGGGAGATCGCGTGGGCAGTGTTAAAGATCCGGATGGTTATGTCTGGAGCTTTGCGACCAAGGTAGCCGAGTTTGACCCGAACAACGTACCCCGGTTCTGATCCGGGGTGCGTTCACATCCGCTCCGGACCTAATCCAGCCTGCGTTTCAGGCCCTTATCCGCCAGAATACGGGTCGAGATCTCCTCGATAGAGAAGGTCGTGGTGTTGATAAACGGCAGCTTTTCCTGACGGAAAATACGTTCGACGTGACGTACTTCCTGATCGCACTGATCCAGTGAGGCATAGCGGCTGTTCGGGCGGCGTTCGTGGCGGATTGCCGCTAGCTGGAAGGCATCGATCGTCAGACCGTAGATCTTGTCCCGGTGCTTATTCAGGCACTCAGGCAGACCGTGATTGTCGAGGTCTTCCTCCGTCAGTGGGTAGTTGGCGGCGCGAATACCAAACTGCATTGCCATGTAGAGGCAGGTCGGCGTTTTGCCGCAGCGTGAAACGCCGACCAGAATGATATCGGCCTGATCGTAGAGCCGGGTGCGGGCACCATCGTCATTATCGAGTGCAAAGTTAACCGAATCGATACGTTCCTTGTAACGTTCCATCTCGACAATCGAGTGTGATTTGCCGACAGAAAACGAGGATTGGATACCCAATTCATTTTCAATGGGTTTGAGGAAGGTCGAAAACACATCGATCTTCAGTCCTTCGCATCCCGCCAGTATCGTCCGTATCTCTTCATTCACGATGGTGTCGAATACCAGGGGCTTGGCCCCTTCGCTCAGAGCCCGCTGATTGATCTGATCGACGGTTTCGCGGGCTTTTTGCACGCTGTCGATATAGGGCAGGGTGACTTTGTCGAAATTAATATCGGAGAACTGGGCGAGTAGACTGTTACCGAGGGCTTCTGCTGTGATGCCTGTGCCGTCGGAGATAAAATAAGCGGTACGTTTCATGAAATATAAGAGATCTGATGGAGACTGTGGCGGCAAAAACAGCATATTACACCAGCGGAGGGCGTAACGCCTGCCGGAATGAGTTTAGCCAGATGCAGTGGGTGAGGTGATGCTTGTCAGGATTTTTTTCTGAAACTCAAGTATTATCGCCAATCTGAACACTATAAGGATTGCCTGAGGTGTTTGACGCGTGCCGGTGCCGCGTTAAATCCGACGAGCCTCAGTCTTTCTGACAATGACCGGATGCCGGAGTAGGAGATAACGCTTTGCAGGAATACGTACTACGCCTCGATCAGGCAGGCATGGGCGATGTTGAAAAGGTAGGTGGTAAGAATGCCTCACTGGGTGAGATGATCAGCCAGCTCAGCGGCGTGGGAGTTAAGGTTCCCAACGGTTTTGCTACCACTGCCGAAGCATTTCGAGACTTCCTTAGCTACAACGATCTGGCTGAGAAGATCAATGCCGAGCTGGCGCAACTTGACCCGGATAACGTGGTTGCACTGGCTGAATCAGGGAAGAAGATCCGTGGCTGGATGATCGATGCACCCTTCCAGCCCGAACTGGAAAGCGCGATTGACCAGGCCTGGGATGAGATGGCTCCGAATGGTCAGGATATCTCTGTAGCTGTACGTTCCTCTGCCACCGCTGAGGATCTCCCGGACGCATCTTTTGCCGGCCAGCAGGAAACCTTCCTCAATATCCGCGGCCTGGACAATATCAAGCATGCGATCAAAGAGGTGTTTGCCTCTCTCTATAACGATCGTGCGATCTCCTACCGTGTTCACCATGGCTTCGAGCACAGTGAAGTGGCTCTGTCTGCCGGTATTCAGCGCATGGTGCGCAGTGAGACCGGTGCGGCCGGTGTGATGTTCACCATGGATACCGAGTCAGGCTTCCAGCACGTTGTTTTCATCACTTCCGCCTATGGCCTGGGAGAGACGGTGGTTCAGGGTGCTGTTAACCCTGATGAATTCTATGTCTACAAGCCAACGCTGCGTCAGGGGGCTCCGGCTATTCTGCGCCGTAATCTCGGCAGTAAAGCGCTGAAAATGGTTTACACCGACGACGGTAGTGCGGGTAAAGCCGTTGAGACCATTAATGTGCCGATGGACGCACGCAACCGCTTCTCTATTAATGATGAGGATGTGGAAGAGCTGGCACGTCTGGCGTTGATCATCGAAGAACATTATGGCCGTCCGATGGATATCGAATGGGCCAAAGACGGTGATGATGGCGGCCTTTACATTGTTCAGGCGCGTCCTGAGACAGTGAAAAGCCGCAGCAAGAACACCGTTGTCGAACGCTATATCCTGAAAGAAACCGGTAATGTGGTGGTTGAGGGACGCTCAATTGGTCACCGTATCGGCTCCGGCCCGGTCAGAATGGTGTCCGGCCTGGACGAGATGCATCTGGTCGAAGCCGGTGATGTTCTGGTGACGGATATGACAGACCCGGACTGGGAGCCGGTGATGAAAAAAGCCTCGGCAATCATCACCAACCGTGGCGGTCGTACCTGTCATGCGGCGATTATCGCCCGTGAACTGGGTATACCTGCGATCGTTGGCTGCGGAGATGCAACCGATCTTCTGCGTCACGGCCAGGAAGTAACCGTCTCCTGTGCAGAAGGTGATACCGGATACGTATATGAAGGTCTGCTGGATTTCGAACACCAGACCAATAACGTCGATACCATGCCGACACTGCCGTTCGATATTATGATGAACGTCGGCAACCCTGACCGTGCCTTCGATTTTCAGGCATTGCCGAACTCCGGTGTCGGACTGGCGCGGCTGGAATTTATCATCAACCGTATGATCGGTATCCATCCCAAGGCGCTGATCCACTTTGATGACCAGGATCGTGAGCTGCAGAAGACGATTGAACGCCGTATCGCCGGCTATGACAGCCCGGTCGACTTCTATGTCGAGCGCCTGGTGGAAGGTATTTCGACTCTGGCGGCCGCTTTCTATCCGAAGAAAGTCATCGTGCGGATGTCGGACTTTAAGTCCAACGAATATGGCCATCTGATTGGCGGTGAGACCTTTGAGCCCCATGAAGAAAACCCGATGCTGGGTTTCCGTGGTGCGGCCCGCTATATCTCTGATCACTTCCGTGACTGTTTCGAGCTGGAGTGCCGCGCGCTGAAGAAAGTGCGTGACGAGATGCGCCTGACCAACGTCGAGATTATGGTGCCGTTTGTCCGTACGGTCGGCGAGGCGAAACAGGTGGTCGATATGCTGGCGGACAACGGCCTGCAGCGTGGTAAGAATGGTCTGAAAGTGATCATGATGTGCGAGATCCCATCAAACGCACTTCTGGCCGACCAGTTCCTCGAATACTTCGACGGCTTCTCAATCGGTTCCAATGACCTGACCCAGCTGACACTGGGGCTGGACCGTGACTCCGGTATTATCGCCCACCTGTTCGACGAGCGTAACGAGGCAGTAAAACGCCTGCTGGAGATGGCAATCGATGCCTGTAAGGCCCAGAACAAATACATCGGTATCTGTGGTCAGGGACCTTCTGATCATCCTGACCTGGCACAGTGGCTGATGGAAAAGGGGATCAGCAGTGTCTCCCTGAACCCGGATTCCGTGCTGGATACCTGGTTCTTCCTTGCAAACCACGAGGAATAAGCGGGAGTAGGGCGCTTCGGTACTGATCCGGGGTCCCTCCTGTATGATAGAAAAGCTCTGGCCTGTGCCGGAGCTTTTTTGTTTTTGCTGACCGGCTTTCACTACGCTTTGGGGGGCTAATCTGCTATGGTTGCGCCACTTAATTGTTGTAAACAGGAATAGAAAAACGTGGCAGAAATCGGCAAGTTAAATCGTCTGAAAGTTATCCGTGAAGTGGGATTCGGTGTCTACCTTGATGGCGGTGAGCTGGGTGGTATTCTGCTGCCGAAGCGTTTTGTCCCTGCGGGCTGTAAGCTGGGTGATGAAGTCGAGGTGTTTGTCTATAACGACACTGAAGACTACCTGGTGGCGACAACAGAGAAACCCTATGTAATGGTGGGCGAGTTCGCGTCCCTCAAGGTGAAGGAGAAAACCGATATCGGCGCTTTCCTCGACTGGGGGTTACCAAAGGACCTGTTCCTGCCGTTTAGTGAGCAGCGCTACCAGAATATCGAGGCCGGTCGTCACTGCGTCGTGTATGTCTATCTGGATAACAGCGACCGCCTGGCAGCGACCGCGCGTATTGACCGCTTTGTCGACAAGACAGTGCCGGACTACGAAAGTGGTCAGGAAGTCAGTATCCTGCTGACCAAGCGCACAGATCTGGGCTTCAAGGCGGTGATCAATAACGCCCATTACGGCGTGATCCATAATGCCGATGTTTTTGGCCAGCTGCGTGTCGGTATGCGTAAGAACGCCTTTATCAAAAAGGTCCGTGAGGATGGCAAGGTCGATCTGGTACTTAGTCCACTGGGGTACAAGAAGAAGGTCGCAGAGCTGCCGGATCAGATTCTGGCCGACCTGCGAATGAATGACGGTTTCTCCCCGTTAAATGATAAAGCCAGCCCGGACGAAATTTACCGTCTGTTCAACTGCAGTAAGAAGGCCTACAAGCTGGCGCTGAGCAAATTGTACAAAGAACGTAAGATACTGATCGAAGCCGACGGTATCCGCCTGGTCTGACCCCATCAGACCGTAGCTGCGTCGTCATCCGCCGGTTCGCAAACTGTCACCCAGGGTGGCAGTTCCGCGGCGGCCAGTGACTGGCGCGTCAGTTGTAGCATACTGCCCGCGGCCGGACTCAGCGAACGTCCCTTGCGGCTGATGATATAGATCTGACGCTGAATCACCGGTTGCTGCAGCGGTATAAATGTCAGCGGCTGGAACGGGTCGGTGCTGGCCGCCAGCGCCGGCAGTATCGAAATTCCCAGCCCCGCCTTAATCAGGGCCGCGACGCCTGCCGGGCTGGATGCCTCAAGTTTGGCGGACGTAATGCTGAAGGCGATCTCTTCTTCCAGCCGTGTCAGCTGACTGCGGATACCGGTATCCGACGACAGGTAGACCAGTACCTGCCCCCTCAGATCACTCCAGTTGAGCCCGTTGCCCGGGTTATGCTGCAGCGCATGTTTCTCCGGTAATACTACGCCAAAGCGATCATTCAGCAACGGCTGATAGCTCAGGTCGGCACGGTCTGAATGGTTGCCCGCAATACCAAAATCAACTTCGTTATTCAGTACCAGCTGTTCGATCATGCTGGCACTGTCGTCACGCAGATAGAGCGACACACCGGGATGACGCTGGTGGTACTGACTGACGATCTGCGGTAGCAGGCGGCTGACCATCGATGGCGAGGCGGCGATGGCCACCTTGCCCTGTTGTTCTGAGGCAATCGCCTGCAGGTCGTGAATAGCCGTATCGAAATCGGACAACAGCCGTTCAGCGACCGGACGAAAGCGCCGTCCGGCATCACTCAGGTAGACCCGTCGCGTGGTGCGATCGAACAGCACCAGGCCTACCTGCTGCTCCAGTTGCTTGATGGTCGCGGTCAGGCCTGACTGGGTTACATGCAGCTGCGCTGCTGCCCGGGTAAAACTGCCACAGTGGGCCACCTCAATAAAGGCTCTCAGGTGGCGGATGGAAAGATTATGCATATATATTGATTAATTAATCATATTTTATAATTTGATTGATTAATCGGGATTCTGCATTATTGCCTGCACTATAACAAGGTACCGCTGGCGGCACATTCAGCCGGCTGCAGGTACCCGCTGTTTCGAGGATGGGAGCTGTCACAAGTGACCGGTGCCTGCATCGTTACAGCAATAACCCCACCCCGGGGCCACATTTTTATACCAATGACAAACTGATCGAGAACCATGATCCCACGTATTGCCGAGGCAAATGCCACCCAGGCGCTCTATCTGGAATTTATAGAGCAGCTGAAAGGTGCCGGTTTTAAGGGCGACCTGAATCCGGATTACGCTAACCGTGTGGTGCTAGCCACGGATAACAGTATCTACCAGATGCTGCCACAGGGTGTGCTCTATCCCCGTGATCTGGATGATCTGGTTCTGATTGCAAGGTACTCCGACAAGGCGAAGTTTAAGGATCTGGTCGTCAGCCCACGCGGTGGCGGCACTGGTACTAACGGACAGTCCCTGACCGACGGTCTGGTGGTGGATGTATCCCGTCATATGAACCGGATACTCGAAATCAATGCAGAAGAGCGCTGGGTGCGGGTGCAGGGTGGGGTGGTTAAGGACCAGCTCAATGCTGCACTCAAGCCCTATGGGCTGTTCTTTGCCCCGGAGCTGTCGACCAGTAACCGCGCCACAATTGGCGGTATGATCAATACCGATGCCAGCGGCCAGGGCTCGGTGCTGTATGGCAAGACCCGGGACCATGTGCTGGCACTGAAAAGCGTCCTGCTTGATGGTGCGGTATGGGAATCCCAGCCACTGGATGACAGCGCGCTGGAAGCGATTAAGCAGCGTGATGACCGGGTCGGTGAAGTTCATCGTCTGGTCGATGAGATTTTCCATGAGAAGCGGGCACTGATCGAAGCGCGCTTCCCTAAGCTGAACCGCTGCCTGACCGGTTACGATCTGGCACATATCCGTGATGAGCAGGGCCGCTTTAACCTCAATTCAATCCTCTGTGGCGCTGAAGGCTCGCTGGCCTTTATCGCCGAAGCGAAGCTGAATGTCCTGCCTATCCCTAAGTTTGCCGCCCTGGTGAATATCAAGTACGACAGCTTTGAGACTTCGCTGCGTGATGCCAAATCGCTGATGGACTGGAAACCTACCTCCATCGAGACGATTGACTCTAAGGTGCTTAACCTGGCTATGGGCGATATCGTCTGGGACACGGTGCGCGACTATTTCCCCCGGGAAGCCGGCGAGCCGGATATCCAGGGGATTAACCTGGTTGAGTACACCGACGATAGCGAAGAAGCGCTGCGCCAGCGGGTAGAGAAACTGACTCGCCATCTGGAGGCAGTCAATGGTGAGGCCGGTAAGAGCTTTGGTTATACCGTCGTCTACGGTGCAGCCGAGATCGGTAAGGTCTGGGCGATGCGTAAGAAGGCGGTAGGCTTGCTGGGCAACGCCAAAGGGCAGGAACGTCCGATCCCCTTTGTGGAAGATACGGCGGTGCCGCCAGAGAATCTGGCTGACTTCATTATGGAGTTCCGCCAGGTGCTGGACGGTGCCGGCCTGAAATATGGCATGTTTGGTCATGTTGATGCCGGTGTGCTGCATGTGCGCCCGGCGATCGATATGAAGGATGAGGCGCAGGAGGGGCTGATCCGGGAGATCACCGATCAGGTGGTGGTTCTGACGCAGAAATACAAAGGTCTGCTCTGGGGCGAACACGGCAAGGGCCTGCGTTCTGAATATGCACCTGAGTTCTTTGGTGAACTGTATGCCGAGCTGCAGCGGATCAAAGGTGCCTTTGACCCGCGTAACCAGCTGAATCCCGGCAAGATCGCCACACCGATGATCGACGGCGCAGAACTGCTTAAGATAGATGGGGTGCCAACCCGCGGTCAGTATGATCGTCAGATCAGTGCTGAAACCCGTGACAGCTATGACTCAGCGATGTTCTGTAATGGCAATGGTGCTTGCTACAACTACGACCCGAAAGATGCCATGTGTCCCTCCTGGAAGGCGACCCGCCAGCGCATTCATTCACCGAAGGGCCGCTCCTCACTGATTCGCGAGTGGCTGCGCCTGATGGAGAAGCAGGGGGTGGATCTGCAGCGGGAGAGTATCGGCGTTAAGACCGGCTCTTTCCTGAAAAGCCTGCCGCAGAAAATCCGTAACACCCGGGCTAAGCAGCGTGGTGAATACGATTTTTCCAATGAAGTGCATGAAGCGATGATGGGTTGCCTGGCCTGTAAGTCCTGTGTTGGTCAGTGCCCGATCAAGGTTAACGTACCGGATTTTCGCGCCCGCTTCCTTGAAGTTTACTACGGCCGCTATCTGCGTCCGGCGAAGGACTATATGGTAGCGGGGCTGGAATATATGATTCCCTGGCTCTCCCGCTTCCCGGCACCGTACAACTGGGCGATGAACAATGGCGCGCTGAAAAAGGTATTCCGCAATGTTGCCGGTATGGTCGATAGCCCGGCGATCTGCACCAACAGCCTGAAACAGGGGCTGGATCAGCGTGCTATCCCGATCGCTTCCCAGGCCGCTATCGATGCCCTGTCCGAATCCCAGCGCAACAATGCTGTGATTATTGTCCAGGACGCCTTTACCAGCTACTTCGAGACCCAGCTGGTGCTGGATCTGATCGACTTCCTCGGAGAGATGGGAATCACCGTGCTGGTGGCGCCATTCCTGCCGAATGGCAAACCACTGCATGTTCATGGCTTTATGTCAGCCTTCGAAAAGGCTGCCGAGCGTAATTCTGATATGCTGCGCCTGTTGCAACAGAGCGAGCTGCCGCTGGTGGGGATCGATCCATCCATGACCCTGACCTACCGTCAGGAGTATGCCAGCGCGATCGGTGGCCGCGCACCGGCCGTCCAGCTGCTGCAGGAGTGGCTGGTGACCCAGTGTGAGCGAATCAGGCAGCATGCCGGTGATATCGCGCCGGGAGAATTCAAGTTGCTGGCGCATTGCAGCGAGAAGACCTCGGCGGCGCCGAGTATCCGCAGCTGGCAGCAGATTTTTGCGGCCCTCGGGCAGGAGCTGAAAGTCGAAGCGACCGGATGCTGCGGTATGTCCGGCACCTACGGTCATGAAACCGAGAACCTGGAAACATCGCGCAAGATCTACCGGATGAGCTGGGCCGATGTGGTTAACGCCGATGAAAACAAGGGCAAGCTGGTGGCAACAGGTTATTCCTGTCGCAGTCAAGTTAAGCGCCTGGATCAAAAGCAGTTGCCGCACCCGGTACAGGCACTGCTGCAGGTTGTAAGGCAAGCCCGCAACTGCTGATTGCTATCAGGCCTAAAGGGGTCGGGCGGCTATCGTCTCGTAGGGGCGGTAGCCGTGCTTACGCCAGAAGTTGTCAGCCAGCGTATTGGCAGGGTGCCAGGCAACCTGGGCTGATGCCGCGCCCCGTTGTTTAAGCCAGCGCTGGGCTTCCGAGAGCAGGTGAGTGGCCGTTTGCTGGCGTCGCTCTTCCGGCTCGACCCAGAGGTTGTAGAGGATGCCGCTGTCCGACCGGGTGTAGCCCGGTTTCTGGCTGAGAAAGCAGGCCAGCGTCGCCACAACCTGGCTCTCTGATTCGGCGATCAGAATGGCGGCATTATCGCTGTCGAGCGTCTGGCTGATCATTCTCTGGTACTGCTGTAATGTTGCCGCCTCATCAACCTCACCGAAGGCGCTCTTTTCCAGCAGGCTGACATAGCGGTGAAGCTTGAGCCAGAGCCTGAGTAAGGTGTGTTCATCTTCCGGTTGGGCTGTTCTGATAGTGATCATAGCGGGCCTTAAGTGCTGAAAATTTCGCCATCGCCCCTTCCATCGTTGTAGTGCAATGGAAATAGCGATGCGCCATTATAGTCACCCTATTTATGAATCCTACTCCTGCGATGTACAGCCGGAGCAGGCAAAGACAGGAGATACGCGTGGAAGATCTGCTCCCAGAACTTTGTGATCAGTTTCGTGACCTGGTCACTGTAGTAGAACCGATGTTTGGTAACTTTGGCGGCCGTGAAGCCTTTGGTGGCGAAATCGTCACGATTAAGGCCTTCGAGGACAACTCGCTGGTGCGTGAGCAGGTTGCTCAGCCGGGTGCGGGGAAAGTCCTGGTGGTAGACGGTGGTGGCTCGCTGCGCTGTGCCATGTTGGGCGATATGCTGGCAGAGAAGGCAGCGCTCAATGGTTGGGAGGGTATTATCATTTATGGCTGTATTCGTGATGTGAACGCCATTGGCGAACTGAACATCGGTGTGCAGGCATTGGCGACCCATCCTATGCCGACGATCAAGCGTGGCCTGGGTGACCTTAATGTTGCGCTGACCTTTGGTGGTGTTACATTCCGTCCGGGCGAGTATATCTACGCCGATAACAATGGCGTGCTGGTCGCACCGCAGAAGCTCGAACTGGCAGAGTAACCGCTGTGTGATCGCGCTGAGGGCAATCTCCGGATTGCCCGTTCTTCTGACATTTCTGCGCTGGCTGCACAATCCGCCTGCCTCATTCTCTTCCCCTGAAGGCTTTTCGTTAAAGCCCCATCATATGGCCAATGTAAACCTTGGCTCCGAAGGCGAACAGGCTCAGACCTGAAATGACACCGAGAAAGATCAGCTTGCCCTCCCGATTGGCTTTCGACTTTCTTGCCACATGCCATACGGTCCACAGCTTATAAGCCAGCATCGCGACCAGAACATAGAACACCATTACCTCGGTCTGGCTCCACATCATCATTGCCTGTTCCTCATAAGATGGATGGTTAATGCATGTTATGATTTTTTAAAATGGATATCAAATACATTATAAGTTTCGGCGCTGATTTGGCCTAACCTTAAGAGGAAAAGGAGTGGTCCGATGAAAGCACCCAGTATGACCCATCTGGCGTTACATGTTGCCGATATCGACGCTTGCCTCGATTTTTACCGGCGTTATTGCGGTATGAAGGTGATTCACCAGCGTCAGGCTGGAAATCAGCAGATTGTCTGGATTGCCGAACCAGGCAGGGAAGCTGAATTTATCTTTGTCATTATGAATGGCGGTAGCGACCTGCAACTGAAAGCAGACGACTATCGTCACTTTGGCTTTGCCCTGGATTCCAAACAGGCCGTCGATCGGCTGGCAGAGCAGGCACGCATCGAAGGTTGCCTGGTATGGCCACCTCGCCAGGAGCCCTGGCCGGTAGGCTATTACTGTGGCCTTAGAGACCCTAATGGCAATTATGTGGAATTCTCCTACGGCCAGCCTTTAGGGCCCGGGGCCGCGCCGATCGGAGAATGCTGATACAATCGCGGTTTTGCGGACAGCGACTATGAAGCCGAATACTACTCTGGCGTCACTCAGGTATCTCAGTGGCTATCCGCCCCAGATTCAGCATCAGGCACTGGCCCTGATTGAGCAGGGCAGGCTGGCGGCTTATCTGCTGGACAAGTACCCCGAAGCGCATCAGGTTCGCAGCGAGCGGGCTCTCTATGACTATGTCGTCGAGATGAAAAACCGTACGATGCGTAAGGCACCTCCGGTCAATAAAGTGCTGTGGGATAGCAAGCTGCACGTAATTCGCAATGCCCTCGGTACGCACACCTTTCAGTCAAAAGTGCATGGCAGCAAGCTCAGGTCCAGCCACGAAATTCGAATCGGTACGGTCTTCAGGACAGCGCCTGACGGCTTTCTGCGTATGATCGTGGTGCACGAGCTGGCTCACTTCAAAGAGAAAGAGCACAACAAAGCCTTTTACAACCTCTGCTGTCATATGGAGCCGGACTATCATCAGCTTGAGCTGGATATGCGCCTCTATCTCACCTGCCTGGAGCTGGGGCAGAAACTCTACTGATTTGTCCTTCTCAGGCGATCTATCGGCCTTTACTTGTCGTTATTTCCGGGCACAATAGCGCCCTGGAAAAGTACTGGTGGAGATCCGGCTGATGAATAAGAGTTTCCTGACCAACCTGTTGGCAGCGGCGCTGGTTGCTGCAGGTTATTTCAGCGGTAGCAATCTGTTGTTTGTTATCGGATTATTTGCGCTGTCTGGTGCGCTGACCAACTGGTTGGCCGTACATATGCTGTTTGAAAAGGTTCCCGGTCTGTATGGCTCCGGCGTCGTACCCGCCCGCTTTGAAGACTTCAAGCGGGGCATCCGGTTGCTGATGATGGAGCAGTTTTTTACCGAGGAGAATATCGATCGTTTCCTGTCCGGTGACAACGGTACTCAGGCAGATCTGCATCTTGCCCCCGTGATTGAGCAGCTGGATTTTGAACCGACCTTCGATTCGCTGCTTGAGGTGATTCAGAATTCGTCGTTTGGCAGTATGCTGGCGATGGTGGGGGGAACCCAGGCGCTGGAACCTTTACGCGAGCCGTTTGTCGCTAAGATGAAGCACTCTATCGAGGAGATGACCCGGGACGAGAAGTTTATTGAGTTGCTTCGCGATGAGCTGGAAAGTCCCCATGTTATGGCTGAGATGCGCGCTAAGGTCGAGGTGATAGTCCAGCAGCGTCTGGATGAGCTGACACCGCAGCTGGTGAAAGAGATCGTGCAGAAGATGATCCGAGAGCACCTGGGCTGGTTGGTGGTCTGGGGTGGGGTGTTTGGTGGTGCCATCGGCGCGCTGGGTGCAATCAGCGGTCTGGTTTAAACCCCACAACAGTCAGCACGATACGAAAACGCCGATCAGATGATCGGCGTTTTTGGTTGCGGGCCAGGGGCCCAAAGGCGCGAGGGCTTAGCGGAAGATCACGGTCTTGTTGCCGTCCAGGAAGACACGCTTCTCGATATGCAGCTTGAGTGCGCGCGCGAGGGCAACGGTCTCGGTATCACGGCCAACGGCAACCAGCGCATCCGGTCGGAAGGTATGGTCAACCGGCTGTACGGACTGTTCGATAATCGGACCTTCATCCAGGTCTGCCGTCACGTAGTGCGCAGTTGCGCCGATCAGTTTCACGCCGCGTTCATGGGCCTGGTGGTAAGGCTTGGCGCCTTTAAAGCCTGGCAGGAATGAGTGGTGAATGTTGATCGCCCGGCCGTTCAGCTCTGCACAGAGGTTGTCTGACAGAATCTGCATGTAGCGCGCCAGAACCACCAGTTCAGTACCGGTTTCTTCGACGATCTCCATCAACGCCAGCTCCTGCTCGCGCTTGTTCTCTTTGGTTACCGGCAGGTAAACAAAGCGGATGCCCTGACGTTCAGCCATCGGGCGCAGGTCGAGATGGTTGGAGACAATGGCGGTGATCTCCATGTTCAGCTCGCCTTTATGGTGACGATACAGCAGGTCGTCCAGGCAGTGGTCGAACTTACTTACCATGATCAGCACTTTCATCGGGCGTGCCGAGTCGGCCAGCTCCCAGGTCATACCGAAACGTTCTGCGACTTCTTCAAACTGCTCGCGCAGCTCGTCCTGGGTGCAGTCACCGGCTTCGATATGGCATACCGCGCGCATAAAGAAACGGCCGGTATCATGGTCGTCAAACTGGGACAGTTCGCTGATATAGCAGCCACGCTCGGCGAGAAAGGAGGTAACGGCGGCAACGATGCCACTGCTGGCTTCACAGGTGGTTTTGAGGACAAATTCTTGTGGTTTGGAATTCGTGACGGTCATGATCACTAACCTTATGGGTCAATTAGTTACATATTCAATGCTGTTCAGGCCGGAGTTCTGCCCTCCTGAAGTCTGCCGGGGTCTGGTGCAGTCTCGCCTGCCGGAAACCTCAGGTAGCGCGGGTAGATCAGCCGTGAACTCTGATCAGCATTTGAAGCGCAAGGATAACAGAAAGATCTGCCAGCCGAACGGGGTAAACCCCTTATTCGCAGATATCGATTGATTTTACATGGGTTTTTTCTACCAGGTTGCTTCTTAGCGTCTGCTTTTGATGTCTCAGCGCGACCTTTGCATTGCTTGTCTGGCACCGCGGTTTGCGACTTTAGTATGGATTATTGAATGGCTTTCTGTATGATGCCGTCCCTTTGTTCACTAAGGGTCGTTTTAAGGCCGTATGGAGTCGTTATGAGTCAAGCTCAGTTGCTCTTTGCTACCGTCGCCCGGGGCAGTCTTATCAAGCAAATCCTGCTCGCGCTGGTAGCCGCCGTGATGCTGGCTGTGTCGCTACCGGAACTGGCCCGGAATTTCGGGCTGCTGGGTGATCTGTTTGTAAGAGGTCTGAAGGCTGTCGCACCACTGTTGGTGTTTGTGCTGGTCACTGCAGCGATCTGTCGGCAGAAAACAGATGCGGGCACGTCGATAAGGCCAGTGCTTATGCTCTATCTGGCGGGCACGCTGCTGGCTGCGTTGGTGGCTGTTGTGATGAGCATGCTGTTTCCGGTAACGCTGACACTGGTCTCTGCCAATGTTGCCGTTGCGCCACCGGAAGGGATTGATCAGGTTTTGCGTAACCTGATATTTAAGCTGGTGGACAATCCGGTAACCGCACTCTCGACGGGGAATTTCATCGGTATCCTCGCCTGGGCAGTGGGCCTGGGGCTGGCTCTGCGTCAGGCTTCGCCAAGCAGCCGTCAGCTGGTTGGCGATCTGTCGGATGCAGTATCGGCCATTGTGAAGGTCATTATCCGCCTGGCGCCATTGGGGATATTCGGGCTGGTGGCGAATACAGTGGCGCAGACCGGGGGCGAGGCGCTGCTGGGGTACGCTGAACTGCTGTCGGTGTTGCTGGCTTCAATGTTGCTGGTGGCGCTGGTGATCAATCCTGTACTGGTGTTTGCCAGAACCGGCCGTAATCCCTATCCGCTGGTCTTTACCTGCCTGCGCGAGAGCGGGGTGACCGCCTTCTTTACCCGCAGCTCGGCTGCCAATATTCCTGTGAATATGGCGTTGTGCCATAAGCTGGGACTGAACAGGGAGCTGTACGCTGTGTCGATTCCTCTCGGTGCAACGATCAATATGGCCGGTGCGGCAATCACCATCACGGTGTTGTCGCTGGCAGCAGTCAATACGCTGGGTATCGAAGTAGATCTGGCGACAGCTCTGTTATTGAGTGCCGTTTCAGCGGTTTCTGCCTGTGGTGCATCCGGAGTCGCCGGTGGTTCGCTGTTACTGATCCCATTGGCCTGCAGCCTGTTTGGTGTCAGTAACGAGGTGGCGATGGAGGTTGTTGCTGTCGGTTTTATTATCGGTGTGGTGCAGGACTCAGCAGAAACCGGACTGAACAGCTCGACCGATGTGCTGTTTACCGCGGCTGCGCAGTCATCGCGCTGAAGCAACAGTGTTGCTGAGGGGCGATATGTACGGGGGCTGAGGGCCCCCGTTTATGTTTTAGCTGTCAGCCTGATACTGTACTCAGCGGCTGGCCGTGAGTCGTTCGATCATGGCGGCAACGGCTTTCATTTGTGGCGCATCTTTGCGGTAAAAATGATAAGGCCCCATTGGCAGGTCGTTATAGCCCCAGAAATCCCAGCAACCCATTGGGTTTACAGGAATCAGGGATGATTTAATCTGCGGATAGAGCACGATTATCCGGTTGTTGTCGGCAATCTCGTTATAGCCGGCTCCCTCGATAAAGTCGTGGCCGACGGCGGACACGCTCTGTTCACAGCCGTGAAAGGCGACATGGATCCGACAACTTGCCTCCTCACACTGTGCAGGGACATAGAGGTAACCGGTGTCGGCAAAGCCCGCGCTGTCGTCGCCGTAAAACTCCTTCTGGTTAAACTGCAGCATGCGGCCCGTGGCTTCATTGGCTGCGTCTTCCAGTGCACCATAGATATGCTGTAACAGGCGTTCGGTCTGTTCAAAGCCACAGTTATTGATAAAGGGCGACTCGGTCAGTGAACAGGGCGTGTCATCGGGCTGGTCGGTTACCATCGCATGACCGGCATCGACACTGCGGTTGTAGCGGATATTCGAGGCTGGTACGCCGACCTTGGCATAGAAGTCCTGAGTGGTGTTCATCACGCCGGTGACGACGACCTGATCGCTCTGGCCGGAGAACAGATAGACTTTATCGTTGGTCAGGTTTGCCAGTGTGTCGATATCGCCTTGCTTTTCACTGCGCTCAGCCATCTCCCTGAGGCGATCGGTATCTGGAAAGGAGTGATCGTTGCAGGGCATCCAGGGATTTGAGCAGGGGTTCATGCAAACGGACATTGCATTGATTGAGGGGAGTCCTGTATGCGACCTGGCGCAGTTCCAGGGGCCGCCGGCAATCACTCCGGCGCCGACCAGTTCTTCAGAGTAGGCTATGTGGAACTGAGCGGCCATAAATGCCCCCGAAGAGAGGCCGGATACGGAGGTCTGGCCTTGAAGTGCAGCAAGTTTTGGCAGTGTGCCACTATCCTGTGCTTTGACCGCTGTGGTCGCACTAAGCAAAAGGGTGCAGATGAGAGGAGCGGCGAGACTAAATAGCTTATTTGGCATGATGTCGTCCTGACTGGGATTGGCTTACTGCGTCTTATTAAAGCGAATTAAGGCACAGCATCAGGAGCTCAAAAGCGCTCCGGAAAGCCCGCTAACATACGGATTGTAGGCCTGTGATTAAGACAATCCAATGACGCCGGCAAAGGTTGCCGGACGGGGTCAGTCAAAACGATATTTCAGGCCGATGCCCAGCGCATTGGAAGCGCCTTCCACATCACTGAACAAACCGTAGGCCCCGGAGCGGTGATGCACCCGAAACACCAGGCTCCAGTCCTGTTGTTGCGGTACGGTGAACTCGAGTTCGACCAGCAGGTACGCCAGTAACTGGTTGGCGTTCGGATGATTGACCTGTTCAAATTCCGGCAGCTCGCTGGCGTAGGAGAGGCCGGCTCCGACGGCAAACGAGGTGTCCAGAGTGTTGTCCCAGGGAAAGGGCAGCCAGCGACCGATTATCAGTCCATTGGCTTCCCAGTGGCTCTGGCCTTCGGTGTGTTTGGCCAGCTGAGCCTCCCACTCCAGGTCAATTGATTCATAAGGATCATCGATGCGCTTACTGAGGGCGATTGCTGCAAGCTGATAGTCGTCCTCGTAGTCTGCGCTGAATCCCAGCACATCTTCGATGCCATCAGCGCTCAGGCGGGCGGTGTATCCGGTCACTGCCCAGTTGGGTGGAGCCGCCGCTGCCGGGCCGTTAATCAGCAATGGAAGGGTGAGGATTGAGGTCGAGATCATATTGCTAAAGGACATATTTCCTATCCCCGGGAGGGGCTGACGGATAATGCCCTTTAGTTTAGACCTTAGTCCATATGTCGCTAGTCTCGCCGGTCAAAATCACCCTGGAGGCTTAGCCCTTTTGCCACTCCAGCGTCAGTGAAACCGAGTCGGCAAAGCGCAGGGCATGGGGTTTATCAACCGTTACCCGGGCCATCTCGGTCCAGTCGTGTTCGTGGGCAATTTCCAGCAGGTCACCGACCAGTTTTTCCAGCAGCAGAAAGCGCCCTTCCTCGACATGCTGGATCATCCGCTTGGTGATTACCTTGTAGTTGAGCGCTTTGCTCACGTCGTCACTTTCGGTGGCTTTATAGGCCGGATACTGGATCTCAACATTGATCACCACATCTTGTTGTTTGGCCATTTCTTCCGGATTAAAGCCGATATAGGTGCGCAGTCTCAGATTGGAGATGCGGATCACTGCATTACTGACGGGCATAAGGGTCACTCCTTGGACAGAACGGTAACGCGTTTGGGAAGGTTGCGTTGTTATGCTCTAAGAATAACAGAGCCAGCCTGCGGCGGTGAATCTGATCTGCCCGCGATAGTGTCGGAGGATCAAGGCATTGTGGCCGGAGACTGTTCTTATCCTGGTCGGTCCTCAGGGTATACAATGGTGTATAAACCTAATTATTGTTATGGAAAAGTATACAAATGGATAAGCTCGGATTGATGGCCAGTTTTGTTGCTGTAGTGGAAAGCGGTTCTTTTACATCCGCTGCCGAGCGGCTTTGTAAGACCAAGGCCGTCATCAGTCGGCAGGTGCAGCAATTGGAAGACCTGTTGCAGATCCGTTTGCTTAACCGAACCACCCGTACGCTCTCTGTTACGGAGGAGGGGCGGCTCTATTATCAGCGCTGCAAACAGATTCTGGATGATGTCAGTGCACTGGAGTCCGATGCGGCGGGGGAAACCGGGTCGCTCAGGGGGACCATCCGTGTGGCGGTGCCGCAGACATTTGGTGAGATGCACCTGATGCGTGTATTGCCGGAG
The DNA here is from genome assembly GCF_000620085.1 of Marinobacterium jannaschii DSM 6295. GTDB lineage: Bacteria > Pseudomonadota > Gammaproteobacteria > Pseudomonadales > Balneatricaceae > Pontibacterium > Pontibacterium jannaschii. The sequence continues at coordinate 32,065 of NZ_KK211066.1, read as the reverse complement.
TTTCTGCAGCGGCATCCTGATCTGGATATCGATCTCCATCTGAGTGATCGCTTTGTGGATCTGGTTGGTGAGGGCTTCGACCTGGCGATCCGGATCAGTCAGTTGCAGGATTCCAGCATGGTGGCACGAAAGCTGTCAGAGTCCCGTGTCGTGCTGGTGGCTTCCAGAGAGTTTGCCCGGACACGGGGCCTGCCCGAATTCCCTGAGGCACTGGCAGACTATCCCTGTATTTTTGACTCAAACTGGCGCGAGGGGACGCGCTGGCGTTTTCGCAGGGATGCAGAAGAGCAAGTGGTAAGGATCAGTAGCCGTCTGGCGGTGAACAGTGCTTTCGCAGCCCGAGAAGCGGCACTGGCCGGTATTGGCATTGCCAATGTGCCGGACTTTGCAGTGAGTGATCTGCTGGCCAGTGGCGAGCTGGTTCAGGTGCTGGCGGACTATAGCTTTCAGTCGAGTGGTGTTTATGCCATCTTTCCGCATCGGCGCCACCTGTCCCTGCGGGTCAGAACACTGGTGGATTATCTGGCGCAGTGCTGGTCGGAGGAGAACTGACGACCTGGTCAGATCGTCAGCTGACGGATATCAGTAGTGAGTCAGATCATAGAGATCTTCAGGTCGGCAACTGATCTCTCCGTGAGGTTTATTGCGCATCAGCTCCATAAACTGTTTTTTCTTCAGATGGATCAGGTGACGGTGATCACCTGCTTCAACGTATATATCTTCAGATTCAGCCAGCTGATCGTCCCACACCGGGGGTAATCCAAAAGCCTGTCCGATCGCCGGAACAGCGCCTTTTTCACAATCGGAAAACAACGGAGCCAGTTCCTCTTCGGAAGCCAGTTGCAGGCGTCTGCCAAGCATTTGCTGCAGCTGAGGCAGCATCAGCTTATTCATTGATGGTATGACCGCCATCATATAATGATCCTGATCATGCAGAACGACTGCCTTGGCGACCTGTTTTAGCGGCAGGTCTGCCAGTGAAGCCGATTCAACTGCGCTTTCCGAGCAGCTGTGTGCGATCACGTCGTAGTTGCCTGCTTTCTGATGGATATATCCAGAGAGTGTACTTGAAATAGTCATGGTGACCCTCCCGGCAAAGCCGTCAATCACACCGCTCAGTATAATTCAGTCCCTCACAGGCACTGCCCACTATGCGCCGAATTCAAGTGCGGCGACGGAACAGGTACTCGTCCAGAGCCGAGCCATTGCTCTTGCGATTGCGGTAGTAAACCAGCTCCAGTTTCGGGTGGGTGTTTTTCAGCTCACCGGGGCGTAGACAGAACCGGGGATTGATACCGGCCGTGAAGGCGCTGATAGCCAGAGTCGCTTCGGGCTTTAGCCAGGAAATGATCTGTGTGATCAGTGCCTGGGAGGGGCGATAGCGCGTCAGGGTTATGCAGTCATAGGGCGTATCTGTCGCCAGTGGCTCTGCTGTGTTGAGGTCGCAACATAAGGTTTCTATTTCGACACCCAGCGCTGAAGCAAACTGAGTCTGGCGTTGCAGCGCCGTGGCAGAGATATCCGCCGCTGTGACTTTAAAACCCTGCTGTGCCAGAAAAAGGCTGGTGGAGCCGTCGCCACTGGCGATATCGAGCAGCGTGCCATGTTTTAACTGCGGCAGTATTTCGCGGATGAACTCGCTGGGGGCGGGAGCCTGCATGGGTTTATCGCGATAGCGCTGATCCCATTTTTCCTGATCATGACTCAAGGTGTGGCGGACTCGCTGATTTGGCACTGACCGCTAAACAGCTGGAGCCGTTCGCCGGGTTGGTGCAGGTTGAGATTGGTCAGGCGATTGTAACGCAGGCTGGGCCGGTGTACAGCGGCGATGGTCAGGCCATCCATCAGGGTATAGAAGATATAGTGCTCGCCTGACCAGATAATCTGGTGAGAGTAGAGGATAAAGTGGTCGTCGCTGCCTCTGACGTCACAATACAGTGGGGCCTGAACGGCCGCTGCCTTCTGCAATAGTAACAGTGGCAGAATCAGCACGATGAGTAATAGCTGGCATTTCATAGCTGTTAGATCAGTTCGCGCCTGATCGGGTTCCCTGGCTCGGGCGTGCGGCGAAATACCCCCACAGGTAGGTGTTGTTTGCCATGGTGGTATAGACGGTAAACTCGGTCAAAGGGGCGAAGGTGTACAGATCAAAGTAGGCCTCAGTGACAGGCCATTCGCTGTGGGCAGGAAATATCACTGACCTGAACAGCTTGGCGGTCCAGTAATTGACCTGATGCCGCAGCTCCAGCGGTCCGTTGACAGTGATGCCGGGCGGTGCTGGTTGTGCGGAGACCCGGCTGTCATGATGCAGCGGATTACGGGGTGAGTTGATACCCGTGCCCGTGGTAAACGTCATGTTCAGTGGGTTGGCGCCTGCGCCGAAACTGGCGGATGCCAGAGCGGCCTTCAGATAACGTTGCTTACCGGTCAGGTAGTGGCTGCGTACCAGTGTCAGTGTGCCGGGAGTTGAGAGCATACCCCAGCCAACCCATTCGCCGGACTCGCGCTTGGTCCAGCGGAAACCGGTCTGTCCGGACTGACTGATACTGAACTCCGCCTCGGCGATCATCGCCTGCAGCATCCTTTTCTTAAGTGCTTTGTCGGCATTGGCGCTGCGCAGATAGAGAAACGCAGCATCGCTCTGATCATGCTTCTGCCACTGCTTCAGTGGAGTGCCGGGGGCGGTGAAAGCCGTTGTATCAACAAATATACGGTGCCAGCGTTGCTCTCCGGTCAGGCGGAACAGCTCCGCCGCCGCCAGGTTTCGCTCATCATTGACCTGATGTAACGGCTTGGGATAACGCACCGTCCGACGTTTACGTTCGGCCCAGTTCATGGCGGCCAGTGCGCTGGTGCGATACTGGCGGGCTTTTTCTGGTGACAGGTCCTGCAATACGAAAGCGGCGCGGGCGGCGACACCGGCGTAGATATAGCTTGACCAGTGATCCGGCGCATAAGCAAACACTTCCAGGGATTCCTGCCAGCTGGCTTCACCGTGGCGTGGGTGCTCTGCTGACTCAATACCGCCGCGGACTCCGCCTTCAACCGTTTGCAAACGACGAAACAGGTCCAGTCCCCAGAGTGCTTCATCCAGGTTATCCGCCAGCTGATTTCCCGATTCCGGGATATTGAGGTTAACCCGGCTGAAATACCCGGGAAACATCTCATACAGCTCAAGCAGCAGGCGGGCAATACGCAGGTGTTGTATGCGACGGTCCCAGTCACCGGCATCGGCATATCCACCCCAGGCATTGGACAGGGTCTGAGCGGTGCGGCCCCGAATCAGATTGGTGAAATTGTCCGGGTCATTGCCGTGGGCATTCAGGCCGTTAGCCGTCTCAATCAGTGGGGTGCGTGACTGTATTACCCGGACGCCGTCATCCGGATGGAAATTACGTGGCCGGCGGTACTGGGTGTAGGGTGGTCCCAGTTCTATGCCGCTGCGTTGATGGTAGAAGCCGCGGGCTGCAATCCTATAGGCCCTGAGCCAGCTCTGGTCACTGATCTGAAAGGGATAGGAGCAGCCGATCTTCGCTACGCAAAGACGGTAATCGCCCGGGCGCCTGAATTCGCTGAAATCCAGTTGCAGCACATCTGTCTTGTTGTAGTTATTACCGTAGCTGTCCTCCGCCTCCCGGGCCCCGCGGCTCAGGTTGGCGCTGCCGCGGAACAGGCTGCGATTGGTTTGGTTGTCGATAATGTGAAATGGCAGGTTACTGGCGTAGTTCTGGCCACCGCCGTTGCCGCGCCAGAGGGAAAGAAAACCCTGTTTTGTCGGATCGTCAGGCCTGAAGCCGAGTTGTGAAAGGTGCACTGCTTCGGAGCGCACTGTCAGGGTGTTATGGGTATAGCGGTAAGGTGGAAACTGGCTGCCAGGCATCTGAAGCAGGTAACGTCCACCCTCCTGCAGCGGTTTGGCAAACTGCAGATAGATAAAGTGGCGGCTGGGCCAGGCAAACTGCCAGAAACCAGTGCGGGCAATATTATTGGGCCGGCTTTTGCGATACACATTAACCGGGGTCTCCAGAACTGGCTTACCCGAAGAAGTATTGATCAGGCGGTAGCTGGATGGAGTGTCGGCCCAGGTCGTGTTCAGTGGCTGGCCTTCGACTCTGTCATAAGGGTAGAACGTCTTGCGATCACGCCCCGCCAGTGCTCCGATCACCTCTCCGTAGCGACGCACCCAGATATGACGTTCCTTCTGTTCGATCGAGTCCAGCAGCTGGCTGTCGTAAGGTACCTGTCGCGCCGGTATTGTTGACTGGGCCTGGAATTCCAGTGCCAGCACGTCCGGAGCCACACTGCCGATATGAACCAGCGTCGCAGCCTGGGTGGAAAGCGTTATAACAGAGAAGAGGAAAGTGCTGAGGTAAAGGAAGATCTGCATGACAGGCCCGGTTCCGTTGGGATCTGGCTGATACCTTACCTAATTGAATATCAGAGTGCTATTTACGTGGCGTAATTGCACTCTGATATTGCTTCTGTATTTCAATCGGGGCTATCTCAGGGCGGTGTCTAATAGCCGCATTAAGTAGGCCCGCTGTGGTTATGCAGAATCTGTGCGTTGAGCAGTTAAGCGTCCTTTGCAGCCCATGTCTGTTTCATGGATGGCGTGGATATAAATTCCTTCGCCCTTGTTTTCACTCAGGGTGCCTTGCAGTACTAAGTCGGCACGGTCATTGGGGGTGTCCGAGGACCGAAATTCCCCGATTTCCTGGCGTAGATGGAGGTCGCCATTGGGTTCGACAATGCCCTCAAAGTTGCCGAGTGGCCCGGCACTAAACGTAAGGAATCCATCCTTGATTTTGGAAGGTAGCAGAAACTGGCGTTTGGGGCAGGTAAATTCGTAGCGTGCTGATTGCTGGGTTTCGTGGTCGATAGTCACGGTTAGCATCCAGTCACCATCGAACTTGCCCGACATGTCCCGTGCTTCCGGCCCTGGGATTGTATTTAGACAGCCGCTGATCATCGCACCCAATAACGAGATTGTTAAAACTCTTTTCACAGTGTTCCCTCAGTTAAAAGTTTCCTTACGTTTATTTTGCACTACAAAACAAAGCGTTAGAAGATTAACTGATAGTTTTGATCAGTACGGCGATATTTTTCTCAAGATTGGGTTTTGATGAACACGTCCCTGTGTTCTGCTGTTTATTTACCGAACCCAGGCAGGAGTGCTGGCCAGGTCGATGCCCCAGAGTACTGGCAGTATCCAGGCGATAAACAGGGTGATGGCCGCGGCGCCGACCAGGTTGACCCAGAAGCCGGCTTTTGCCATCTGGTTGATGCTGACAAAGCCCGAACCATAGACCACGGCATTAGGCGGAGTTGCGACAGGCAACATAAAGGCAAAGGATGCGGCGACGGCGGCACCAAACATAGGACCGAACGGGTGCACACCCATGCTGCCGGACACGGCTGCCATCACCGGGATCAACAGGGTAGCGGTTGCTGTATTGGAAGTGATTTCGGTCAGGAACAGTGTAAGCAACACCACCACGCCGATGAACAACACCAGATCCAGGTCGCTGAGCGCGCTTAGCTGGGAGCCGATCCATTCGGTCAGCCCGGTGTCGGCGAAGCCTTTTGCCAGTGCCAGGCCGCCACCGAACAACAGGATGACGCCCCAGGGGAGTTTAAGTGCAGATTCCCAGTCCAGCAGGAAGCGGCCCTTTTTCAGATCAACCGGCACCATAAACAGCAGCAGGGCACCAATGATGGCGATAGTCGCATCGTGGATCATTGGAGGCTTTACGAAGCCACGCAGTATCCAGCCAGACGCAGTCAGCAGGAATATCAGCAGGACCAGTTTCTCTTCCCGGCTGATCTTGCCGATATCATGCAACTGCTGGTCGATCAGTGCCTGGCCGCCGGGCAGGGATTTCAGTCCCGAAGGGTAAACCAGCTTAACCAGAATCAGCCAGGCCACCGCCAGCATAACGACCGCCAGAGGGACGCCGAAGCTCATCCACTCGGCAAAGCCGATGCTCTGGCCATAGATGTTCTCCATCATACCCGCCAGTACCGTGTTGGGAGGGGTGCCGATCAGAGTGCCCACGCCACCGATAGAGGCTGAAAAACAGATGCCCAGCATCAGTGAAATACCGAAGTTGAACTGTTCTGGCTGTGAGGAGACGCCGTTAACCGGGTTTTCTTCCAGTGCTGAAAGTGTTTGTTTAATGATCGCCAGGCCGATCGGCACCATCATCATCGTCGTTGCGGTGTTGCTGACCCACATGGAGAGAAATGCCGTTGCAACCATAAAGCCGAGGATGATGCGGTCAGGCCCGACACCCACGATGCGGATTGTATGCAGGGCGATGCGGCGATGCAGGTTCCAGCGCTCCATGGCAATCGCCAGCAGGAAGCCACCCATAAACAGGAAGATCAGGTGATTGGCGTAGGAAGGTGTTGCCTGAGCCGATTTCATCACCCCCAGCGAAGGATACAGCGCGATTGGCAGCAGAGAGGTTGCAGGGATCGGAATGGCCTCGGTGATCCACCAGGTTGCCATCAGGGTGGCGATGGCGGCGACCTTTAATGCTTCCGGACTAAGCCCGTCGGGAAGGGGCAGCATAAGGATGGAGATAAAGGCGAGGGGGCCAAGCACTAAGCCGACCCGTTGACGCAGGCTATACATAGGCAATTAACCAAATTGAAACTTGAATTCGGGAATTATGAACAAGCACTATCTGTGCCATTTGTTTGCGAGCCCCGTCTGGCGCGGGCTTGGTGCGCCAGAAATTGTGTGGTCATCTGCAGATGGGTGGCTCGTCACTCCTGTCAGCATAGTGTATGGGGGGATTTCTACTCATTTATCTATCCCGGCTGAATTTTCTTCTGAAGCCATATTTGCAGCACGAATCAGTAGTTTATATTGGTAATACCAATTATATGTTTTGTTCTTGGTGTGACGTATACGGTGAAAATATGCTGATATTTTGGCGTTAATAGATAAAATGAATGTAATTTATTGGTAATACCAATTTACAAAAATAGAATTTTTCACTTCACAATTCCCTTCACTCTGGTAGGATTCTGGCCGTTTTTGTCTGATTGTTCAGGTTTCGGCCCGCGCAGACAAAATACTCAAGGATACGAGGCCAAACGAATCCCATAAAAAAATCCAAAACGGGAACATTGATGAGTATCGAAGTCCAAGCCTTACTGGCTGTCCTGCCAATCGCTCTGGCGGCGCTATTGCTGATCGGTCTGCAGTTGTCTGCACGTATTGCGATGCCTGTTGTCTATCTGGCGACGGCGGCTATTGCCCTGATTGCCTGGGAAGTCTCCTTTAACCGTGTATTAGCCTCCACGGTGCAGGGGCTTCTGATCACCGTATCGGTCCTCTGGATCATTTTCGGCGCTATCCTGCTGCTAAACACGCTTAAGCATTCCGGCGCGATCACCAGTATCCGTGCTGGCTTTACTAATATCAGTCCCGATCGCCGGGTACAGGTGATTATCATCGCCTGGTTGTTTGGTTCGTTTATTGAAGGTGCGTCTGGCTTTGGTACGCCTGCTGCGATCGCTGCGCCGCTGCTGGTGGCTATTGGCTTTCCGGCGATGGCGGCTGTGGTGATGGGGATGATGATACAGAGTACACCGGTGTCCTTCGGTGCCGTGGGCACGCCAATTATCATCGGTGTGCAGAATGGCCTGGATAAAGCGACGCTCAGCGAACAGCTGGCAGCAGGAGGCAGTAGCTGGGAGATATACCTGCAGCTGATCACCTCCGAAGTGGCAATCATTCACGGCCTGGTCGGTACATTGATCCCGCTGTTTATGATTATGATGCTGACCCGTTTCTTTGGTCGTAATAAGTCCTGGACTGAAGGCCTGAGTGTAGCGCCGTTTGCTCTCTTTGCCGGTCTGGCGTTCACCCTGCCGTATATGGCGACCGGTATCTTCCTGGGGCCCGAATTCCCGTCTCTGATTGGCGGTCTGGTTGGCCTGGCAATTGTTACAGTTGCTGCCCGCCATAATTTCCTGTTGCCGAAGGATGGCTGGGATTTCGCACCGGCTAAAGAATGGCCATCTGACTGGATGGGGCAGCTTGAGGTGAAAATCGACAGCCTGACTGAAAAGATGCCGATCAGTGCGACGCTGGCATGGTTTCCGTATGTGCTGGTTGCGCTGATTCTGGTTGCCAGCCGCGTCAGTCCGGAATTTAAGGGGATGCTGAAATCTGTATCTCTGGGCTTTAAGAATATTCTGGGAGAGCAGGGCATCAGTGCAGGCTTTGCGCCGCTCTACCTGCCCGGCGGCGTACTGGTATTTGTCGTACTGGTGACGTTCTTCCTGCACCGAATGCGCTTCGGTGAGTTGAAGGCAGCTATTGGAGAATCCTCGAAGACGCTGATTGGCGCTGGCTTTGTACTGGTGTTTACCATTCCGATGGTGCGTATCCTGATTAACTCCGGGGTGAATGCTCAGGACCTTGCCAGCATGCCGGTAGCGATGGCGGAGTATGTGGCTTATGTCTTTGGCAATGTCTACCCGCTGTTTGCCGCTTCAATCGGTGCGCTCGGCGCATTTATCGCCGGTAGTAACACTGTCAGTAATATGATGCTGAGCCAGTTCCAGTTTGGTGTGGCTGAGAACCTAGCGGTCTCGGGTGCCATCATGGTGGCGCTGCAGGCGGTGGGTGCTGCGGCCGGTAATATGGTTGCGATCCATAATGTGGTGGCGGCCTCTGCGACTGTAGGGTTGTTTGGTCAGGAAGGTAAGGTGCTACGTAAGACCATTATTCCTACAGCTTATTATGTACTGATGAGTGGCCTGATCGGACTGTTTGCCCTTTATGTAATGGGAGTGACGGATCCACTGTCGGTGGGCTGATCCGAGCTGAACCACATATAGATTGCGTCGATTCAGATTACAGAACGCCGCTCCGGGTAATCGGGGCGGCGTTGTTGTATATGGCAGCAGCCGGATCAGTCTTCCAGCAATTGCTCCAGCGGGTAGCCGCGAAATGGTTTGTCGGTGTTCAGAACCACATGACTGCTTAGGTTAACCATGCCCGGGTTGATATCCAGCAGCTGATCATTGATCTGGTTGTAGCGCAACATATCCGGTGCCACGATGCGCATAAAGAAGTCGAATGTGCCGCTGACGGTATAGCATTCAACAACCTCCGGTATATCCCGGGCTGCTTTCTCAAACGCCCGGAAAGAGTCGGTGCTCTGGTCTTTCAGGCTGACCGTCACGATCACCGTCACACTGCGGCAGAGCTTTTCCATCCTCAATACGCCGAGGTAGGGGCCAATCAGCTCTTGCTCCTCCAGTTTCTTAACCCGGTTAAGGCACGAGCTGGGTGACAGGCCAACCCGTTCTGCCAGCTGCTGGTTGGTAATTCGTGCTTCCTGCTGAAGGATCGAAAGAATCTTTCGATTAATCTTGTCGAGATGCATCTGAATCCGTCTTATTTGAGTGATAATTGCAGCGAATCCTGACGGCTGCTGTTGTAATGCCGATTCTACAAGCGATTAGCGCTGGTGTCCTCCCCGTGATCGGTTATTGATCAGATTTTCAGGTTGTCGAATTTTATGCGGCCTTATCTGTTTTGTAGCCAATTATATGAATCAATCAGGCTGAAATAGAGAGCTAATTCTGACGATTCGCAGCTAAAATTTTCGACATAAGAATGAAAATTCCAGTCGGAAACGGGGTTCAATATGCTGATAATTCGTCCATGCCAGTCAAGCGATCTTGAGGATCTGATGGCCATGTCACAGGCTGTCGGAAAGGGTATGACATCGATGCCGGCAGATGAGGCTGCATGGAGGGAGAAAATAGCTGCATCCCGCCGTAGCTTCTCGGAGAAAGGCGCGCATGATGCAGTGGGTACCTATTTCATGGTGCTGGAAGATACTGAAGCCGGAAAGGTTGTGGGCACAACGGCGCTCTATACCGGCATCGGCCTGAACCGTCCCTTTTATTCTTATAAGCTCTCCACTCTGGTTAGCAGCTCCAGCTGTCTTGAAACCACGCGCAAGACAGAAGTGCTGAGTATGGTCAACGACTATACCGGTGCGACCGAAGTCGGCTCGCTGTTCCTGCTGCCAGAAGCACGTCGCCCGGGGATCGGGCAGTTGCTGTCCCGTTGTCGTTACCTGACGCTGGCTGATTTCCCGGAGCATTTCGGAGATACGGTAATGGCTGAGTTGCGGGGCTGGCAGGATGAAAAAGGGCGTTCTCCGTTATGGGATTATCTGGGCAGTAAGTTCTTTGGTATCGAATTCCAGGATGCCGTGACGACCGCTGCCCTGAAAGGGACTCAGTTTATTTCTGACCTGATGCCGAAGTATCCAATCTATGTGGATCTGCTGCCGGATGAAGCGCGGGCCGTGATAGGTAAGCCACATGAATCCTCAGCGCCGGCGCTGCATATGCTGAAAAAAGAGGGGTTCCGCTTTACCGGCTATGTTGATCTGTTTGACGGAGGTCCGTCGGTTCAGGTAGGCCGTGAGGAGATTCGGACCGTGCGTGAAAGTGTATCCGGTCAGATTCGGATCGATTCATCTGTGTCTGAAGGTGATGACCAGTTTATGCTCAGCAACGGTTGTATTGATAACTACCGTATGACGCTCGCGCCTGCGCGAATTGCTGAAGACGGCACGCTACTGATCAGCGCTGAGACTGCCAAGGCTCTGCAGCTTCAGGTTGGCGCTACAGTACGGTATGTGTTTTTCAAAGCTGCTGCGTCAGCATCCGGCTGCAGTCGGGCAGCCTGAACTCCTGACTCGGTATTCAGCTACGCCAACGAGCGAAAATAGTTTCCATCAGACGGCTCCTCGGGACTGGTTCCCGCAGGGGCCGTTTTTTTAGGTCAGTAGCTTAGTTTCCTGCCACGTTTAGCTTGCCTTCATTGCTGAGGCGGGCAAAGGTGCTGTCCAGGGTTGCTGATAACTGAACAGGGTTACGGGTGCGCCGGGAGACGTAGATATAGACCGGCAGGCGTGCGATGGTGTTAGCCCGGATGTTTTCCAGCGGCACTTTCTTCAGCGCCGCATTCAGTGGATATTGGTAATCCAGCAGATAATCAAATCGCCCGGTCTTTAGCAGGCGTAAGGCCTGTTGGTGGCTTTTTGCCTCGACATAGCTAACGCCGTTTGACTTGTCCCGGATGAAGGCGCCTAGGTCTGAATAGGTGTACCCCAGCATGATCACCACCCTTTTGCCTTTAAAGTCTTCTTTTTTGGCCGCCTCAGGAACCTTGTCGAGGCCGTAAACATTCAGCTGAATCGTATAGATGGGCTGATCTCCGATGATGGCTGCTGATTTTAGTCGGGGAATTCTGATGCCAAACCAGATATCAGCCATGCCGACTTCAAGGGCCTTAAATAAGCGTCGTGTGGGGTAGGAGGTTTCTCTGTAACTGTATCCCAGCTCATTAAATATTGTGCGTCCGATATCGAGCAGGATGCCACGGGGAGAGCCATTCTCTGTCGAGTACATTGGCGGAAATTCGATGTATCCGACTTTCAGGTGGCGTTCTTCTGCGTTGGCAGAGGTAGTGATCACAAGCCCGGCAATACATAACAGTACAAAGTGTCGAACGCTGAAATATATCTTCATTTTCTAAGCTTCCCTGCCGCTGGAATAATTGGGTAGCTTAAGCTTAGATGATTTTTGTCTTTTTGAGTGAATTGACCTGTATTTCCGCAGCTGAAACAAAAATGGAGCCCTCAGGCTCCATTTTCAACGGACGATCACAGTATCAGAAGTGAGCTTCCAGGCCGACGTAAGGGCCGGAAAAAGTCAGGTCGGAGTCGATATCGTCAATGTCGTCCAGCTTGATAGACAGGCGGCGGTAGCCAACGGTGACACCGAGGTCCAGAGCGATATTGTCGATAACGTCATATTTAATTTCAGCCTGGAAATCGCTGATTTCGCTGTCATCGATGCTGAGCAGGTTGGCTTCTGCTTTCGCACTGAATCCGGTAAATGGCAGCATACCCTCAACGGAAGCATAAGCCATCGGGATTGGCGCGGTCAGGTCAACGCGTGTTGTTTCACTGGAAGAGGAAACTTCAGCGAAGCCGTCCAGGTATTTAACATTCAGACCCAGATCCAGGCTGACGACGTTATCCAGCAGCTCGTAGTAAAGCACGAAATCGGTATGGGTCAGATCCAGCTTAGTGTCAACGTCGCCATTAAAGGTCACGTTATTAAATTCAAAGCCTGTAACGTTTGCGCTACCGTCGCTGACCATATTGGTGTGGCGGATTTTGAAGTTTGGTACCAGCGGTACCGGATGCTCAATCGCTACGTAGAACATATTCTGACCTTCGGTATCAAAGTCGAATTCCGCAGCGGTTTTGTCGGCAGATGCAATAGAACCATCAGCGGCTGCATTCCAGTAATTAGCGCCTGCGTATACTCCGATTAAGTCTGCGTGGGCACTGAGTGGCGCAGCCATAATTGAAAGGCCGGATAGGGCCGCACAGATCAGCTTCTTCATGAATAGGTCCTTGTCAATGGAATGTGGTGAAGGAGACGCGCGGAGTTTATCACGGCAAAGAGTCCATTGCTGAATAAGAAGCCCGGTTTATCGGTCAATTTACTGAGTTATGCGGTATATGCTTCGACCAATTGGCGAGTTGAATCAGCCTGAGACTAGAATATTGAGTAAATATATAAGAATCTTCGGGTGATCGTTGTGGGCAACTTAAAGGTTCGTTGGGGTAATCCTGGCTTCTGTTCCTGGCGGATGGTGCTGACGGTGTTGCTGCTGTTAGTCGTTTCTGGTGCTGGTTTTTTGCTGTTTTACCCGCAAAGTACAGATACAAAGTCAGTGGATAATATTGTCGAGGCTTTGCCGGCGGACAGTGTCTATCCGCTGAATATTCCTCCTTACACCGGGCCGCATCCCGGTTCCGTCGGACGTGTAGCAGATCCTTTCAGCTATCCGATTCCCGTTGGTGAAACCGGGCCCTCAGAGCACCTTTATGCCGGTCCGGCACAGTATCCGTTTTACTGCCGGACCGAGGACTCTGGCCTGGGACAGCCGCTGGTGGATAACCAGGACGGAGAGGGCACCGCTGTTTACCGCGAGATTGACGGTAAGAAGACCGATGAAGTTGTCGGTTACTCCAGGGATTGTCTGCTGAAAACCCGGGTTGCCTATTATTACAATCGCATCGGGACTGATCTGTTTTTTCCGCTGGAGGACGCCGCGGATGACATTGCGGTTGCGAATGTTGATGGTCGTGAGGTGCCCTACGTGGTCCGGGTGGAGACCGGTAGTATCAACCGTTTTATCTACGTAATTGCTGCCCTGAAGGGGGAGGGAGAAGCAGCCCCTACGGCCGATGGCTCTAACTGGAACCAGCGGCTTATTTACCAGTTCCGCGGCGGTGTGGGGATTGGCAAAGTACAGGGCAGGGCAACCCCTACTGATGTATTACACCGGCGTCACCGGGAACTGGGCAGGGGCTTTGCCGTCGCGTACTCCAGCGCCAATCAGACCAGCAATCATTACAACACCTGGCTGGCTGAGGAAACGGCTCTCCGGGTGAAGCGTCAGTTTAATGCCCTGTATGGGGAGGATCTTTATACTGTAGGTATAGGGGGATCGGGCGGTGCGATACAGCAGTACCTGATCGGCCAGAATACCCCGGATCTTATAGATGCAGCGATTCCGCTGTATTCCTATCCCGATATGATTACCCAGACCACCTATGTATTTGACTGTGAGTTACTGGCGTATTATTTCGATGTGACGGCGGCAGATAACGAACGTTGGCGCAGCTGGGAACAGCGCAGCCTGATCGAAGGGATGAAGGCCAGCGAAGGGCAACGCAGTCCACGCTTCTTCCTCTATGATCTGGCGCTGATCTTTAAAGGTCTGCGACCCAATTATTTCAGGGGTAGCTCCGAGTGCACTCAGTCCTGGCGCGGCCTCACCCAACTGGTTAACAACCCACGCTACCACCCCCACTTTTACCGCTACTCTCCGGCGGTGCGTCACAGTACGCACTGGACTTACTGGGATGACCTGAAATACCTGTTCGGGACTGATGCCTTTGGTTATGCCAACTCTACCTGGGATAACGTGGGAGTGCAGTACGGCTTAAACGGATTGCGTGGTGGGGAGATCAGTATTGATGAATTTATCCATCTCAACCGGAATATAGGTAGCTGGAAGCCACCTCAGGAGATGGAGGGTACCAGGTACTGGCACCTGAGTTCCGGGCCGGGAACGGCGCTTTATCAGTTCTCCCCCTGGAGTGAGCACAATATGCGCCTGGTTCCTGAGGGTTCCGCGGCAGCGGCACCACGCCAGAGCGGTAGCCTTAAGGCGATGCAGGCCGCATATCGTTCCGGGCAGGTGTTTATCGGTAAGCTGGATATTCCGGTTATCGATATTCGTCACTATCTGGATGACCAGCTCGATATGCACCATAGCTTTGCCTCATTTGCCACTCGGCAACGGCTGATCGAATTCCAGGGGCATGCGGATAATCAGCTGATCTGGGTAACCCGCCGGCCCCACTCTCCGATCACCGAAGCCCTCGAGTTGCTGGATCGTCGCCTGCTCGGCACGGATAGCCAGGTGGCCGCTGATTGGGCGGACGCCTGTTTTGACCATCAGGGCAAGCTGATTGCTACAGGGAATACAGTCTGGGACGGGCGTTGGAATAATCGTCCTGAGGGGCTTTGTAGCAGCACATATCCGATTTATGAGCAGAGTCGCCAGGTTGCGGGTGACAGCATCAAGGGTGATGTATTCAAGTGCCATCTGCAGCCGATAGAGCAGGCGATAGAGGGTGGTGTTTACGGAGACCAGGATCTGCAGCCCTATCTGGCAACGTTAAAAACCGTATTTCCTCAGGGTGTGTGTGACTACAGTCTCGGAGATATGGGCCGACCCGATGATCTGATTCCTGAGCGAAGAGATATTTCCCAGGTGTTGGAACTCGTGCTTCCGGAGCCAGAGGTAGGGGAAGTGGTTGAATCCGGAATAAAAGCAGCAGAAATGCCCGGCGCGGATCAGCCCCAGGGGTGATCCACCTGAGTTCGGAGCGGCTTTGTCTTTGAGACGCAGCCTTGTCGCTCGTGAGTGCTCCGTCATGCGGCCTGCTGACAGGTTTCCTGGCTGGTGGAGGTTGAGAGATCCCCCGCTGGCAGATGCTGAGCTATGCTTGAGGTAACTGGGCAGGACTGATTCTGGTTTGGCGCTTGTAACCTCAGGGGGGGCTTTCAATGCCTCAGTTCAGTCGAAGTAGTCGTATCAACTTACTGGGTTGCCATCATGATCTGCAAAGAATATTCGTAGCGGTAGGCCGCCGTTACCGGATTGAAGTCCTGCGGGGTTTCGATTCCATCGGGCAAACTACAGAGGATCGCTTGACAGGAGAAGAGGGGCGTTCTGTCACATCTCTGACGGTCAGGGTGTTAAATATGCTGTCCGAAGATGATCACTGTCATCAGTTTGTATCCGAACTTACAGATTTATCAGAGGCGCTTTATGCACGGGGGATTACCACGCACCGGTTAAGTATCCTGTCCTGCTCTGATGAGGCGTCGGGAATTCGACTTCAGTGCAGGCTGGATTAGCTGAGTCCGGCTGGGGCAGAGTGGGCGCTTCATGCGGGCGCGCTAGGATATCGCTAAAAACAGCGTCAGACGTATAACTATGTGAGGGAGTATGTGCTACCTGTCGATATATCTATAACAGAAGTAAAAGGATATACTCTGGCTTGCTAACCCATAACATGGACGTTAAATCAATGAGTTCTTTCAAATTGCCTCAGGACGAGGCTGTTAAGGATCTTCACCATCCTGCGCCGGATTGTAATTGTAAGCTGCGTACCATCAGTAATATACCGGGTGTCAGTACCATTTATTTTTGCCCCAGGTGTAACGCCTATTGGGAATTTAATGCGGATCGCGGATGGGACCTGCTGAGCAGGGAAGAGAGTGCTCCGGTGCTGCTTTCATCCTGATTGGCATTAATGAAATGTTATGGAGTCCATACCAGAAATCTTCTGATCGCCGGATTCTTCGCTTTATTCTCTTGTTCATGGAATGCTGCTGTATACGTATGTATGCGCCTCCTTGCAGCGCCAGCTACTCCTGTTTATCTCCGGCGTTTTGACAACTTAAGGTTATCAAAGGCCTGTCAGCTTATTCAGCCCTATTTGCCTTTGATTCGGAGCACCGGATTCAGATCTTGGTGATGGCTTTGTATCCGGTACTCCTGGTTTGTTTACGCCAGCGGTACGATCAGGTTGAGCAGGAAAATTGTAATAACAACCATGAGAGCGCTATAAGTGCGGGACTTAGTGCTAACCTGATCAGACTGAAGAGCTGCGGCAAAGTGGCTGATATAGGCTGTAACATAGGCGTAAGCCAGGCCAATGATGGTCAGGCCGACCAGAATGCGAACCTTCGCCTGCACAAGATCATTAAGCGCCAGCTCCAGCACGATACTGGAAGCCGCGAGCGTAGCGGCCATTGCAACAATGCCTCCGCGCAGCCACTGACCCAGCAGTTGCTGCAGCGCTTCAGGAATACGGTAAGACTTATAGGACAGCTGCAACAAGCTGAAAAGGACCAGATAGCAGACGGTAAACGGGTAGATCGCTGTCGACAGGGCGCCACTGATTGTCTCTGCATAGGGTACAAAGAAGTAGCCAAGCAGGGCGAGTGCAGCAATCAGCAGAAGTTGTGCTGTCATTTCGGTCCTGAAATGGTTCAGCGATTGCGTTTGCGCAGTTTGAAGGGCGAGGCTCAGATCCTCTGGAAGTGAAAATCCGCGGGTATTGGAAGTCATTTCGCTCATATCCAGGTTGTAAAGCTGCAGTTATATTATGAGACAGCTATCCGAAACGTAGGAAGATATCCCGGCTGGTTGCAGAAATCTGCAGGGTTAGCTGCTTAGGGCTTATCGTTTCAAAGAACGTGACACATGAAAAGACCCGGGGCACTAGAAATTTCATCTGATAAGAGAAGCATCTATCTACCCGGCCTGAAGCTGAAAGCGTCCATGGACAGTCAGAACGGCGGTATATCTGATAAGAGGTCCAGAATCACAGCACGCTCAGGCGCTGTGTTCTGGAGGTGCAGGCACAGATAATTGAAGGGGTGTGCCTGCAAGGGGAGGCTACATCCGGTTTTCCGGATTCAATTACAGTGCTATTGGTGGCGTGCGATCGCTGCAAACAGCTTAAGCAGTGCCGCTCGTTGGGCTTTTGTCAGCCCCTGCTGTTTGCGTGCCGGTTCGTCGGCAGCGTAGTGATTCTCCGGCATTCCATCGCCCTGGCAGAAGTGTATACCGTGGCTCGCGCCGGAATCGGGTGGTGTTGTGGATGTAAACCGATTGCAATCGGTACACTCGGACAAGCAGCCTTCATGAGCGAGGCTGTGGCTACTATAGAGCATGCTGCTGAAGCCCAGCGCGACGAGAAATACAGTCACTGCTGCAGATCTGCCACGAGGTAGTCCACAGATAACCGGGGCTGATTGGGTAAGCATCTTTATCTCCGCAAATACTTAATGCGGAAAGATCCCTCGACTTACTTGTCCGGAACTTTCTCCCTTCGGTAACCCGGCCATCCGCTTGGGACCCGTGGCTTTGCGTCCCTCAATTGCTTGAGGTTTGCCCTTGTCGTGAGAGGATCTTTCGATTTCAGAAAGTCTTTCAAACGTATGTTTGGCTATCGGCCAGACAGTTAGCCACTTTAGCGGCTATCAAAAAAAAATCAAACGCTTATTTTAATCGGGCGGAAGGATGGGGTGATGCTTGATTTGGATCACTTTGAGCCACAGGCTGCGTCCATGACTTCATGGCAGAAGGCCTGCAGGTCTGTTGGACATTGTCAGTACAGAATAACTGCTGAATGATTCAGCGGTGGTCTTAATGTAAGTCGTTCTGACGGGCTTGGCAGAAATTGGCGAAAATGATTATCGATGTGTGCAGTTTTGAGAGAGCAGTTTATTACTTCACTCAGTACCGGAGGTGTACGGAGATATCCGGGTACTATCACTATGTACAGGCACTGCGTACAGGCGAGTCAGCGCCGTAGCTAAACCTTGTGGCGGTCGCGATTGCTGTCTTAGAAAAGAGTGAGCGGGTATGCAGTGAAACAGCGCTGTCAAAATGCGGAAAATGGCTGCGCGTGCAACCCGCCAAAATCAGGAATAACTCAGCGTCTTGCTATTTCTCGCATCAATCCGCTTAAATCCAGCCCCTGAAGTTCCGCAAGGTCCTCTACTTTGCTGGTGTAGTTGGGAACCGAGCGCATTTTCTTTTCTTTTTGAGCCGCTTCAAATTCCTTTTTTTCTACAATTTTCTTTTGTAGTACTTCCTGTACACGATCAAGTTGTTCATTGTCGAGTGACATCAGCCACTCAGTAATGTCATTACTACTCATCTGTGTCTGCTAAATAATCTCATAACTGAATATCGCTTCCAGAACAGGCCTTATATTGCCAAAATGACTAGGTCGATCGTGAAAGGGTATTGACAGTTAATTATTATGAATTTTAAGGAATGTTCGGGGTGTCTTGGCTGTTTTTTGCCAGTCACCGGTATAATAACCGATCAATCCGCTAATATAAAATTTTTAACCGATCTGGTTGTTTGTTATACAGCTGTTCGGCCAGTAAGTACTGAATAAGTAAAGATCATAATCTGCATAATTTAAAGCCAGCTTAAAAAATCGCGCTCAATGCAGGTATCAAATCTATTCTGAACCGGACGGTATCGAACCCATGGCAGTTTTTAGACAAGCTTATCAAATAAGAGTTCGCGGACTCGTACAGGGGGTGGGATTCCGGCCGTTTGTCTGGCAAATAGCCCGTCGCCTGAATGTGTCTGGAAGCGTCCGTAATGATGCCAGTGGTGTACTTATAGAGTTACGGGCATTCCCGGCTGAGGTTGATCAGTTTGTTGAGTTGCTAAAGGCAGAGCTGCCGCCTCTGGCCCGGCTAACGAGCCTTGATATCAGTACGACCGATGCGACCATTAGTGAAAGCGGATTTAGTATCATAGCCAGCCAGCAGGGGGGTGTCGAAACGGGTAGCGTTCCAGATGCCGCGACCTGCAGTGCTTGTCTTGCCGAATTATCCACCCCTGCAGATCGTCGCTTTGGCTACCCGTTTATCAATTGTACTCACTGCGGTCCCAGATTCAGTATCACGCGGGGCATCCCCTATGATCGGTCAAATACCACGATGTCTGAGTTTGCTATGTGTCCGGCCTGTCAGCAGGAGTATGAAGATCCTGCAGACCGGCGCTTTCATGCTCAGCCTAATGCCTGCGCAAAATGCGGGCCCAAGGTCTGTTTACTGGATAAGAACGGTAAATGGCTCGATGTGGATGATCCGTTTATTGTCCTGCAGCAGCGTATCGCAGCGGGTACGATCGTCGCAATTAAAGGCCTGGGGGGATTTCATCTCGTTTGCGATGCAACCAATGAAGAGGCGGTCAGAACGTTGCGGCTGCGAAAATGCCGTCCGGCTAAACCCTTTGCACTGATGGCGGCGGATACTGATGTAGTTTCGCGTTATGTAAAGCTCAGTGACCATGCCCGAGAGCTGCTCAGCTCGCGGGTTGCGCCGGTTGTGTTGTTAGACCGTGCCGATATTGGTGGGGCAGGCGTTGCGGACGCTGTAGCACCGGGGATTCCGCGCCTGGGGTTTATGTTGCCCTATACACCGCTGCATCACCTGTTACTGACCGGAGTCTCCTATCCTCTGGTGATGACGTCGGGTAATCCGGCAGGGGCTCCTCAGTGTATTGATAATGACGAGGCGCTACAGCAACTGTCATCCATTGCCGATCTGTTTCTTATGCATGACAGGGTAATTTACAGCCGCGTGGATGATTCAGTGGTGCAGCTTGAAGAGGGGCGCGCACGCTACCTGCGTCGCGCCCGCGGGGCTGCGCCGGAGCCGTTGCTGCTACCGCCCGGTTTTAAAGTTGATACACCGTTGCTCGCACTGGGGGGAGAGTTAAAAAGCACAATCTGTCTGGTGCAGCAGGATCAGGCAATACTGTCCCAGCATCTCGGGGATCTGGAAGATGCCAGGACCTACAGCGCCTTTGAGGAGACAATTGACCTCTACTGTGAACTCTATCAGCATCGGCCGGGTCTGGTGGCAATGGATAAGCATCCGGAATACCTGTCGACAAAATATGGCTTGGCGATGGCCGCTGAGCAACATATTCCGCTGGTCCAAGTGCAGCATCATCATGCCCATATTGCCAGTTGTCTGGGGGAGAATGCCTACCCGCAGGATGGAGAAGCTGTCCTGGGTATCTGTCTCGATGGCCTTGGGTTCGGTGATGATGGCGCTATCTGGGGAGGTGAGCTTCTGCTGGCAGATTATCGTCAATCCAGGCGCCTTGGCTCACTAAGGCCTTTCGAGCTTGCCGGCGGTACTAATGCGATCAGGGAGCCCTGGCGTTGTCTCTACTCCCAGTTGCGGCAAAGTCTGACGCCTGAGCAGCTGCAGTCAGCCCCTGATACCTGGCCTGATCTGGCGTCGAAACCCTGTGCAACGCTGGCACGGATGATTGATAAGCAGCTGAATGCTCCGGCTGCCAGTTCATGTGGACGCCTATTCGATGCTGTTGCCGCTGCACTGGATTGTAGTTTCTCCTCGATCAGCTATGAGGGGCAGGCTGCGATCGAACTGGAAGCATTGGCCGCAGGCTGCCTGCAGGCGGTCGATCCCTATCAGCTTGATCTTGATGATACTGATGATGTTCTGCTACTGGACTGGCGGCCTCTGTGGCCGCAGATCATTCAGGATCTGAGAGTCCGGCGGCCCCGGCAGGAGGTCGCAATGGCCTTTCACTTGGGATTGGTCAAGGCGTTAACGGCGATGGTGCTGGTGCTGCGCAATCGTCACCACTTCGAGCATGTAGCGCTAAGTGGCGGTGTCATGCAAAACCGCCTGCTACATGGGGCTTTGCGGCAGGCGCTGGATTCAGAAGGCCTGACTGTTTTCAGTCAGAATCGTCTGCCAGCCAATGATGGTGGCCTGGCCTTTGGTCAGGCGTTGGTGGCGCTGGCCCGGCGTCAGCCCCCGGGCGCTGATTGATCGTTTGCTGAATGATTTGCCAGCTCCGTGGCAATGTCGCCAACCCGTTTGATTGCGGCATGATAGTTGTCGTCAGGAGGGAAGGCATAGTTTAGCCGGATGCAGTTACGGTACTTACCGGATGCGGAAAAGATGACGCCGGGAGCGATCTGGATCTGGTACTGCATCACACGGCTGTTAAGAGTGACGGAGTCCACGGTTTCCGGCAGTTCGATCCAGAGCAGGAACCCTCCCTGGGGGCAGGTCATTCGGGTTCCTGACGGAAAATAGTTCTCTATCCATGGGATAACGCTGTCCCGCGCACGTTGGTACTGCTGGCGAACTTTGCGAAGATGGCGTTCGTAGTACCCCTGGGCAATAAACTCAGCGACAGCCAGCTGAGGGATCGATGAGCTGCCAGCGGTAGATACATATTTCTGGTGCAGTACCTGCTCCCGGAAGCGGCCGGGGGCGACCCAGCCGACCCGCAGGCCTGGTGCCAGCGTCTTCGAAAACGAACTGCACATCAGAACCCGGCCCTCGGTATCGAAGGATTTCAGCGTCCTGGGGCGGGGGTAGCTGTAACCGAGGTCACCATAGATATCATCTTCGATAATCGCCAGATCATAACGCTCGGCAAGCTTCAGCAAGGCCTGCTTCCTTTCGTCCGGCATACAGTAGCCAAGCGGGTTATTATAGGTGGGTACCACCAGAATGGTACTGATCGGCCATTGTTCCAGGGCCAGCTCCAGTGCCTCGATGCTGATACCTGTTTCGGGGTGGGTGGGAATTTCTATGACCTTGAGACCGTTGGCGCGTATGGTCTGCATCGAACCGTAGAATCCGGGAGAGTCCACGGCGATCACATCACCGGGTTTTGTCACGGCTCGCATGCTGATGGAAAGGCCTTCCTGACAGCCGGAAGTCACGATCAGGTCATCAGGATGTAGTCGGCATCCTGAATCGACCATGATGCGGGCAATCTGTATCCGTAGCTCTTCAACACCGCGAAGATCGTCATAGATCAGTCCGCGTGCGCCTATATTGCGGCTGATATCGCTCATCAGCTTCTGCAACGGCTTCAGCGAAGCTGTCTCGACATCAGGCAGTCCGCGTCCCAGAATCTGCCGGCTGTTGCTGTGAGGTGCGAAAAGCAGCCGGGTCACTTCATCCCACTGTGATACTTCAAGCGGACGTTGCGCCGGGCGACTGATGCCGGGAAGCTGAGGGGATGGTGCGGGTGCGGTGACATAGTAGCCGGACTTGGGCCGGGCCCGGGCCAGGCCGCGGTCTTCCAGCAGACGATAGGCTTCCTGCACCGTGGCGATACTGACATGGTGTTCCTGACTCATTGCCCGTATAGAGGGCAGCTTATCGCCTGAGGCATAGTAGCCATCTTGTATCCGGCTGGCTATTTCATCAGCAACGCGTTCGTATAGATTCATGACAGTTCGATAATGAATTGATTTATAGCATGACAGAATGTTCGAAATGTAGCAGTACAGATTGGTGGCGGCAACAACTGTCATGGTTGAATTTGTTTCGGCTGAATCTGTAATGGTTTTTAGTCTTTCTCTAATATGATTCTTCAAGATCAACAGACCGAGGAGATCATCATGTTAGCGATCGAGTTTCTTCGCCAGCTACTGGCGCTTTTTAAACGCCTGCGTCAGCGTAGCCGGTCACGTCGACAACTGGCACAGCTGGATGACTGTGCGCTAAAAGATATAGGCTTGAGCCGCCGCAGTGCCGTGACTGAGGCATCGAAGCCGTTCTGGCAACCCTGAGTCGTAGTGGTGCCGGACAGGGTCAGGATAACGGGATTGAACAAGGAGTGACGAAAGATGCAGAAATTTAAGTACTACACACTGGATGTCTTTACCGACAGGCCATTTGGAGGTAACCCGTTAGCAGTATTTACCGATGCCGCGACACTGGATACCACAATGATGCAGCAGATAGCCACCGAGCTGAATCTTTCAGAAACCGTGTTTATCACCGGTGAAATGGACGCAGGCAGAGTGCCTGTCCGGATCTTTACGCCAACGACGGAGATTCCGTTTGCAGGTCACCCTACGGTTGGAACCGCCTTGCTGCTGGATAAACTCGGCTGGTTGAGCGCGGAGAGTGAGCGCGTTGTATTGCAGGAAGGTATCGGGGATGTGTCGGTGGTGTTGGATAGGGAGCGTGCTGTGGCGTGCTTTCAGACTGCTCAGCTGCCTCGGGTAAACACGTCAGGTCTGAGCAGGATGCAGGCGGCCGAATTGCTGGGGCTAAGACCGGAGCAGGTGGTTGCTGAACCGGTAATAGGTGACTGCGGGCTGCCGTTTCAGCTTATTGAGCTGAAAGATCTGGCGGCTGTGAGTGAAGCTGAACTGGATCTTACACTGTGGCGAAGATATCTGCGGGATGCTGAAGCCTGTTCGGTGTATCTGTTCTGTCGTCAGGGCCTGCAGGCTGATATTCGCGCCCGGATGTTCGATCCCGGTTTTAATATTCCCGAAGATCCGGCAACTGGCAGTGCAGCAGCGGCACTGGCCGGGACGCTGGCTATAACCGACAGCGTTTCTGGTGAGCAACACTACCTGATTGAGCAGGGAGTCGAGATGGGACGGCCGTCCTACATTACAACCCGGGTAGTGTCCGATAGAGCGGGTGTGGAGGCGGTGTATGTGAGTGGTCAGGCGGTACTGATGAGCGAGGGGAGTTTTTTACTCCCCGGCCTTTAATGTCTCAGTAAAAAGTCCTATCAAAAGGTGATTTCCCGGCTAAGCTGTGAGAAGCTTTGAACTCAGGGTCCCTGCAAATAAGTCCGAAACACCTCTGGCCTTCAGAGCCATCTTATCTCCGTGTTAGTGATTTAGCCCGGCAGGTGTCCCTGAGACAAGCTGCATGAGTTAAGAACATAAAAAAGGAGTTTGATGTGTTCGGCTTCGCCTTTGAAATCACCGTTGCCGCGATTCTGTTGCTGGCAATGGTCGTTATCTTTTCCGGTATCAAAATGGTACCTCAGGGTCACCACTGGACAGTGGAGCGGTTTGGCCGCTTTACCCGTACTTTGATGCCTGGCCTCAATATTATTATCCCCTTCGTCGATGGTGTTGGTTTCAAGCAGAACATGATGGAGCAGGTGCTCGATGTGCCTCCCCAGGAAGTGATCAGCGCTGATAACGCCATGGTGACTACCGATGCCGTATGCTTTTTTCAGGTGCAGGACGCTGCACGGGCCAGCTATGAGGTCAACGATCTGACCCGCGCGATGCAGAATCTGGTAATGACCAATATACGTGCTGTACTTGGTTCGATGGAGCTGGATGAGATGCTGAGCAATCGTGATGCGATCAACAACCAGTTGCTAAGTAAAGTCGATGAAGCTACCGACCCCTGGGGAGTGAAAGTTACCCGCGTGGAAATCCGGGATATTGCCCCTCCGCAGGATCTTGTGGATGCCATGGCGAATCAGATGAAGGCCGAAAGGGAGAAGCGTGCTGCGATTCTTTCGGCCGAAGGTGAGCGTGAGGCTGCTATTGCGGTGGCGGAAGGTGAAAAGCGCGCGCAGATTTTGCGGGCTGAAGGTGAGAAGGAAGCGGCCTTCAGGGAAGCGGAAGCGCGCGAGCGCGCTGCTGAAGCTGAAGCCCGGGCTACCCAGGTGGTTTCTGCTGCCATCGCCCAGGGCAACGGCCAGGCACTGAACTACTTCATTGCCCAGAAGTACACCGACGCCATCCGGGATATCGCGTCGGCTGACAACAGCAAGATAGTCATGATGCCGTTGGAGGCATCTGATCTGATCGGGTCTCTGGCTGGTATGAAAGAGTTGTTTAACAACTCCACGCGCAATCAGTAAGGGAGAGCAGAGATGGAACTGAATGATCTTACCCATTGGCACTGGCTGATCATTGCGACGGTGTTGCTGATTGCCGAGGTCTCAGGTGCTGCCGGCTTTCTGCTGGGGCTGGCGGCTGCCGCCCTGATACTCGCGATTATGCTGGTGATGGAGTGGGTTGTGGACTGGCAGCATCAACTGCTGTGGTACGCGCTTTTCAGTGTGGTTTTCACCCTGCTGTATTGGGTGATGTTCCGGAAATTTAATCGCACGACTACAGCGCCATTGCTGAATAACCGGGCCGCCCAGCTGGTGGGTCGCAGAATCGTACTGTCGGATGCTATAGAGGCGGGCGAGGGTAAGGTTATGATTGGTGATACCTACTGGAAAGTCCGTTGTGAAACTGATCTGGCGCCGGGGGCCCGGGTAGAAGTTGTCGGGTCTGATGGCATGGTATTGCTGCTCGCACCGCTTAGCTGAATGTACTGTCTGCGCCTGCTTCTGTTGCTCATACTACTCTTCTGACGGCGGCTTCGACCGCATCGGCTTATCTAACTGCCGCCAATCGCTGAAACAGCAGCTATCCTGAATAGACAATAAATACACAGGGAGCTGTTATGTTTCAGGAATTCTATCCCATCAGATTGCAAGGGGCCTCTGAAGTCAATTTCCTGCTGAAACCGGAACGGGAGCAGGATAAGGTCGATCTGCGCAGCCCGGCACTCGGAGTGATGACCGACTTTTCGAAGATTAGCCCCGTCACAATCGAAGAGACCAGTGGGCTCGGTGATGCCCTGGAATATATGAAAAGCCAGCATGTTCGGTTACTGCTGGCTGTGGATGGTCAGGGGAACTTTAGCGGCATAGTGACGGCTGGCGATTTAGTAGGCGATAAACCGATGGCGATCATGGAAACACACGGTATGAGCCGGGACCAGGTTCAGATCCGGCATATTATGCTGCGCAAGGAAAATATCCGTGCATTAACCTACGAGCAGATTCAGCAATCCCGTATCGGCGACGTCATGCTTACCCTCAAGGGCTCCGGAGACCAGCATGCACTGGTGGTCGATGAAAGCTACGCCGGTGTCAAACGTCTCAGGGGGTTGATCTCCGCCAGTGATATTTCCCGACTGTTGAAAATACGCTTTGACGTAATGTACGAAGTCAAAAGTTTTGCGGAGATTGAACGGGTTATTACGCAGGGGCAGGGGCTGTAGAGTTTCTCTGAAATACCAGGCTGAAGGAGCGGCAGCGCTGCCGGATCGGCCGGATTCGGAAACTTGATGTCGCAATAGATAAAGATCAGAACGGCCAGCGTCTGCGCCTCGTTCAAAGCACTCAAATAAAGCTTGCGCGGGTACAGTGTTGCTCTATACTTCGCGAAATTGAGCCCGTGCCACTGGTGGGCTTATTGTTATCTGAATTAATAATCGCTGCAGGAATCCGACCGCATTGGAACCTAATACCTTTTCTCTTCCGGAGCACGTCAGTCCGGAGATGTGGAAGCGCATTAAGACGTTTGCTGAGAACAAAGAAACGCCATTTCTGGTATTGGACATCGACGATATTCGCCGCAAGTATGATCAGTTGGTGAATGGTTTTGATTACGCCAATGTCTACTATGCCGTAAAAGCCAACCCGGCCGATGAGATTATCTCGATGCTGGCAGAGCAGGGCTCAAACTTCGATATCGCTTCCACCTACGAGCTGGACAAAGTCCTGAAGTACGATGTGGCGCCGGAGCGGATGAGCTTTGGTAATACCATTAAGAAGCGTGCCGATATCGCCTACTTCCATGAAAAGGGTGTATCCCTTTATGCCACCGATTCGGAAGCCGATCTGCGTAATATCGCCGAATATGCCCCGGGTTCCCGGATCTATATTCGTGTTCTGACAGAGGGCTCTGAAGGTGCTGACTGGCCGCTGTCACGCAAATTCGGCTGTAACCCTGAAATGGCGGTCGAATTGGCGGTGCTGGCACGGGATCTTGGGCTGGAGCCATACGGCGTATCCTTCCATGTCGGTTCGCAGCAGCGCGATATTGATGTCTGGGATGGTGCTATTGCCAAGGTTAAGGTGATTTTCGAACGCCTTAAGAATGAATTCGATATCGCCCTGAAGATGATCAACATGGGCGGTGGGTTTCCTGCGACCTATCTCTACAAAACGAATGAATTTGATGTTTATGTAGAGGAGATTACCCGCTTCCTGAAGGAAGATTTCGGGGACGAGATTCCTGAGATTATTCTTGAGCCGGGACGTTCGCTGGTAGCTGATGCCGGTGTGCTGGTGTCTGACGTTGTACTGATTTCACGTAAGTCGGCAACTGCGCTGGAGCGTTGGGTCTACACCGACGTTGGTCTGTTTAACGGACTGATCGAAACCATGGGAGAATCGATCAAGTATCAGATTATTACCGAGCGCAGTGGAGAGGCTGAGGGGGTCATCCTGGCGGGACCAACCTGTGACAGCCTGGATATAATGTACGAATCACACAAGTATGAGCTGCCCCTGTCCCTTGAGATCGGTGACCGCCTTTACTGGACATCGACAGGTGCTTATACCACCAGTTACAGCTCGGTGGAGTTCAACGGCTTCCCGCCGCTGAAATACTACGTATTACCGGCTGAGTGATTCGCTTCCTCCGGCACTGTGCCAGAACAAAAAACGCCCGCATTCATGCGGGCGTTTTACTTTATACAGCTGCTTTAAGCCATAGCTATGACTAAGGGTCAGATATGGCTCAGTGGCAGCTCGGTGGTGTTCTTCACTTCAGTCATTGTGATATAGGACTGGGCTTCCAGTATATGGGGTAGCTGCAGTAACTTGCGGCGCATGAAGTGCTCGTAGCTTTCGATATCCCGCGTAACTACCCGCAAGGCATAGTCCATACCGCCGGTGATGGTGTAACACTCGACGACTTCGGGGTATCCGACAATCGCATCTTCAAACTCGGTCAGCATCTTCCAGCCGTGGCTGGACAGCTTGATATTGACCATCACCACTATGCCCAGTCCGAGCTTTTGCCGGTCCAGCAGAGCAACCCGCTCACGAATAATGCCGCTCTCCTGCAGACGGTTGATACGCCTCCAGCAGGGGGATTGAGACAGGCCGACTTTATCCGCGATCTCTGTCGCCGAGAGTGAGCCGTCTTTCTGTAGCAGCTGCAGGATCTTGCGATCGATATGATCCAGTTCTTCTGACATGATTACCAAGCGTTTACCTGAGGCAGAAAGGGAAGGTGAAGCAGGTTTTATTATGCATCAGCGGTCACTGAAAAGTGCAAACGGCAGGCAAAAAAAGACCGGCTACTCCGAAGGCCTCAGAGTGCCGGTGCGTAAAAAGAGATTGACTTAACAAAGCCGCCTGAGGGAGTGGGCGGCTCTGGGTGCATCCGGCCCCGTTGCCAGATGCCGACGACATGAGATAAGTACCCCGAGTACATACCACACGCAACCGTATCGAACGGATCAAATAAGTGATCCGGCCAAGCTGATTTAAAGATTCAGGGACACACGGGATTAAGCTCCCGCGATACCTTCATCAAAGGCAGTTGCACGCAATATCAGAGATGCTGTCATTGCAGGCTGGTGCCCAATCGATGGAGCATATTCTAGAGATAGAGTAGTGCATAGTTGATGCCAAATAATGGATATTTTGCGGTATTGGCGCATAATTAATTCCTGAAAGCTGATGAATATGAATTGTGCATGCAGGCGTAATGCTTTGGTCGAATCGGGCGCCGATTATCCCGCGGACAGGCTGGCAGAGAGCCGGATACTCTGCTGTTTTGATAGCAAGGCAGATGTGATACTGAGTGTGGTGCGATGCCTTCGTTGACTAAAAATTTGCTTACCATCAGGGAGTTATTCCCGCGTTAGGGCTGAACATCATCCTTAGGCTGTGCTATAAACCTTGATGTAGATGCACCAACAAGAGGAGTTATCGGATGTCTGAGGGTCAGGGACTCACCAGGGATCGCCTGCAAACACTGCTGGGTACAATGGAGCAGTCAGTTTTTTACATTGGATCTGAAGGTGAAATAGAGAGTTGCTCCCCGGGTGCTGCCGGCTGGATGAACGCTGATTATATTCAGGGTAAACGTCTTGATGAGCTGTTTAATGCCGATCTGGTGAAACAACTCTATGCGATGCTGGATAGGGTGCGTACCTCCGGGCAGTCTGAAACTATCGAAACACAGCTGAGGCCGATCCAGTTGCCTGAATTAAAGGCGGCGGGTCTGGCAGAAGCTATCTGGGTGAAAATGACACTGGGTGGCAATCTCAGTGAATCTGTATTGCTGATGCAGGATATTACGGTACAGAAACGCCTCAGTCGTAAGGTTACCAGTCAGGCGCAGCGTGATCCGTTAACCGGTGCCTTTAACCGGCGCTCTCTGGTACCGGTGCTGGGCCAGGCGATGGCACAGGCGCAGCGCTACGACTGGGTATGCTCCCTGATGCTGATCGATATTGATCACTTTAAGGCGATCAACGACGAGCACGGCTGGGATGCGGGAGATCAGATCCTGCAGCAACTGGTTACCTCTCTGCATGCCCTGAAACGTACAGCCGATTTCCTGGCGCGCTTCGGAGATGATGAACTGGCGATATTCCTGCCTGAGACTAATCAGGAGCAGGCTCTGCTGGCTGCAAATCGCGTATTGCAGGCGGTGCATGCCCTGGAGATTCCGTACCAGACAGGAGATCTGAAGTTCACTGTCAGTGTGGGTATCTCTACCCTGGAAGGGCCGGAAGATTCTGTAACCAGCATGATTAAGCGTGCTGAAGAGAACTTGTTTATCGCTCGCCAGAGCGGTGGTGACAGGGCCGAGGGCGACAGCTCTGCCTGAGCGGTGCAACTGCCAACAGGCTTAAGTTGTTAAATAAAAAAAGAGGCGCAAGCGCCTCTTTTTTTGTCTGTAACAGAGGCTGCTTGTTCAGGTCTGCTTCCGGACTCGCCTGATGGTATCCACACTGAAAATAATCAATGCCAACCAGATAAAACAAAAGCTGATCAGTCGCTGGGTTGATAGCTCATCGCCCAGAATGAAGACGCCGGACAGGAACTGCAGTGACGGTGCAATATAGATCATAAAGCCCAGCACGGTAAGACTTAGATGCTTGGCCGCTGCAGCGAAGGCTAGCAGCGGTACCGCAGTCATGATACCGGCAGCGATCAGTAACAGGCCGTTGGCAGCGGCATCAAAATGATTGGTGTCAGTACCAAGCAGCCAAAGCCAGTAACCCAGCGCCAGCGGCAGTAATACCAGCGTCTCCACCATCAGCCCGGTTACCGTATCGACGGCAGTCTGTTTGCGGATCAGTCCATAAGTACCAAAAGAAAATGCCAGTACCAGGGCGATCCAGGGCAGGCTGCCGCTAACCAGGACCTGATAGATAACCCCCACCAGGGCCAGGACTACGGCGATAAGCTGGGCGCGGCTGAGGGACTCTTTCAGGAACATAGTCGCGAGCAAAACACTGACCAGTGGATTAATAAAGTATCCCAGGCTGCTATCGATAATGCGCCCCTGAGATACCGCCCAGATATAGACCAGCCAGTTGATTGCAATCAGCAGGGATGATGCAATAAGACGCAGTAGCAGGGACCGATCACGCAAAGCACGCAGTACGGCATGCCAGTTCGATTTCAGGCTCAGGATGACTGCCACCAGCACAAATGACCAGATAATGCGATGAGCCAGCACTTCCGCAGAGGGGATGTGGCGCAGCAGATGGAAAAACAGTGCGAAGCTGCCCCAGATAAGGTAAGCCGTCAGGGCATAGGTCAGTCCCTTATTATCCTGGTTCAATAGCGTGACTCCGCAGAAAAGCAGCGATTCTAGTGCTTTTACTGGCGGCTAGATAGGGGAGTTTATGTATATCACTTTTCTGGGCACCTCCTCCGGGTCGCCCAGCCGTCAGCGCAATGTTAGTGCTACGGCGCTGCAGCAGGCAGGAAGTAAGCACTGGATTCTGGTGGATTGCGGCGAAGCAACCCAGCATCAGCTGCTGCGCACTGCGCTATCACCGCTGAAGCTGAAGGCCGTGCTGATCACCCATATCCATGGTGATCACTGTTATGGCCTGCCGGGATTGCTGGCCTCTGCCCAGTTGTCCGGGCGAACAGAGCCATTGCTGATTATTGCGCCCGCTGCGATTGAGCAATACCTGAATGCTGTTATCAGCATTACACAGATGCAGCTGAATTATGAGATTCGCTTTATCGCGGTAGAGTCCTATTGTAATGACCAGAGTATTGCCGGCTTTGATATCAGGGTGGTCGCCTTAAATCACCGTGTCGCCAGTTATGCTTACCGCTTTACCGAGAACAACGTGCCACGCCGATTGCGCAAGGAGCTGCTTCAGCAGCAGGGCGTTCCATCCGGGCCTGAGTGGGGCTTGTTGCAGAAAGGGCGGGACGTCTATCTGGCAGATGGCCGTTTATTGCGCGGGAATGATTACTCTGAGGCTGCCCGTAGCGCACGCAGCCTGATTATTGCCGGTGATAACGATGATCCGTCGTTGCTGAAAAACGCCATCACAGAATGTGAATTACTGGTACATGAGGCAACCTATACCGAAGCGGTGCTGCAACAGGTTGGTGAAGCGCCGCAGCATAGCTCGGCAGCCCGGGTAGCGGCATTCGCACAGTCGGTCGGATTACCTCACCTGATTCTGACCCATTTCAGCCCGCGTTATCAGGCAGGCGAACCTAAACGGGGTAACAGTATCGATGAAATCCGGGCTGAAGCGGCAGCCATCTACACCGCGGACCTGCAGCTGGCAAATGACTTTGACTGTTTCTGGCTAAAGACAGATGGCGAGCTGCTATGCCTGGATGCCAGGGCGATAAAACGAAACGGCGGCCGGGCAGACAAAGAAAAAGCCACTGCTAAGTAGCAATGCCGTTCACTTAAGCGGGGCAGCACTGCGATCAACCGGATAGCGGGTCTTGCTCATTTTCACCGTCCTGGGTCTTGAAGGCCTGGGACGGTAGTGGATGCACAACTCACCTATGCCGGATCTTAAGTTCGCTAATCGCTGCCCTGTTTTGGATACAGGCTGAGCCTGAGCCATCACGATTAGTTGGCTGGCAATGTAACAATAGGCCGCTTTAAAACTTATCTCGCTTGGCGTTCTCTGATAAGCGATGGCTGCCAGCGCGGCCTCCCGGCGGATCACATTGTAAGCGAGC
>NZ_JHVJ01000010.1 GCF_000620085.1 Marinobacterium jannaschii DSM 6295 | reverse complement strand
ATTGGGTCAATCACTATAACCGGGAGCGCCGTCATGGCAGTATTGGAAACTTACCGCCGGTATCTCGAATACCTAAACTTTGTGAACAACGTGCTTAGCATCCACAGCTAGGCGAGGCAAAATCAGGTATATTCAAATACATCGACGTATTTTATAACCGCGTCCGCAGGCACTCTGCGCCAGGCTATATCAGCCCGGCAGAGTTTGAGCGCAAAAGCGCATAACCCAGAGTCTACTTTTCGTGGATAGGACCAGTTTAATTTTGATAGTCTCAGACTCCAGTATGGATATGAACTTATATACTAATTGATTAAACCTTCGTATTTTAGCAATAGGAATCAACAGATGTCTTTTAATTTTATAGTTCAAAAAATAGATAAAAATAGTGCTGAAGAGGCTGCAAACTTAGTAGTAGCCGTGTTCAATGAAAGAGAACCCTTAGCACATTTGAATTCATCTGATCCGAAGGAGTTTGCTGAATACATTCTCTATTTATCACATAAGTGTGCTGAGGAAAGTCTTGGATTTGTAGCCAGGGACGTCAATTCAAATAAAATCATTGGTGCAATTTTATCATCTGATTTGTCTGAAACAGTCAATTCTGAAGGCTCTAATAGTGAAGTGCATAACAACCCAATAGCTGCGTTAATTGATTCGTTAAACAGCGCGTATTTTACTAGAGGCGAGTTAGAAGAAAACACCTATTTAAATATAAAATTCATTGCAACTGACTCTAACTTCAAGGGCAAGGGAGTTGTTATGGAACTTATTTCAACCTGCATAAAAGAAGCGAAAGTCAAAGGCTTTAAATATGCGCAAGCTGAAGCCACAGGAAATATATCCCAGCATATTTTCATTAACAAGCTAGGATTTGACGAAAAAGCCAGCATTAAATACAGCGAGTTCGATGTAGATGGCGAAAAACCCTTTTCATCTATCACTGAGCATGAGGGCATTAAGCTTTTAATCAAAAGCATTTAAGAAAAGAGGCTTACTACGAGAAGGCTATTAGCTTACCTTCGTACTTTGCAACAGTGTGAAGCAGTATCGCCCCTTCGGAGCTGGGCGCGCTAATCACGCGCCGCTGTTTGAGGCGTTAATGGCAGCTTTAGGTCGAAAACAGAGCTTGCCTGTTTACTCATTGATAAACAGCTACAGGCTCTCCCAGGGAGTCGTAATCCGGTTCAACTCCCAGGCCTATCCCATCAATAGTGTACAGCTTGCCATCCTTAACCTGAGGGCCAGGCAGTCCGGTTCTCTCGATATTGTACGAATAGAGATCCGTGGTATTTAACAGAAACTCCTCGGGGGTTGAAGCGGCGAAGTGGGCCACCACAGACGTTGCAATCTCACCGCCCCAGGTATCTTCAGAAACAACCTTGATGCGATGGTCGATCAGGTAATCCCGCATCTTCTTCGCCTTCGACAAGCCACCCTGTTTTGAGAGTTTCAGGCAGACATATTCGCAGGCCATATCCTGCACCGCCCTTTCCGCCATGCGCAGGTCGACGATACATTCATCCAGTTTCATCGGCTGCTCAAACGCAGCACGAACCTGGTAGCACTCCTCATAGCTATGGCAGGGTTGCTCGATAATATAATCCAGCCCCCTGGTGGCGCGGCCGACCTTAATAGCTTCATCCATATACCAGCCCTGATTAGCATCGGCTATCGCTTTCTCCCCCGGTTGCAGATAGGAAGTTACGGCATGGATACGCTCGATATCGCTCTTCCAGTCATTGCCTACTTTGATCTGGAACTGGCGATAGCCCTGTTGCCTCAGGGCCTCTACATTGCTTTCGATATCTTCGAGATCGCACTGGGGCACAGACCGGTACATGGGGGCACCCTCAACCATTTTTCCCCCCAGCAACATCCATAAAGGCTGTTCGATACTCTTACCGAAAATATCCCAACACGCGGCATCAAAGGGCGCTTTAGCATAGCCGTGGCCCAGGATCGTATTATCCATAATCCGCTCGATCTTACCGATCTCACGCGGGTCCTGGCCTAATAGCCGAGGTGCAATCAGTCTGGCTGCGGCTTCCGTGCCCTCACCGTGAGCGACCATATAGTTCTCTCCGCAGGGGCAGAACTCACCGACACCCGTCAATCCGGAATCAGTCTCCAGCACAACAACAGTGGAAGAACTTGATTCGATAACATTGCCCCGGCCCCAGGCAAAGACACCATTTTTGTACCTGAGCTCTTTCCTGAAGACACTGATTTTATTTATTTTCATTTGTGCTCCACCTACAGAGGGATTCAGAGAGTTTCACCGGCGCTGAATGCCTGGCCTTTGGGAATATCGCGGTACTCAATAAAGACCTGGGAGGCGGAAAGACCTGCCCCTTCAACAATGGCCCGGGAGACAGCATTCATAACCGCTGACTTCTGCTGCATGGTTCTGCCTTCCAGTGCAGCCACAGATGCGATGATGACATTTCCCTGCGCCGGACTAACAATCCGATTCCCCTCGACAAAGGTTCCATGGGGCTGGTTCTCGAACAAAGCCCAACAATAATCCGCGGGTATGGCCAAAGCCTCGGATGCGTAGCTTGTTATTTTATTAAGGATATTTTCAACTTTAATTTCACTGTTGAAACATCCCTGAACCCTGATAGTCGGCATTATGGAACTCCCAATAAGGTTTTTATTTTTTTAACAGATTCTGATCGATAAAGTCGTAGTCAAAGCTAAACCCTAAACCCGGTGCTTCCGGCATAGAAATATAGCCATTCTCGACCTGCATCTTTTCTTTATATAAAGGAGCAAACCAGTCGACATGTTCAACCGAAATGCAGTTAGCTGCGGAACCTGCAATACTCAGGCTCTGCTCGGTAAAGATATGGGTCGAAATGGGAATGTTGTAGGCGGATGCCAGTGCCGCTGTTTTCCTGAATTCACTCAGGCCGCCGATGCGCTGCAGGTCCGGCATCAGGATATCCACCGCCCGGCTATCGAGGATAGTTTTCATGCCGAAGCGGGTGTAATCGGTTTCACCGCTAGCCAGCGGGATATTGATCGCTTCCAGTATCCGGGCATGCCCGGCCAGGTCATGGGCGGGAACCGGTTCTTCCAGCCAGCCGATATTCAGATCTTCCAACTGGCGTGCCAGAGCGATCGCCTGGCGCGGTGTCAGTGACTGGTTAGCATCGGTCAGGATCTCAATATCATCACCGATCGCCTGGCGCAGGGCCCTGGCACGGGCAATATCCTCTTGCGGCTTTTCCTTACCCAGGCGCAGTTTCATAGAACGGAATCCCTGGGCGATAAAGCCATGAGCCTCCTCGATCAACTCATCGGTCGTGGCGGACAGCCACAGGCCGCTGCTGGCATAGGCCTTTACCTTGTCCCGGCAGGCTCCGAACAGCTGATACAGTGGCATCGCGGCCTGTTTGCCAATCAGGTCCCAGAGCGCGGTATCGATTGCCGAGATGGCCGAGATAGAGACCCCTTTCTGGCCAACCGGATTACAATCTGTCCACATCTGCTCCCAGATCCTTTCCACATAGCGCGGATCCTGGCCGATCAGGAACTGGGTCAGGCTGGCGATCATCGCTTCGAAAACGGTCAGGCGATCCCGGTTAAGGGCGAACACATAGTTTTCACCGACCAGGCCGCTATCAGTTTCTATCCGGATCACAACGACACCGACCGACTCAGTACGATGTATCGCTGTAATCAATGGTTTCTGCAGGGGGATCTCAACCTTCAGGGTTTGTACATTGGTAATCTTCACGCGCACTCCTGTCCATAATCAGACAGATCTCAAAAATTGCTCAATTCTTTTCAGGACAAGAACGGACCAGATCCGCCGGGTCATATTGAGTTATCTCTTCAGACCTGTAGCTATTAACTATTCCCTCATCCTAGAGCAGCGAAAATCACAACTGAAATTTAATTATGTTAACGACTTTTAAAATTTAATTTATACCTCGCAAGCGCTGCTCTATCGGTAAGCCTGAGCCACTAAAAATACAGGCATCACACCCCCTCATAAATTTTATTTAAGTTCTTTGCAACAACTATAAATTTAACAATCGACCTTGCCCCGCTCTAGTATCGGAAACATAAGAATTTCGATCACAGCCATCGAAAGTTCTGAACCTAAAGCCGATGCCAAAGGCCGTCGCTTAACCTGAAAAATAACAATGAAGGGCAACACCTATGAAAAAAACTGTTCTGGCAATTACCAGTATCCTTGCGGGCGCTTCTCTGTTCTCCACCACCGCACAGGCAAGCTGCGGCGAAATCAGTATCAGTGAGATGAACTGGTCGTCCGGACAGGTGGTAACGTCTGTCTCCAAGTTCCTGCTAGAACAGGGTTACGGTTGCTCTGTACAGGTGGTGCCAACCTCCACCGTGCCATCCGTGACCTCTGTTGCTGAAACCGGCAAACCGGATATTGTCACTGAGCTGTGGCTGAACTCACTGCCGCTCTACAAAGAACTCGAAGCACAGGGCAAGGTGATTACAGCAGCCAATGTACTGTCTGATGGCGGCCAGGATTCCTGGTGGATTCCTAAGTACCTGGCTGACAAACACCCTGAACTTAAAACTCTGGAAGGCGTGCTGGCTAACCCGGAACTGGTGGGTGGACGCTTCCATAACTACCCGGACGGCTGGGGTAGCCGGATTAAGAATGACAATCTGATCAAAGCCTTTGATTTCCAGGGGCACAAGATGGCGGTGTTCAACCACGGTTCCGGAGAAACCCTGGCGGCGTCCATTGCAGCTGCCTATAACGCTCAAGAGCCATGGTTTGGCTCCTATTGGGCACCAACCTCGGTACTGGGTAAGTATGAGATGGTGGCCGTGGATATGGGTGAATACGATGACAAGGCGCACAGCTGCATCACCTCCAAAGACTGTGCTAACCCTCAAAAGACTTCGCTTCCGGCGACCACAGTTATTACCGCAGTTACCACTGATCTGGCTAAACGGGAACCGGAAATCCTGGAGCTGATGAAAAACATCACCTTCTCCAATGCCGAGATGGGTCAGTTGCTGGCCTGGCAGGAAGCGAATAAAGCCTCTTCCGAAGAGACCGCAGTGCACTTCATCACCACCCAGCAGGATACCTGGACTGGCTGGATCAACGATGACGCCCGCAAGAAGCTCTCTGCGCTGTGGCAATAATCCGCTGGCTTCGGGGACTAACCCGCTCCCGAAGCATTCCCTCGCGTATTGGCGACATAGATTGCTGAAAGCTCAGCATCTTTTTATACGACACCGATACAAAACTGAGCCCGGTAAACCATCGGGCTATGAATAAGAAACAGGAACCTGACGATGGCATTCTATGATTCATTATTCGATTCGCTGGGGTTACGTGAATGGTGTGGCGCCGGAGATAAAGGCGGCCCGATGACCATGGCGGAGCTGCTGGCGAAAAGCAAAGGTACAACGGCTACTGAAGAGACCTCTGCCCTGACCCTGCCCTTTCCATCACTGGATAACCTGCATGCGGCCTGCGAAGCGATTCCCCGCACCCGGGATATGACCAGCGGAGTAGAGAATTTTTTCCTCAGTATCAAGAGCAGCCTGCAGTTTGTACTGGATCCCCTGACCCAGCCCCTGAGCTGGCTGCTGGATGGCTCGATCTGGCTGTTTATTGCGATGCCCTGGTGGCTGTTGATCGGTATCACACTGGTTGCGGTGTACTGGATTACCCGCTCCCGGGCTTCAACAATACTGGTCGCCGTTACCTGGCTGTTTCTGGCCTTTATCGACCACTACGACTACGCCGTCCAGACGATGGCAATCATCTTTATCTGTACCGGCTTAAGTGTCCTTTTCGGGGTGCCTATAGGTATAGCGATGTCCAAGAATGACCGGCTTCAGAAAGCGGTCATCCCGGTGCTGGATATGTTGCAGACACTGCCGTCCTTTGTCTATCTGATCCCGTTGATCTTCCTGTTCAGCGTCACCGAATCCAAGCTCTACGGCATCGCTATCATCCTCTACGCCATCGTGCCGGTGATCCGCCTGACCGACCTGGGGATCCGCCTGGTGGACCAGGACATTATTGAGGCGGCCAACGCCTTCGGTATGACAGCTCGCCAGAAACTGCTCAGTGTCGAACTGCCGCTGGCACTGCCCAATATCATGGCCGGGGTAAACCAGACCATCATGATGTCGCTGGCGATGGTGGTCATCGCCTCCCTGGTATCTGCGCCGGGGCTGGGCGTTCTGGTCCTGCGCGGTATCAATAACCTTGAGCTGGGTGTCGGTCTGGTTTCCGGCTTCTGTATCGTAATCCTGGCGATCCTGCTGGACCGGGTCAGCAAAGCGACCCTGGCCCGGGTCGATGTATCTCAAGACTCCTGAGGTGACGAGTATGACTGCTAACGTAAAAGTCTCTATCAAGAATCTGTACAAGATCTTCGGCCCGGCTCCGGAATCGGTTCTGGAGCATGCTAAGAACGGGGTAGATAAGGCCTCGCTGCTGGACCAACACGGCCATGTGCTGGGCCTGAAGGATATCAATATCGATATGAAAGACGGCGAGATTACGGTGATTATGGGCCTGTCAGGCTCCGGTAAATCGACCCTGATCCGCCACTTCAACCGCCTGATCGAGCCCACCGATGGCCAGATCCTGATCGATGGCGTCGATGTGATGACCCTGTCAGCGGATGACCTGCGCAAAATGCGTCAGGCGGATATGTCGATGGTATTCCAGAAGTTTGCCCTGCTGCCCCATAAGACAGTGCTGGAGAACGCCGGTACTGCCCTGCGGGTACGGGGCTTTAAAGCTGAGGAAGCTGACGTCGAAGCCCGCAAGTGGCTGGACCGGGTTGGCCTGGCGGGATTTGAGGATCACTACCCCCACCAGCTGTCGGGTGGTATGCAGCAACGGGTGGGTATCGCCCGTGCCCTGACCTCCAACTCTGCGGTGATGCTGATGGATGAAGCTTTCTCGGCCCTGGACCCTCTGATCCGCACCGATATGCAGGACCTGTTGCTGGAACTGCAGAAAGAGCTGCACAAGACCATCATCTTTATCAGCCACGACCTGGATGAAGCCCTGAAACTGGCGGACCACCTAGTGATCCTCAAGGATGGTGAGGTGATACAGCAGGGTGAACCCCAGAACATCCTGCTCAACCCGTCGGATCCCTATATCGAAGACTTTGTCAGCGATATCAACCGGTCAAGGGTACTGCGGGTACGCTCGGTGATGCAGCCTCTGAAGGAGGCAGCTTCGAGCACTGCCGGCAATGTGGATTACAACGACACCCTGGAAGATGTTATCAGCCATTCCGATGGCGACACCACCAAGGTTTATCTGGTTATGCACGAGGGTGAACCGGTCGGCACCCTCTGCATGAAGGACCTGGTCAGGGCACTGGTACCCCGGGTGCCATCCGAGGAAAGCATCCGCAGCTAGCGGGATGCAGCATAAGCAATGCTATTTATTTAAACGGCAACTAATAATAAGGCTAATAAAGAATGCAAATTTCACTTGAAGGTAAACGAGTAATGATCACCGCCGGTGGTGCCGGTATGGGGCGGGCCACGGCCATTGCGATGCATAAGCTGGGTGCGGCTGTTTTCACCTGTGACCTTGATGAATCAGGCCTGTCTTCACTGCCGGACGGTATCACCACCTTTGTCTGTGACGTGTCTGATCCGGCTGCAGTGGATGCCATGTTCGACCAGATCCTGCCTGGCGGGCTGGACATTATGGTTAACAATGCCGGTATCGGCGGACCGACCAAACCGGTTGAAGAGGTCAGCAATGAGGAGTGGCAGCAGTGTATGAGTGTCTGTATCGATTCTCAGTTTTACTGCACCCGCCGCGTCGTTCCGGTATTTAAGGCACAGCAGAGCGGCGTCATTATCAATCTGGTCTCCGCTGCCGGTATCCTTGGTTTTCCTAATCGCAGCCCTTATGTGGCGGCAAAATGGGCGGTCAGCGGCTTTACCAAGTCGATGGCGATGGAGCTGGGGCCCGACAATATCCGCGTCAACGGCATAGTGCCGGGCAACGTGAACGGTGACCGTATGGAGCGGGTGATCCAGGCCCATGCCGAGGCAGAGGATATCGATCCACAGGAGGTACGCCGCCTCTATGCCATCGGCACCTCGATGCAGTGCTATGTCGATCCGGAAGAGATCGCCGATATGATCTGCTTCCTCAGCTCCGACTACGGCCGCCATGTCTCCGGCCAGATCGTCGGCGTCGACGGCTTTACCGAAACCCTCTATCCCAGAACCTGATTCACGCAGGCACGGCTGCCGGGCAGGTCAGCCGTACCCTTTAGCAATGCGCTATTCAGGCCCCCGGGAGTTTCCTTGACTGCGAGACTCTCGGGCACCCAGCAACGAAAACACCGGCAAACAACGTCGCCTTAATGCCCCCGCACCTCTTCCCTGGCAACCGCCTGGATCCACTCGGCAAAGGCCAGGACTTCGGACCTTTGCAGCGCCTCCTCCGTCACCACCAGATCGTAGCCAATCTCCGGCATTGCCCTCTCCTGAAAGGGCCGGGTCAGCAACCCGGACTGGAACAAGCCACTGACGATTGGCTCACTGACCAGGATAACCCCCTGACCGGCAATCGCGGCCTGCAGCGCCTGACTGTACTCGCTGAAATGAAGGCCCTGATTGGATGCGAGACCTTGCGTATTGAAGTGCGCCAGCCAGTTCTCCCAGACAAACCATTGCCGGCTGGTTTTTGCTGCCTCAAGTTGCGTGGTATCCCAGTGGATCAGGGCGGTCGTCAGCAGGGATGCAAGTCCCTCCTCGCTGGCGATTTCAGCCGCAACAGCGGGACTGCAGGCCGGAATGATCACATCATCAAACAGCCGAAAATGCTGCAAGCGTCCATCACCCTGCACACCGTAGCGGATAGCGATATCGACATTACTCTTTTCCAGCTCGACCAGTTGTGCCGATGAATCGATCAGTACGCTGATATCCGGATGCCGCGCCCTGAACTGGGCCAGCTTCGGTACCAGCCAGGCACTGGAAAAAGAGGGCTCGACCGTAATGATCAGCTGTCTTGAGCCCTGATACTCCCTCATCTTAGTGACGGAGGACTTCATGCTCTTCATCGCCAGGCGCAGATCGTCGAGCCCCGCCTCACCGGTGGCCGTCAATATCAATCCCCTGCCCTGACGTTTCAGCAACGGCGCTCCGATGGAGGCTTCCAGCCGCGCCACCAGCTGCTTAACGGCAGCCGGCGTCACCCGAAGCTCCTCCGCGGCGGCATGGTAATTAAGGTGCCGGGCTACGGCTTCGAAGGCTCTGAGTGCGTTTAGTGACGGCAGTGACTGGCTCATAGAAATAGTTAGAAAATATAAATAGTGACGCCATATTAAGTGAATTCCGCCGCCACCTTAAGGGCTATAGAATCCGGATTTATGACTAACCCAACAGCAAAAGCTGCGGGCATGTTTATTAATAATTTATAAATCCACCACTATTAAGGCGATAAAGAATGTTGCTAACAGCTCCCAGTGCCAGAACCGCATCGGCTGTCGTCTTTTTCTCGGCTGCCGTTTGGGGAACCTATTGGATCCCCCTCCGCTATCTGGAGGAACAGGGCCTGGCCGGCACCAGCGCCGTGGCCCTGCTTGCCCTGCCTGCCATCCTACCCTTACTGATGCTGGTGCTACTGCGCTGGCGTGATCACCGGGGCTATATGAGGACCGCACTGGCGATCGGTTTCTTTACCGGCATGGGCATCGCACTCTATTCCTCCGGAGTGCTGTTTTCCTCCGTGGTGCGGGCGACGCTGCTGTTTTATCTGACCCCAGCCTGGGCAACGCTGATCGAGGTGTTCTGGCTGAAAGAACGAGCGGGCTGGTTACGCTGGTTAGCCATCATCGGCGGCTTTACCGGCATGAGCTTATTGCTATCAGGTCATGGCTCGGTGCAACTGAACATCGGCGACCTGCTTGCCCTGCTCTCCGGAATCTTCTGGGCGATCGGCAGCGCCATGATCAAACGTTATGACCGGGTTCCCCTGCCTGGAATCACCCTGTGCCAGTTCAGCTTTACCGCGCTCGGCGCCATACTGATCGGCTATATGGCCCAGCCAGGATCGCTACTCACGCTGGAGCAATCCCTGCCACTGCTTCCGGTCAGCACGCTGGTATCGGTCGGCATGCTGCTGCCGACCCTTTTCGCCATATTCTGGGCACAGAAATTCATCTATCCCGGCCGGGCCAGCCTGCTGATGATGTCGGAGGTATTGATTGCGGTGCTTTCGGCTTCGTTACTGCTGCCAGAAGAGCGCATGACACTGATGGAATGGTGCGGTGCCCTTTTGATTGTCACGGCCTGCCTGGCCGAGGTTATCACCAGTAATGAGTCGACGACTGTGACAGGCCAGCCGCTGGATAACCAAGCACCCTCCTAGCGCGGGTCTCACGCCAGCCAGGGTCGACCAGGGGCCGGATAGCGCCCCTTCAGGCTTGCCCCGGGTCAGCTCTCTTGAGGTTGCCAACGGATGCTCAGGACCTGATAGCCCGCGGATGGACCTTAAGGCTCGGCGTTCTTCCGATTTGAGATATGCAGCTCCAGCTCATGGGCGAAACAGTTGACGGCTTCACTGGATTCCCCCGGGCTACGGTGCATCTCAACTTCGATCTCACCCAGCTCCGGCAACATCTGTGGAAAGTCCAGCACCTGCCATTCATCCTTAACCAATGAGCCTGCGACGGCGGAGACGGCCAGACCATTGCTGATCGCAATATCGAAACCTGTCACCCCCTGGCACTCGAAGGCCAGATACCACTCCTGCCCCAGCTGGTTCAGGCCATCAACGATGCGACGCCGGTAATCACAGCCAGGCTGGTAGAGCGCCAGCGGTATCGGCGCGGCCGGATCCAGCTCGTAATCAGCGGCGGCCACCCAGACGATCTTCTCCTTACGCAATATGTCGCCACCGGCTTCCCGGGATGAACGGGTTACCAGAATCAGGTCCAGGTCACCTTCATGCAGGCTTTGGAATAGCTTGGGACTGGGGTCATTCTTGATCTGCAGGCGAATTTTCGGGAAGCGCTGAATAAAGGTACGAATTACATCCTGCATAAAGGCGCGGGCATAGCCGTCAGGGACACCAAAGCGCACCACCCCCTGTATCTCGTCATCACTGATGGCGTGATAGGCCTCTTCGGCCAGGCTGAGGATCTTACGGGCATAGGACAATAAGACTTCACCCTCCCGGGTCAGACTTATCTTATTGTAGGAACGGTTAAGCAGCTGCTTGCCGGTTGTCTCTTCCAGCTTTTTTAGCTGGATACTGATAGCGGCCTGAGTGCGGTGCAGCGATGCGGCAGCCTTGGTTATACTGCCGGCATCGACTATCGCCACAAAGGTCGCCAACTGACTGAAGTCCAACCGTTTCATACCGGATTCCTACCTGATCACTTTGATTCCCTTGGAGCTTACGACTTTCAATTGCTATCTGCTATGCCTATCCAGCCCCTATCGAAAATTTGCGTG
Source organism: Marinobacterium jannaschii DSM 6295 (assembly GCF_000620085.1). Lineage (GTDB taxonomy): Bacteria > Pseudomonadota > Gammaproteobacteria > Pseudomonadales > Balneatricaceae > Pontibacterium > Pontibacterium jannaschii. The sequence goes on along the minus strand of NZ_JHVJ01000010.1, from coordinate 281,707 downwards.
CCTACATCCTGGCTGCCTCATTCCCACCAGCATCCCGGTCGCCTTTAACTACACTGAAGTGAGGCGGCAACGGAGGTGATCCTTATGCGCTGGCTTCTCAAGCTGTTTAATAATCTGGAAAGTTACCTGTGTCGCGCCCTGCTGGCAGGCTTTGTATTGCTGCTGTTTATGCAGATAGTGTCACGACAGCTGTTCGGCTACTCGTTCAGCTGGACGGAGGAGCTGTCAGTATACATGTTCGTCTGGTTTGTCTATCTGGGGGCCAGTTATGCAGCCAAGCTGTCAGCTCATAACCGGGTGACTTTTCAGCTGAAGTGGCTGCCGCCCAAGGCCTTTATTGCGCTGGAGGTAATCACCGACCTGATCTGGCTGGCATTTAACTGCAGCTTTATCTGGCTGAGTTACGACTTTGTTTTTAACCGGATGAACCTGTTCTGGAAGTCGCAGACGCTGGGCATTCCGATGAAGTATATCTATATGATCCTGCCGTTCGCCTTCCTGCTGATGTCGATCAGGATTCTACAGGTGAACTATGTGCGGATAGTGAAGGGAGTTGATGTCCAGGATCCGGAATCAGAGGAGATGGATAAGATTATTTCTGAAGAGAAAGCCCGCCAACAAAAATGATCGGCGGGCTGCAGTCCGCTTACTCTGCCGCTTTGTCGTTGCGGCAAAGGTAGGCGTATCCGGTGGTGAAAGCGTTCTCCTGGAACTGCTTCAGGCCAGTGCCCTTAAAGTTCACTGGCAGCGGGGTATGTTTCAGCTGGTCTTTGACATCGGTTGGTGACATCAGGTCGACCTGTACACCTTCCACCAGCTGAATAGCCGCTTCTAGCTTGAAGCCTACTGCGCCACCGGCAAACTTACCTTTGTGGGCACGCTTGCGGATAACAACCCGGTCAATTTTGTAGTCCTGCATCAGTTTTGCGAAGGTAAACTGAAAATCCCGCAACTGCTCTACGCTGTCGGCATCGTTGATGCTCAGCTTCCTTACACGGCAGTCTGGCAGATCAAACAGACCGAACTCAAAATTCAACAGCGTGATAACGGCATCGTTACCTTTTAGTTCAACACCACAAACTTTCATTTTGCCACCCATTTATAACCAAGCGCGCCATTATACGGGAGGCTATGGTCTGCCGCGACCGAATACTGCACTTTCCCTGAGCGGACGGCGCTTATCTGCATGAGGTTGCTGTATTTAACCTCTCCGGTAATGCAGCGTTCCCGCTTCCAGCCGTTGCGTGAGCACCGGGTTCAGAGAGGATTGCATTCTTCCCGCCGCCATAGCAACGGCAGCAATAGCGCTGGCTGGCCGACATAATTTACGATTCGGCCAAGTGGCGCGCTATACGGATTCTCCGTATGAATATTATTTTGCCGACGACAGGCTGCGCAGCTGAAAAACCGATTCCAGCGGCATCAGGGTCAGCTTACCGGTACAGAAGGCACCGGTATCGATATGCAACACATTCCCCAGCAGCACAGGGCGCTCAACAGGGGTATGCCCGACCACTACCAGATCAATGTTCCGGCAGCTGGTGGTTTTCTCCTGCCAGACCCCCTCCCGTGACCAGAGCAGTCGCTGGGTATCGGCAAAATTATCCGCTCCCCACTCACTCCCCGGTTCGGCGTGAACGATACCCAGGCGGCCCCAGGGCGTATCGACCTCGATGGCCAGCGGCAGTAGCTCATCCAGCCGCTCGGCCAGCGCTTTCAGGGTAGCCCGGTCCCACTCACTGCTCCAGCCGCCGCCGTTAAACAGCCACAGCTGGTAGAGGACTTCGTCATCCCGGCTTAAGGCATTGATCATCATCTGCTCATGGTTTCCGCGCACGGCATAAAACCAGTCTTCACCCAGCAGGCTGATGCAGGCCAGCGAATCCGGGCCCCGGTCGATCAGATCTCCGACGGCAAACAGACGGTCATGTTTGCGGTCAAAGTCCACCCTTTCCAGCTCCCGGATTAAGAGCTGGTAATAACCGTGGATATCTCCGACCACAAAGTCCCGTCCATAGCTGTTGGATTCGGCCTGCAGTAGCATCATGTGTATATAGACCTGTGCTGCCTGAATATACTCCCTATAGTTTAGTCGGCTGCCTGCGGCGAGAGTTAAGCATAGAAGGGTTGGGGACGGATAAGAGTCACCGCCGGGGAAGATCAGCCCTGATGGCAGAAGGCATCAGGGCTGTGACGGTAATTTAGCAACCAGAGGGGCTTAGCGAGCGCGCATTTTCTCTATATAGCGGGACAGGTGTTCCAGCTTCTCCGGATCATTGTCGGCAAAATACACTTTAATATTCAGAAAGTTGCAATCCGGGCGCGGCTCATGTGCTTCTATCGAGCGGATAAATCCGTTCATACGGGCAACACTGCTGCCACCCACCTGCTCAATATCCACTACCGCCTGCTCCAGAATCACCGGTAAGCTGGACTCGCGCTTGATAGCGACTTCGACCTGCTGCAGGGTGAGATCTTTTACCGCACATTTATAGCTGGCGCTACCAATACGCAACTGCGCCAGTCCCTTGGGCTTTTTGGCCGTTTTTTTCGCGGCATCAGGTTCCTTCGCCAGCATCTGAGCGGCGCGGCGGCGTGCGGTAGAGTCAGTTTCACCGCCTTTCTCCAGCCATTTGTTGATCTTCTCAACCAGCTGCTGGGCTTCAAAGGGCTTACCAATATAATCGTTTACCCCGGCCTGCACGGCCTTAAGGACAAAATCACGCTCGCCCCGACTGGTTACCATCAGATAGGGTGTTTTCTGGTAAGCGGGCTGCTGACGGGTCCATTGCAGTAGTTCAAGGCCGGACATGCCCGGCATCTCCCAGTCGCACAGGATGATGTCATAACGGTTCTGGGTGAGAAGTTTTCGTCCGGCTTCGCCATCTTCAGCGGCATGTACCTCTGCCCCCTGAACGGCCGTCGTGACGATTTTAGTGACATGTTCACGTATAAAGCGGGCGTCATCGACTATCAATACTCTCGGCGCTGCCATCAACTGCCCCTGTCAATTCAAATACTTAAGTGATAGTTGAAAACAGCTTACCACGGCAGCAAAAAAATCCTAATCAGATTTTCCCACAATTACCTAAGCCATTGAGCTGAGCCAAAGCAGCGCTAATCAGGCTCCCGGATGCCGGGCACCAGAGTCCGGTGATTAAAAGCGGCACCAAATCCCGCCAGATAGATATGGGCGTGGGTACGGGTCACCCTGCGCAGTACCGCTTCCTGCTTGCCATAGATCTCGACCGCGATGGCATGCCGGCCGTGACGCACCACTTTAAGAAAGGCATTAAACTTTGTCCGTACACGTTTCAGGCCGATAAAACTCCCTTCCCAGACGGAAAAGACCAGCACCGCCAGCGCAATCAGCAGAAACGGACTCCAGCCGAGCTGCTCCACGGCACCACCCCACCAGCACAGCCAGAGCAGCAACAGGCTAAGCACCAGACCGATCAGGCCACCGCGCAGCGTGCCCCGCACCACTTCCTTCTGCTGCCACATGGCTCCGTGCTCCATCTGCTGCTTCTCATGGAAGATCTCGGCAGCATCCAGGTGATGGATCTGCTGATGGGGAATACCGGATGCTTCCAGCTCCCGTTCAGCGGCTTCCAGTTCGCTCAGATTATCACTGACAAAATAGAATCGTTTCATGGTGAACTCCGCATACACCGGAAAGAAGCTGACGGCGGAGTCAGAAACAGCGAGCAATACGCCCCGTTTAATCGTAAAATCTCCGCCCCGGCCCGGGCTCAGCCCGTCATCAGCTCCAACGGCAAACCGCCACTCAATACGGAAACATCTGCTCCATGACGCAACCACAACCTCGCGATAACCACCTGCTGAAAGGCTACCTGTTCGCTATAGGTGCAACACTTATCTGGTCGGGTAACTTTATTATAGCCAAGGGGCTGAGTGACCAGATTCCACCGATCGGGCTGGCTTTCTGGCGCTGGGTCGTGGCGTTTCTGGGGCTTCTGCCATTTGTGATTGGCGGCATGGCGGGACGGTTGCAGATTATGCGCAAGCATTTTCTCTATCTGTCAGCCGTGGCGATCACGGGTGTCAGCGTCTTTAACACCCTGATCTATATCGGTGGCCATACCACCACGGCGATTAACCTGTCGCTGATGGCGATATCAGCACCGATGTTTATGATCCTGCTGGCGCGATTCTGTTTTGGCGAGAAGATCACCCCGCGCAAGGCACTCGGCACCCTGGTGACCGCCAGCGGCGTGGTGGTGCTGGTGACAGGCGGATCGGTCGAGACCCTGTTGCATCTGAATTTCGCCCGGGGTGATCTCTGGGTACTGATCTCGGCGATCTGTTTCGCGGTCTATACCATGTTGATCCGCATCAAGCCCGCTGAAATCACCGGATCGACCCTGCTGTTTGCCAGCTTTTTGCTGGGGCTGCTGTACCTGACGCCTTTTTATATCTGGGAGCACTTCACTCAGGAGGCGGTGCACTTTACCGAAAACACCTCGGCCGCCATTCTCTATATCGGCCTCGGTGCTTCACTGATCTCCTACCACCTGTGGAACAACGCCGTGGCGATACTGGGGCCGACCAAGCCGGGGCTGCTGTACTACCTGGTACCGCTATTTGCCAGTTTTTCGGCGTGGCTGTTTCTGGGCGAGTCGATCACGCTGGTACATGTCACCAGTCTGTCATTGATTATCGGCGGCATATTGCTGGCTAACCGCTAGCAGATCCCGGTCTGCAGCGGCTGACAAGCCGTTTCAGGCCGAAATAACCTCTGTCGCCGTATCTCCGGCCGCTTGCGACATCAGGCCACCGGGGTCCGGATAGCTTTCGGTCAGAATATCGAGGATAGCCAGGCCCTGAAACTGCCTGACGACATCACTCTGACAACTAAAGCTGAGGGGTTCGCCCTCTCCGTCAACAACCCGGAAACGTTTCTGCTCTTCATTCTCTACTGCTACCTGATAGCTGCCGGATTCCAGCGCCAGCACAACCAACCGGGAGGCATCACAATAGCCCCACAAAATCGCTTCCAAGGTTACCGTCATAAATTTCAGTTCCATTGATTATTTTTCTTCTGCATCTGTGACATCCGACTGCACCCTAGCCTTCGCCAGGCTCGGCGTCACCCTCTATCACCTTTACCCTGCCCAGATCCCAGATCTGCTCTGATGCCTCCTGAAGGCTGCCATACACCAGTCGCTCGCCCTGATCATCCGAGACCGTAAAGCGATTACCATCACAGGTTTCCACTTCCAATATCACTCTTTCCGGTGCCGCCACCCGGGCAAATACGCATTGCACATAACTGCGGTGCGCTCTGATCTCGGTGAGCGGAACAGTCATAATGTCTTACCTCTGTATTCACATCAGGAAAAAGCATAGAAGAGCTTTTTGCTACGCGCTAATACATTTGGCCGATTCCACGCAGCCAGGACGGCAGCAGCAGATTCCCTTGTCCGCTTCAGGCCGCTACACTGTGCAACCCGTTTAAACACAATAATTTACTGGAGTACACAATGACCTCTCTGGCAGCATTTCTGGAAGGGATTGGTTCTGACAGCACGCTGGATTTTGAAGATTGCATGCAGGTCATCAGCGATCATTACGTTTATAGCCAAACCGGATTTCAGAATGGTGACCTGCGCAATGAAGCGGGCCAGAATGAAGGCAGCTGTAAGATCTTTGCATTTGCCCAGCTCAACAACCTGAATAAAGACAAGACCCTCGCCTGCTTTGGCCGTTTCTATCAGGACGTGCTGAATACGCCAGAAGGCAATGACCACGGTAATATCCGCAACTTTATTAACACCGGCTGGGATGGTATTGCTTTCGATTCCGCCGCCCTGACCGCCAGGTAAAGCCACGCACCTATAGCGTTGGGACTGTCGCTTTTGCGACAGTCCGCCTGCCAGATACGCCCGCCCCCCTTTTTGGCCCCTTGCCTGGCCGTTAAAATTGCCCTTTTTACCCGGAGTCTGCAGATGCAATACAGGATTCTCACCGGCGCGGCGATTGGCCCCTACATCGACAACCTGGCTCAGTTGCGAATCCGGGTATTTCACGAGTATCCCTACCTGTACGAGGGGTCTCTGGCCTACGAACGGCAGTACCTGAAGACCTATGCGGCTTCGGCAGACAGCTTGTTTGTACTGGCACTGGATAAAGACAAGGTAGTAGGCGCAGCCACCGGGATTCCGATGGCCGATGAAACCAGTGAATTTAAGCAGCCATTTCTGCAACAGGGGATCGACCCGGAAAAGGTGTTCTACTTCGGTGAATCAGTCCTGTTACCCGAGTATCGCGGCCGGGGCATCGGCGTACGCTTCTTTCAGGAACGGGAACGCTATGCCCGCCTACTGCAGCGCTTTGAGCTATGTTGCTTTTGCGCCATCGAACGCCCGGACAATCACCCGCTGCGCCCGGCTGACTATTCCCCGCTGAATCAGTTCTGGCGCAACCGTGGCTATGTCCACCATCCCGAACTTCGCACAGAGTATAGCTGGCAGGAGATCGGTGAAAGCGAAGAGTCGGCTAAGCCGATGTCATTCTGGATAAAGGCAATCTGATGGAAAAAATACGTATCGCCGCCGCTCAATACGCAATCGAACTGTTCGAGCACTGGTCAGATTATGAAGCACATCTGCGCCAACTGGTCGGCCGGGCAACGGCTGACGACGCAAACCTGCTGCTTCTGCCGGAGTACTCGGCGATGACCCTGACCGGTCAGCTGCCGACCGCTGTGCGCAGCGACCTGCACCTGTCGATCCGTCAGATGCAGCCGTTGATCGATAGATGGCTGCAACTGTGTGAGTCACTGGCGCAAGAGCACCAGATCTGGTTTTGCCCCGGCACCGCTCCGGTGCTGGACAGCGATGGTCGCTTCCGTAACCGCAGCTGGATGTTTGGCCCTCAGGGGTTGCTGGGCACTCAGGACAAGCTGATTATGACCCGCTTTGAACGGGAGCAGTGGCATATAGATTCCGGCCAGGGATTGCAGTTGTTTGACCTTCCCTTTGGCCGTCTCGGCATTCAGATCTGTTACGACAATGAGTTCCCGCACTTTGCCCGTCAGCTGACTGAAGCGGGGGCCGACCTGATTCTCTCGCCCAGTTGCACCGATACCCGGGCCGGCTATTACCGGGTGCGCAGGGGATGTCAGGCCCGGGCGTTGGAAAACCAGATCGCCATGGTCCAGTCTCCCACCACAGGCCTGGCCGAATGGTCACCGGCTGTCGATGAAAATATCGGCCGCGCCGGGGTATTTGTGCCACCGGACTACGGAATGCCAAGTGACGGCGTACTCGCTGAAAGCCCGCTGGAGCACAGCAACGAAAGCCACTGGCTGATGACCGAGCTGAATCTGGCCGAGCTGCGCAGCGTCAGAGAACAGGGACAGGTACTGACACGTCGCGACTGGCCAGAGCAGTTTGATGGCCGGGCTGAATTAAAACCGGCGGTCGCAGGCAGCGCATAATTGAGCCGGCGAATAAGCCGTGTTTTTCTGCATAGAAATCCCGAACTTATTCGCCGACACTTAAATCAAGGCCTCATAGTTTCAGCACCATCTGTACAACGGATTACCCGGATACTGGCCGTGATTTAAACGCATCCGGGGGAGAAATCCCGCCTCTTTCCAGTCGCAGCCGGATACGGGACTGAGCATAGCGGCACCTAAATCCTTACAATAAAAGCGTCTTTATCTTTACGAGTATTTAATTCCGCAACAATCGCCGTAAAAGCCTGAGATTAATTTCACAAATCAGTTTCGTTTAGTTTTGCTAAACCATCATAAACCCACCTCAGTGGCTAAAAACAGATCAGATCTGGCCATTTCTGCACTGTCGCCCCCTGTATTGGCCGTCTACCGCGCCACAATTCCAGATCGATAGCCAGCCCTAAAAAGCAGCAAAACGCTTCGATAATGCCCCTTATATGGGCACATTGTCAGAGAAACCCTACAGCAATCAAATTCCACAAGCTGCACGAGTACGTACTAGTACGTAGACCAATTACGGATTAGTACGCAAAACCGCTAAGTACTATTTCCGCTTGTTTAAAAAGCAGCTGTCGTAAAGACTTATTCAACAATCCGGATGTCTGTTATTGCAGATTTCTGGTACAGGAATTGCTCTCATCACAATTAGCAGGATTGCTCAGTTCGCCGGAAATACAGAGGGAAGGCTCTCCTGGATTAAAAGCGATCTGAATAAACTTGAAGTAACCAAATCGAACAACAATAAAATCTCTCGAAAGAGAAGAGGAAACTTCTGATGATGAAGAAAACGCTCGTTGCTACTGCTGTAGTTGCTACCTCCATTGCCGCTTCCGTTAGCGCGGCTACCCTGGACTCCGTTAAGGAGCGCGGCTTCTTGCAGTGTGGCGTCAGCACAGGTCTGCCAGGCTTCTCTAACCCGGATGACAAAGGCAACTGGACTGGCCTCGATGTAGACGTCTGCCGTGCGGTTGCGGCCGCTGCGCTGGGTGATGCCACCAAAGTTAAATACATTCCGCTGACCGCTAAAGAGCGCTTTACCGCACTTCAGTCCGGTGAAATCGATGTACTGTCCCGTAACACCACCTGGACCCAGACCCGTGACAGCCAGCTGGGCCTCAACTTCGCCGGCGTCAACTACTACGACGGCCAGGGCTTCATGGTCAGCAAAGAGCTGGGCGTGAAAAGCGCCAAAGAGCTAGACGGTGCGGCGGTATGTATCCAGGCCGGTACCACTACCGAGCTGAACCTGGCTGACTATTTCCGCCTTAACGGCATGAGCTACACCCCGGTGGTATTCGATACCTCCGACCAGACCGTTAAAGGCTTCGATGCCGGTCGCTGTGACGTTCTGACCTCCGACCAGTCTCAGCTGTACGCCCTGCGTATCAAGCTGTCCAACCCGAACGGTGCCATGGTGCTGCCGGAAGTGATCTCTAAGGAGCCGCTGGGTCCTGTGGTCGCCCAGGGTGACGACCAGTGGTTCAACGTCGTGAAATGGTCCCTGTTTGCCATGCTGAACGCGGAAGAGATGGGCATCACCTCGGCCAATGTCGACGGCATGAAAAAAGACTCCAAGAACCCGAACGTACGCCGCCTGCTGGGCCTGGAAGGTCCTCGCGGTAAAGGCCTGGGTCTGAATGATGACTGGGGCTACCAGGTGGTTAAGCAGGTTGGTAACTACGGCGAAGCATTCGACCGTAACGTAGGCGCTGGCTCTCCGCTGAAGGTTTCCCGTGGCATCAACGCTCTGTGGAGCGACGGCGGCCTGCAGTACGCGCCACCAATGCGCTAATCAATTCTGATAACAATTCTTTCTGATGTGCTCACAGGTGCCTCCCCTATAGGCACCTTTCACAGAGCCGTTTAGTTGCAACGGCTCTGTACCCTTTTCCCTATGTTCTATTGCTGTGGAGATTGATATGTCATCCGGCATTTCAGATCCGGAACAGACGCCAAAGTCCGCGGACCAAGGCACCAAGTTCTGGAACGATCCCGCTAAGCGGGCACTGCTGTTTCAGGGAATACTGATCTTAACGCTGGGTCTTTTTCTCTCTGAAATTATTTCAAACACGCTGCACAACCTTGAACAGCGCGGTATTACCACCGGATTTGATTTTCTCGGCGTCGAAGCCGGTTTTGGCATCATTCAGTCACTGATCCCTTACAGCGAAGTCGACAGTTACGGCACAACCTTTATTGTCGGCTTGCTGAATACAGTACTGGTGTCCGTACTGGGCATCGTGGCGGCGACTTTCCTCGGCTTTATCCTCGGTGTTGCCCGTCTGTCCGACAACTGGCTGATCAGCCGCCTGGCTGCGACCTACATCGAGATATTCCGTAATATCCCGCTGCTGCTGCAGATCTTCTTCTGGTACTTCGCCGTGCTGAGGGCCCTGCCGTCACCGCGCCAGAGTCTGGAAGCATTCGGTGGCTTCCTCAACGTACGCGGCCTTTACCTGCCAGAACCCATCGCACAGGACGGCTTTGGTGTGGTGACCGGCACCTTTATCGTCGGCATCATCGCCACCATTCTGGTGAAGCGCTGGGCTGATAAGCGCCGCGATGATACCGGGCAGGATTTCCCGACCGGCAAAGCCGGGCTTGGCCTGATTCTGGCCCTGCCGCTGGCGGTGTTCTTTGTGATGGGCATGCCGATCGAGATGGAATACCCGGCCCTGAAAGGTTTTAACTTCCGCGGCGGTATGACCATCATTCCCGAGCTGATGGCGCTGTGGCTGGCTCTGACCATCTATACAGCCGCCTTTATCGCCGAGATCGTACGTGCCGGTATCATGGCCGTGCCTAAAGGCCAGCTGGAAGCCGCGTCCGCACTGGGCATGCCGGTGGGACGTACACTACGCCTGATCATCATTCCCCAGGCATTGCGCGTGATCATTCCGCCACTGACCAGTCAGTACCTTAACCTCACCAAGAACTCCTCGCTGGCCACGGCGATCGGCTATCCGGATCTGGTATCCGTCTTTGCCGGCACCACGCTGAACCAGACCGGTCAGGCGATCGAGGTAATCTTTATGACCATGGCCGTCTACCTGACACTGAGCTTGCTCACATCCATGTTCATGAACTGGTACAACAACCGCACAGCGCTGATCGAACGCTAGGGAGGCAGTTATGAAATATGAAGCACAACCTGCGCTGCCACCACCGGCCAGTACGGTCGGGATCGTCGGCTGGATGCGCAAGAATTTGTTTAACGGACCATGGAACTCCATCGCCACGCTGGTGATCGGCTACATCCTGTGGCTGACGCTGATCCCGGCCCTGCAGTGGGCACTGATTGATGCGGACTGGTGGGGCGACAGCCGCGAGGCCTGCACCAATGGCGGCGCCTGCTGGGTGTTCGTGACCAACCGTCTGGACCAGTTCCTGTACGGCTTCTATCCGCTGGAAGAGACCTGCGTATCGACCTGACCTTCTTCATGTTTGTCGGTCTGGTCGCCTGGCTGGTGATTAAGAACCTGCCATACAAGGGCCTCGTGGCGGCACTGACGCTGTTCGTGTTCCCGGTGGTCGCGTTCTTCCTGCTCTACGGCGGTGCCTTCGGCCTGGTCGAGGTGGAAACACACAAATGGGGTGGCATGAGCCTGACCCTGATCCTCGCCGTGGTCGGTATCGTGGCCTCGCTGCCATTCGGTGTCGCGCTGGCACTGGGCCGCCGCTCGGATATGCCGATCGTACGTTCGTTGTCGATCATCTACATCGAGTTCTGGCGTGGCGTTCCGCTGATTACCGTGCTGTTTATGGCCTCGGTCATGCTGCCGCTGTTTGTGCCGGAGGAGATCTCCTTCGACAAACTGCTGCGCGCCCTGATCGGTATCGTCATGTTCCAGTCGGCCTATATGGCGGAGGTGGTGCGTGGCGGCCTGCAGGCGATCCCTAAGGGCCAGTATGAAGCGGCCGATGCCCTGGGCCTCGGCTATTGGAAGAAGATGGTACTGATCATCCTGCCTCAGGCACTGAAGCTGATGATTCCGGGCATTGTGAACACCTTTATCGCACTGTTTAAAGATACCTCCCTGGTACTGATTATCGGTCTGTTCGACCTGCTGGCCATTGTGCAGGCAGCACTGAACGATCCGGAGTGGCTGGGTTACTCCACCGAAGGTTATATCTTCGTTGCACTGATGTTCTGGGTGTTCTGTTTTGGCATGTCACGCTACAGCCTGCACCTGGAAAAACTCTTACACACTGGCCACGGCAGCCGTACCTGATTATTGGAGAGCGAATTGATGTCTGATTCCAACGAAGCAATTGCACAGGAAACCATGGTGGAACTGCGTAACCTCAATAAGTGGTACGGCGAGTTTCATGTCCTGAAAAACATCAACCTCAGTGTTAAGAAAGGCGAGCGAATCGTTATCTGTGGTCCGTCCGGGTCCGGTAAGTCCACCATGATCCGCTGCATCAACCGTCTGGAAGAACACCAGCAGGGCGAGATTCTGGTGAACGGCACCCAGCTGACCGAAGACCTGAAGAAGATCGAGGCGATCCGCCGCGATGTCGGCATGGTGTTCCAGCACTTCAACCTGTTCCCGCACCTGACGGTGCTGGAGAACTGCGCCCTGGCACCGATCTGGGTGAAGAAAGTACCGCGCAAGGAAGCCGAAGCAACCGCGATGAAGTTTCTGGAGCGTGTGCGCATCCCCGATCAGGCCCTGAAATACCCGGGCCAGCTCTCCGGTGGTCAGCAGCAGCGAGTGGCAATCGCCCGCTCGCTCTGCATGAACCCGGACGTGATGCTGTTTGACGAACCGACCTCGGCCCTCGACCCTGAGATGATCAAAGAGGTACTGGACGTCATGGTCGAACTGGCGCAGGAAGGGATGACCATGCTCTGCGTAACCCACGAAATGGGCTTCGCCAAAACCGTGGCAGACCGCGTGATCTTTATGGATGGCGGCCAGATCATCGAGGAAAACAATCCTCACGAATTCTTCGACAACCCGCAGCATGAGCGAACTCAGCTGTTCCTGTCGCAGATACTGCAGCACTGATACCTAAGCTCGAAACGTTCGACCCGGGTGACAACTGTCACCCATTGCCCTCTCATTGCAAGCTTTACCCTCGGCCACCACTGACAGACGTTCAGCTTGTCAGCGGTGGCTTCTTTTGACATCGCGAGCCCGTCGTCCCGGCTAATTATCGCTCCCCGCGGCCAGACATCCGGGTTTCGTGATGACCCTACCTAAGAGCAGCAAGCCCTGAGCGTTAGGCGACAAGAAAACGCCGTCGCTGGCTATCGATACAACGGTTCCAGAGCGCTGTCCTTCAGCGCCCCATTCTGTTTTTCCGGATCAAACGCCTTTATTGCACTGATCAGGCGCTCACCCTGCCAGGCCCGGGGTGAACGGCTGTAGCTGCTGCGATTTAATTCGGCGATCGCCCGCTGTAATTCGGGACTCACCCGGGCCGACAGCTGATGCAGGTTATTGACCTCCGGCCAGTAGCCCTGCGCCCATTGCAGCAAGGCCTCCCGGGCGGCAGCCGCATTATCGCTTTGACACGCCTTAATCACGGCCTGCGGTGACGGCCGGGAAGATGGAACAGAAGCGGCAACGCTCGCAGTGCCTTCCCGACGCCAGCGGCGCCAGCCCCAAAGCCCCAGCAGGGTCAGCGCGCTGCCTGCCAGCGCGCCGGCCAGGGCGATCCACAGGCTGGCCACCGGATCGGCTCCGGCCACCACAGCAGCCTCTGTCTCTGCGGCCGCGGCAACAGACGGCTGCTCCGTTGTATCAGTGGCGATATCGGTGGCGGTATCGGCTGCTGTCACGGCTGGCACTGGAGACTGCGCCTGACGCTGCTGCTGCGGTTGAGACTGCGGTTGCGGCACGGTCGCCACCTCCCCCTCCGCTGCGGCGACATCCAGCGTCCGGGCAGGCAGGCGGGCCACTTCGATACGGCCGCTGCGGGTGTTCCACCAGGGGATCTCTACCGCAGGCAGCGTCATCTCACCCGCCCGTCCCGGAATCAGCGTAACCTCCTGTGTCAGGGAGGATCTCAGCACTCCATCCTGATAGCCCTGATCAGTCACCGGATTAGCCGCATACTGTTTCAGGCCATCGCTTTCGGGCAGGGTCAGCTCCGGCAGTTGATTCACCGCCAGCCCCTCCACCGTCAGGGTGATGCTGCGGGTCAGTGGCTCACCGGCCCTGAACTGATCGCTGCTCCACTGCTCTTTCAGGTTCAAAGACCCCGCCGGTAACCAGTACCGGGCGCTGTAGTCGGCCGGGATTGGCGCCACCTGCAGGCTGAAACCATCGGCACTGATCTGTACCCGCCGGGTTTCATAGGGATCGCTGAACAGCGAACTGCCAAAGGCGTCACGATTGCGACGGCCGGTGCGCACCTGCGCCACCATGCTTGCCGGACTGATCTCCAGCTCGCCGCTCTGTTCCGGCGTGATCAGCCAGGCCTGTTCCACCACGGTGATTTCACGGCCATTAATCCGCTGCTTAAACTGTTCCTGCTCGCCCAACGACTCGACCAGTGCTTTACCCGCCGCGATCGCCGGTGGCTGCAGTGAGGCATTGAACACCGCCCGCCCTACTTTCAGCTGCATCCTGTAAATCAGCGGCTGCTGCACCAGCGGCGTTTCGCTGGAGAGGGTCGCGCTCATCTCCAGCCCTCCCTCTGCCGCAGCAGGCTGAGCCACTGCCGTTACCTCGATCTGGTGGCTTTGGGTCTGCTCGCCATCGATCTCCAGCGCCGGAATCGTCAGCACACCAGTGCGACGTGGCAACAGGCTCAACACCAGTTCATTGGTGCTTTGCAAAGAACCATTGGTGATGACGGTGCGGGATTGCTGGCTGCGGCCGAGAATCTCAAAGTCTTTCTGCAATGGATTCAGGTTGATGTTATCGCCATCAATATCGGACATATCGATAGTGAATCGGATCGATTCACCCTGACTGACGCTACTGCGATTAATATGGCTGTCCACTGCCGCCTGCAGGCCGAAGCTACAGGCCAGCAACAGCAGCCCAAGCCAGTGACTACGCGTTACCATTGCTTCTCCTCCGATGGCTGATCACTACGCTGACGATACTGATAGATAAATTTGCGCCGCCAGAGGCCGGCCGGATCATCGACGATACGGTTTAACAGTTGCTGGCGCGCCTGCTCGGCTTCATCCACCGGCCGGGATTCGCGGTCGGCAAGTTGCGAGCCCGACGTCTGCTGCTCTTGCTGGCGATCCAGTTGCTGATCGATCGCCTGTTTCAGCTGCTCGGCGGCTTGCTGTTTCTGCTGCTGTTCTTCCGCAGACCGGGCGGACGGGTTTTGCGCTGAGGCTCCGGGCTCTCCTGACTGCCCCGACGCCTGCGCCGGGGTTTGTGAATCCCCATCCTTGTTATCGCCCTTGGCGGCCTGCTGCTGTGACTCCTGTTCGTTCGGGCCTGAATTCTGTTGCTCTGCGCGGTTCTGATCTGAGGCCTGCGGCTCGTGACTGGCCTGTTCCTGATTCGGTTTGTCCTGCCCGGACTGGCCCTGATCGGATTTATCCGACTGCTGTGACTGCTGCTGATTTTTAAGCTGCTGCAGCAGGGACCGGTTGTGCTCTGCGTCTGCCAGATCCGGCTGCAGCGCCAGTGCCTGGTCATAGGCGGCGATAGCGCTGTCCAGCTCGCCCTTTCGCGCCAGCACATTGCCACGGTTATACCAGTCAGCCGCCGTTTCCGGTGCCGCCAGCGCCGCCAGCGCCGCGTCGAAATCGCCGCTCTCATACTGTGCCAGTTGCTTCCAGCGCGGGTCCGAGAAGGTCTGCGCTGCAGCAGAGGTATCACCGGCGGCATACTGCCGGGCCGCGCGCTGGTCGTCGGTTTGCCACAGTTGCTGCCAAAGCCCGGAGGCGGCAGCGCTGTCCGTGACGCGCTCTGCCGGCGCCGCCTCGGCGACCGGAGCCGTGCCGAAGCCGATCAGCAGCAGCGCCGGCAACATCAGCTGCAACAGTCCCCGTCGAAACAGGGGTAAGATCAGCGGCAGCGCCAGCAACACCAACCAGGGGCCCTCTGCAACCCAGTGCTCGACTTCAGTCACCGTGTGCTCACGTAACTTATCACCGCGATCGAAGCCACCGATCAGGCGTACCAGATCCCTGTCATCGTGGCTCATAAATACCGCGTCACCGCCGCCGAGGCTGGCGGCTTCCAGCATTTGCGCCCGCGAGGTTTTCGCCAGAATCACTTGTCCCTGCCGGTCTTTCAGCGGACCTGCAGCGGTCGGGATCGGTGCCCCCTGCTCGGTTCCCACTGCCAGTATCGAGGTCTTAATCCCCTGTTCCCTCAGGCGACTGAGGCTGGATGCGATCTGGGCCGGCTCGACTTCATCACTCACCAGCAGGATATCGCCGCCCTGCACCCCGGCCTGTTGCAGCATTCCGGCCGCCAGCTGCAGGGCACGGTCGGCGCGGCTGCCCTGGGCCGGCATTATCTCCGGTACCATCGCAGGCAACTGGGCACGCACCGTATCGCTGTCCTCTGTCAGCGGCGTCACGGCAAAGGCGTCCCCGGCATAGACCAGCAGCGCGACCTGGCTGTCACCCATGCGGCTCAGCAGGTCTTCAATCTTAAAGCGTGCACGCTGCAACCGGCTGGGCTTGATATCGGTCGCATTCATCGACGCCGACAGGTCCAGCGCGATAACGACCGCCCCGCCCTGCTTAAATGCCGGCCGGGGCTGCTTCTGCCAGACCGGTTGTGCCGCGGCCAACGCCAGCAGCAGGCTGACCAGCATGGCCAGTACCAGTCCCGTACGGGAACTGGCCCGTCCCTCCCTGACCAGCAACGGTAACAGTTCCGGATCGCAGACCTCACTCCAGTGGCTGCGTCCCCGGGTACCACGCCAGCCGAGATAGCTCAGTCCGGCCAGGGGCAACACCAGTAGCAGCCACAGCGGTTGCTGAAAATGGAACTGGCTGAGGAATTGATGCCACATCTCAGACCCTCCTCTGCTGCAGCAGGGCGATCACGGCCAGCAACAGGGCCGCCGCCAGCAGCGGCCACTGGTAGAGTGAGCTGACCGGGCGGAAGTAGTCGGCATCCTGCTGTACCGGCTCCAGCTCATCCAGAAGCTGATAGATCTCGGCCAGCTGATCCAGATCCCGGGCGCGGAAATAGCGACCACCGGTGGTCTCGGCGATTGCTCTCAGGCTTGCTTCGTCGATCTCGCTGCCGGCACTGAACAGGCTGCCCAGCAAGCCGCGCTGCTGCCGCTCGGCACCAATACCGATGGTATACACCCTGAGTCCCTCGGCAGCGGCCAGCTCGGTGGCTTTTTCCGGTTCCAGCGCACCGGCGGTATTGGTACCGTCAGTCATCAGTATCAGGATACGTTGCTGGCTATCCATCTCACGGAAACGCTTCACCGCCAGGCCGATCGCATCCCCTATCGCCGTCGCCTTGCCTGCCAGGCCGATCTGGGCTTCTTCCAGCAGTTGCTTGACGGTAGTGCGGTCGTGAGTCAGCGGTGCCTGCATATAGGCCTGCTCGCCGAACAGGATCAGGCCGATACGATCGCCCTGGCGACGCTCGATAAAGTCACCGGCCACTACCTTGGTCGCCAGCAGCCGGTTGATCAGCTGATCGCCCAGCACGAAATCCTTCTCGAGCATACTTTCCGAAAGGTCGATCGCCAGCACCATATCGCGCCCTTCGAGCTGTTGCGGCACCGGCTCCCCCAGCCACTGGGGACGGGCTGCGGCACTGACCAGCAGGCACCAGCTGAGTGACGCCAGCACTAACAGCGGCAGGCTGCCGCTCAGGGCCGTGCCACGACTATGCCCTGTTGCCTGCTCCATCGCGGCAATAAACGGAACTTCCAGCCCACTCTGGCGCGAAATGCTCATCGGGCGTCCATAGCGCCGTACCAGCCAGGGCAGGGGTAAAATCAGAAATAGCCAGGGCCAGGCAAACTCAAACATCCTTCTGCTTTCCTTTTCCTGCGGTCTTTATCCACTGGCGGCAACTGCCGAACAGCGCCGCGATATCAAGATCGGCATCAACACTGGCCCGGTAGGGGCCGTCCACTACCCGTTGCAGCTGAGAAGCGTCGCAGCCACGGGCATTATCCAGCAGGAATTGCAGCCAGCGCTGGCCTGACAGGGATGCCACCTGCTGACGCCTGAACAGCGTCAGGGCACTGCGCTTTAGCAGTGCATTGCAGTCAACCAGCGCGGCGCGGGCATCACCCTGAGCCTCGAAGCGCTGACGGATCTGCTCCAGCTCCTGCAGCGCATGACGCCGCGGATCTCGCCTGCGCCGCTGCAACCCGCGCCATAACAACAGTGCGCCCACCACAACCAGTACCAGCAATAACCACCAGCCCGGTGCCGGCGGCCACCAGCCGATCGCCTCCGGTTGCAGCATCGGTTTAAGAGGAATCTCTGAAAAATCCATCAGCGATCTCCTCCGGCGGATGGCGGCCGGAACAGCGGATGCTGATCGGTATGCCAGTGGGCAAACTCGACCCCACGCAATTTGTGTAGCTGTTCCAGCAGCGCCAGGCGCCGGCCGAACTGTGCCTGATAACGCTGTTGCTGATCGGCATCGGCATCCACCGTCAATTCCCGGTCACGGCCAAAAAACCGATAGCGCTTGCCCTGGGGCAGCTGTTGCTCCAGCGGGTCCGATATCAGTACCAGTTTCAGTTCACAGCGCTGTGCCAGCCGCATCAGGTGCTGTTGCACGGCGGCGTCCACATCATGGAAATCACTGAAAAGATAAAGCAGCGTGCCGCTGCTGAGATAACGCTCGGCCGCCGCCAGCGCATCCCCCAGCGATCCGTTGTCAGAACGCGGTGCCTGCGCCGCCGTAGCGTTCGCTAGTGCAGCGACCAGCCCCATCACCTGCTGGCGGTTACCGGAAGGACGAAACAGGTTGCTGGCATCGCTCCCCAGCAACTGGCCGCCGACCCGGTCACCGTTGGCCAGCGTGGTCCAAAGCGCCAGCGCCGCGCCATAGGCGGCCAGAACCGACTTAAAGTGGCCACGGGTGGCAAAGTGCATCGGCGTGCGCAGGTCAGTCAGCACAAATACCGGCCGCTCTCGCTCTTCGCGATAGAGCTTGGTATGGGCCTCGCCGGTACGCGCCATCAGTCGCCAGTCGAGATGACGGATATCATCGCCGGGCTGGTACTCACGGACATCGTCGTACTCCATCCCCCGGCCACGGATATGGCTGAGGTGATGGCCATCGCGAATCGCCATCCGTTCACGGCTTTTACCCCGGGCCGGTGGCCAGTGGCGCAGGCTGATCAGTTCATCCAGGGTGACAAAATGACGTGCAGCAGGCACCGGTCGCGGGCTGTTATCTGCCAGTATCATCGCCGGTCTCCTCTAGGGCACCGCCACGCGGGCGATCAGCTCGGCGATAAGCCGGTCCTTATCCAGGCCATTGGCTTCGGCCACGTAACTAAGGCCGATGCGGTGGCGCAGTACGCTGGGGGCGATCTCCTGGATATCATCCGGGGTCACGAAGTCGCGGCCGTTCAGCCAGGCCTTGGCACGTACGGCCCGGTCGAGGGCGATGGTGGCACGCGGGCTGGCACCAAAGGTCAGTGTTCCGTGCAGATCTTCGCCGTAGGCGGCAGGATTACGGGTCGCCATCACCAGCGCGACCAGATAATCCTCCAGGTTTTCCGCCATAAAGGTGTTCATCACTTCGCGGCGGGCTTCAAACAGCGCCGACTCACTCAGCACCATGGCCGGCGTATCGTCCTTGCCGCTCAGGCTGGCGGTGTGTTCATTGCGCACCAGGCGCAGGATCTCTTTCTCCTGCTCGTGCTGTGGATAATCCACCCGGATATGCAGCATAAAACGGTCGAGCTGGGCCTCGGGCAGTGGGTAGGTGCCCTCCTGCTCCAGCGGATTCTGGGTCGCCAGCACCATAAAGAAACGGGACAGCGGATAGGTCTTGCCCGCTACGGTCACCTGACGTTCGGCCATCGCCTCCAGCAGGGCTGACTGCACCTTAGCCGGTGCCCGGTTGATCTCATCCGCCAGCAGCAGATTGCAGAACAGCGGCCCACGACGGAACTGGAAGGCGCCGGTCTGGGCATTAAAGATCTCGGTCCCGGTGATATCGCTGGGTAGCAGGTCCGGTGTGAACTGGGCACGGTGGTATTCACCTTCCAGCAGTTCGCTCAGGGCATGAATGATTCGCGTCTTTGCCAGCCCCGGTGGGCCTTCCAGCAGGACATGACCGTCGGTCAGCAGGGCGATCAGCAATTGCTCGATCAATTCATCCTGCCCGACTACCGTTTTCCTCAGCGCATCGCGTAACATTCCGAGCTTAATCTGATTGGCGCTGGCTGCGGCTACCTCTGCGGTCATTCCTGTCTCCCTGTTAATCAAATTTCTTTCATGTTGAGTTGAACTATGTCTGCTCCGACCAGACATATAACTATCAGTTGCATTACAACTTTTTAACTTCTGTGCCGGATCTTCTGACTGCTGACAGTCTGCTGATATCGACTAAGGCACAGCGTCGCCGATGATCAGGTATGAGAATTTTATTGATTGAGGACGATCCGTCCACTGCTGAATTTATTATCAAGGGACTGAGCGATCAGGGCCACCAGCTGAATCACTGCGATAATGGTCGTGACGGCCTGTTTCAGGCGCTGGAAGATACTCCGGATCTGCTGATCGTGGATCGTATGTTGCCACAAATGGATGGCATTGAGGTGATTCGCGAGCTGCGTCGCAGCGACTGCCAGTTACCGGTGATCATTCTCAGCGCGCTGGCGGATGTGGATAACCGGGTCGAAGGCCTGCAGGCCGGTGCCGACGATTACCTGACCAAGCCCTTCGCCCTGGCCGAACTGAGTGCCCGGGTTGAGGCTCAGGCCCGCCGTCAGCAGACGGCCTCTGCGACGACGGAAGTCACCCGGTTACAGCTGTCAGATCTTGAACTGAACCTGCTGACGCGGGAAGTAACGCGAGCAGGTGAACCGCTGGATATCAAGGGAAGAGAACTGAAGCTGCTGGAGTTCCTGCTACAGAATCAGGGCCAGGTTGTCACCCGCAATATGCTGCTGGAACATGTCTGGGATTATCACTTTGACCCTCAGACCAATGTAATCGACGTACATATCAGCCGTCTGCGCGCCAAGATCGATAAGCACTTCGAACCCAAACTGTTACACACTATCCGCGGCGCCGGCTATACGCTTAAAGTGGCCGGGACATGAATCGCCTGCTGCGCTCCACCAGCTTCAAGTTCGCCCTGCTCTATATGACGCTGTTTGCCGCCTCCGTGGGCATCCTGCTGGCATTCCTCTACTGGTCGACGGCCGGGATGATGGAGCGCCAGTCCAGGGAAACGGTCGAGATGGAGGTACAGGCACTGGCCGAGCGCTACCAGATGACCGGCACGGCCGGCCTGCTCGACCTGATTCAGAAACGGCTGCAGCAAAATCCCACCAGTGCCTCGATCTATCTCCTCACAGACCGGGAGATGAAGCCTATTCTCGGCAATCTGAGACACTGGCCGGAAGCGATGCCAGATCAGGGCTGGGTCGAGCTGGAGCTGAGCAGCGACCTGGTGCTGGACGATAAATCCCACGCCGCCCGCGCCAAGCTGTTCGTATTACAGAACGGATTCCATCTGCTGGTCGGGCGGGATATCGAAAACCTGCGGAAAACCCAGAAGATGGTGTTTGATGCCCTCTGCTACGGACTGGCGCTGACAATCACACTGGGACTGGTCGGCGGCCTGCTGCTCAGCCGTAAGATGATGCGCCGGGTTGATAACCTTAACCGTACCTGTAAGCAGATTATGGCGGGCGACCTGCAGCAACGCATGCCGATCAATGGCAGTAACGACGAGCTGGACCGCCTCGCCCACACCCTGAATGAGATGCTCGACCGCATCAGCGACCTGATGGAGGGGATGCGGCGCATCTCCGACAGTATCGCCCATGATATGCGCACCCCGCTGAGCCGCCTGCGCCACACCCTCGAAACCGGACTGGAAGAGAGTACCGCCGAGGCAGATCGCCGTGCCCTGCTGGAACGCGCGGTGGATGAGGCTGATGGTATGCTCAGCACCTTCAACGCCCTGCTGCGCATCGGCAAGATCGAATCCGGCCAGGAGCGGGAAGCCTTTATCGATATCTGGATCGATCAGCTCCTCAGTGATGTGGTTGAGCTGTACGAACCGCTGGCGGAAGAGAAACAGCAGCAACTGGTGGTGAGCCTGCAGCCGGACCTCTGTATCGAAGGCGATCGCAATCTGCTGTTTCAGGCCTTTGCCAACCTGCTGGATAACGCCATCAAATACTCGCCCCCGGGCGGCAAGATCAGCCTGACCCTGTCGCTGCAGGATGAAAAACCGATCGCCGAAATCTGTGACAGCGGCCCGGGCATCCCGGCTTCTGAACAGAAGAAGGTATTCCAGCGCTTCTATCGCGCGGAAAAAAGCCGCACCACCCAGGGCAACGGCCTCGGCCTCAGCCTGGTCGAAGCAGTGTTTCGCCTGCACGATATTGTCATCTCACTCGACAACTGCAACAGCGGCCTCAGCGTACGCTGTGATTTCTCGGCGATCTGTGAGGAGATTCCGGCACCCAAGCCAGCAGAGGACCCCAACCACAGCAGCGAGTCAAGGTCAGCAGCAGCGGACAACCATCAGGCGTAACCCGGAACTTTGAGGACAGCAGTGCCCAGCTATTGTAGTTAGCCGGCGTACTCGTTAGAAACGCCGGTCAGGATCGACCGGGCGGGTTTTCAGCAGCTGCAGGCTGGTGCGCATCAGCTCGGCCGTGGTCATCTTGCTGCCACTCAGTCCGCGCGCCCAGTACCAGAGGCACTCCAGCGTTGCGGCCAGCCAGCGCGCCTGTTTCAGGCCGCGACTGATCTCTGACTGCGACAACCGGCTGAACGCATGCAGGCGACCGATCTGTCTTTCATTGACTGAGAACTTATCGGCCAGTGCTGCCGCATCAAACCAAGGATTACCGATACCGGCGTACTCCCAGTCGATCACGATCAGGCTCTGCTGGTCGACGCAGGTATTGCCCAGATGCAGGTCATGGTGGGTCAGGCAGGGTGTCACCGCCGGCAAACGGTGGATCAGTAGCTGCACCAGATCGACCAGCTGTACCAGCAGGTTGCCGATCGGCAAGCCCTGCAGCTGGGGCCTGTAGCTTTCAAACAGGCCCTGGTAATCGGTCTTCAGCACCGCTTCGTCGGGCATCGGCAGTTTCTGCCAGCGATCCACCGCATCCAGCAGTTGCTGACGCAGGGGATTTGCCAGCGGCGGCTTCGGCGGCACGCCATGCCATTGCATCAGGCACCAGCCGGCCTGCCAGTCGTTGCGGACCACCGTTGGCATCCAGCTCATATCGCGGGTCAGCTCCAGAATGCGCGCTTCACGCTCCCGGCTGACACCAAAAGCCAGATCTTCATTGGCATTGATGCGCGCAATATAACGCCGTCCGCCGCTGCTGGCACTGTACAGCCGGTTACTGCTGCCCGCCTCCAGCGACTGCCAGTCAGGGTTACAGTTTCCATCGTTCAGGAATTGATTCAGCTCTGAAAGCAGCCTGTCATTCATCTTTATGTCCGGTCCCGTACTCGCGCTGGATGTCCCCCGCCGCAATCCACTAAGAATGCTAGCGAGTTGATGGTGGGTTCCCTATAATCCCGCAATATTGCGGTAACACAAGGACAGTGTCTACCCGAAACCCGATTCAATTCCTCCATCGCCAAGGCCCGTTCATGTCCCGATTTTTCGCGCTGTTGCTGACTTCGCTACTTTCTGCTTCCGTCATTGCTGCAGACAAGCAGGCAGATCTGACGGTATATACCTACGATTCATTCGTTTCTGAGTGGGGCCCCGGGCCAAAGCTGGAACAGGCATTTGAAGCCCGCTGTCAGTGCAATCTTGAGTTTATCGCCGCCGAAGATGGTGTCAGCATCCTGAACCGTCTGCGCATCGAAAAAAGTAAGAACAAAGCCGATGTTATCCTCGGCATCGATGACGCGCTGATTGAAGAGACCCGCGCGACCGGGCTAATCGCGCCGCATCAGCAGGATCTGTCCGGCCTGAAGGCGGAACTGAAGTGGACCGACAGTGACTTTGCACCCTTCGACTACGGCTACTTCGCCTTTGTCTACGACAGCAGTAAAATCAGCCAGCCGGTCAGCTCGCTGGATCAGCTGGTGAAATCTGATGCCAGTGTGCTCTATCAGGACCCCCGCACCAGTACGCCGGGACAGGGACTGATGATGTGGATGAAGGCGGTCTATGGCGACCAGTCGGAGCAGGCCTGGCAGCAGCTGGCCAGCCATACAGTGACCGTCACCAAGGGCTGGTGGGAAGCCTACAGCATGTTCCTGCAGGGCAGCGCAGACTATGTGCTCAGCTACAGCACCTCCCCCGCCTACCATATAGTGGCCGAAGGTAAACAGCAGTATAAGGCGGCCTTGTTCAGCGAAGGACATGTGGCTCAGATAGAGGTTGCCGCCGTCACCCGTACCAGTGATAACCCGGCCCTGGCCCGTGACTTCCTGCACTTCCTTACCTCCAGCGAAGCCCAGACTATTATCCCGGTCACCAACTGGATGCTGCCGGTAACCGATAATGTCGAGCTGCCGCAGGCCTTCGATCAGCTGATCGCTCCCAAGCGGATCGGTTTCAGCAATCAGGAAGTGGCCAGCCAGCGTAAAAAATGGCTGCGCGAGTGGCGTAACGCCGCCGCACGCTAAGAGAGACCTCTGCCAGGGATGCTTATTGCCGGATACGCCGCGCTGCTGCTTAGCAGCCTGATTACGCTGCTGGCCTTTGCCGGGCTGATCGGCTTTAGCGATGCCGCCGTCGACTGGGCGCTGCTGTCCGACCGCTACTTTCATTCGGTACTGCTGTTCTCACTGAAGCAGGCGGCGCTCAGCACCCTGCTCTCACTGTTGCTGGCGTGGCCGCTGGCCCGGGCGCTGTATTATCTGCCGGAATTGCCCGCCCGCCGCAGCTTTCTCAGCCTCTGCCTGCTGGGGTTTGTGATGCCGACGCTGGTGCTGATCACCGGACTGGTGGCGCTGCTGGGCCGCAACGGTTACCTGACACCGCTGCTGGGCGATAACTGGAACCTCTATGGCCTGAACGGCATCCTGATCGCCCATATCTATCTCAACCTGCCCTATGCAGTACGGGTCCTGCTGCAACAGCTGCAACATATTCCGGACCGCAGTTGGGTGCTGGCGCGGCAACTGAAGCTTTCCCCCTGGCAGCGTCTGAGGCTGGTGGAGTGGCCGGTATTAAAGCCCTCGCTGCTGTTGCTCAGCGGCTTTATCTTCGTACTCTGCTTCAATAGCTTTGCTGTGGTACTCGCCCTGGGCGGTGGCCCGGGAGCAACCACGCTGGAGGTGGCGATCTACCAGGCGCTGAAGTACGACTTCAATATGGCTGAAGCGCTGACACTGGCCTGGACCCAGTTACTGATCGCCGGCGGACTGTTCCTGCTGCTGAACCGCGCCGGCAGCAGCCGCTGGCTGACCGCAGACAGTAT
Source organism: Marinobacterium jannaschii DSM 6295 (assembly GCF_000620085.1). Classification (GTDB taxonomy): domain Bacteria; phylum Pseudomonadota; class Gammaproteobacteria; order Pseudomonadales; family Balneatricaceae; genus Pontibacterium; species Pontibacterium jannaschii. The sequence continues at coordinate 256,701 of NZ_JHVJ01000010.1, read as the reverse complement.
GGTCAGGGGTAACACGCCCCCCACGGCGGTCTGGATGCGCCAGATCCATCGCGCCATCTACCTGATCGCCTGGGGTTGCCTGCTGCTGCCGGTACTGGCGCTGCTACCGGCACTGTTTCAGGCAGATCTGTTGCGCTTTGACTGGATGGCACTGCTAGCGCCGACACTCACCAGCCTGTCACTGGCGCTTGCCGCTGCGCTGGCCGCCATGGTGCTGGCTTACCTGATGCTGTTTCCGATCCGTCACAGCCATCGGCAGCGCAAAGCCAGACGGCGACTGCTGCTGGAGTGGCTATCAACCCATGCCCTGGTTGCCCCGGCGATGGTGATCTCGGTCGGCCTGTATATCTTCCTGCTACAGCGCATCGACCTGGATCGCTGGGGGATAGCCTTTGTCGCGCTGCTTAATATGGCGGTCATCATCCCCTTTGCGATACAGCAACTGAAACCCCGCCTGTTGCAGTATGACGCCCAGTACCAGCAACTGAGCCAGTCCCTGAAACTGAGCCGGCTGCAGCAACTGAGGATCGAATGGCCCTTTATCCGCGCCGCCTTCACCGCCACTTTTGCCCTGATTCTGTTACTGGCACTGGGGGATGTGGCGATCATCTCAATCTTTGGTGGCGATGACTGGCAGACCCTGCCGCTGCTGATCTACAGCTATGCCGGCAGCTATCGGATTACCGAGGCCTCTATCGCCTCACTGTTGTTGCTGCTGATCTGTGCGGCGCTGGTTGGACTACTGGAAAGGGTAAAACAGGATGCTTGAAATCGATCAGCTAACAGTAAAGCGTGACCAGCAGACTCTGCGCTACCAGGTACAGGTTGAAGCCGGTGAAATCCTGGCGATACAAGGCTGCAGCGGAGTCGGTAAATCCACCCTGCTGGGGGTGATTGCCGGTTTCGTGACACCGACCGGAGGCAGCCTGAGATGGCAGGGCCAGGACCTGCTGACACGTCCCCCGGAGCAACGCCCTGTCTCGATGCTGTTTCAGGACAATAACCTGTTTGAACATATCAGCGCGCTGGATAACCTGAAGCTGGGCTTTGATGGCCCGCCCCCCTTGCGGGCGATTGAAGATGCCGCCAGCAGCCTGGGCGTATCCGACCTGCTGCATAAGAAACCCGCCACCCTGTCGGGAGGCCAGCGCCAGCGCATCGCTATCATCCGTACCCTGCTGCGGCCAGAACCGATCGTACTGCTGGATGAACCCTTTGCCGAACTGGATCAGCAGACCCGGGGCATCGCCAGCGACTGGGTGGCAGCCATCGCCCGCCAGTCTGACAAGACCCTGTTACTGGTCACCCATCAGCAGGAAGATGTGACCCGCCTCGCCGACCGGGCACTTGTGCTGTAGCCCGCAGCGGCAGTCCCGTTCTCCCCGCCTCGTTTTGCATCTGCGTGAAACCGGATTTTTCTTCATACTTAGTGAGACCGCATTCAATAACCGGCCCTGTTACCTATACTGATCTTCTCAGGACGTTCCGGAAGCGAACGTTTTACCGCCAATGTAGTACCCGTTAAAAAAGAGGCACAGGGAAACCTCTTACCGCTTATCCCTGCGCCACCACACGGCAGTGCCGATGGGGACAGCAATGGAAGAACGCAGACTACACCCGCGCTTTATACCCGCTTATCACATCCTGCTCTGGAATCATCACTTTGGTCGCCTGAGCGGAAAAGTACTGAACATGTCAGACAGTGGTGTCTTCGTGCACCAGATCACCGCCTCCGATTTCTCTACCGGTATGCTACTGGAAGCCGAGATCATCGGTTCCAGCTGGGACAACAGCTTGCCGTCACTCACCATGCGGGTGATACGGGTAGAGAGCAGCGGAATTGCACTGGAGTTTGTTGAGCTGGAGTAAGGCCTCGACTGCAGGCCGGGCCACTGTCGAAGGCCGCTGCAGGGACTTGCCCTCAGCCCGACGCCTGGTTCGTTTTACCGGCAAGGGTGGTGCTGGGCCGCGCCTTAAGGTGATAGGCGATCAGGCCCAACAGCAGTCCCCAGAATGCACTGCCAACCCCAAGCAGCGAGATACCTGAAGCGGTGACCAGAAAGGTGATCAGTGCCGCTTCACGGTTCTCAAGTTCGGACAGGGCTGAAGCCAGACTGTTGCCGATGGTGCCCAGCAGCGCCAGCCCGGCGATAGCCATCACCAGCTCAGCCGGAAAGGCACTGAATACGGCCACCACAGTGGCGCCGAACAGCCCGGTAATCAGGTAGAAGATACCGGCCCAGACCGACGCGAGGTAGCGCCGTGCCGGGTCGGGATCCGCTTCGCGCCCCATACAGATCGCCGCCGTGATTGCCGCCAGATTAAAGGAAAAGCCGCCAAAAGGTGCCAGCAGCACCCCGGTCAGGCCGGTCCAGCTGATCAGTGGCGAGGCCGGAACCTGATAGCCGTTGGCACGCAGCACCGCCAGCCCCGGCACATTCTGGGAGGCCATGGTGACAATAAACAGCGGGATTCCGACGCCGATCAGTGCCGACAGGGAAAACTCCGGCGACACCAATACCGGGCTTGCCAGCTGCCACTGCACACCTCCTAGCTGTAGCTGCCCCTGCGAAGCCACGACCCCGATACCGGCAACCAGCGCCAGAGGAATCACATAACGTGGCACTATCTGCCGCGCCAGCAGGTAGACCAGCAACATCAGCGACACCATCAGCAGCTGGCTCTGCAGGGACTGAAACAGGTTCAGGCCAAAGGCAAACAACACCCCCGCCAGCATCGCAGCGGCCAGCGAACCGGGCACCCACTGCATCAGCTTCTCGAACCAGCCCGTCAGGCCACAGAAGGTGATCAGCAGCGAACTGAAGATAAAGACCCCAATCGCCTCATTGATCGACACACCGGACAATCCGGTCACCAGCAAGGCCGCCCCCGGTGTCGACCAGGCGGTCAGCACCGGCGAGCCATAGCGCAGTGACAGGCCGATACTGCTCAGGCCCATACCGATACCCAGTGCCCACAACCAGGAACTGATCTGCGCCTCGCTGGCTCCGGCCGCAGCCGCGGCCTGAAACACAATCACTGCCGAACTGGTGTACCCCACCAGCACGGCGACGAAGCCTGCCGACAGGCAGGAAAGGTTCAGCAGTTTCTTCATCTCACTCTCCCAGCACCAGGCAGGCGGCAAAAGTAGGTTAAACTAGCGGACTGAATTCAGATAACTAAGCGTGCGCTATAGCGCACAAGCAACCTCAAGATAGCATTTGGACGTTATAACGCACAAATGTTTTTTTTGCTGCCTGGACAACGGATCGAGAGTTATAGATGCAGGAACCTAACCAGCAGATTGCCAAGACATTGAAATCACTCCGTGCCGAACAGGGCTGGAGCCTGGACAGAACCGCAAAGGAAACCGGCGTCAGTAAGGCGATGCTGGGCCAGATCGAACGTGGCGAGTCGAGTCCGACCATCGCTACCCTCTGGAAGATTGCCGGCGGTTTTAACACCTCCCTCTCCAGTTTTCTGGAGATTGCCCCGGATAGGGCACAGGAAACGGTTATCCGCAGTGCGACCGCCCTGCGCAGCCAGCCTTCTCCTGACCAGATGCTGGTCGCGCCGCTGTTTCCCCACGACGATCGCTTTGGCTTTGAGATGTTTGAGCTGACCCTGCTACCAGGCTATGAGCGCTATTCAGAACCCCATGAGCCGGGAGTGACGGAGCACGTCGTGGTTATCAGCGGTGTTATGGAGCTGCTGATCGATGGCGCATGGATCACGCTGGAGAAAGGTGCCGCAGTGCGCTTTGCCGGTGATAAACCCCACGGCTACCGCAATCTGCATTCTGAGCCGGCGGTAATTCATGATGTGATCCACTATGACCGCGATCGCTGATCAAATGGCGGCACCGAGAAATAGCGCCGTACATCGAAGGGTGCCATCGTCGTCACCAGCTTGAACGGCTGCAGTTGTTCCAGCGGATAGTAGAGCTGGTCCAGCGTCGCCTGCTTCTGGAAGCTCTGATAGAGGCTATCCACCTCTTCCTGCAGGCGGGTAATACTCTGGGGACTAAGCAGGCGACTAGTGGAATAGAAAGGTGATGTCTGGCGCGGGTGACGGTCCAGTACCTCGCCGACAAAGCGCTGGTTCACCTGCACCAGCATCTGATGCAAAGGTCCGCCTATCCGCCAGCGCAGGGGCCGGGATACCAGGAAATGCACCTGGTCATTACGCCCCAGCCGGATCAGTTCCAGCTTTTCCAGTTCACGCAGGTAGCGGTAGCCATCTGTGGCATCAAGCTGATTGTGATAGGCGATCTCCTGCGGAGTAAAGCGGGTCATCAGCAGCATGAAGTAAGCGGTCAACGCCGGGTCGGACGCCAGCTTCTTCTCGGTGGATAGGGGTAGCTCCGATACCTCGGCCATCGCCGCACGATCCAGCTCCACCAGTTCTGTAATACTCAGACCAATCAGCTCACATATTTCCATCAGGCGACTCAGCTTACAGTCCTGATCCTGAAAGATCCGCTTAACGGTAGGTTCCGAGACCCCCATCATATCCGCCAGCTGGCGATACTGAATTCCCTGTGCCTTCAGTACCCGTTTCAGCACCGAAAACAAGCCCGAACGCTGTCGCTGCCCTTCCATCCCCTGATCCCTCCCCACCAACAGGGTATCAATATATGATCCCTGAATTGAAATTAATTGCCCGTAAGAATCAAAATAATACCCTACTCCTGAATTAACGAAAGGAGTTTCCCATGTATACCTCGCTTACAAACGGCTTACCGCATCCCTCTCTGTCAAAACTCAATCTGCCAAAACTTAGAAACCTGATGCTCGGCGGAGCACTGATGCTGAACGCGGCCACAGCGCTGGCAGCCGAGAAGCTGTGGCAGATCGATAACCTGCATCAACCCGAATCGGTAGTGGCAGGTCCGGCCGGTCAGGTGATCTATATCAGCAACATCAACGGCAATCCCATCGAGCTGAATGGCAAGGGCTATATCAGCCGGGCTACGGTGGATGGAGAGCTGACGGAACAGTACTGGATAGAGGGGCTGGATGCGCCCAAGGGGATGGCGATCGTAAACGGGCAACTCTATATCGCCGATATGCAGCGGGTGCATATCGTGGATATTGCCAGCGGCAAGGTTATCCGCCAGCTCACAGCGCCTGATGCCCAGATGCTGAATGATATCACCGCCTCCCCGGATGGCACCGTCTACGTGTCCGACCTGCTTGGCGGCGCGATCTATCGGATTCGGCAAGACCGGCTGGAGAGCTGGTTCCGCTCGGCACAGGTGCCGCATCCGAATGGCTTACTCTGGCATAAGGGGGCGATGCTGGTGGCGGGCTGGGGCTCTCCGCTGCGGCAGGACTTCACTACCCAAACGCCCGGCAGCCTCTATCGGCTGGATATCGACAACCAGGCACTGACTCCGGTAGCCAGCGGTTATCAGCTGGGTAATCTGGACGGTATTGTCGCGCGGAAGGACAGTCTCTATATCAGCGACTGGATCAGCGGTGAGCTGTTCCGCCTAAGGGGTAAGGAGCGCCACAGACTGATCGCCCCCGGCGCCGGCCTGGCCGATATCGGCCTATCCGGCACGACCCTGTTTGCGCCGATGATGATGGATAACCGGGTCGTCGCCTGGCAGACCGACAAGGAGTGAGGCCTGGTATTCAGGCCCCGCCCGATTCCCGGACCTGCACCTTGTTATTGGCATCGCGGCTTTGGCGGATCAGTTCATCACCGGCAACACAGTCAGCGGACTTGGCAAGGCGGTCATACAGCAGCACATTGACGCTGGCAGCCAGGTTCATGCAACCCACTGTTGGGACATAAACCACGGCATCGGCCCGGTCGATGACCTGCTGGCTGATGGTGCCGTCTTCCGGCCCGAAGATGTAGATCGCCTGTTGCGGATGCTGAAACTCAGGCAGCGGCACGGCCCCCTCGATCAGGTCGACACAGACCACCTGCATCCCTTCGGGGATCTGATCCAGCAGGCAGTTAACGCCGGTCAGCGGGATCTCCCGGCTGACGCTCTTGGTATCGGTATGGAAGCGAGCGGCCCGGTCATAGCGCTCGCCGGTATAGAATACCGAGTCGACCCGGTAACAGCCGGCGGCACGCATGACGGCGCCGACATTGGTCGGGCTTTTCGGGTTGGTCAGTCCGATACTGACGGCGGGGGTCTTGGTCATAAGTGCGGCCTGTCAGATTTCAACAACGGGTGAGCTTGCTTGGTACAACATAAAGGGGCCTGATTTCAGGCCCTTTTAAATCAGGTCAGTCCGGGGCAGATCAGTTCACGCCCTGGCTGCGCAGGTAGTCGTCGTAGCTGCCACGGAAGTCGACGATGCCGGTCGGAGTCAGCTCGATGATTCGGGTTGCCAGCGAGGAAACGAACTCACGGTCATGGCTGACGAAGATCAGCGTGCCCTCATAGTTTTCCAGCGCCAGGTTAAGAGATTCGATCGATTCCATATCCAGGTGGTTGGTCGGCTCATCCATAATCAGGATATTCGGACGCTGCAGCATCATCTTACCGAACAGCATACGCCCCTGTTCACCACCGGAGATCACTTTGACCGATTTATTGATCTCTTTCTGCGAGAACAGTAAGCGTCCCAGAGTACCGCGGATCACCTGCTCATCATCGTCCTCTTTGCCCCACTGCCACATCCAGTCCAGCAGCGTCTTATCTTCTTCAAAGTCAGCCGCGTGATCCTGAGCGTAGTAGCCAAACTCTGAGTTCTCAGACCACTTAATCTCACCTGCCGTCGGCTCCAGATCACCGACCAGACATTTCAGCAGGGTGGATTTGCCGATGCCGTTTGGCCCGATAACGGCAACGCGCTCACCGACTTCCAGCATCAGGTCGAGGCCGGAGAACAGCGTTTCATCAAAGGACTTCGCCACGCCTTCCACTTCCAGCGCCAGACGGTGCAGCTTTTTGGTCTGTTCAAAACGGATGAACGGGTTCTGACGACTGGAAGGCTTCACCTCTTCCAGCTGGATCTTATCGATCTGCTTGGCACGGGAGGTCGCCTGCTTCGACTTGGAGGCGTTGGCGGAGAAGCGGCTTACAAAGGATTTCAGGTCAGCGATCTGAGCCTTTTTCTTGGCATTGTCAGACAGCAGGCGTTCACGGGCCTGGGTGGAGGCGGTCATGTACTCATCGTAGGAGCCCGGGTATACCCGCAGCTCACCGTAGTCCAGATCTGCCATATGGGTGCAGACGCTGTTCAGGAAGTGACGGTCATGGGAGATGATGATCATGGTGCAGTTACGTTCGTTCAGCACCCCTTCCAGCCAGCGGATCGTATTGATATCCAGGTTGTTGGTCGGCTCGTCGAGCAGCATGATATCCGGATCGGAGAACAGTACCTGGGCCAGCAGTACACGCAGTTTCCAGCCCGGTGCCACTTCGCTCATCGGGCCAAAGTGCTGCTCCAGCGGAATACCCACGCCCAGCAGCAATTCACCGGCACGGGATTCAGCCGTGTAGCCATCCATCTCGGCAAACTCACCTTCCAGCTCGGCGGCGCGGATACCGTCCTCTTCGGTCATATTCGGATTGGAATAGATCGCATCACGCTCGGCCTTGATCTTCCACAGCTCTTCATGACCCATGATTACCGTGTCGATCACGCTGTACTCTTCGTAGGCGAACTGGTCCTGCTTCAGTTTACCGATCCGCTCATTCGGATCCTTAGAGACATTGCCCGCCGATGCTTCCAGATCACCGCCAAGGATCTTCATAAAGGTGGACTTGCCACAACCGTTGGCACCGATCAGACCGTAGCGATTGCCTTCGCCAAACTTGACTGAAACGTTTTCAAACAGCGGCTTGGCGCCAAATTGCATGGTGATATTCGCGGTTGTAAGCAATGTCGTGATCCGGAAGTTAGTAAGCGTTTAAAGCGGACATTTCAGCAACGGCGAACCTTGCCAAAATGCCTTCAGAATAAATAAACGGCGCATTATGCCAACTTCATATGAACGGGGAAAGCGATCAGGCCCTGAAACTGCCCGGGGCAGCCCTGCAGCTGAGGGTAAGCGATCCCGGAAGGAAAAATGATCAATCAGTAAATAATTTAAAAATCAGAAGCTTAGCTGAGTCATTCGCCAATGACATTGGTTACAGTAACGCAGTTACAAATCCCGGATTTTATCATTTGTATCTGATCGACGATTGCCACTGATCTTTTCAGGTTTTCAATCCTGATATCTATCAGCGGACAAGGATCAGAGACAATTCCATTCCCGCCACCCGTATGAATCTCATAGGGGACAGATGGCAAAACAATTAGGGATAATGATTCCTAAGGATGGCACTGAATGAAAAGCGCCCTTTTTGTCGATTTCGACAATATCTTTCTCAGCCTGCAGAGCCAGGGTTCTGACTATGCTCAGGACTTTGCACAAAACCCCTCTAAACTGATCGACTGGCTGGAGCGGGCCATTCCTGAATATTCAGGTAAAGAAGCTGACAGCCGCCGCCGGATACTGGTTCGCAAGGTCTACCTGAACCCCAAGTGTTTCGGCGACTACTCCCCCTACTTCACCCGTTCCGGCTTTGATGTCATAGACTGCCCGCCGGTGACCAACCAGGGGAAAACCAGCGCCGATATCCATATGGTGCTGGATATGGTCGACCTGATCAGCCATGCCGTCGATTACGATGAGTTTATCATCATGTCCGCCGACGCCGATTTCCGTCCCATGCTGCAGCGCCTGCGTACCTTCGATAAGCGTACCTGCCTGCTGATTGCCGGATTCGCCTCTGCGGCCTACCGTTCCTGCGCCGATAAGGTCTATAACCTGGAACAGTTCTTCGATGAGGTACTGCTGAACCAGCAGATCCATCCTGCTATTACCAGCGCTAAACCCGCGCCGGCGGTCAAGGATGCGGCTGAAGAGACCATCGAAGAGCTAAAAGACCTGTTCACCCAGATCGATGTTACCGAGATTGCCGGGCACTGCGCCGAACTGATCAAAGAGCATGTGGAAAATGCCGCCGGTCCGTTGCTGGTCGGAAACCTGGCGACCCAGACATCCATTCGCGATATGGGACTGGCCCCGGACTGGTGCGGTCACGAGAACTTCACCCGCTTCGTCCAGAGCCTCGATCTCGATGGCCTGAAAATTGAGAACGGCCAGATCTACGATCCTCAGCGCCACCCGAAACCAAGCCCGGTACAGAGTGAGTTTGAGGATACCCGCAGTATTTTCAGAACCATGTACCCGACTTTGGAACCGCTGGCGACCAAGCTGCATGAGATTCTGGATACCCCTTACCTGCTGCCGGATGATTATCGTTTTGTCTTCCAGAGCATCGCCGATGAGGTCAACCAGAACGGCTTCAACCTCTCCCGGGTCAGTAAAACGGTACGGGACCAGTGCCGTGACAACAATATTGTCATCGCCCGCCAGACGATCAACTTCATTCTCTGGGGCTACTCCTCCTTTGGCCACTATCTGGGCAGCAATGGCGAGGAAAAAGCGGAGATACTGGCACGCAACTTCCTCGATATAACACTTAACTTCGGCGACCGCGCGCAGATCAACCTGTCTCAGGACGATATTGAACTGCTGGCGCAGTGGTTTGGCTGCAAAGCCTGAATCCGCTGCAGGCCTGCTCCGGCAGGCCGTAACCCGCATCTGAAGGCTGCCCGATGGCAGCCTTTTTACGCACAACCAATCCCACCAGCCGCTCCCGACATTCTGCATCCATCCGCTTAGCAAAGCCCCCTGAACGATCAGCAGCACTTCACCTTTCCGACATTCCAACAGCACAGGTCGCACGGTTGTCGTAAATCAATCACACCTTAAGGCAAAAGCTGAACTAGCTTTAAGGGAGACAACTGTTCAGTTTTTGTTACAGGTCACGCAGAGAGGGTTTACAGATGATGGATGCCCGCGATGTAAAAACGGTGGCGGATGCCAAACGACTGGTCGAGGCCCGGGGCCTGAGTCATATCAAGGTCGGCCTGCACGATATCGACGGTGTACTGCGCGGTAAGTATATGAGTAGGGAGAAGTTTTTCTCCTCCCTCGACAACGGTTTCTCCTTCTGTGATGTAGTTCTGGGTTGGGACAGCAACGACCAGCTCTACGAGAACCCGCAGGTGGAATACACCGGCTGGCATACAGGCTACCCCGATGCACCGGTCAGGATTGTTGCCGACAGCTGTCGCAACCTGCCGCTGGAAGGCGACATGCTGCTTTTTCTCTGCGAGTTCGACGCAGAAGCTGCCCAGTTTTGTCCCCGCAATCTGCTTAAGCGGGTCCTGCAACACGCCGACGACATGGGTTTCAGGGTTCATGCCGCCTTTGAATATGAGTTTTTCCTGTTTGCCGAAACACCCGACTCCGTCAGGGAAAAAGGCTTTCGGAACCTGAAACCGATCACACCCGGCTATTTCGGCTACTCGCTGTTGCGCAGCTCAAGCCATGCCGAGCTCTATCAACAGATTCTGCAACTGGCCGAAGCGATGGATTTCCCTATTGAGGGTATCCACACCGAAACCGGCCCCGGAGTGCTCGAAGCCGCCATTAATGTGGACAGTGCACTGAACGCGGCAGACAAGGCGGCGTTATTCAAAACTTTTATCAAGGTATGGGCCCAGCGCCAGCAGATGATGGCCACCTTCATGGCCCGCTGGTCCAACGAATATCCTGGCCAGTCCGGCCATATCCACCTCTCCCTGCAGGATAAGCACAGCGCAGCGCATAGCTTCCACGCCGCCGACCAGCCTTATGGCATGAGTGAGATACAGCGTCACTTTGTTGCCGGACAACAGCAACTGATGCCGGAACTGCTGGCGATGATGGCACAAACCGTCAACGCCTACTCACGCATGGTCCCGGGTTACTGGGCGCCGACTGACGCCACCTGGGGGATAGAAAACCGTACTACAGCCCTGCGGGTGATTCCCGGACAGCCAAAGGCCCAGCGCGTCGAGTTCCGCCTGGGGTCCGCCGATGCCAACCCCTATATCGTGCTGGCCGCGACCCTGGCAGCCGGGCTTTACGGTATCGAACAGAAACTGCAGCCGGCCGCGATGGTCAGCGGCAACGCCTATGACCAGCAGCACCCGGCACACCTGGCGCTGCCAACGACGCTGATCGAGGCGACTACGGCGCTGCGCCAGTCAGAAACCGCCCGCCTGCTGTTCGGGGACCCGTTTATCGAACACTACGCCAACACCCGGGAGTGGGAATGGCAGGCATTTCGTCAGCATATTACTGACTGGGAACTGCAACGTTACTTTGAAATTATCTGACGGGATCAAGGAGTACGCGGATGCAGACCAGATTTGAAACCCTCTCCCCGGTCGATAACTCGGTATTCCTCTGCCGGGAATACGCCAATGACACAGAGATCGAGCAAGCACTTCAGCGCGCCTGCGATGCCCAGGCCGAATGGCAGCAGCTGGCACTGCCACAGCGGGCGGCCTATTGCCTGAAGATGCTGGACTCTGTCAGCGCCGCGTCAGCCGATATTGCCCGCGAGCTTTGCTGGATGATGGGACGCCCGATAAGCCAGGGGGCAGGCGAAGTCTCCGGCTTTATCGAACGGGCACGCTATATGATCAGTATCGCCGAACAGGCCCTGGCACCGACAGAGCTGGCAGATTCGCCGCAGCAGCGGCGCTACATCAGGCACCGGCCACTGGGCAACTGCCTGCTGATCGCGCCCTGGAACTACCCCTACCTGACCACCGTCAACACCCTGATACCGGCCCTGATGGCGGGCAATACCGTGCTGCTGAAGCCCTCTTCCCAAACGCCCCTGTGCGCCGAACGCCTGGCCGGCGCTTTCCGTCAGGCCGGATTACCGGACGGGGTGTTCCAGTACCTCTATCTGGACCATCAGCAGAGCCTGGCACTGGCGGCAGATTCACGTATCGACCATATCAGCTTCACCGGCTCCAATGCCGGCGGTGATGCGATCGAGCACGCACTGGCCGGCCAGTTCAAGAGCCTGACGCTGGAGCTGGGCGGTAAAGACCCGGCCTATGTGCGGCCTGATGCCGATCTGGATCTGGCGGTGGCCTCTGTGCTGGAAGGCGCTTTTTATAACAGTGGACAGTCCTGCTGCGCCATTGAGCGCCTTTACCTGCATAAAGATATCTGTCAGGCCTTTATCGACCGCGCCGTTGCAGCCGCCTATCACTATCAGCCGGGGCGGCCTGATCACCCGGATACCGTACTCGGACCGATGGTGAACGCCCGGGCCGCGCAGCGGGTGCGGGCACAGGCCGCCGATGCTCTGGCGAAAGGCGGCGTTGCGTTGCTAGATAGCGCTAGGTTTAGCGCCGACCAGCCCGGCAGCGCCTATCTGGCACCGCAACTAATTGCCCATGCCGATCACAGCATGACACTGATGACCGAGGAAACCTTCGGACCACTGCTTGGGATCATGCAGGTTGCCGATGACGACGAAGCGATCCGGCTGATGAACGACAGCGACTATGGCCTGACAGCCGCGCTCTACAGCCGCGATATCGACAGCGCCGTGAACATCGGCAACCGGCTGCACTGCGGCACACTGTTTCTGATCCGCTGTGATTATCTGGACCCGGCCCTGGCCTGGAGCGGTACCAAAGGTTCAGGCCGCGGCTGCAGCCTGTCATCACTGGGTTACCAGCAACTGACCCGCCCCCAATCCTATAACCTCAATGGCCCACCGAGGGTAACCCCGGAGAACGAACCATGAGCCAGAACACGCTTCGGGCACAGTGGCATTATCCCAGCGAAATTCTCGTGGGCTGCGGCGCTATCCAGCATCTGGCCAGCTGCTGCAAACAACTGGGAATACATGCCCCTATGCTGGTCACCGATCCGGCACTGGCTACCAGCGAGATGGTAGCCTGCGCCATAAAACACTGTATCTGCCACAACCTGCACTGTGGCCTGTTCAGTAAAGTAGACAGCAATCCAACCGAGCAGAACGTATCGGACGGGGTGGCGGCTTATCGCTTCGGCCAGTATGACGGCATCATCGCCATCGGTGGCGGCTCGGCCCTGGATTGCGCCAAGGCGGTCGCCCTGATGAGTGGCCAGTCGCTGCCGTTGTGGCAGTTTGAAGACAGCGGCGAAAACTGGACCTATGCCGACGCCGCTGCGATTGCCCCGGTTATCGCCATCCCCACCACGGCGGGCACCGGCTCAGAGGTTGGCCGGGCAGCGGTGATCACCGATCAGCAGCGACAGGTTAAGCGCATCATCTTCCATCCGGATATGCTGCCAAAACGGGTGATTCTCGACCCGCAACTGACGGTCAGCCTGCCCACCGCGTTAACAGCCGCCACCGGCATGGACGCCCTCTCCCACAACCTCGAAGCCCTCTGCGCCCCGGGCTTTCACCCGATGGCCGATGGCATCGCGCTGGAGGCGATCCGACTGATCCGTGAAAACCTGCCCAAAGCGGTGGAAGATGGCGGCAATCTGGAAGCCCGCCTACAGATGCTGGTCGCCTCAACGATGGGCGCAACCGCCTTCCAGAAAGGCCTGGGGGCGATGCACGCGCTGGCCCATACCATTGGCGGCATCTACAACGCGCATCACGGCCTGCTGAACGCCATCCTGATGCCCTACGTGCTTTATGCCAACCGCGGCGCCATTACTCCCATTACCCTGCGCTGCTGTGATTACCTGGGGCTGGAGCAGCGCAGCTTCGACTGCTTTCTCAGCTGGATCATCGATCTGAGAACCACGGTCGGCATTCCCCATTCGCTGAGTGAGATCGGTATCGATCGCTACGACCCCGACCGGATCGGCCGTATGGCCGTGCTCGACCCCAGCGCGGCCGGTAATCCAGTGAGCTTTTCGGCACAGCAGTACAGCTCTATCTGCCGCAACGCTATACTGGGCGTTCTCTAATACCGAAGCGCCGGAGAACCGCAGCACTATGAAGATCGGAATTCTGCAATGTGATGATATCCCCGATACCGTGCAGGGAGGTTTTGAGAATTATCCGCAAAAGCTGCAGCGGCTGTTGCGACAGGTTCGCACGGATCTGAGTTTCGCGATTTATGATGTGCGCAGTGGCGAGTATCCGGCCGACCCGGCCGAATGTGACGGCTATATATCCACCGGCAGCCGGGCCAGCGTCTACGAGGAACTGCCCTGGAGCCTGGAACTGGAAGCCTACCTGCGTCAGCTGGACAGGGCGGGCAGGAAGTTTGTCGGGATCTGCTACGGCCACCAGCTGATCGCCAAAGCCTTCGGCGGCAAGGTGGAACGCTCCGAGCGCGGCTGGGGCATCGGCGTCTCATTCAATCAGATCGACCTGCAGACCCACTGGATGGAACCCTTTCAGCCCGAGCTGGACCTGATTGTCAGCCATCAGGACCAGGTCACTGGCCTGCCCGACAACAGCCGGGTGCTGGCCTCCAGCCAGTTCTGTCCGCATTTTATGCTGCAGGTTGGCGAGCACATGCTCGGTATCCAGGGCCACCCGGAATTCAGCCCTGCCTACTCTGCTGCACTGTGTCAGGCCCGGGCTGACCGTATCCCGGCCAGCCGCATCCGCGAAGCGCTGCACTCGTTGCAGGCGGAGCCGGACAATCTTAAATGCGCTCAGTGGATTATCAATTTCTTCAGCGCTTAAGCGGGTCGACCCGACACTGCAGGGCGGTGAAGGCACCTTCTGTCTTTACCGCCTCAAACCCAAACCGCCGATACAGCGACAAAGCCCGGCTGTCGGTAAAAGCCCTTAACCGCAACCATTGCTTATTGCGCTGTCTTGCCAGTTTCAGAGATACGTCTAAAGCCGCAGCCCCGAAGCCCTCCCCCTGAAAGGGTTCGACAATTTGCAGGTTACGAATGTAAAGCGCCTGGGCATCCTCATCCAGACTCAACAAACCAACCTCAAAACCGCTCCAGCGCAAGCCATAGTTTTCGGTCTCGGTCCAGCACTGGCGAAAACCAGCATCATCCCAGACGATATTATGGCGTCTGTAATCTTCGGCCATATTATGCTTTACCAGCCTCTCTTCAGCGCCCAATTCCATAACTTTAATCAGTTCGAGTTTCATCCATGAAAGCCCTCAGGTTCAAAAGTATCTGTCACCGCTATCGTAATTAACCGTTTCATTATCCACAGCGCCCAAATTACTGAAATTCCATGCCATAACGCCCCTGTCAGCGTTAGTAATCTGGTGATGAATAAAGCATACTAAGGCCCATATTTGTGGTTCTGTGGCTCTGTCCCCAAGGGATTAACGCAGTCGCCCGGAAACGGGCATATTGCACCGCGCCGACAGATAACGACTCTCCGGATGATCGAAAAATCGTAATGACCAAATACCTATTTGCCTGCTTTGCTTTGCTCCAGAGCGACCTGCTCTACGCCGGAATCAATCTGTTTAAGGATGAACACGGCAAAACCAACTGGCAACACCTGGCCAACTGGACCAGCGGCACCCTGATCATCATCCTGTCACTGGTAGTGATCAACCTGTTCTTTACCCGCCGCAAGGCACATAAAGCCAATGCGGAGCTGACCGAGATCCGCGGCCAGCTTGAAGAGCGGGTACAGGAGCGCACCGAGACACTGGACCGCTCCAACAAACTGCTGCAGGAATCCAACCAGTTGCTGGAGAAAGAGATCGCCCAGCACGTTATCACTACTAACCGCCTGCGCAGTTCTGAGAACTACATCAGGGATATCCTGAAGTCGATGCCGCTGATGCTGATCGGCCTCAATGAGCAGGGCGCGATCACACAGTGGAACAAGCGTGCCGAAGAGATCTCCAATATCAAGGCAGACGACGCCATCGGCAAAAACCTGTGGAAAGTATTACCAACGGTTACGATCTCCCAGGATAAGATCAAGCAAGTACTGGCCAGCAAAGAGCCGATTTCGATCCGCCACAGCCAGCATGGCCTCTATCACTTCGAGATTACGGTCTATCCGCTACGCGAGCAGGATGAGAACGGCGTGGTGGTATTGATCGATGACGTATCGAAACAGACCCAGACGGAAAACCTACTAATCAACAGCGACAAGATGTCCTCCATGAGTGAGCTGGCCGCCTCGATGGCGCACGATATCAGCGCACCGCTGCAGGCGATCCTGTTTGACCTGCAGGTCTTCCAGACCATGCTGACCAAAGGCAGTCTGCTGTCCGGAAACAATGGCGACTCTGAGGAGATGACCAAACTGGGCAACCTGCTGTCCGATGCAGCGGAGAAAGGCCAGGATGTGGCGAAAATCGTTGCCAACCTGCTGCACTTCTCCCGCGGTCGCAGCGATGAGAAACAGTCCACCGATATCGTTGACCTGATGGATCACACCCTGGAACACGCCAACAGCGTGCTCTCCTCCCCCTCCGGCCTGCGTTTTAAAGATATTGAGATCGAACGCCACTATCAGGACGACCTGCCGTCGATTCCCTGCTACGTCACCGAACTGCAGCAGGTATTCCTCAGTATCCTGCGTCATTCCTGTGAAGCCATTGCCCAGAACGACGAGCTGGGCAGACGTCCGCTGATCCGTATCCAGATCGCCGAGTGCTACGACGCACTGGCGATCAAGATCCAGCACAACGGCAAAGGCCTGACACCGGATGAACAGATGTACCTGTTCGAGCCGTTCTTCAGCAGCCCGGATGGCGTCGAAACCTACGATGCCGGTAAGCGTCTCTCTTTCTGTCACTACATCATGACCGAACAGCACCAGGGCCATATCGCCGTCACGTCCGATCCGGACGTAGGCAGCACCTTCCATCTGCAGCTGGAACTGAAATAGGCCGATAGCCGAAAAAACAAAAAGGCGCTGATCCCGCAGGATCTGCGCCTTTTTTCTGCTCGGTCAGATCATTCAGGCATCATTCCAGATGCGATCGTCACTCAAAGCTGCTGCTGTAGCCAGCCGATAAAGGTTTGCACCTGAGGGTTTTGTAACAGCTCACGACGGCACACCAGCCCCCAGCTTCCTTCACCCTCAACTGCCAGATCAAATGGCCGGACCAGTCGCCCGGATGCCAGGTCATCGTTTACCAGCGGACCATTGACCAGCGCTATGCCCTCGCCGTTAATCGCCATCTCCAGCGCCACCACCAGCGTATCCACCATTACCGGTGTGATCGCCTGACGCTCTGTGACCCCACAGGCACTGAACCAGCGTTGCCAGTTCCAGTGTTTTTCTTCGGTATAAACCGACAACAGCGGATAGCCTGTCAGCTGCTGCGGCGTCAGCGGCTCCTCACAGCCCTCCAGCAGGGAGGGACTGCAGACCGGGAACAGTTCGGAGTCAAACAGCTTAACCCAGTACAGGTGCTCGGGCAGCGTTCCCCGGTGGTAGATAATGCCGATATCGGCATGGGCCTCATCAAACTCCCAGCCATTACCGGATGTCATCAGATGCAGCTCTATATGCGGATACTGGCTGCGGAAGCGGGTCAGGCGGTGCGCCAGCCAGCGCACCGAGAAGGTGATGTAGGATTGCACCCGCAATGCCGGCTGCTGCGACTGCCGACGCATCGCATCCGAACCCAGCACCAGCTGCTCCAGCGCGCCCTGCACGCAGATGTAATAACGCTCGCCCTCATCGGTCAGGACGATATTACGTCCCTGACGGGCAAACAGCTTAACGCCCAGGTCTTGCTCCAGCTGCTGAACCTGATGGCTGACGGCCGGATGGGTCAGGTTAAGTTCTTCCGCCGCCCGACGCACACTTAACAACCGCGCCACCGCCTCAAATCCTTTCAATGCCTTTAACGGCGGTAGTTTCCGGAAATCTACTGATCCCGCCATCGGCGTCCTCTCAGCTGAATTTACTGGCTCGTCCCGCATCACAGCACAACCGCCCGGCACTGGTAAAGAAAATTATGAGCCCTGTCGTTTGGTCAATTTTTTTTACCGTTTCTGAAAAAAAACATCAATGGTTGCGGTTTCGATACAGGAATAGCCTGTTTTTCAACCTCCCGCTGCGGAGAGATTCATTTAACAACGGCGATAAAAATAATTACGAGGGTTTGTTATGAAAGTCGGATTTATTGGTCTTGGCAACGTCGGCGGAAAACTGGCAGGCAGCCTGCTGAGAAACGGTTATAACCTCACGGTACGCGACCTCAACCTCGAACTTGCCCAGCCCTTCCTTGACGCTGGCGCGGACTGGGCCGACTCGGCCCGCGAGCTGGCCGAAAAAGTCGATGTTGTGATTACCTGCCTGCCCTCCCCGGCAATCTGCGCCGAGGTGATGGAAGGCGAGGCGGGCATCCTGGAAGCGATGCAGCCGGGCAAAGTCTGGCTGGAGATGAGCACCACCGACGAGGGTGAAGTACGCCGTCTGGCCGAGAAAGTTGCCGCTACCGGCGCCAGCGCCATGGACAGCCCGGTCTCCGGGGGTTGCCATCGCGCCGCCACCGGCAATATCGCCATTCTGGCCGGCGGCGAACGCGAGACATTCGAGCGTGTACTGCCAATCCTGACGACCCTGGGTCGCCGGGTACTGCACACCGGCCCGATCGGTTCGGCATCGGTGCTGAAAGTCGTTACCAACTACCTGGCCACCGTTAACCTCTGCTCGCTGGCAGAAGCGCTGACCGTCTCGAAGAAAGCCGGTATGGATATGGCCACTGCCTATGAGGCGATCCGCATCTCCTCCGGCAACTCCTTCGTCCACGAAACCGAATCCCAGGTGATCCTCAACGGCAGCCGCGATATTAACTTCACCATGGATCTGGTGATCAAGGATGTCGGCCTGTTCGACAGCCTCGGCCAGAGCCTTGAAGTACCGCTGGAGATCTCGCCTCTGGTACTGAATATCTTTAAAGACGGCCAGCACCGCTACGGCGCCCGCGAATGGTCGCCGAATATCATCAAGCGCCTGGAAGACGCCTGCGACGTGCAGGTTCTGGCCAAAGGCTTCCCGGCTGAAATGGTCGACGACGAGCCGGAAGAGCCAGGCGCTGAGATCACCCCAAAGGGTCGCGACGCGGCCTGATTTTTGCTCGGCCGGGCCGAAGCCGGCCGCCCTTTTTAATTCAAGGAACCCGTGAACAAAGCCTTCAGGCACTCAGACCGGTCAGAGCCTCCGGACCCTGACAGCCCTGTTCAGGGGTTCCAATCAGCGGAGTCAGTTATGGCATTATCTGATATCAGTGACATCACCAGCCTGCAGCACAGCGACTGGCAGGGCCTGGCGGCGGCGCTCGCACCGCAAACCGGCCTGTTTATCGACGGTGACTTTATCGACGCCCTCGACGGTAGCCTGGCCGACACGATTAACCCTGCCAACGGCGAAGTGATCGCACAGGTCGCCTGTGGCGGCGAAGCCGATATCAACCGCGCCGTCGCCAGTGCCAAAGCTGCCTGGCAGGACGGCCGCTGGCGCTTTATGGCACCGCGCGAGCGGATCACCATCCTCACCCGGATGGCCCAGCTGATCGAAGACAACAGCGCCGAACTGGCTCTGCTGGAAAGCCTCGATATGGGTAAGCCAATCGGTGACGCCCTCAATATCGACCTGCCGGAAGTGGTCTCCACCTACCGCTACTTTGCCGAGTGCATCGACAAGCTGCAGGGTTCGGTGACCAATACCGACCGCGGCGCATTGCATATGATCGAGCGCGAGCCACTGGGCGTGGTCGGCGCGATCTCACCCTGGAACTACCCACTACTAATGGCCGCCTGGAAAGTCGCCCCGGCCCTGGCCGCCGGAAACTGCGTGGTACTGAAGCCTGCACTGGAAGCCCCGCTGAGCTGCCTGCGCATGGCCCAGCTGTTTGTTGAGGCCGGGGGCCCACCGGGCGTCTTCAATGTGGTGAATGGCGAAGGCCCGGTGGCCGGTAAGGCGCTGGCTCAGCATATGGACGTGGCCAAGATCAGTTTCACCGGCTCGACCGCTGTCGGTAAACAGATCATGATCTACGCCGGTCAGTCCAACCTGAAACGGGTGGCACTGGAAACCGGTGGCAAGAGCCCGCAGATCTTTATGCCCGACCTGAACGACCTGGATACGGCGGTCGATTACGCCTATGGCGGAATTTTCGATAACGCCGGACAGGTCTGCAATGCCGGTTCCCGCCTGCTGGTGCATGAATCGATCCATGACGCATTCGTCAGCCGCCTGGTCGAGCGTGGCCAGCAGGCCTACCAGCCGGGCGACCCGCTGGACCCGGCCACCAGCCTGGGCCCCCTAGTCAGCCGCATCCACCAGCAGCGGGTACTGGGTCATATCGACCGCGCCTGCAGCGAAGGTGCGCAACTGGCTTGCGGTGGTGCCGCACCGGTCGGCATGGATCAGGGCGCCTTTGTCAGCCCGACCCTGTTCACCGGCGTCAGCTCGGATATGAGTATCGCCCGCGATGAGGTCTTTGGCCCGGTGGCAGCCGTAATGACATTCCGCGATGAAGCCGAAGCACTGCAGATCGCCAACGACTCCATCTACGGCCTGGCCGCCAGTGTCTGGACCTCCGACCTGAACCGCGCCCACCGCATGACCCGCGCGCTGGAGGCCGGCGTGGTGTGGCTGAACTGTTTCGGCGACGGCGATATGACCCAGCCATTCGGCGGTTATAAGCAGTCCGGCAACACCCGCGATAAGTCATTCGACTGCCTGCTGGGCTACACCCAGAGTAAATCGGCCTGGCTCAAGCTGGACTGATCCCCCGCGAAAAGAAAACCCCAGAAACAGCGCCGCCCACTGCAAAGTGGGCGGTTGAATCATCAGGTTGAGTGGTTACCACACTCTCCTATATCATCCGGAACAAGGTGTCCTTTAGCTGTACACGACGCAGTTTGAGCTCCTCATAGCGCTGATCGGTGGTCGGCACATGAGCGTTTTCCAGTCCACGCACATTGTGATCGATCTTGTGATACTCGGCGGCAAGACGGGCAAATTCTTCATTCTCCTGTTTCAGCTGATGGATGCGTTCGCGGTGTTCCGGAAAGTCGGCATAGAGGCTGTGATTCAGATCTGACATAGGGCTCTCCATCGAAGATGGTTGGCCATCAGTTAAAGCGGTAACTGATAGCAAATTCAGCTACATTGATCAGACGCCCACAGTTAAAGTGTAGCCAGCCGGACCAGACGCCGCCACAGCGCCCGGCGGCGCAGAAACAGATCGTCACAGACAGGGATGGTTACATGCAATTATATCCGCTAGAAGTACAACGACTTCACCGCACCACAGCCAACAGTATCTGTATCGAGCTGGAGCGTCCGGCATCGTTGCGCGAACAGTTTCGCTTTGTGCCCGGCCAGTTCGTCACCCTGAAGCTGAACATCGATGGCAAGGAGCTGCAGCGCAGTTACTCGATCAGCAGCAGTCCGGACCAGTTCGGCAGTCTGCAGCTGACGGTGAAGGAGGTCCCGGGCGGAGAGGCATCGCGCTGGCTGTGCCGAAAACTGCGTACAGGCGCCAGGCTGCAGGTATCATCGCCGATGGGCGGATTCACGCCGCCGCCCAGCCGGGCCACATCACGTCACTACTATCTGTTCGCTGCAGGCAGCGGCATCAGCCCGCTGCTGTCGGTCATTCGCACTGTGCTGCAGCGCGAACCCGGCAGTCGCCTGTTTCTGCTGTACGGCAGCCGCGACCAGCGCCAGATTATCCAGCTCGACCAGCTGACCGAGCTGGAACAGCGCTACGGCTCGCGCCTGGTCATCAGTCACAGCCTGAGTCAGCCGATCAGCAATCCCCTCAGCCGGGTATTAAAACGCTGCCGGCGCTGGCAGGGACTCCGCGGCCGGATCGATATGCAGGCGGTGATGAACTTTATGCGCCGCAACAGCCCGGGCGGTGTAGAAAGCTGCTATATGATCTGCGGCCCGGACGAAATGATGAACAACTGCCGCCGGGCCCTGCTCAGCCTCGGGGCTGAACCCGCAGAGATCCTGAGCGAGCACTTTATCCCGGGCATGGGTAACGGTAACGACTCAGGACAGGCGGCAAACCTCGCCCTGAAGCTCGACGGTCGTCAGCTCCGGCTGGAGGTCAAACCCAACGAATCGCTGCTGGACGCCGCCCTGCGTGACCAGGTTGATGTGCCCTACTCCTGTCAGAGCGGAGCCTGTGGCTGCTGCCGCGCCCGACTGTTGAACGGTGAGGTGGAACGCGGCGATCTGTCGGCGCTGCAGCAGGAGCAGATCAGCCGGGGGGAGATCCTGCTCTGTCAGTGCTGGGCCGCCAGTCCCCAGCTGAGCATCGAAGTCGAAAGCGAGCCAGGCTGATGATGCATACCGGGAGGCCCTCCCGGGCTTCTACTTTTCCAGCGCGTAGAGGTTATCTTTCATCGCATCCAACTGCAGATCAAGACTGGCGATCACATCATTGAGTGCCTGGTTATAGACCTGATCACCCACCTCTTTGATAAAGAAATCGAGCAGGAATTCGGCCTCAAAGCCACCCAGCTCAGTCTCCAGCTCCCGGCTGCAATAGTCCTGAATACGCGGGATAATCCGCGCCTTTTCATCCGCTGAAATCTTCATTTTCAAACACTCTTTTGATTTTTTAAAACAGATAAGGGCCGTAATTTAACTGCCACAATCCGTGTAACGCTATTGACTAAGCGAACGATCAGCAACAGACTAAACGCCATATCAGCTGATCAGTTGTACGCAGTGGAGGCGTTATGGAAGCTAAGGTACTTTATCTGAATCGGGATCTGAAGCAGCAATCCCCGCCGGACTTTACAACACTGCTGGCAGCCAAGCATCAGTTGACTGAATACCGCTTGAACACCGCAGAACAGCTGCCGGAACCTTGTTCCCTGGCCGACTACAACCTGCTGTTTGTTAACTACAGCGTGGTGCAGATGCTGGCCTCTGCCCAGCTCTGCGGGCTGCTGCAACAGGCCGCCTCACGGCAGATCCCCTGTATTGTACTGGGTAACCACAACGATGGGGATTTTCGTGATCATATACTGCAGCTGGGCTTCTGCGATTACCTCTGCACCCCTCTGACCCAGCCGGTGCTGAACAGCAAGATTCAAACACACCTCAATCTGGCGCAGCTCAGCCTGAAAGCCAATCAGCAGGATCAGTTACTCGATCAGCAATGTGATACCTTCTGCGATGAGCTGGCAACCGTACAGGACGCAGCCATCCTCTGCCTGGCGGCGATGGCCCGGATGCGGGATCAATCGACCGGTGACCATATCCTGCGTACCCAGCAGTACGTCAAGGCACTGGCTGAGTACCTGCGCTTTCTGCCGGAGTTCGAAGAGGAGCTGAACGATGACCGCGTCATCGAACTGATCTATAAGTCAGCGGCCCTGCACGATATCGGTAAAGTGGGGATTGCCGACCATATACTGCAAAAACCGGGACCACTCAGCAGCACCGAGTACGCCGAGATGAAGAATCACGCGCTGTTTGGCTACAACGCGGTACGGTCTGCCGAGCGGCTACTGGAGCGGGAACCCGGCGAATACGCCGCCCGCTTCCTGAGCATCGCCAAACAGATCACCCTGAGCCATCATGAACGCTGGGATGGCAAAGGCTACCCTCAGGGCCTGACTGGATCGGAAATTCCGCTGGTGGCGCGGATTATGGCCGTCGCCGATGTCTACGATGCTGTGATCTCACAACGTCCCTACAAATCAGGCCTGGATCATGAGCAGGCGCACCGGATTATCGTTGAAGGCCGCTGCCGGCACTTCGATCCGGCCGTGGTCGATGCCTTTGATGCCATTCACGATGTCTTCAGTCATATCGCGGCGACACTTGAAACGCGCTTCCCACCGGCCTGCGATTATCCGTTCAAAACTTTCCCTGCCAGTCTCCAGTAGGCGGCGGGGCTGCCCGCAATTGATACAAACAAAAACGCCGGTGAGGACTCCCCCACCGGCGTTTTCAGTCAGCCTGTCTGCAATCAGGCAAGACGGTCATCCGCAACTTTATAGCTAGGATCTTCCATCATATTCACCTCGACCAGGTTGCCTGCACGATCCAGCAGGCGGCGGCACTCGGAGCTGAGGTGACGGATATGCAGTTCTTTACCCGCTTTTTCATAGCGATCAGCCAGGGCGTCGATCGCCTCCAGACCGGAATGGTCCATCACGCGACACTCTGCGAAGTCGATAATCACCACATCCGCATCTTCACGCGGGTTGAAGCTGTCACGGAAAGTCTGGATAGAACCGAAGAACAGCGGGCCTTTTGGCAGGTAGATCTTGGTACCGTTATCCTCTTTCACCTCGATCAGCATGTGGCTGGCATGTTTCCACGCAAACACCAGCGCCGAGATAATCACACCGACAATCACCGCAATCGCCAGGTCGGTCAGCACAGTCACCACCGCAACGGTGATACCCACAATAGTGTCAGACAACGGGATCTTGCCCAGCAGGCGGAAACTGGCCCATTCGAAGGTACCCAGCACGACGATAAACATCACGCCCACCAGCGCTGCGACCGGAATCATCTCGATCAGGCTGGAGCCGAACAGGATAAAAGCCAGCAGGAACAATGCCGCCGAGATACCGGACGCACGGCCGGTACCGCCGGAGTTGATGTTGATCATACTCTGACCGATCATCGCGCAGCCACCCATGCCACCGAAGAAACCAGTCGCAACGTTGGCAACACCCTGGCCCACACATTCCTTGTTACCACGACCACGGGTCTCGGTAATCTCGTCGATCAGCGTCAGGGTCAGCAGGGACTCGATCAGGCCGATCGCCGCCAGAATCAGTGCATACGGCACGATAACCTGCAGGGTTTCAAAGTTCAGCGGCACCATCGGGATATGGAACTGCGGCAGGCCACCGGCGATAGTCGCCATCGGGTCGCCGGTCATATCACGCAGGACGTCCTGCACGTTGCGGGCATCCAGGTCGAGGCCGATCACCAGCGCAGCCACGGTCACAATGGCGACCAGAGAGGACGGCAGCGCCTTGGTCAGCTTCGGCAGGAAGTGGATAATCGCCATCGTCAGGGCGATCAGTCCCAGCATCATAAAGAGCTGGTTACCCTGCAGCCAGGCCATTTCACCGGTAATCTCATCCTTAAACTGGAACTGTTTCAGCTGTGCCAGGAAGATCACAATCGCCAGACCGTTCACGAATCCCAGCATCACCGGATGGGGCACCATACGGATAAACTTACCCAGCCGGAACACCCCGGCCAGAATCTGGAATATCCCCATCAGCACCACGGTGGCGAACAGGTATTCGACCCCGTGCATGGCAACCAGGCTGACCATCACCACGGCCAGGGCACCGGTTGCACCGGAGATCATCCCCGGACGGCCGCCGATCGTTGCCGTGATCAGGCCCACCATAAATGCGGCGTAGAGGCCGACCAGCGGCTCGACACCAGCTACAAAAGCGAAGGCTACGGCTTCCGGCACCAGTGCCAGAGCGACCGTAAGCCCGGAAAGAACATCAGCCTTGAGGCTGTTGGATTTCGTTAGAATTGTCTGGAACATTACGTCCTCTAAGCGCGGGATTTTGCCAGCATAGAAAAGCGGGGAAGTATAACAGAGACAGTTGTCGCCGCAACGCGACAGAGAGGAAAACTGGTGTAAATGGCCTGAATAGAGCGTGATCAGCCGCGAATATGCAACATAAGCTGCTGTCTTAGCTGAGGCAGGTTAGCCTGGGCAAGATCCCGGGCAAGGCATTTCAGCGGTTCGCTGCAATGGGCTACACGCTGTTGCTGCAGCTGGGCGAGGTTGCGCCATGTCGGCGGCAGATGGCCACAACGGTTGGCCATACCGCCATCGGGGTCGGCACAGAGAAAACGCACCTCGCCGATGCCGCTCATAAGCGAGCGGCTGAAGCACATCGGGCAGGGTTCCAGAGTCACCAGCAACTTCAGGCTGCTGCGATCGCTGATATAGGGGCAGTTGCGTTCCAGCTCATCCAGCGCTTCCATCTCGGCATGCCGGGCGGTATGGAAGCCGTTACTGAATACCCGGTTGTAACCCTCGGCCAGAATAGTGTTATCCGCATCGACAATCACCGCGCCGACACCGTAGCTGCCCTCACGCAGCGCCTGCAATGCCAGCAGGCAAGCCCGCCGGGCACCGGCCTCGTCATGATAGTCCTCGTTCGGTTTCATACTGTGAAACCGGTCTTGCAGCTGTTCCAGATCTTCCATTACCCAATCCCCTAAAACACCGCCTGCCTACAACAAGCTTAGTTGCACTCCCTGCTGCTGTCTTTTTTCGCCCAGCCGGTAACCCACTCCCAGCAACCGTACCGGCTTGTTACCACGGGCAAAGCCCTGCTGCATCAGAGCAGCAAACAGCGGCGGCAACGGCGCATCGTGGCATTGCTCCACCGTGGTCTGGCTAAAGTCAGCAAACTTGATCTTCACTACCGCACCAATCACGCTACGCTGGTCGCGGTGACGCTGATAGCGCTGCTCCAGTTCCTGCAACATACCGGGCAGCTGTTCCAGGCAGGGTTCCAGGCCGGGCAGGTCGCGGGAAAAGGTATGTTCTACACTGATTGATTTTCGTTCCCGTGACACCCGTACCGGCCGCTCATCCTGGCCTCGGCACAACTCGTACAAGCGCTGACCGAAACGGCCGAAATGCTCCACCAGCTGCGCCAGGGTAAAGCGATGCAGGTCACCACAACTCTCAACGCCCAGTCGCTGCAGTTTTGCGGCGGTCTTCTCACCCACCCCAAACAGACGCTTAACCGGCAATGTCTCAACAAAATCAGCGACTTCCCGGGGCCTTATGACAAAGAGACCATCAGGTTTGTTCCAGTCACTGGCTACTTTTGCCAGAAATTTTACCGGTGCCACACCGGCCGAGACGGTAATCCCCACCTCCTGCCTGACCCGCTGGCGGATCTCTTCGGCAATCAGGGTCGCACTCCCCTGATGCAGCGTGGAAGCGGAGACATCCAGATAAGCTTCATCCAGCGACAGTGGTTCGATCAGGTCGGTATAGTCGGCGTATATCGCCATAATCTGTTTTGAGACCTGGCGATATGTCTCCATATTGCCCGAGATCACTTTCAGGTCAGGACAGAGTTTCAGAGCATGGGCCGTTGCCATAGCCGAGCGTACACCATACTCCCGGGCGGCATAGTTGCAGGTGGCAATCACTCCGCGCCGCTCCGAGCTGCCACCGATTGCGAGCGGCACACTGGCCAGCGCCGGGTTGTCGCGCATCTCGACCGCGGCGTAAAAACAGTCGCAATCGCAGTGGATGATCTTGCGTTGCATAGTCACTCAACTACTGGATATTTATCCAGATATTAGCGATAAATAACGCCTTTTTCCAGATCATTGAGTGCCCATCCGGGTACAGCGGGCGGCCAGGCAAGCGCTTCTCTACATTTCAGGAATACCGGCCCGGCGCAGAAACTCCGCCTGCGAGCGCATCAGTGCCGCAAAGTCATCGCCCTCCAGCGGCCTGCTGTAGAAATACCCCTGCATCCAGTCACAACCAGCCTGTTGCAGGAAGTGGTGCTGGCCCTCGGTTTCGACCCCCTCCGCGATGGTGTTCATCCCCATACTGCGCGCCAGTGCGATGATCGACTGCACCAGCGTGGCATCATCGCGGTCGTCCAGTACGTCCTGCACAAAGGAACGATCTATTTTCAGCGTCTTAAAGGGATACTTGCGCAGGTAACTGATGGAGGAGAAACCGGTGCCGAAGTCATCGATCGACAGGCTGATACCGGCATCGTCGAGGCGTTTTATCTGATCCTCAACCTCGGGCCAGCGTTCCATCAGCAGGCCTTCGGTGACCTCCAGCTCCAGCCGCTCAGGCGCTATATCGGTTCGTTTCAACTCCGCCATCACGAATTCGGCCAGTTGCCCACGCTGAAACTGCTTGGGCGAGACGTTGATGGCGATCTTAAAGTCACGGGGTAGCAGGCCTTCCGCCCGCCAGCCCGCATACTGCTCCAGCACCCGGCTGATCACCCAGCGGCCCAACTCTTCGATAAAGCCCAGGTCCTCAGCCAATGGGATAAAGCGATCCGGCGAAACCGGCCCCAGTTTCAGGCAATCCCAGCGCAACAGCGCTTCGGCGGCCGTCACCCGGTTGCTCTTCAGGCATACCACCGGCTGGAAGTTGAGACGCATCTCCTTAAACTCAAGGGCCCGCTGCAGGTGGCTTTCGATACGCAGCCGCTCCTCGGCCATCTGGTTCATCATCGGCGTAAAGAAATGGAAACAGTTCCGCCCCCGCGCCTTGGCAGAATACATCGCAGCATCAGCGTTACTCAGCAGGGTTTCGGCATCGATGCCATCCTGTGGATAGACGGAGACACCAATGGAGGCGGTAATCAGCAGTTCATGATCGCCCAGATAGACCGGCTTGTTGAACGCATTCAGTACCTTCTCCGAGACCTTTTCCACCGCTTCCTGATTAGGGACCCGATCCATAATCACCAGGAACTCATCGCCGCCGAAGCGGGCAACAGTATCCACCTCGCGCACCGCATCCCGGAGCAGCTTGGCGGCATTCACCAGCAACTCGTCGCCGGTACTGTGACCGAAAGTGTCATTAATGCGCTTAAACTGGTCAAGGTCGATAAACATCACCACCGTATGGCGATCGTCGCGCCGGGATGCCTCTATTCCCTGCGTCAGGCGGTCCATCGCCAGAATACGGTTTGGCAGGCCGGTGACCGCATCATAGCTGGCCTGATAGGCGAGCAACTCCTCCTGCTCCTTACGCAGGGAGATATCTTCCTGAATGACGACAAAGTGAGAGATCTGCCCGTCATCCCCGGTAATCGGCGCACCGCTGACCAGCCCCCAGTAGCTGCTACCCGATTGGCGTTTGCAACTCAGCTCATTCTGCCAGTTCTGGCCAGCACTGAGCGTGGCAAGCATCTGCTGATAGACGCCCGAAGACCGCTCTGACTCCAGTACCTCCAGCGCCTGTCCGGTAATCTGTTTCAGGCTATAGCCGCTGATGGTACAGAAGGAGGGGTTGGCATACTGAACGAGTCCGTCCAGGTCCGTAATCAGAATTCCGGCCGGTGAATGCTCGACCGCCGTGGACAGCTGCCGCAACAGGGTGCTGGATTGCAGTCGCTCGGTGATATCGGTGATAAAACCGATGTAGCCCAGATGCTCGCCCTCTTCGCTATGCATCACGCTGATCGCCACATCCAGATGCATCACCGATCCGTCCTTGCGCAGGCCACGGCGCTGATAGGTCAGCCGATCGTGCTTGAGGTCCAGCGCAGCCAGCTGCTGCAGGTAATGGGCCTGCTCATCGGGATGGATAAAGTCGGCCAGCGGCCGTCCCACCATCTCCCCCTCGTCATAGCCATGAAATTCGTGCGCTATGCGGTTGGCATAGGTCAGGTTAAGGTCGGTATCGATCTGGGTAATACCGTAGGGCGATGCGGCAATCAGCTCCCGCAAGCGGCTTTCCGAATTAAAGATCTGCCGCCCGGATTCAACCTCCCGGGTAATATCCTGGCTAATCCCCAGCAGTTTGACCGTTGCCCCGGAACGATCGCGCACCACCTCGGCCTGGGTGCGCATCCAGCGCTCGCCGCCATCCGGCAGGCAGATCCGGTGTTCCCGGGTGAACGGCTTGCCCGTCTGGATCGCGTCGGTGGCCACCTGCCGGAGCTGGTCACGGTCGTCGGCATGGACCCGGTCGAGCAGCATATGACGATGGAAAGCCCGCTGATGGTCCGGCAGCTGAAACAACCGGCACATCGCTTCGGTGCAGTACAGGGTCTGGCTGACCGGATTCAGCACCCAGCCCCCCAACCGCGCCATCTGCTCGGCCTTCAGCAGGCTCAGCTCATTCAGCGCCAGCCGGTCTGCGGCCTGGGCATGTTCCAGCTCCACATCAATACGGCTGACGATCATCTTCAGCAACATCAGCACACCGCTGGAAAAGCGCATCGGCTGGCGGGCCATCAATACCAGCAGCCCCAGAGATTCGCCGTTTCGGCCTTTGAGCGGCACTCCCAGATAGCTTTCGGCCGCCATCTCCTGCAGCAGCAGATCGTCGGGAAACTGTTGCTGCAGGTTGCTGTCGTATACGCAGGGAATACCGCGCAACACTTCAGCACAGGGGGTATGTTGCAGCGCATAGGTCAGCACCGGCTGCAACTGGCCGTCGGCCATCAGCGCCAGGCTGCGCACACTGTCCTGGTTCTCCCCGTCCAGAATGCCCAGCATGGCGACATCAATCGGTAACTCTTGCGTCAGCGCCGTGACCAGTTCGTCATACAGCGCCTGACCGTGCAGATTGATTATGCGGTCTACCAGGCGGCTCATCGAGCGGTCATTAACCAGTAATTGATCCGGCTGCTGAAGACTGATGATGGCAATGCCGGTGCGCGGATTTAATGCATCCGGAGCGGGAGGGTCGATCCAGTGCAGCTGAAGACTCCAGTTCTGAGCCACCGGACCCGACTGGGCCTGTCCGGTGTTCAGCTGCTGATGCTGAAGTAATCGACGCCAGTCCGGGGATGACAGGCCGATGCTGCCGGACAGGCAGTCCAGAGGACTGGTTTCAGTAGCGGGAGTGCCGAAGCAGCCGATCCAGCCGGCACTGGCGGCCAGCACCCGGTCGGGCGCCACCAGCAGGCTCAGCCCTGACTGAGAACCGATACTCCCGATCAGCGACGGCAACCAGCCCGGCAGCTCCCTTTGCTCCGCATTTCCCTCTGAAACCCTTTCCATCTGTGCATCCTTCGCGTTAACCGGATTATTTCTGAACCTGTTGTTCAGGGCGACTTACTGATCGGTCGAGATAATGACCTCATGCATCTCAATGCCGCCACCGCCGGCAAAAGCGTCTTTGGGCATCGGATTGGCATGGGCCTTACGAAAATCCTCACTACCAACCCAGCCATCAAACGCCGCCCGGTCCTGCCATTCGGTCTGAACCACATAAGGTGCGCCGGGCTTTGCCGGACGCAGTACCGCCATCTTTACAAATCCGGGTTGCTTATCGATTTCACCCGCCCGCTTGCGAAAGCGCGCTTCAAATTCATCACACCAGCCATCATTAACATAAACCCGGTTGGATACTACAAACATCCACTGCTCCCTTAAATCCCCTGAAATTGAAACCGGCCCCTGTCACAAAAGGGTCAAAAGGCGGTCAAGCTGCAGTCACAAATCTCTCATAGATTGTTCATCATTGGAAATGAGAACGAGAAGGTCTGCAACGTGATCAACGTTGAAAAAGCGATTAGCAACAAATATCCCACTTTTGTTGAAAAACCGACGCCTCTGAAACGGTCTACCCTGTTTTTGTTACGAAAGCTGGTGCATGAGAATGAAATTAACCAGTTTCTGCAAACCAACAGCGATGCCACCGGCTTTGAGTTTATCGACCGGGTGCTGGATCACTTCAATTTTGGCTACACCCTGAGCAATAAGGACCGGATAAATATCCCCTCCTCCGGCCGGGTAGTGATTGTCGCCAACCACCCGCTGGGTGCGCTTGATGGCCTGGCACTGCTGAAAATGGTCGGCGAGGTACGCCGGGATGTAAAGATCGTGGCCAACGACCTGCTGATGCACTTCGACCCGCTGAAACGTCTGTTCCTGCCGGTGGACAATATGAGCAAAAGCACCCGTAAGGGGGATATCGCCCGTATTGTCGAATCACTGCAGAACGAGGAGGCGGTAATCGTCTTCCCGGCAGGCGAGGTTTCCCGCGCCGGATTTACCGGTATAAAAGATGGTAAATGGAACAGTGGCTTCCTGCGCTTTGCCAAAAAAGCCAATGCTCCGATTCTGCCGATCTATATCGGTGGTAAAAACTCCTCGCTGTTCTACGGCGTCTCCTACATTAACCGTAATGCCTCGACCCTGTTGCTGGCGCGGGAGATGTTTAACAAGAAGTCCATTTCCATCCGGATGCGGGTCGGCGAAACCATCCCTTTCAGCCAGCTGGACGCGGTACCTGTTTCCACCGCAGAAAAGACCAAGTTACTGAAAAAGCACCTGTATCGGATCGCTAAAAACAAAAAGCCGCTGTTTATCACCGAAAAGACTATCGCCCACCCTCAGGATCGCCAGAGCCTGAAACAGGAACTGCGCGAAGCCCAGCGCCTGGGTGAGACTTCCGACGGTAAAAAGATCTATCTGTTCGACTTCAAACCCGACTCGGCGGTGATTGCCGAAATCGGCCGCCTGCGAGAGATCGCCTTTCGCTGTGTCGGTGAAGGCACCGGCGAGAAGAAAGACCTCGACCAGTATGACCAGTACTATCGCCACCTGATCCTCTGGGATGAAGAGGAACTGGAGATCGCCGGCGCCTACCGCCTGGCGGAAAGCTGGAAGCTGGATGCGGACCAGAACCTGCTCTACAGCGGCACCCTGTTCAACTATTCAGCACAGATGAAGCCCTACTTTGAGCAGGGTATCGAGCTGGGACGCAGCTTTGTACAGCCCAAGTACTGGGGTAAGCGCAGCCTGGATTACCTCTGGTATGGTATCGGCGCCTACCTGCGCAACCATCCCCAGGTACGCTATATGTACGGCCCGGTCAGTCTCAGCAACGCCTACCCCAAGGCGGCCAAGGATATGCTGATCTGGTTCTACCGCCACTATTTCTCCGATCAGGAAGACCTCGGCCGTTCCCGCTCTCCCTACCAGATCGACAGCGAGACCGAACGCAATATGGCGCGCCTGTTCAGTGGCGATGACTACAAGGCGGATTTCCGCATCCTGAAAGAGCAGCTGGAGTTCCTCGGTGTCAGCGTGCCGACCCTGTACAAGCAGTACAGCGAGCTGTGTGAACCGGGTGGCGTTCGCTTCCTTGATTTCGGTGTCGATGCCGATTTCAACTACTGTGTCGACGGCCTGGTGCTGGTCGATATGGAATACGTAAAAGCCAAGAAACGGAATCGCTATCTGGGCACAGAGGTAAGCCGCAGCCCCGAGTTCAATTCAGCCTGAGCGCACTGCCCCCTCCCCAATCGTGTTCCAAAGCCGGGCTGCCTGCAGGCATGCCCGGCTTATCTGTAGATGCCCTGAGATCGGCCCCGGGACTGCCCGCCCCTTAACATCTCGGTTGGCAGACGGGTACAAACGCTATAATGACCATATCCGCCAACCGAGCAGCCCGTTATGAGTCAGTCCAAGCCACCGGTCACAACCTCCTCCCGACAGGATATTGATGCCTTTATCGATCAGCTACAGCGGGCTCCCGCCGTAGTCACTACTGAAGATGCCGGACGTCTGGTGTTTGCCCTGGATGCCACCGCCAGCCGCCAGCCCACCTGGGATCACGCCTGCCATCTGCAGAGTGAGATGTTCCGGGCAGCCGCTGACATCGGCGGACTGCAGGTGCAACTGTGCTATTTTCGCGGCTTCGGCGATTTCTATCACAGCGACTGGCTGAGCAATACCAACACCCTGCTTAAACAGATGAATGGCGTACAGTGTATGGCCGGTCATACCCAGATTGAGCGGTTGCTTAACCATGCCCTGTTCGAAACCCGGCTGCGAAAAGTGCAGGCGATCATCTATATTGGCGACTGTGTCGAGGAGTCCGTGGATAAGATCTGTCAGCAGGCCGGCGAGCTGGGGCTGCTGGGTACGCCGGTGTTTGTCTTCCAGGAGGGCAATGAGCTGGTCGCCAAGCGCTGCTTTAAACAGATCGCCCGCCTGTCCGGCGGCGCCTACAGCAGCTTTGGCAGCCACAGCGCTAAGATCCTGCATGATCTGCTGGCGGCGGTGGCGATCTATGCCGCCGGTGGCCGCAAAGCCCTGGAGGATTTTGCCCGGCGCAAGCAGGGCGAAGTCCTGAAACTGACCCACCAGCTTTTTGATTCCTGACAGGAATCTAAAGAAGTAGAAATCACCGTTTTACGTCATAGCAGCGGATTTTTACACTGAGCATTCCCAAGACGAGGATGCTCCGATGCCCTTATGGATAATCTGCACGCTGGTCGCAGCAGCTATGCAGGCCGTGCGTACCGCGTATCAGAAACAACTTGCCGAACAGAGCAGTGCCACCGCCGCCACGCTGGCCCGTTACCTTTTCGCCCTGCCATTCGCCTGGCTCTATCTGGCAGCCTTGCTACCCAGCCAACAGGCTCCGCTGCAGTTCAGCGCGGCGTTCTGGGGTTACAGTATCGCCGCCTCCGTGACCCAGATTATCGCCACCGTTTTAATGGTACGGCTGTTTGCCCAACGTAATTACGCCATCGGCACCACCTTCGCCAAGACCGAAACCCTGCTGATCGCCCTGCTCGGCTTTCTGATCTTCAGCGATCCCTTAGCACTCAGCGGCTGGGTTGGTGTGATGATCGGTGCCGCCGGTGTACTGCTGCTGAGTCCGGCCAAGGGGATCAACTTCAGGCAGGGCAACGGCATGGCCACCACCGGGCTGGGCTTATGCAGTGGACTGGGCTTCGCCCTGACCTCACTCTGGGTCCGCCAGGCGGGCCTGAGCCTGGGCGATCAGTGGATACTCAATGCGGCGGTAACGCTGGCCACCATGATCAGCCTGCAGACAATGATGCTGTTGATCTACATGCTGCTCCGTTCGCCCGACCCGTTACGATTGTTGTTCCGCCATCGCGGGCTCTCTATCCGGGTCGGCATCACCAGCGTTATCGGTTCAGCGGGCTGGTTTACCGCCATGACACTGGAGAATGCCGCGCTGGTTAAAACCGTCGGCCAGATCGAATTCTTCTTTATGCTCCTGCTGTCTGCACGCTGGTTTAAGGAGCAACACAGCCCCAGGGAGTATGCGGGTTTTGCCGCCATCGCCCTGTCTGTCATCTTTATTTTGTGGAATAGCTGATTCGCAGCCGCAGGCGCCTATGCCACAATAGCGGCAGCTATTCAGAGATTAAGGAGATCTGCCGTGGCCGGAGCCAGCCTGTTAACCCTGCTAGACGATATCGCCACCGTACTGGACGATGTTGCCGTGATGTCTAAAGTCGCCGCCCGCAAAACGGCCGGGGTACTGGGCGATGACCTGGCCCTGAATGCCGAGCAGGTGTCTGGCGTGCGTGCGGAGCGTGAGATTCCGGTGGTCTGGGCCGTGGCCAAGGGTTCGTTTCGCAATAAGCTGATCCTGGTTCCGGCAGCGCTGCTGATCAGTGCCTTTATTCCCTGGCTGATCACCCCCCTGTTGATGCTCGGCGGCGCTTTCCTCTGTTACGAGGGCTTCGAGAAGGTAGCCCACAAGTATCTGCACAGCGCCGAAGAGGATGCCGCCGCGCGGCAGAAAATCAGCCAGGCCCTGAACGACCCGAGCACCGATATGGTGAGCTTCGAACGGGAAAAGATCCGGGGGGCAATCCGCACCGACTTTATTCTCTCCGCCGAGATTATCGTTATCGCCCTGGGAACAGTACAACAGGCGGAACTGATCACCCAGATTATGGTGATTTCAACCATCGCCCTGCTGATGACCGTCGGCGTCTACAGTCTGGTGGCTGGCATCGTCAAGCTGGACGATGCCGGGCTCTGGCTGGTTAACCGCGCCGAACGGGATCAGAACGGCGGCTTGCAACGCTGGTTCGGCGAACAGTTGCTGGCCTTTGCACCGCGGCTGATGAAACTGCTGACGGTGGTCGGTACCATCGCCATGTTTATGGTGGGAGGCGGTATTCTGATGCATGGCATACCCGGCTCACATGAGCTGATCCACCCTGTCACAGAAGCTGTAGCGTCCATCGCCGCCATCGGCCCGCTATTGGCGGTGCTGACACCGACCCTGCTGAATGCGCTGGCCGGACTGATCGCCGGAGGCCTGATTCTGCTCCTACTCAGCGGCGCAAAAAAACTGACCGGAAACTAAGGCCCCCTGGCCACTCTATACTGATAATCAGTTCATTTAATCAGGAGTTACTGTGCACCCCTTCGGATTATTCCTCCTCAGCCTGTTTTTGATCTGCGGTTACTTCTGGGTACGCAGCCAGCCCGCAAAACAACAGCGCAGCGCCAGCCTGAAGCTGGCAATGCTGGTGGTGGTACTGGCCCTGATCTATCTGGCGGTCACGGGCCGGCTGCACTGGCTTGGCGCGCTGATTGTGGCCGTGCTGCCGTTCCTGAAAAAGCTGTTCCCTCTTTTACTGCGGCTTATCCCCTTCGGCAGCCTGCTGAAACGAAGCGGCAACCCGGGCCATAGCTCCAGCGGTAACACTTCCGAGGTCAGTACCGCGATGCTGACGATGATACTGGATCACGACTCCGGCCAGATGCAGGGTAGCGTCACCGCAGGCCAGCTGCAGGGACGACCGCTCAGCGGCCTCAGCGAACAGGAGTTTATGCAGCTGCTGAGCGAATGCCGCCGACAGGACAATGAATCTGCCCGGCTGCTGGAGGCCTATCTGGACAAACGCTTCGGCGACAGCTGGCGGCAGGATGATCCGGGCAATGGTCAGCAACAGGCACATGAACCGGGCGGCCCCATGAGTAATGAAGAGGCCTGCCAGATTCTGGGGCTGAACAGCGATCCCTCTGAGCAGGAGGTCATCGACGCCCA
Organism: Marinobacterium jannaschii DSM 6295; assembly: GCF_000620085.1. Classification (GTDB taxonomy): domain Bacteria; phylum Pseudomonadota; class Gammaproteobacteria; order Pseudomonadales; family Balneatricaceae; genus Pontibacterium; species Pontibacterium jannaschii. The sequence continues at coordinate 220,366 of NZ_JHVJ01000010.1, read as the reverse complement.
CCGCCGCCTGATGCAGAAGGTGCATCCGGATCGCGGCGGCAGCGATTACCTGGCCGCGAAGATCAATCAGGCCAAGGATCAGCTGTTGAAGGCCTGAAGCGGCCGGAATTCGCCCACAAAGGCATTTTTCAAGCGCACCGGAAATGCCTCTGTGCTAGCCTATAGCGATTGAATCCACAGCGCGTTAAACAGGAGAAACTATGGCGTGGAATCCTAACAGCCGGGGCAAGTCCAGATACGGTAAGACCAACCAGAAACTGAGCGCCCGCGGCACCCTGGAGCAGATCGAAACCGAAGGCCCCTTCAACGACTGGGTAGGGATGCCTCAGTACTACGTCCACCATATTACGGTTGATGGCGAGAAATACCGCTATCAGTCGGTCGATCAGGAGATCGCTATCGAGCTGGGCAAGAAAGTGACCTTCCGTTACCGCGAAGCCAGTAAAGAGAAGCTGATCGACAAGAACTCACTGGGCGTGGTGATCGATCCGTCCGAGTTAACCTAGACCACAACAGCCCGCCTCATGGGCCAGATGGTCAGCTGATGATAGAAAGCCCCGCCTGCGCAGTGCAGAGCGGGGCTTTTTTCTACGCTGGGGAATCGCCTTAAAGACCGGCCCCGGTGTCAGTCCCTGACGACAAACACCGAGCAGGCGGCATGACGCACCACCCTTTCGGCATTAGAACCGATAAAGTAGCTGCTGACACCCGGCTTTCGCGCCATCATCACGATGGCGTCACAGTTCAGGCGCTCTGCGACTTCCAGTATCTGGTCGTGCGCTACGCCCTGTGTCACATGCACCTGCGCACTGAATTGAGGCGACTTAAGCTGCGCTTTAATCGCCTCCAGCCGCTGCAGCGCATCCTCCCGGTGGCGCTGCATCAGGCTGCTGTCCATATGCGGTGAACCTGCCTGATGGATCCGACTCTGATCGACAAACAGCAGGTGCAGCCGGGCATCCAGACCACCGCAGATCGTTCGCGCGGTATCCAGCAGGCGATCCTGCTGTTGCAGATGGGACAGGTCGACCGGTAGCAAAATATTCTGAAACATCACAATTCCCCTCTAGCCCATCACTTTATTCGGCAGCCACAACACGATCTCCGGAAAGACCATGCAGAGCACCAGTACACAGAGGTTCAGCAGGATAAACGGCGTCACCGAGCGGTAGATATCCGCCATACCGACTCCGGCCGGCGCAATGCCTTTCAGGTAGAACAGCGCAAAGCCATAGGGCGGTGTCTGCACTGCGATCAGGATATTAATAATCATCAGCACCCCAAACCAGATCGGGTCATAGCCCAGCGAGACCGCGATTGGCGTAAACAGCGGCGCGCACATCAGTACGATAATGAACTCATCGATGATGAATCCCAGCATCAGCATAATCAGCTGGAACATGATAATGATCATGATCGGCGGCAGATCAAGCCCCTCGGTAAAGCCTGCCACCATATTCTGCACCCCCATCAGCAGATGGAAGTTACTGAACACCGAGGCCCCGAAGATGATCCACATCGCCACACTGACCAGAATTGCCGTTTGCATTCCGGCTGTCTGGAACATCTCCAGCTTAAAGCGCTTAAATACAATCGACAGCAATATAGCGCCCACCACGCCGATCGCACCCGACTCGGTTGGCGTCGCGATACCGCTGATGATGCTGCCCAGTACCACTACGATCAGCAGGATCGAGAAGAAACCGTCACGGGCAATACGAAATTTCTGCTGCGGCGGCAACTCAACTGTGTCTTGCAACTCCTGGTCCAGAGGCGCTTTCTCCGGGTTCAGGCGGCAGCTGATCACCACATAGGCCACCAGCAGAGAGATCATCAGCAGTGCCGGCATCATCGCACCCAGAAACATCCGTCCCACCGAGTTCTGAGTCGAGGCGGCAAACATAATCATCGGAATACTGGGCGGGATCAGAATACCCAGGCCGCCACCGGCCATGATTACGCCCAGCGCCAGCTTGCGGTCATAGCCACGCTCCAGCATCGGCTTCAGGGCGATACTGCCAGAGGTCATAATACCGGCCCCGATAATGCCGACCATGGCACCGATCATCGAGCAGACCCAGATAACGCTGATCGCCAACGAGCCGCGCACCCGGCCGATCAGCATCTGACTGGCATTAAACATGGCATCACCGATACCGGACTTGGTCAGCAGCTGGCCCATGTAGATATAAAGCGGAATTGCCAGCAGGATAAAGCTGAAGAAGGTCGACTCGATGGTGGAAGGAACGATGTTGAAGATCCCCTCCCCCCAGGTGAAATAGCCCACGGCCATCGCTATACCACCCAGCGCCAGGCCAACCGGGGCACCAAGGGCAAAGAACACCAGGATACACAGCAGCAGAATGCCGGTTAATACTTCGATACCCATCAGCTTACTCCTGCTCCAGCAGATGTTGGCCGCTGATCAGGTGATAGCCTTCGGCCAGCATATCGCGGCTCATCTGAGCAATAAAAAGAACGCAGGCCAGCACCAGCATGGCCCAGAAATGAAACATCGGCGGTGCCCACTCACTCTGGCGGCGGTAGTCGTATTCCAGCGCCTCCTCCAGCTTGACCAGCCCCATCTCGGCAATTACCAGCAAGAAGAAGATCGCCAGCGCATAGGAGATCAGGTTGAACAGCGCCCGGGTCTTACGCGATACGCTGAGGTAGAGGATATCGACATTGATATGTGCCCGCTGTTGCTGCGCCCAGGCGCCCCCCAGGGCGGCAATGTAACCAAACATAAACAGCGACAGGTCAAAGGCCCAGATCGTGGGTTGCCCGAGGAAGTAGCGGGAGAAAACCTCATAGGCAACCACGCCGGCCAGCAGCGGCATCAACAGTGCCGCGGCCTTGCCTGCCGCCATCACTACCACGCCGACAAAGCCACAATAGCCTTTCAGTACTTTAATCATCATAGAGAAGCTCCGGTGAGGAGCCCGCCACGGTCAAGTGACGGGGTACTCAGGTCGAAGTGTTACTGGCTGTTACGCAGGATATCGATCAGCTGCTTGCTGTACTTGTCCTGTGCAGCATACTGATCCCAGAGACCTGCTCCGGCTGCTGCCCAGGCCTTGCGATCGGCGTCGGAAGGCTGCGGGCTCCACTGCATACCCTTGGATTCCATCTCGGCAACGGCTTCAGATTCCCACTTGCGGGAGAAGTTGAGCTGGTCTTCGGCGTGTTTTTCGGTCGCCGCGCGTGCCGCCGCTTTCAGGTCATCCGGCAACTTTTTCCAGGCATTTCGGTTTACGACGATTGGCAGAACCTGGGCACCGGCCAGCGGCAGGCGATACATATATCTGGCAACCTCAACATGGTTTCCGTCGCGGTGATCAATCATATTGCTGCCGATAGAACCATCGATTACACCGGTCGCCAGGCTGGTATAGATCTCGCTCCAGGCCAGGGAGACAGGAGCAGCACCCAGGTTGCGCAGGAACTTGCCGTAGGCGCCCGGTGCACGGATCTTAAGTCCTTTGAAGTCTTCGACTGAGTTGATCTTCTTCTTGGTGAGGATATATACCGGGGGCTGAATGTAAGGTTCCAGCCAGACCATGCCCTGAGCGCCGTAGGCCTTGGTCAGCACCTCGCCCCAGCCCTTTTCATGAAACAGTGACTGCAGTTCCTGCGGGTCGTCCGTTCCACCGGGCAGGCCGATCTCAACGATACCGGCCGGCAACTCGCCTGCGTGCATCGACTGGAAGGGTGCGCCCATGGTAATCAAACCGGATTTCACCGCCCCCAGCAGGCCGGAGGTACCCACCCCTTCACCGGAATACAGCACCTGAACCTTGATGCGGCCACCGGACCGGGTTTCGATATTCTTCGCCAGACTTTCATACAGGTCACCAAAGGCAGTACCCCGGCTGTAAAGATTACTAAAGCGCCAGTTGTGCTCTGCAGCGGACACTTCGGTGGCAACTGCGCCGGCTCCCAGGGTCAGGGCCAGTGCGGATAGGGTGAGTTTTTTCTTCAGATGCTTGATCGTCTTAAACATGTCAGATACCTGCATTTTGTTGTTATTTATCTTCTGTTCAACAGAAGCTGCGATACAGAGCAATCTTTCCAAAACCAAGGGCACCGATAAATCCAGCCGTCCCGACCTAAAGGTTCGGCTTTCTTTACGTAAAACATCTGATACGTTTGTATATTCAACCTGCCGGCCGGCTAGAATTACCCGGTCATCGCAGGTTTAGTGGACAGCGCGACCCTGCACTCCACGGCTGACTGAGATTAAGTACAGGTAACCAATATGAAGAATTACGCGCTGGGTCAGGTCGGCGATTTTGAAATCAAGCAGCTGAAGATATTCAAGGCGGTGGCGGATTGCGGCGGCTTCTCTGCCGCAGAGACGGCATTGAATATCAGTCGACCGACAATCAGCACCAACATTGCCAACCTGGAATCCCGCCTCAATATGACGCTGTGTAAGCGCGGCCGGGCAGGCTTCTCTCTCACGGAAGAGGGTCAGGTCCTGTATGACCAGACCAATCAGTTGCTGGAGGTGCTGGATAACCTCAGGAACACCATCAACAATCTCGGCGCCAGTCCTTCCGGCCAGCTGAAACTGGCAACCAGTGACGCCTTCAGCCTGGATCCACGCTGTCGCATGCCGCAGATCATCAGGCATTTCTGTCGCGCGGCCCCTGACGTGGAACTGATTATCAGCGTCGAGCAGATGATGGATATGGAACGTAAGGTGCTGAACGATGAGATCGATGTGGCGATTATCCCCTACCACCGTCCGCTGAAGGGGCTGGACTATATGCACCTGTTTACCGATCTTAACTACCTCTACTGCGGCCAGGATCACCCCTTCTATACGCTCAGCAGTGAGGCCTTAAACGATGAGATGATCAGTCAGGCACGCCTCGCCCATGCCGGGCTCAAACCCCATCAGGAGGTCTATGACCAGCTCTCCAGCCTCAACCCCAGTGGCGTCTCTTACTATTACGAAACCCGCATTGCCATGTTGTTGTCGGGCGAATTTATCGGCTTCCTGCCGGAAGCCGTGGCGGCGCCCTATGTCGCCAATAGCACGCTAAAGAAGATCGCCGCCGAAACCCGTTCGTTCTCCCTTGGCGGCGCGGTGATCAGCAAAAAATCATCGCAGCCTAACCGTGCAAAGGACCTGCTGCTACAGACCATAGGCACTATCTTCAGCGATATCGACCTCGACAATATGGCACCTTACTGAGCACGTTCAGGCACAAGAAAGCGGCCGGTCAGAGTCACCGGCCGCTCAGTTGCCGGCGTCTACTTGCTAACCGGATCGACAGCCGCTGGTTGACGCCCGCCGGACAGCCGCCGGAAAACCCGGTCGCCCCAGAAATAGCAGGCCAGCCCGCTGATCACCAGTAAAGCACCGGCCAGCAGGTTGAAGCTCAGCAGCTCCTGATTCACCAGATTACCCAGTGCCAGGGCAAATACCGGACAGACCAGTGTCACCAGATTCAGCGTGGTGGCGCTGAGCCGCTTCAGCAGGTAGAAGAAGCTGAGGAAACCGATGATGGAACCGAACACCGCCAGATAGATCATCGCCCAGAGACCGCGATCATCCAGTGCGACCTGCGGGATCTCTCCGCCCTCCAGCCAGAAGGCGATCAGATAGAGGGGCTGGGCGAACAGCAGCGCACCGGTGGTCTGTGCCAGGGGATGGATACCGGCATCGATCTTCTTTACCAGCACATTGGAGACGCTATAGATCGACACGGCACAGAGCACCAGTGTCACGCCAAAGATCCCCTCTTCGCCCAGCACCAGATCATCCGCCATCACCACGGCCAGCCCGGCAAGCGCGATCAGCAAGGCCACCAGACGGGCCGGTGTCATACTGCGCTCACCCAGCAATGGAATCGCCACCAGGCCGCTCAGCAGCGGTGACAAGCCCCAGATCAGCGACAGCAAGCCCGATGGAATATACTGGCTGGCGACATAACCGCTGTACATAGCACCAAACAGCATCACCACTGAAGCCAAGTAGGAATGCACTGCCTTGCGGTGCCAGGGAAGTCGCAGCCCCATCGCACGCATCAGCAACAGGGCCAGTGGCAGTGCAAGCGCCATACGACCGAGACCCGCCAGGGCACTGCCCAGGGATTCGGCGCTCCAGGCCAGTCCCAGCGGGGTGGTAGACCAGATGAGTAACACAGCGACATAAGCTGCCTGCACTGACATTTTTGTAACTCCTTCGTTTTTAAGTTGGTAATCCCTGACCGCATCATCCGGATTCGGAGCCCGCTGCGACGGCAACAAAAAAGGCCGCAGTGGTAAGCTGCGGCCTTTCTTCGACTGAATCGTTATCAGCTAACGGGTTCAGTTAAGCGCTCCACAGCACAGATCAGAGCAACGCGCAGTCGCACCGGCATCCAGGCGGCTGCGGCATAAGAGTTCTGAAGAGTGAGTGAAGTAATATCTGTATACATAGCGATCGATTATGGCCTAACCGTTGCCCGGGTCAAGACAGTTTGCCCTAATTCGCTACATCGATGCGGTAGAGCCTGAGGCCATCCTGACCGAAATCGGGACTGAAACCTCGCTGCTGCAATACGCCGGAATGGCTCTCAAACAGCAGCGGACGCGGTGGCCTTCCGGCACCGGCCTGTAACAGCAGCATCAGCTGACCACTCTCCAGTCGCTTCCAGCGTCCCCGGTCACTCAGCATCGGCTGATCATTGAGGTAATCCTGCTGCAGGATTGCATCCCCCTGCCGGTTCAGCACCAGCCGGATCAGCCGTTGCGGCGTTTGCATCAGGTATTCACCGGCCACCAGGCGGCTGTCCAGCTCGCCCCGGCGGGCACAGCCATCACTGAATGCGCCATTCAGCATCATCCGGGCGGCCAGACTGTAATAAGTGCCATCAGCGGCATAGCATCCAGTGTCAGACAATGTCAGCTCCAGCATATACAGCCGGTCGGCAGATATTTCACTGCGCCATTGCCGTTGCCCGGTCTGCCCGGTCTGGCCGGAGATGGGAAATAACAGGGTGCGGTTCTGCTCACGTAACCGTAACCGGATCTGGTCGTCCGACACATCGGCCACCCAGTCAGCCGCTGCGCTTTTTACCCGGTAAGCGATACCCGGCAGGCGCTCCCTGCAACGTCCCCGGCCACCACCGGCAACTTCCAGCTGAGCGATCTGCCAGCGTCCCAGCGCATCCTGATGGCCATTGAATTCTACGTAAAGCGCGCTCCCCATCCCGGCGCTCAGCTGGTCATACTGCGCCGTTAACTCAGCCGAGGGATGAGTGACCGGATCGAAGAAGTCGCTGTCACAGGCGCGAAAGCTCAGCTCCTCGCCCTGGCGCTGCAGTAACCCCCGCTGGAAGCGTTCAATCCCGGTGTCGGTGATGCTTTTCTGACCATCCGTTAAGGTCGTACAGCCGGTAAATAACATTACAAAAAACAGGTGAATTACAAGTTTTTGTAGTTTTCGTTCCATATTAGAGCCCGATAATAAAGCACTCGCTAAATAATATTTCGTATCATGACCTAAGCGTATTGTAAGTACCAGTTATAGAACGGATAATCGCCCTATCTACAAGGAGGATATGAAGATGGCGAGACCCGCTGAGTTTGTTCGAGAGGAAGTGCTCGACAAGGCAATGGAAGTGTTCTGGCGGACCGGGTATTCCGGGACCTCTGTTACCGATCTGGTAAAGGCCACAAGCCTGAAACCAGGTTCACTTTACGGCGCATTTAATAGTAAACGCGGTTTGTTCATGGAAGTAATCGATACTTACACCAACCGTGGTCTGAACAACGCAAAAACCTGCCTCAATAGCACCGAAAACCCACTGGATGCCATCCATCTGTATTTTGATCATTTCTGTAGCGATTTAGCAGCAGATGAGATCGGCAAAGGCTGCTTCATTATCAATACGTTACTGGAACTGGCAACTGAGGATGACGAGATCCGCATCCGCATTACCGATTACCTGAACGAGATTGAAGGCGAATTTATCAGTACGCTTGAAAAGGCGAAAGCAGCCGGTCAGATCAGTGCGGCAAAAGACCCGGCCAGTCTGGCGAAACTCCTGATGACCGGTATCTGGGGTATGCGCGTTATGAGTAGCACCCGGCCTGACCCTCAGGCCTACGGCGCGGTCACCAGTCACCTGCTGGCACAGTTGCAGGCCTGAAGCCGCCCGGCGAGTACCGGCGGATATTCAGGCTGATCTCTGACACACAGCCTGAATATCCGCCGGATAAAAAGTCTTTAGCAACGCCGCCCATATTGCACGCCTCCCTGCAGGCTGAAGTCACTCCGCTGCGATCCGTCTTACCCCGCCCTGTGCAAAGCGCTTCCGCGACCGATCTCCCCTCAGGGCTTAGCCCCATCCCAGGCACAGCGAAAGCCGATAGATCCATAGATAGCGCGTCCGCTGACCGGCGGCTTGACGTTACGGAATGAGCTGCGCAGGTTGGCCACATTCTCATCCCAGGAGCCCCCGCGAACCACCCGCTGACGACCATTTTCCGGCCCCTTCAGGTTACCGGCGGCATACTGTTCCAGCGCATTGCCCGCATACCAGTTCATAGTCCACTCACCGGCGTTGCCCTGCATATCAAACAAGCCAAAGGCATTGGCGGCGCGACTGCCGCGCGGCCAGGTACGGTCTTCGCCACAGCCATCCGGTTCTCCGGCCACCGAGCCCATGGTTACGCCATCATCGAGGATCGCGTTTTTGCAGCTCACCTGCTCTCCCCAGGGATAACGACTGCGGCTCTCCGCCCGGGTGGCTTTTTCCCACTCGGCTTCATACGGCAGCCGTCCCCCCTGCCACTGGCAGTAATCCAGCGCCTGCTGCTAGTCGACACAGTTGGCCGGATGATCGTCACGTCCCGGCGCACCGATATTGCAGTACTGGTTGCGGTCGTGGTCTTTAGGTCTCTCGCATTTACCCGCCTCTATACAGGCCTGATACTCCGCCACAGAGACCTCATAGCGATCGAGCTGAAACGCCGGCACAAACACGCTGATGCCGCCTGCCACACCTTCGTCCCGCTCACAGTCAGCATCGCCAACTGAGCAGCCCATCTGGAAGTTACCGGCCGGAATCACCACCCGCTCTGCCGCTACCGCGCCTGTCGCAATGCCCATTACGCAGGCCGATAGCCAAATCCTACTCATCTGCCCCATCTCTACACTCCCCTTATTGAGCGACCGTGAATGCATCAAAGCATAGATTGTTTTTATAGCGACAAGTTTCGTAGTGCTTCAAAATAGGCGGCAAACGCTTATAAGCAGCAATGCAAATCAGACAAAGGAGTTCCGATGAAGCTGGCTACCTTTCGCTATCAGGACAAGACTCATGCGGGCATCGTCGCAGACGATAAGGTTTACAGTGCGACAGCAGATCCGGCCCTGCCCGACCAGATGCCCGAACTGCTCAGCCTGAGCCTGGACGAACCACAACGTCTGCAGCAACTCTGCGCCAGCGCAAGCGCCATCCCGTTGTCTGAGGTTACCCTGCTGGCACCGGTACAGAAGCCGGACAAATACCTCGGCGTGGGTCTTAACTATGCCGATCATATTGAAGAGACCGGACTGGAGACACCTCAGTTTCCAACCATCTTCAACAAGCAGAACAGTTGTGTCATCGGCCCGGATGAAGCGATTCACCGGCCGCGCCTGTCGGAAAAACTGGACTATGAGGGCGAGCTGGCGCTGGTGATTGGTAAGCGTTGCCGCCATGTGCCGCGAGACCAGGCGCACAGGGTGATCGCCGGTTATACCATCGTCAACGATGTCTCAGTTCGCGACTGGCAGATAAAGGCGCCCACCTGGACGCTGGGCAAGTCGTTTGATACCCACGGGCCGATGGGGCCCTGGATTGTCACCGCCGACGCACTCGATCCGCATACGCTGGCACTGCGCACCTGGGTGAATGGGGAACTGCGCCAGCACTCCAACACCGATCAGCTGATCTTCGACTGTTATCAGCTGGTGGAAACTCTTACTCAGGTCTGTACGCTGGAACCGGGAGATGTAATCGCCACCGGCACCTGCTCCGGCGTCGGCGTAAAGATGAAACCCCGCGGCTATATGAAACCGGGAGACCGGGTTACCGTCGAAATCGAAGGTATTGGCCGTCTCAGCAACCCGGTCATCGAAGAGCCGGAAGATACCCCGCTGTACTGAAGACGCCTGAGCCCCCTGCCGCACCTGCTGGCAGGGGGATTTGCTGCATCTGTCGCTATTTACACCCCAACCCGGCCTCTGCTGTCGCCGATCAGAAACAACCTAACTCTTTGTTTTATTTGAAATATAAAATGAACAGCAGATTAATGTCGCCATTATGCGACAGTATTCACTCTGTTTTCAGGCATCTTTTGCCCGAGAATCCCGCCTTCGCATCAGAAAAAATATAAGCAATTGATTTAAAACGACTTTTAAAAACTGGCACGGACTTCGCTATATACCAGACAGCTCTTATTCAACATGTTCATCAACAAGGAGAAGCACCATGAAAGTTTCTGCTGTCGTTTTAACCGCTCTTGTTCTTACTGCTCCACTGACAGCGTTTGCGCAGGATAGCGCTGAAACTATCGACGCACCGGTATCCGCCAGCAGCGCATTCACCGCGCTGGATAAAGACGCTGACGGCAAGATTAGTATCCCGGAAGCGCAGGAAGTTCCTGCACTGGTCAAACAGTTTGAAGAAGTCGATGCCAATAAAGACGGTTACCTGACCCAGGAGGAGTTTTCCGTCCTGGTGTCCTGAAAGACACACTTTGTGCGCCCCGGCGCGCAAAGGTACTTTATCTGACGTCCCCCCAGACGTTAGGTACTGCGATGGTTTTTGACTGGCCAGCGCAGACCGGACAGGTGACCCGATCCCATCCCCTACCCTCCAGAGGGTTTCCTGTCTATCCCCTGAAGGGCCGCAGCACCCCCTCTTTCGCTGCGGCCCTACCTTTTTCCGGAGGCCTCCACTGTGACCACGATCTGGCAAAAACACTTAACCTCATCCCGGGTTTGGTAGATAATGCGCACCCGTTCAATTTTTAATCAGCTGTACATGCCCAAGTCATCCAATTTCTGGCGTTCCGCTTCACTGACCCAACAGATCCTGTTGGCATTCCTGCTGGTCGTCACGCCACTGGGCGTGTTGCTCTATCAGGCGGGTAATGCCCTGGTCAAACAGTCGCAGCAGGGCCGCACCATTGCCCAGCATACGCTGGAGATGAGCCAGCGCGGCCAGCAGTTGCTGAGGCTGGCCGAGAATGTGAACCGCGCCGCCCGCCAGTATCAGATACTGCGCCGGGACGATATCCTCGAACGCCTGAAACAGCAGGTCAGTGAGTATCACAAGCTGCTGGCGGTGCAGAGCTTTATCCTGGAAAAAAGCAGCGCCAGCGAGCCCCTGCAAAGTACCCTGATGGAGCTGGAGAAACTGCAGGCCGTGGAGGAGAACGCCCGCGCCCTGCTGTCACGGACAGCGGCCCTCAATGAACAGCTGGAGTCCGAACTGAACCAGCGGCTGAAGGCGCTGAACCAGAAAGCCCAGGATACCCAGCAGAAACTGATTATGCTGTCGGCGCTGCTGATCAGCCTGTCCGCCGTGCTGATCCTGTTCTTCACTGCCCGGCTGACCCGCCCGGTGCGATTGCTGGCGGGACGTATCAAGGCCCTGGGCGGCGGCGAACGCAGCCAGGGACGGCGTATTGGCGGGCCCAAAGAGCTGGAAGCGCTGAACCAGCAGCTGGACTGGCTCAGCGAACAGCTGCAGGCCGCTGAAACCGAGAAACAACGCTTCCTGCGTCATATGTCGCACGAGCTGAAAACCCCGCTGACCACACTGCGCGAAGGCTCCGACTTGCTGGCCGAAGGGGTCGCCGGAGAGCTCAGCCCCGAGCAACAGGAGATCGTCAACCTGCTGCAACAGGGTGCCCGCCAGCTGCAGTCGCTGATTGAACAACTGCTCGACTACAATCGCATGCAGCAGTATGAGCCGGTGGATATGCAACCCCAGGCGATCCGTACCCTGATGCGCGAGGCACTCGATCCCAACCGTCTGCTCCTCAACCAGAAAGAGATTCAGGTCAGTCTGCCTCCCGACGAGGTATACTGGCCTACCGACCGGGCGATGCTGCTGCGGGTGATCAGTAACCTGATCTCCAATGCCGCCCAGTACGGCACCGACCGGGGCAAACTGAATATTGCCCTGAATAAGGCCGAAGACCAGCTGATGATCGATGTGGAGAACAGCGGACCGACGATTCCGGACGAGGATCTGCCGCGGCTGTTCGACCCCTTTTATCAGGGTAAAAACAAACGCTCCGGCCCGGTTAAGGGCTCTGGAATCGGGCTGAGTATCGCCCGCGATGCGGCGGAAGCGCTGGGGGCCGAACTAAGCCTCAAATACAACGCCGACAACCGGGTCTGTTTCCGCCTAACACTGAATGACGCTAATTGAATCATGAGAAAGACACTATCCTGCCTGCTCCCTCTGCTGCTGCTCGGCGGCTGTCAGCTGCCCCTGAAGCCCCAGGACAACAGCGCTGACGGCAACAAGGCCGCCGCGGCAGCGAACAGCCAAAGCAAGCAGCCCACGGTCGTGGAACCCAAGCAGCAAAAGCAGCTGTTCTGCTATATCGCCGGCAAACGTCACCTCAATCTGCTGGCCCGCGAACTGCGCTTTATCCAGGCCGCTGAGGGCGAACGCCAGAGCATGCTGAGTGAATCACGCAAGGCGCAGGACTATGCCCAGACCGCCCTGTTGCTGTCCCAAGTATCTTCCGACAGCAACTCTCTGGCCGCTGCACTGGTGCAGTACAACAAGCAGGGCCTGCGCGACCATGAAGCCTGCGTCGGCGACCGTTACCTGCTGCTGCGGAAGAAGCAGACCGAACTCTTGCTGGCACGGCGCCAGAATGACGAGAAACAACAGGGCATTATCCACCGTCTGCGCCGTCAGATCGAAGCACTGACGGCGATCGAAAGTGAACTTGAACAGGAGCGAGAGCAGATCCAATGAGCCAGGGCCATATCCTGCTGGTGGATGACGATCCATCGCTGTTGAAATTATTAAGTATTCGACTGGAAGCCAGCGGCTATCAGGTCACCTGTGCCGAAAGCGCACGCGTTGCACTGACCCAACTGGATGACAGCGTCGATATGATCCTCACCGACCTGCGTATGGAAGGGATGGATGGTATGGCGCTGTTCAGCACAGTGCAGAAGCTGCGACCGGAACTGCCGGTGGTGATTATCACCGCCCACGGCTCGATTCCTGAAGCCGTGACCGCTACCCAGCAGGGCGTCTTTGGCTTCCTGACCAAACCGATCGACCGCGAGCAGCTGCTGGAGACCATCGACTCCGCCCTGGAGGGCAAGCGTAATCGCTGCGCGGACTGGCGCAAGGAGATCATCGCCCGCAGCGATGCCATGGACCAGGTGCTGGACCAGGTGCAGCGAATTGCCCGTTCCGATGTCAGCGTGCTGATCAGCGGCCCCAGCGGCAGTGGTAAGGAACTGCTGGCGCGGGCCCTGCACAAGGCTTCCGCCCGCGCCGACAAGCCTTTTATCGCCATCAACTGTGGTGCCCTGCCCGAGCAGCTGCTGGAGTCAGAGCTGTTCGGTCATGCCAAAGGCGCATTCACCGGCGCGGTCAATCGCCACACCGGCCTGTTTCAGGCGGCCGACGGCGGCACCCTGTTTCTGGACGAAATCGGCGATATGCCCCAGCCGCTGCAGGTTAAGCTGCTGCGCGCCCTGCAGGAGCGCACTATCCGCCCGGTGGGCAGTACCGAAGATATCAAGATTGATGTGCGGGTACTTTCGGCCACCCACCGGGACCTGGAGCTGGCGATGAAGGAAGAGGACTTCCGTGAAGACCTGTTCTACCGCCTCAACGTCGTCAATGTCACCCTGCCCGCCCTGCGCGAACGCCCGGAGGATATCCCGCTGCTGGCACGACACTTTGTCGAGAAAGCCGCACAGCGTCATAACAGCAAGGTAAAAGGACTGGCCAAAGGCGCCCTGCATAAGCTGGCCCAGGCCGCCTGGCCGGGTAACGTACGTCAGCTGGAAAACGTGGTGGAGCAGGTCACCGCCCTCAGCCCGACACCGATCATCAGTGAAGGTGCCGTCGCCCAGGCGCTGGCCAACCAGGAGCAGGTAATCCCGAGCTTTAACGATGCCCGCAGCGCCTTCGAAAAACGCTACCTGAGCAAGGTACTGCAGATCACCGAAGGCAACGCCTCACAGGCGGCCCGTATCGCCGGACGTAACCGTACCGATTTCTACAAGCTGCTGAGCAAGCACCAGCTGGAACCGGCGGTGTTCAAACAGCAGTCGGTAGAGCAACAGGCCAGCTAAGCAGCCTGCGAACGGATATAGGTGCGTTAACCGCGACCGATCGGTGCCAGCACGGCACCGGTCAGCTTGACCAGATCTGATGCCGCCATCTCGATCTCCAGCCCACGCCGGCCGGCAGACATAAAGATGCTGTCGAATGCAGCCGCGCTGTCATCCAGCACCGTAGGCAGGCGCTTTTTCTGTCCCAGCGGACTGATCCCCCCCACCACGTAACCGGTCGCCCGCTCCGCATCGTCCGGCTCGGCCATCGCGACTTTCTTGGCTTTCAGGGCGCTCGCCATCCCTTTCAGATCCAGCTTGCCCGCCACCGGTACCACGGCCACCGCCAGCTTACGGTTATCGCCGTTCATCGCCACCAGCAGGGTCTTGAATACCCGCGCCGGGTCCTGCCCCATCAGCGTCGCGGCTTCCTCACCGAAAGATTCCGCATTGGGATCATGTTGGTATTCATGCACCTGGTACTGCACCTTGCCTTTCTTGGCGGCATTAATCGCCGGAGTCATAGAGCGATCCCTCTGGAAATTCATCGTGGCGGGCGATTATAGCGCTGCGGTTAAATCCCTGACCAGCCGGAGCATAACCGGTCTGACCGGCGCTTATGCTTAACGGGCGATTTCGGAGATCTTAGCGCCCTCCAGCGACAGGTTGTACATCAGGCCCTTATTGGAAAAGATAAAACCGATAATTGGCTGCTGCGCCGTCTGGGTATCGATCTCTCCGCCGGCTCCCAGGGTGGCCAGCGCCACACTGCCATCAACACCGGCCTCCCAGCCATCACTGCTGAGAAAGCCGTTCAGCGCGGAGGATGTCATAAAGAGGATAATCTCGGATTTTACCTGGGCACCGAACTGAAAGCCGATCGACGCCGAGGCAATACTGTAATAGCCGCTGGTACGGCCGTTCCGCAGTAAGGCACCTTCACCGTATTCACCACCGATACCGAACCCGGCTTTGACCACATCCGGAAACACCAGCATCGCCACGGATTTGCCAGCCAGCTCTCGTCCGGCCGCCGTGGTTTCATAAAACGTATCGAGCGCAGCCTTCACCTTAGCGTCGATCTCCTGCCTGGAAGCAGCCTCAACGGCCGGGCTGATCATCAGCACACTCAGCACTAAGGAGGCCGCCACTGTCTTGAACCAGAACATAGGCATACCTCCGGGGGGTTGATTACCTCTTCAGGATAGCTTGCCAGTCATCAGATGGCGGCGCGGAAAGCTGATTCGTCTCAGGCTTCGGCGGGAGTCCCGCTTTCAGCCGGACAGCGGAACCGGCGCTGTCGCCAGCTGGCACGCGGTACGGTCGGGATCGGCTTGAGGCTGGCATAGATGTATGAGTAGCGTGAGAACATCACCAGAATCAACAGCCCGGGGCCAACGCCCGCGATAAACAGCCCCGAGATCGAGGTCCCGGACTGGACTGGACTGGACTGGACTGGACTGGACTGGACTGGACTGGACTGGACTGGACTGGACAGCGCAATCGTTACCGCAGCGTGCTCTGTAACAGACTGAGATCCCGGCCGCAGGAGATTCCGCGGTAGAGGCGAGCGGCCATTTTTTGCTAATGCTCCTTGTTTCTGAATGACTCCAGCTTGGCGCGGTTGCCACAGGTACTCATATCACACCAGCGACGCCCCTTGCCCCGCCCCTTGTTGAGAAACAGCCAGGAACAGCGGCCACACTGTTTTAGCCTGGCAAGTTGGCCTGACCTTAAAAGGTGCTCCAGCGATAGCAGCAACAGATCACTGACCCAGTCCTCATGATTCAGATCCGGTTGCCAAAGATAACCGGCCTCTGCCGCCTGCAAGTGCGATCGCTGCAGTGCCTGGCGGATAGCCACTTCAAGCTCAGTTAGCTCAGCTTCTTGTCCACCCTCACCTGCCGCTATCCGGGCTAAAGCCTGATACTGCAATTCCCGCAGCCGATGCAGGCGTTGCAGTATCACTGAGGTGTCGGTCTGCTTTGCCAGATCTTTAAGGCCATTTAGTTGCTCACTATTAAACATCGTCGAGGCGTTCGCCCAGGCACAGAACTCCGGCCAACGGGCAATACGACTGATCGTTCGCGACTTATCCACATCCTCAACTGTATTAATAAAGTCCAGTACCGGATGCCCGCCGACAAACGCCTTTTCATCCCACTCTTTCATAAGCCCCAACCATCCATAACCATTTATTCCAATTTAATGGTTGCAGCCATTTTTTCAACATCGTAACCTTTAATTTCAAATTAATGGTTTCAAGGAGCGTACTGTGATGCTTAATCTTCCAAACCGCTTTGAATTCGAAGGCCAATCCGTAGCCTGGGGCAGTATCGGCCAGGGAGACCCTTTGCTACTGGTTCATGGTACGCCATTCTCTTCGCAGGTCTGGCGTAAGATCGCGCCACTGCTGGCAGATCGGTGGCAACTCTATTTCTTTGATCTGCTGGGCTATGGCCAGTCGGAAATGAAAGCCGGTCAGGATGTCTCACTCGGGGTACAAAACCGGTTATTGGCTGCCCTGCTCAGGCACTGGAGCATCGATCAACCCGAGATACTCTGTCATGACTTTGGCGGTGCCACCGTATTACGCGCGCACTATCTCAACGCTGTCGCCATCAAGCGCCTGACGATTATCGACCCAGTGGCACTGGCCCCCTGGGGCTCCCCTTTTGTAGCCCATATTCGCAAACACCAGGAAGCGTTCACCGGATTACCCGCCTACGCGCACGACGCCCTGCTACGTGCTTATCTGCAGGGCGCGGCCTTTAACCCACTCAGTGAGGAAGCGATGCAGATTTACATGAGCCCCTGGCAAGGCCCAGAAGGACAAGCCGCGTTTTACCGTCAGATCGCCCAGATGGATCAGCGTTATACCGATGAGATAGAGATACGCTATGCCCCCATGGAGCAACCGGTGCAGATACTGTGGGGTGAGAAAGATGAGTGGATACCGGTCACGCAGGGACACAAACTGGCGGACTTATTAACCGGGGGCAGGCTAACCACCGTACCTTATTCGGGGCACCTGATGCAGGAAGATGCGCCGGAAGCAATCGTGGCGGCAATGCTGCGATGATCCGCGCCAGCCAGCATTCCGGTACTGATATCGACAGCCCCTGTACAACTGATCCACCACGTCTGGCCCATTACTGCTGCTTCCATACTACCTGGCGGAGCCATCCCGGCGCAGTCATAGTCGCACCGGATAGCGGCACTAAAACGCCAGCAACGTCCAGACCAGCGGCAGCCAGATGGCGGTGAAGACGCCGGTCAGGCTCATGCCCAGCGAGGCGAAGGCGCCTGCCAGCTGACTGATTTCAAAGGCGCGTACGGTACCGATGGCGTGGCCATTGATGCCCAGCACGAAACCGATGATACGCTCATCGCGGATGTTCAGCCTGGGGGCCAGCAACTCGACGAAGAGCACCGATACAACACCGGTAATCAGCAAACCGCCCATCATCATCGCGACGGAACCGCCCAGCTGGTCAACGATGCCGATAGCGATGGGTGCGGTTACCGATTTCGGAGCCAGCGACGCCACCACATCCGCTGAAGCGCCCAGCCAGATCGCCAGCAACACGGCATAAAGGGCGGCACAGCTTGCCGCCACCGGCAGAGTGATCAGGATCTGCCGCCAGGCGGAGCGGATATGATGCAGCTGCTGGTAGAGGGGAACCGCCAGCGCCACGGTGGCCGGGCCAAGCAACAATGTCAGCCACTCGGCCTCGCGGCGGTAGTCCTCATAGCTGATCGATAACAATGCCAGTGTTGCCGCCAGCAGCGAGGCCGACAATAACGCCACCGGGCACCAGAGCGGCTGTTTCAGCCAGCGAAACAGGGTACGGCCGGCAAAGTAAGCGGCCAGCGACAGGGTGATCGCCAGCAAAGGGGTTTCCATCAACTGCAGCAACAGTGCAGGGAAAGGTTGAGGCAGCTCAGTCATGATGCCGGGATTCCGTCTTATCATTACCGAGGCTGCGCATCAGCAGGAATGTGGTTAGCACACTCAGCAGGGTACCGAGCAACAGGGCAACGATCACCGGCAACCATTGAGAAGTGAACTCATCAGCAAGAAAAAACACCCCGACCACACCGGGCATAATCAGAAACACCAGCACCGATATCAGCTTCTGGCTGGCCGAAACCAGGTCGGCACTGACATCACCATTAATCATCAGCCACAGCGTTAACAGCAGCATCCCCACCACCCCGCCATTGACCGGCAAAGCCAGCAGAAAGCTGATGCTCTCTCCCAGTAGCAGAAAACACATTAAAATCAGAAAACCGCGCAACATGGTCTAATCCCTAATTCAGGCCAGCTGGAGCCCGGAGACAGCGGAAGCTATGCACCGCGTTAACGACGCAGTGGCGTAAGCAACTCTTCCAGGCCATTAATCTGGATCTCCAGCATCAGGGCCATCAGCTCACCCAGTTCGCCCGGAGGAAAGCCCTTATTGCTGAACCACAGCAGATAAGGTTCCGGCAGATCCATCAGTACGCGGCCTTTATACTTACCGAAGGGCATCTGCATAAGGGCCAGTTTCAACAACATTTCAGGGTTCAGGTCGTTCATCACGGGATTCAAGGCTGATTTCTGGAGAGCGCGATGCCCACATCGATACAGATCGGCTGCGTCGGCGGCTTCAACATATTGAGAGTGGATTCGCGGCCGACTATATTACGCCCAATCCTATCCACTACCCAACCGTTTCCAGCGTTTAGACATGAATCAGGAACAGCTACTCCAGAAGGCACTGCGGTTGCTCAGTCAGGGCAAGCTATCGATGGCCCGCGCTATCTGTCGCAAACTCATCCATAGTAATCCGCAGGATTTCAACAGCGTCCATCTCTACGGTGTCGCCCTATTGAAAGACGGTGAACCGGTCGCCGCCTGTGAACAGCTGGAGACGGCCAGCCAGCTTAAGGCAGCAGATAAATTCCGCGCCCAGGCTTTCAGCAACCTGAGCCAGGCCCGGTTGCAGACCGGTGATCAGGTGGCCGCGATGAATGCTATTAATCAGGCCCTGCGCCTGTTTCCGGACAATGCACCCTTCCTGCTCAACCGCGCCAACCTGCATGAGCGCCAGCAACAGTGGCAGCAGATGCAGCTGGACCTGCAAAAGGCATTGCAGCTGGAGCCGCAACTGACCGATGCGAAGATCAGCATGGCCGTGTGCCTGCGCCAGCAGGGCAAGGCGCAGCAAGCCCTGACACTGCTGTCAGCGATCAGTGACAGCCAGCGTGATTTTGACTGGCTGCAGGAGTGGGCGTTAAACCTGTGTCTGTGCGGGCAATCGGACAGCCTGTTGCAGTTTATCGACAGTATCGCGCTGGATGCCGACAGCCGGTTCGAGCTGGCGCACTATGTGTCTGAGGCCGGCGCCTGCGACGCCGGAATACAGCTGTACCACAAAGGGCTGGAGCTGCGACCGGATGACGAACCGGCTCGTTATCTGCTGGCGGCACAGGCGGGACAGCGACAGTCCCGTGCCCCGGCGGCCTATATCAGCGGACTCTACGACCGCCACGCCGACGAGTTTGAACAGCGCCTGCTCGGCAGGCTGGGCTACGATGCGCCCGCCAGGCTGGCCAGCCTGCTGCCAAACTGGCTGCCCGGACTACCGGCACGGATTCTTGACCTGGGGTGTGGCACCGGACTGCTGGGGCAGGCACTGCGCCAGCAGTTTGAGACCGCCGAGATTACCGGCGTGGACCTGTCACAACAGATGCTGCAACAGGCCCGCAATAAAGGCTGCTACCAGCGACTGATCTGTGACGATATCCTGGGGTTCGAGCCGGACAGCCCGTTCGACCTGATCACCGCCAGCGATGTACTGATCTACCTCGGCGACCTGAAGCCGCTGTTTATCCGCTTGCCGCACTGGCTTAACGATGGCGGAACTTTCGCCTGCACTCTGGAGCTTGGCGAGCAGCTGACCCCGGAGCTGACTCCCAGCGGCCGTTTCCGCCATAGTGAAGCCTACCTGCAGCAACTGGCCGAAACGCAGGGACTTGAGCTGCTGCTGAGCGCGGGAATTCCGCTGCGTAAGGAGCACGGCGAAATGCTGCAAGGCCAGATCCTGCTGTTTCGTAAGCCCTGAATCCCTGCAGATCCTGTACTTTTCCACTGCTATAGTGAGCTTTGTCGGCAAATGATGGTCATAGCAGCAGGAGGAACCGGCATGAATACTCAATACCAACCGATCAATTGCGAAGTTCACGATGGCTATGAACTGGCCTGTATGCGCCATGCGATCCACAGTGTCACCTGGCTGGATGAAAGCGGCACGACCCGGCAACAGCCGCTACGTTTCCTCGATCTGGAGAATAAACGTGGCGAAGAGTACCTGATCGCGGAAAGCCCGTCCGGCGAGCAACTGCGCATCCGCCTTGACAGGATCAGTAGCAAACTGCCCTACTAGCCCGGGTGCGATTCAACCTCAGCACCCTCCCCCAGCCTTACGAAAGGACACCGTCATGACCGGGCCACAGCTCTCTGCTATCCATATCTATCCGATTAAGTCCACCGCCGGCATCAGCCTCAGCAGCAGCTTTGTCGAGCAGGCCGGGCTGAGCTTCGACCGTCGCCTGATGATCAGCGCCCCGGACGGCCACTTTATCACCGCCCGCGAGTGTCCGAAGCTGCTGGGGTTTAGAACCCTGCTGATACCACAGGGGCTGTTACTGATCGCCCCGGACGGCGAGCGGATCAGCATCGACCTGCACCGGCTGGCTGAGCACTACCGGAATGTGGAGGTCTGGGGCGATCAGGTCAGCGCCCAGCAATTCAATGAAGAGCAGAATGAGTGGCTGAGCAGCAAACTGGGGCGACCGGCGCGGTTACATTTCTTTGGCCCGCAGTCGCAGCGCTTTACCTCACGCCAGCCGGACAAACCGGTGGGCTTTGCCGATGGCTACCCGCTGCTGCTGATTTCGGAGGCGTCACTGCAGGATCTGAATCAGCGCAGCCAGCGGATCAACCGTATGGAGCAGTTCCGCCCCAACCTGGTGATCAGCGGCACCGAGGCGTTTGCCGAGGATGGCTGGAAACGGGTACGAATCGGTGAGGTGGAGTTTGCGCTGGTGAAACCCTGCTCGCGGTGTGTGATGACCACCTACGATCCGGATACCGGCCAGCCGGTGGGCGATGGCGAGCCGCTGCAGACCCTGCAGCGCTACCGTAAAGGCGAGGATAACGAAGTCTACTTCGGGCAGAACCTGATTCCGCTCAATGAGGGCCGGATCGCCCGGGGCGACAGCCTTGAAGTGCTGGAGACAGCGCCGCCGCCTGAGTATGCGAATCACAGCCTGATCATCCGTCCGGCACCGCTGCCTGCAACGTCAGCCCGCTGGCAGGCAAATGAACCGGCCCGGCTCCGCTGTGTCGCCCGGGTAGAGGAAACACCGGATGTGGTCAGCTTCCGCTTCGCCCTGCCACCGACACTGCAGCCGGACTATCAGGCCGGGCAGTTTATCACCCTGCAACCGCAGATTGATGGCGAAACCGTTAACCGCTGCTACACCCTCTCCTCCTCGCCCTCCCGTCCGTCCGACCTAGCGATTACGGTCAAGCGCCAGCCCGATGGAACGGTGTCCCGCTGGCTGCACGACAACCTGCAACCGGGAGATGAGATCTCCGCTCTGGGACCGATGGGGCAGTTCAACGTCAACAGCAGCAGCGCCGAGAAGCTGCTGCTACTATCCGCCGGCAGCGGTATCACCCCGCTGTTGTCGATCTGCCGCTACCTGAGCGACAACCACAGTCACCGCGACATTGTGTTTCTGCATCAGGCCCGCACCGAGGCCGACCTGATCTGCCGTGCCGAACTGACCTGGCTGGCGGCACAGAACCCGCACCTGAAGCTGATATTCAGCCTTAGTCAGCCGGACAGCGCCTGGGCGGGGCCATCAGGCCGGCTGGAACGCGATCTGCTAATCTCACTGGTGCCGGACCTGACCGAACGCGCGGTTATGTGCTGCGGTCCCAAGGGGTTTATGGACCAGGCCCGTGAAGCCTCACGCCAGCTGGGCCTGGCCGAGCAACGCTGGTTTCAGGAGAGCTTCAAGGCCCCTGCGCTGTCAGAGGAGGATCAGCAATTGCCGTTCGCCGATCTGGCGATCCGGCTGGAGAACCACGACGCCCTGATCCACGGCAACAATCACCAGACGCTGCTGGAACAGGCCGATGAACAGGGCATCCGCATGGACTGCAATTGTCGCGCCGGAATCTGCGGCACCTGCAAGGTTCAGCTGGTCTCCGGGCAGGTGCGGCAACTGGCAACGGGGCCCTTATCGGAGGCAGAAAAGGAAAAGGGTGTAGTGCTCGCCTGCAGCTCGATACCGCTCAGCGATCTGGTGGTCAAAGCAGTCTGATGGTTGTGACGGGCCGGCCTTCAGCGGCCGCTGTTGATCCCGGCTTTGGCCGTGATCACTGCCACGCTGGGGCGGCTCCAGATGTAACAGAGCACGCAGATAATAGTCAGCACCACCAGCGCCTTCAGCTCGATAGCAAAGTCGCGGTAGATCAGCGGATAGCTGACCATCAGGATCATCATGCTGCTGCCGATACATTTGGCTTTCAGGGGGATAACGCCGTTATCTTCCCAGTCGCGGATCAGCGGGCCAAACAGCTTGTTTTCGAGCAGTTTACGATGCAGGGATTCTGAGCTGCGGGAAAAGCAAAACGCCGCCAGCAACACAAAGGGAGTGGTAGGAAGCAGCGGCAGCACGACACCGACCAGCCCCAGCAAAAGGCAGGTCAGTCCGGCTATCAGGTAGAGAATCTTCGTCACACCCCTGCTCCTCTGCGGCAGTTATACGGCTAACAAATCCGGCGAGGCTGCCGCTGGCCCGGAGCCAGCAACCCGACCGGTTATTTTGTCAGATACAGAATGGTCACCATTAAAAATAGACAAATAACGACGCCGCTGTAAAACAGACAGCATAAAGTTCAGCTCAGCTGTCATCATCCATTATACACAGCGGCGACGGGCAATCTACGCGGTTTCCGGTTCGAGCCCGGCGGCTGCGGGCTTGGCGGGCTTAGCCAGCTTGGCACGCCGGGCGGCGTCGATTGAGAAGACGATAAAGCCGGCCCAGACCAGGCCAAAGGTTGTCAGACGCTGCATATCGATCACTTCGCCGAATACGAACACCGCCAGCAGGAAGTACAGGGTCGGCTCTATATATTGCAGAATCGCAATGGTGGTGAGGTTATTCATCCGCGCTACGCCAAAGGCGAATAATCCCAGCGGCAGTACGGTCATCGGAGCCGTCAGTATCAGTAACAGACGGATGCTATCGTCACCGGCCTCCCACTGGGTATGCCCTGCCGTACCGATCAGGTAGAACAGCGCCAGCGGCACCATCAGCAGCGTTTCTGCAGTCAGGCCGTTGAGGGTATCGATCCTGACCTGTTTCTTGATTACACCGTAAAAACCAAACGCCAGCGCAATACCAATGGTCAGCCAGGGAAAGCTGTTCAGGCTCAGGCAGGCATACAGAAACCCCGAGGCGCAGAGCACCAGCGCCACCCGCTGCAGGGGCGTCAGCCGCTCCCGCAGGTAGAACACACCGATAAGGATACTGATCAGCGGCGTCAGGAAATAGGCCAGGCTGACCATCAGCACCTGGCCGTTGGTCGCGCCCCAGGTATTCAGGTACCAGCTGGTAGAGATACAGGCGGTTGACAGGAACAGCCAGAAAAACGTTTTCGGCTCCATCAGCAGTTTAAATACCCGAAGCGGCGTAACAGTCACCCAAAGTAAAAGCGCCATCAGCGGTACCGAGCAGAGCACCCGCAACGAAAAGATCTCCATGGCTTCCACCCCACGCAGATGTTGGTAAAAGAGTGGCGTCAGGCCCCAGATAACATAGGCGCAGGTGGTCCATAGCAGGCCACCCTGCAGAAGATTAGATCGGTGCATTTTGGATTACAGAATAAAATAAACGATGGCTGGAATAACGAATCACGCAGCTTGCCTGCGCATCCGTCAGATTAAATTAAGCGTTAACGAAGCCGCCGCAGCCCCTACGGCGAGACAGCCGCAGCCCCTACGGCGAGACAGCCGCAGCCCCTACGGCGAGACAGCCGCAGTGCCCTCAGCAGACTTCAGTAAGAAAAAATCCGACCCGGGGTGCAGCCCGGGTCGGATTTTTTGGTGTTTTTCCCTTAGGTCAACCGCTCAACCTGAGCCCTGTCGATCGGGGAAAGACAGCAACTGAAATCAGGCGATCTGGCGATCCACAGCGGCCGCCACCATGCGGGTGAGGCTGCTCAGGTCAAATACCGGCAGGCCGAACTTTGCCTGCAGTGCCGGTGCGAAATGCGACAGATCGGTGCATTCCAGCACAATAGCCCCCACATCCGGATTGTCATCCAGCATGCCCTTCACCACTGTGCACAGCTCCTGTTCAAACAGCGCCATATCCAGGTCATCGGTCTCACCACGCAGAATCACCTCCGCGAACTGTTGCTGATGCTGCATGCCCGCGACCACCATTGGTTCGTCGGCAATGCCGACGCCGCGCAGGTGATCTGCCGACAGTGCATCGCTGTTGGCGACCACCACACCGACTTTCTGGTCACGCTTCAGCATGCGTGAGACCAGCGGCACCTGGATCAGGCTGGACATAAACACCGGAATATCCACCGCATCCGCAATCTCTTTCTGGTGCAGCGCCAGAAAGCCGCAGCTGCCGGTAATCGCCTTCACGCCTTCGCGCTCCAGTTCCTGTGCCGCGGCAATAAACGGCTTCAGTAGTTCAGGATCACGCTCGCGGATCAGCCGGTCGATGGTCGCGCCCTGCACCGTCTTATAAAACACCGGAAAATCAAAACTGGCCGGGTGTTTTATATGCCCATCAGGTTTTGGAAAGTAGGATTCCAGTGAGATCACGCCGATGGTCAGCCCACAGATATTGATGCCGCCTTTAATAATCATATGTATTCCTTATTGTTGTTCTGAACCCGCTGCCAATCAGCTGAAACGCGCAGCGGAAAAGGGAGACAGATCGACCGTCGGGGTCTGTCCCAGAATAGTCTCTGTAATCAGCTGGCCGGTCACTGCGCCGAAAGTCAGGCCAAGATGACCATGCCCGAAGGCCACAGTCACCCGGGGGTGTTTATCCAGAGCCCCGATCACCGGCAATGAATCCGGTGTCGTTGGCCGACTGCCGACCCAGGTCGATTTAA
The DNA here is from genome assembly GCF_000620085.1 of Marinobacterium jannaschii DSM 6295. GTDB lineage: Bacteria > Pseudomonadota > Gammaproteobacteria > Pseudomonadales > Balneatricaceae > Pontibacterium > Pontibacterium jannaschii. The sequence continues at coordinate 194,852 of NZ_JHVJ01000010.1, read as the reverse complement.
TCGACGGGTTACAGCCAAGCATCACTTTGGCGTGCTGCAACATGCCATCGGCACGCTGAGGATTAATCGGCGCATCAGCGAAGGCAAACTCAGCCATCCCTGCCAGCCGCACACCATCTTCCATCGGGGTCAGGAATACCGCCTTATCCAGCCAGCCCACCGGACGGCTCAGGGCCTTAGTCCCGATATCCAGGGTCAGATGGTAACCACGTTCGCTCACCAGCGGCATTCTGACACCCAGTGGCGCCAGGATCTCTCTGGATGCGACGCCGGTACAGACGACGACCCGATCAAATCGGACACTGCTGTCGCTCAGGCTGACATTAACGCCAGCCTCATCAGGTGACAGAGCCTTCACCCTGTCCTGCAGGATACGGCCACCGTTGTCCGTGAAGTGGCGGGCGTAGCGCCGGCTCAGTTCAAGCGGACTCACCGTAAACCGGGTATCCGGATAGAAAACGCCACCGGCATGAAAACCGGCCAGGTCCGGTTCCAGCTCGCTTACCTGAGCTGCCGTCAGAAATTCAAGGTTTACGCCCTGATCCCGTCGTTCCTGCAGGTCTCCGGCTTGCGCGGTGGCAAAACCCTGTTCTGTGGCAAACAGCCCCAGACATCCCTCTGACTTAATCAGATCCCGGGCATTGGTCAGATCCAGCAGGGCCTGATCTGCCAGCCTGGCGTGCTCCTGCAGCGATTTCATCGCCGCCTTGCCGCGGGCATATTTCGCCGGAAAGCAGGCTTTCACGAATTCCCAGCCGTAGGGCATCAGTGCAGGCAGGTAGCTGCCCTGCATCGACAGCGGGCTGGTTTTGTCCAGCAGCATCCCGGGCATCTTGCGCATCATCGCAAACTTGGCGAACGGCAAACGGGCGTAATCCGCAAACAGGCCGGCGTTGCCAAAGGAAGCCCCCATTCCCGGCGCTTCCTTGTCGATGATAGTGACCCTGTAACCCGCCTTCTGCAGGCACAGAGCGGTCGAGAGGCCGACCACACCAGCACCGATAATCGCAATATGTGTACTTTGCATATTCGCTACGTGATGAGATCACCACGCCTCAGTATCTTAGGCTTTGACCGCCACCACCTGAATTTCCACCAGCAGTTCAGGCCGGGCCAGACGGGACTCTACACAGGCCCGCACCGGAGCATTTTCGCTGTCGACCCAGGCATCCCAGACTTCATTCATCTGCGCGAACTGGCGGATATCAGACACCCAGATATTGGCGCTGACCAGCTGGCTCTTGTTGCTGCCAGCGTCAGCCAGCAGCGCATCGATCTGGGCCAGGATCTGGCGGGTCTGCCCTGCCATATCTTCAGAAGGGTCTTTTGCTACCTGTCCGGCTGTCCATACCAGGTTGGCGACGCTCACCAGCTGACTCATACGTTGATTGGAATGTTGGCGTTGGATCATTTCATACTCTCTTGTTATTGGTTGCTACAGCTGGTTAACCGGGCCCGGCCACGCCGTCAGCCCGGTGCTTCCTTGTCTTCGTCTTGTGTCTTCGTCTTGTGTCTTCGTCTTTTGTCAGCGCCCCGTTGCCGGGGCGCCTATCAAACAGCAACCGGAATCATGCCTGCGATCACAGCAGCCGCTTTTGGCGGCAGTACGGCGCGCGATGGCCTCAGATAAGCAGCATGCCGAATCCACAGTAGAGAAGTATCGAGCCACGGAGTCTGCGGAGGGATCGCTCCGGCATCCGGCCTCATTCGACGGCTAAATCGGGGTCTTCTCTTACTGCTTATGCGGCCTGTTATCTGAGTCGATTCAGGTCAGGGCGTTGATGGGAATATTATTTGCGTCACAAAACATAATGCCAAATCGTTAATTTTTAACATTTCATCAGATTTGCTTATATTCAGTGACGACTCTGGCAAAAGGCAGTCAAAACCAGGCGACAAGCCCGGTTAACGACCGGACACCATTGGCCGGGCGGGACCGGCATCTGAATTATCCGGCGAGCGATGTTGCGAAGTGTCTGTCAGCCACAGCGGGGCCGACTTGCTGCCGGACTGAAAGAACCTGACTAATACTTTGGTTTAAGGCGGGCTTCTTTTTATAGGTAACCGGGCACCTCCGACGGACGGATGCGCATCTCAAGATGATGCCGGCGACGTCAGCGCCCGTGCCCCAGCGCAAGCTGATTAGCGCAGGCTTAGGCAGCACCCAGAACATAAGCGAAACTTATATAATCAAATATTTTTTAGAATTGTATCTATATTCAGTTTATTTACACTGAATCCATCAACGATCTGTGGCGTGGAAAATTCAGTTGTGTAGCACTGACTGATTGACCACCAAAGCCCACCTCAGAGGGGCTGGCTTCAGGCCGATAAAAATAAGAAATACTTCAGGTATTACAATGGATAGAAGAAAAATAGACGTCGTCCTGTCGACGCTGTTGATGATCGCTGCGGTGATCATTCTGACCAACGACAATCTTGCAGACGGTGGTGCCGAAAGCGACTTGGGCATCATGTTTCTGCCACGTGTCGTAGCGGGTTTCATCCTTATCTTTGCAGCCACTATTGCTATCCAGTCGTTTATGAAGCTGTCTAAGGGTGCTGAACTGGAAGGCCAGGAAGTGATTTCCACTGAAGGCTTCTCCGGCATCTTCATCTATATCGGTATCTTCATCGTCTACTGGCTTGCCGTACCTCACCTGGGCTTCATGGTCACCACGCCATTTGTCATGCTCGGCGTAGCGTTATTGCTGGGTGGCCGGAACTGGATTCCGATCATTGCCATGTCAGTTATTACCCCCGTACTGATCTATTACGGATCGCGTGAGTTCCTGCGCGTCTACCTGCCAACCTGGACGCTGTAAGGGGAGTTATTCTGATGTTTGATAATATTCTTAGCGGTTTTTCAGCAATCCTGGCAGTCGGCCCGATCCTGGGCATCATTGCCGGTGTCTTCATCGGTATTATCTTCGGTGCCATTCCGGGTATATCCTGCATCATGGCGATCGCCATCATGCTGCCGATGACCTTTTATGTCGATCCGATTATCGGTATCACTATGCTGCTGGCGGTCTATAAAGCCGGCATCTATGGCGGTTCGATCTCAGCGATCCTGATTAATACGCCAGGTGCGGCGGCATCCTTCCTGACGGCTCAGGACGGTCACGCCCTGACCAAGGCGGGTAAAGCGGGCAAGGCGCTGGATATGTCGCTGTTCGCCTCCGTCTCCGGTGAGATGATTGCCACGCTGGTATTGATTCTGGTGGCGGCGCCGATCTCTGCAATCTCCCTGCAGGCCGGCCCGATTGAGAAAGTGTTCCTGCTGCTGTTCGCCTTTACCGTGATCGGTTCGATGGCGGGTGAATCCATCCCACGCGGCCTGCTCTCCTGCTGCCTGGGTATGCTGTTCGCAATGGTGGGTATGGACTCCATCACCGGCTCCGCCCGATTCACCTTCGGTATTGATGAACTGATCGGCGGCTTTACCTTCACGCCGATGCTGATCGGTGTCCTGGTGATGCCAGAGGTGATCAACGTGATCCGTCGCCGCAAGGTGCCGCACCACGAACTGGCCATCACCCATTCGCCGAACCCGGCCGATAACCGCATCAGCTTTGCCGAGTTCAAAAAAGTATTCCGTACCATTCTGAAATCCAGTGGTATCGGTACCTTTATCGGCGCCCTGCCCGGTCTGGGTTCCAGTACTGCCGCCTTTATCGCCTACGGTGAGGGCAAGCGTACTTCTAAGAAGCCAGAAGAATATGGCAAGGGTTCCGTCGAAGGTATCGCTGCAGCCGAATCCGCCAACAACGCGGTCTGCGGCTCCAGCATGATCCCGATGCTGACCCTGAGTATTCCGGGTGATGACGTGGCTGCGCTGCTGATGGGTGCCTTCCTGATCCACGGCCTGACACCGGGTCCGATGATCTTCTTCGAGCACACTGAAACCATCTACGCGATCTTCGCAGGCTTCCTGATCACCGATCTGTTCCTGCTGGGCATCGCCCGCTCAGGCTTCAAGTTCTTTGTGAAGATGGCGTCCCTGAAGCGTTACTTCATCTTCCCATGCGTAACCGTGTTCGCGTTCACCGGTGCTTTCACTGCCGGCCAGAACATTAACGACATCCTGGTGCTGATCGCCTTTACCGTAATGGGTTATGGCATGCGCATGGTGGGACTGAACCCGGCGGTATTCATTATCGGCTTCATCCTGACACCGTTCCTTGAGCAGAACCTGGATCAGGCATTCGCCATCGTGGGTGACGACTACATGCGCTTCTTCGCTTCACCGTTCGCATGGGTGTTTATCGTATTGTCCGCATGCTTTGTTTACTCAAGCATGCGTGCGAAACGTAAAGCGTCAAAAGTGCCTGCTCCGGCCGAGGAAAAACCGGCCTGAGGAAGTAAAAAGAATCCCTTCACAGGGCGGCAACCTGACCACAAAAAGGCCCTGAGCCCTGTGAAGACAAACAAGCGTAAATAAAAATAAATCGAAGGAAGTAAGTATGAAAAGCACTAAAAAGACCCTGCTATCCATCGCTACCGCAGTAACCATGACCTTCGCCGCGGGCGCTGCAATGGCAGACTACCCGGAGAAGCCGATCAAAGTGATCGTACCCTGGGGCGCTGGCGGTGACTCCGACCTGACCACCCGCATCTGGGCCGACGCGGTCGAGAAAGAGCTGGGTGTCCCAGTGGTTGTTATCAACAAGACCGGTGGTGGCGGTGTCGTGGGTACCTCTTTCGTGGCTCGCGCTAAAGCTGACGGCTACACGCTGATCAACGCCGGCGTAAGCAACATGATGGTGACCCCTAACTTCACCAAGACACCTTACAACTTCGACACTTTCCAGCCGGTTGTAAAATACACCGCTGTGCCGCTGGCCGTTGTGGTATCTAAGGACAGCCCTTACAAAACATTTGATGATTTCATCGCCGGTGCGAAGAACAAGACTGTCACCCAGGGTTCCTGGGGGGCGTCATCTTCCGGCACTATCATGGCGAACATCATCGGCAACCAGGCCGGCTACAAGGTTAAGTACGTACACGGCAAAGGTGCGGCGGACTCCATGGTACAAGTGGTAGGTGGTCACATCGATTCTGCCGTGTCCTTCCCGCCTGCATTCGGCCCGCACGTCAAAGCTGACCGTGCCCGCGTACTGGTAATAGACCAGAAGATGGATGCCTTCCCGGGCGTGCCAACCTATGCTGACTACGGTATCAAGGGCAGCTTCGGCGGCTGGTCCGGCGTATTCGCACCTAAAGGCGTGCCTCAGGAAGTTGTAGACAAGCTGGCAGCGGCGACAGCCAAGGTCATGAAAGATCCTGCAGTACTGAAAGCCTACGAAAACATCGGCGCCCTGGTGGACTTCCGTCACGGCCCTGAATGGATCGCAGACCTTGAAGCGACCTACAGCATCTACAAAAATGAAGCTCTGCGTGTGAAGAAGTAACACCTTAGCTTCGATACCAGCGGCAACCCGGCCCCTATCCTGCAACACCGGGTTGCCGCTGTTTCTCTCCCACAACCACCGCAGCCCCTGCCAGCACCAGCATCCAGCTGAAAGCCCCGACCGCCAACAACGTCTCCGCAACAGTTGCTATACAGCGTTAATCACCCTATAACATAATTCCCAAACCCGTTTTCTGGGCAAAACATCAGCGCAACTGATAATAAGGCAGAACAATGAACCTCAAACAGATGGAAGCCTTTCGTGCCGTTATGTTGACCGGTTCGGTTTCCCAGGCGGCTAAGCAGCTCTTTCGGACCCAGCCCGCCGTCAGCATGATGGTTAGCTCGCTGGAAGAGGAGATCGGCTTCCAGTTGTTCGAGCGGCACAAGAAGCGCCTTTACCCGACCCCGGAGGCTAACTACCTTTACAAGGAGGTAGAAGCGATCTTCTCCCGAATTCAGGACCTCAGCCAGACTGTTCAGGATATCCAGAACAAGCAGTACGGCTTTTTGCGCATCGGCTGCATGCCGGGTCCGTCCAACTTCTTCATACCGGATATTCTGGCCGACTTTCTAGAGGCCCATCCCAAGATTCAGGCTTCCCTGCAAACCCGTACCTCCGATGCGGTGGTGGAGTGGATTGCCTCTAACCAGTACGATCTGGGCCTGGCGGAGATGTCCAAGCACCAGTCCAATGTCGGCAACAACCAGATGTTTGAACTGCTGTGTACCTGCGCACTGCCCGCAGACCATCCGTTAGCCGAGCACGAAGTGATAACACCGGCGATGCTGGATGAGGAACCGATGATCACCCTGCACCCGGATCATATGATCTTCCACGACCTGATGCAGCTGTTCGAAGCCAGCGGACACCGGATGAATGTCTGCCTGCAAACCCGCTTCTTTATTCCGGCCCTTAAGTTTGTTGAACGGGGACTGGGAGTATCGGTGGTCGATCCGATCTCAGCATTTGGTTACACCACCTACGCCCAGCCTGGCAAAGTGGTGTTCCGCCGCTTCCAGCCCGATGTCTATCTGCGGATCGGTCTTATGTTTCCGTCCGATACACCGTCGTCGATGATCACCCTGGAGTTTGCCGACCTGCTGCGTCAACGCATCGAATACGTGATGGAAAACCCGGAACTGTTCCTGCGCTGGGGCGAGTAACCCGTCCTGCGTTGGGGGAGTAACCCGGCTTATCAGGTGTGATACCTGCATCACCGGGCAGTCAGGTGGTGAAAGCGAGGCGCAGAGGCTGAAATAGCCTATGCCCCGGCGATCAGAACGGCTTTATCGCGTGATCCAAGCCAGCAGTTCCGGCAGGTGCTGCTCTACCGAGTCCGCCAGCCGGTCGATCTCTGCTTCGCGCAACGCCTCATAATCGAACGCCTGCGGCTGCGACAACCCGGCCCAGCGCAGGATCAGCGCCAGGGCATTTTTGTCATCAAACAGGCCATGCAGATAGGTGCCCATCACCTGACCATCGGCACTGAGGGCGCCATCACGGCGGCCCGGCAGGCTCACCGGCGCATTGTCACAATCCGCGCCCTGACTGATGCCGCAATGGATCTCATAGCCGGTGATACTGGCCTCGTCCCCCATCAGATTCAGCGCCCCCTGTACCTGATGTAACTGCTTATCGGCCTCAAGCACCGTATCGATCTGCAGCCAGCCCAGTCCGGCACTGCTGCCCGGTGCGCCTTCGATCCCCTGCGGATCAGCAATGGTCTGGCCCAGCATCTGGAAGCCACCGCAGACACCCAGCACCTTGCCGCCGTAGCGCAGGTGACGCCGGATCTGCCCCTCCCAGCCCTGCTGACGCAGCGCCTCAAGGTCATTGCGGACATTCTTACTGCCCGGCAACAGGATCAGGTCGCAGTCCGGAATCGAGTCGCCATATCTGACAATACTCAGGTCAACCTGCGGATGCAGCGCCAGGGCATCCAGGTCAGTATGGTTGCTGGTGCGGGGGTAGGTCAGCGCCGCTACCTTCAGCCCGGCGCCCTGATTACGCTGCGGGTGGCTGATCGCGTCTTCCGCCTCCAGGTGAAAGCCCATCAGGTAGGGCAGCACGCCAAACACCTTCTTACCGGTACGCTGTTCAAGCCAGTCCAGCCCCGGCTGGAGCAGGCTGATATCACCACGGAAGCGGTTGATGATAAAGCCCTCGACCCGGGCTTGTTCGGAAGGACTGAGCAGCTCCAGCGTGCCTACCAGCGAGGCAAAGACACCGCCCTTATCGATATCCGCCACGATCACCACCGGACAATCAGCCGCTTCGGCAAAGCCCATATTGGCAATATCGTTCTCGCGCAGGTTGATCTCGGCCGGGCTGCCCGCCCCCTCCACCATCACCGTCTGGTACTGGTCGTTGAGGCGCTGCCAGGACTGCAGTACTTTCTTCAGCGCGGTGGGCTTATAACCGTGATAGACGCGCGCCTCCATATTGCCCACCGCCTTGCCGTGGATAATCACCTGGGCACCGATATCGCTATTAGGTTTCAGCAACACCGGGTTCATATCCACATGGGGCCTCAGGCGACAGGCCTGGGCCTGCACCGCCTGGGCGCGGCCGATCTCGCCGCCCTCGGCGGTCACCGCGGAGTTCAGCGCCATATTCTGCGGCTTAAACGGCACCACCTGTACGCCACGACGCTGCAGCGCCCGGCACAGGCCCGCTACCACAGTACTCTTACCCGCATCGGAAGTGGTGCCCTGCACCATCAGGTTACGCAATCTGTTCATCCTTTATGATGCTTGGCGAGAAAGCGGTCCAGCTTATTGGCAAACTGCTGACGGTCATGATTATTCATGGTTGCCGGGCCACCGGTCTCAACACCGGAATTGCGCAGGGTTTCCATAAAGTCGCGCATCGACAGACGCTGGCGGATATTGTCCCGGGTGTACATCTCGCCACGGGGATTCAGGGCATGACCGCCCTTCTCGATCACCTCGGCCGCTAGCGGAATATCCGCCGTAATCACCAGATCACCCGGTGCCAGCTTCTCGACAATCAGATTGTCCGCCACATCAAACCCGGCCGGCACCTGAATCGCATTGATCAGCTTGGAGGGCGGTGTCTGCAGGTACTGGTTCGCCACCAGCGTCACCGGCACCTGAGTACGATCAGACGCCCGGAACAGAATCTCTTTAATCACTTTGGGACAGGCGTCCGCATCAACCCAGATCTGCATAGCTCGTTAACCTGTTGCACAGAAAATTTGGGGCATTAAACCATAAATCGGCCAACGCTGCCGGTGGCTCTGAGGACACAGGACAAATTCGTACAAGACAGCCGGATACAAGGCTGGCATGCTGCTTCCAGCCAATCAATTCAAGCGGGGAATCGAGGGAATGAAAACCATCGGACTACTGGGCGGTATGAGCTGGGAATCCACCCTGAGCTATTATCAGGCGATCAACCGCGGCATTAAACAGCAACTGGGCGGACTGCACTCGGCAAAGATCGCCCTCTACAGCGTCGACTTCGCCGAGATCGAAGCTCTGCAACACCGGGGCGACTGGCACCGTGCAGGTGAATTACTGGCGCAGGCAGCCGCTCAGGTCGAGGCCGCCGGGGCCGACTGCCTGTTGATCTGTACCAATACCATGCACAAGGTGGCAGAGCCGGTCTGTGACGCCATCAATATTCCGTTGCTGCACATTGCTGATGCCACGGCAGAGCAGTTACAAAAGGATGGGGTGCGTCGGGTGGGGCTGCTCGGTACCCGCTTCACCATGGAGCAGGATTTCTATAAGCAGCGCCTGAGCGATCACTTTGGTATCGAGGTGGTGATTCCCGACGATGCGGGTATGGAGCAGGTACACCGGGTGATCTACGACGAGCTGTGCCTGGGCGAGGTCCGCGATGACTCCCGCCAGCAGTACCTGCAGATCATCGAACAGCTGCGGCAACAGGGGGCAGAGGCGGTGATCCTCGGCTGCACCGAGATCGCCCTGCTGGTCAGCCCCGAAGACACGACGATGCCGCTGTATGACACCACGGCGATCCATGCCGACAGTGCGATCCGGTTCGCCCTCACGGCAGACTGACCGCCACCTATCCTCTGCTATCCAGGCCTTTCCGGCGCTGCGTTCCGTCCTGAATCAGCGCCAAGTCCCTGAAATTAAACTTTATTCCGGATCGGCTCGCGGCTATCTTAAAAGGGAACCAAGTGGAAACGCCTGATTGCGAAAGGAACAGGCAGGGGGATGCGCGCATGAGAGAATCTGACCAGCCCGGATACGCCGCCGGGCGCTATATGTTCTATGCCTTCTGGATCACGCTGCTGGCGGTACTGACCATCGCCTTTAACAACTGGCACGCCGATCGTCTCAATCCCAATGCACAGCTCAGCACTACCGGCGAAGGCCGCGAAGTCGTACTGAAACGTAACAGCTATGGCCACTACGTGGTCTCCGGCAGCATCAATGGCCAACCGGTGACCTTCCTGCTCGATACCGGCGCAACCGCCATCAGCATCCCCGCAGCAGTGGCCGATCGCCTGCAACTGGACGGTCACGGTTACAGCCGGGTCAACACCGCCAACGGCACTATCTCGGTGGAAAACATCAGCCTCGACAGCGTCGCCATCGGCCCCATCCGGCTACGGAATATCCGCGCCAATATCAATCCACATATGCACGGCGATACGGTATTACTGGGGATGAGCTTTATGCGCCACCTGGAGATGATCCAGCGTGATGGCAAACTGACGCTGCGCCTATAGTCTCCCCCGGCTACTTCAGTCGATACCGAAGCCGCTGACTGTCGCCATTTCATTGGCATAATCCGGGCGAAGCTGGTCCCAGCCCAGGTTATGAATAGCCGGTGCCGACCTCATCTCAGCTTTGGCTTTGGCTGCTGCATAAGTGGCAATACGCGCCACCAGATCCTCTGTCTCGCCCTTGCCGCTGCGATAGAGGCAATCGGCCGGAAACAGCTCAGGATAGGCCAGCCGGTCTGGCACCAGCGGGATACAACCGGCCGCAACAGCTTCCAGCACCGCGATACCCTGGAAATCATGCAGCGCGGTGGAGAGGACGATTTCGGATTGCTGCAGCAGCTGGCGATATTCCGCCACCGAGTCGATAAAGCCGCTACGGCCCAGCAAATGCGGGTAGTCGGCCAGAATCTGATCGAACACCGCTGGCATGCGGCGGAACTGCTGCCCCACCATATGCAGGCGGATATCAATACCCCGCTGATCGAGTTCGGCCAGCATCGCCAGTAACAGTTCCGGCCCCTTGTCGAACTCCCAGCGGTGATTCCAGATCAGCTGCAATGGCCCCGGTTGCGGCTGATGGGGCAGGAAAACCGGCTCTGGCAGCGGTACCGGCAGCACCGCAGAAGACTTTTCAATACGGTCGATCAACCCGGCCGGGACCTGATCCGGCAGCTTCTTCAGCAGCGCACGGGCCCCCTTGAGAAAGGTCTGGCGGTTGTAGTCGGTGTTAAACAGCACCCGGTCCGCCGCCAGCGCGGTGTAGATATTGAGGATCTTCGGCTCGACGCTGCCGTACTCCTTGCCCGATTCCGGATAGGCGAACTGGTTTTCGTGAAAGTAGACGATCGTCGGCGTGCTTGCCAACGCCGGGACAAAACCGCGCAGTGCCGACAGGTCGGTCATCGAGGTGGCGATCACCAGGTCATAACCCTGCTCCAGCGTTTGCCGTTCACCGAAGGCCCAGCTGAGGCTGTTGCCTCGCAATCGCCAGGCGAAGTAGCGAGGCGGCAGCGTCAGTACGGTCCAGTCAGCAGACGGAAACTGAGCAGTCAGTGCCTTATGCCAGTAACCATGACTGGCGGCATCGTAAGCAGATAACAGCAGGATTCGCATAGGAGTCGGTCGGGCCTGAAAAAGGGGCTATTGTGCCTGCAGCGCCCTCAGTGAATCCACCACCAGACAGATCAAAAATCGATTCAATATCATTTTCTGCAACAATCTATTAAACAAACCGCTATTTATCGGGCACATTAAAAACAATAAGCTTACTTTCATCGCTTTCGGCAGCTATCCCCAACAGCTGCTGTCAGTGTCAGGAGTAATCTCCTTTCTTCTCAGCCTGCGGTCCCCCAACTGCGGGCTTTTTCTTGTCTGCAGGATGACGGTATCCCCTGCACCGCATACCCTTCCGACCAAAGATTAAAAAAATTTAATTTTTATTGAACAAATTTCCACCTGCCCCACTCCAACTTTTGAACAAAACTTCAGGATACAGCCGCAAGGACCGCAGCAAACGCGACATTCCATGCAGCCGTACCCTTTTCATAGCTGAATCAGGCAGCGTCAGCCCCAGATGGGGAGGATGTTTTCAGGCTGGTGGCCGGTACTCCGACAACGGGTAACCGAGTGACTGTAAACTGCATTGCCGCTGGCAGAGGTTCAGATAAACCCTGACCCAAGGATCTACAACAATGAAAACAAACCTCAGTCCTAAATTAGGTGGTATCTCCGTCGCACTGGCTGCAGCCGGTCTGGCCGCCTGCTCTTCCACTGCACCTAAAGATAACAGTCAGGCCTATGGGGCCGCCGATGCCGAGTCTGATCTGATTCACTGCTACGGCGTCAACAAATGTAAGGGCCATAATGACTGCGGCGGTGCCAATAACGCCTGCGGCGGCCAGGGTTCCTGTAAAGGCAGCGGGTTCGTCGGCATGCCATCCAAGGCCTGTGCCGATGTCGGCGGCCGAATGGAAGATGACTGGCGTGGCGCGATCGCCAAGGCCGACCTGACCCAGTGCTTCGGTGTTAACCAGTGCAAGGGCCACAACGACTGTAAGACTGCGAGCAACTCCTGTGCCGGTCAGGCATCCTGTAAGGGCCAGGGCTTTGTCATGACCACTGCAAAGTCCTGCGAAGCCATTGGCGGCAGCACCAGCTAAGGCGTATTAACAGCCAGGTTGTTATCCGGGAGGCCTGCCCTCCCGGTCTGTTATCTGCAGGAGCATTTCTATGAAGGATCACTTCCTCGGTTTCGGGCTCGGATTGCGAACCCAGCACTTCCATGACTTTCTGCAGCCAGAGCGGCCGCAGGTCGACTGGCTTGAAGTGATCTCTGAGAACTTTATGGTGGATGGCGGTAAACCCCGCTACTACCTGCACCAGATACGCGAACATTATCCGATGGTGATGCACGGCGTCTCGATGTCGATCGGTTCGACCGATCCCCTCGACCGGGATTACCTGCGCCGCCTGAAAACGCTGGCCAACGAGCTACAGCCGCAATGGATCTCTGACCATCTCTGCTGGACCGGGGTCGATGGCCTGAACAGCCACGACCTGCTGCCGCTGCCCTACACCGAAGAAGCGCTGAATCATGTGGCAGAACGCATCAGCCAGGTACAGGACTATCTTGGCCGCCAGATTCTGCTGGAGAATGTTTCCAGTTACCTCTCCTACCGGGAATCGGAGATGACCGAGTGGGAATTCTATTGTCAGGTGGTGGAAAAGGCGGACTGCCTGATGTTGCTGGATATCAACAATATCTATGTCAGCGCGCGCAACCACGGCTTTGATGCGCTGGATTACCTTAACGCCATCCCGGTTGCCCCGGTACGTCAGTTCCATCTTGCCGGCCATAGCGATTACGGCGACTACGTGATCGACACCCACGACCACCCGGTGGTCGATCCGGTGTGGCAGCTATATGCCGACGCCCTGAAGCGCTTCGGTGCAGTCAGCACCATGATCGAACGTGACGACCATATCCCGCCCCTCGAAGAATTGCTGCGGGAGCTGGACCAGGCCAGAACGATCGCCCATGAAACCTGCCCGGCACTCTTCGCCCGCCCCGACTGCCACCCCCAGGCCCGGGAAGCCCGCCTGTGAACAGCCTGAAAGAGAGACAACGACAGCTGCTGGACTACCTGCGCGGCCACTCCAGCGATATAGCGGCACATATCGGTCAGCAGGGTAACATCAGCACCGAACTGAGGCTGGGCATCTACCATAACGCCTACCGGGTGCGGCTGAGGGAAACCCTCGACAGCGACCTGCCGGTACTGGGCCAGTACCTGGGCGACGATCTCTATCGCCAGATGGTGGCGGGCTATATTGAGCAATACCCCTCGCGATACCGCTCGCTACGCCACTTTGCCGACAACCTGCCGGCCTTCCTTGCCAGTCAGGCGCCCTTTTGTGAGCATCCCCAGATTGCCGGCCTGGCCCGCTTTGAACGCCTGCTGATGGATGTGTTCGACGCTCCCGATGCCACACAGGCTGAACTGTCTGAGCTGCAACAGCTGCCGGCCGAACAATGGCCCGGATTGCACTTGCGCTTTCACCCCGGCCTGCAACTATTTAGTAGTGACTACAACGTTGTCGAGATCTGGCAGGCGCTGAAAGCCGAACGGCCACCGCCGCCACTGCGCCAGCGGGAAAACCACTGGATGCTCTGGCGCAACAGACAGCGGCTGACCGAGTTCAGTTCGCTGGACGCGCCGGAACGATTACTTCTGCAACGTTTCCTGCAGGGTGATACGCTGGCCGGGGCTGCCGATCACCTGCTGCAACTGATACCCGAGCAGGAAGCCGGGGCTTTACTATTTGAAACACTGCAACAGTGGCTGAATAAAGGGCTGATCTGCCGTCTGATCTGACCTGGGGGACACAGACTGTTGCAAAGATCTGCCCTGAGGTGCCCGATGTTCCGCATCCTGCTTGTTATCTTTATCGCCGCGCTAAGCATCGCCTGGATCGACCGCGAACCCGGCGAGCTGCCCGCCGGTGAACTGGCCCCGCGCGCGCCCGTTCAGCTGAAACAGTCTAACCTGACCGATATTGAGTACCGTGATTTCCAGCTTTCGCCCAAGGCGTTCTACCTGATCACCGCCCGGGTACTGGCGCGCGAAGACTATTTCCTCGACAAGGAATCCGATATATCCCCCACCGACCTGGCCCTGGGCTGGGGCCCGATGTCAGATTCCAGCGTGCTGGAGAAGTTTGAGATTTCTCAGTCCAATCGCTGGTATTACTGGAAAAGCTATAACCTGCCGATCGCGCGACGCCAGGTGCGTAACAGCAGCGCCAACGTCCATATGATCCCGGCCAACGACCAGGTCTCAGACGCGCTGAAATCGGTCGATGTGGATCAGGTGGTGTCGATGGAAGGCTATCTGGTGGATGCCCGGGGCAGGGACGGCAGTCTCTGGAAGACCTCGCTGAGCCGGGACGACACCGGCCAGGGCGCCTGTGAGCTGTTCTACGTGGAGAAGCTGCATATCCTCTCGCCGACGGAATACAACCGTGGCGAGGGATAATGCAGACCGAACAAACAGGGTTTTCGCCAGGCAGGCAGCTTAACGCCGGTCACTGCCTTGGTCTCGAATGGCTCTGAAGGCCAGAGGCGTTTCGGGCCTATTCGCGGGTTCCTTAACTAAATGCCCGCAGAGAGGAGTTCAGATCATCCACCAGCTTCTGTAGCTGCTGGCTGGCATCCGTCGTGGTCTCAACCGCTTTCAGGTTGCTGTCCGATGCCTGACTGATCGCCAGGACATTGTGACTGATGGTTTCAGACACACTGGACTGCTCTTCTGAGGCACTGGCCGTCTGCAGGCAGCGATCCGCCACACCGTTCAGCAGATCGGTCAGGGTATCGATCGCCTGATCCACTTCATGCGCCTTAGCGATCCCCAGCTCCGCTTTCTGCTGGCTGGTTTCCATGGTGGCGACGGTCTGGTTAACGTACTTGCCCATCTGATCGATCGTGCTCTGAATTTCCGCTGTCGAAGTCTGGGTGCGCTGCGCCAGTGTCCGCACCTCATCGGCCACCACCGCAAAACCCCGCCCCTGTTCACCCGCCCGGGCCGCTTCAATCGCCGCATTCAGCGCCAGCAGATTGGTCTGGTCGGCAATATCATTGATCATATCGACAATACTGCCAACGGCATCCATCTGGCTGCGCAGCTGCTGCGCACTGCCGGACGCTACGACCACCTCATCCTGCAGCTGCCGGATCGAATCCACCGCCGTCAGCAGCAAGGCTTTACCGCGCAGCGCCTCATCCTTGGCGTGATGGGTTTCATCCGAGGTTTCAGCCGTGTGCTGAGCCACCTCATGCGCCGAGGCGGCCATCTGGTGGGCAGCACTGGCGACCTGGCTGGTCTCCGCATTCTGTTGCTCTATACCGCGACGGGTTTCACTCAGGGCATCGTTGGTGGTGTCAGTGACCCGCGCCAGCGTATCGATAGAGTCTTCCAGGCGTCCGATCAAAGTGCGCATCCGCGCCCGATAGGTCTGCCGCATCAACTCCGCCGCACCGGCCTCGTCGCCACGGTTAGTGAAAACAACCTGCGCCAGCGGGTTGTTGTAGACGGCCAGCGACTCCTCCGCCAACTGCTGTAACGGACGCAGGCGGGCATAGGCCATACTGGCCGCAACAATAATAAGCAGCGCCTGTAACAGGCCACTGAACCAGACGGACAGGTCGAATGAGGTCACCAGAATCATCGCCGGTATCAGTGCCGCAAAGATCGACATCATCTCGACCTGCATCGGCACCCGCTTACGCAACATACGTTGGTCGCCATTGCGCAGCCGGCTATAGAGCTTCTCTGCCTGGCGCTTTTTGGCCTCGTCCGGGCGGGTGCGCACGGACTGGTAGCCCGAAGGCCTGCCCTGGGCGTCATACACCGGCATAACGTAAGCCTGTACCCAGTAGTGGTCTCCGTTCTTGCAGCGGTTTTTGACCAGTCCCATCCAGGGCTTGCCCTGCTTAAGGTGGCTCCAGAGATCCTGAAACGCTTCCTTCGGCATATCCGGGTGACGGACTATATTGTGAGGCTGGCCGATCAGTTCTTCGGCAGAGTAGCCGGCGACATCACAAAACTCTTTATTAGCATAAGTGATCGTTCCGTTCAGATCGGTGGTTGAGATCAGTCGTACGTCAGCGGCGTAATTGACCTCCCGTCCACTCACTCCCTGTTGTAGCCCCATGTTTCGATGTCCGCCCTTTATCGTCTATTGCTGATTGCGGCCGACGCCGGGCAGTCAGGCCACCCGTACGACCAGTCAGGCCCTCCATACAGACCAGTCAGTCTGTACCAGAGCCGGCGCAATACTACTGCAAGAAGTAATAGTAAATAAACCAGAAATAAGAATAATGTCGTAACCCCTTCGTATTAGAGACTCTCTCAGAAAACTGTTGTTTATCAGGGTTTTCCGGCAGGCAGAAGCGGATGGCAGCGGATTCGGTCCTCCCCGGCTGGACAACTATCCGCTTTCATCTATCTTTATTGCACAGTTATCCGAAAACGACCGTCCATTACCAATAAGTAATAGACTCGGCCCTGTCGGATCAGTATAATGGCGCACTTTTTCCAGCCCGGTGTATCTGCACTCCGCAGTACACTCCTCTTTAAAAATTCACAGGTATTCATTGCATGTCTGAAGGCGGCCAGCCCACTTTTACCTCTCTAGGGGTAGCAGAACCAATTCTTCGCGCACTTAATGAAGTCGGATATGAATCCCCGACTCCAATCCAGGCCGCTAGTATCCCTCACCTGCTCGAAGGTCGCGATATTCTGGGCATGGCACAGACAGGTACCGGTAAGACTGCAGCTTTCGCGCTGCCGCTGCTGAGCCGCCTGAATACCAAAAGCAACAACACTCAGATGCTGGTACTGGCACCAACACGCGAACTGGCAATCCAGGTTGCTGAAGCGTGCCAGACTTACGCTAAATACATTCCAGACTTCCACGTACTGCCTATTTACGGCGGCCAGGCTTACGACTCTCAGCTGCGTCAGCTGCGTCGTGGTGCTCAGGTTGTTGTAGGTACTCCTGGCCGTGTGATGGATCACATCCGTCGTGGCTCCCTGAACCTGGATAACCTGGAAGCGCTGGTACTGGACGAAGCCGACGAAATGCTGCGCATGGGCTTCATCGATGATGTGGAATGGGTTCTGGACCACACCCCGGCTGGCCGCCAGATCGCACTGTTCTCTGCCACCATGCCGTCTCAGATCAAGCGCGTGGCACAGAAATACCTGAACGATGCGCAGGAAGTGAAGATTGCCGGTAAAACGGCTACTGCAACCACTATCAAGCAGAAGTACTGGCGTGTAAGCGGCCTGCATAAGCTGGACGCCCTGACCCGTATCCTTGAGCTGCAGCAGTTCGATGCCATGCTGACCTTCGTGCGCACCAAGTCCGCAACCGAAGAGCTGGCCGAAAAGCTGTCCGCACGCGGTTATGCGGCTGAAGCCCTGAACGGCGACATGTCCCAGCAGCAGCGTGAACGTACTGTTGAGCGCCTGAAAAACGGTAAAACAGACATTCTGGTTGCCACCGATGTTGTTGCCCGTGGTCTGGACGTTGAGCGTATCAGCCACGTACTGAACTATGACATCCCTTACGATACTGAATCCTACGTTCACCGTATCGGCCGTACCGGCCGTGCCGGCCGTGAAGGTGAAGCGATCCTGTTTGTTGCGCCACGCGAGTTCCGCATGCTGCGCTCTATCGAACGCGCGACCAACCAGCCGATCGAACGCATGGACCTGCCAAGCGCTGCGGATATCAACGTAAAGCGTGTTGACCGCTTCAAGCAGCGCATCAGCGAAACCATGGATAGCACGGACACTTCGCTGTTCCTGGATATCCTGGCCGACTACCAGCAGGAACACGATTCAGATCCACTGCACATCGCAGCTGCACTGGCTCACCTGCTGCAGGGCAAAACCCCGCTGCTGATCTCTGAGCGCGAGCCGCGTCCGGAACGTGATCGTGGCGATCGTGGAGACCGCGGCGATCGTGAAGATGGCCGCCAGCGTCGTGATCGTCGTCGTGGTGAGTTCTCTAAGGATGCCCGCCCGCTGAAAGGTAAGCCAGAAGTCGCAATGGAGCGTTTCCGCGTATCCGTCGGCCACGAGCACGGTGTACTGCCGAAAAACATCGTTGGCGCTATCGCCAACGAAGCGAACCTGAAAGCAGAATTTATCGGTCAGATCGAGATCTACGACGAGTTCAGTACGGTCGACCTGCCAGCAGGCATGTCGAAAGAAGCGATGCAGGCCCTGGGACGTGTCTACGTTTGCGGCCAGCGCCTGAAGATCGAATCGGTTGCCAATGATTCCGGTCGTCGCCCGCCACGCAACGCACGTAACAAGCGTCCGCACCGCGGCCGTGGCGACCGTCCGGCACCGAAAAAGCAGGACAAGTAAGACATACTATCGTTAAGCTGTTGGCATCAGGCCGACAGCTTAATCCTTTGTCTGAACGGTTTCGCTGAAAAAGTTAAACCCCTTCGCCGCCTGCACGCTCCCCCTTCCGCTGCAGGCGGCGTCCTATATCCCGTCCCTACACCCCAGCAGCCCTGAATCACCGCCTTAGCGACACCGCACCGGTCAGGCCCGCAGCAACTGCCCATTCACCCGCAATCTGAGACGGGCAATCGGAATCTCCAGCCACTCTGACAACTCATTGCCAGTGATCTCGGCACCAAATAACAAGCGCAACCGCGCACGCTCAACCTGCTGCCACTCTTCACCGTAATCCGGCGATAGCATCACAGACGGCTGTTCCATATTCAGTTCATCGCTGATCCAGAGCACAACCGCCAGCCCCTCCAGCCTCAGCGACAGCTTCAGCTCCCGATAGAGATAGACTTCAGGGTCAGTTTCACTCTGACCAAAACTGACAGCATCGCTGTAATTCCAGCTGTCTACGGTAAAGCAGTGCACGCCAAACTCAATCGCAATCACATCCACCCGAACGGTAAGGGCATCAAACTGATTTAACAGCCGGACAACCGGTCGGTGATGCTGGCGGGCCAGATTAGTTGCAGATGAACTATACGATCGCATAACCACTCCCGGCAAAAGCTCATCAGAAATATTACCTATATAACTTAGCAGCAGTCTGCGGGAAACAGCACTTTAGTCCCTATCAATTATCCCCGTCGATACACCAAGGCCAGCTCAGGCATCCGCAACCATTCCGGCCAGGCGTGCCCGGTACTCGTCACTCTTGCGGTAACTGCCCGGCGTCATCCCGGTCCACTTCTTAAACGAGCGGAAGAACGCCGACGGCTCTTCAAATCCCATCAGACTGGCAACATCATTGATCGACAGCTGTGGCGAGTTCATATACTCGATCGCCGCCTGCTTGCGGCACTCATCCTTGATCTTCTGGTAGGAGCTGCCCTCCTCCATCAGCCGGCGCCTCAGGGTTGAAACCGACATGTTCAGCCGCCCGGCCACCTCCTCGGCACTCAGCACCTCGCGGGTAAAGTCCCGCCCCAGCAGTGCCACCACCTGGGATGTCAGGCTGCGGTCGTCATTGACGGTGACAATCAGCTGATACGGGGCCGTTTTCAGGAACACCCGTAAGCTGTCATCGGTGTGGACGATCGGGTAATCGAGGTAGTACGCCGGAAAGACAAAAGCGCTGTCATGCTGGCAGAATCGCACTTCCGACTGGAAGATCTGCTGGTAGGTCGCGGTATCCTGCGGCTCATCAAAGCCGAAATAGACCGCCTTCAGGTCCACCCGGCTGCCGATCAGCCAGCAGATAAAGTTATGCCACATCGACAGCGAGGTGCGGATACGCTCGGGCTGCTCGTTACGCAACATCTCGTCGATATCCAGTGAAGCGGCGGAGGTGGCGGCAATCGATACCTTGGCATAGCGACCCTTGCGCACCAGCAGCGGCTTCACCTGGGTGCCGCGGCAGATCTCATGGAAATCACTGGCCCGGTAGATCGCCTTCTCCAGCGTCTTCGCATGGATAATGCTGTAACACATCATGCGGAAGGTGCCATTGGGCACCTTGCCACCGCCCAGCATGCCGAAATACTCATCCTGGGCGATCCACATCATCCGCTGGTAAAGCTGGCCGAAGGTATCAGCGGCAAACTCAGCACGTTTATCGATCGCATCGCTGCTGAGTCCGGCTTCCTGCAGCAGGCTATCCACATCATAGCCCTGAGAGCGGGCCTGATTGAGCAGATGACGCACATAGTTAGTCGATACCATGCCCCTGTTTTTCATAACTCCCCCTGCCCGGCCAGACAGCGACCGGCCTTTACTCTCGAAACGTTGAGCTTATTTATCGCTATTACGATGACACAATGCAACACCCCACCGGAACAAATTTGTCATTAAAACTGGCGGCTAATGTTATTGTCGTCCAGCCCCCCAAAAAGCCAGTATTAGCCATCGCTACCCGCAGGTAGTAACCGGTACGACAGATCATCAGTATGCCCCGAACCAGTCAGCTGTAACGACGGTCTGCCAACCGACTCACCACTGCCAAAAATAAAAACTCAAGGTGAAACGCATGACACAAGCAACAGGGAGCGCCTGCAGTAAGGCGACTTCAACCGGGAGCATGACGCTCCGCCTTCTACCGCTCGCCATCGCAGCCGTACTCGGCAGCGCACAAAGTTCCGCCATGGAGTTCCAGCTGGGTGAAGTCGAAGGTCGCTTCGACTCTCAGCTCTCGATCGGCGCCAGCTGGAGAATGGATAATCCTGACAAAGACCTGATCTCAAGTGCCAACGGTGGCAGCAGCACCAGTCGCAACTCCGGCAGTTACGATGACGGCAGCCTTAACTTCGACAAGGGCGATGCCTTTAGCCAGACCCTGAAAGGCGTGCATGACCTTGAACTTCGCTACGACAATGTGGGCGCTTTTGTCAGGGGAAAATACTGGTATGACTTCGAACTGAAAGACAATGCCCAGAACCACGGCAACACCGTTAACGGCTACAGTGCCAACAGCGACCTGGATGATCGCGGCTTTAACGACTATGCCAAATTCTCCGGGGCGGAAATCCTCGATGCCTACTTCTTTGCCGAACTGGATGTCGGCGACAAGCCACTCGATATCCGTATCGGCCGTCAGGTCGTGAACTGGGGAGAAAGCACCTTTATTCAGGGCGGCATCAACGTCATCAACCCGATCGACGTCAACGCCTTCCGCCGCCCCGGCGCAGAGATCAAAGAGGGGCTGCTGCCGGTCAATATGGCCTTTGCCTCACTGGGCCTGACCGATAACCTCAGCATCGAAGGCTTCTACCAGCTGGAATGGGAACCCACCGCTGTCGACGGTTGCGGCACCTACTTCTCCACCAATGACTTCGCCGCCGAAGGCTGTGACGGCATCCGTATCACCAGCGCCGCGATTCCCGCGACTCAGGTACCGGACAGCGCCTACTTCCAGGGCCCCCTGGTGGTAAACCGTCACGCCAACGGCCGCCGCGAAGCCGACGATGATGGTCAGTTCGGGCTGGCATTGCGCTACTTTGCCGAAGAGCTGAACAACACTGAATTCGGCCTCTATGCGGCCCAGTACAACAGCCGCCTGCCGCTGATCAGCGGCGTCAATACCGCCGTCTCACCGACAGCCCTGTTTACCTCGCTGGTCGGTGCCGGCGTGCCGATCGCCACCGCTCAGGCACAGGCTGCGGCCGCCCCCTTTATGAGCGAGTACTTTGTCAGCTACCCGGAACAGACCCGGATGCTAGGCCTGAGCTTCTCTACCAGCCTTGGCGACATCGCCTGGTCGGGTGAGATCAGCCATAAGAAAGACGTACCGGTACAGATCAACGGCCCGCTGCTGGTTGGCGCCATCCTGACCCAGTTCAGCGGCGGTATTGGCAACGCCGGGGCGGATAACCTGATCTCCGGTGCCGGCCTCGGCTCAGAAATTCAGGGCTACTCGCTGCTGGACGTTACCCAGCTGCAGAGTACTTTTATCAAGTTCTACGACCGGGTGCTGGGCGCCAGCCGCATGACCCTGATCGGCGAACTGGGCTGGACCCATGTGCACGGACTCGATGAAGGCGTAAACGAACTGAAATACGGCCGCGCCGGTGCCTTTGGCTATACCGCCGGTGACAACGACGGCTTTGTTACCCAGGACTCCTACGGCTACGTGGCAAGGGCCAACCTGGTCTATCCCAACACCCTCGCCGGTATCAGCCTGACACCACAGGTCAGCTTTAAGCACGGCGTCAAAGGCTATGGCCCGCAGCCGGGTGCCGCCTTCAATGAGGGGGAAAAATCGGTTAGCCTCAGCCTCACCGCCGACTATCTGAACCAGTACCGTGTGCAGCTGGCCTACACCGACTTCTTCGGCGGTGACTATAACGCCCTGTCTGACCGGGACTTCCTGTCCCTCAGCGCATCTGTATCCTTTTAACCGGTCTCAGGAGAATCCAATGAACCTTAAACCTACCCGCCTGCTACTGAGCATGGGCCTGATCCTGAGCAGCAGCACCGCCCTGGCGGCCGTCTCCGAACAGGACGCCGCCCGACTGGGCCAGAGCCTGACCCCGATGGGGGCCGAACAGGCAGGCAATACCGAAGGCACCATCCCGGCCTGGAATGGCGGCCTGCCGCCGGCAGACAATCGCTATCAGGACCCTTTTGCCGATGAACAGCCGCTGTTCGAGATCAACGCCGGTAACGCAGAACAGCATAAAGACAAGCTGTCACCGGGCCAGCTGGCGATGCTGCAGAAATATCCCGACAGCTTCAAAATGAAGGTCTATCCGAGTCACCGCACCGCTGCAGTGCCCGACAATATCCAGCACAGCATGCGCCAGAATGCCGTGCGCGCTATCCTCAGCGATGACGGCAACGGCATCCAGCAGCTGTCAGAGGGGGTCGCCTTCCCGATCCCGAATAACGGCCTGGAAGCGATCTGGAACCATATGACCCGCTACCGTGGTGGCTCACTGGCACGTACCTTTGTTCAGGTGCCGGTCAATGCCAACGGCAGCTTCACCCCGGTGAAGATCTACGAAAAGATGGCCTGGCCCAACTACCTGGAAAACAACAAACCGGGGAAAAATGACAACATCCTGTTCTACTTCGTGCAGCAGGTAAAAGCCCCCACCCGCCTTACCGGCAACGTCCTGCTGGTGCATGAGACCATCGACCAGATCACCCAGCCACGCCAGGCCTGGTCCTACAATGCCGGCCAGCGCCGGGTGCGCCGCGCACCGCAGATCGCCTACGACGCACCGGGTACCGCCACCGACGGCCAGCGCACCACCGATAACCTGGATATGTTTAACGGCGCGCCGGACCGCTACAACTGGAAACTGGTCGGCAAGCAGGAGATGTATATCCCCTACAACAACTTCAAGCTGGCCGACCGCAGCCTGAAGTACGACGAGATCCTGCAACCGGGCCACCTCAACCCGGAACTGACCCGCTATGAACTGCACCGGGTCTGGAAAGTAGAAGCCACACTGAAGGATGGCGAGCGCCATATCTACGCCAAGCGCACCTTCTACCTGGATGAAGACAGCTGGCAGATCTCCGTTGTCGACCACTTCGACGGCCGTGGCGAACTCTGGCGTGTCGGTGAAGCTTTCCAGTTCCAGTACCGTGACGTACAGGTCCCCTGGATCACCGCCGAGACCCTCTACGACCTGCAGTCCGGCCGCTACCTGGTCGGCGGCCTGACCAACGAGGAAGGCAACGGCTTCGACTTCAGCCAGCGCTTTAAGTACAAGGAATTCACCCCCCAGGCGATCCGCCGTATGGGTAAACGCTAACTAGCCGTTTCTCTCCACCCCACCAAAGCAGAGCCCCCGGCTCTGCTTTTTTTATGGTGCCCCGTAACAAACCCACGAGTGCAGTCTCCGCTTCAGTGGGAGCGATTTCCAAGCGCGAATAGCAATATTGGGAGTATTTTCGGGGCCATCAATGCTGCCTGATATCTGTGGTAGGCCAACTGTCGATTCTGCACCATTCGATCTGACTGCAAACCAGCTGCGAGTTACGAGGCTGTTCATTTTCTTTACTCGCATAAAGAAAACGACCAAAAGTGCGCCCCGCGACTTGTGGGCTGCGCCCATTCCCTGCGCTTGCCGCCTGTTTCGGGGCGGGCCGGAAACTCCTCGCTGCGCTCGTCAGACACCCAGCCCGCTAATCCCGCCCCAGGCGTCAATGCTCGGCTGCATCGAAGGGGGATGGGTACTTCGTAGCGTGGTGTAGAGCGCAGCGAAACCCACGAAAACCCTAAAACAACGCCGCATTAGCCTGCAGCGTTTCCGGTGAAAAGCGATAGATCCGCATATTATCGACGCAGAAAGCCCCTTGTTTGCGGTAGAACTCAATTGCCGGAGTGTTCCAGTCCAGGCAACCCCACTCCAGCAACTCACAGCCGCGATCCACCGCCAGCCTGGACAGGAACTGCATTACGATATTGCCCAGCCCCTCGCCACGCATCGAATCGTCGATCAGAAAGCCATCGATATAAAGCCCGGCGCGTCCAGTAAAGGCAGAGCTTTTCTCATGGAAATAGGCAAAGCCCACCACCTCGCCATCCCAAAGCCCAAACAGCGCCTCACCCTGCTTGGATTGCAGCAGCTGCTCGATCCGCTCAGGCGTGGCGACAATCTTGTCCTCCATCTTCTGATAGCGGCCAAGCTTTTTCATATAGTCGACAACCAGTGCGGCATCAACAGGCGTTGCCATTCGGATAGAGAAACGGGGGTTTTTGGTTTGGATTAGGGACATTTTTTTACTTATAAAGAACATTGAATTGAGTGCTGCGGTTAGTAATGCCAGGACGATCCGTCAGGGAAATATCATTATTGTACATACCGTCTGCAAATTTTGATGGGTGTCCTTTCTCTAGTTCCCTAAGTGAAACGCCCTGTGCGGACCCGCATGCAGGGTGTTGTGGGGGCTGAGGGCTAGAGACCCTCGGCTACCCGATTAAGTGCTTTACCATATCCGCGAAACTTCTACTGATTCTAACGATTGCAGCACCCGTTGTGCCTCAGCATCAAACTCGCTATTAAGAACTGATCTTGTAGATTTGATCATTAACGCTTTCAACTTTTCGTAATAGGCCATATATAGATCATCATCAAGTTCACTCCTAGACTCGTAAATCGTAAATGTATGGTGCTGGACCTCCTCTAACCATGATTCAAAGCTATCAGGATCGGTTTTCATTGCTTGAAAAAATGCTTTTGGAGCTTGTGCTAACGACTTTGATAATTCAGATCCGATTTCTGCAACAGCCGCACCATCACGTGACTTCCAACTTTCAACGAGCTTCGGTATGGATGCTTCCCCAAGACGATCTTCTAACGCATCTAGTAGCCTAGGCCCAAATTCCAAAGCCCATCCACTAGCTCTATCATCTACTCCAGCACCGTGTGCTGCACTATTTAGCAGAGGTAGAAGGTCTTCGATAGCAGCCACCTCTTCACTATTTAATGCTCCTTTCCGAATTAACTCATGCGTTAGTTTTCTTAAAGGGATTCGCTCAGACTGAATGCCACGATTTTTTGCCAGCTCTCTTATTCTTGATTCTATTTCAATTCTTAAACCCGCCAGTGCGAGATTGGGGTCATTGCCAGCTACTGCTTGAAAGGCATATACGTGATGTTCGCTTTCTTCATCGTGAGCGGGCTCTTTCAATAACCCAGCATCTTCTACTTTCTTCTTTGCAGCCTCTAGGTCCTGAAACTCTACCTTTAGGCCTCCGGGTAATTCTACACTTCTAAACAGCGGGGCTAGCCATGGAAGCATTGCAACTAGTAGTAGCGTAACTGTGATTCCATCAATTTTAATTTCTGGAAAGTATGTATGAACCAATGCCATCACGACTGCAATGGTGGTTATAATTATTTGTATGAATCTTGTGTTCATTCTTTTTCGCTTAACGAGGCTGTCGGATTAGAGATTTAACCCTATAAATATCCATTTCAGACAGCCCTCCTTGTTCTGTTGTGAGTTTGAAGCGATGCATCTGCTATCAACGGAGACCCGATTCAAACACGCTTTAATTGTCTTTTACACTGATCCGAGCCGTTATTCAGCCCGTTTTTTCTTTTCAGTGTCTTAATTGCCCGGCGGTACTTATTTTCTCGATATTGTGTACCAAGCAGTACATCAGCCACTGGGCATTGACCTTGGATTCACCTCGCAAGGTGAAGCGTTTTAGTCCCTTGTTGGTTTCCAGATTGCCGAACACCGGCTCAACGGTGCCCAGTCGCTGGCTATAGATATGCCGCCCCACCGGGCTGTCGATCTTCTCTTTCATCCGATCCATAAAGCTGGTTTTCGGTGTGTTGGCTTTCGGATAGAAGCTGACCTGACGCCCTTCCTTCTGGTTCGGCTTACGCAGGCATTGGCTTTTCAACGGGCAGACCCGGCAGGTTTTGCGGTAGCCCTGGAAACGGACTACGGCTTTGCCATCGATCTCGCTATCCCTATATGTCAGCACCTGGGTAAACAGCGGTGCGATCACATCGTCCATCCGGCTGATAAAGTCCGCGAGGGTGCTGTGGTGAGGCTGACTGTCAGCGGACAGGGCCATAAAGATCACATTCTCACGACACGCCTGCGCAATCTTGCGGCTGGAGGTGATGCCTCGGGAATAGGCAAACGGGACAATCTTTAACAGCAGTGCCGGATCGTAGGCCGGAGCACCGTTGTAGTCGTTGCGATGGCGGGATTCAAACAGGGACAGGTCGAGGTCATGATCGACCACGTGGCTGAGGGTATATTCGAAGGTGCCAGGCTGAATCTGATCCGCAAACCGCAGCGGGATCATCTTGGTCTGGTTGTAATCGTAGTGTTTGTAGCGTGCCATCCCTTGCACCCTCAGCGGTAAAGTTCTTTTCAGCGATTGTAGCGAGGAAAAGCCCCCGGCACCAAGGGACTCAGGACTTATCCGACAGCCTCAACGCTTACGGCACGGGCGAGCGTAGCGAGTCCAAACCACGCAGTGGCTGAACGTGCCCGTACTTGTTATATATACTTATTTCACGCGGACCCAACGACCTGATTTTTCAATTGTTTCTTTAATTGAGCTACCATCTTCACCGGCTCTAAGAACTTCCACTTTATGGGTAAACTCTTCGATAAATATCTCTTTGCTTTCATACTTTCCATCAATGCTGAACATTTCAAATTCACCATCGCTGTTCTTTATCTGAATAACGACCTTTGGTTCAAGTTCGTTACTTGGATTATTTTCTTGAGGCTGAATTTTGGTGGTATATATAGACCAAGCAAGTGCTGCAATTGAAGAAACAGATGCTGCTGTACCTATGACCCCCTGCCAGTTTAATGAGGCATAGACTACACCCGGCTCAAATACTTGCTTATATAAGTAGAACCCATCAACTTCATTGTTGATTTCTTGAAGCAACGAGTTTTTATTCGGTCCATGCTCAAAATTCGCCAATGCACCAATTATCAATAGTTCCCGAGCCACAGTAGAACCTCATTCGCTTTTCAGCTGAAAAATTCATTCATTAATCGTAAGCACAACGTTTTCCGGCAAGTACATGAACCACTTTGCGGCGCTGCTTTCTATCCTATCCCCAGTTAGCGGGCCATAGCTCCACACTACATCACCAGCTCCAATACTCATCGCAAATTCGAACCCGGCTTTCTTCAAAACCGAAGTATCTGACGATTCTTTTAGTACTTCCGTTCTAAATTCATCTCCAACATTGCCAGTTGGGATAGTTTTGTAGAGTTTCAACACTACCTCCGAAAGATATAACGCCTTGCACTGCGGCGAGCGTAGCGAGTCCGGCACCCGTCGGCTGCGAACTGCTGCAACTTGTTATATTTTCAAGTTTTCGACTAAGTTAAGCAGTAACGTTTCTGGCTTTGACTCTTTAAGCCGCTCATATTCAGCGGGATCTCCACCATAGAGCCTATGCTCAACTGCCCGATTGTTAACCAGGTCATTCCACATCAGAAGCTCATTGAGAGCATCGTTTAGCCTTGATTTTTCAGACTCTGACAGATACGCGGTTAATTTAAGCCCTTCTTCATATATACGGATACACTCCACTTGCAATACTTGATGGATTAAGTTGCTACTTGTCTGTGCTCTGGATAAAGCGCCAAACACTATCTCTCTAAAAGCATATTTTGCTGAATTAATCTTTGATATTTTATCTCGATGGATTGCCAATCTATGGCCAAGAAACAGGCCTAGAAAGGTACCTAGTAAACCACCCAATCCCAAACTTGCTATGTCCATATGGGTTCCGATATATAACAGCTAGATATATGTCAAATTGACGCATTTAAACACGTCAATTTGACATATATCTACAAAACGGAGACTCAATAACGGAGGGTAAGTATTTGATTCTGCTTGCATCCTAAAGCATGGCTCCAGAGTCCTTCTGTGAAAAAGCGTCAAAGTGGTGTCTATCCTCGCATAACTCTATCTGCGACGAAATCCCTCGAACTCTGTTATCGGCCATTGGTTGATCCAATCCCCATTCTCAAATGAGCTGATCGCTCCAAGCTAAGCTACGAAGTGCCAATTTCCCCTTCGACGCAGCCGAGCATTGATGGCTGCTGCGGGATTAGCGGACTGGTTGTCTGACGAGCGCAGCGAGGAGTTTCCAGCCCGCCCCGCTGCAGGCGGCAAGCGCAGGGAATGGGCGCAGCCCACAAGTTGTGGGGCGCACTTTTGGTCGCTTTCTTTATGCGAGTAAAGAAAATGAACAACCTCAGGAATCGATGTTGGTTTGCAGCCGGATCGAATGCTCAGAACCAACAGCAGGGTTACCACAAATATCAGGCCTCATTGATGGCCCTGAAAATACTCCCAACCCGGATATTCGCGCTTGGAAAGCGCTCCCACAAAAGCGGCGGGAGCAATGGCGAATCGCAGTCGGAATTCACCGTAGGTTTCGCTGCGCTCTACACCAGGCTACGGAGTGCCCACCTCCCCTTCGACGCAGCCGAGCATTGATGGCTGCTGCGGGATAAGCGGGCTAGGTGTCTGACGAGCGCAGCGAGGAGTTTCCAGCCCGCCCCGCTGCAGGCGGCAAGCGCAGGGAATGGGCGCAGCCCACAAGTTGTGGGGCACCTTTTCTTTTGGTTCGTTTTCTTTGGGTGAGCAAAGAAAATGAACAACCTCGTGACTCGATGTTGGATTGAAGTCAGATCGAATGCTCAGAATTGCAGGCTGGCCACCACAGAAGTCAGGCAGTAGTGATAGCCCTGGCAAGGGAACCGGATCAATTTCGGCAATAATACCGGCTTCACGGCAATGTTGGGATTCGTCGTTGCACTCCTCGTCACCAACCTACGCATACTTTCACAGTCTCGGAGCGTGGGAACCACGGGAAGGCGCTATAAGCGCGGACGCGACCGGAGGTCGCTGCTACAACAAAACACAAAAACCGGGCCTTGTCGGGCCCGGTTTTCAGGGGTTAAGCGATTTCAGCGATCAGTTCAGGCGCTCAAACACTGTGGCGATCCCCTGCCCCATACCGATACACATGGTGGCCAGGCCGAAGGTGGCGTCCTTGCTTTCCATCAGGTTGAGCAAGGTGGTGGAGATACGGGTGCCGGAGCAGCCCAGCGGGTGACCCAGGGCGATAGCACCGCCGTTGAGGTTAACCTTCTCCTCCATCTGATCCAGCAGGTTAAGGTTCTTCAGTACGGCCAGTCCCTGCGCGGCGAAGGCTTCGTTCAGTTCTACCAGATCGATATCCTGCACCTTCAGTCCGGCACGTTTCAGTGCTTTCTGCGAGGCCGGTACCGGGCCGTAGCCCATGATCGACGGGTCACAGCCGGCTACCGCCATGCTGGCGATGCGGGCGCGTGGTTTCAGGCCCAGCTGTTCGGCCTTGGCGGCGGACATCAGCAGCATCGCGGATGCACCGTCGGAAAAGGCGGAGGAGGTACCGGCGGTGACGGTGCCGACCTTAGGTACGAACACCGGTTTCAGCTCGCCCAGGGTCTCGACGGTGGTTTCCGGGCGGATCACTTCATCCTGGGTCAGCAGGCTCTTAAAGCCCTTTTCGTCATGACCTTCCACCGGGATGATCTCATTGGCCCAGCGCCCCTCCAGGGTTGCTTCGTGCGCCAGGCGGTGGGAACGGGCACCAAACTGGTCCTGCATCTCACGGCTGATGCCATTCATCTTAGCCAGCATCTCGGCGGTTACGCCCATCATCATGGCGGCCTTGGCGACCTGTTTCGACATCTGCGGGTTGACATCGATACCGTGCATCATGCTGACATGGCCCATATGCTCGACGCCGCCGGCGATAAAGATATCGCCATTGCCGGTCATGATGCCCTGGGCGGCGGTGTGCATCGCCGCCATCGAAGAACCGCAGAGGCGGTTGACGGTCTGTGCCGATACGGTATGGGGAATCCCCGCCAGTATGGAGGCGTTACGGCCGATGTTCATGCCCTGCTCCAGGGTCTGGTTCACACAACCCCAGATAACATCTTCAATCTCTGCCGCCTTGACGGCTTCATTACGATCCAGCAGTGCCTTCATCGTGGCAGCGGAGAGCGCTTCAGAGCGGACGTTGCGGAAAGAACCGTTCTTTGATTTGCCCATCGGTGTACGCACCGCATCGACAATCACAACATCATTGGGTTTAAGACTCATTGTTCTCTCTCCATCCTTAACCGAAGTAGGTTTCGCCGGCAGCGGCCATCTGTTTCATCTTGTCAGTTGGCTGGTACAGTGGCCCCAGCGCTTCGTATTTGGCGGCGATCTCGCAGAAGCGCGCCAGTCCCATCTGATCCAGATAGTGCAGCGGGCCACCGCGGAACGGCGGGAAGCCAATGCCCATAATCAGGCCCATATCCGCCTCTGCCGCCGAGGCGACGATGCCATCTTCCAGACAGCGCACGGTCTCAATACAGAGCGGCACCATCATCCGTTCGATGATCTCTTCGTCACTGAACGCCGTCGCAGCGCCGACCACACCGTCCAACAGGGTATCGATCTCAGCATCCGGCAGTTTTTTCGGTTTGCCCTTGCGGTCAATCTCGTAGCGATAGAAGCCTTTGCTGTTCTTCTGACCAAAACGCTCAAGCTGATAGAGGCGATCGATCACGTTCTCACCCTGATGATCCATCCGGTCCGGGAAACCGGCCGCCATCACCCGATCGGCATGGTGCGCGGTATCCACACCCACCACATCCAGCAGGTAAGCCGGGCCCATCGGCCAGCCGAAGCCTTCCATCACTTTATCGATCTGACGGAAATCAGCGCCGTCGCTGATCAGGCGGGCAAAGCCACCGAAGTATGGAAACAGGATACGATTGACCAGGAAGCCCGGGCAGTCGTTGACCACGATCGGCGTCTTACCCATCGCCTTGGCGTAGGCCACGGTGCGGGCGATGGTCGCTTCGGAGGTTTTCTCGCCCCGGATCACTTCCACCAGCGGCATCTTGTGTACCGGGTTAAAGAAGTGCATACCGCAGAAGTTTTCCGGCTTCTGCAGCGCGGTGGCCAGCTCGGTAATGGAGATAGTGGAGGTGTTGGAGGTCAGTACCGCGCCCTCGCTGAGGTGCTGCTCGGCTTCCGCCAGCACCGCCTTTTTCACCTTGGGATTTTCCACCACCGCCTCGACCACCAGATCGACCCGGTTGAAGTCGCCGTAACTGAGGGTCGGGGTGATGCGGTTGATCGTCTGCGCCATCTTCGCCGCATCGATACGGCCGCGCTTTAGCTGGCCGCCGAGCAGTTTATTGGCTTCATCCAGCCCCAGCTGCAGCGCCGGTTCGGCGATATCCTTCATCAGGATAGGGGTGCCCCTGGAAGCGGACTGGTAGGCCACGCCGCCGCCCATAATACCGGCGCCCAGCACGGCCGCCTGCTGCACCGCTTCGGCCTGGGCTTCATATTTGCCGGTGATCTTCTTGATCGCCTGGTCTTTCATAAACAGGCCGACCAGTGCACGGGTCACTTCGTTACGGGCCAGTTTGGCAAAGCCCGCCGCTTCAATCGGCAGCGCCTTATCGCGTGGCAGGCTGGCGTGTTTCTGGATGGTTTTCAAAGCCGCCAGCGGTGCCGGATAATGCGGCCCGGCCTTGCCGCCAATCACGCCTTTGGCGCTCTCGAAGGCCATCATCTGCTCGATCTGGTTGAGCTTGATCGGGGATTTTTTCTCTTCCCGGCGCGCCAGGTAATCAAACTTGCCCTCGATGCAGTTGCGCAGCAGGTCCAGCGCAGCCTCGCGCACCAGCTCCGGCGCAACCACCGCATCGGCCACACCGTCTTTCAGTGCGGCAGCAGCACGTTTCTCAGCGCCGCCACAGATCCACTCATTGGCATTATCGACACCGATCAGGCGTGGCAGGCGCACGGTACCGCCCCAGCCCGGATAGATCCCCAGCTTCACTTCCGGCAGGCCTATCTTTGCACCTTCTGCCATTACCCGGTAATCGGTACTGAGACACAGCTCGCAGCCACCGCCCAGGGCAATGCCGTTGATCGCCGTCACGGTCGGGCAAGGCAGGTCTTCGATGCTGTTGAAGATCTGGTTCAGCTCCAGCAGCGCCGCTACGATGCTCTCCTCATCGGAGGAGAACATCTGGTTAAATTCCTTAATATCGGCGCCAACAATAAAGCAGGACTTGGCGCTGGAGAACAACACACCGCTGAGATCGTCACGGGCAGCCAGCTGCGCCACTGCATCACGCAGCTCGCCCAGTGTTGCCTGATCCAGCTTATTGATCGATTCGTTCTGATTGTCGAATACCAGGTTGAAGATACCGCCTTCAACCGCTTCCACACGGATCGACTGACCTTGATAAAGCATCTGATTTGCTCCGTTCATTTTTATTCTCTACCACGCCCTCCGGCGCAGCGACAGATCCCGTTACGGGCCGGGTACTCCGGGTTACAGACTCGGGTAACCGGCCCAGGTGATAGTTAGATACTAATTCGCGGACGGTTTGCGGCAATGACAAAATAGGGCTGTTTTAGTGACACAAGAATTCACCAACTATAAAAACCTTTTAAATCAATGCCTAACAAACAACGAAAACGTGACACTTTGTTTCATTACGACTTAATAAGTAGCGGGCGGGCATAAAAAACCGGCGCGGGGCCGGTAAAAGGTAATGCAATGCCAGAAAGGGAATGCAAAACAGGGAATACGGGGTTAGTGCTGCTCGGGCCTATTCCGGGGCAGCCTGGTATAGCTCCGGCAGGTAGGTTTTGATCACTTCACTGTCGGCCGCCCAGGTACGGCAACTGTTCAGCATCACCTGGGCTCCCAGTTTCATAATGTCATCCCGGGTGCTGGGCCACAGGGTTTGCACGGCGGTGGTGGCGATCGGAACCAGCAGCTCACTGAGGTGGGTGCAGCCCTGCACGCCCCCCAGCAACTCTTTCACCTGACGCTGCCAGCCCGGGCCGATACGTGTGCCTTCCAGCTTACGGAAGGCTCCGGTCACTCCCGGACACATACGAAACGGAGACTGGTCGATCACCGCCTCAACCTCGTGGATCAGCAGCCCCTGGTCGATGGTGATACGTAACCCCATATCATGAAACGCTTCACCGGCGGCGATATAGCCACCGCGCTCAGGGTTATCCACCGGCTGGCTTTTGATATCCGTCATATGGCCTTCGATATCCCAGAGCCCGTCTTCACGCTGGTAGCCGTAGCAGCTGACGCTGCGGTGATGCGCCAGGCTGCGGCGCTGTGGTTTGGACAGTGGCATCAGCTCACCTCCTCCAGTTGCTTTTCAGCCGGCTGAGGCTCTGCTGCCGGTGTCCTGAGTGCCCGGCGCAGGATTTTACCCACATTGGATTTCGGCAGCTCGGCGACAAATTCCACGTGCTTTGGCACCTTGTAGCGGGTCAGGCGTTCCTTACACCAGTCACGCAACAACTCACGGTTCAGCTCCGTCGCTTTGGCGACCACAAACAGTTTGACGGCTTCACCGCTGTTATGGTCCGGAATGCCGACAGCAGCACACTCCAACACATCCGGATGCAGGCTCACCACATCCTCCACCTCGTTGGGGTAAACATTGAAGCCGGAGACGATGATCATATCCTTGGCCCGGTCGACGATGCGGATATAACCGTCAGCCTGCCGAACGGCAATATCACCGGTTCTGAAGTAGCCATCGGCAGTAAAGCTTTCGCGGGTATCCTCCTCCCGCTGCCAGTAACCCCGCATCACTTGCGGACCTTTGACGCAGAGTTCTCCCGGTTGCTCGACGGGCTGCTCGACGCCCTCCTGAAGGATACGCACATCGGTATGAATCACCGGGAAGCCGATACTGCCGATCTGCAGCGCGCCGACCCGGTTCATGCATACCGCCGGCGCGGTTTCGGTCAGGCCGTAGCCCTCCACGACCTGACAGCCGGTGACCTGATGCCACTGATCGGCCGCGGCATGGGTCAGTGCCATACCACCGGAGAAGGTCACCTGCAGTGCGCTGAAATCCAGCGCCCGGAATCGTTCATGATTGCAGAGTGCGACAAACAGCGTATTGAGACCGATAAAGGTCGATGGCTGCCAGTTGGACAACTCTTTGACAAAGCCATCCAGATCGCGCGGATTGGGGATCAGCACGATATGACCGCCGGAAATCAGTGATGCCTGGGCGATGGTAAAGGCGTAGATATGGTATAGGGGTAACGGCAGTATCAGCTGGCGCTGCCAGCCGGAACCGCTTTCATCGATCCGCTTCTGTCCCTGCAGCATATTGGAGATCAGGTTGGCGTGCGTCAGCATCGCCCCCTTGGAGACACCCGTGGTGCCGCCGGTATACTGCAGTACGGCGATATCCCCCCTTACCCGGGTGACCGGATCGGGCTTGCCCCCCATATATTTCAGCAGCGCGCTGCGCAGCGGGATGGCCCCCGGCAGGTGGTATTTGGGTTCCATCCGCTTGAGGTATTTCACCGCCGCATTCAGCAGGGTGCGCTTCACAAAATCATGCAGGTCGCCCACCTGAGTGACGAAGGTATAGTCGATCGCGGTGCTGGCCAGTATCTGGTCTGCCTTGTGCGCCATGCTCTTGTGGATAATCAACGCCCGCGCGCCCGAGTCGTTAAACTGGTGCTGCATCTCGGAGGCGGTATAAAGCGGATTGGTGTTCACCACCACCAGCCCGGCCAGCATGGCACCGTAGAGCACCACTGGATACTGGATCAGGTTGGGCAACTGGATTGCAATCCGGTCACCCGGTTTCAGGTCGGTCTCGCGCTGCAGGTAGAGCGCAAATGCCTGCGCCAGTTGCCCCAGTTCAGCGTAACAAAGGGTACGGCCAAAGCTGGTAAAGGCCGGGTTATCCGGATACTGCGCCACCGCACAGGCCAGTACATCGGGAATTGTCTCGAAACCCTGTGGGTTAATATCCACAGGGATAGTGTCCGCAGCGGGAATCTGCCCGTCCATTGTGACCTCACTTACTGTTATTTTTATTGTTGATCAGGCTCCGGCCCTGTTCAGCGTACCGGAAACAGCAGCGCCAGCTTGGTGGCTTCCATGATGTTGCCATCAGCCTGGATGCGACCGGACATGAAGGCCTGCATACCATCCAGCTCGCCGGACATCACCTCCGTCAGGGTGGTGCTGTCCAGGTTCAGCGTCACCGTCGGCGCATCGTGAGTCCCTTCAGCGATCTGACATTCGCTGTCAGCCACCGCGACACTCCAGTGTGTATCGCCATCCACCACATACTGGAACACAGCATCGGTACCGGCTGCAGCGTCGGCGTTAAAGCGGGTTTTCATCTCGGTAAAAATTGCGTTCAGGTCTGCCATGGTATCTGTTTCCTTGATGTTATTCCGGCCCTGTCGACGGGCATTTAAGCGCAGCAGGCCCAGCACCAGCGCCTGGCCTGCCTTGGTTTTCAGTAGTTGTTTAAGCATCTGTATCAGCTGCCTTAGAAGCGGAAGTGAGTTTCATCCAGCTCCATCAGGTTGTCAGCACCGGACAGCAGGGTCTCGACCAGGCTGCGGGTACGCGGCAACAGGCGCTGATAGTAGAAACGTGCAGTGGTCAGCTTGGCGGTATAGAACGCCACTTCATCGGTACCCGCCTCCAGCTGACGCTGAGCGGTTTCAGCCATCCGCGCCCAGAAATACGCCAGGGTGACGTAACCGGAATACATCAGGTAATCCACCGAAGCCGCACCTACTTCGTCGCGGTTCTGCATCGCCTTCATTCCCACCTGCATGGTGATATCGCCCCACTCCTTGTTCAGCTTGTTGAGTGGCATGATAAATTCCCTCAGGTCGACATTGTCGGACTGGGACTGGCAGTACTGGTGGATCACTTTGGTAAAGCGTTTCAGCGACTCGCCCTGAGTCATCAGTACCTTACGTCCCAGCAGATCCAGTGCCTGTACCTGGGTCGTGCCCTCGTACAGCATGGAGATGCGGCTGTCGCGCACGTTCTGCTCCATCCCCCACTCGGCAATGTAACCGTGGCCGCCGAACACCTGCAGGCCGTGGTTGGCAGACTCAAAGCCCACCTCGGTAAGAAAGGCCTTGGCAATGGGTGTCAGCAGGGCCAGCAGACCATCGGCCTCGATGCGCTCTTCCTCGGAGGCGAGTTTCACTTTATCTACCAACTGGGCGGTGTAGTAGATCAGCGCCCGGCCGCCTTCGGCAAAGGCTTTCTGGGTCAGCAGCAGCTTACGCACTTCCGGATGCACTATGATCGGGTCTGCCGGCTTCTCCGGGCACTTGGGGCCGTTCAGGCTGCGCATCTGCAGACGGTCTCTGGCGTAGTCCAGTGAGTTCTGGAAAGCCCACTCAGCGTGCGCCAGTCCCTGCAGGGCAGTCCCGATACGGGCAGTGTTCATAAAGGTGAACATGCAGTTGAGGCCCTTGTTGGCCTGGCCGATCAGGTAACCGGTCGCGCCGTCGAAGTTCATCACACAGGTGGAGTTACCGTGGATACCCATCTTGTGTTCCAGCGAGCCACAGCTGACGCCGTTACGCTCACCAATACCTTCACCCTGCGGCATAAACTTCGGCACGATAAACAGCGAGATCCCTTTGGTACCCCGCGGCGCATCGGGCAGGCGGGCCAGGACGATATGGACAATATTGTCCGCCATATCGTGTTCACCGGCGGAGATAAAGATCTTGGTACCGCTAATGCTGTAGCTGCCATCGGCATTCGGCTCGGCCTTGGTACGCAGCATGCCCAGGTCGGTGCCGCAGTGAGGTTCGGTCAGGCACATGGTGCCGGTCCATTCACCGCTGACCAGCTTCGTCAGATAGGTCGATTTCTGATCTTCCGTGCCGTGGGCTTCAATGGTATTCATCGCACCATGACTCAGCCCCGGATACATACTCCAGGCCCAGTTGGCGGTACCCACCAGCTCGTTGATAACGATACCCAGTGATTCCGGCAGCCCCTGTCCGCCCCACTCGGTATCATGTGCCAGTGAAGGCCAGCCACCTTCGACAAACTGCTGGTAGGCTTCACGGAAACCATCCGGAGTCTTAACGCCCTCTTCCGTCAGCTGGCAACCCTGCTGATCACCCACCTGGTTCAGTGGCGCCAGCACACGCTCAGAGAACTTAGCGCCCTCTTCGACAATGGCGCTGACCATATCCGGCGTCGCTTCCTCACAGCCGGGCAGGCTCTGGTAGTGCTTGTCCATCGCCAGCATTTCATTCAGCACAAAGTTCATATCACGCAAAGGGGCCTTATATTCCGGCATAACCCGTCCCTCATTCCTGTTGTTTTTCTGGGTCGCGCGATGCCTGCATTTGGCTACGGAATCGCTGAAGACCAACATTGATGGTGTATGAAAAGAATGGTTCAAAGTGGCGCAACGGCCAATAACAAAAGCTGCCATTTTTTGTGACAAAAATAAGCACAACAACACAAAATTCAACTAACCCATTGATAGCAAACAGATAATAAACAACCAAGCACAGACAAACCCACCGACTTAAGCGTTCACAAGGATCAGAAAATCGAAAACGGGCCGCCTCCCGGAGAGGAGGCGTTATGGAAAGGCAGGAATGACCCGAGTGCAGGTCATCCCGTGAATGGCGGGTTTCAGGTCAACACAAGTCCCGCTACTGCACCGTCACCGGCTTCTTCGCCCGCTCATGCAGCAGACAGGCCAGGGCCGGAATAAGGATCAGCGCCCCCAGCATGTTCCAGATAAACATAAAGGTCAGCAGGATGCCCATATCGGCCTGGAAACGGATCGGCGAGAACACCCAGAGCACCACCCCGATCGCCAGCGTCAGGCCGGTAAAGGCCACCGACTTGCCGGTGGTATTGAGGGTTAGCATATAGGCCCGTGGCAGGTCATAGCCCTGTGACAGATAGGTATTGAGCCGGGAATAGATATAGATGCCGTAGTCGACCCCAATCCCGACCCCCAGCGCGATCACCGGCAGGGTCGCCACTTTGACACCGATTCCCAGCTGTGCCATCAGCGCCTGACACAGCAATGAGGTCAGGGCCAGCGGCGCGATAATACAGGCCACCACTTTCAGCGACCGGAAGGTCAGCAGGCACAGCAGGCTCACCACGCCATAGACCCAGAGCAACATCTGGTACTGTGCTGTACCGATCACCTCGTTGGTGGCAGCCTCAAAGCCGGCATTGCCGGCAGCCATCAGGAAGCTGACCTGGTCAGAGTTATGCTGATTGGCAAAACGCTCCACCGCGGCGGTCACCTGCTTCAGGGTCTCTGCCCGGTGGTCGTCGAGGAAGATGATCACCGGCAACAGTGAGCAATCGGTATTCATCAACCCTGCCGGCACATACGCCAGCGAGGCGTTGATCACCAGCTGGTTGCGGTTGACGGCCCGCCACTTCAGGCTGCCCTCGTTCAGTCCGGCGGTTACCCGCTCCGATACATCGGTCAAAGAGATGCTGCTCTGCACCCCGGCAACACTGTTCAGGCGGTGCTGAAAGCGGTCCACCAGCGCCAGGGTGTTATAGCTGCTGCACTGCTCCGGTGCGGTTTTCACCATCACCACAAAGGTATCACTGGAGGTAGCGTAGTTCTCACTGATAAAGCGATTGTCACGGTTATAGCGGGAGTCGGCCCGCAGCTCCGGCGCCCCGGCGTCCAGGTCACCGATTTTCAGGTCCTGACTGAGGATAATTCCGGCCAGCATCATCAGCGCCGCTACCGACAGTGCCGCCAACGCACCGCGCCAGCGGCTGAATACGGTTAGTAGCTGCCAGCGACTGTGCGACCGTTCTGAGGCCAGCCGGGCCCGCAGTTCCGCCCGCTGGCCAACGCCAAAGCAGGCCAGCAGCACCGGCAACAGCAGCAGGTTAGTGAGGACAATCACCGCTACGCCGAGGGATGCTGCAATGGCCAGATCCCGGATCACTTCGATCTCGATCACCCGTAAAGTGACAAAGCCGATACCATCCGAGAGTAACGCAATCAGTCCGGGGATAAAGATAGCGCGGAAGGCACGCCTGGCCGCCTGCAGCTTATCTGCCCCCTGAGCCGACTCCAGGGTGACATTATTCACCACCTGCACGCCGTGACTGACCGCAATGGCAAACACCAGAAACGGTACCAGCATCGAGTAGGGATCAAGCCCGTAGCCCAGCAGGCGCAGCAGCCCCAGCTGCCATACCACGGCAATCAGCGAACAGGCCAGCGGCACCAGCGTGCCTACCACACTGTGGGAATAGAGGTACAGCAACACCAGCGTGACGATGAAAGCGATGGCAAAAAACAGCACCACCTGACGGGCACCGTCGATCAGGTCGCCGACGATCTTGGCAAATCCGGTAATATGTATCTCGATCCCCGCTCGCTGGTACTTGTCGCGGATCAGGCTTTCCAGCTGGCCGGAGAGCTGCTGGTAGTCCAGCTTTTCACCCGTTTGCGGATGGCGGTCAAACAGCGGTACCTGGATAATTGCCGAACGGAAATTGTTAGCCACCAGCCGTCCCACCTGACCCGAACGCAGGATATTAATCCGCAACTGCTCCAGCGCCTCAGCGCTGCCGTCATAGGCCTGCGGGATCACCGGGCCGCCTACAAAGCCCTCTTCTGTGACTTCGGTCCAGCGAACGTTGGGTGTCCAGATCGATTTCAGGGCCGAACGATCGACACCGGGGATAAAGAACACCTCGTCAGTAACCTGCTTCAGGGTATCCTGAAACCCGGCGCTGAAAATATCGCCGTCGGTCGCCTCGACCGAAATTCGCACACTGTTGCCCAGTCCGGCCAGATCGTCTCGGTGGTTAAGGAAGTTTGTCACATAGGGATGTGCCGAGGGGATCATCTTCACAAAGCTGGCATCGGGGCGGATCTGGCTTGCCTGCCAGCCCAACACCAGAGTAATCAGCATAAACAGGGTGATCACCAGACCCCGACGCTGAAACAGCAGGCGTTCCAGCAGGCTTTCGGTCCAGGTGATCGGTGTCAGTAACAGGCGTTCCGTGTTCATCAGATATCACCTCCCGACTGCGCTGAATTCAGATTAACGCGGGTTAGTCCGGCATCGCCGACCAGTATCAGTTGCGGCCCTGCAACCACGGCGGCAGAAAAACTGCTGCGCCCCGCCCCCGCTAATGGCTGAAACTGCTCGCCCTGTTGCTGCAACAGCAAGCCTCCCAGTCCCAGCAGGATCAGGCGGCCTTCCGCATCCGTCAGGGCGGCGTTGATACTGCTGCGGGTCGGTAAGGCCCGCGGCTGCCAGCGCTCACCGTCGGCTGAGTAAAAAAGATGACCACGCAGGCCCATCAGATAGAGTCCGGATTCGGTGTCAGGGGCATCGTGCAGCGCCAGCAAGGAGCCCTCGTAGCCGCTATCCAGCTGTTGCCAGTCTCGGCCCAGGCGGCGCAACAGGGTGCCGGCCTCACCGGCCAGATAGAGGGTGCCGTTACGACTGGCATGAATACTGTTGAAGTGCAGGCGATCGGGATTGGGTAACTGATGGTCGAGGCTCTGCCAGCTGTTGCCACCGTCTTGGGTACTCAGAAACATACCGTAGGCACCGGTGACATAGCCCTCGTTGCGGTCTTTAAACCACAGGTCGAGCAGCGGCACGCTGGGGCCCTCCTGCTGCTGGATCTGTGCATCTTCCAGAGCGTATTCCAGATCCTCCGGGGGCAGACCGCCATTGCCGGTCAAGCGATCCGGTTGCTGCATCGCCTGCTGCAACGCCTCAATACGGAGCTGGTTGATGGCGTTGCCATCCAGCTGTTTGTGCCACTGCTCGCCGCCATCAGCTGAGTGCAGTACCACCCCGTCATGTCCTACCGCCCAGCCGGTGCGCTCATCGATAAACTGCACTGCCGTCAGCAGCACGGCCACCGGTACCTGCGCCTGACGCCAGTGCTGACCGGCATCATCGGAGAGCAGAATAATGCCCTGTTCGCCCACGGCCACCAGCCGCTCGCCGGCACGGGTGATGTCCAGCAACAGCAGCTTCTGGCCGGGCAGCCCCTCCGGTAACGGCAATGTTTCAGCGCGCCGCTGCAGCCGGTCACTGCTGTCAGCCTGAACAGGATAGGAGAAGGTGAAAAGAGTCAGCAGCGATGCCAGCACCGCTAAATAGGCCGCAGGTAATCTCATAGGGAACCCGGTTATTATATTTGTTGGGTAGTTAGAAACTGATCATGCAGTTTCAGGTAACATCGTCGGAACCTCAATGACATTTCTACCCAGCATCACTGACATTTTTCGTTACCGCGAAAACCACAATCGCCACGAAGAACAGCACAGTGATGCCAG
Organism: Marinobacterium jannaschii DSM 6295; assembly: GCF_000620085.1. GTDB lineage: Bacteria > Pseudomonadota > Gammaproteobacteria > Pseudomonadales > Balneatricaceae > Pontibacterium > Pontibacterium jannaschii. The sequence continues at coordinate 153,012 of NZ_JHVJ01000010.1, read as the reverse complement.
GGAGAATAAGCACCGGCCAGCCGTGATACCGCTGGCCGCTAACAATTATGTGCACCGGATAACCAGCACCGGGGCCGCCATCAGATCTGCGCGGCGAGGCGGGTACCCTGGTCTATGGCGCGTTTGGCATCGAGTTCGGCAGCCACATCAGCCCCGCCGATCAGGTGAACCGGTGTGTTACTGATCTGATCCGCCAGGGTTTTATTCGGCTCCTGCCCGGCACAGATGATCACATTATCCACTGCCAGCAGCTGAGGCTCGCCATCGACACTGAGGTGGAGACCGGCATCATCAATTTTCAGGTACTCACACTTATTCAGCATCCGCACCCCTTTCTTAGCCAGGTCAGTACGGTGAATCCAGCCGGTGGTCTTACCCAGCTGTGCGCCCACCTTGGTCGGCTTGCGCTGCAGCAGGTAGACCTCGCGCGCAGACGGTGCAAACTCCGGCTTGACGCCTTCAACACCACCGCGGGCGCTGAGACTCATATCGATGCCCCACTCGGCCATAAAGGCAGAGACATTCTGGCTGCTCGACACACCCTGATGCACCAGTACCTCGGAGATATCGAAACCGATACCACCGGCACCGATCACCGCCACTTTCTGCCCCACCTCGGCACCGTGCATCACATCCAGATAGCCCAATACTTTCGGATGATCGACACCTTCGATCTGCGGAGTGCGCGGGGCGATACCGGTAGCGATAATCACCTCATCAAAGCCGCCCTGCTCAAGGGCATCAGCACTGACCCGGGTATTGAGCTTCAGCGCGACACCGGTCAGCTCCAGCTGACGGGAAAAGTAGCGCAGGGTCTCGTAGAACTCCTCTTTACCCGGAATCCGCTTGGCGACATTAAACTGGCCGCCGATCTCAGACTGGGCATCAAACAGGGTGACCTGATGACCACGCTTTGCCGCCGTGGTCGCGAACGCCAGCCCGGCAGGCCCCGCCCCCACCACCGCCAGCTTCTTCGCCTCAGCGACCGGGGTGATCAGCAACTCGGTCTCGTGACAGGCTCTGGGGTTAACCAGGCAGCTGGTCAGCTTGCCGGCAAAGATATGATCGAGGCAGGCCTGGTTGCAGCCGATACAGGTATTGATCTCATCGGCCCGGCCCTGCTCCGCCTTCATCACAAACTCCGGGTCGGCCAGGAACGGACGCGCCATCGATACCATATCGGCATCCCCCCGCGCCAACACCTCTTCTGCGACCTGCGGCATATTAATCCGGTTGGAGGTAATCACCGGGATACTCAGCTCCTGTCGCACCCGGGCGGTGACCCAGGTAAAGGCCGCGCGCGGTACCTTGGTGGCAATGGTGGGAATACGCGCCTCATGCCAGCCGATACCGGTGTTGATAATAGTGGCGCCGGCCTGCTCGATCTCCAGCCCCAGCCGGACGATCTCTTCCAGTGCGCTGCCGCCTTCAACCAGATCCAGCATCGACAGGCGGTAGATGATAATAAACTGCTCGCCAACCGCCTCGCGGACCCGGCGCACAATCTCGACCGCAAAGCGGATGCGCTGATTATAGTCCCCGCCCCAGTCGTCCTCGCGATCGTTAGTCCTTGCGGCGATAAACTGATTGATCAGGTAGCCTTCGGAGCCCATGATTTCGACACCGTCATAACCGGCTTCCTTCGCCAGCGTGGCGCAGCGGACAAAGTCACCGATCTGCTGTTCGACCTGTTCAGCACTCAGCGGATTGGGCTTAAAGGCGTTGATCGGTGCCTGCAGCGCAGAGGGCGCCACCAGCTGAGGGCTGTAAGCATAGCGTCCGGTATGCAGGATCTGCATACAGATCTTAGCGCCCGCCTGATGTACCGCATCGGTCACAACCCGGTGATTCTGCACATCCTTTTCGTCCGCCATCATGGCGGCACCATGATGTACCACCCCCGCTTCATTGGGTGCGATGCCGCCGGTCACGATCAGCGCCACGCCGCCCCGGGCACGTTCGGCATAGAAAGCGGCCATCCGCTCGAAGCCATGCGGGCGTTCTTCTAATCCCAGGTGCATCGAGCCCATCAGGATACGGTTTTTTAACGTGGTAAAGCCCAGGTCCAGCGGTTGCAGCAGGTTGGGATAGTGCGGGTGTGACTTATTACTCATTTCGATGATCCTTTGGATTCTTATTTTGTCGGCTCAGATCTATTTCAGTGGCTCTGTAATCGGACGCAGGCCTTCATAGTCAGGCGTGGTTTTGCCCATCCTGGCCGTAAAGGTCTGCAGCATATCGGTTGGCTGGAACATGCCCGCCTGCCAGGTAGCCATCATCGTCAGGCTGTCGGCGACACTGTGATCACGGGCATAGTTCATCATCTGCTTAGTACCGGTGACGGCAAGCGGCGAACGTGCTGCGATTTGCCGTGCGATCTGCATCACCTCGGCCAGCATCGCTTGCTGATCGTCAAAGACCCGGTTTACCAGGCCTGACTGCTGCGCTTCAGCCGCAGGCATCTTGCGTGCGGTATAGGCCAGTTCACGCGCCAGCCCTGGCGCAATCAGTCGCGGCAGGCGCTGCAACGTACCAAGGTCAGCAGCCAGTCCTAATTCGGTTTCCTTCACCTGAAAATAGGCATCCGCTGTGCAGTAACGCATATCCGCAGCGCAGACCATATCAACAGCACCACCGATACAGCCTCCCTGAATGGCGGTAATCACCGGCATCCGCACCTCCTCCAAGACGTTAAAGCAGGCTTGTAGCTGCTGTACCAGGCGACGCATGGCTTCTGCCTGCCGGCCACGTTCGCCCTGAAACAGGGTTGGGTTCGGATTTGTGAAAATATCCAGATCCATACCTGCGCTGAAGTGCTTGCCGGTTGAGCTGATCACGATGACCCGCGCTTCAGCCGCTTCATCAATGCGGCGGATCACCGCGGGCAAGTCGCGCCAGAATGCCCGATCCATCGAGTTATAGGCATCCGGCCGACTGAGCTGCAGATGTGCGATATACCCTTCCTGGGTCAGGCTGAAGTTGGCGTAGCTCATATATTGTCCTCACATTACTCATCCGTTGATCGATCAGCTTTCATCCAGAGCAAATCCCCATAAAAACGCACTGATATCGCGAACCTACCGATCTTGACAGTGTCAAGTTATTACTCATTCTTGACGCTGTCAAGATCGATTGTTAGATTCCGCCCATGAACCAGACCAAGAAGCACTACCATCATGGCGACCTGCGCCAGACATTACTGGACACGGCCACCGCCATCATCAGCGAAGGCGGCGTCGATGCCCTGTCGATGCGTAAGCTGGCCGACCATGTCGGCGTATCCCGTACCGCGCCCTACCACCACTTCAAGGATAAGAACGCACTGCTGTGTGCCATTGCCGAAGCGGGGTTCAAGCAGCACTTTGAAGTCGTCAGCCTGCTGCCACAGCAACATCCGCAGCTGGATAAACACGCGCTGTTTGAGCTGTATGTGCTGAGTTATATCCGCTTTGCCGACAGCAACCCGGAAACCTACGACCTGATGTTCGGCAAGGAGATCTGGAAGCTGGGCCAGCCCTCTGAAGCCCTGCATGCAACCTCACGCCAGTGCTTCCAGCACTGGCTGGAGTGGATTGAAGTCCTGCAGACCGAGAAGGTACTGACCGACCAACACCCGACACTGCGTGTAGCCCAGGCCAGCTGGGCCACCCTGCACGGTCTCTGCAGGTTGCTGAATGACGGTATCTACGTAAACAGGGATGATCTGGAAGAGATGGGCAAAACCGCCGCGGCGATGCTGCTAAAGAGTCCGGCTGGTGCGGATTAGCGACGGCGCACCTGGCAGGTGCCGGAGGGGCCTGCGGCACAGGACAGGCAAAGAAAAGCCCGCGGGGGTTAACCGGCGGGCTTTCTGATTGAACGGCTGCCGTTAAAGCAGCCGGGATAGTTAATTCTGTTAGCCGTAGACGCGCAGGATGCGCGGCGTCAGGCAGGTCATCATGGTGTAGGGGATAGTGTCGCACCAGCCGGCTACTTCATTGATGGAGAGGTTATCACCAAAGAACTCCACTTCGGCACCCACTTCAGCGTTTGGCACATCGGTCAGGTCGACGGTAATCATATCCATTGAGACACGGCCGATAATCGAGGTGCGTACGCCGTTTACCAGAACCGGGGTACCGTTCTTGGCATGACGCGGGTAACCATCGCCATAGCCCATGGCCACGGTACCGATACGGCTGGTTTTCTCAGCCGTCCAGGTGGCAGAGTAGCCAACAGATTCACCGGCCTCAATCTCACGCACCGCGATCACTTCCGACAGCAGGCTCATAGCCGGCTTCAGCCTGGCGGCATTCTCCTGGCTCTCGGTAAAAGGTGAAGCGCCATACATCATCAGGCCGGGACGCAGGATATTACCGCGTGCCTGAGGCCAGCCCAGCGTAGCCGGTGAGTTGGCGATACTGACTTCGCCATCCAGACCTTCCGTTGCCCTGGCAAACACCTCAACCTGACGCAGGGTGGTCTGATCAGAGAGGTCATCGGCACTGGAGAAGTGGGACATCATCACCACCTCTTTCACCTGCGGCAGCGCCTGCAGACGCTGGTACGCAGCAGCATAGTTTTCCGGTAATACACCCAGGCGGTGCATACCGGAGTCCATCTTCAGCCAGACAGTCAGTTCACTGTCATCTGGCAACTGCGCCAGCTGGTCGATCTGGAATTCGCTGTGGATAGCGGTCCAGAAATTCTGCTCGACGAGCTGTGGCAGTTCAGACGGATCAAAGAAGCCCTCAAGCAACAGCACCGGCTTCTGGATACCGCCGTCACGAAGAATAATCGCTTCCTCGATACAGGCGACCCCAAATGCATCAACCTCCGGCTCCAGATACTCTGCTACCCGCACGGCACCGTGGCCGTAAGCATCCGCTTTTACGATCGCCACCGCGCGATTCTCCGGTGCCAGAGAACGCGCCAGGCGATAGTTATCCCGGATAGCTTCAAGATTGATGACTGCACGTGCTTTACGACTCACTGAGGGCTTCTCCTTATATCAGGCGATTACTCGCCAACAACCATAATGGCTTCAATTTCTACATCGACATCTTTCGGCAGCTGCTTAACGGCGTAAGCGGCACGCGCCGGATATGGCTCGCTGAAGTAACGCATCATCACTTCGTTAACCACACCGAAGTTCGCCAGGTCAGACAGCAGCACGGTGACTTTAACGAAGTCAGACAGGGAACCACCGGAGGCTTCGGCAATCGCAGACAGGTTTTCAAATACCTGAACCGCCTGAGCTTCAAAGCCACCTTCAACGACTTCCATCGTCTTAGGGTCCAGCGGGATCTGACCAGAGATGTATACGGTGTTTCCTGCTTTAACAGCCTGAGAATAAGGACCAATTGCAGAAGGCGCGTTCTCAGTGCTGATGATACTTTTGTTCATTGTTTTATCCTGTAGAAAACAGTTTGTTGAGTTACAGGGCGCTGCTCTAACTTATAGACAGCTTAAAGACCGCTTAGTAGGGCCTGTTCACCCCATTTGAAGGAACCAGTCGTCAGTCGACTGACTATCCACAGATTCTGAAATAAATCAACGCGTGCGTCCCTTCTTCTACGCTTCGGGACGGTCACAGACAAGGCTTAAAAAAGCGGGGCTTACGCCCCGTAAAACACAAGAAGCCTTTAATTCATTCAAGATCAGCTATAGCGTTCGACACCCAGCCCTTCAGTATCGATATCCGTCTTCTTACCGCAGATCAGGTCGGATACGACGCGGCCTGATCCGGTGGCCATGGTCCAGCCCAGAGTGCCGTGTCCGGTATTCAGGTAGAGGCTCTTATAGCGGGTACCACCCAGAATAGGCGTGCCATCCGGAGTCATCGGACGCAGCCCGCACCAGAACTCGGCCTGCTCCAGATCGCCCCCGCCGCCAAACAGATCGGAAACGACAAAGTCCACATTGGCGCGGCGTTTTTCCGGGCGCTCCAGGTCATAGCTGGTAATCTCGGCAGTCCCGCCGACCCGGATACGATCCTTAAAACGGGTAATAGCGATCTTGTAGGTCTCATCCATCACAGTAGAGACCGGCGCCCGGCTTTCATCCAGCAACGGCAGGGTCAGGGAGTAGCCCTTGATCGGATAAACCGGCACCTTGATCCCGACCTGGGAGAGCAGCAGCGGGCTGTAGCTGCCCATCGCGACCAGATAACGGTCGGCCGTGATCCGCCCGGCGGAGGTATCAACGCCCACCACATCATCGCCTTCAACCACCAGGTTATTGATATCGGTATTGAACTTAAAGGTCACACCCAGCGCTTCGCACTCGCGCGCCAGGGCGGTAGTAAACTTGTAGCAGTCACCGGTTTCGTCGCCCGGCAGGCGCAGACCACCGACAATCTTCTCCTTAACGTGAGCGAGCGCAGGTTCGGCGGCAATACAATCCGCCTGACTCATCACCTGGTAATCGACACCGCATTCGTCCAGAATCTGCTGATCATTGAGCGAGGAAGCGACCTGCTTTTCGCTGCGGAACAGCTGCAAGGTGCCCTGCTGGCGCTGATCGTAATCAATATCTAAACTGTTACGCAGATCGACCAGACAATCACGGCTGTATTCGGCAACGCGCAACATGCGGGATTTGTTAACCCGGTAAGCCGCTTCGCTGCAGTTGGACAGCATTTTCAGCATCCACTTGTACATAGCGGGATCGAGTTTAGGCTGGATAGCCAGCGGAGCCAGGTCCTGCATCAGCCATTTGACTGCCTTAGCAGGTACACCGGGCGCAGCCCAGGGAGCAGAATAACCAGGAGAAACCTGACCGGCATTGGCAAAGCTGGTTTCCAGCGCAGCCGACGGCTGACGGTCAATCACTGTGACCTCATGCCCTTCCTTAGCCAGATACCAGGCACTGGTTACACCGACCACCCCACTTCCCAGAATAACGATTCGCATCATTTCACCCTAATTTATTTTTAGATTGGCGACGACATTAATCGCTATTCTAAGCAACAAAATGCAAAATATTTTTTTGTATTTTTTTTGAATAAAGGTGATAATTCTTGCGATATGAACCAATCAGGGATTTTTTATGGCTACCCACCATAACCCATTGAAGAAGCGCAAGTTCGACCGTATCGATCGGAATATTCTGCGCATATTGCAGCGTGAGGGACGAATCTCCTACACCGAGCTGGCTGACCGGGTCGGCCTGTCGACAACGCCTTGCATGGAGCGCGTAAAGCGTCTTGAGAAAGATGGCGTGATAGAGGGCTATCACGCCCATATCAACCCAGTGGCGCTGGATTACAATATGCTGGTGTTTGTTGAGATCTCTCTCTCCTACCAGAGCCCGGACGCCTTTGAGCGCTTTAATGCCGCCGTGGCACAGCTGCCTTATATACTGGAATGCCACCTGGTGTCCGGTGATGCGGACTACCTGATCAAAGCACGCATCAGTGATATGTCCCAGTACCGTGAGCTACTGGGCGATATTCTGCTGACCCTTCCCGGTGTTAAGAACTCCAAGAGTTACATCGTTATGGAAGAAGTGAAGGAATCTCACGAACTGCCGATCAACGAGCGCTGAATCATCAGCGCGGGTCCCGTACAGCCTCTTTCAACAGCCAGTTTTTCAAGCGCTGAACAGAGGGGCTGTTTCTTACGGCATGAGGTATCAGCAGGTAGTAACTGCTCTCCGACTCAATCGCAGGCAATGGAGCCACCAGCCGCCCCGTCTCAAGTTCCTCTTCCACCAGTGAACGACGCGCCAGGGCAATGCCTAAGCCAGCCGAGGCGGCCGCTATCGCCATATCAACCCGGTTAAAGTAGTGGCCGCTGGCACTGTTTACCGCACCCAGCCCGGATTTATCCAGCCAGAAGCGCCACTCGGCATCGCGCGCAGCATCCGGCCAGGGCAGGGCATCGTGCAGTAGGTTAACCTGCTGCCAGCAGGCAGAATCCTGCCAGTCGATCTCCGGCTGGTAATCGGGGCTCATCACCGGAATCAGCGACTCCCCCATAAAGCGCACCGCCTCAAAACCCGGATAGCTGCCAAAGCCGTAGTTAATCGCCACGTCAAAGTCGCCCGCTTCCAGATCCAGCAGGGCCGCATCCGCAAAGGTTTCTACCCGGATCTCCGGATATTCGGCATGAAATGCCTGCAGACGGGGAATCAGCCATTTAAAGACGAAAGAAGGCGTCGATTTCAGCCTGACCTCCTCACTGCCCTGCTGACTGAAACTGTCGATCACTTTTTCGATCGACTGCAGCGACTGTTGCGTTACCGTGAGCAATTCCTGCGCCTGCGCCGTTAAGGCAATCCCACGCGAGCGGCGCACAAACAGTTCGATCCCCAGTGATTCCTCAAGCTTCCTGATCTGCTGACTGACAGCGCCGGTGGTGACACAGAGCTCTTTCGCAGCATCCGTAAAACTGCGCAGCCGGGCAGCGGCTTCAAAGGTTTTCAATGCGGCCAGTGTTTGTGCTTTCAGTTTCATCGCAAACCACCTGTGGAAATAGCGCTGTCACAACCGCTCTGTGGCCATTAAAAAACGCTGGTAAGGGTAATCTGGCATAAGTTTACTGAACAGTGGCGGCGCTGTGATATCAGCAATCACACGTAGAAACAGCCAGTCCGGCGGCCGTTCGACAGTCGCTGCACAAGGCGCCAGCGTATAAATGAGAGCAACCGACACTTTAGCCAGGCTATAGCGCTGTTGACCAACTATCGTTTGTCCCCTGCCCCGCCCTAAAGCCAGAATGGCCGGGAAGTTGATTCAAGACGTCCTATAACAACAATCACCGGAGAGACCTGATGAGCTTACTGTCCCTGAGCACCGAAGAGCAGCAGGCGCTGCGCAGCAACAGCCCCCTGCTTTGGCTTAATCCACGCCTTGGCGACCAGAACGCCTCGCCAAGCCAGCCTGCCCTCGCCGGGATAGATGATGCAGAGGCGCGCCTGCTTCGCTTTGCGCCATTGCTGAGCGATCTGTTTCCCGAACTGCGGGCCTCAGAGGGGCTGATCGAATCTCCATTATTAGAAACAAGTTTCTTAAACGAAACTATAGACACCAAGGGTGGACGCCTGCTGCTGAAAGCCGACCACAGCCTGCCGGTCGCCGGTTCGATTAAAGCCCGTGGCGGCATCCACGAAGTACTCTGCCTGGCGGAAGAACTGGCCTTGCAGGCTCAGTTGATCAGTAGTACCACTGACGACTATCGGAAACTTGGCCGCGATGCAGCACGCCAGCTATTCGCAAGCCACAACCTGGCAGTCGGCAGCACCGGCAACCTGGGCCTGAGCATCGGCATTATCGGCGCTGCGCTAGGCTTCAGCACCAGCGTACATATGTCCAGCGATGCCAAGGAATGGAAAAAACAACGCCTGAGAAATCGCGGCGTTACAGTAGTAGAACATGATGCCGACTACGGTGCCGCGGTGGCTGCAGGCCGCGCCCAGTCTGATGCCAACCCGCGTAGCTACTTCGTGGACGACGAGAACTCACCACGCCTGTTCATGGGGTATGCGGTCGCGGCCCGACGCCTGCAGCAACAACTGGAAAGCGCCAGGATTCCGGTGGATGCCGCGCACCCGCTGTTTGTCTACCTACCCGCCGGCGTTGGCGGTGCGCCGGGCGGTATCACTTTTGGCCTGAAGCAGCTGTTTGGCGAGCATGTGCACTGCTTCTTTGCCGAACCCACCCAGGCGCCCTGCATGATGCTGGGACTTGCCGGCGAACCCGGCAGCACACCAATACCGGTGTATGATTTCGGCCTCAGCATTGCTACCGATGCCGACGGCCTGGCTGTCGGCACAGCGGCGCAATGGGTCTGCGATTCGGTGCGTCACCAGGTCTCGGGCGTGTACACGGTGGCGGATCACAGCCTCTACCGCTCACTGCTGGCACTGAAAGAACGGGAAAACATTGAAGTCGAGCCTTCTGCGGCGGCAGGCTGCTCAGGGCCAGCTATGCTCAATACTGATGCCGGGCAGCGTTATCTGCAGCAGCAGGGGCTTATCGGACAGGAAAACCGGATCACTCACCTGATCTGGACCACCGGTGGCTCACTGGTGCCAGAACAGGAGTATCAGCACTATCTCGAGCAGGCTATTAAAAATACTATTTGAAAAATTTCTCAAATAACTATAGCTTTCACTATCAGAAACTATGACTCACTTAAGAAACTTATGTTCTAAAGTAGATTTTGGTTTCCTACATAAGTCCCTGTGAAACAATTCACAGACAGCGATCGAAGGCCCACAAGGCCTTCTCCGCATATAAAAATAACAAGGGGAGGTTCCTTAAATGGAAGCGATAAGTTCCTTTATCGGTACGATTAACGGCATCGTCTGGGGTGCCCCAATGCTGATCGCCATTCTTGGTGTTGGCTTCTTTCTGAGCATCGGCTTACGCCTGATGCCTATCCTAAAGCTTGGTACTGGCTTCAAACTGTTGTGGGGCGGCCGTAAGGCGGGCTCTGACGAAGAAGACAACGGTGAGATTCCACCGTATCAGGCTCTGATGACCGCAATGTCCGCGACTGTGGGTACCGGTAACATCGCAGGTGTAGCTACCGCTGTATTCCTCGGGGGCCCGGGCGCCCTGTTCTGGATGTGGCTGACTGCTCTGGTAGGTATGGCTACCAAATATTCCGAGGCCGTACTGGCCGTTAAATACCGTGAAGTCGATGAAGAGGGTAACCACGTTGGTGGCCCGATGTACTACATCAAAAACGGTCTGGGCAAAAAGTGGGCCTGGCTGGGTACTGCGTTCGCCGTCTTCGGTGCGGTGGCAGGCTTCGGTATCGGTAACACGGTACAGTCCAACTCCATCGCTCAGGTCATTGAAGCGAATTTCTCCGTCCCTGCTTATGTAACTGGCCTTGTTGCTATGGTACTGGTGGGTGCGGTACTGATTGGCGGTATCAAGCGTATCGGTTCTGTTGCTGGTGCTCTGGTGCCTCTGATGGCGGTTGCTTACATCGTTTCCGGCCTGGTGGTTCTGAGCATCAACGCTGACCAGATTGGTCCTGCGTTCGCCCTGATCATCGACAGTGCCTTCACCGGTCATGCAGCTGAAGGCGGTTTCGCCGGTGCAGCCGTATGGGCAGCGATCCGTTTCGGTGTGGCCCGTGGTGTCTTCTCCAACGAAGCCGGCCTGGGTTCTGCACCTATCGCTCATGCTGCCGCGCAGACTAAAGATCCTGTCCGTCAGGGCCTGATTGCGATGCTGGGTACCTTCCTGGATACCATCATCGTTTGTACTATCACCGGTCTGGTGATCGTATCCTCCGGTCTCTGGACCAGCGGTGAATCCGGTGCGGCCCTGACCTCTGCCGCCTTCGCAGCAGCACTGCCGGGTGTCGGTAACTATCTGGTGGCTATCTCTCTGGCTATCTTCGCCTTCACCACTATTATCGGCTGGTCTTTCTACGGCGAACGCTGTATCGAATTCCTGTTCGGTGTGAAAGCGATTAAACCGTACCGCGTGCTGTGGATCCTGGCGGTATTCTTCGGCGCGACTCTGAGCCTGGATTTCGTATGGCTGGTAGCCGACACGCTGAACGCGATGATGGCACTGCCTAACCTGATCGCCTTGGCACTGCTGAGCCCGGTTGTATTCTCGCTGACCCGCGAATACTTCGCTCGCCAGTCCGGACAGGCGGCACCCCAGAACAAATAACCTGCTCTGAAGTGTTTCAGCCCGGCTGAAGCGCTGCTGTAAAAGAAGTAGCAAAAGACGCAAAGACCCCTGCTCCGGCAGGGGTCTTTGCGTTTATCCACCGGCCGGAAAACCCCTGTCGGGTTTTCAGTTTGATTTCAGACAAAACGCCTAGTATGAATGCGTCCGGGTAAGCCTCCCCACAGGCCTGCTCGGATATGAGATGTTCCCATCTCTGCTTTCCCAGCCGCCTGCCCTCAGGCGGCTCCCTCCTCTCCCTTTTTCTCGGCCAATAGCGCTATCGAATCGGTGCTCGGCTGCCTATAATGGCCCGCTATTTGTCGATCGGAATCCCATAGATGCAACGCGCAGATCTGCTACTGGTAGAACAGGGTCTGGCCCAGTCCCGCACCCATGCCCAACGCCTGCTTAAGGCCGGCAAAGTCAAATACCGCCAGGGCACGCAATGGCTGCCCCTGAGCAAGCCCGGCCTGAAGCTGGACCCCGATACCGAGTTCGAAGTCACACCGGATGAAGCTGATCGCTACGCCTCTCGTGGTGCGCTCAAGCTGCTGAAGGCCCTGCAGTATCTCGGGCTGGATCTTCAGCACAAAGTCGCCATTGATGTAGGGCAATCCACCGGCGGCTTTACCGACTGCCTGCTGCAGTCCGGAGCGGCCCGGGTGGTGGGGATCGAGGTTGGCCATGACCAGTTGATTGATCGTCTGCGCAATGATCCGCGCGTAACCTGCCATGAAGGAGTGAACGGCCGCGATATGCCGATCGAGCAGCTGCGTGCAGAGAGTGGCGGTAACGGCTTTGACCTGGCCGTGATGGATGTCTCCTTTATCTCCCAGACCAAGATTCTGCCCGGCCTTGCCCAGCTGATCGCCGACCAAGGCTACCTGATCAGCCTGGTTAAGCCGCAGTTTGAAGTCGGTAAGGAGGGCATCGGCCGTGGGGGGATTGTGCGCGATAGCAGCCTCTATCCGGTGGTGGAGAAGAATATCCGCCAGTGCTGCACAGAACTTGGCCTGAAGGTGGAGGCCTGGTTTGAAAGCCCGATCAAGGGCGGCGATGGGAATACCGAGTTCCTGATCATCGCTGTCAAACAACCATGAAGATCGAAAAGAAGATCAGCGTCTGCGAGAAAGTCCCGGCTGCAGAACTGCTTGCCAGTGAAACCGGCCTGCCCAAGGGACGCATTAAAGACGCAATGAACAAAGGCGCAGTGGTTCATCAGCGCGGCCGGCAACGTAAGTTCCTGCGGCGTGCCACCGGTCAGCTCCTGCCCGGCGACAGGGTCGAGATCCATTACGATGAACAGATTCTGGCACAACAGCCCCCTCCCCTGATACTGGTGGAAGACCGGCACGACTACAGCATCTGGCACAAAGCGGCCGGCATGCTGTCCCAAAGCAGCCCCTGGGGCGACCACAACTCGGTTCTGCGCCAGGCCGAACTGCAACTGAGCCCCAGGCGAGACTGTCTGTCTGTACACCGGCTGGACCGGGAAACCGAGGGCCTGATCATCGTGGCCCACAACGGTAAGGCTGCGGCAGCCCTGTGCCGGATGTTCCAGCAACACCGGGTCGGTAAGTATTACCGAGCGCTGGTTAAAGGCAGGACTGGGCTAGAAGGCCGGATCGAGCGCAAGCTAGACGGCAAGGCGGCCTCGACCCGCTTTGAGCGCCTGAGTTACGATGACGACAATGATTGCAGCCTGCTGGATATTCGCCTCGACAGCGGCCGTAAACACCAGATCAGACGTCACCTGGCTGACGCCGGGCATCCGCTGCTGGGCGATCCCCGCTACGGCAAAGGCAATAAGAACACCGCAGGGCTGCAGCTGGTGGCTTACCGCCTGAGCTTCATCTGCCCGTTAACAGCGCGGAATGTCGACGTTAAGATAGAGACACTGCTCAGTTAGGAAGACGCTATGTATATCGAAATGACCGACCTGGTATGGCTTTGCCTGATGATGCTCACCGGCTACCACTGGTGGCGGGCGCAGAAGGTTAAGGAACTGGCCCTGCGCCATACCCGCCGCCACTGCGAAGAGATGGAAGTGCAGCTACTGGACGACAGTATCGGCCTGCGCGGTTTCTGGCTGAAGCGCGATGACAGTGGCCAGCTGCGGTTCTGGCGTTCCTATAACTTTGAGTTTACCGCCACCGGTGATGACCGCTTTCAGGGGCGCACCATCATGCTGGGGGAAAAACTCAGTACCATACAACTCGGCGCATACCGCATTTAAGGCTCAGACAATGCAGATATCAGAACCCCACTCCAGCAATCAACCCGCTTACGGTAGCGGCGACACCTCCTTTCAGGCTGCGGGAGGCGAAGACGGTATTCGCCGCCTGGTCGATGCATTCTACGATCAGATGGAGCAACTGCCCCAGGCATCGAAAATAAGAGCGATGCACCCGACCCAGCTCAACGAATCGCGCGATAAGCTGGCGCGCTTCCTGTGCGGTTGGCTCGGAGGGCCTAAACTGTATCGCGAGAAGTATGGCCCGATACGCATTCCCGCTGCTCACAGCCATATCGATATTGGTATCGAAGAAAGGGATGCCTGGTTACTGTGCATGGAGAAAGCCCTGCAAAGCCAGCCGTATGCCGACGGGTTTAAAAGTTACCTGATGGAACAGCTATTTGTCCCGGCGGAGCGTTGTCGTAACCGGGACTAGAAGGAGTCTGGCAATGAGCGAACTCAGCAATATCCGTTTAATGGCCCGCTACAACCAGTGGATGAATGAGACCCTGTTTGATGTCTGTGAAAGCCTGCCGCAGGAGGTACTGGATCAGGATCAGGGGGCTTACTTCCACTCTATTTCAGGCACCCTGAATCATCTGCTGGCAGGCGATAAGATCTGGCTGAAACGTTTCAGCCAGCACCCGGCACAGTTTCAGGCCCTGCAGCCCCTCGCCAGCGTAGCAGCGCCGCAATCCCTTAACGAGATTGCATTCAGTGATCTTGAAAGCCTGCGGATAGAGCGGGAGCTGATCGACAGCTTAATCCTTGAGTGGTGTGAAGAGCTGACTGAAGCCGACCTGGATGTGCCGCTTCACTACGCCAATATGAAAGGCGTTGAGTCGGTGAAACGCTTCGGCATGCTATTGCAGCACTTTTTCAACCATCAGACCCACCATCGCGGTCAGGTCACTACTCTGCTCTCCCAGCAACAGATCGATGTCGGCATTACCGACCTGCTGATGCTGATCCCTGACATACAGGATATGTAGCCGGGTACCGCCCTGTAACGACTGCTGTCATCAGCATCCACAGGGCGGACTTGTGTGGGTTATACGTGCTTTCAGCCTGACGCGACAAAGCCCTCAGGAGGAGCAGGTCAGGCAGATAGCTGCCGCCCACTGAGGAGGAGCCTTGCAATAACGCTCATCGCCTGCGACCTCTGCAAATGGATCACGTAACAGCCCCATCAGTTGACTGACCGGCTCAAAGTCCCCCTCATGCGCAGCCCGGATCGCCTCTTCCGCCATATAATTACGCAGGATCAGGCGCGGATTTACCGCCAGCATCGCTGCTTTACGTTCAGCCTCGGAGCACTGCTCCTGCATCAGGCGTTGGCGATAGAGGCGCAGCCAGTCACTTAGCGCCGAAGGCGTACTAATTAGCCCGAACAGCGGCTCCAGCGATGGCTCACTGTCATCGAAATAGCTGAGCTGCCGGAAGAAGCGGGTCATATCCACCTGCTGCGCCGTGAACAGCGTTTTCAGCTGTTCAAGCAATGACCGGTCACCTTCGTGCTCCTGCTGAAGTCCCAGACGGCGGCGCATCAGCGTCAGCTCAGCGGCCTGATACAGGCCGGGAAAGCGCTCTAGCTCAGCTTCAAGGTACTCCCGCGGGATCAGCGGCAGCAGAGCCTGGGCCAGGCAAGCCAGATTCCACTGCACGATGGCAGGCTGTCGGGCAAACGCATAACGCGCCTGATCATCGTTATGGTTGCTGACCAAGTCCGGGTTATAGCTGTCCATAAAGCTGAACGGGCCGTAATCGAAGGTCTCACCCAACAGGGACATATTATCGGTATTCAGTACCGCATGAACGAAGCCATAGCACTGCCACTGTGCAACCAGAGAGGCACTGCGCTGCAGTACTTCGGAGAACATCGCGGCATAGGGGTTTTCGGCTTGCTGCAGCGAGGGGAAATAGCGCTCAATGGCATAGTCGGCCAGCAGCTTGAGGTCTTCATGGCGTTTGCTGTAGTAAAGCCACTCAAAGTGCCCGAAACGGATATGGCAACGCGTTACCCGCAGCACCGCCGCGCAGGGCTCCATCATCCCCTCTCGCATCACCTGGTCCCGGCTGCCGACCAGGGACAAGGCCCGGGTCGTCGGAATACCAAGCCCATGCATCGCTTCGCTGATCAGGTATTCACGGATACTGGAGCGCAGCACTGCCCGGCCGTCGCCAAAGCGGGAAAACGCCGTCTTACCGGCCCCTTTGAGATGCAGGTCCCAGCGCTCGCCCTGACTGTTCAGCACTTCGCCCAGCAACAGCCCCCGGCCATCACCCAGGTCCGGGTTATAGTAGCCAAACTGATGCCCGGTATATTTCATCGCCAGCGGCTCGCTGCCCGGCAGCAGCCCCTCTCCACCAAAATAGTATGCCAGCGCCTCCGGCTGAGCCTGACAGGGATCCAGATCCAGCAACTTGGCAACTTCCGGGTTAAAACTGATCAGAAACGGATCAGTAAGGGGTTCCGGTTGCTTGGGCTGGAAAAAGTGGGCTGGAAAATCCGTATAGCTGTTGTCAAAATTCAGCTCTTCCAGTGTGTGAAGCGAAGCACTCATAATATCTCCTGTAGACAGGCTATACCCTAGCAAATTACTCAGGTAATAACAGCCTGAAATGATCATCAGCGCAGTCGGAGCAACAAGATGGCAAACCAGGAACACCAGCAGCGCTTCTGGCAGGTGGTCGCCCAGATCCCTTATGGCAAAGTCGCCTCCTATGGTCAGGTTGCCGAACTTGCCGGCCTGCCCGGGCTGGCGCGAGCAGTAGGCCGCACCATGAGCCGGCTACCGAAAGACACCAGCCTGCCCTGGCACCGGGTGATTAATGCACAGGGCAGAATCTCCTTTCCGATCGACAGTGACGGCTATAAACGCCAGCGCGAACGGCTGGAAGCGGAAGGGATCAGCCTGATCAATGGCAGGGTTCAGATGAAACACTATCGCTGGGATGGCCTGGCGGAATAACGGTGCGCTGACAGGGCAGATTCCCGGGCTTCTGCTACACCTTTAAGAAGCGGATTTTTGATGCCCTCCACCCGGGAGAACCGTTATGAAGCGAATATCTGTACTGTCAGGCCTGCTGCTATACCTCTGCCTGCCCGCCGCTGCAGCCGCCGATGAAGTTAAGCAGGTGATCGGTGAAGCCATTGAGGCTTATGAAGAGGAGGCGTATGGCGAAGCGATAGAGAGCCTGAACTATGCCACCCAGCTGCTACAGAAGCTGAAAACCAATACCTTGTCCGCCTTTCTGCCACCTGCCCCCGATGGCTGGGAGAAGGGAAAGAGTGAGGACAACGAATTCGTTGCCATGGGCAAGATGTTCGGCGGCAGCAGTGGCAGTATCGCGGCAGCTCGCTACACCCAGGGCAGTAAGCAGATTGAGCTGAGTCTCGCCGCCGATTCTCCATTGATAAATCAGTACGGCGCCATTCTGGCCAACCCGGCTCTGGCCCAGGCATCAGGCCAGGGAGAAGTTATACGCATAAAGCGCAGCAATGCATTGGTGACAGAGAAAGAGATTACCATGATGTACAGCGGGCGTTTCCTGATCCGGGCCAGCTTCAGCAAAACGCCGAAAGAGGAAGTGATCAGCCTGATCAGACAGATCGACTTCCCGGGCCTCAAAAAGTTCTGAGGCACTTGCTAAGTCCCCGCCAGAGATCTCCGGCAGGGACCCAGGCTATCTAGCGCGCTCCCGACAACAGCGTTCACGCTCAGACAGCGCGGCTTTGTTCTCATCGTTCAGATCGTCGTCTGGTACGACGATACGGCCGTTTTCAAAACGCAGGCCGATATCTTTCAGGGTTGCAGCATCAAGCTGCCGCAACTCGGCGTAAGACTGGCGGCGCTGCATAACTTCGTTCAGACGGCGGTAAACAGCCAGAATAAGGGACAGGATAGTCATTTTCGTTTCTCCATAGGTTAGCCGGAGGCAACTGGCGCGGAGAAAGTGAGAGTGTCGTATTCGCCGCGGAGAGAAGGCCGCGGCTGGGTTGATTAACCGTTCAGCACACGGACAGGCAGGAGCGCGCAGGCACATGAGTGCGCGCGTGATTGATAATATTCTTATACGACATGTACGAGAGCATCATCTGCCAGTCCATATTCTTAAAAAGATAAGTGAAGAGACATTTCACGCCAAAACCGCTCATCAGGTCAACCGAAGAACCGCCAAGAATCGAAAATTAGGAAGAATTCCTAGTCCGGACCACAGCCCGGGCACATCAAATGCACCCGGGGCTGTTGCGATCAGGCCGTTTCCGCGCTTTTCGGGCTGAAGCGCCCCAGCAGCGCAAACAACAGCAACACGCTCAGCGTCGGCAGCACCCAGGCCATACCGGTATCAAACAACGGCAGGAAGGCCAGCGTCTGCAGTGACAATCCCGCCACTTTCAGTCCTTCCAGCAGACCAAATGCGGCAGAAACCAGTAATACCACCGTCAGCGCGAGTCGCGGCCGGGCCATCAGGCCGGATGCCAGGCTGAACAGAATCAGCGCGATGGCGATCGGATAAACCGCAACCAGTAAAGGAATGCTCAGGCTGATTAACTGACTCAGGTCCAGGTTCGCGACCGCCACACAGGCAACAGAGTTAATCATTACAAAATGGCTGTAGCTAAGTGATTTGGTCAGGCTGGAGAAATAGTCGGAGCATGCACTCAGAAGACCCACTGCCGTTGTCAGGCAGGCCAGCGTGATGACGGCGGCCAGCACAAGCATTCCCGGCATCCCGAAGCGGGATTCCACGTAGGCAGTCAGAATCTGGCCACCATTGGCAGCATCGGCGGCCAGAGAGCCATAACCCGCGCCCAGCATAAACAGTGAGATATAGACAAACGCCAGTCCGGCCGCCGCGATCACTGCCGCGATCACCAGATAGCGGTACTGTGCCGCCGCCGTGGTTACCCCTTTCTTTTTCAGCAGGTCGATAATCAGCATACCGAACATGATCGAAGCCAGGGCATCCATGGTGTTATAGCCTTCGACGAAGCCCTCGGCATAAGCGCCTTCGGCATACTTGCCGGCAGCCGTACCCCAGTCAGCGGCATCACCGGAAAACACCGACACCGCCAGTACCCCGAGCAGCAGGATCAGCACGGGAGTAAGGATCTTACCTACCGAATCCATCAGCTTTCCGGGAAACAGCGCCAGCAACATGGCAATGCTAAAAAACAGCACAGAGTAGAACAGCTGGCCGCCGCCGTCCGGCGCCATAAATGGCTGTACACCCAGCTCGAAAGCCACCAGTGCGGTGCGGGGGGCTGCGATCAACGGACCGATGATAATAAAGATAGATACAGCAATCAGGGCACCGATCCAGCCCGGCAGAACGCGGGTCATGGTCGGAATGCCGCCACCGGCTTTCGCTACCGCAAACAGACCAAGTAACGGCAAGCCCACTGCGGTTGTCAAAAACCCGGCCATAGCAGGAATCACCTGATCGCCGGCCAGTAACCCCGCCAGGGGTGGAAAAATAATATTGCCCGCGCCGAGAAAAAACGCAAAGGTCATAAAACCAAGGCCGAAGATATCGGCGTTGTTAAGTCTGGTATTCACACCTGCTCTCTTAAGTAAAAACGGCTGAGAAACGGAGCAACACTCCGCTTGAAGGCGCGATGTAATACCAGTATCGTCGCTTGTGAGCAACAGGAGTCGCAAATAAACCTGAACTTTGGTCGAATCAGTTAAACTCGCCCGGCCGCACAATAAAAGATCCGGAGTCAGGCGCTAGACTGCAGGGCCTGCAACCTGATTCCTGAGCTGCGACAGGCACCATACGCCCAGCAGCGGCCCGGGAATCAGCAGCCACATCACCCACTCAACCGGCCACCAGTTCATAGCGAATACGACAACCTGCACCGCCACCACGGTCAGGCTGTATCCCAGGCAGTTAATCAGCGTCAGGGCAGATCCAACAACCCTGGCGGGCGCGTTTTGTGCAGACAGGGCCGAAAACTGCGGCGAATCCGCCACCACGGTAAATCCCCAGACCAGCCAGAACAGTACAACCAGCAGCCAGCCTGACTGCATGACCAGCGGTGACAACAGGCAGCAGAGTCCGGACAGCGCCAACATCAGGCGCGCTACCCCCAGACTGCCATAACGCCCGGACCAGATTCCGCCGGCGATACAGCCCACTCCGCCGGCAGCAATCACCAGAAAACCGTAGAAAGAGAGATTCGGCTCGGCCGCATTCATCTCGGCCCAGCGTGCCAGCCAGAGTGGAGCAATTGCCCAGACGGCATACAGCTCCCACATATGTCCAAAATAGCCTCCCGCCGACAGCCACAGCGGTCGGTGACCGGCGGCGATACGAATATCAGCCAGCGACAGGCCCTTGCCATGGAAAGCTGCAGGTCCATCCGGCACGCCAAGCAGTACCACAACTCCTCCGGCCAGAGACATCAGCCCGACCCCTTCGATCACCCTGCGCCAGTCCACCTCGGCAAAGCTGGATAGCAAGTGTGAGGATGCCGTCCCCATCACCAGCGCCCCGATCAGGTACCCCAGCGCCCTCCCCAACCCCTGCGGATACCAGCCCGCGGCGATTTTCATACCCACCGGATAGATCCCGGCCAGCATCACCCCACCGACAAACCGCAACCAGAGTAACTGGGTCAGGCTCTCCGCCCACCAGGCAATAGCCAGGCTGCAAACCCCGCCGCCAGCCGAGCAGACAAAGAAAAGCCGGGCCGGGGGTATCCGATCTGCCAGCGCCAGCACCGCAAACAGCAGCGCCCCGGCGATAAACCCCAGCTGCACCGAATTAGTCAGAGGCGCTACGGCCTGATCATCCAGCCCCCAGGCCAGCTGCAGATCAGGCAATACGGCATTGCCGGCAAACCAGCCCGATGTCCCCAGAAACTGAGCCAGAACCAGGAGCGGCAGTATATGGCGCGGTCGGGTAGTAGTAGCAGACATCAGCAGGTTCTCAGTGAGAAGAAAAAGAGCACCATTATACGGTCGTGCAGAGATCCGTTCAGCCGGAATAAGCAAGGCCAAGGAACCTCCGGACCCAAGACGGATCGATCCAGTGCCGCCTGACAGTCAGGCACAAAAAAGGGCTGCCGAAGCAGCCCTTTCTGATCTGACCGGTGATTACCAGCCAGTTACTTCTTTCAGCGCATCGCCGATAGAAGCCAGGGAGCGCACAGTCTTAACACCAGCGTCTTCCAGAGCTGCAAACTTCTCGTCAGCAGTACCTTTACCGCCAGAGATGATCGCACCAGCGTGACCCATACGCTTACCAGCAGGTGCAGTAACACCGGCGATGTAAGAGACAACAGGCTTAGTCACGTTAGCTTTGATGTATGCAGCCGCTTCTTCTTCAGCAGAACCACCGATCTCACCGATCATTACGATCGCTTCAGTCTGTGGATCCTTCTCGAACATTTCCAGAATGTCGATGAAGTTAGAACCAGGAATCGGGTCACCACCGATACCTACACAGGTGGACTGACCGAAACCGGCATCAGTAGTCTGCTTAACAGCTTCATACGTCAGAGTACCGGAACGGGAAACGATGCCCACTTTACCTGGCAGGTGGATGTGACCCGGCATGATGCCGATCTTGCACTCACCCGGAGTGATAACGCCCGGGCAGTTAGGACCGATCAGGCGAACGCCCAGCTCGTCACACTTAACTTTACATTCCAGCATATCCATAACCGGGATGTGCTCAGTGATACAAACGATCAGTTTGATACCACCGTTCGCCGCTTCCAGGATGGAATCCTTACAGAAAGGAGCAGGAACGTAGATAACAGATGCTTCAGCGCCAGTTGCTTCAACAGCTTCAGCAACGGTGTTGAATACAGGCAGACCCAGGTGCTCGGAACCACCTTTGCCCGGCGTTACACCACCAACCATCTTGGTGCCGTAAGCGATAGCCTGTTCAGAGTGGAAGGTACCCTGACCACCAGTGAAACCCTGACAGATTACTTTGGTGTCTTTGTTAATCAGAACGGACATGATTATTTACCCTCCGCTGCTTTAACAGCCTGCTGAGCAGCGTCAGTCAGACTGGTAGCCGCGATGATGTCCAGGCCAGACTCAGACAGCAGCTGAGAGCCCAGATCAGCATTGTTACCTTCCAGACGTACAACAACCGGTACGTTTACACCCACTTCTTTAACCGCACCGATGATACCTTCAGCAATCAGGTCGCAACGTACGATGCCGCCGAAGATGTTAACCAGTACCGCTTTAACTTTGCTGTCTTCCAGGATGATCTTGAACGCTTCAGTTACACGCTCTTTGGTAGCACCGCCACCAACGTCCAGGAAGTTAGCCGGGAAACCACCGTGCAGGGATACGATATCCATAGTACCCATTGCCAGGCCAGCACCGTTAACCATGCAGCCGATGCTGCCGTCCAGTGCTACGTAGTTCAGGTCCCACTCAGCCGCGCGTGCTTCACGCTCGTCTTCCTGAGATGGATCATGCATTTCCTGCAGGTCTTTGTGACGGTATACCGCATTGCCATCGATCGCTACTTTAGCGTCCAGGCAGTGCAGGTTTCCTTCGTCAGTGATAACCAGCGGGTTGATTTCCAGCAGCGCCAGATCTTTTTCCTGGAACATTTTCGCCAGACCCATGAAGATCTTGGTGAACTGCTTGATCTGGTCGCCCTGCAGACCCAGTTTGAAAGCCAGCTCGCGACCCTGGTATGGCTGAGCGCCAGTCAGAGGATCAACAGTTGCTTTCAGGATTTTTTCCGGGGTTTCTTCTGCAACAGTCTCGATTTCCACGCCACCTTCAGTGGATGCCATGAAAACGATACGGCGGGAAGAACGGTCGACTACCGCACCCAGATACAGCTCGTTGGCGATATCAGTGCAGGTTTCAACCAGAATGCGGGAAACTGGCTGACCATTTTCGTCAGTCTGGTAAGTGACCAGGTTTTTACCCAGCCAGTTAGCTGCGAATTCCTGCGCTTCAGCAGGGCTGTCAACCAGCTTAACGCCGCCCGCTTTACCGCGGCCGCCGGCGTGAACCTGGGCTTTTACAACCCATTTGTCACCGCCAATTGTATTAGCTGCTTCAGCAGCTGCTTCCGGAGTATCTACCGCGATCCCTTTGGATACCGGCAGACCATATTCGGCAAACAACTGTTTACCCTGGTACTCGTGAAGGTTCATGCTCTAATCCGTTGTGTTGTCACTAATGATTATTCTGTAAAACATATGGAGAGAATACGTAATACAGCCCCTAGGGGATTTTCAACGACAAGCTTCTTGCTCAATCGGCCAACCACGGGAGTGGCCAGCCGAAATTTTTAAACAGGTATTGCTTAGCGCTTCTTACGGTTGGCGATATGGATCGCGTGACCGTCTACAGCCAGGGCGGCTTCGTGTACGGCTTCACTCACGGTTGGGTGAGCGAATACAGTCAGCTGCAGGTCTTCAGCGCTGGAGCAGAATTCCATGGCGATAGCAGCCTGAGCGATCAGCTCAGAAGCGATACCACCAACCATGTGTACACCCAGGATGCGGTCAGTCGCTTCGTCCGCAATGATCTTAACGAAACCATCGGTATCGTCAGCGGCCATCGCACGACCGGAAGCAGCGAACGGGAACTTACCTACTTTGATAGCGACGCCATCAGCTTTCAGTTCCTGCTCAGTCTTACCAACCCACGCCAGTTCAGGGTGTGTGTAGATGATGCTTGGGATCACGTCGTAGTTCATCTGAGCCTTATGACCAGCGATGATGTCTGCAACCATGATGCCTTCTTCAGATGCTTTGTGCGCCAGCATTGGGCCGCGAACAGAGTCACCGATCGCGTAAACGCCCGGTGCTGCAGTCTTACACTGCTCATCAACAAAGATAAAGCCACGCTCGTCCAGCTTAACGCCACAGTCTTCAGACAGCAGGCCATTAGTCTGCGGCTTACGGCCAACAGCAACGATCAGCTTGTCTACGACGATCTCTTTATCACCTTCGGAATCAGTGTACTTAACCAGTACTTCTTTACCGTCGATGATCTCGGTACCGGTGCAGCGAGCACCCAGCTTGATATCCAGCTTCTGTTTCTTGAAGATTTTCGCAGCTTCTTTGGCAACGTCTTTATCCGCTGCGCCCAGGAACTCGTCCATCGCTTCAAGAACAGTAACTTCGGTGCCCAGACGCGCCCATACGGAACCCATCTCCAGACCGATTACGCCTGCACCGATAACACCCAGACGCTTAGGCGTCTCGTCGATGTCCAGGGCGCCGGCATTATCCAGGATCAGGCCTTCAGTCAGCGGTGCTGGCGGGATGTTCACAGGAACAGAACCGGAAGCCAGAATCACGTTATCAGCTTCGTAGACAGTAGCAGTACCGTCTGCGGCAGTCACTTCGACTTTCTTATCAGCCAGCAGTTTACCCATGCCCTGCAGTGTGGTTACGCCATTCGCCTTGAACAGACCGCCGATACCGCCAGTCAGGTTCTTAACGATTTTGTCTTTACGCGCAACCATCTTAGGCACGTCCATGCTGACTTCGCCGGTAGCGATGCCATGCACGTCAGCGTGCTGGGTTTTATGGAACTGGTGAGTGGATTCCAGCAGAGCCTTAGAAGGGATACAGCCCACGTTCAGACAGGTACCACCCAGTACAGGAGCACCTTTCTCATCGATCCATTTCTCGACGCATGCGGTTTTCAGGCCCAGTTGTGCGGCGCGGATTGCAGCTACGTAACCGCCAGGGCCGGCACCGATAACAATAACGTCAAACTTTTGAGACATTTCTTAACCTATCCTATCAATTCTCTCGTTTTCGTAAGGGCTGACTCAGACTTCCAGGAGCATACGTGCAGGATCTTCCAGAAGGTCTTTAATTGTCACGAGGAATTGTACAGCCTCCTTGCCATCAATCATACGGTGGTCGTAAGACAGTGCCAGATACATCATTGGCAGAATCTCAACCTGGCCGTTAACTGCCATAGGACGTTCCTGGATCTTGTGCATACCCAGGATAGCGGTCTGTGGTGGATTCAGGATAGGCGTAGACATTAGGGAACCGAACACACCACCGTTAGTGATGGTGAAAGTGCCACCCTGCATATCGTCCATACCCAGCTTGCCGTCACGACCACGCTTACCGAAATCAGCGATGGTGGACTCAACGTCAGCCAGGCTCATGCTGTCAGTATCACGCAGTACCGGTACCATCAGGCCACGGTTTGTGGATACGGCCACACCGATATCCTGGTAGCCGTGATATACCATGTCGTTACCGTCGATAGATGCGTTAACAGCCGGGAATTTTTTCAGTGCTTCAGTTGCCGCTTTCACGAAGAAGGACATGAAACCAAGACGTGTGCCGTTATGGGTCTTCTCGAACAGGTCTTTGTACTGCTTACGCAGTTCCATAACCGGCTTCATGTTGACTTCGTTGTAAGTGGTCAGCATCGCAGCGTTCTGCTGCGCTTCAACCAGGCGCTTAGCGATAGTCGCACGCAGACGCGTCATAGGAACACGCTTCTCTACGCGCTCACCTGCCGCAACGTTAACAGCCGGAGCGGCTGCCGCTGGTGCAGGTGCCGCCGCTGCAGGTGCTGCAGCCGGTTTGTTTTTCAGGTAGCTGAGAACGTCTTCCTTAGTGATACCGCCGTTCTTGCCGGAAGCAGGAATCGCCGCAGCATCCAGGCCGTTCTCTTCGATCAGTTTGCGTGCAGCCGGGCCAACTTTGTCGCCTTCGCCAGCAGCAGCTTCAGCCGTCGCGGCTTCTACAGCAACCGGGGCAGCAGCTGGAGCAGCGCCCGCCTCAAACATTGCGATCACTTCATCGCTCAGGACAGTATCGCCTTCGCCTTTGATCACGTCTTTCAGTACGCCGTCAGCTGGCGCTACAACTTCCAGTACGACTTTATCAGTTTCGATATCAACGATCAGCTCGTCAGCAGCGACAGCCTCGCCAGGCTGTTTATGCCACGTAGAGACCGTACCGTCTGCTACAGATTCAGGGAATGTCGGCGCTTTAATTTCGATGGACATGTTTTTTCCTTTACCGTCTTTGCACGTCAGGCGACTAATTTTGTCGGATCGCCTGATTAACCGTTGATTGCTTCGTTAACCAGTTTTTCCTGCTGTTCAAGGTGTACAGAGATGTAACCCACAGCAGGCGCAGCAGCATGTGGTCGGCCAACGCCTTCCAGGTGCAGTTGCGGATCGTGTTTGTGCAGCACAGAGCGCATATGATGCTGAGAGCAGTACCACGCCCCCTGGTTCATCGGCTCTTCCTGACACCAAACAACAGTTTCCAGGTTGCTGTATTCTGCGATCGCCTCAGCCATAGCCTGTTCAGGGAACGGATAAAGCTGTTCGATACGTACAATAGCAACGTCTTTCTTCTCCAGCTCCGCACGACGGTTGTACAGGTCGTAGTAGACCTTACCGCTACACAAAACTACACGCTTAACATCCTTAGGATCCAGCGCTTCGGACTCAGCGATTACCGGCTTAAAGCCACCGGTGCTCAGCTCGTCCAGGGAGGAGATAGCCTGTTTGTGACGCAGCAGGCTCTTCGGTGACATGATCACCAGAGGCTTACGCAGCGGACGTACAACCTGACGACGCAACAGATGGAAAATCTGCGCCGGGGTTGTCGGTACACAAACCTGGATATTGTGTTCAGCACAAAGCTGCAGGTAACGCTCCAGACGAGCAGAACTGTGCTCTGGCCCCTGGCCTTCAAAGCCATGAGGCAACAGCATGGTCAGGCCACACAGGCGCTGCCACTTCTGCTCACCACTGGTAATAAACTGGTCAATAACAACCTGAGCACCGTTGGCAAAATCACCGAACTGAGCTTCCCAGATTACGAGTGCGTTTGGCATGGTTGTCGCGTAACCGTATTCAAACGCCAGCACTGCTTCCTCAGAGAGGTAAGAGTCATGCAGCGTAAGACGCGGCTGGTCGGACGACAGGTTCTGCAGCGGCATGAAGGTGCTCGCATCTTTCTGGTTATGCAGAACCGCATGACGGTGGGAGAACGTGCCTCGACCAACGTCCTGACCGGTCAGACGTACCGGGTGTCCCTGGGCCAGAATAGAGGCATAGGCAAGAGACTCCGCCATACCCCAGTTCAGCTCCATGGCACCCGCAGCCATACGCTTACGGTCTTCAATAATTTTCTGAACCTGACGCTGTACTGCAAAACCTTCAGGTACTTCACAGATCTTGGCGCCCAGTTCCTGCAGCAGCTTCAGATCGACACCGGTCTCACAATCGAAAGACCAGCTGTGCCCCAGATAAGGCTTCCAGTCAACAAACAGCTCTTCGTTCGGCTGCTGCACCAGGGCATTCGCAACGTGCTCGCCGTTCTCCAACGCCTGACGGTAGTCTTTCTCCATCTGTTTAGCGTCGTCTGCGGACAGCACACCGTCTTCGATCAGACGCTGAGCGTAAAGCTCACGCGTGGTTTTCTGCTTCTTGATCTGGGCATACATCAGCGGCTGGGTACCGGAAGGCTCATCCGCTTCGTTATGACCACGGCGGCGGTAACACACCAGATCGATCACAACGTCTTTCTTAAATTCGTTACGGTAGTCCAGAGCAACCTGAGTCACGAAGCGAACGGCTTCAGGATCATCGCCGTTAACGTGAAAGATCGGCGCAGAAACCATCTTGGCAACATCCGTTGCATATTCGGTTGAGCGCGAGTCTTCCTGTTTGGAGGTTGTGAAACCAACCTGGTTGTTCACAACGATATGGACAGTACCACCGGTTTTGTAGGCACGTGTCTGAGACATCTGGAATGTCTCCATAACAACGCCCTGACCGGCAAACGCCTGGTCGCCGTGGATATTGACCGGTACTACGGTCGTGCCAACCGGATCACTGCGACGGTCCTGACGGGCACGTACAGAACCCTCAACTACCGGTGCGGAGATCTCCAGGTGAGACGGGTTAAACGCCATCGCGATGTGGACTTCGCCACCCGAGGTCATCACGTTTGATGAGAAACCCTGGTGGTACTTAACGTCACCGGAGGTTTCCACCATCTTCTTACCTTCGAACTCACCGAAGAGTTCAGCCGGGTTCTTACCGAAGATGTTTACCAGAGTGTTCAGACGGCCTCGGTGGGCCATACCGATCACCAGCTCTTTGGCACCGTCGCGACCGGAGCGCTGGATCAGTTCGTCCAGCAGAGGGATCATGGCTTCGCCCCCCTCCAGGCCGAAACGCTTGGCACCGGCGTAACGGGAACCCAGGTATTTTTCCAGGCCTTCTGCAGCGGTCAGACGCTCCAGGATATGCTTACGCTCTGCAGCTTCCAGCTGGGGATGGCTGCGCACTGGCTCAAGGCGGGACTGAATCCAGCGCTTTTCCTGAGTATCTACGATATGCATATACTCAGCACCGACAGTGGTGCAGTAAGTCTTTTTAAGATCTGCCAGAATATCTTTCAGTGGTGCTTCTTCCGGTCCGAAGAACAGTGAGCCCAGCTGGAAAGTTGTGTCGTAATCGGCCGCAGACAGTTCGTGGAAGCGAGGATCGAGATCCTGCACTGGCTCACGTTCCTGCAGATTCAGCGGGTCCAGTGAAGCGTTCTGATGTCCACGCACTCGATAGGCGTTGATCATCCGCAACACACGAACCTGCTTCTTCTCGTGCTCGGAACTCACGGAGCTCACAGCGACGGGGTTAGCACGCTTCTGATTCTTAGCGAGGTAAAGGAAATGTTCCTGAATCGTTGAATGAGGAACATCCTGAGAGAAATTTTCACCAACCTTGGGGAGTCGGTCAAACTCGTCACGCCACTCTTGTGGAACGGCGTTCGGATCCATCAGATAGGTCTCGTACAGCTGCTCGACGTAGGAGAGGTTGCCACCGTATAGATGGGCATTCTTCCACATCAACTCCATGATGCCTTCTTGCATTCTTTATCACCCTGGCTCAGGGGGCTTATTGCTCCTGGCACCTGAATTTCAGGCCGAAGCGACCCCTCTTCGAAATTACCGGTTTTATCACCTGAGACACACCACCCATGCAGCATGTCTTCACGGGTGTGTAATCTTAAAGCCTTGTCGCAAAGCTTTAAATCATTCTTTTTGTTAAATTGGCGAATATCGCCATTTTTTTCTTTACCTTCGATAAGCTTTACAAATCGCAGGCAAAAAAAAGGCGGTGCCGAAGCACCGCCCTCTGTATCAGGTTGCCTGTTGCAGCAACATGTTACGGATCTTACCGATCGCCTTGGTCGGGTTAAGACCTTTAGGACAAACGCTGACACAGTTCATGATGCCGTGGCAACGGAATACGCTGAACGGATCATCAAGGTCAGCCAGTCGCTCACGGGTCGCTGTATCACGGCTATCCGCCAGGAAGCGGTAAGCCTGCAGCAGACCGGAAGGACCGATGAACTTGTCCGGGTTCCACCAGAAAGACGGGCAGGATGTCGAGCAGCACGCACACAGGATACACTCGTACAGACCATCCAGCTCAGCACGCTCTTCAGGAGACTGCAGACGCTCGATAGCCGGCGCAGGGGTATCGTTGATCAGGAACGGCTTCACCTTCTCATACGCACGGTAGAACTGGGTCATATCAACGACCAGGTCGCGGATAACCGGCAGACCTGGCAGCGGACGCAGCACCAGCTTGTCATCTTCGACAACAGCAGACAGCGGCGTGATACAGGCCAGACCGTTAGTGCCGTTCATGTTCAGGCCGTCAGAGCCACAAACGCCCTCACGACAGGAACGGCGGTACGCCAGGCTTGTATCCTTCTCCTTCAGAAGCTGAAGCAGGTCCAGCACCATGATGTCCTTACCACCCGGGATATCAATATGGATATCCTGCATGTAAGGAGCGTCATCAGTCTCAGGGTTATAGCGGTATACACTTACCAACATGACAGCTGCTCCTTAGTAGGTACGAACTTTTGGTGGGAAGGCATCAACTGTCTTAGGCGCGAAGTTAACAGCGCGCTTGCCGATAGTTTTGTCAGCCGGATAGAAGACGGAGTGGCACAGCCAGTTCTCATCATCACGTTCGGTATAGTCGTTACGGGCATGAGCACCGCGGGACTCGGTACGCGTGATAGCTGCGATGGCCGTTGCCTCAGCAACTTCCATCAGGTTCTCAAGCTCCAGAGCTTCGATACGCGCAGTGTTGAACGCCTGGCTCTTATCTTCCAGATGCACATTCTCAACACGCTGACGAATCTCTTTCAGCAGCTCCAGACCTTTCTCCATGCTTTCGCCGTCACGGAATACACCGAAGTACAGCTGCATGCAGCTCTGCAGATCCTTACGTACGTCCGCTACGCTCTCACCGCCGGTGGAGTTGTTCAGGCGATCCAGACGCGCCATGGCACGATCGATATCTTCCTGAGTAGCATCCAGAGAATCATAGCCTTCACGCATCTGCTTCTCGATCTGCATACCTGCTGCGCGGCCAAAGACCACCAGGTCAAGCAGGGAGTTACCACCCAGGCGGTTTGCACCGTGTACAGATACACAGGCAACTTCACCACAGGCGAACAGACCGTCAATGATGTGATCATTACCGTCAGCATCCGGCGCAATCGCCTGACCGCCGATATTGGTCACAACACCGCCCATCATGTAGTGACAGGTCGGCACTACAGGGATTGGCTCTTTAACCGGATCGGTCGCAGCAAATGTCTTCGCCAGCTCACAGATACCTGGCAGACGAGACTGCAGAACTTCCTCACCCAGATGGTCCAGCTTCAGGAATACGTGATCGCCGTTTTCACCAGCGCCGCGGCCATCCAGAATCTCCAGGATCATAGAACGGGCAACAACGTCACGACCGGCAAGGTCTTTGGCGTTAGGCGCGTAACGCTCCATAAAGCGCTCACCGTCCTTGTTGATCAGGTAGCCACCCTCACCACGACAGCCTTCTGTTACCAGAACGCCGGCACCGGCAATACCGGTTGGGTGGAACTGCCACATCTCCATGTCCTGAGCAGGTACGCCTGCACGCAGGGACATGCCTACACCGTCACCGGTGTTGATCAGGGCATTGGTAGTGGACGCGTAGATACGGCCCGCACCACCTGTTGCCAAAACAGTGGCCTTGGCTTTGATGTAAACGGTTTCACCGGTTTCGATGCAGATTGCGATACAACCCACAACGGCGCCTTCGGCGTTTTTCACCAGATCAACAGCGTACCATTCGTTCAGGAAGGTAGTACCTGCCTTCATGTTGCCCTGATACAGGGCGTGCAGCAGGGCGTGACCGGTACGGTCAGCTGCAGCACAGGTACGGGCAGCCTGACCGCCTTCACCAAAGTTCTTGGACTGACCACCGAACGGACGCTGGTAGATACGACCAGTTTCTGTACGGGAGAACGGCAGACCCATGTGATCCAGTTCAAATACAGCCTGTGGGCCTACGGAACACATGTATTCGATAGCGTCCTGGTCACCGATGTAATCGGAACCCTTAACGGTATCGTACATGTGCCAGCGCCAGTCATCATTCGGATCAGCACTTGCGATCGCACAAGTGATGCCGCCCTGAGCAGACACGGTATGAGAACGGGTTGGGAATACTTTAGTTACGCAGGCAGTGTTGAGGCCGGACTGGGCCAGCTGCAGCGCGGCACGCATACCGGCACCGCCACCACCTACTACGATTGCGTCAAAAGTAAGAGTACGCAGTTTAGACATCTTTTAGACACCCCACAGAATCTGAATGCTCCATACGACGTAGATAAACGTCAGGAGACCACAGGCAGACTGGAACAGGAAACGAGCCCCTGTTGGTTTAATGTAGTCAGTTGATACGGACCACATACCAATCCAGACGTGTGCTGCAAAGGACAGCACGGCCAGCAGGGTAAAGATGCGCATGGCAGTTCCTTCAAACAGGCCCTTCCACATGTCGTAGGAAAGGTCTGCGCCGAACGCCAGATAACCAATCATAAAGATTGTGTAGCAGAGAAGGACGCCAGCGGTTACACGCTGAATCATCCAGTCGTAAAGGCCACTACGGCCAAAGCTGGTGATGCTTGTTACCATACCCATACCCCCGCCAGAAGGACAGCTACGCCACCTGCAATCAGAGTCGCTTTAGCAGCCATACGACCGCTTTCGAGCTCTTCAAGGTGACCGAAATCCATAATCAGATGTTTAACACCGGCAAGCAGGTGATACAGCAGAGCTGACACCATACCCCAGGCGATCAAACGGGCAAAGAAGCCCTCGGAAAGCATCTCTTGTGCTTCAGCGAAGCCTTCCGGAGACTCCAATGACAATCCCAGCGCGTACATCATCAGGATTGCGCCGAAGAACAACGCAACACCTGTTACACGGTGCAGGATTGAAGATATAGCCGGCAGTGGCTGTTTAATGGTTCGCAGATCTAAATTTACAGGTCTTTTTTTATTCACGGCTCTTGTTCACACTTTGCTGCCCTGTTGCAGAGCACGGTTGCTAGGAAGTGCTAGAAGATAAGTACCTCGATCAAAGCTCACGTCCCGTAAGACGGCTCTCTGGGCGTTTTTTGGGCACATAAACTTCGGGGCGAGAGTATAAGCATTTAGAATTCACAATACAATCAACCCAATAGCAATCTACACCCTTTGTCTAGCACCGCAAAAATCCTGATAAAAATTCGTACAACTAAAATATTATTTTCGCTTTGGGGGTTTACTAGTTAAATCCTTGGCACTTTATGCTGCATTGCGGTAACTATACTAGTTGGTCGGATTGACAATTCCGCTTCAGTCTCTATATTGGGTGGGTCCTATTAATCGGGCCAAGACTCGTATAAGTCGCGACGTATCTCAGCCGGGTGCAACTGCTGAGATGCAGTAGAAGAAAGTCGCACAAATAAACAAGAATGATAGGAGCCACTTACATGGCTGACAAAAAAGCACGTTTGATGGTCGACGGTCTGGATGAAGCAATCGAACTCCCCGTCTATTCCGGCACAGAAGGTCCTGACGTAATCGACGTTCGCCCACTGACCGGCCAGGGTCTGTTCACGTACGATCCGGGTTTCGTCTCTACAGCTGCTTGTGAATCTAAAATCACTTACATCGACGGAGCCAACGGCGTTCTGCTGCACGGCGGCTACCCGATCGAGCAGCTGGCAGAACAGTCAGATTACCTGGAAGTATGCTACCTGCTGCTGAATGGCGATCTGCCGACCGCTGAAGAAAAAGAGAAATTCGTTAACACCGTTTCTCGCCACACTATGGTTCACGAACAGATGAGCCACTTCTTCAACGGCTTCCGCCGCGACGCACATCCAATGGCAATCATGGTTGCCTGCGTTGGCGCACTGTCTGCGTTCTACCACGATTCCCTGGACATCAACGACGCCTACCATCGAGAAGTATGTGCTTACCGCCTGATCGCCAAGATGCCTACCCTGGCGGCGATGTGTTACAAGTACTCCATCGGCCAGCCGTTCATGTATCCACGCAATGAACTGGCTTACGCTGATAACTTCCTGCACATGATGTTTGGCACTCCATGCGAGGAGTACCGTCCAAATCCGGTACTGGCCAAAGCAATGGATCGCATCTTCCTGCTGCATGCCGATCATGAGCAGAACGCCTCTACTTCCACTGTACGACTGGCTGGCTCCTCAGGCGCCAACCCGTTCGCCTGTATCGCCTCGGGTATCGCGGCGCTGTGGGGACCGGCTCACGGCGGTGCTAACGAAGCCGTACTGACCATGCTGGAAGAGATCGGCCACGAAGATAACATCCCGGAATTCATCGAGAAGGCAAAAGACCCTAACGATCCATTCCGCCTGATGGGCTTCGGTCACCGCGTATACCGCAACTTCGACCCTCGCGCTAAAGTGATGAAGAAGACCTGCGACGAGGTTCTGACCGAGCTGGGTGTAGCGGACGAGCCACTGCTGAAGATCGCCAAGCGCCTGGAACAGATTGCCCTGGAAGACGAATACTTCGTGAAGCGCAAGCTGTACCCGAACGTCGACTTCTACTCCGGTATCATCCTGAAAGCGATCGGCATCCCGACCAACATGTTCACCGTGATCTTCGCCCTGTCCCGTACAATCGGCTGGATCTCACACTGGAGCGAATTCCACTCCAGCCCGAACAAGATCGGTCGCCCGCGTCAGCTTTACACTGGCCCGAGCAAGCGCGATATCAAGTAATCGCCCTGAAAACAAAAAGGCTGCCACGGGCAGCCTTTTTTGTTTAAGCACTTTTCAAACTCACACCATGAAATTGAAATAACCCAACCAGAACATTCCCGGAATAATCAGTTTACGTACACTGCAGCATTATATTAACGGGCACGTAAGCAAAGACCAATTCGCTTTATCAGTTCACAAAGGCAGGTGCAGTTTAATTGCCACTGACACCGACAGCCCGCCTGACCCAAGCCCCAGACCAAGCACCCCAGCATTGCTTTTCCAATCCCCATATCCTGCCGCAATAACTCTCCCGACAAGACACAAAAAAGCCGGACCCTTTCAGCATCCGGCTTTTGCATATCCTGTACATCCGTAGCTCGTCAGCTTACTCAGTTGTCACAAGTAGACTCGATCTTGTGGATACTGAGGTCAGCACCGTTGAATTCCTGCTCCTCATCCAGCCGCAATCCGGTAACCGCCTTAATGCCGCCGTAAACAATCACACCGCCAACCAGCGCCACGAATATACCGGCTGCGGTCCCGATAAGCTGGGATACAAGGCTGACACCCCCCAGACCACCCAGCGCCTCAGAACCGAAGATACCAGCCGCAATACCGCCCCAGGCGCCGCAGACACCATGCAACGGCCAGACCCCCAGCACATCATCAATCTTCCATTTGTTCTGCTGCAGCGTGAAGAGATACACAAAGATCGCACCGGCAACCACACCCACCAGCAACGCACCAATCGGGTGCATAACATCAGATCCGGCACAGACCGCCACCAGCCCTGCCAGGGGGCCGTTATGAATAAAGCCCGGGTCATTACGCCCGATGATCAGGGCTGAAATAATGCCGCCCACCATGGCCATCAGGGTATTGACGGCGACCAGCCCCGAAATTCCATCCATTGTCTGGGCGGACATCACATTGAAGCCGAACCAGCCGATTGACAGAATCCAGGCACCCAGCGCCAGGAACGGAATATTGGAAGGTGGAAAAGCGACCAGCTTACCGCCCTTATAGCGCCCGTTACGGATACCCAGCATGACAACGGCCACAAGCGCGATCCAGCCACCGACACCGTGAACCACCACCGATCCGGCAAAGTCATGGAAGCCGGCACCGAAGCTCGCCTCCAGCCATGCCTGGAAACCATAATTGCCATTCCAGATCATGCCTTCGAAGAAAGGATATACGAACGCCACAGTCAGGGAGGATGCCGCCAGAATCGGCCAGAAGCGCGCCCGCTCAGCGATACCGCCGGACACAATGGCCGGAATCGCAGCAGCAAAGGTCATCAGGAAAAAGAACTTAACCAGCTCGTAGCCATTTGCCTGAGCCAAGGTTTCGGCATCTTCAAAAAAGGTAACGCCATAGGCAATCCAGTAACCCACAAAGAAATAGGCAACGGCGGAAAACCCGAAGTCGGTAATAATTTTAACCAGCGCATTTACCTGGTTTTTGCGACGCACGGTCCCCACTTCTAGAAACGCAAAACCGGCATGCATGGCAAATACCATTATTGCGCCCATCAGAATAAAGAGCGTATTTGAGCTTTGAATCAGCGTCTCGACTGCGCTGTTAACATTATCCACAAGCATCTCCTGCTTCAACTTGGCCATCCGCACCAAAATATAGCCACCCCTCCGTGAGAGGCACTATTTTAGTGCGCTGTTCTAGTTATATTGCAGAGATTGCATGCACCTGAATCGATCATAAAACAGACCCGGTCGATCTAAATAAACGCCTCAGCCCTGTAGTTGCGCGGACCAAGGCGTCTGTTTAGCACCGATTTAGCGCATCCGGCACCATCGCAGCACACAATCTCTTCTTATCAGTGCACGGGATAATGCAGAGAGTGTGCCAAAACAGGTCAGCCCTTATGACGAATCTCGAAGCAGCTGTGGATTCGCTGATTACGTTTGAAGTCCGGGTCCAGACTCTTATGACTGATGTCGTTGCAGTCGTACTCGCCCAGCGCCTCATAGTCGAGCTTGAAGCGTCGATAGTTATTCGAGAAAACCAGCGTCCCGCCCGGCCTCAGCAGGGCCATGGCAGAGCGCACAAGCTCGACGTGGTCACGCTGCACATCCAGCACCCCCTGCATACGTTTGGAGTTGGAGAATGTCGGCGGATCCATAAAGATAAGGTCGTAGGCAGGCTTGAACTGGCTGTGCAGCCATTTAATACAGTCTGCCTTTACCAGCGCATGGTGCTTACCCTTAAAGCCGTTCAGCTCAAGGTTACGCTCGGCCCAGTTCAGATAGGTCGCAGACATATCGACACTGGTTGTGGTTTTAGCGCCACCCACGGCCATATGCACCGAGGCTGAGGCGGTATAGCAGAACAGGTTCAGTACGTCCTTGCCATCCGCCATGCCCTGGAGGTGCTTACGGACGGGACGGTGATCCAGGAACAGGCCGGTATCAAGGTAATCATGCAGGTTAACCAGCAAGCGACAGCCATGCTCGTTTACCTCGAAGAAGCGCGCTGTTTCAGACTGCTTCTCGTACTGCGCCTTACCCTGCTGACGCTGACGCTGCTTTAGCACGACCTGTTCCGGCGCTATCCCCAGCACATCGGGAATCGCACTCATCACATCGTTCAGGCGCGTGAAGGCCCGCACCGGATCAACACTTTTCGGCGCAGCATATTCCTGCACATGAACCTGATCGCCGTAAAGATCGACCGCTACCGCATACTCCGGTATATCCGCATCATAGAGGCGATATGCCTGTATGCCATCGCGCTTAACCCACTTAGCCATCCCTTTAATGTTTTTACGCAACCGGTTAGCAAACATCTGTGCGCCCTCGGAAAGCGGCCGCGCCTGCTGCTCAGAGGCTTCTGAAGCCTCTCTCTTCGCTATCGGATACAGGTAGAGACGACTCTCAATACTGCCGTTATAGAGCTTGTACTGCTTCTCAGCCCGCAGCCCCATCACTTTGCACAGGTCAGGATTACCGGTGAAGATACTCGCCAGCCAGCCACCAAACTGCTGCTTCAGCAGATCACCTAGGTGACGATAGAGGAATTTGAGCTGGTTGTTTTCTCCCAGACGCTCGCCGTAGGGCGGGTTGGATATCAGGAAACCAGCCTCATGGGCAGGCAGTGATTCAGCCTTAAGGTCTTCAAGACGCCCCTTCTCAAACTGGATATATGCATCAAGACCGGCACGCTTGGCGTTGTCGCGGGCGCTGATCAATACCCGCCCGTCCATATCGCGCCCCACAAAGCGATGCTGCAACGTGGCCAGTCCCGCTTCACGACGCTGCTCTGCCTCATCGAGTAAGGCCTGCCATTCCGGTTTGCGGTGCAGCAGCCAGCGATCGAAGCCAAACTGACGACGAAGCAGGCCCGGAGCGATGTCCGCCACCATCATGGCCGCCTCGATCAGCAGGGTTCCGGAACCACACATCGGGTCCAGCATCAGGGGATGCTGAGTGGCAATTCCAGGCCAGCCGCTACGCATCAGCACTGCAGATGCCAGATTCTCCTTCATCGGCGCCATGCCTGCCTGCAGGCGATAGCCCCGGCGATGCAGGCTGTCTCCGGACAGGTCCAGCGCGATCACTGCACGGTCGCGGGAGAGGTGTACATTCACCCGCAAGTCAGGCTGCTTGCGGTCGACTGATGGACGGTTACCGGTCAGGGTGCGGATCTGGTCAACGATCGCGTCCTTAACTTTCTGAGCGCCAAACTGGGTATTGTTAATAACCTCTGAACGGCCGGTAAAATCGATTGTCAGGCTGCCACTGGCACGCAGGTGGTCCAGCCAGTTAACCTGCTGAACACCGTCATACAGATGTTGCGCCGATGCGACATCACACTCCGCCAGAGGATACAGCACCCGGTTCGCCAGGCGGGACCAGAGGCATACGCGGTAAGCATCAACCAATTCGCCCTCGAACCAGACACCGGCAACGGTCTGGCGTACATCACTGATTCCCAGCGATGCCAGCTCCTCCGCTAACAGCGCTTCAATACCCTTGGGACAGGTTAAAAAGAATTTCTTGGTTGACACTTAGTTACCCCAGCTTTACAGCCTGAAAGTTAAATTGGTTCAAAATTAATCGATTTTTGCTGAAAACTATTCAGCCAAACAACTGTTTATCGGGATTTGCCCTAACCTGATGAAAGCACTCGACTTTTTGCAACTGCACTCTAAGTCGATTTATGACAACCATATAACAGGATAGTGAAATTAAATCGCCAAACCGTCTGCTTTTCTATAGAAATAGAGATCTGTGAAGCCCAAATCGAAGGATCGGTTCACAGCCTGCGACGAATACCCTGTCTCAGGTATTCGCTCTTAATAAACGATAGAACCAAGCGAGGCTTTATCCATATGAAGAGACAGAAGCGAGATCGTAGTAGCACCCTGTTCAATCGAGGCTTTAGGGCGGGCCTGGACGGCAAGTCCAGAGACACATGCCCTGTTAGTACAACTGATTTGCGCAGCCACTGGATGAGCGGCTGGCGCGAGGGTCGAGAGGCCCACTGGGATGGCATGGACGGTGTATCCGCCATCCAGTTAAATCCGGCGCTTCACTAAACTAGCAACCACAGATTCGAGGAGGGGCTTTGTAAGGAGCCCCTACTTAGTTCAGCTTCAATCAGCCGATTAACGCTGTAATGCTGCGATCGCCTTCACCGCATCACTGACCAGCTCTGGTCCACGATAGATAAAACCGCTGTAGATTTGCACCAGGCTGGCACCGGCTTCAATCTTTTCGGCCGCATCAAGCCCATCGGTGATACCCCCCACACCAATAATCGGCAGTGCGCCATCCAGCGCTTCTGACAGCGCCTTAATCGTGCGTGTCGACTTATTCCTTACCGGTGCACCGGACAAGCCTCCCGCCTCACTGGCGTGCGGCAGACCTTCAACACCTTCGCGCGACAGCGTGGTGTTGGTTGCGATGACACCATCCAACTCATAGGCTTTGAGCGATGCCGCCACCATACCGACCTCTTCTTCCGTCATATCCGGTGCGATTTTTACCGCGACCGGGACGTAGCGATTGTGGACACCCGCCAGCTTGATCTGTTCGGTCTTCAGTGCATCCAGCAGGCTGTTAAGGGAGTCACCAAACTGCAGCGTGCGCAGGCCCGGAGTATTAGGAGAAGAGACGTTTACCGTGATATAGGATGCGCGACCGTAAACCTTGCGCATGCAGTAGAGGTAGTCATCATTGGCATTTTCGTTGGGCGTATCTTTATTCTTACCGATATTGATACCCAGGATGCCTTTGTAGCGACTACGATCAAGGTTCTTCAGCAGCTGATCCACCCCATCGTTGTTGAACCCCATGCGGTTGATAATGGCATTTTGCTGCGGCAGTCGGAAGATACGCGGCTTGGGGTTACCCGCCTGAGGGCGCGGCGTTACTGTGCCGACTTCGACAAAGCCGAATCCCATAGCAGCAAGGCCATCCACGGCGATGCCGTTTTTATCCAGGCCTGCGGCAAGACCGACCGGATTCGGAAACCTTAACCCCATCACTTCTACCGGATGTTCTTGTACCTCCGCCCCCAGAAGATGATGCATACCCAGCTCGGCGCTCAGGTTCATCGTCTTCAGAGCCAGGTCATGAGAAGTCTCCGGATCACACCGGAACATCAGGGAACGTGCGACAGGGTAAAGCATGGTCACTCTCTGCTGACAAAAAATTTGGCCCGAATTATAGGCGACTAGGCGCTTATTTAATAGTGATGAGCCTGTTGCCGAAGCGAACAGGCCTGACCCGACAATGAAATTCAGCGCAGGCGCTCGATGCGGTCAAACTTTCCCTGTGCATCAAAGAACAGCCGGAAACGGCCCCTGATACCGTCATGTAACAGAAACTGGCGCATCACCCTGGCTGGAAAACGCAGCGTCCGGCCATCGAGGGCGCGGGTCACTATATCTTTGGCGGTGCCCTGATAAAGTTTCAGAAATTCATCAGAGCTGAGGTAAAGGTCGAAGGTAATATCCTGCATGGTCATTTAAACAGATCATTCTTTGAAACCTGCAGCCCTGAATCGGCGTCCGGACTGCCTACGGAACCGGTGAAAAATCTGAAAGCCCCGCCGGGCGGGCGCTAAGGCTACTAGCCGTTTGCCACGCCAGGCGACAATTTCACTTAACAGCTTTAATCCGGCCAGGCTCTCAGTTACAGAGCGCACCCAGGACGTATTCACCGGTTCACACCACTGTACGATGGCAATAATACCAGCCAGCGCACAGTGGTCCAGCTTAACAAACCGGTTCGGCAACATCCCCTTTAATACAATGACTGTTACGCGCAAGGTCCGCCAGCTCTCTCACTGCGACGGCAAACATCGCATACTCTTTCTGCTCCCCTCCTTTCAGCTCATCCAGCATTGCGCCCCAGCGCGAAATAAGCTCCGAATGCTGTTGCTGCCAGTCCGCAACACTCTCATTAACATCCTCCCCGGGCTGCCAGCTACTGAGGATGTTGTGTAGCAGGTGTCGTTGCTGCAGTTCCAGATCATCCCTGAACGTCTCCCGTGCCATTCCCTGCCAATAGTTATCCACCGTCAGATGATCCAGCTGTACCGAGAACCAGTGCAGCTGCAGACGTTCATCAAGCTCAAAGAATGCCCGGGCAACATCTTCCACCGGCACGCCGGTTTCGGCCGCCACCTCGATAATGCTGAGGCAACTGTTCAGAATACGGCTGGCAGCCACCTGTGCAGCCAGTGACTCGGGAATCCCCTGCCCGATATAACCGTCATAGGCTCTCTGCCAGACTTTAAGTGGCTCACCACAGAGCAGTGCAGACATATTAGCCACCAGCTTTTCCAGCTGCTGGCTGCAGCGCTGCACTTCAGCCGCGCAATCAATCTCACCACGGCGGTTGCGTACAAACCAGCGGGTAGCCCGCCGGGCCAAGTGCTGCAGTTCCAGCATCATCTTCATCTGGGTTTGCGCCGCCACCTGATGATCGAGCCACTCGATCTCTTGCCAGATCTGTTGCAGGCCAATTACATCGCGGGCCAGAATATAACTTCGTGTCACCTGGGCCACATCGGCACCGGTCGACTTAATCAGCCGGTCAACGAAGTTGATGCCCATAAAGTTAACGATATGGTTTGCGATCTCGGTAGAAACGATCTCCCGGCGCAGGCGATGCTGCGCCAGCGGCGCGCTGAAATCCTGCAACAGGTTGCCCGGGAAAGCCCGGCGCAGCTCGCCGCTGAGATAAGCATCATCGGGCACTGGTGTTTCCAACAGCGCCTGTTTCATCTCCGCCTTGCTGTATGAGATCAACACACTCAGTTCAGGCCGGGTCAGGCCAAAGCCTGCAATATGCCGTTCGGCCAGCTGTTCATCGTCAGGGATAAATTCCAGTTCACGGTCCAGCTTGCCGTCATGCTCCAGCCCGCTGATAAAGCGTCGGTATTCCGACATATTATTCAGCGCCTGCATCTCGGCCAGAGAGATCGCCTGTACCTGACGATAGTTGTTACGCAACACCAGGCGACTGACATCCTCCGTCATATCTTCCAGTAACCGATTGCGCTGCTTAGAGGTCATATCACCGGCATCGACGATCTGGTCCAGCAGGATTTTGATATTGACCTCATGGTCAGAGCAGTCCACACCACCGGCATTGTCGATAAAATCGGTGTTCATGCGGCCACCATTCAAGGCATATTCAACCCGCGCCTTCTGGCTCAGGCCGAGGTTGCCGCCCTCTCCGACCACCTTGGCCCGCAGCTCCCGACCATTAATACGCAGTGCATCATTGGCCTTATCACCGATATCCATATCCGTTTCGTCACTGGCCTTAACATAGGTGCCGATGCCGCCATTCCAGAGCAGATCCACCGGTGCCCGAAGCAGAGCCCGGATCAGCTCCGTCGGCGTCATCCGTTCCTGAGTCACACCAATCAGCTGGCGCAGCTCCTTACTCAGGGTGACAGACTTGGCATTGCGCGAGAATATGCCGCCACCTTCCGAGATCAGCGAACTGTCATAGTCAGTCCAGCTGGAGCGTGGCAGGTCGAACAGGCGCTTGCGCTCTTCCCAGCTACGGGCAGGGTCCGGCGTGGGATCGATAAAGATATGCTGATGGTTAAACGCGGCCACCAGACAGATATGCCGGGACAACAACATACCATTACCGAACACATCCCCACTCATGTCCCCGATCGCCACGACGCTAAAGTTATCCTCTGCGGTATTGACGCCCATCTCCCGGAAATGGCGTTCAACCGACACCCAGCCACCCCGGGCTGTAATCCCCATTTTCTTATGGTCATAACCCTGACTTCCGCCGGAAGCAAAGGCATCACCGAGCCAGAAGTCATAACTGGCAGCTATTTCATTGGCAATATCCGAGAAAGTCGCCGTACCTTTGTCGGCGGCGACCACCAGATAGGTGTCATCTTCATCATGACGCAGCACTTCTGGCGGCGCGACAACCACACCGTCTTTCAGATTATCGGTAATATCCAGCAGACCACTGATAAAGGTGCGATAGCAACGCACGCCCTCTGCCAGCCATTCATCCCGGCTCATCCCCTCGTGCAGTTTCTTGGCAACGAAGCCGCCTTTAGCCCCGACAGGCACGATTACCGCGTTTTTTACCTGTTGCGCCTTCACCAGCCCCAGGACCTCAGTACGGTAATCCTCCTGCCGGTCAGACCAGCGCAATCCGCCACGGGCGACTTTGCCGCCACGCAGGTGAACCCCTTCCATATCCGGCGAGTAGACGAAAATCTCAAACATCGGCCGCGGCAGCGGAATATCCGGGATCTCCCGAGGGGACAGCTTAAAGCTCATATGAGCCTTTGACTGGCCATCCTGGGTCTGAAAATAGTTAGTTCGCAACGTCGCCTCAATCAGGTTGAGGTACTGCCGGATCACCTTATCCTCATTCAGGCTGGCAACCTCATCCAATCCATCCAGCAACTGCTGTTTTATCGTGACGTGCTGGCGCACGCTGCTCTTAGTGGGATCAAACCGGGTATTAAACAGTTTCACCAACAGTGCCGTCAGCTGCACCTGATGGTTCAGGGTTGCGCTGACTGCTTCACTACTGATCGGGAATCGAATCTGCTTCATGTAAGCGGCGTAGGCTCTCAACATCGCCACCTCACGCCAGCCTATGCGGGCAGACAGCACCAACCGGTTGAAGTCGTCATTCGCGGCCCGGCCGCGCCATATACTGAGGAACGCCTCCTGAAACAGGTCTTTCAGTTCGTTCAGCGATATCGACTCCTGCCCGGTATAGATCAGGTTGAAGTCGTGAATCCAGACACAGTGATCATCCGCATCAATCCGGTAGGGATGCTCATCGATCACCCTCAGCCCCAGATTTTCCAGCACCGGCAGCAGGTCGGAGAGCGGTAATGGCTGGTTCAGGTTAAACAGCTTGAAGTTCAGCGTATCGGCCTGCTTTTCCAGCGCCCGGTAAAAACTCAGCTGCATCGGCTGCTGCGCAGACAACTTGCGGATGTGCTGCATATCGACCACCGCCGTGCGCGGATTGAAGTCAGAACAGTAGCCTGCAGGAACCCCCTTGTTGTAGCGGTTATAGATCAGGATTCCCTGCTCCTCGCCTAACGACTCCACCAGGGCATCGTAAAAATGATCTGCCCAGCTGCGACCGGCATCCCGTAACTGCTGTTCCAGTCGTTCGACGTCGGCCTGATCCGTCACATCACCCGCACTGCTGCGCAGGATAAACTGTGTCCGGGCAAGGATCGATTCGGAAAAGTAAGTGGTAAACTCCACCAGATCGCAGTCAAGCGCCTCACAGAGGATCGCCTGGACCTTCTGACGAAAATGCGTGCTGTAAACATCGCGTGGGGCATAGACGAGGCAGGAGAAGTACTGTCCAAAACTATCCCGGCGCAGAAACAGGCGGATCTGACGGCGTTCGTGGATATGCAGAATGCCCCGGGAGATCTGTGCCAGCTCCTCTACGCTGCCCTGAAAAAGGTCATCACGGGGATAGATCTCCAGAATCTGCAGCAACTCCTTCCAGTCATGTCCCTGCCGGTGCAGGCCGGAAAGCGCCATCACTGCGTCAACTTTACGCCGGACCACGGGAATAAAGCGCGAACTCTGAATATAGACGCTGGAAGTATAGAGACCGAGAAAATGCACCTCGCCGCAAAGCTTACCCTCACTATCAAAT
Source organism: Marinobacterium jannaschii DSM 6295 (assembly GCF_000620085.1). Lineage (GTDB taxonomy): Bacteria > Pseudomonadota > Gammaproteobacteria > Pseudomonadales > Balneatricaceae > Pontibacterium > Pontibacterium jannaschii. Next base: position 108,911 of record NZ_JHVJ01000010.1, on the reverse strand, counting down.
TGTTTGATACGAATCAGATCAGGGTATGCCGGACGATGAACCCGGGACTTGCGCGAAGACTTTGAAAACACCAGCAGTTCAGGCGTTGCCGCAAATGCCTCTGCATCCATCATATGCGCCCGCTCTGACGCAACCTGATCGGCACAACCCGATAGTTTCATCAGCCCGAGCTGGCTGCCTTCCACCGGCACCAGCGCGCTGGTCTCACCCTGCGTCGCGACACGAAAGGCCTCGTAGCCCAGAAAAGTGAAGTTAAGCTCCAGCCACTGCAGAAAGTCACGCACTTCAGTGACTTCCGGTGATGGCAGCCCCGGTATATCATTTTCAAACTCAGCCTGTAGCAATTCGCACTGCGCCACCATCTGATAAAAATCATCCACCGCCAGGCGGACATCTTCCAGAATCGCCAGGAATATCTGTTCCAGTTCAACCAGCTGGGACTGATCGGTATGACGATCGATCTCGATAAAGACCAGCGATTCTTTAACGACGTCTTCACCCACATACTCTGGTTCCAGCAGGCTCTCCAGCTGGTTATCACTGTTTCTGCACAGGTTCAGTACCGAATTATGGATGGCATGAATGGTCAGATTACGGCGGTTTATCTCCATTCGCAGTGAGTCGACGATAAACGGCATATCCTCCAGCAACACCTCGATAACCGTATGGGTGGACTGCCAGCCGTGCTGCTCATAATCCGGATTAAAGACACGCACCCGCGGGTTGCCGGGATCCCTGCGTTGCAGGAACTGCCAGCAGGCCAGCGTCGAGCCATAGAGATCATCCAGTCGCCATTGCGCCAGATCCTCTGCCGCGGCCGAACGGTAGTAGATGGAAGCAAAGCGTTTGAGCACGGCTGCACGCTCTTCCGGCAAACGCTCGCCGATCATCTCATCCAGCTGAGCCAGCAAGGCTTCCTTACTCTCACTGCGGTACTGGTACATAGCGTCAATCCCTTAGGTTTTTATAATTGGATCAAAGCAGTATAGAAGAGAATTAATACAGGACCGGGGCAATCCGCTACACTCGCACAGCTCAGGGCAGTGATTGATATAACCGGGCGCTTTAAACATAATAACCCCCGTTAATGTCCGGCTTAGCGGACCTGCAACCAATCAAACACCGGACGCAGAAAGGCGTATTGAACTGCCTGCAGTCAGTCCGGCCAGTCGATAAAGGGCTGACGATAAAAATTATGCGCCATCTGCTCCTGCTGCTTTGCTGTCTCAGCCTATCAGCCCAGGCTACCATTACAGCCCAACTCGACCGCCTGACCGTGACCGAGGGCGAATCCCTGCTGATGACCATTGAGGCCGATCAGCGCAGTCGCCAGCGCCCGGACCTGCGCCTGCTGCAGCAGGACTTCCGGATTCTCGGCTCTAAGCAGATGAGCATCTCCAGTCATAGTAAAGGGGAAAGCCGCTTCAGCACCCGCTGGCGCATTATGCTGCGTCCATTGCGTGCCGGCAGTCTGCAGCTGCCCGCGCTGCCGGTGGGCAACGAGTACACCCCCTCCTTTATGGTGACGGTACTGGCCAATAACCTGACCGTACCGGGCCTGCAGAAACAGTCACAGTTTATTGAAACCGAGCTGGATACCAATGAGCTGTATATCAACAGCCAGGCCCTGCTGAAGGTCAGACTGCTCTACCAGGGACCGGAATCTGCCAGCGACAAGCTCAGTGATCCTCTCTCTGAGGAAGCCCTGATCCGCACCCTGAGTGATGAGAAGCGTTATGACACTCAGGTCAAAGGCCAGACCTACCATGTTATTGAACGCCACTACGGTATTTTTCCGAAGTACAGCGGCAATCTGGTGATCGAACCGGTTCGTTTCAGCAGCGGCGCTCCGGGCACCGAAACCGTGACAAGTGAAGCGATCGAACTGGCCGTGCTGCCACAGGCATTCCAGAAACGCCCCGGCTATTGGGTTCCATCCAGCCGCGTAGAGCTGAGCGATAACCTGGAGAGCGTCACCGCTGCCAGAGAGGGCGAAGCGATCAAGCGCCATGTCACGCTGACCGCCTGGGGTATTCCCGCCGCCGAACTGCCGGCACTTTCCCAGTTAAAGAATGAACTGGCAGAGATTCGCCTGGATAACGTCAGGCTGGATGAAAAGGTCACACCGGAAGGGATCATCAGCACCCGTACCGAAGAGCTGACCCTGATCCCGCTGGAACGGGGCGAGATTACCCTCGCCGCCATCGAGATTCCCTGGTGGAATGTCACCCAGGATAAAGGCAGCACCGCCACCCTGGGCCCCAGGCGCCTGCAGGTCGAATCGACATCAACCGTCGCCAGTACCGCAGAGGTCACCGTCAAACCGATACTGCAGCCACAACTCAGCACAGAAACGGCGGCCGAGCCGCTGCCTGACAGTAATCTGCTGATTTGGCTGCTGACCGCCATCGCAGTGGCGGCCACACTGGGGTGGTGGTACAGCTTTGCCCGGCTGCGCAGCCAGAAAGACGACCAGTACGAAGTGATTGAGGAAGAGATCGATATCGCCGACCTGCCCCAGGTTTATGACGAACAACATCGTGCCGAGCAGCGCGCCTTCCAGCTGCTCTGTGAGGCCTGCGACAATAACGAGCCGGAGATCGCCAAGCTGAGGTTGATCGAATGGGCTCAGAAGCTGTGGCCCGATGCCTCTATCTTCAATTGTGAGACACTCTGCACGACTGCAGCCAATCAGACCCTGGACTTCCTGATACTGGACCTGGAACACCATATCTACCACAACGAGACCGAGCAGTGGCGCGGCGACCTGCTGATTGACGCGGCTTCCAGGCTGCGCGATCGCCAGCTTCGCAGCGAGGAGATGGCAGAAGAGGCCTGACCTGTCACGCCCGTAGCGATAAAGCTTGCGGGCGGCTGAGGCATTGGTTCAGACCACCTTGTGGTTTATCGACCAACAATCTCTTCCAGCGCCGCCGGCAATTCGGGATAGACAAACTCAAAGCCCGCTTCCAGCAACCGCTGCGGATAAACTCTCTGCCCCTCAAGCAGCAGCTCCGCCCCCTCACCCAGCATCAGCCCGACCACCCAGCCGGGCAAAGGCAGCACCGCGGGCCGTTTAAGCACCCTCGCCAACTCCTGGCTGAAGTCGCGGTTGCGTACCGCATGGGGAGAAGTCAGGTTGAATGCTCCCTGCAGGGTGTCATGTTCAAGCAGGAACTCTATCGCCCTGACCTCATCCGCCAGATGCACCCAGGACATCCACTGCTGGCCATGCCCAACCGGGCCTCCCAGGCCGAGCCTGAATGGCGGTAACATTTTTTTCAGCGCACCGCCCCCGTGCCCCATCACTACACCGGTGCGGATTTGGCAAACCCGCACGCCCAGCATTTCAGCCCGGGATGCGCGTGCCTCCCAGTCAGCACAGAGGCTATGGGTAAAGCCCGAGACCACGCTGCCCTGCTCCGATAGCTCTTCATCCCCGCGGTGACTGCCGTAATAGCCGATTGCAGAGCCACTAACCAGTACCGCCGGCTTACTCTTCTGTTCGCCAATCCAGCGCACCAGCGCTTCTGTGAACTCAACCCGGCTCAGGCGAATACGCTGCTTGCGTTTTTCACTCCAGCGGCCATCGGCAATCGGCTCACCGGCCAGATTCACCACTGCGGCAAATTCAAAGCCGTTCAGCTGATCCAGCGATGACACCGCCCGAACACTGTCACCAAAAGCTTGCTTAACCTTGGTGGGACTGCGACTCAGGCAGGTCACCTCATCGCCTTTTGCAAGGCGGGTTCGCACCAGGGCCTGCCCGATAAAACCGGTACCACCTGTAACCAGAACTTTCATAATCTATTCACCACTCCTTTTCAGGATTACTACCACCATCCTGCCTGTTCCCTGAATCGCCCGGACCGGGCTATCTTAAGCCTGCAAGATACAACTGTTGTCATACGCAATAAGCTGTTCGCTGGCTCACTCCTATTTGATACGCTTAAAGATTAGGAAAATATACGAGAGAATTCACATGTTTACCGGAATTGTACAAGGCAAGGCCAGCGTTATCGCACAGGAGCGATCCGATCAGTTTATGCGACTGACCCTGGAGCTGCCCGCACATAGGGCTGATAATCTGCAGCTGGGTGCCAGCATTGCGGTTAATGGCACCTGCCTGACGGTTACCGCTTTCGACGGGAATCAGGTCAGCTTTGATCTGATTATGGAAACCCTGAAAGTGACCAACCTCGGCCAGCTCAGTCCCGGCGATGAAGTTAACTTCGAACGCGCTGCGCGTTTCGGCGACGAGATCGGTGGCCACCTGCTGTCCGGCCATGTTCATACCCAGGTATCGATCAGCCGTATCGAACGCCCGGAAAATAACTGTGTGCTCTGGTTCGACGTCGCCGAAGAGTGGATGAAATATGTGTTCCCGAAAGGCTTTGTGGCCCTGAACGGCTGCAGCCTGACCGTGGGAGAGACGACGGATCAGGGTTTCAATGTCTATTTAATTCCCGAGACCCTGTCACTGACCGTATTTGGCGAAGCCGCTGAGGGCCAGATGGTCAACCTGGAGATCGACGCCCACACCCAGGCGGTGGTCGACAGTGTCGATCGTTACATGGCAACCAAAGCCAGGGCGTAAGCTGGACAACCTCGGCTTCCGTGGCCGGATCTGGCCACGGATACAAAGCCCCACATCAGATATAGACGGCACTGGTCAGATTCTGCTGTACCGCAAGAAACTGGCCGGCCTCGATCTGTCGCTTCAATGCGTCTGCAGAGGCCGGATAACCGTGGTAGAACCCCTGCAGTATATCCACACCCAGTTCACGCAACCGTATCGACTGCGCCAGGTGCTCAACACCTTCCGCGATCACGATCAGCTCAAGCCTGGCGGCCAGTTCCAGAATTGTTTCCAGCACCTGGGCATTGACTGAATCGGTCCCCAGTGCCGTGACAAAGCAACGGTCTGCCTTAAGGATATCGACCGGGATAGACTGCAGATAGGCGAGGCCGCAATAGCCGGTACCAAAATCATCAATGGCGATCTGGATACCCGCCCCGGAGATCAGGTTCAGACTCTGCTGTATCTGTGCCTCTTCCAGCCGCAGCATCTGCCCCTCGGTGATCTCAATCGCCAGTCCGGGCAGGGCATATCGATAGCTGATTAACTCTGTGACACAGGCCTGATTCATCAGGAAGTCGGCATTGATATTCACTGAAACCTTCAGATCGGGATAGATCTCCAGCACAGGTGTCAGGTCAGTCTGCACCTGTTCCAGTTGCTTCAGGGTCATGCGGGGCAGCAAACCCGAGCGCTCGGCCAGCGGGATAAAGTTACCCGGCATCACCACACCCTCTTCCGGGTGCAACCAGCGCATCAGCACTTCGACACCACACAGATGTCCATCCGATGCATCCACCAGCGGTTGATAGAGGTTATAGAACTGGTTTCGGTCAACGGCAGCCCTTAGCTCACGCACTGGATCGGTCGCCCAGCGCCGAAAACGGCAGGCCAGAAAGACACTTATGCCCATTAAAAACAGCGCGACAACCACCTGCTGGTAGGAGGGTCGATAGATATCACGATAGAGCCACTGCGTCTCTTCACTGATCACCACCGCCAGGTTTGGCTGGGTCAGCAGGGGTTGGATATAGAAATAGTGCTCCCGCCTGTCGTCAAAGGGTTCTGTCGACTCTCTGGGTTCATACAACGGAAACAGTGGCGGTTGAAGCCCGATGGGCAGGCTGTAAACACCGTCCTTCACCACCGGAGTGCCGGTATCGGCATCGACCAGCGCAATAAAGCCCAGAGGGCTGACCTGACGACGCAACTGATTCTTCAGCCATGCCTGTAACATCAGTGCATTGATCTCACCGCCATCGCTGCGGGTTCGTGCCAGCACCAGGGCAGGCTTACCCAGATATTCAGAGGTCAGCGGCCAGTAGACCCTTAACCCGCGATGCGCCGGGGGCACATTAACTTTGCGCGGTGGAATCAGCATCTGCCAGCTGGTGCAATGCAGCTGCCCAAACTGATCGACCAATCCCAGTTCGACGATCTGGGGCAACAGAAACAGTCCTGAACGCAGCTGGTAGAGTGTTTCGGCACTGCAGTCCATGGGCTCATGCTGCAATCCGCGCAGCACCTTGTTTACATCACTGAAACTCTGGTCCAGCCACTGGGCCACACTTTGCGCATGAACCTTAAGCTCGGCCTTTCGCAACGCTTTGCGGGACTGGAGATCTTGCAGGTAAAACACGGTGATCACGATTGATGAAAACAGAACTCCCAGGATGACAGGCAATAGCCTGCGCCCCAAACCCTGACCATGTTTTACCGACGCCATCCGGTCTCTCCTTAGCTGACATGCAACTCCGGGTTGCCATTCCATTTTTAGCGATTACTTCTAAAGTACGACCCTCTGGTCGCAAACACAACAGTCGTCTTCGCTCTGAACACAGTGACCGTCGCAGGGAACAATGCAGCCATCTCAGGTTTCGGCTGCAATGAGGTCATAACAATAAAATGTGCAGAGGTGCCCATGCAAAACAAGGATCCGTTGCTGCAGCCCTACCAGCTTAAACACCTGCAGCTGAAAAACCGTATTATCTCCACCGCCCACGAACCGGCCTACTCCGAAGACGGCATGCCGAAGGATCGCTACCGTCTCTATCATGTCGAGAAAGCCAAAGGCGGTATCGCACTGAACATGACGGCGGGTTCGGCACTGGTTTCACGGGACTCCCCCGCCGCTTTCGGCAACCTCCATGCCTACAAGGATGAGATCGTTCCCTGGCTTAGACGCCTCACGGATGAGTGCCATGAACATGACACGGCGGTGATGATTCAGCTGACTCATCTGGGGCGGCGTACCGGCTGGAATAAGGGAGACTGGCTGCCGGTGGTCTCCCCCTCTGCAATCAGGGAGCCCGCTCACCGCGCCTTCCCGAAGGCGATAGAGGACTGGGATATTGAACGTATCCTGGATGATTACGCCACTGCAGCCCAGCGGATGCAGGCCGCGGGGATGGATGGTATTGAGATTGAGGCTTACGGCCACCTGCTGGATGCCTTCTGGTCTCCGGCCACTAACCACCGTGATGATCAGTATGGAGGCAGCCTTGAGGAACGGATGTACTTTACCCGCCGCCTGCTCGATCACATCCGCAGCGCCGTTGGTTCAGAATTTATTGTCGGCGTGCGGATGGTCGCCGACGAGCAATGTGACAAGGGGCTGAGCCGCGAAGAGGGTATTTCGATCGCGCAGCAACTTGCGGCCAGTGGTCAGGTCGATTTCCTTAACGTTATTCGCGGCCATATAGACACCGATGCGGGCCTGGTAAAGGTTATTCCAACTCACGGCATGCCGTCCGCGCCTCACCTCGACTTCTCAGCCGATATCAAGGCAGCCACCGGTATTCCGGTATTCCACGCAGCGCGAATCAATGACGTGGCGACCGCCCGTCATGCGATCGCCGAGGGCAAGCTGGATCTGGTGGGCATGACCCGCGCCCATATTGCCGATCCGCATATCGTACGTAAGATCGAGCAAGGCCTCGAAGATCAGATCCGCCCTTGTGTAGGGGCAACCTACTGTCTCGACCGCATATACGAAGGCGGCGAGGCTCTCTGTATCCATAACGCGGCTACCGGCCGCGAAGCGACCATGCCGCATATTATTGCCCGTAGCGGCGGCGGTAAAAAGAAAGTCGTGGTTGTGGGGGCAGGTCCCGCCGGGCTGGAAGCCGCCCGGGTGTCAGCCGAGCGAGGCCATCAGGTCACCGTGTTTGAAGCCCTGCCCTATGCCGGAGGTCAGGTTAAGCTGTCTGCACTGGGAGAACGACGTTCGGAGATGATTGGCATCATTGACTGGCGGCTGCAGCAGTGTGAAATGGCGGGCGTAGAGTTCCGTTACAACTGCTATGCCGAGGCTGAAGATATTCGCGCCGGGCAGCCGGACATCGTGATTATTGCCACCGGAGGCCTGCCAGACACCGAATGTATCGACAGTGGCAGCGAACTGGCACTTTCAAGCTGGGATATCCTTTCCGGGGACGTGAAGCCCACAGGTTCGGTGCTGCTATTTGACGATAACGGCGGCCATCCGGGCCTGCAGGCCGCCGAGCTGATCGCCAACCGCGGTTGCACACTGGAACTGGTGACCCCCGAGCGGTTCTTCGCGCCTGAGGTGGGCGGACTGAATCACGTCACCTATGCCGAGACCTTTGAAGCCCACGATGTGCAGCTGACCATCAATAAGCGCCTGAAACGGATCGAACGCCATAACGGACGCCTGCTCGCGACCCTGGGCAGTGACTACAGCGAACGCGAGTGGCACCGCGAAGTGGATCAGGTAGTGATTGAGCACGGCACGGTGGCTCTGGATGAACTCTACTTCGACCTGAAGACGGAGTCTGCCAACGGCGGGGCCGTCGATTATGAAGCCCTGATCGCCGGGGAACCACAACCTGCCGGTCAGCTTAACCCATCAGCTTTCCAGCTTTATCGAATCGGTGACGCTGTTTCGTCACGCAATATCCATGCAGCTATCTACGATGCGCTGCGCCTGTGCAATACGTTCTGATCGCTGTATGCAGAACCGGGAGGGGCGGCGGTTAAGCGGCCCCGCCCCGGTTTAGTTCCTGCAGCTCGGCTTCGCTATAGATCGCAAGCTCACGCCTGTGGCGCTCGGAATCCGGATCAGTCATCGAATCAACCCGGCAGATCTGTTCAATGTAGAATTCCGGCAGCAAACGTTGCCGGGCACCGAACAGGGTGTGGTGCTTATACCACGAAAAAGGCTTCAGTCCGCGCTCTGTCACTGCGGCCACATAGGTGAAAGCGCTCAGGCTGTCACCGCCACAGTCCAGCACAACCTCCCGCCCGTGATAGCCGACACCCAGCCCCTCATAGCGGTCCAGTATCGGCTTGGCTTGCTGCGGCAGGCGATAGACCACGCCATAGACATCATGACCGCTACTGCGGACGATATCGCACTTGCCTGAACCATCCCGTCCGGGCTTATGCCAGCACAGTGCATATCCGGCAAGTCGCCCCACGGTCAGCACTTCCAGCCCCGGTACCCGGGCAGCCAGACGCGGTGCGGACATATTGGAGCCATAGGCAAAGTAATTCAGAAACATAGCGGTGCTCGCGGTCAGAAAATCTGCAATTGCGACTTCAGATCTGATGCTACCAAAACACCCCGTGCGAGACGAATCCGGTTGCGCCCGGCAGACTTGGCCTCATACATCGCCTGGTCCGCTTCGTGCAGCAGATCATCTGCCTGCTTAAGCTGATCGGAAAATGACAGCCCGATACTGACGGTGGCAACCAGAGACTGACCGCCGGGCAGCAGAATTTCGCAATCGGCAATAGAGCTCCTGATTCGCTCGGCGACGATTCTGGCCGAAGCCGGGTTCACCTCCGTCAGCAGGATGACAAACTCTTCACCGCCCATACGGCCAAAGTGATCACTGTCGCGCAGCTCGGTCCGGGTAATTTCGACAATGCGCTTCAATGCCAGATCCCCGGCAGCATGACCATAACTGTCATTGATCGACTTAAAGTGGTCCACGTCCAGCATCAACACCGCAAAGTCACGGCCATAGCGGCGCTTACGCTCCAGCTCCGTATCAAGGATCTGTAGCAGGTGACGACGGTTATAGACACCGGTCAGCTCATCAGTGGTCGCCAGCAGGCGCAGCCGTTGTTCCATCTCATAGCGTGCTTCCAGCTCCATCTCAAGGGCCTTGGTTTTACGCCTGACTTTCTGCTGAAGAGTTACATTCCACAGCATCCCGATCAGGGCCAGCAAGGCCGCCAGCAGGATGCCGAGTTTATAAAGCGTATCCCGTGAGATCAGCCAGTCCGGATAATCCAGATTGATCCAGCGACGGTAGATATCGCGCTTTTCCTCTTCGCTGATACTGTCCAATCCCTTTTGCAGAATGCTGATCAGCTCCGGGTGGTCGTTGCGGGCCGCAAAATGCAGCTTCCACTCGAATCCCGATTCGCCGGCGGCCCGCAGATTGGTTAATCCCTCTTTCTCGATGTAGTAAATCGACACCGCATTATTGACCACAATCGCATCGGCAACGCCAAAGGACACCAGCCTCAGGCCACTCACCGCATCAGGCACCTCTATCCGGTTCAGTTCAGGATGCGCCTGCATAAGATACTCTGTGGTCTTGTAGTTTTTAATCACCGCTACAGTCATACCCGCCAGGTCATCCAGCGTCAGTACCCCCTCAACCTCCTTACGGACAATAATCACCGCTGGCAGGTTGATATAGGGTTTGGAGAAGTTCATAAACTGCTGACGCCCTGGCGTGCTGTCGACAGCCCCCAGGACATCAATCTGACGTGTCTTTGCAGCTTCAAGCACCCGATTCCAGTTCTCCATCCGGATCACCTGAAGGCTGACCCCGATTCGCTCCTGAATAATGCGGGTGAAGTCAGCCGTGATGCCCTGATAACGGTTGTTCTCGTCAAAGAATTCAACGGGAGGGTATGAGGGATCGGGCGCGAAGCGAATAACCGGATGTTGTTCCAGCCAGTTCTGTTCCTCTGTTGTCAGTAACCCCGCCTGCAGGGGCCAGGCGAGTATCAACAGAAGAACCGGCCAGATCCTTAAAACATCCATTCGCTATCCTTGTGAATCTGCACGCAGATCGATTATCCGGGGGAACAAGCGCTGGGCTTGAGGCAAGCAGAGACTGCCAAAAGCCTGCTATAGGAAAGAGAAGCCTAAGAGGCTGGCAGGCCGGGGTCAAGGTCGCCACCCCTTACAGCCAGGCTCATTAGCCCTCAGATAACGTGCTACGTCTGTTTCAGAACAGACCTGTCGTTACCGGATCAACCGATAACCTCTTCAATAGCACCATCTGAAACTGAACTCTGCTCGCGAACCTCATCCAGCTTGCTGGTCAGCAGGCTAAAGTTCAGCGGTTTGGTCAGGAAGTCATCCATACCCGCATCGTGACACTTCTGGCTCTCTTCGGGCAGGGCATGGGCAGTCAGCGCCATAATCCGGACATGCTCATGCTCCTCTTCACTGGCACGGATCTGACGGGTTGCATCGTAGCCGTCAAGGACCGGCATCTGGCAATCCATCAGGATCAGGTCGATCTCCCCTCTCAGGCGCATCCAGATTTCGACCGCCTCCTGTCCGTTATTGGCAATCTCCACCTGACAGTCCTGCTTGGTCAGGAAAGCCGTCGCAACCATCTGGTTAACTTTCACATCCTCAACCAGCAACACTTTCAGCGACCGGCCCGGAGCCGCTTCGACCGTTTTCTTCTCTTTTACCGGCGCGGCCTCCCTCAGGGTGTACTTGGTCAGCAGCTTACCGCTGGCGATCTCAAGATCCGGCTGCAACAATGAGTTCAGCATTGATTTCAGGTCGATCTGGCGGGCAGGCCGGGTCAGATAGGCATCGAAGCCGGCCTGCTGACAGTAGTCGGTGTCAAACTGGTCAGGGACCGAGGTATGCATCAGCAAGGCGGGCTGGTGTGCCAGTTGCAAGGCGCGGATACGCTGCGCAACTTCCTCACCACTCATCTGGGGCATCACTTTGTCGATAATCACGATCTTATAGGGATCACCCTGCAGATCCCTTGCCTTCACATCAAGCAACCCTCTTTCCGGGTCCTGACAGCCCTGAGGCCGCATACCCCAGTGCTTCAGCTGCTCCGTGGTCAGGCGGATGTTGACGTTGTAATCGTCGATCACCAGCACCGGGACCCCCTCCAGCGACACCGGCTGGTTCTCGCATTCATTTCCAACCTCTTCGCCTATCTTCACCGGCAGATCAAACCAGAATTCCGACCCCTGGTTGATGACGCTGTTGACGTGAATATCGCCTCCCATCAGATGCACCAGCTTACGAGAAATAGCCAGGCCAAGTCCGGTACCACCGAAATTCCGGGTCGTGGTTACATCGGCCTGTACGAAGTCATCGAAAATGCCCTCCAGTTTATCGCTGGCAATTCCGATACCGGTGTCACGCACCGACACCTTCAAGCGGGCGCGGTCTTCGTTTCTGTCGGTGCAGCTGACATGGATCACCACACCACCAATCTGCGTAAACTTAACGGCATTATTCGCCAGATTGATCAGTACCTGACGCAGCCTGACCGGATCAACCTCAACCTGGCAGGGTACATCCCGGGCGATATACAGATTCAGCTCAACACCTTTTTCTGCGGCCCTGAGGCTAAGCAGCTCGGCGACGCCCTCAATACACTGATGCAGATTGCATTCGATCGCCTCTATATCCAGCTTGCCGGCTTCGATCTTCGAGAAATCGAGGATATCGTTAATAATCCCCAGCAGCGCCTGAGCGGAGTTTGAGATCGTCTCGGTATAGTCGCGCTGCTCCGTAGTCAGTTTGGTATCACTCAGCAACGCAGCCATGCCGATAACCCCGTTCATCGGAGTACGGATCTCGTGGCTCATATTAGCGACAAATGCACTTTTCTGGCGGTTAGCCTCCTCCGCTGCCATACGGGCACGCTCCATCTCATCGTATGAACTTCGTATCGATTCACGCATGGTATTGATGGAATGAACCAGCTGACTGAATTCATCATCCATCGCTTTCTCATTGCGACGATGCAGATCCATTGGCTGATCCATGCTTGCCCGGTTAAAGTTCAGCATATAGTCAGCCATCGTCACCAGATGACGGGTCACCAGCAGGTGGACGATCAGAAAGATAAAGGAGGAAACAACAAAGGTTTTGACGCCCTGGGTAACGACCAGAATCAGCGCTTTATCCAGCAGTCGCTGATAGACGCCATAGAGGCTGAAGATCACCTCCAGCTCGGCCAGCTCCATCGTCTGCCCGTCAAACTCATAGTTGAGGGGAAACATAGCGCGAACGCGGTGTTCGGCCTGCAAGGAGCCAAACTCAAACTGTACGCCTGCGCCATCATGGATGGCGACATATTGCATGTCAGGCAGGCTTAGCAAGCCCTTTAGCTGAATTTCGATCTGTTCACGATCATCCACCCAGACACTGCCGGTCAGGCTCTGCAGATAGCTGCTCTCAACCTGTTGCAGGCGTTCATCAATCAGGTTGAGGTCACGGTTGTAATCAATATAAAGATGCACAGCCGTAATAAGCAGGGTGATGATTGAGCTGGCGACCAGGATGTAGAAAATCAGACGCCCGGCAATACCCTTGCGATTCAGTCGACTCGCCATTAAAAACCTCCGTGTCAGACGTTGTCCTGCACTGCAGTATAGACAGTCGACAACTCTGCGCCCCTATTGTTAGAAAAAACCCTGTCAAATACCCGATTGGCCCTTTTTTCAGCTATGTCACGCCCATCCCGGAGCGTGAATCTGACCCGGATCAAGTTATTAGGATGGCTTTATTGACACTGTTGATAATAAGGTTAATTATCAATCGCCTTAACATTTGTTGAATAAAGGTTCGTCATGCTATCCCGATACGCCGGACATCTGCTGTTTTCCGCTCTCGTTCTACAGGGCTGCTCTGCTCAGTCCAGCTCTGATAATAACCAGCAGATTGCACCCGAGCAGGCGTCGGCAAAGGCGCAACTGGGTGAGCAACTGTATTTTGACCCGAATCTTTCGCTCAATCGCAGCCAGTCCTGTGCAACCTGCCATGACCCGGCCAAAGGCTTTATCGATAGCAGGGATAACGGGGTTGGCGGTGCCGCATCCCTTGGCGACGACGGTCATTCTCTGGGCGACCGTAACGCCCCGACAGCCGCCTACGCTCGTTTCAGCCCCGACTTTCATCTCAACCGTCAGGGCGTTTATGTCGGCGGACAGTTTCACGATGGCCGGGCAGCAGACCTGGCCGCACAGGCCGGCGGACCGCCACTGAACCCGGGCGAAATGGCGATGCCAGACAAAGCGACGGTCGCAGCGCGCTTGCAGGAGAACCCGGACTATGTCAGCCGCTTTAAAGTCCTGTTTGGTGAGCAGATATTTGCCAGCGCCGACCAGACCTATGCGGCTATGGCAGAAAGCATTGCCGCCTTTGAAAGTACCGACACCTTCGCACCTTTCGACTCAAAGTATGACCGCTTTCTGAAGGGCGAGTATAAGATGACACCGCAGGAGGAACTGGGCCGCACCCTGTTCTTCTCGCAGCAATTTACCAACTGCAACCAGTGCCACCAGTTGAAACGCTCGCCGGTCGCGGCCGGGGAAACCTTCACCAACTATCAGTATCACAATATCGGCGTACCCGAACATACCGCATTGCGGAAGATCAATGGGGCCAGTGGAAATATCGATCACGGCCTGCTGAACAATCCGGCCGTGGATGACCCGGCACAGGATGGCAAGTTTAAGGTTCCGACCCTGCGCAATGTTGCTGTCACCGGTCCTTACATGCATAACGGCGTGTTCCAGGACCTGCGCACCGTCGTCCTGTTCTATGACAAATACAACAGCCGCAGCCAGAAGCGCAGGATCAATCCGGAAAGTGACAAGCCATGGGGTACACCGGAGGTCGCTGGTACCCTGTCACTGAAAGAGCTGGAATCCGGTCCTGCGCTGTCTGATCGCAAGATAGATGCGCTGGTTGCTTTTATGCGCACCCTGACAGACAAACGCTATGAACAACTGCTTGAAGAGAACAGCAAAACCCTCTGATTCAACCCTGCCTGAGCCCCTCAGCGCTCAGCTGCTGTAACTCCCGGGCGTATTCAGCCAGTTTCTGACGGTTGAAGGCGCCCAGGCTATGCAGGCCCAGCCGGTACTCAGCCCCGCCGTCCAGGCACAACACTAAAACGAAACGCCCGCGCATCGCATTGTCATAGCCACCGCTGCAGTTTTTCAGCTGCAGCCGCCCCTGCAGTGGCACTGACGTCCCCTCCATCGCCCCCCAGTCCCTGCCGCTCAACAGCAGCTTTTTATCGCTAAAGTTAATCTCCAGACGGCGTTGTATCGAGCACCAGCGCCAGCTGCCTGCGACAGCAATCACGGTCGCTATCAGTAGCAACATCTGCAAAATACCGGGAGGGTAGCGAAAGATCGCCAGACAGGAAAAGCCCAGCAACAAGGCCAGCAGGCCATAACCGGCCGACATCAGAACATTACGTCCGCTCAGCACAACACGGCTATTGCTGCGCTGCTGTTCAACAAAAATGATCTCGTCGCGCATCCCTGGCTCCAGACAGGATGTAGAAGCAGATATTATGAGATGGCATTGACGGGAAAGAATTGAGCCGGGACAAAGAGAGGTCCACAGCGAAATGGCTCAGCTGATACTTCCCGGTGCGGTCCCGCCCCGGGAAGTATCAGGCCGGAAGTACTGGCAGATCAGTCCGGCAGCGTGACATTCAGTTCGAGAACCGAGCAGTCATCAATGTTCTCCAGCTGTATCTGTACCTGCTTTTCATCGATGGCAACATATTTGCGGATCACCTCGATGATCTCACGCTGCATCTGAGGCAGGTAGTTCGGCCCCTGACGGGCACCGCGTTCATGAGCAACAATAATCTGCAACCGTTCCTTGGCAACGGAAGCGGAGGTTGGCTCCGCTTTGCTACGGAAATAGTCAAAGATACCCACTATTTACCTCCCAGCAGACGGCTCAGGAAGCCTTTCTTTTTCTGGACTTCAAGGAAACGGTGCTCGCGCTCCTCACCCAGCAGGCGGGAAACCGCATCAGCATAGGCTTGTCCGGCATCCGATTCGGCATCAAGGATCACCGGCACACCCTGGTTTGAAGCTTTCAGTACCGCCTGTGATTCCGGGATCACACCCAGCAAAGGTACCGCCAGGATGTCTTCCACATCTGCCACACTCAGCATCTCGCCGGCTTCAACCCGCTCAGGGTTATAGCGGGTCAGCAGCAGGTGCTCTTCGACCGGCGCCTCACCGGATTCGGCACGGCGGGACTTGCTCTGTAGGATACCGAGGATACGGTCGGAGTCACGTACCGAAGAGACTTCCGGGTTGGTGGTCACGATCGCGGCATCGGCAAAGTACAGAGCCATCTGCGCGCCACGCTCAATCCCGGCCGGCGAGTCACAGATAATAAACTCAAACTCGCGGCTCAGCTCATTCAGCACATTCTGTACGCCCTCTTCTGTCAGGGCATCTTTATCGCGGGTCTGGGATGCAGGCAGGATATAGAGGTTTTCGTTGCGCTTATCTTTAATCAGAGCCTGATTCAGCGTCGCCTCACCATTTATGACATTGACGAAGTCGTAAACGACACGGCGTTCGCAGCCCATGATCAGATCAAGGTTTCGCAAACCTACGTCGAAATCGATCACGACTGTCTTATGACCACGCTGAGCCAGTCCGGTACTGATTGCCGCACTGCTCGTCGTTTTTCCGACCCCGCCTTTACCTGAGGTCACTACAATGATCTTTGCCAAATCCGCCTCCACTTTCTTAAATCGCTCTCAGACACCGTAAACAGTTAATTACAACGGTGTGATATTCAGTTGATCGTCCTGCAGGCTGACATGTGCTGTCGCCTTCCATCGCTCACCATGCAGTGCGTCGCTTAATTTGAAGTTACCGGCTATAGAGACCAGCTCGGCTTCCAGACTCTGGCAGAAGATTCGGGCAGAAGTGTCTCCCTTAACTCCGGCCAACGCCCGCCCGCGCAAGGGACCATAGACATGCACACTGCCATCGGCCAGCACTTCGGCTCCTTCGCTGACCGGCGCCAGAATAATCAGGTCAGCGCCTTCGGCATACACCTGCTGCCCCGAACGGACAGGCCGTGAAATGATCTTACTCGGCCGCTGAACCAGTTTTTCCTCAACCACCCGTTCCACAACTTTCTCAACCACCCGCTCGACCACAACCTCAGGTTCGGCAACTGCTGCAAGCTGGGGCGCGGAGGCCTCACTGCTGCGTGATGAGCCACTCAGCGGTACGCGTGGCAAGGACACTGCAGAGGCCAGCGCTTGCTGCTCGTCCGTCAGTTTCAAGGCCATCGGTTTCAGCCCCACATCCTCACAACTGCGGATCAGAGCCGTTAGTTGATCCGGCTGACACTCGCCTTCCAGCTTCTCCAGGCTGATCACAACCGGAGACTGTTCAAACAGGGCCGGTGCCTGCTCCACCTTAGCGGACAACTGCTGCCGGAATCCCTCACTGTCAGGCCGGTAAAGCTCCAGCACGATCGCGGTTACGGCACTTCCTTTTAGCTGGAAGCAAGCATCATTCATTGCGCGGTTCCTTATTTTCCACAGAGGTACTGATTGTGGTTAACTGATATCGGATCAGACCGGCGCTCCTGAAAGAACAACTGTCACAATCAATAAGGCCCTAGTGTAACCGTTGAGAGACAGTACGTCAGGCCTGAATAACACCTGAACTTCAATTTGTATGTTCTCAGTTTCAGCAAAACGAACAGCCTCCGCCGACCTGCTGGCCACCCCGCTTCCATATCGGCCTATCCGTCACAGCCACCAGGCAGAAACTCAGGATTCAATCAGCCGGTCGGGCGTGGCGCTCGTTTCAGTTTCGTTGTCATAGGGAAGATCAATAATAAACTCGGTATAACTGCCTTCCTCAGACTCCACCCGGATATTCCCGCCGAGTTTTTTCACCAGGTTGTAGGTAACGGACAATCCCAGCCCGGTTCCTTCCCCGACCGATTTCGTCGTAAAAAACGGCTCAAATATCTTTTGCTGCATCACCTCACTGAGTCCGGGGCCGTTGTCCCTGATTTTCAATACAAGCTGCTGCTCCTGCCAGTCTGCCGCGATACTCAGTCGAGGCGCTGCAACCTCCGCCGAGCGCATCGCCTGCAGGGCATTCTTTATCAGATTGGTCAGCACCTGCTGAAGAAAGCCACTGTGGCAATGAAACGGCCGCGCACCGCCAAGCTGCTGTTCCAGCGTGACATGATCATCAATCTGATATTTCAGCAACTTGATCGTCGCCGCCACGACCTGCTCCAGATCGATCAGCTGAACCGGCGCCTCATCCCCACGCGCAAATGTCCGCAGGTCCGTAATGATATCCTTAACCCTCAGCAAGCCCTGACGGGATTCCACAACAATATCCCGGATATCCTCCATAACGAATCCCAGATCGGACTGTTGCTGCAGCGTAGAGATCTCAGTCTTCAGCTGTTCTCCCTTCTCCTGCTGTCCCATATCGATAGCATCCAGTAACTGGTTGTTCAGCTCCTGCATACGGGTGATCGTTTCAAGGTACTCATCCATAGAGCTGAAATTACTCATCACGAAAGAGAGCGGATTATTTATCTCGTGCGCAATGCCTGCCGCCAGCTGCCCGATAGAGGCCATCTTTTCGCTATGGGCCAGTTGCTGCTGGGTGTTTTTAAGCGTAACCAGCGTGGTTTTTAAGCGCGCATACTGCTTTCTGAGGCGGCGCTCCGACTCGCGGCGCTCCAGCAACATGGTCAGCTGTTCGGACGCCTTGGTCACTATTTCGACTTGCCGCATCGATATATCTGCCAAAGCCTCCTCCGGTATCAGGTATACCATCAGGCAGATTACCCGTTCGTAAACCACCAGAGGAAAGACCAGACAGGAGCCCAGGGATACCCCGAAACTGGCTTCCAGCGAGGAGATCGCTCCCTCTTCAGGCAGCAAGTCGATCTGCGGCTTTTTCTCACTATAGGCCCGCTTCAGAAACGGAGGCAGCGCAGGCAAGCCCAGCGCCTCCTTCAGCAATCCCCGGAACTCACCGGTATCGGGTCTGGCAAGCTCTACAGTACCAGCCACATCATCGGTGATTTTGATATGTGCATAGGCTGTCGCATGACTCAGACGCGCCATAATGGCGGAGAACTCCTGCAACAGTTCTGACAAGCCCTTGTTACAGCGGGAAAAGCGGGTGATGCACATCAGCAGATCACTCTCTGCCTGATGTTGCTGGCGGACCCGAAAAGCCCTTAGCCAATCGTCTGCTTCACGCTGAATAAGGCGCTGGTTTAACTGCCCCCGCTGCTCGTCCAGGCAGATAAAGCCATTAATATCCCATCGCTCCATCCAGTCCAGCGCATTCAGCGAATATTCCGGCGGGTGAGCCACAATCATACGGGCATCCCTGTCCGCCAGCCCCTCGCGTATAAAACCGGCGACCTGGCCTGCCCGTTGCTCACTGGCATCATCAGAGATATGCATCACGATCAGCCAGGGGTTGAACTGGCGGAATATCTTCTTACAGGCCCGGAACGAATTACAGTGGGTGGCTTTAAGGGAGCCTGGTAACAACCCTGTCATTAACTGAGGCTCATCCGCGACCAACAGGACAGGATCTGAATCAGAGTGGTCATTCATCTTGCGTCTCCTTGCAACTCTGAAACAACTATAGCTATATTTTCTGAGTCGACTGACTGAACTGTTAAGTTATCTTTACAACTTTTGGCAATAGGCGTTAGTTAATACGGCAAGCGCTAATCCCGAAGCCGTGCAATGATTTACCGGCTTCCCTCAGTGAAAATATCCTATAGACAGGAAGGGACTATGACTCAGGTACGATTACTCTATTTCAGCCGTGCTACCCGCGATATGAGCCTTTCTGATCTGAAGGATATTCTCGGCAAGGCCCGCGCCAACAATGACAGTCTGGAGGTCTGCGGCATGCTCTGTTACGAAAATCGCTATTTCCTCCAGGCACTGGAGGGAGAACGCAGCGCATTAAACGAGCTGTACCTGGATATCGCAGAGGACCCGCGCCACGACGAGATTACCCTGATATCCTACTGCGAGGTCGACAGCCCCACCTTTGAGCGGTGGAAAATGGGATACGCCGCCGGCTCGGCAGAGTTCTATCGCCTGTTGAAAGAGATGGGCCAGACCGAGTTCTCACCCGCTGTCATGAATGAAGCACAGGCCCTGTCATTTCTGAAGCTGATGTCAGGCAATCAATCCGGTATCTGATACCCAATATTCCAGGACTGAACCCCGCATTGGAACATCTCATCGGGCCTGAACAGGCAGATATAACGCTGTACCTCAGCACACCACCAGTGTTACCCGACAACACAGCAGACCCCGGTTCGCTGACTGACCAGATCATCTCACTGAACGGTAACAACTGGCGCAAAATCCTGACGATATTCGCCAAGATCTGCGCCCCGGACGATGACTGGCGTAACTTTCGTGACCACAGGCTTTTACGGCAGCAGGGAAATATCAGCTTCGCCCCGACGCTGCGCCCTCATGATGGCTGGCATCTGCTGGCCGGCAAAGCCTGCTGGCAAGCCTTCGGATATGCCCCCGGGAAGACAGATACTTTTGAAGCGCTGGATGAGAACGGCCGACTGTTTATCCGGCAGCGGCAAATCCTGATGCCCTATCCGGATTATCGTCAGTTTCCAAACAGCCTGATCGAACAGGTCAGGGAGAGAATGCACCCGCGCTAAGCGTCGCAAGTCTCGAAAGAGCCTACGAATAACAGGTCTATAGTCTGTCAATTGCTGCTAACTGTCACAATTCTCAGTAATTTGTCGGATAAAATCACTCAACAATCAAAGTCGGGCAAAAAAAGAGTTCAAGTCGTCTTCGCTTCCGATATATTTAGAGCTCTCAGAAGCCATATCCTGGACTGCCGCCTGAGCAGTCCTGCATATTAATCGAAGACGTAGATCCTTAGACGGGGTAACGATGAGCCAAAAGCCGCTGGAACGCGAGAATCGCGAACTTAAGCGCACTATCCGGTTGATGGCCAGTAAAGCAGAACGCAATGACGCCATTATTAAAAGCTTTTTTGATATGGAGTTGAAACTACTTTCCTGCACCCGCCTGTCCGATCTGCTCGACCTGCTGCTCATCGAGTTTAAAGAGTATTTTCGCCTTAATGCGGTATCGCTGATTCTGTTCGACCCGGAACAGGCGGCCCGGCTGCTGCTGGATGATTACGTTCCCCCGCCACCGGCGAACAGCCTGCGCTTTGTGAAAGACCAGCGGTTACTGTCATTTTTCCACCCCAACAAGCGGCTGTCGGTAGGTGAACTGCCCGGCGGCATGCGACCGGAACTGTTTAATAACAATCAGCAGATCCAGTCCTGCGCTCTGCTTCCCCTGATCCGGGATAACTGCCTCATCGGCAGCCTTCACCTCGGCAGCCACGACCCGAACCGCTACAGCAAGCAGTTCCATTACGATTATATCCAGCACCTGGCATCCGTGATCTCCATCTGTATTGAAAACAGTATCATTCAGGAAAATCTGCGCCGGCTCAGCACCATTGATATGCTGACCCGGGTACGCAATCGCCGCGCATTCGACAACGAGATCCTGCAGGAGCTTTCCCGGGCGGTCCGGGGGAATCAGCCTCTGGGCTGTGTGTTTATAGACCTGGATTACTTTAAGCTGGTAAACGATAACTACGGCCACCAGACCGGCGACCGGGTGCTCCGCGCTACCGGCACCTTTCTCAAGAACCAGCTGCGTAAGACCGATGTGATCGCCCGCTACGGCGGCGAGGAATTTGCCCTGTTACTGCCGGACTGCGATCAGACCCAGAGCATGCAGGTGGCCGACACATTGCGCGAACGCTTCAGCCAACTGGTGTTTAAAGCAGATGATGGCACTGCCTTCAGGATGAGCGCCTCGATCGGTGTCACCACCTATCAGCCGGATGGCAGTATCACTGAAGATTTTACCCCCCTCTCCTACCGGCTGATTCAGCTGGCGGATCAGGCCGTTTACGATGCAAAGAGCCGGGGTCGTAACCGGGTCATCTATATCCCGTACAGCGAAAAGGGCGTAGCTAGCACTCCCGTGACAGCTGCCACCCCTTTGATTGACGGCAAGATCGCCTAATCGTTGTTGAAATCCACCAGCAGCTCCTGATAGAGCTCGGCATAGCGCGCGGCCTGTTTTTCACCGAACAGCGGGTCTTCAACTGACGGCAGGTCATTATTGAGCGTTGCCCAGTCGTTTTCGGTTGCAACACCCTGAACCAGGGGAAACAGAGAGCCTTCTTCAAAGTTGAGGTGTGTGCTTTGTTCTTCGACAAACGCCGCCAGCTTGTCGGTGAACTCATCCATCGGCATCACAGCATCATGCAGGATACTGTCTACAGACTCACACAGCTCTTCACCTAGTTTTTTAAGGTGCCGGTGCTGAGCAATACAATCGTCAATGGCCAGATCAAGATTGTCGCTCCTGCCCCGCAGGTACTCATACATTCTGTCTTCGCGCGGATGATGGTAGGCATCAGCGTAGGTGGAAATATACTCCACCACATCCCCCATCAAACCGAAATTAGGATGCTCTCCCGATCTGAGCTTCTCAACCTTATGCCGCAGAATCACCAGCAACTTATTCAGATTGATATGATCCTGATGCAGTTCATTCAATATGGTCATCTAGAAGCCTCCCAATTTTTGCTTCTTAATCCGGTGCCCCGAAAGTTATGCCCGGTTTCAGACTGAGCGCCTGTCTGCCTGCCCGCTGCTATTTCCATCTATTCGCTGAAAACGGACAACCGGATCAGATCCCATGGCCGTACTGACAGACTTATTAACTATAGCTAACCGTGATCAGACTAAGTTGATACCCGTCAAAGGGCAGGGAGATGGGTCGATCAAAATACGGCAAATACTGGCGGAAACGGCGTTAATTCCCTGAAATACCCGGCATATCAGGCCACTAAGACCTTTGTATGATTTTTTTGCGGCTACCAACACTCAAGCATACACACGGAGTTCTAAATGATTTTTGTATCTCCATGTCCCATGAGAGTGTTGTAAGCCTACTCCCCTACAACGACACAAGCAGCTTTTGATGATCTACATAAAAACCACCTGCAGAGATCAACTGAACCACCCCGGCTTTACCGGAGACTCCATATCTTGAGAGGATGGAGTCATGAACTCACCAAAACGATATTCCCCCGAAGTCCGTGAACGGGCTGTTCGGTTAGTGATTGAACAGCAAGGCGAATACCTGTCCAAATGGGCGGCAATTTGTTCTATTACCAGTAAAATTGGCTGCACACCAGAGAGCTTGGTGTAAACGCGCTGAGACTTCGCAGGAAGGTAGCCCAGTAAACCCCTCGGAACGCGAGCGACTCAAGCAGCTAGAGCGCGAGAACCGCGAATTGAAGCAGGCCAATGAGATTCTCCGCAAGGCAGCTGCTTTTTTCGCCCAGGCGGAGCTCGACCGAAACCCACGTGACAGTGTCATTTATTGACGAGCATCGTGCTCGGTATGGGGTCGAGCCGATTTGTGCCTTGCTACCTACCGCCCTGTCAACGTATTACCACCATAAAGCCCTCGAAGCTAATCCTGCACGAAGGTCAGAGCGGTGCCGTCAGGATGAATTTCTAATGGCTGAAATTCAGCGGGTGTGGGAGGAAAATCTCCGTGTATATGGTGTGAGAAAGGAATGGCGTCAACTCCGGCGTGAAGGCATGGATGTCGCGTGCTGTACCGTAGAACGGCTCATACGTAATCTGGATATTCGTGGTGTGGTGCGAGGACAGCGTCCTCTCACTACGGTAAGTGATCCCGCCCAAGAGCGTGCGCCGGACCTGGTCAAGCGTAATTTTACGGCAACGCGCCCCAACCAGCTTTGGCTGGCCGATTTCGCATATGTAGCAACTTGGTCAGGGTTCGTCTACGTTGCGTTTGTCATCGATATTTATGCCCGCAGCATTGTCGGTTGGCTTGTATCGAAATCGATGAAAACAGAGCTGGTACTAGACGCTCTGGAGCAAGCCCTTTGGGCGCGAAAACGTACTCTGGCGCTTATCCATCACAGCGATCGAGGTAGCCAATACCTATCAATCCGGTACACCGAGCGCATGGCTGATGAGGGTATTGATGCTTCTGTTGGCACAACCGGCGATTCCTACGATAACGCACTGGCTGAGACGATCATCGGCCTGTTCAAGACAGAGGTAATCCACCATCGTGGCCCTTGGAAAGGACTCGAAGCCGTGGAATACGCGACGTTGGAATGGGTAGATTGGTTCAACAATCGCCGATTACTTGAACCGATTGGAAATGTACCGCTAGTAGAGCTGAAAATGGCATACTATCGTCAGTTGGAAGAGTCAGGTGAAGCAGCCTGACTCAAACAAAATAGTCTCCGGAATATCCGGGGCGGTTCAGATGCTGCGTGAAGATCCTCAATGGCTGTTGCGGGATAGGCCTCTCTTTACCCGGAAATGACACGGAACTATGAACACCCTCCTTCAGGCTCGCTCTCAAGAGTAAACGATCAAAGCTTTTGGTCTTTGGGCTCTTCTCTGATGGTTGAGACTTACCAGCCAAATGAATCTCCGGACTGTTTGAACCACAATAGTGTCGCCTGATATGTGCCCCATGCAATCAAAGTTATGTCTAGCAATCACGTGGTTAAAGCTCCAATCAGATTTCCGCCAGGTTAGTATTTCCCAACACCTACGATACAGGAAGCCATTCTTGCCTTGCCTACTAATTCCTATAAAATACGTCCAGCTTTTAATTCATCGGGTGTAGTGTTTTGAGATTTAGAAACGATATAAATGGGCTAAGAGCCATTGCAGTAATAGCTGTTGTGGTATTTCATTTCAACCCCAGCTGGCTACCCGGCGGATTCTCAGGCGTAGACGTATTTTTTGTGATTTCTGGATTCCTGATGACAGGAATAATATTCAGAGGCTTAGAAGAAGAAAATTTCTCAATTTTTGAATTTTACATTGCTCGTGCAAACAGGATTATTCCTGCGCTAGCCGTTCTTTGTCTTGCACTACTTTCCTTTGGCTGGTTCTATTTAAACCCACTAGATTATAGCGTATTGGGAAAGCACGCAGGGAGTAGCATGGGATTTTTTTCCAATATCATCTATTGGAGAGAGTCGGGTTACTTCGATACTGCCTCACATGAAAAGTGGCTTTTACATACATGGTCATTATCCGTCGAATGGCAATTCTATTTGATTTATCCTATATTACTTGTTGCAATGCGAAAGTACACTTCATTAGAAGTAATTAAGCCCATCATTCTGATTGGAACAATATTCGGATTCATTTTTTGTGTAGTTGCATCTTACAAATGGCCTAACCCTTCCTATTACCTTCTACCTACAAGAGCGTGGGAAATGATGCTTGGAGGCATTGCTTACATTTATCCATTAAACTGTAGCGATAGAAAAAAAGCATACTTAGAAGGAATAGGCCTATCCTTAATAATTATTTCTTATGCCTTCATATCAAAAGAAGAAATATGGCCTGGATATCTAGCATTAATTCCAGCAACAGGCACCTTTTTAATAATTCAAGCTCAACGAAAAAACAGCCCTATTACTGGAAACTTTATCTTTCAGAGCTTGGGGAAATGGTCATATTCAATCTATTTATGGCATTGGCCGTTAGCTGTTGCAGTTTATTACTTCTCATTAAGCAACCAGTGGATTTATTATGGAATAATGCTTTCTCTAACTCTAGGATACCTGAGCAACAAACACATTGAGTCCATAAACTTCAGAAAAAAATTCACAGACACCACCGACTATTTAAACTGCAAACCGATACATCTAGCTATATTTATAGGATCAGCCAGCATATTAATATTTTCATACAAGCCCAACTCCTATTTAAACCCAATGCCAGAGTCTATTATAAGCAGTATAAAAAGAGGCAGCTATGAATGCTTTGACAAAGCTTACCAACATAACACTGATAGCGATTTTTGCAGAATAACCAACGGAAAAGAAAAAATATTTGCATTTGGAGATAGCCACTCGTACTCGTCACTGCCAGTAATAGAAAAAATTTCAAAAGATCATAACCTAGAATTAACATACACTGGATATAGTGGATGCCCACCACTAATAGGCATATATCCTAGGCGCGGCGACCAAGACCATAAAAACTGCAACGTTCTAAATACAAGAGTCATCAACTACATTAAAAACAACAAGTTTGACTATGTATTCCTGGCAGCAAGGTGGAGTTATTACACAAAGGGTGAATATTCAGGCAACGGAATGCAGTATATATCCGAAGACAACAATAGTGAAATCAACAAAGCCAGCTCAATAAAAGCATTCAAACTGGGCATAAGCCGCACATTAAAAAAATACGCAGAACTTGGGATTAATGTTATTTTAATGCTCCAAACACCAATGCAAGAAAAGAGCCCAGATAAGATTTACTATAGCTCAATATCAAGCGGAGCAATAAATGAGGGCAGGCTAGGTTCAAAGTCGGTATCTCTTGAAAAACATACTAATTTTCAGAAAGAAACAAACAAAATAATTATTGATGAAGCAAAAAAGCACGACAATGTAATAATAATCGATCCAACTAGTGAAATGTGCACAAATAAAACATGCCCCGTAGGAAACAAAGAAAGCTCATATTACTTTGATGACGACCACTTATCGATTATAGGCAGCTTTAAGTTAAAAGAGCTAATTAGCAACCAGATATTAAGCACCTATAAACTAGAAAGCACTTCACTGGAGGTCGATAATTCATAAGCCACCACATAACAGAGGGAGGGGGGGGGGCAAAATACCACTTATCCGGAAGACCTATTTTCCTTTACAAGGGTCTTCCACTTTTACGATCAATCTTCAACTCAACAAGCAGGAACAGTGCAAATTTAATAATCAAACAATCAAATCGACACACCCAATAAATTCATTACATATAAAGACAAAGTTTTTTCGCACCTCTATGATTTAGCAGCAATAACTTTGGCGCCTTATTAAACCTTACCTTTAAAAATCTCCTAATCCAACCGAACATTTTTAACCTTCATAACAAACAGCACTTTCCAATTTACTAACCTGACTGACAGCCACACCGTAAAATTCAATCTACAGATCATGTCAAACGGGCCTCTATCGTGATCTAAACGGCCACCGGTTTAGTATCATTAGATGCTACCCCCTGACAATCACCCTAAATACTGCAGCTAAATCTTGCTTAAGCCTCGACGGTAATCACAGGCTGATGTTACCTATTTATCAGGGTGGTGTTCTACTCAGCCTGATCCTTTTGCTGCTGATAGAGTTGATCCAGTGCAATATTGACGAAATCCTGCACTTCAGGGATCTGTCCGCGCGCTTTCAGCCAGACGATATGCTCGGTGGTTTCTTCCGCCACTTCGGTAATCGCAACACAGCAGTAACCGGGACTGCTGTAGATATCACCGCTCAGGGAGAAGCCCAGCCCCAGGCCGTAGGAGACGGCCTCACACATGTGCTGGCGTGAGTTCATCAGGATATCCGGCCGTGGTGTCAGGTTGTTCACCGCAAAGATCTTTTCAACCAGTTCCTGGGTATAGGAGTTGTTGCGCAGAAAGATCAGCGGTTGTTCGATCAGTTCATGCACCGATACCGTTTCCCGGGCGGACAGGGGGTGCTCTACCGGCAGTATCGCCACCAGGCGATGACGGTGGAAGGACAGCGAGGAGAGGTTCGGTTCCTTTGGCTCCGGAGATTCCAGCGGAAACAGACCGATATCCACCTCCCGTCCCAGTAGCATCTGACGACACTCCTGAGTGCTGCCATACACAATCTTCAGCTCAACCCGGGGAAACAGCGCCTTGTAACGGGCTATCAGCGGCATAAATATACGTGGCGATGAGGTGGCCAGTTTCAGCTCCGGCTTTTCCAGCTGGGTTTCCGGATTCGCCAGCGCCCGGATTGAAGACTCCAGATCGTCGTACTGGCGGGTCAGTTGGTACAGCTTCAGCCCCAGGCGGGTCAGGCGCACCCCCTTGCTGACGCGCTGAAAGATCTCCGCACTGAAACGTGTTTCCAGCTTCTGGATCTGCGAGGTGACGGCGGGCTGGCTGACCCCCAGCTCCGCAGCTGCGCGGGTAAAGTTGCCACAGCGGACTGTCGCATTAAAGGCCCTGATTTCTGACATCGACAGATCCAACTGCACACCTCCTACCGCTCTGTATAATCACCGATGGCTGCGCGGCAGCCATGCTCAGTCTGCGCCAGGTCAGGCTCTCACCTGCTGTTTCACCTGCGCATCCAGCCGCGCCTGATCCAGCAGCGGAATCGCCGAGATCAGCCGTCGGGTGTAAGCCTGTTCCGGTGCCGTAAAGATCTTACGTACACTGCCCTGTTCGACCAGCTCACCATGTTTCATCACCACTACATGATCACAGAGGTTGGCAATGACGCTGAGATCGTGGGAGATAAACAGGATGGTCAGGCCATACTCCCGCTTCAGCTCCTTCAGCAGACCAAGGATCTCTGCCTGAATAGAGACATCCAGCGCCGCCACCGATTCATCCGCCACCAAGAACTGCGGATTGCAGATCAGCGCCCGGGCGATACTGATACGCTGGCGTTGCCCGCCGGAAAAAGCATGGGGAAAACGGCGCAGGTGATCGACATTGAGGTGACAGCGTTTCGCCACCTCGATCACCCGGGCATCAGTCTCCTGACGGGAGCCGGTCAACCCCATCGCCTCCAGCGGTTCAGCGATAATATCGCGCACCGTCAGACGCGGGTTGAGCGAGCTGTAGGGGTCCTGAAACACCATCTGGGCTACACTGGCAACCTGCCGGCGCTTGATTTTGGCCCCGGCCTTCAGCGTAAAGGGGGCTTCGGTATGAAAGCGCACCTGCCCCTGCGACATCGGCGTCGCCCCGAGGATCGCCTTGCCCAGCGAGGTCTTACCGGAGCCACTCTCGCCAACCAGGCCGATAATCTGTCCCTGCGGCAGATCCAGCGAGATATCCCGCACCGCGCTGAAGCTCTCGCCCTTGCGGCCGCTACCCGCCAACTGATAGTCAATCGACAGATTGTCGATGCTGACAATCGGTGCCGGGGTCTGTGCCGGCGGCTGCGGCAGGCTGTGTATATGTGGCAGCGCATCCAGCAGGCGGCGGGTATAGCTGTGCTGTGGCTGATAGAGCACGCGGTCAGCCGCACCCGCTTCAACCACTTTCCCCTGACGCATCACGCTGACGTTATCGGCCACTTTGCCGATCACGCCCAGGTCATGGGTGATAAACAGGATCGACATGCCCATCTGCTCACGCAGCTCCATCATCAGCTCCAGCACCTGGGCCTGGATAGTGACATCCAGCGCCGTGGTCGGCTCATCGGCAATCAGCAGCTTCGGCCGGGTCGCCAGGGCGGTGGCGATCATGGCGCGCTGGCGCATACCGCCGGACAGCTCAAACACATACTGGTCGAAACGCTTTTCGGGCAGCGGAATACCCACCCTCTCAAACAGCTCGATGCCGATACGGCGGGCTTCTTTACGATCATGCCCAAGGTGGATGCAGATGGTTTCGACAATCTGCTCGCCGATCGGGATCGCCGGGGCGAAGCTGGCCATCGGCTCCTGAAAGATCATCGATACCAGTCCGCCACGCACCATGCGCAGATTACGCCCGGACAGCCCCAGCACATTGACTGGCTGCTTGCCGTTGTGCAGCTGAATCCGGCTCGGCTGCCGGATCAGCGCATTGCCCGGATGTAGCCGCATAATCGCCTTGGCGGTGGCGGACTTACCGGAACCGCTCTCACCCACCAGCCCCATAACCTCGCCGGCATGCAGCTTGAGATTGACGTTATTCACAGCCCGCACCAGTCCCTCATCGGTGCGAAAGTCGATGGTCAGGTCCTGAATATCAAGTAAGGGAGTCATAGGGTTCAGTGCCATCATTATTTGTTTCTCTCTGAATAGGGGTCCGCCGCATCACGCAGGGCATCACCGACAAAGACAAAGGCCATCACTAGCGCGACAAACACTGCCACCGGGAAAAACTGCCACACCATGTTCTGCTGGATATCCGGGTCCTGCGCTTTCTGCAACAGTACACCGAGACTGTTCACCGGTTCGGTCAGTCCGAGGCCAAGGAAGCTCAGGCTGGTCTCAGCCAGAATCACATAGGGAAAGTTGATCAGGGTATCGACGATGATGTAGCTGCCGAAGCTGGGCACCAGGTGACGCCAGATCACCCGCATATGGCTGGCACCGGACAACTGCGCGGCCAGCACGTAATCCTGGGTGCGCTCTACCAGAATATGGGTACGCAGGCGGCGTCCCAGGGTGGCAAAGTCCAGTGCGCCAATCACCACGGCAATCGCGAAGTAACGCTGGGTCGGTGTCAGGTCGATCTGGGCCAGCGCTACGGCGCAGGCAAGGTAGATCGGAATCGGCGGTATCACCCGCACTGCTTCGGTGATACTCATCAACACCGCGTCTACCCTGCCACCGAAATAGCCGCTGACACCACCCACCAGCAGCGAGCTGAACAGCTTCACGATCAGTGCCACGATGGCGATACTGATGGTGACCCAGATTGCATGCAGGGTGCGACTGAAGACATCCTTGCCGTCTTCGTCGGTCCCCATCAGGTGGATCATCCCCTGCTCGACCCCGACCAGATGCCGGTCCCAGCGGATATCGATCCCCAGGGTGTCGATCGACAGAATCGAGTACTCCCAGCCCCGGACAAAAAACTGCAGGTAACGGCGCTGATCTTCATGCACAGTATATTTATTCTGGCTGGACGCATTCAGCGCACCACTGGAGGTCAGTTTATCCAGCGCCGCTAACCCGCCTCCGCCTTGCAGCAGCGCCGCGAAATCGGTCTTGGGCTGGTCCTTTACATAGGTGTAGGTAAAGGGCCGCCAGGAGAAACCATTCTGATCCCAGAAATAGACCGCCTGCGGCGCGCCACGACGGTAGCTTTCATCGGCGCCGTCTATGCCCGGGTCAACCGGTGAAAAAAAGGGCGCAAACAGCCCCATCAACAGCATCAGCAACAGCACAAAGCCCGCCACCAGACCGGCAGTCTTCTTCATAAAGCGCGCTTTAATCAGTGCGAACTGACCGGCGGTGTAATACGCATCATCCTGCGATGCTGTCTGACGGGCGGCCCGCCCCCTGAAAATCGAACTGATACTCAGCATGCTCAGCCTCCCATCACGCTCTTACGCACGCGGGGATCGACCGCGGCCAGCACAATATCGGTAATAAAGTTCATCGAAATCACCACCAGCGCCACCAGAAACAGGATGGCAGCGGCCAGCTCCTGATCGTTGGTCATCGCCAGTGCTTCAATCAACAGCGCGGCGGCATCGGTCAGGCCGATCACCAGAGCCACAATCGGCAGGTCGTTAAACACCCGCTGGAAATCGAAGCCGACGCTGTTAAACAGCGGGCTGATCGAGTGACGCACTGGATACTTAGCCCACAGGCTGAGGCCATCGACGCCGCGGGCCCGGGCGGCATCCACATAGAGCTTGCTGGATTCATCCACCACCAGCGCCCGCACCGTCTGCAGCTGCAGCGCCGTCGCCGCCCAGCCGATAACGAAGATCGGCAACCAGATATGGCCAAGGAAATCATTCAGCTTGCCCCACTGGAAACCGGATTCGTTAAACCACGGCTCGCTGCGCCACTCGTCAGAGAACAGCCCGGTCGGGGTCGGTTCACCGGCAAACACGTAGAGCAGGATAATGGTCAGTGCCAGCAGGAAGTTGGGCAGCGCCAGCCCCAGATAGCTGACGATTCGCAGCATCACATCGCTGATCTTGGCCAGCCCCAGTCCCAGGGTATTCAGCAGCCGCTTCAGCGAACCATGCTGCGGGTTGTGATCAACCCAGGGCTTGTTCAGCACATAGGCCGAGAGGATGCCAAACGGCACTGCGATCACATAGGCCAGCACCAGTCCGGCAATACAGAACATAAAGCTGAGCCAGAACCGGTCGCCCAGCGCCAGATTCACGGACTGACGCTTGGAACAGCTAAAGCCCAGGTCACCCTTAAGGGTCAGGCCGGTAACCCACTCACCCCAGCGAACAGGCAGCGGCTGATCCAGCCCCATACGGGCACGCTCGGCATCTATATCCGCCTGGGTGATCATCTCACCCTGGGTACTTTTGTAGGCGATCCACTTCTCGGCACAGTCGCCGGGCAGGACCTCCATCAGGGAAAAAACGATGATGCTGACACTCAGCAGAGCCACCAGCGCCATCAAGAAACGGTTAAAAACATAGTGAAAATACTGGCTGTTTCTGGAGGCCCAAAACAGTGAACCGCCGGTTAACAGCAGCAGCCACAACAGCCAGGTTTCAGAAAAAAAGTTGATCATCCGGGAATCCAGTTCAACAGGTGACACCATAAGACACAGCGACAAAAAAGACCGGACCGGGCGGCCCCGGACCGGCCAACTCTCTCAGTTACTGCTGCGCTACGCGCTGCTCTTCAGACAGAAACCACTGGGTCGCCATATACGGGTAGTTCCAGTAGTAGTCGTAGGAGTGGGTCTTAGGCACTTCAAAGTTGCCCAGCTTGCGGCTGTAATAGATCGGCTGAACCGCTTTTACCGTGCCGCTGATAAAGAGGTCATCGACCGTACGCTTCGCCATCTGATAACCGGTTTCGTTGGAGGCATCGCTGCCGATATTCAGGGTCACGAAACGGTTCGCCAGCTGCTCCATCGCATCGACGGTTGCCGGCGGCTGCACCCCTTCAGCGCCGTTACTCTTGCGGTACTGGTCCCACAGCATGCCGGTTCGCAGGTCGAAGAAGGTACCGTAAGGCGGCAGTACGTCTTCGGTCTTGGTGGCCATGGTGGCCAGCGGGCGGCCCATCTCCCACAGCAGCACGCTCAGGTCGTTGGCCGACTGGGAGTTACGGTACTCGTCGGAGGTCACCTCTTTAAGGCTGGTTTTGACGCCGACAGCGCTCCAGTTGGCGGCGATAATCTCCGCCACTTCAGTCGCGGCACCCTGGGTGGAGTACTGCAGAGTCAGCTCAAATTTCCTGCCGGATGGCAGGTCGCGGTCACCATCGCCATCTTTGTCGACCACACCGGCCTGATCCAGCAGCGTGCCGGCTTTAGCCTGGTCGAACTGAATCCAGCTGCCTTTGAGTTCATCCGTCACAAAGGGTGCCGTATCACCGTCAAACGCGGTGTACTGGGTCGGTTTGCCCAGGTTGAAGTAGGCGATCTCGTTGATCTGGGATCGGTTAATGGCCAGCGACATACCGCGACGGAAGTTGATGTCGTTGAATACCGCGCGCTTTTCCAGATCCTTGTCGGTCATATTGAAGGCATAAGTGGTCTGGGAGATATTCGGACGCAGCGCAACCTCATAGTTGCCCTTGTCCTTGTTCTCCAGCAGCACCGGTGCCGTCGGCAGGTTTACTGCCTGGGTCTTGTAGTCAATCTCACCGGCGATCATTTTCGCCGTCTGAATATCTTCGTCGCCGATAAAGACTTCGTTGATCTCGCTGATATAGGGCAACTGGTTACCGGCGGTATCTACCTGGTGAAAGTAAGGGTTGGCCACCAGACGGCGTCCTTCCAGGGTATCTTCAACCACGATATAGGCTTCCAGCGTTGGCATATTGGCAGTAAGGCCTGCCTTCACCAGACGCTCGGTGGCCGCTTTATCCTTCAACAGGGGCGTCGGGATATCCTTCCAATCGGACTGGCCGTAGTAGAAATTCACCAGCGCATAGCCGTTCTCGAAACCCAGTTGCTGCGCCAGCTTGTCAGCGTCCTTATTCAGTGCCGGGTGGAATTTGCCCAACAGGTGCATCGGCTGGAATGGCTGAGCATAGTCCTGAGCAAACATCGCAGTCAGGCTTGGCTTAGGTACATTCAGGGTAAAGCGGACGGTGGTTTTATCCAGCGCTTCAACCTTCATCGGCTTACCGTTGGAGAGGAAGCGGTCTTTTGGCGACTGCACCACGTTTTTATCCATCAGCAGATGGTTGTACCAGAAGGCGATATCGGCCGCGGTGAAGGCCTCACCATCAGACCACTTATGCCCCTTGCGCAGCTTCATGGTCAGCTGGGTGTAGTCTTTGTTCCACTCCCAGGATTTGGCAACGTTAGGTACCACCGTTGCCAGGTCATCGCTGAAGCGGGTCAGGTTCACATGGCGCACGGCCAGCAGGTCTGAAGTACCGGATTCCGTCGCTTTGGAGATACCGTCCAGCACACCACCGTACTGACCGATCTGCTTGTAAGGCGCGATCACCAGCGGCTCTGCTGGCAGACGCTGGGCCAGGGGTTTAATCTCCGGGTTACCGGCGATGCGGGCGTTCAGTGCGGCAATCGCCGGGTTTTCAGAAAATGTCAGGGTGCAGCTATTTGCCTTTTCATATTCAGCCAGCTCATAAAGATGGGGAAACGTCCCCCCCGCATCAGGACCGGCAACTGCAGGACATTGCGCCATTGCGTTGCTCGCCATCGCAACTGCAGCACCTAGAAGCAAAAGCTTAGTAGCCATCGAACCATTCCTTTAAGTTTTAAATTGGATGACCAGCCGCAACAATGACACTGGCTGGCTGAAAATCTGGACAGCTGTAGGCGGGGTCGCGCTGTAGTCAGAAACTGGCTGCCCGGCCACGCCCGCTAATCTACGCAGCCAATATGTCCGCTTTGTTTCCAGCCCAAGAAAAAACTGATGCCAAAGCCAAAATCCGCTTATAGGCATAACCAGAACTTATACCGCTTAGGCCATGCCTCCCTGCACTGTCATAAAGACGCCGGCTAAGCACAGATTTCTGCAGTTTCTTGCCCGCCGGCGGGCGGTGTATGCTGGCCCTCCCTTTTCTGACTGAAGCGCCTGCTATGCTGACCGATCCGTCGTTTTACCTGGCTGCCATCCCGGCCGTACTGATTGTGGGAATTTCCAAGGGCGGCTTCGGCGGCGGCCTGGCACTGGTGGCGGTACCGATGCTGGCGCTGGTGATCGCTCCGACACAGGCCGCAGCCATCATGCTGCCGATACTCTGCCTGATGGATCTGGTGGCGATGTGGGGCTTTCGCGGCCGCTTCGACCGCAATAACCTGAAGATACTGCTGCCCGCTGCAGCACTGGGAATTACGCTGGGTGCCCTGAGCTTCCATCAGCTGAGTGAAGACCACCTGAAGCTGCTGATCGGCGGTGTTACGCTGTCATTCTGTCTTAACACCTTCTGGCAGGCGCTGAATAAACAGCTACCTGAAGCTAAACCCGCCAGCCCCGGGCGAGGCAGTTTCTGGGGATTGCTGGCAGGCTTTACCAGTTTCAGCGTCCATGCCGGCGGGCCGCCACTGAATTTCTACCTGCTACCGCAACGGCTGGAAAAATCCCTGTTTGCCGGTACCACGGTGCTGTTCTTCGCCGCCATCAACTATATGAAGCTGATTCCATACGGCATGCTGGGGCTGTTACAGCCGGGCAATATCACCACCTCACTGGTGCTGATGCCGCTGGCGGCATTCGGGGTCTGGCTGGGGATCAAGCTGCACAGTCGGGTCGATGAAACCCTGTTCTACCGGTTCTGTTACGGTTTCCTGTTCCTGACCGGCTGCAAGCTGTGTTGGGAGGCGGGCAATGCTCTCTTTTGAAGAAAAGAGGTTGAAGGGGAAAAGCTGAAGGCAAAAAAATGGGGGATCTGAAGGATCCCCCTGCAAGACGCAAAGTTGCCAAAGTAATAAAGAAAGCTGTAAGCGACAGGCTAATAGCCGCAAGCAGACTGAGCCTCTGCCTGCGGCCGTTAGCCTGGAACCGGAAAGTCCGGAGTGGGGTTAAGCCTTAAGCAGGTTCTCGCGGGTGACGAAGTCCAGGGTGTCTTCCAGTGCCAGGGTCAGTTTATCGATCATCTCATCGATCTGTGCCTCAGTGATGATCAGCGGCGGACAGAATGCCAGCGAGTTACCCGCCACGGCACGGGTAATCATGCCGTGGTTCTGGCATGCCTGCATGGCGAAGCCACCAATCCTGCCGCCTTCGAAGGACTCACCGGTCGCCTTATTGGCGACCAGCTCGATCGCGGCGATCAGGCCCTTACCCCGGATCTCACCCACCAATGGATGGTTGCGGAATTCCGCCAGGCGCTTCTGCATATACTCACCCATCTCCGCAGCGTGGCCGAAGATGTTATCGCGCTGGTAGATCTCCAGGGTTTTCAGCGATACCGCAGCCGCCACCGGGTGACCGGAGTAGGTGTAGCCGTGTCCGAAGACACCCACCTGGGCGCTTGGCTCGATCATCGCTTCATACATATCACCCTTGATCACCGAGGCACTGATCGGCATATAGGCCGACGACAGCTGCTTTGCCAGGGTCATCATATCCGGCTGCTGGATATTCATAGTAGTGCAGCCGAAATCGTTACCAGTACGACCGAAACCGGTGATGACTTCATCCGCCCAGAACAGGATGTCGTACTTGTTGAGGATCGCCTGAACCTTCTCGTAGTAACCGGCCGGCGGCACGATCACGCCGCTGGCACCGGTGATCGGCTCAGCGATAAAGGCAGCGATCGTCTCAGGGCCTTCCTGCAGGATCAGCTGTTCCAGATTGTTGGTGATCCGCTCGACAAACTCAGTCTCGCTCTCACCCGGCAGCGCGCCACGGTAGTAGTGCGGTGCATCGGTACGCAGGATACCCAGCGCTTCGAACGGCAGGTCGAAGTGGGTGTGGTTGGGTACCAGGCCGGTCAGGGATGCCGACGCCACCGTCACACCGTGATAGGCGCGCTCGCGGGCGATGATCTTAAACTTCTCCGGCTTGCCGATCGCATTGAAGTAGTAACGCAGCATCTTCACATGGCTGTCGTTGGCATCACTGCCGGAGTTACCAAAGAACACCCGGGCGTTTTCAACCGGCACCATTGAAGCCAGCTTGTCAGACAGGTCGATGCCCACCTGATGGGTTTTCCCACCAAACATATGGGAGTAAGAGAGCTGACCCATCTGCTCAGCCGCAGTGTCGATCAGCTCGCGGTTGTTATAGCCCAGCGAGGTGCACCACAGACCGGCCAGCGCTTCCAGATACTGTTTACCGTTATTGTCATACACATAAGCGCCGTCGCCACGTTCCAGCGTCAGGCTCTCTGTCGCCTTGAGGTTGGTGGTTGGATAGATAATTGTGCTCATCAGACTCTCCAAAAAATACTTCCGGATCCTGGCGGCATCCCCTCTCTCCGGGGAAGCGACCTTCACGTTCAGGCCCGTTTAGAGACTTTATAGACCAGCATACCTATGGCTTATATAATGATTTTTGTGAAATCACTTTTAAATATCCCAAAGTATATGCGACTTTGGGACCGCTGATTCCTCGGGAATAAGCGCAGGCCAAGGTATAAGGAGTCAGTGATGGGACGTAAAAAAGCAGCGATCTCCGGACAGCTGGCCGATGTCGACCTGCGCCTGCTGCGGGTATTCAGGGCCGTGGTCGAGGCCGGAGGCTTCACCGCCGCCGAGCTCCAGCTCAACCTGGCTAACTCCACCATTTCCAACTATATCGCCGACCTGGAGAAGCGCCTCGATATGCGCCTCTGTGCCCGCGGGCGCGGCGGCTTCAGCCTCACCGATCAGGGTATCGAGGTCTATGAAGCGACACTGGAACTGCTGACCGCGGTCGACCAGTTCCGCAACCGGGTTAACCGCTCCCACAACCGAATCTTCGGCCAGCTGCATCTGGGGTTTGCCGAGCATATGCTGGGCGCACACAACTCCTGTATCGTCCGCGCCCTCGACCGCTTCTCCGAGAAGGCGCCGGATGTGCGGGTACAGATCACCACCATGTCCTCGGATGATGTCAGTACCGCCGTACTGGAGAAGAAAGTCGACATCGGCGTCACCGTACTGCCGCATCCCTTTAGCGAGCTGAACACGCTGGACCTGTTTCAGGAGGAGATGCTGCTCTACTGCGGCCTGGGCCATCCTCTTTATGAACAGCCGGAAGCCAAGCTACGCAAGGAAGAGCTGCTGCAACACCGCTTTGTCGAATCGCCTCGCCTGATGCCGGGACGCGAGCTGCATCCGGATATGCGACTGTGGAATAAGCAGGCCAAGGCCCACCATCAGGAGGCCCGCGCCACCCTGATCCTCAGTGGCGGATATCTCGGCTTCCTGCCGAAGCACCTGGCCAAAAGCTGGAACCTCGACGCTGTTATGCGACCGCTGTTTGCCAGGGAATACGGCTACACCAATACCTTCACGGCAATCTGGCGCAAGAAACACAGCAACGAACAGGTGATCAGCGCCTTCACCGACTGCCTGCAACAAAGCCTGTAAGCGCCACTATATGGGGCTGCTGTCGGCCGCCCCTGGCAACATCACGCAAAAATATACCCTGATAGGTATATCTCCAGCGGTGACAGTGGCCGTATCGTTTAAGACAGTCAGCCACGGGAGGCAATGCACACTCTTTCTGCCACCCGGGCACAAACTGCTACAGCGAATAAAAGCCGGGGATCTGAGCCGGCAAATAAGAAGAGAACGCCCATGTCTGTACCTTCACACACCAGCTCATATTATGCGGCCTCCGCCAACGATAAGAGTCTGCGCCCTGCCCTCAAAGGCGACGTGCGCGCCGATATCTGTGTTATCGGCGCCGGATTCACCGGAATGTCCACCGCCCTGCACCTGGCCGAGAATGGCTTTAAGGTTGTCGTATTGGAAGCGACCCGGATCGGATTCGGAGCCTCGGGCCGCAATGGCGGCCAGATCGTGCACAGCTACAGCCGTGATATCGACTTTATCGAAAAGCATTACGGCAAGAATACCGGCACCGAGATGGGCAAGATGGCCTTCGAGGGTGGCAAGATCATCCGCCGCCTGGTCGCCGACTACAATATCAACTGCGATCTGAAGGATGGCGGTATCTTCGCCGCCTGTAACAGCAAGCAGCTGCGCGAGCTGGAAGAAAAAAAGACACTCTGGGAGGCCCACGGTCACCAGCACCTCGAACTGCTATCCGCCGACGACACCCAGAACTATATCGGCACCGATCGTTACAGCGGCGCCCTGATGGATCACTCCGGCGGTCACTTCCACCCGCTCAACCTGGTACTAGGCGAAGCCGCGGCGCTGGAATCCCTCGGCGGCGTCATCTATGAAGACTCGGTCGTCACCCGTGTCGAGGAAGGCAGTCCGGTCAAAATCCATACCGCCAGTGGCTGCGTCACCGCAGATTACACCGTGGTGGCAGGCAACGCCTACCTGGGCGGCCTGATCCCGCAGCTGGAATCCAAGGCGATGCCCTGTGGCACCCAGGTGATCACCACCGAACCGCTCAGCGAAGCCCAGCAGAAAGCCCTGCTGCCCAAGGACAACTGCGTCGAAGACTGCAACTACCTGCTTGATTACTATAGACTTTCCGGCGACGGCCGACTGATCTACGGCGGCGGCGTAACCTATGGCGCACGGGAACCGGGCAAGATCGAGTCTCTTATAGTTCCGAAGATGCTGAAGACCTTCCCCGAACTGCAGGGCGTCAAGGTTGACTACGCCTGGACCGGTAACTTCCTGCTCACCCTGATGCGTCTGCCCCAGTTCGGCCGTATCGGCAGCAATATTTACTACGCCCAGGGCTACAGCGGCCACGGTGTGACCAGCTCTCACCTCGCCGGTAAGGTGCTGTCCGACGCGATTCAGGGTCAGGCTGAGCGCTACGATATCTTCGCCGGACTGCCGCAGTACCCGTTCCCGGGAGGCCGCGCCCTGCGAATTCCATACACCGCGATGGGTGCCTGGTACTACAACCTGCGCGACAAGCTGGGCATCTGATTTCAACTGCTCAACCGGCCTGACAGCCAATGCTGAATCCCGCGACGACACCCGGCGCAACCGGTGCTGTTGCGGGCCATGATTACTGATAGATAACAAATATAAACAGGTGTCACCATGAGTACAGAGGCCGCTCAACCGAGCACTACTCATTTAGCTGAGTCCCCGTCATCGGGCATGCAACAGCCCACCCGCTGGCTGATTTTCTTTGCCGCCATTATGGCCGGTTTCGCCTTTCTTTCGACCCAGCACACGGAAGGCGAAAGCTATGGCTTCTACAGCCTGCTACCCGCCCTGCTGATCCTGGTGGTGGCCGTGATCACCAAGAAACCGCTGGAATCGATCTTCGCCGGTATCGTCGCCGGTCTGTTACTGCTTGATCCGACCAACCTGGTCTCCGGCCTCGGCGACCTGTCGATGGGCGTGGTGATGGATGAAACCATCGCCTGGATCGTGCTGGTATGCGGCATGATGGGTGGCCTGATCAATATGCTGGAACGCGGTGGCAGCGTCCTCAGCTTCGGTGAGCTGCTGGCACGCCGGATCAAGACCAAGCGCGGCACCATGCTGACGACCTGTTGCCTTGGGGTAATGGTGTTTATCGACGACTATCTCAACTCGCTGGCGGTCTCCGCCTCGATGAAGAACCTTACCGACCGCTACAAGATCTCCCGCGAAAAGCTGGCATTTCTGGTCGATTCCACCGCCGCCCCGGTCTGTATCCTGGTGCCCGTCTCCACCTGGGCGGTTTACTTCGCCGCCCTGTTGGAAGAGAACGGCGCCGCTGGCGAAGGCAACGGCATGTCGCTTTATATCGATGCCATTCCGTATATGGCCTACGGCTGGATTGCGCTGCTGGTGGTATTCCTGGTGGCTGCGGGCATCCTCGGTGACTTCGGCGCCATGAAACAGGCCGAGCAACGCGCCCAGGCCGGCCAGCCGATTCCGGAAGGCAGCCAGCAGGATGGCTTTGATATCAGCGGTATAAAGAAAACCTCGCCGATAGTCGGCCTGATCAACTTCCTGCTGCCGATGGCCGTGCTGGTTGCAGCCAGTGTCTACTATGAGATCGACCTGCTGCTGGGGGCGCTGGTCGCCTCGATGTTTACCATGGTGCTCTACTTCTGGCAGAGCCTGCTGAACTTCGGCCAGCTGGTGGATTCGATGCTGGATGGCTTCAAGGTGATGCTGCACCCGATCGCCGTGGTCTGCGCCGGATTTATGCTTAAGGAGGTTAATGACCAGCTCGGCATGACCCCATACATCATCGACTCCCTGTCGCCTTACCTGTCGAAAGAGCTGCTGCCGGCGCTGGTGTTTGCCGCCATGGCAGCGGTGGTATTTGCCACCGGCTCCAGCTGGGGGGTGTTTGTGGTTTCGCTGCCGATCGTGATCCCGATGGCGCTGGCAATGGATATGTCGATGCCGCTGACCGTCGGTGCACTGCTGTCGGCCTCCGCCTTCGGCAGCCATGCCTGCTTCTTCAGTGATTCCACCGTACTCTCGTCACAGGGTTCCGGTTGTACACCGATGCAGCATGCCCTGACCCAGATCCCTTACGCCATTATCGGTGCGGTGTTCAGCTTCGCCGCCCTGCTGGTACTGGGCTTTATGATGGCCTGAACAGCTCCCCTTCAGGGCTGAGCTGCTACGCCCCCGGTCAGAGCGATCTGGCCGGGGGCGTTTTCTTATCCGGGAGATAAACCATGACTATCCGTTCACCGCGTGTCGCCCTCGGACTATTACTGCTGGTCAGTCTTGTCTGGGGCGTGGAATTTGTACTGATCGACCTGGCGGTGGCCCGCATTCCAACCCATACCTTTAATGCGATCCGCTTTGCCCTGGCGGCGCTCTCACTGCTGCCGTTGCTCTGGTTCAGCCGCGAGAGGCTGCCGCAGGGACAAGTGCAGAAACTGCTCGGTGCCGGGTTGCTGCTGGGCTTTATGCTGTTTGTCGGCTTCTATACCCAGACCGAAGGACTGCGCTTCACCAGCGTCTCTAACGCGGGCTTTATCACCGGCCTCAATGTACCGCTGGTGCCGGTGCTGGGATTTCTGTTGTTTCGCCATCATGCCAGCCGCAATGTCTGGTTTGGCGTGCTGGCTGCTACCACTGGCCTCTACCTGCTGACCTCGGGCGAGGGCGTTTCGCTGGCACTGAACCAGGGCGACCTGCTGGTACTGATCTGCGCCTTCGCCTTCGCCACCCATATCGTACTGACCGGGCGTCTGGTAAAGCAGCTACCGGTGATCCTGCTCAGCATCGTGCAGCTGCTGGCCGTGGCACTTTATAGCAGCCTGGCAGCATGGCTCAGTCCCGATCCGGCGTTCTACCATCCCGAGGCCGCTGCGGTGCAGTGGCAGGACCAGCTGCTGGCACCGATGATCCTGCTGGCGATATTGGTCGCCTCAATCCTCGGTACCGCCTACGCCTTCTGGGCCCAGTCCGCCTGTCAGACCCTGCTACCGGCGCATAAGGTTGCACTGGTGTTTGCCTTCGAACCGGTATTTGCCCATCTATCTGCCTGGTTCTACCTGGATGAGCACCTCGGCAGCAGCGGCCTGCTCGGTGCCGGTCTGATCCTCAGTGGCATGCTGATTTCCGAGCTGGGCGATCGCCGCAAGGCCTCGGTGAAGCCACTGGATCACAGCGCCACCGTCGATTAGCGAGCATCCGTACGGACGATTAATTGACGATTGCAAAAGCCTGCCCGGCGGCGCACCATCAAACCATTGCCTCTGACTACTGCATTCAAGGGACCGAAGATGACTGAGAAGAACCTGAGCGATTGGCAGCACACCGCTGCAGAACTGAACCTGCCGACCCAAGCCTATATCAACGGTGCCGACTGCCCGGCCCTGTCAAGCAACACTGCGCCGATCTACAACCCCGCCACTGGCGAGCTGCTGGCCGAAGTGGCTGACTGCGGCCCGGAAGATGCCGACCAGGCAGTAACGATCGCCCGTAACACCTTCGAATCCGGCATCTGGTCAGGACTGGCACCGACACAGCGCAAAAACGTGCTGCTACGCTGGGCCGACCTGATGCAGCAACACGCCGAAGAGCTGGCACTGATGGAGACTCTCAATGTCGGTAAGCCAATCAGCGACAGCACCAACGTGGATATCCCCGGCGCCATCAACTGTTTCCGCTGGACCGCCGAGGCGATCGATAAGGTCTATGAACAGATCGCCCCCACCGGCCACGACACCCTGGCGCTGGTCACCCGGCTGCCACTGGGCGTAGTTACCGCTATCGTGCCCTGGAACTACCCACTCTCCACCACCGCCTGGAAACTGGCCCCGGCACTGGCCACCGGAAACTCAGTGATCCTCAAGCCCGATCCGAAAACCCCGTTTACCGCCCTGCGCATCGCCCAGCTGGCGAGCGAAGCAGGCCTGCCCGATGGCGTGTTGCAGGTACTCCCGGGGGATGGTATCAACCTCGGCAAACACCTCTCACTGCACCCGGATATCGATGGCCAGACCTTCACCGGCTCTACCGCCGTCGGTAAACTGCTGACCCAGTACTCCGGCCAGTCCAACCTCAAGCGCACCTTCCTTGAGCTGGGCGGTAAGAGTGCCAATATCGTCTTTGCCGATGCCAACCTGAAGAAAGCCGCCGCCCTGGCCGTGATCGCCGGTTTCTACAACTCCGGCCAGACCTGCACCGCCGGTACCCGCCTGCTGGTAGAGGAATCGATCTACGATGAGTTCCTGCAGATGGTGCTGGCTAAAGCCAAGCGCTGGGTACCGGGCAACCCGCTCGACCCGGCTACCCCGATGGGGCCGGTGATCGACCAGAAACAGCTGGATACCATTCAGAACTACGTCAGAATCGGCCTTGAGGAAGGCGCCCGTCTGGTACTGGGCGGTGAAGTGATCGAAACCGAGGGCGGTTTCTACCACCAGCCAACCATCTTTGCCGACGTCAATAACCAGATGCGTATCGCCCGCGAAGAGATCTTCGGCCCGGTGATCTCGGTGATCCCGTTCAAGGATAGGGACGATGCCATCGCCATCGCCAACGACTCCCCCTACGGCCTCGCCGGCGCCGTCTGGAGTAATAACATCAACACCGCCCACAAAGTCGCCGCCGCCATCCGCACCGGCACCATGGGCATCAACAACTACTTCGGCGGCGATATGACCGTGCCTTTCGGCGGTTTTAAGGAATCCGGCAACGGCCGCGACAAGTCAATCCATGCCATGGA
The DNA here is from genome assembly GCF_000620085.1 of Marinobacterium jannaschii DSM 6295. Lineage (GTDB taxonomy): Bacteria > Pseudomonadota > Gammaproteobacteria > Pseudomonadales > Balneatricaceae > Pontibacterium > Pontibacterium jannaschii. The sequence continues at coordinate 65,305 of NZ_JHVJ01000010.1, read as the reverse complement.
TGACTACACCGAGCTGAAAACCACCTGGATCGAGTTTGAGTGAGGTAGGCTAGTTGAATCAGCGGGCAGCCCGGTCGGAATATGCAATCGAGGCTGTCCGGCTAAAACCCCACCTTCCATCCTGATAATTGCCCTCGCCAAGACAGCATCGCCCCATTACCATATACGCCAAATTAATTGGAAGAAGTAATACCCTATGTCCCTGCCACCATGCCCTAAATGCAACTCTGAATTCGTATACCAGGATCAGGAACTGCTGATCTGCCCGGAATGCGCACATGAGTGGAACCCGTCAGAAGCCCCTGCCGAAGATGAAGCCCCAACCGCCAAGGACTCCAACGGCACCCTGCTGCAAGACGGTGATAAGGTCACCTTTATCAAAGACCTTAAGGTGAAGGGTAGCTCTCAGGTACTGAAGATCGGCACTAAAGCCGTGATTCGACGCATCGTCGAAGGCAAAGACCACCAGCTCGACTGCAAAGTGGACGGTGCGGGCGAGATGATGATCACCGCACAGTTTGTGAAGAAAGCCTGATTACCGGCTGACGTTGGGATGCGCCGCGAAGCGGCTTATCCCAACCTAGCTGCTGATCCTTACTCAACCGAAGCCAATTCCTCAATCACTCCCTTCGCCATAGGCACCAGGAAAATCTGTGCTTCATCGAGGCGCTTGGTGGGTACGCCCAGCACATACTGGTCGCCAAACTTATATGCCTGTTTCGATTCATAGCGTGCGGTGTGGCGCCAAAACAGATCACCATTTTCGTTATAGCCATCGATTTGTAGGATAATCTCGGGGACGAGCTCAATAAAATTTGCGTTGTACTCTGCGGCCCCTAGCGCCAAGTCTGACCGTTCAGTGTAGTAAACCGTGGCAAATAAATTTACATAAGCCCCCTCTACCAGCGGATAATCATACTCGATACTTACAAGCTCATTCTCATCCCCATATTGCATACTAACTTCTGAATTCTGCGCAGCCTTAAGTGGAATACCCGCCCGATCACGAATACCCTCTACCAGGGTTGTTTCAAAAGTATGCAACTGCGTAATCAATCTATCCCGATGCTTAGGCTCAAACAGATCCATTACCTCCTGAGCCCCTTTCAGGATCTTAGTGAGCTTTGAATAATCTTCACTTAAATTTTGCTCTGGATCCCGAATAGGCGCGAGCTCCACCTGAAGCGTACGTACATTTACCTCACCGCTATAGCTACGAACCAAAGGTTGGTTAGCGCAACCACTTAGAACAGTTGCAGTGATAGAAACCAGCAGGAAGAAAAATCGCTTCATATGTCCCTTCTTTGATTAGGCCTAGTTATTGATCCAGCAGTGGGGCCAACATTATTAACCAGATGATTAGAAAACACCTAAGCACAGGCGAAGGCATTTTTACCATTTCTTTTAACGCTGTACATGGCGTCATCTGCGGTTTTTAACAGCGCTTCCAGGTCCCGGCCATCATTAGGGTAAAAGGCGATGCCTATACTGGCGCTGACACTAAGCTCATATCCGTTGAGGGCTAGTGGCTGCTCTATCTCTTTCAGTATTCTGTTAGCGGTAAACTCAGTACCCGCTGCACAGGCGTCATGAGAGAGCAGCACAACAAACTCATCGCCGCCGATACGCGCCAGCATATCCTCGGTTGGAATAGTGGCCTTAACGCGTTGTGCGACTTCACACAAAACGTTATCCCCAACTTCATGGCCAAAGGCATCGTTGATCGACTTAAACCCATCTAAATCGATAAACATCACCGCCAACTGGTAATCAGCCCGTGCCGCCTGAGCGATCTCCGCTGCGGCGACCTCCTGCATATAATGCAGGCTGCTAACGCCGGTGAGGGTATCAGTCATGGCGATTTCATGCAGATCTGCCCGCGCAGCCTCGACCTCTGCCAGCGCCTCATACAACTCGGTAAAGTCGTACTCGACCACCAGAAACAGGAAATCGCCATTCAAAGGGTGGCGGGTACGGCGAATATCCAGGCTATGGCGACGCGAACCCTCGCTGGTTTGCATAATGAAATCCCAGCGTCCCTCCTCCCCATCCTGAATCCTCTTCAGGCAGGCACGCCCCTCCTCACGATCAACAAAGCGCGCGATAAAGGCACAATCGCCCTGCGGTATAGGTTGCTCATGCAAATGCTTATAGGCATCAGTAGCAGCGGGATTTTCAACCAGCGGCTCACCCTCGAAGGTGAAGCTGGTCGCAGGTACCCGGGTATAGCGCATCGCTTCCATCAACAGCAGGTTTTCAGGCTGTTCACCCAGGTTAACCTGCTCATTGATATAGGCGATGATGCCACGATGCTTATCAGGCCCCAGCAATACCGCCCGGTGCATCATCAGCAGCGTCTTAGGTTTACCATTGGGATAGGTGGTCCAGGGATCAACGGTCAGGCCATCCTTTGCCGCTAACTCAAAGGTCTGCAAAGTGCGATCCCGTGCTCCCTGGGTATCACCGGAGAGATCCTTATCGATCAGCTCCTGCAGAGTGTTCAGATTCCAGAACGATACCGCAGCGGAGTTACCCCACCACCAGCCATGTTTATCCAGGTCGAATATCCAGACAACATTCGGAATCAGTTCATAAAGCCCCAGCTCAGAGTGATCCCTGATATGAACTAAATGATCATATTTACAGCTTTCGGACATCCTTTACTCCATAACCCCTGACGCTGAATCCAGCTTCTATAAACTTGATGTAAAAGCCCGCTTGATCAGACGTCTCTCTTCGATTTTTTAGTACGGCAGGGATATGCGTGTGAAAGCGCCTCGATTACAACCTGCGCAGCAGGGCGATCCAGATTAGCATCCCGACGTCCAGCATATGAAATATACTCTTTAGCCAGCTCCCTGGACGATAAACCTTTAGGCACGCAAACCGTCTTCTTAGGTGACTGCACGGATAGTTGTAACGGAAGGCGAATAGCCTCCTCAACACCGCTTACGAATCCCCAGCAATACCGTTGTCGCGTCCTGCCAAGCTCTGTCATTGAACTCGATGCACAGTAGGTTAACAGATTACGAGCTGTTAGTTGTTGAGGGAAAATCGATTGATCACCATCCACTTCAGCATTGCCTATAGCAGGAAGCCAAGTCAGAAAGAGCATAATTAAAAAGCTAATAATCTTCATACCTACCTCATCAATTTCGCCGTCTCGAAAACTGCAAAACTCAATTTAGGGCAAGGTTGTCCATAGGACTCTCATCTCTTACCCATGAATCATGTTTCTTTTTGATTCCATCTCTTGGCAACTCAAGTCATCGATAAGGTCGCCCCCCGTTACTAGCGCCTGTTCTCAGACTCGCCGACATCCTGCAAGCAATGCAGCAAAGTTTGCGGCTACACATTTGCCCGCACAATTCCAAGCTGGCGGCTTTCACGGCGTCAGACGAGCAATATTGCTCAGCATAGACTAAGGAACCTTCACCAGACCAAAGAACACTTCTGTCGCAGCAAGACTCAGCGGAGGGATAACCGGCAAACCGAGGCGCTAGAGTCCCAGCTACCCTGAACTTTCGATTCCAAAGCTATGAAGTAAATTCAGATTAAAAAGCCAGGCCTACAGCCTTTATATCCTTAGCTTCGCTATGTTCTGAAAGCCCTCTTCCTCTCTAAACTATCCACCATTCGAGACAGTTTATTATGGGGAATTTAGAGATGGCATTTGTTACACCATCACATCTGTTACTGATGAGCGTGGCGGCGATCTGGGGCTTTGCCTTTGTCGCCCAGAGTGCGGGGATGGACTATCTGGGGCCGCATAGTTTTAATGCTGCGCGTTTCCTGTTGGGAGCCTTGTCGCTGGTGCCGCTGTGGTTCCTGATGGGCAAGAAGCGCCTGCCGCAGGGTAAGACCTTGCTGTGGGGAGGCCTGGCGGCGGGTACCATTATGTTTGGCGGCTTCAGCTTCCAGCAGATCGGGCTGCTGTATACCACGGCGGGGAATGCCGGCTTTATTACCGGGATGTATATCGTACTGGTGCCGATTGCCGGGATCTTTCTTGGCCAGACCACTAACCGGCAGGTTTGGGCCGGGGTGATCCTGGCGGTGCTGGGCCTGTACAGTCTGTCGATCGGGCCGGACTTGACCATCGGTTACGGTGATATGCTGGAGCTGATCGGTGCGCTGTTCTGGACGGCGCATGTAATTATTATCGGCTGGCTGTCACGTAAGGTGGATGCGATCGGCCTGTCGATCACCCAGTTCCTGGTGGCGGCGGTTTGGGCGACCATTGCTGCGATGCTCTATGAGACGCCAAGCCTGGGTGACTTTGGTGCTGCCTGGATGCCACTGCTCTATGCCGGTATCGCGTCCAGTGGTATCGCCTGCACCCTGCAGATTATTGCCCAGCGCCGGGTCGAACCGAGTGTGACGGCACTGATCCTCTCTACTGAGGCGATCTTCGCGGTCTTGGGTGGCTGGATGTTGCTGGGCGAACATTTCGGAAGCAAGGAGCTACTGGGTTGCAGCCTGATGCTGGCGGGTATGCTGGTCAGCCAGTGGCCAAGTAGAAAACGCGAAGAAGAAGCGGTTGCCCAGAGCTGACAGGACTCCAGGCGATTTATTTAAAAAAGGTATCGGGCAGGGCGCGGTCTACCGGTTGTGAGAGGATCATCATGGTATTGGTGTCACTCAGATCGATAAAGGCTTCAAGGATCTCGTCCAGCTCGGTCATCGACTTAACCGCCAGTTTCACCAGAAAGGCCTGCTCGCCGGTCACGTTGTAGCAGGCCACCACCTCATCGTAACTCAGCATCAATGCCTTAAATTCCCGCTCCTTGGTGCGGTACACCTTACACTGCACCAGCGCCACGATCGGATAGCCCACCTTATCCAGATCCACCTTCACCGAGTATCCTGTAATCACTCCGGCGCTTTCCAGCTTGCGAATACGCTCCGCCACCGCCGGTGCGGACAGATGAACCTTCTTACCCAACTCGGCAAAGGAGATACGGGCGTTTTCCTGCAGGGCGGCGATTATCTTGCGGTTGGTGGCGTCGATCATAGTCTTTTGGCTTCCACGGATTCGGCGCTTACTATCCCTGTTTCAGCCTGCGGCGGCAAGCCGCTCCAACAAGCTATTTCAGGAACAGCTGCGCCGCCTCAGTCTGGGAAAAGGGTGCCGGCGGGCTGGCGAATAGCCGGTTTGCCAGGTAGTGGCGAAAGTCCACCAGAATCTGTTCCATCTCCACCAGCTTGCCCCCCTGCCCTTTGGTTGCGTGCATGCCCCTTTGTACCCGCTCGCAGATTGCCTGATCCTCAGCCAGAAAGGATGCCGTGAACTGAAACTCAGGGCTGTCAAAACTGGCAACCGGCTTTTCTGTCAGGCCACCCGGAATCACCCGGCACTGTTCGGGGCCATCCGGCAGTACCTGAATCCAGTCGACACCCTCATAGGTGATCACCATCACCAGTGATGGCGGCAACGAAAGCAGCAGATAGTGATTATAGGCTTCGGGATAGCTGCCACTGAGCCACTTCACCACCTTGCTACGGTTGTCTTTCATGGCGCCACCGGTCAGGGTCCATTCACTGCTGCCTGCGACATAATATGCCTGCTTGCTCGGCGTCATCGGTTCCAGTGTCTCCTTATGCACCTTAAATAGATGGTAGCTTTCCATGCCGTTTTCCAGTGCTAGCTTCCAGTTGGCGTTCCAGTGTTCCGCCTCGGCATGGTAGCCATGCCGATAGCGCGACAGATCAAACAACGCCAGATAGTCATCCAGCCCCTTAACGCGCTCGCTGAACGGACGCGGCTTCTCGGCCAGATTGATAAACACCAGCCCCTGCCAGCAAGCCACAGCAAAATGCGGCAGGCAGTGGCGATCTTTGTCGACCTGATTGTCGCTATCGAAGGGCACGCCTTTCAGGTCGCCATTGTCACCATAGGTCCAGGCGTGATAGGGACAGACAATATTTTTCTCGATGCGGCCAAAGCCGTCGTCCAGCAGTGACGTACCCCGGTGGCGGCAGATATTGGACAGTCCCCGCAGTTCACCATCACGGCCCCGTAACAGGGCAACCGGTTCACCGGCGATATCCAGTGCAAAGTAATCACCCGGCTCAGACAGTTTCGCCTCGGCACAGGCAAACACCCAGTCATTGTGGAACAGCTGCGCCACTTCCAGTGCGAAGATTTCCGCATCGTGGTAAACGGCAAACGGCAGGCAGTGCGCCTGATCCGCGCCTGCGCTGGCTGATTGCTGGTATATCTCTGGCAGTGATTTCTGCACCTTGTAAGCCCTCTTCTGGTCCGAGCCAAGTTTACATATTTAAATTGTCATAATTGACAATAAACGAGATAGTAAGTTAAATTGTCGAAAATGACAATTTAACTTGAGAGCAAATCATGGGACGCCCCAGCAAGAAAGAGGAACGTACCGAGGAGATCCTCAATGCCTTTTACCGCTGTGTCGCACGCTATGGATTAGAAGGCAGCACCCTGGAGCATATCGCCGAGGAATCCGGATTGAAACGCAGCCTGGTACGCCACTTTGTCGGTAACCGGGAGGAACTGGTCCAGTTGCTGGTCGATCGGGTATTACAGCAGTCCGCCGCGCAATGGCAGGCGATGATCAGCTCGCTACCCGCAGAGCAGCGCCCGGAGGCACTGCTGGATACCCTGTTCTGCGATCAGTACAGCGATGCCGAATATGTGCTGGTAATCGAGTCCCTGATCTTCTCAGCGGGGCGGGATCCGGCCCTGCAACAGCGGATGCAGCAGTGGCTGCAGGGCTTTACCGATGATATCGCCGCTATCCTGCAAGCCGATTATCCAGCGGCAGAAACGGCTACTTTGGCTGCGGTCGCCTACGGCATCGTATCGATCTACTTCAACCTGGATTCCCTGGCGCCACTGGGAATGAATGCCCAGTACCGTCAGCCCGCCCGCACCGCGGCAGGCTATCTGTTGGAACGACTTCAACAATCACCCGCCACAGCGGAGACACACTGATGAGCCTGCCTTATATCCTGGGAATACTACTGTTGCTCTGGGCTGGCTACGACCTGGTACGGGGCCGCGTCTGGCTACACCGCGAGTTTCAACGCAGTGACGAGCCCTGGGCCTACTGGAGCACCCTGTCACTCTGGCTGCTGGTCGCCACCTCCTGCTTCGTCTGGGAGATCTGATCGATGACACTGCCGAAACGCAACCTGGCTTTGCGGGTGATCTATAGCCTGAGCATGGTCGCTATGTTTGTCTTCCTCGGTTGGCAGGCGCTGGCTTACGACAGCATCCTCCCGACGTCCTCCGCTTCCCCCGCAACTACATCAGCAGTGTTGCAACCTGTGGAAGTCACCGCCTTTATCGGTATGAAATAAGGGAGTCCGATCATGAATGAATCCAGCTGGCTGGAATATATCGAATATAGCGCCTTTATGATCTACGACTGGGTGCTGGTGTTTGCGGTGCTGTTTTTGAGTCTGGAACTGCTCAATGAGGTGCTGACGCGCCGCTTCACCGGTGCGCGTGGTCTGGAAACCCTCTCCAGCCTGTTTACCCAGGTACCCTACTATTTTTCCGAGCTGTTGGTGTTCGGCGCAGCCATCTACCTTTACTACAGCCTCTACGCCTATATCCCCTGGCAACAACCGGTCAATGGCTACACCGCCTTGTTGGTGCTGCTGCTGGCAGACCTGACCTACTATATCGAGCACTACGCCCTGCATCGGATTCGTGTCTTCTGGGCCGCCCATTCCGTCCACCACAGTTCCGGGGTCTACAACACGGCGACCGCCTTCCGTTTCAGCCTGTTCGATCCGGTGGTTTCGGTGCTGTTCCATCTGCCACTGGTGTTGATGGGCTTTAATCCCATACTGATCTTTGCCGCCGAAGTTCTGGTGCAGGCCTACCAGTTCTGGATTCATAACGAGATGATCGGCAAGTTGGGGCCACTGGAGTGGATACTCAATACGCCCTCACACCACCGGGTTCACCACGGTCGGGAGAAGCGCTATATCGATAAGAACTTCGGCGGCATTCTGATCGTCTGGGACCGGATCTTCGGCACTTTTCAGGCCGAAGAACGCCTGCCAACCTATGGTCTGACGACACCAATGACCAGCACCAATCCGCTGAAGGTACAGTTCCATGAGTTTGCCAGCCTCTATGCCGACCTGAAGCAAGCCCGCGGTATCGGCGAATTCGGCCGTTACCTGCTCAAACCGCCGGGCTGGAAACCAGACGTTGAATAGGTACTCAAAATCACTGGCACAGTACTTGCCCTAATCCCTCTGTTATCTGTTTTCCGGTATTTAATGCCCCTTTTACACAACCCCTTGCCGCCGACCGGCAGTCTGGTTAGGTCAAACGGGCTAAGCCTTGCCGCTGAAGCAGCGCAATTACCGGAAAACAAGGAACCTTATTAACAGGCAGGGATTTGCAATGAATATCTCACTTTCCACTCTTCTTCCCGGTGTCGCACCGGCCCAGATCCACTCCCATTCGGCCACCCGGGCAGAGGTCCAGGAACTGGTTGCCGAAGGCTTGGTCGGCAAACAGACCAGCGGCATGAATGTGATGTCGGTGGATAGCATGGACATCTTCCAGGTCACTCAATGGAGCGAGCAGACCAACAGCCAGTGGTGGGGCTTGATCGGCGAAGGCGATATCGGAGCGGAAGCGGCGGGCTACCTGGAGCAGATGACCGCCGAGCGGCGCGGCCATGCCAGCCAATATCTGGATGATTACTTCAGCCTCTCCAACAAGATGGCGAATATGCTGCAGGACGAGTATCCGCGCTCAGCTGACCTCGACCAGCTGCTGGACAATGTCGCCGAAGGGCGCAAACCCAGCGAAAATGCCGATGGCTCGGTGCTACCCAAGGCCGAGGTGCTCGACGCATTCTGGTCGCAGCACGAATCTGAAATCAATCAGATGCTGGACAGCTATGAAGCACTGAAAGCCTCGCCGACTCACCTCTCAGAATGGCTGGATCAGAAACAGATCGAGCGCTCACCTGAGCTGGACCGCATCGTGGAGAAGCACCGCTACAGCGGCCTGAACGGCAATTTTGAAGCCAGTGAAGGCCTGGTCAGCAGTGCTCAAACCATTCTGAGTCGCCACGGCGATGGTACTGTCGGTGACAGTGGCAAGGGCTTGAATGTGTTCAACGACACTGTCGATACGGCCCTGTATAACCGCTACGACAGCAAGGCTGCCAGCGACCTGATGCAGCGTTCAATCGAGATATCCCTGCGTATGGGCGATGCCGCTGGAATGAAGTATGCGGTCGGTAGCGAGATGATGCATAACGAACGCAGCGCTATGCTGGCCAGCTACCAGACCCTCTACCAACCGCTGTCTGACAGTTTCTACGGCCGGCTAGGTGACCTGGAACCCAACTACAGCCTGCAGGATATGCTGGATAACCTCGCGGCCGGCAATGATCCGGCGCAGATGGATGATGGCAGCCTGCATCCCGACGCCGAGAAGATCCAGACATTCGCCAGCCAGTTTGCCAACAACCTCGAAGCGGTCGGCCAGAAGCAGCAGCAACTGGATGACCTGCCGAAAACCCGCCAGGAGTGGCTCGCCATTGACAGTAATGCCCGTAAGGCTGAACAAGTGGTGTTTGAGCAGTACGGACTGGAACCCTGGGAACAGGGCATGAACGCCCGCATCCATCGTGAGGGGATCTGGACCGGGCTGGACTATTACCAGAGCCAGGGCCCGGAAGCCAAACAGGAGATTATGAATCAGGCAGTGCAACGTGCCGAGCGGCTGGAAAAGCTGGTGCGCCAGGCCCTGTCCGGCTATGAATCCCAGGGGCTGGACCTGCAGACCGTGGTGGATAACTTCCGCTTTAACCGCCCGCCCGGACTCACCGCTGAGGGTGATATCCATCCCCGCAACGGTGCCCTTGAAGGTCTGCTTAAGGCCCATGAAGAGGATGTGATCAAGTATATCGACTCGGCCTGGCTGATCGGCGAGCAGGATAACCTGGCGATGGTGGATTACAACGACTGGATGACTTCGGAGCGCGCCTCAGAGTACGCCGGGGATCTGGTGGCGATGATCCAGCAAAGCCGCGCGGCGATCGATCTGGATAGCCTGGTCGGCCAGCAGCAGGACAGCTTGCTGGCGATGGGGAACGGTCAGGAAGAAAGTAACGCCTGATCGGGCAGCATCAATCTGACTGCGCCAGCTGCTGGCGCAGCAGGCTGCTAATCATAAACTGCAGGTCATTCAGCGTGCGCTTAGCGCGCTCGCCTTTCTGATGCACCACCACCAGGAAGATCGCATGGGTGGTCTCCAGATAGAGCCGCCCGAGGCGTTCACGCTCCTTCAGGTGGCGGTTGATCCCCATCCGCTTAAAGATCTCTGCCATCCGTCCGATCTCCAGCTCGTCATGGCGGCTGTCCAGCTCACGCAGCTCCGGCACCGAAAACATCGCCTGCACCAGGGTCAGGATTGCTTTCTGACGGCGGTAGACCTTGAGCTTTTCCTGCAGCATATCCGCCACCAGCTGATCCGGTTCCATCTGCTCGATCGACCAGCTGCCGATCTTATCCAGCGCTGCTTCGACGTTATCCAGCCAGCTCGACCCCATCGCATAGAGGATGGCGTGTTTGTTGGGGAAGTAGTGGTAAAGTGAGCCGACCGAGATACCGACCTCTTTGGCGATCAGGATGGTATTGAGGTCATCCAGTCCGACCCGCTCCAGCAGCTCGCCGGTGACTTCGATAATCTGTTTAGAGCGCTGCTTCGAGCGCCCCTGCACCGGCGCATTACGCGGCTTCAGATCCTGAGGCTTCTTTTTCGGCAGGTCCGCCATCTTGGTATCGGCGCTGCACGTCTGGGAGGATTTCGATGTCATGATCAAGCTGTCTGAGGCTGCCTAAGCCGGAATGGCAGCGCCATTATATACAGATGGCCCGATACGCCCCTAGAAAAAACGATCACGCATTGAGTAATAGAGCATTCCCGCTACCAGTCCCGGCCAGCGCAGCAGGGTACCGCCCGGAAAGCCCGGCGTTGGCACCCGGGCAAAGACATCAAACTTCTCCGCCGTGCCACTGATCGCCTCCGCCACCAGTTTCCCCCCCAGGGTAGCCAGCGCCACGCCGTGTCCGGAATAGCCCTGCGCCACGAAAAGGTTATCCTCCACCCGGTCAAAATAGGGCATCCGGTTCAGGGTGATCGCCAGGGTACCGCCCCAGCCGTAATCGATCTTCACATCACTCAACTCAGGGTAGTACTGCAGCATATAACGGCGTACAAAGGCGGGAATATCTGACGGGAAGCGACTGCTGTAGTTCTCGCCTCCGCCCCACAACAGGCGGTTGTCACCGGAGAGCTTGAAGTAATTAATCACAAACCGGGAGTCAGCCACCGCCACATCATCGCGGTTGATGCGGCGACAGGTCGCTTCATCCAGCGGTTCGGTGGCGATAATAAAGTTGTTGATCGGCATGATCTTCCCGGCAATGCGCGGCTCCAGCTTGCCAAGATAACCATTGCAGGCCAGTAGCAGGTACTTCGCCCTGACCCGCCCTTCGGCCGTCACCACCTCGGAGGTGGCACCGGACTGGTAATGCGCAACCCGGCTGTCCTCAAAGATCCGCACCCCCGCCTTGTCCGCCGCAGTTGCCAGCCCGAGGGCATAGTTAAGCGGATGCAGATGGGCCGCATCGGTCCAGTACTCGCCACCGTGGTAACAATCGTTGCCCAGCATCTCCGAGACTTCAGCTTTCTCCAGGTAGCAAATGGCGTCATAGCCCAGTACCCGCTGCTTGTACGCCACCGTTTCCCGCATCTCGCTGGCATGATCCGGCTTGGAAGCCACATGCAGCACGCCGCGCTTCAGGTCACAGTCGATCTGGTGGCGCTCGATCAGTTCCCGTACCAGGTCGACCGACTCCAGCGACATCTGCCACAGGGCATCGGCGGCCTGGCGGCCCACCTTCTTCACCAGCTCTTCATGGCCCATATTGTGGCCCTGGCAGACCTGACCGCCATTGCGTCCGGAAGCCCCCCAGCCGACTTTCTCCGCCTCCAGCAACACCACCGAATAGCCCTTCTCAGCCAGATGCAGCGCCGCCGACAAGCCGGTAAAACCGCCGCCGATGACGCAGATATCAGCTTCGGTATCGCCCTGCAGCCGCGGATAGCTCTTTTTCTCATTGGCCGAATCGGCGTAGTAGGAGGACTCGTAACCTTGCAAACCCATAATCTGTCTCCGTGCGGTGAGATCGGCCGGACACCGCAGGCCACTGTTAGCTGTCTGCGAATGCGGTGTTCCGGATAGTGCCCGTTGCCATGCTGATTAGCCAGCACAAATATCAGCCAGGGCCACAAAACCGAATAATACTTCTAATTAAAGAAATATCCAACAACCCATAAGCCGAATATTTATTCTATTTTTTGATTGCGCCACAGGAAGATATGACATAGCCTTAAAGCCGAATAATGATTCGACTTAGAAAGACACTTCAGAGACTTTCCAATCCGAATCATTGTTCAACCAAATAATCCCGCTTTGCGCTGGCGAATTATCACACTGCGCAGCACAATGAGAGCAACGCAGACAACCGATTGTCTGCCTGCAAAGACTACAGAAGGTGATGTATGGAAGCCGTACGCAGGTTTCTCAAAGAGAACGCCATAACTGAAGTAGAGTCCACCCTGCCGGATATGACCGGCAACGCCCGCGGCAAGTTTTACCCCACCCAGAAGTTTCTGGACGAAAAAGGCGGACGTATCCCGGAAACCCTGCTGGTGCAGACCGTGACCGGTGACTGGGCCGACAACCACTACGACATTGTTGATGCCAGCGACCGCGATATGGTGCTGAAGCCGGACCCGGATACATTGCGGCTGGTTCCCTGGGCTGGCGAGCCCACCGCACAGGTGATCAACGACTGCTATACCAGCGATGGCGAACTGCATCCCCTCTCCAGCCGTTCGGTGCTGCGTAAGGTACTGGCGCTGTACGAGAAAGAGGGACTGAAACCGGTCATCGCCCCGGAAGTGGAGTTCTACCTGATCCAGAAGAACACCGACCCGGACTATGAACTCAAGCCCGCCATCGGCCGCTCCGGCCGTCGCGAAGTGGCTCGTCAGTCCTATAGCATCGATGCGGTGAATGAGTTTGACCCGATTATCGATACCCTCTATGACTACTGCGAAGCCCAGGGGCTGGAGGTGGATACCCTGATCCACGAATCGGGTGCCGCCCAGATGGAGATCAACTTCCTTCACGGCGATCCGCTGAAACTGGCCGACCAGGTGTTTGTGTTCAAGCGCACCCTGCGTGAGACGGCGATGAAGCACGGGGTCTACGCCACCTTTATGGCCAAGCCGATGCAGGCAGAGCCCGGCAGCTCGATGCATATCCACCAGAGCCTGATCGATGTCGCCACGGGCGAGAATATCTTCGCCGGCAAGGATGAGAAATTCAGCGAGCAGTTCTATCACTTCCTAGGCGGCCTGCAGAAATACACCCCTAACGCGATCAGTTTCTATGCCCCCAACGTCAACTCCTACCGCCGTTTCGAGCCGGAGATCTCGGCACCGGTAAATATGAAGTGGGGCATCGATAACCGCACCACCGGCTTGCGTGCTCCCGACGCACCGGCGGCCGCCACCCGGATTGAAAACCGCTTCCCGGGCGCGGACTGCAACCCGTACCTGGCAATTGCCGCCAGCCTGGCCTGTGGTTATCTGGGATTAAAAGAGAAACTCAAGCCCACCAAGCCAACCTTCGACGCTGCCGCCGAAGAGGGTGATATGGTCGAACTGGCACGCACGCTGGAAGAGGCGCTGCGCTTGCTGGAGGAAAGCCCGGAGCTGGGCGAGATCATGGGCGAGCAGTTCATCAAGGCTTACATTGGCGTTAAACGTGCCGAGTTTGAGACCTTTAATAAGGTGATCAGCTCCTGGGAGCGTGAATACCTGCTGATGAACGTATAAAGGCGACGGCATCCGGCTGACAAGGCAGCCGGATCTTATCCGAATTTGACTGTAAGTGAGGCGAAAATAATGAAAACAGCTTTACCGTCCGGTGTTAAATTTACCCTCTCCGCCCTGGCCCTCGGCCTGAGCGCAGCCCTGGCACCGATTCAGGCCCAGGCGCAGGAAGTACTGAAGATCTACAACTGGTCTGACTATATCGCCGACGCAACGATCGACAAGTTTGAGAAAGAGACCGGCATCAAGGTGACCTACGATGTTTACGACAGCAACGAGACCCTGGAAGCCAAGCTGCTGGCCGGTAACTCAGGCTATGACCTGGTGGTACCCAGCTCGCACTTTATGGAGCTGCAGATCAAGGCCGGTATCTTCCTGCCGCTGGATAAGAGCAAGCTGAGCAACCTGCCCCACCTTGATGACACCCTGATGGCCCAGCTGGAGAAGAAAGATCCGGGCGCTAAATACGGCGTGCCTTACCTCTGGGGCACTACGGGCCTGGGCTACAACCCGAAACAGGTGGCCGAAGCCCTGGGCGAAGATGCCCCGGTCAACAGCTGGGATCTGGTCTTCAAGCCGGAGAATATGGAGAAGCTCGCCGAGTGTGGCGTCACCTTCCTCGACTCACCGGATGAGATGATCCCCTTCGCCCTGCTCTACGCCGGTCAGGATCCCAACAGCCTGAAACGCTCAGACCATAAACGCAACGCCCCGGCGGCCAAGGTGCTGCGCTCGGTGCGGCCTTATGTGAAGCAGTTCACCTCCTCCCAGTACATCAACGACCTGGCCAACGGCGACAGCTGTGTTGCAGTCGGCTTCTCCGGCGATGTCTTCCAGGCCGCTGCCCGGGCCGAGGAGGCCGGTAATGGCGTCGAAGTGAAATACGCCATTCCTAAGGAAGGCAGCGAAGTGTGGTTCGATATGCTGCTGATCCCGGCTGATGCCGGCAATGCGGACAACGCACATAAGTTTATCAACTTCCTGCTGCGTCCGGAGATCATTGCCGAGATCACCGACTACGTCTGGTACGCCAACCCGAATAAAGAGGCCACCGCGCTGATCGACAAGGAGATCGCCTCAGACCCGGCGATCTACCCGGATAAGGCCACCATGGACCGCCTCTTCGTCGCCAGCCAGCCGACGCCGAAACTGGCGAAAATCAAAAACCGCCTCTGGTCCGATATCAAAACAGGACGCTAAAACCGCTAAACGCTTTGCTTAACACCTTTGAAGTGCATCGAAGGCGTTCTTATCCCCGGCCCCGGCCGGGGATTTTTTATGCATTGCCAAGAAGACCCTGTGAACGAGAACAGCTCCCCTTGGGTTTCGCTGCGCTCAATACCACGCTACGGGATCTCGGCTCTGGATTGGGCATATTGCAGGAGTGCACTCCGTGCGCGAATGAACCTCACAGCCAAACCCTTCGCCCGCAGAGCGGCCTCCCACAACAACCAACTCACCCTGCCTGATTCCCATACCCCGAGGCGGTGCAAGAACCTGTAGGTTGGTGATGAGGAGCGAAGCGACAAATCCCAACAGTGCCGTGAAGTCGACAAGAACACAGGAATTCGAGTCATTTGCCGAGACTCGCAAGCTCATCACCAGCCTACACCGATTCATGGGTAAGACCTTCACAACCTCAGCCCCTGAACCAGCGCCATGGGCGCAACCAAAGATCCGTGGGTTTCGCTACCCTCAACACCACGCTACAGAGCGCCCATATCCCCTTGCAGGGTTCCACCGCTGTGCATTCCCACGGTGCGTAACAATCGAGATGGGACTCGCAGCGGGATAGCCTTGTTGAGGGAATTAAAATGGCCCCACCCTCCCAGGGCCCCCAAATAAAAAAAGCCCCTCCGGTTTGCACCGGCGGGGCCTAAGTCATCCACAAGGGTAAACTCGGTTGTTACGAAGTAGCGCGCTCCTTCAGGAAGTCGGCCATCCAGCCGGCAACCAGATGGGAGTCGGTCGCTGCATCCGGCTCACGCAGGCTGATCAACCCCGCTTCAGCGGCGTCATCCGGGATCACAGCGCCCTTGCGCAACTCAACCAGGGCATCTTCGTAGGGCAAGCTGAATTCCGGGTGCGCCTGGAAGGTGACAATGCGGTCGTCGTAGATCAGGCCGGCATACTGGCAGAATTCGGAGGAAGCGAAGACTTCGGCATTGTCCGGTTTGCTCAGTACCTGATCCTGGTGCATGGCGCTGATGCTGAATGAGGTCGGGGCATTTTTAATAAAGCCGCTGGCGCCACGCAGCTCGTAGCTGTGCAGGCCAACACCCCAGCCACCCGGATATTTATCCACATGGCCGCCAAAGGCTTCGGCAATAATCTGATGACCGAAGCAGATCCCCACCAGAGGCTTGCCTGCCGCATGGATCTCAAGAATCAGCTCTTTCAGGCGCAGCATCCAGGGCAGGTTCTGATAGACATTGAACTTTGAGCCGGTAATGATCCAGCCGTCGCACTGTTCCGCACCGCCGGGAAACTGATCGTCACGGACATCAAACACTTCATACTCAAAGTGCTGACGGGCCTGATCAAACAGCTGCACAAACATATCGGCGTAGGAGCCAAACTCGCCCAGCAACTCATCCGGTGTAATACCGGTGGCAAGAATACCTATCTTCATTTCTGTAACCTTAGAACTGTCTACTTACTGTTATGACAACAAGCCTGCCGCCGGATATTCCGGCGGCCCGGCAGGGTCTTTATCTTGTCTGCGCCCTATTCCGGCTTGGCCAGCAGTCGTGCCTGGCGGCGCATCTGGAACATCGCCGCGATGACGCCAATCGCCACTACCGCGATCATCAGCGTCGCCAGCGCATTCACTTCCGGTGTTACTCCCAAGCGGACCTTGGAGAAGATCACCATCGGCAGGGTGCTGTTACCCGGCCCGGAGACGAAGCTGGCGATTACCAGGTCATCCAGCGACAGGGTGAAGGACAGCAGCCAGCCGGAGATGATCGCCGGGGCGATCAGCGGCAGGGTCACCAGGAAGAACAGCGAGGATGGTTTGGCACCCAGGTCCATCGCCGCCTCCTCCAGCGTTTCATCCATCGAGGACAAGCGTGCCTGCACGATCACCGCCACATAGGCCATACAGAAAGTGGTATGGGCGATAATAATGGTGCCGGTGCCCCGGCCCGAGGGCCAGCCGAACATCCCTTCCATCGCCACAAACAGCAGCAACAGGGAGAGACCGGTGATTACCTCTGGCATCACCAGCGGCGCGGTGATCCAGCCGGAGAGGATCATCTTGCCGCGGAACGGCCCGAAGCGGCTGAGCACAAAGCCGGCCATGGTGCCCAGCACCACGGCCAGCGAGGCACTGATAAAGGCGATTTTCAGACTGAGCAGCGCGGCGTTGATGATCTGCTCGTTCTGCATCAGCTCGGCGTACCATTTCAGCGACCAGCCGCCCCACACCGTCACCAGCTTGGATTTGTTAAAGCTGTAGATGATCAGCGCGATAATCGGCGCATAGAGAAAGAGAAAGCCGAAGCCCGCGGAAACATTCAGAAAGATCGATCTGCGTTTCATCAGACAGTCTCCTCTTTACCCTGGCCGTTACGGATCAGCATGATCGGCAACACCAGTACAATCAACATTACGATGGCAACCGCCGAGGCCATCGGCCAGTCACGGTTGAGGAAGAACTCATCCCACAGTACCCGTCCGATCATCAGGGTATCGGAGCCACCCAACAGGGCCGGAATCACAAACTCGCCCACCGCCGGGATAAACACCAGCAGACAGCCCGCAATGATGCCCGGAACGGCCAGCGGCAGGGTGATCAGGAAGAAGCTCTGTATCGGGCGGCAGCCCAGGTCTTCAGCGGCCTCCAGCAGGGTCATATCCATCTTTTCCAGCGCGCTGTACAGCGGCAACACCATAAATGGCAGGTAGGTATAGACGATGCCGATATAGACGGCGAAGTCGGTCTGCAGCATCACCAGCGGCTGATCGATAATGCCGGTCGCCATCAGGAACTCATTGACGATTCCGTTCTTCTTCAGGAAGCCCATCCAGGCGTACACCCGCAGCAGGAACGAAGTCCAGAACGGCAGGATCACCAGCGCCAGCAACAGCGCCCGCTTACCACCCTCGGCACGGGCGATCATATAAGCAATCGGGAACGCCAGAATCAGGGTGTAAAAAGTTGACACCGCAGCGATGCGTATCGAGCTGAGATAGGCATCGAGATAGAACGCATCCTCCAGCAGGTAGAGGTAATTGCCGATGTTCAGCTTCAGGGTCAGGTAGGCCTCTTCCAAGTCCCACTCTAACAATGCGCTGTAGGGCGGCACCGCGATGGCGGCCTCAGACAGCGAGATCTTGAACACCACCAGAAACGGGATAAAGAAGAATACCGCCAGCCACAGGGCCGGTACCGCCACCACGGCGGTCTTACCCCAGTTCACCCGGCGGATAAAGTCGTATTTTGTCATCCTCGATGACGCGTCGTGTATCAACGCTGCTCTGGAAAGAATACTCATGCGGTCAGCACCACGCTGCTTTCTTCATCCCAGCACAAAAACACTTTGTCGTTCCAGGTGAAACGGTCACCCATTGAACGGGTAAAGTTCGGCTGGGTTACCCGCACTTCCTTGCCGTTCGGCAGGCGTACCCGGAACACCGACAGGCTGCCCATATAGGCAATATCTTCGATCTCGCCCTGGATGCAGTTGTCCTGCTGCTGCGGACGGTTGTGGCTGATCTTGATTTTCTCCGGCCTGACCGCCACATGGACAATCTGTTCCGGAGCGCAACTGATGCCGTGGTTAACATACAGGGTGGCACCGGCTTCCGGCGACTCGATCCGTACCCGGTCCGGCTCATCCTCAATTACCTTGCCCTCAAACAGGTTCACCGAGCCGATAAACTCGGCAACGAAGCGGCTGTTCGGGTACTCGTAGACATCGTGCGGCTCGTCGGTCTGGACAATCACACCGTGATTCATCACGCCGATTCGGGTGGCGAGGGTCATCGCCTCTTCCTGGTCATGGGTCACAACCACGAAGGTCACGCCCAGCTCCTCCTGGATATTGATCAGCTCGAACTGGGTCTCTTCACGCAGCTTCTTATCCAGCGCCCCCAGCGGCTCATCCAGCAACAGTAACTTCGGACGCTTGATCAGGGCGCGGGCCAGGGCGACACGCTGACGCTGGCCACCGGATAGCTGGTGCGGTTTACGCTTGCCCAGATGTCCCAGCTGCACCATATCCAGCATCTGCGCCACCCGCTGTTTCACTTCACTGCGGGAGACACCCTCGCGCTTAAGGCCAAAGGCGACGTTGTCCGCCACACTGAGGTGGGGAAACAGGGCGTAGGACTGGAACATCATATTGACCGGCCGGTTCCAGGGCTGGATACCGGCCATATCGATGCCGTCGATCAGGATGCGGCCACTGGTCGGAGATTCAAACCCGGCCAGCATACGCAACAGGGTACTCTTACCCGAGCCGGAACCGCCCAGCAGGCAGAACAGCTCGTTCTTATAGATATCCAGCGAGATATTATCGACGGCGGTGAAGTCATCAAATTTCTTGGTGACATTCTCAATCCGGAGGAAAGGTTCAGCACCCTCCTGTTTCCAGAGTGGTTGCTGGCTGGCAGAAGCGATGGTGCTGTTCTGCAGGTCGATTGGCTGAGACGAAGTCATATCAAACCCTCGATTATTTATTCTTATTAGGGACATCAGATCCTGCTACTGGCACACAGTAGTCCCTCAGGAAATGGCTAAGTAAGCGCTCTCGCGAAAAAGTACTTAGTTAGCCACTCGCCGCTGACGGCCGGTCAGTCCGGCGGTGACAACACTGCCACCGCCGGTCGCCGCAGCGATCAATACAGGCTTAGCGACCTGTTTTAATGCCGGTCCAGGCGCGGGTCAGCAAGCGGTCAAACTTGGCGGTGTGGGCATTCTGGGTAAACAGGTTAGCCTTCACTTCATCAGACGGGTAGATTCCCGGATTTCCGATAACATCCTTATTCAACAGCGGCTCGGCGGCTTTGTTGGCTACGGCGTAGTAAACAAAGTTAGAGATGCTGGCGCTGGTTTCAGGCTTCAGGATGAAGTCGATAAAGGCGTAGGCCGATTCCTTGTTTGGCGCATCGGCCGGAATCGCCAGCAGGTCAAACCAGACCAGCGTGCCTTCCTGCGGGATAGCGTATTTGATCTTATGTCCCTGCCCGGCTTCCTCGGCACGGCTCTGTGCCTGCAGGATATCGCCGTTGTAGCCCAGCGCGACACAGATCTCGCCGTTGGCCAGATCGGAGATATATTTACCAGAGTGGAAATACTTGTAGCTGCCGCGCACCGACTTCATCAGCTCAGTGGCTTTCTTCAGGTCGGACTTCTTCTCTGAGTTCGGGTCCATTCCGGCATAGTTCATGGCGATAGACATCACCTCTGCCGGAGAATCCAGCAGACCAATACCACAATCCGCCAACTTGGCCGCCACCTCAGGGTTGAAGATCAGGTCCAGCGAGTCGAGGGATACATTACCCAGACGCTCTTTGACCATCTTTTCGTTGTAACCCAGGCCAATGGTGCCCCAGGCATAAGGCACATTGTGCTTATTGCCGGCATCGTGACGGGCAACTTTCTCGACCAGCACTTCATCCAGGTTGCCGTAGTTCTTCAGCTTCGACTTATCGATCTCAGCATAGATTCCGGCCTGTACCTGACGCTCCAGAAAAGCTCCGGTCGGTACCACTACATCGTAACCGCTGCCGCCAGACATCAGTTTGGCTTCCAGCACTTCGTTGGAATCGTATACGTCGTAGTTAACCTTGATACCGGTCTCTTTCTCGAACTGCTTGATCTCTTTCGGATCGATGTAGTCAGACCAGTTGTAAACGTTGAGGACTTTCTCTTCAGCCATCGCTGAGGTGGAAAGGGCCAGTGCCAGAGCAGCAGTCAAACCAATCTTCTTATGGTGCATCTACAATCTCCATTTTCAGGCGTTCTCTGTGCGGCCCCAGCGGTGTTACGCCCGCGAAGGTCCGCAAAGTCGTTTGTTGTTTTTATAGTCCCGGCAACAACCTGCAGGCTGCCACCGACCTGACCAGCAGCCCCGAATCCTGTCGGGGCCTGTTTGAATGTACGTTACACCGCTACCGGCGCTATATACCCTTGTGGGGGTATTTGTACCTTCAGGGCCGCCTGCATTCGCTATGCGAGCAACAGACCGCCATAAAAAAGCCCCGCTTATATGCCTGCCCAGGCATGCGAGGCTTCAGATCAGAGGAATCCGAGATAGGATTCATATTCCACATCAGAGATCCGTTCATGCAGCTTGCGCTGCTCCTGGCGTTTGGCGGCGGTAAAGACACGCACAAACTCCTCGCCCAGGTACTCCTTCAATACATCGCTGTTATTGAAGATAGACGTGGCATCATCCCACTTATTCGGCAATACCAGATCCTGATTGGTTTCGGCATAGGCATCTCCGGTGATCGCCGCAGGCGGCATCAGCTTGTTGTCGATGCCATACAGGGCACCGGCCAGAATCGCTGCCAGCACCAGATAAGGGTTGGCATCGGCACCGGCAACACGGTGCTCGATACGACGGGCGACCGGCGGGCTTTCCGGGATACGGATCGCCACGGTACGGTTCTCATAACCCCAGCTGGCGCAGGTCGGCGCATGGGCACCGACCATAAAGCGGCGGTAGGAGTTCATATGAGGTGCGAAGGTCAGCATGCTGTCGGCCATGGTGTGCATCAGGCCCGCCACCGCATGTTTCAGCAGGTCAGTCCCTTCATCACCGCCATTATCGAAGACGTTGATGCCCTCTTCGTTCAGCAGGCTGAAGTGAACATGGAAACCGTTGCCACTCTTCTTGGCGTAAGGCTTCGCCATAAAGGTCGCAGCATAACCGTGTTTACGGGCGATACCGCGCACCAGGCGTTTGAACATGATCGCCTGATCACCGGCCAGCATCGGATCGGGCACGTGATTAAGGTTGATCTCAAACTGGCCCGGACCGAGCTCCGAGATAATAGTGTCGGCAGGTACGCCCTGAGCGTCGCAGACTTCACGCACCTCGGTGAAGAACGCTGACAGACCGTCCATCTCATCGATAGAGTAGCAGTCCGTTTCGGACAGGCGACGGCCATGCCCTTCCACCAGCACCGGTGGACGCGGACGCTGAGTCTCTTCCGACTTGCCATCCATCAGGTAAAACTCCAGCTCGGTCGCCACCACCGGCGTCAGGCCTTTGGCTTTAAAGCGGTCAACGACGGCACTCAGTACCTGACGCGGATCGGCACCGAAGCGGCTGCCATCCGGGTTAAACATCGTTGCCAGTATCTGCGCCCGCGGAGACTCCGCCCAGGGCACATCGACAGGAGAATCATGTACCGGCATACAGATGCCGTCACTGTCACCGGTTTCGAACACCAGACCGTTATCCAGTACATCGTCGCCCCAGAAATCAAAACCGATAACGGAACGTGGCAGCTTAACGCCCTCTTCCATTACCTTACCTACCGAATTCGCAGGCATACGTTTGCCTCGCAGATTACCGTTCAGATCGGTAATAAACAGGTCGAATTCTTTATCGTTATTAGAAGACATATAAGATTCTCTCCAGAAACCTTCTTGCGCACGTTTCCGCGCCGGGTGCTCTGCCGTTCAATACGGTGTAAGCATAGCCCAGACACATCAAATGTGATCACAAACATTAACTTAATGTGATCACATCTCTGTTTTTTGGTCAATACCGACTTTTGATAAAAAAGGCGTGCACCGAAAAACGTGATCGCATTAGAATAGGTAGAAAAAACGCCAGGACTTCGGTGATCAGCACCCTGCAGATCCGTTCGACAACGGCTTTCAGGACTTACCCCTTATGAAAAAGTCCTCTGCCGAAGGTAAACCTGAGCGCGATGGACTTAATCAGAGGTTCTGTGAAGTCATGGACAAGAAATCCCCGATAGAAATCACCTTAACCGAGCGTGATGAGTCTGTAACTATCACCCAGTGGGTATATCAGACGCTGCGTTCGGCGGTGATGAACGGCCAGATTCTGCCCGGCCGGGCACTGACCATCCGCGAACTGGCCGCCATTCTCGACGTCAGCCCGATGCCGGTACGCGAAGCGCTGCGTCAGCTGGCCGCCGAAAACGCCTTAGAGATTCAGGGCAACCGCCGGGTCATGGTACCGCGTATGACAGCGATGAAATTCAGCGAGCTGTGCGAAGCCCGAATCGCCATTGAATCCCACGCAGCCGCCCGTGCGCTGCCCTATATCGACAACGACAGACTGCAGCAACTGCGCGAGCTGGACCGCTGCATCGACCTGGCCCAGGAAGAGGGGGATCTGGAACGGATCAGCATCCTCAACCAGAATTTTCACCGCGCGCTCTATACCGCCAACCCCCATCAGGTCACCCTGCCGCTGATCGAAAGCCTGTGGCTGCAACTGGGGCCCTTTATGCGCCTGGCGACCAGCAAACTGGAAGAACACTACGTCATCGACCGTCATAACGAAGCGATGCGGGCGATCGAAAAACAGGATGCACTGGCGCTGCAGCTGGCGATCTCCTCCGATATCCGCGAGGGCTTTGCCTTTGCCGCAACCCCCGAGCTGCTGCACCGCTTTATCGAGCAATCCGCCGCCCCCGTCAGCTGATTTTTCGCCCTCTGCGCAGCCGGGCAGATCACCGGCTGCAGACCCTCCCCAACACCCGGCAAGACCCAAGGCCATCATGCATCAAACCATTTCCGGCCGCGCCTAACCCCCTTCACCGTGCTCAGATCGATCATACTTTAATCAATGCCAATCTAAGCTTTTCTGTTGACATTCCAATTTTGTGATCACAATATTAAGGAAGATTTTGAGTACGGCGGGAACAAGTTCCCGTTTTTTATGATCACAACCCATACTGAAAAACACAGCATGATTTCCAGCCTTTGCTTCAGGCCGGAAAACAGTGTCGGGAGAGAAAGATGGCCGAAGATAAAAACAACAGTTCCCCGCTGACCGCAGACATTCAGGCAGTCGATGCCGACCACCATATGCACCCCTTTACCAATACCGGGGCGCTGAATAAAAAAGGTGCCCGCGTCATTACCAAAGCGGAAGGTGTCTACATCTGGGACAGCGAAGGCAACAAGATCCTGGACGGCATGGCCGGGCTCTGGTGTGTCAATATGGGCTATGGCCGCAAAGAGCTGGTCGAGGCGGCGAACGAGCAGATGCAGGTGCTGCCCTACTACAACACCTTTTTCCAGACCACGCATACGCCGGCGGCCGAGCTGGCGAAAGAGATTGCCAGCGTCACGCCGGGTGACCTGAACCATATCTTCTTTGCCAACTCCGGCTCTGAAGCGGTCGATACTATCCTGCGCATGGTGCGTCAGTACTGGGCGATTAAGGGTAAGCCTTACCGCAATATCATTATCAGCCGCGAAAATGCCTACCACGGCAGCACCATCGGCGGCACCAGCCTGGGTGGCATGAGTGGCATGCATAAGCAGGGCGCGCCGCTGGTACCGAATATCGAACGTATCCGCCAGCCTTACTGGTATGGCGAAGCGGGCGATATGAGCGAAGAGGAGTTCGGTCTGGCCTGCGCCAAGGCGCTGGAAGAGAAGATTCTGGCGGTGGGCCCGGACAATGTTGCCGCCTTTATCGGCGAGCCAATCCAGGGTGCGGGCGGTGTCATAGTGCCACCGGCCAACTACTGGGCAGAGATTCAGAAGATCTGTAATAAGTACGATATTCTGCTGGCCGCCGACGAGGTAATCTGTGGTTTCGGTCGTACCGGCAACTGGTTCGGCAGCGAAACCCTGGGCATTAAGCCGGACATTATGTCGATGGCCAAGGGCCTCTCCTCCGGCTATCTGCCAATCGCGGCAGTCGCCGTAGGTGACCGTATCGCCAACGCCTTTATCGAGCACGATGAAGACTTCAACCACGGCTTCACCTACTCCGGCCATCCGGTCGCAGCCGCCGTGGCGATCGCCAATATCCGCCTGATGAAACAGGAAAATATCGTCAGCTACGTGGCGGAGGATATCGGTCCTTACTTCCAGCAGCAGCTGCGGGAAACCCTGGCCGATCACCCACTGGTGGGACATATCGAAGGCACCGGCCTGGTTGCCGGGATTGCGCTGGTGAAAGACAAGGAGAACAAGGAGCTGTTCCCGGACGATCTGGATATCGGCCTGATCTGCCGTGATCACTGCTTCGAGAATGGCCTCATCATGCGTGCCGTCGGCATCCGTATGGTGCTGTCGCCACCGCTGGTGATCAGCCGCGAAGAGGTCGACCAGCTGTGCGCCAAAGCGCTGACCTGCTTTGACCTGACCCTGAAATCGGTTAGCTAAGCAGCCTCAGGTGAACGCGGGTGTGTAAGCACCCGCTTTCTTCCGGGCATAGACAATGCAGACACAACCTCCAGCCGTAGCGGGGAACAAGATCGCCATGCAACATAAGTACAGCCAGGACAACTATGCAGCCAGTGGTCAGAGGGACCTTGCCACCCTGATCGACCATATCCGCTTGCGCAGCTTTCCTCACGCTCTGGCGGAGTACCTGCACAGCCTCTGTCGCTTCGATACCATGCTGATGGTGACCTTCAAGAAGTCATTCAAGCCGATCATCCTCTACCCTACCGATCCGGCGGAACAGAGCCCTACCCTGCACACTTACGTCAATAAGGCGTTTATTCTCGACCCGCTGTTTAACGCCATACAGAACAGTGAAATTCCGGCAGTCAGCCGGCTGATCGAGATTGCCCCCGACAGTTTTGAAACCACCGAGTACTACCAGAGTTGCTACAAGAACTTCGATCTGGTGGATGAGATCAATCTGGTGATTGAGCTGGATAACAGCATCACCTGCGCTATCTCACTGGGACGCAAATCCAGCCTCGGTACTATCACCCGCGCCGAACTCAACCGGCTGCAGGAGATCTACCCGGTCATCAACTCACTGGTACGCCAGTTCTGGATCTCTCAGTCGCAGGAATATGTGCAGTACGAGAAGTCAGATGGCGCCATGAAACAGGCCCTGAGCAGCTTCGGCAGCGGCGTCCTGACCCGGCGCGAACAGGAGATCTCCGGCCTGATCCTGCAGGGCCACTCCTCCAAGGCGATCGCCAATATGCTCAACATCAGCCTGGGCACGGTGAAGGTACACCGGAAAAACATCCACACCCGCCTCAACACCTCCACCCAGTCAGAGATATTTACCCTGTTCCTGGCTCACCTCAATGAGCTGGAAGCCGCCAGCGGCAACAGCCTTAGCGCTTAGCCCTCGTTGCCCCGGTCTGAGGCGGTGCAAGAATACGTAGGTTGGTGCTGAGGAGCGTAGCGACAAAGCCCAACATCGTCGTGAAGCAGGCAATATTACCGAAATTCGATCCCTTTGCTGGGGTTCGCTAGCTCACCGCCAGCCTACATCCTAGTCATTGGTGATACTTTCACGGCCTCTCACCGTGGGAGAGCATAGCTTCATACACCGCCAGCCCTATGGATTACCCCGCCATTACCGCCATACCGGCCCGCACCAGACCGATTCCAGACACCAGCAGGAGCAAAACCAGTGCCAGGGTACGGAAGCCGCCCTGCCCCGAGCGCCTGAACAGCCAGCTGCCGAGGCCGATGCCCGCGGTCATCGGCAGCAGTACCAGCAGACTTAAACTTACCACTTCAGCGGTCAGCAAGTCCTGATGCCCCATCCAGGCCATGGCATAGATATCGGTAACGACGAAGTAAGCCACCAGCGTGGCACGGGTGGCGATGGCGGACATCCCGCTGTAGAGCATCATCAATACCACCGGCAGACCGCCAATGGCGGCTGCGCCGTTGACCGCTCCGGAGACACAACCGGTAACAAAAGGTAGTGAGGGACTGTTCTCTTTCTGCTGGATACCGGCCAGCAAGACCAGTGCGATCAGCAGCACCAGGCCGGAGATCACCAGACGGGTGTAGTCGGCATCCAGGTGCGCCAGCAACCAGACCCCGCCGGGGGTAAACAGCATCATGCCAATACTCAGGTGCAACAACAGCTTGCGATCGATCTGACGTAAAACACCGGGTAAAAGGTGGGCACTGGCAGCGATCTCCAGTAAGAAGATCACCGGCACAATCAGTTTGGGCGGCATAAACAGCGCCAGGCTGGTTACCGTCAGGGCCGAGAAGCCAAAGCCGCTGAAGCCGCGCATAATGGCCGCCGCAAAGACGATCACTGCCGCCAGCACAAGCTGCCACAAAGGAAGGTCTGGCATTGTAAACAGATCGGTCATCAGCGGGCGTCCTGCTCGTTATCGGAATGATTGAAGAATCCCCGATAGTGCAGCGAGCAGAAAGTAAGCGGTTAGCGCCAGCGGCCCGAAGGGTATGGAGCCAGACAGGAAAGGTAGGGGCTGCGGCGAGGGACTACTGTAACAGCTCGCTCCGCGAGTGAGGGACTCTGGTGCCGAAACCGGTCGTGGGTTTCGTTCCTCAACCCACGCTACATTCTCTGTAGCCTGGTGTAGAGCGCAGCGAAACCCACGACCTCGATGGGTATAAATTACAGCCGAATCAGAACGTTTTTCAATTCAGTGTATTTCTCCAGCGCGTGCAGGGACTTATCACGGCCGTTGCCGGAAGCCTTAACGCCGCCAAACGGTACGGTGCTGTCGCCTTCACCCCAGGTATTCACCCAGACCATACCACTCTGCAGCTTTCGGCTGACCCGGTGGGCACGGGACAGGTTCGCCGTCCAGATCGCAGCCCCGAGACCGTACTGAGAGTCATTCGCCAGGGCAATGGCTTCCTCCTCGGTATCGAATTCGCAGATCGCCAGCACCGGGCCAAAGATCTCCTCTTTAACGAAGGTCATACCGTTGTGGGCCTTGTCGATCACCGTCGGCCGGGCATAGAAACCCTGTCCCTCAACATAATCCGGCAGGCCGCCCAGCAGCACTTCGCCGCCCTCTTCCTGAGCCGAGCGGATATAGCGGCTGACGGTTTCCAGCTGGGCGGCATCCACCAGCGGCCCCATATTGGTATTCGGGTCCAGCGGATCGCCCGGCTGGAAGCGTGCACCGGCTTCGACCAGCGCGGCGACAAACTCTTCCTTGATCGACTTCTGTACGTAGACACGGGAACAGGCGATGCAGACCTCGCCCTGATTGGTAAAGATCGCGCCCGCCGCAGCCGCCGCAGCCTGTTTTACATCGGCGCAGTCATCGAAGATCAGATTGGGGGATTTACCGCCCGCTTCCAGCCAGACGCGTTTCATATTGGACTGGCCGGCATACTCCATCAGCATCCCGGCCACGCGGGTCGATCCGGTAAAGGCCAGTACATTGACATCATTGTGCAGCGCCAGTGCCTTACCCGCGGTATGGCCGAAGCCCGGCAGCACATTGAAAACACCATCCGGAATACCGGCTTCGGTTGCCAGTTCGGCCAGACGCAGGGCGCTGAGCGGAGACTTCTCCGATGGTTTCAGGATCACGCTGTTACCGGCCGCCAGTGCCGGTGCCAGTTTCCAGGTCGCCATCATCAGCGGATAGTTCCACGGCGTGATTGCCGCGACCACACCGACCGGCTCATGGCTGATCAGCGCCAGGGTATCGTTGCCGGTCGGGGCAATTTCGCCGTAGATCTTATCGATACACTCGGCAGTCCACTGGAAGCAGTCGATGCTGTCCGGCACATCGATTGCCAGCATCTCGGAGATCGACTTACCCATATCCAGCGTATCCAGCAGCGCGAACTCGTCCTGATGCTGTTCGATCAGTGACGCCAGTTTCAGCAGTATTTTCTT
Source organism: Marinobacterium jannaschii DSM 6295 (assembly GCF_000620085.1). Classification (GTDB taxonomy): domain Bacteria; phylum Pseudomonadota; class Gammaproteobacteria; order Pseudomonadales; family Balneatricaceae; genus Pontibacterium; species Pontibacterium jannaschii. Next base: position 36,607 of record NZ_JHVJ01000010.1, on the reverse strand, counting down.
ACGCTGTTTCGGCGCCATCTCAGACCAGACTCCGGAATTAAAGGTTTCACGGGCGTTCTGCACCGCCAGGTTCACATCAGCCTCGTCACAGCTTGCCACTTCGGCCAGCAGTTTTTCGTTAGTCGGGTTAACGCAGGCAAAGGTTTCACCACTCTCAGCAGGCTGGAAACCACCGTTGATATAGGCCTGACTGCGGAATGTCAGGGTTTCACTCAGCGCCTGCCACTCGGAATAGCTTTTCATTATTTTGACTCTCCTGCTGGTTAATACCCCGAGTCTAAGAGCAAAAACAGTGACACAGATATATCCCTGAAGGGGTAGAGGCGGCGAGCAGTGAGCGGCCATATGATTCAGTTGTCACAGCGCGTTCCGGGCGCGATTGAATTCCGTGCCATAGCCATCACCATCATCACGCGCGGAGCAATCTTCCACGAAACGTTTACCTGCCCCCAGGAAACCACCGGGAAACTCCCTACCCTCACAAGGGTATATCACCAGTGCGGCGGCTTTCTTCAGAATGAAATCATTCATTCAACAATAACAACAGGAAATCATGATAATGAAAAAAGCCATCTCCCTGAAAAGTCCGGCCCTGCTGGCTGCGGCCATCGGCGCGGTGCTGCTCTCTGCCAGTGTCAAAGCCGCCGAGGTCAGCGGTACCGTCGGTTTCACCAATGATTACCGCTTCCGCGGTATCTCACAGACCGCCGGTGATGCGGCAATTCAGGGCAGCCTGGATGTGGCCTATGACAACGGTGTCTATGCCGGTATCTGGGGCAGCAACCTGGATTTCGGCAGCGGTGATGATGCCAATCTGGAAGTGGATTACTACGTTGGATATGGTGCGGATATCAACGACAGCCTGAGCTATGACCTGTCGTTCAACTACTACAGCTATCCCGGCTATGACGCCGGAGATATCGACTACGCCGAGCTGATCGGTGCGCTCTACTATGGTGACCTGAGCTTCAGCTTCGGATACACCAACGATTACGGCAACAGCGGTGAATCGGCCCAGTATCTGGCGCTGGACTACAGCTATGCGATCAACGATATGATCAACCTCGATATGCACGCCGGCCACTCGTTTGGTGACTACTGGGGCTCAACCGATATCGATGACTATGAGGATTACTCTATCGGCCTGTCTGGCTCGGCGGCCGGGCTGGATCTGTCGGTCAGCTACCTGATCAACTCTGTGGATAGCAGCGACGAGGTCAACAACGGCGCTTTCCGTAACGACGACACCCTGTTGCTGTCGGTTTCCCGAACCTTCTGAGCAGACTTCCTAAGCTAACTATGAACCCTTTGGCTCTGGTAGCTGACTGACTGCCAGAAGCTACACCCGGTCCTGCTTAGCCTCACCCTTCGCTCGCAGGTTGCCGGGCTTGATCGCTGCTTCAGTCGGGTAATACCCTTCGATATTGCCTTTGCCGCCTGCTTGTTCAGGCGGCTTTTTTTGTTTATTCAGAGGACGATGGCGGGCCTTCCTCAAACTGCACCACGCCTTCCGGCATCCGCTCCCACTTCGCCTTGGAGCCAACATAAATATGCATGCCGATCTCGATATCGGGATCGCCATTAACACAGCCCAAAGTCACGCCATGCACCTGACCGTTAAAGGTGCCGCATAGAGTAGAGCCGCAACGGCTGCAGAACTGCAGGCCAAAACCCTGCTGTCCCACATAGCGGGTCAGTAATTCCTCACCCGCCTCCCAGTGAAACTGTCCGGGCTCGACTTCGGCATAGGCCGAGGCCTGGGCACTGAACACCTTGCGGCAACGGGAACAGTGACAGGAGCGGGCATCGCGCAGCTTTCCCTCAATCCGGTAACGGATCTCGCCACAAAAACATTCGCCGGTGATCGCCATTCAAACCTCCCTGAAAAGAACTCGCCGGAGCCGCCGTTCTGGCAGGGCTATCCGGTATCCAGAACCGGAGCTTACAGCGACTGGCTTTCCTCGCGCAATGTCGCAATCCACTGGTGAATCCGTTTGTAGTGGGAACCTTTCCAATAGATCTTTTCACAGCCCTCGCACTGGAAAAACTGCTCGAAGTTCTGCCAGGTCTTCGGCGGCACCCGGCCATTGAGTGAGGCCTTGTCGGCTTCCACCAGTTTCTGGTTGCAGTCGGAACAGCGCGACATAGGGGCAAAACTGCCCTCCAGCTGTAACCGGTTCACCACTTCCACCAGCTGCTCCTTGGGCTGCATACTGCGTACCCAGTAGCCGTGGCTGACGGCGCTGTATTTGAAGATCCCTTTATCACGGGTCAGGACGATACGTTTTTCGATACCGGCAATCTCGACGATCTCGTCATCTTCGAAATCACGCCGGTAGAGGGTATCGAACCCCAGCAGGCGCAGTTTCTGCGCCAGCTTGCCGAGGTTGACGTCGACGATAAAGCGGGTGATGCGCAGGGGTGCCGGCCGCAGCCGGATCAGCGGTGAGATATCAAAGCTCTCGAATACCGGGTAGACCGACACCTGCTCACCGCCCTGCAGCTTATGATCGAAGGGTACCGAGTGGCCATTCACCAGTATCAGGTCAATTTCAGTATGCGGGACACCGATCGCTTCGATGGTGTCTTTAACAGAAGGCTGACCGTTAAAACGGTAGCTGAAGCTGGTTTTGCGCAGGTCGCGGCAGAGAAAATCGTTCAGCTCCTCATAGAAGCGAAACTCGGCGCTGCGCATAATCGGGGCGTGCGGGTCATCCACCATAGTTATACTGCCTGTGTCACTATGCTCCCTTTAAGCATAGATCACAGCGGCGTTTTGCCTTTGATCTCCTGCTCCAGCACCCGGATCATCGCCTCGGCCGCACTGGATAAGGGGTAGCGCTGGCGCTGCCAGATCCCTACGGCACGCCCGACCCGGGGCGAACCGATCGGCCGCCAGTGACCGCCCTGCTGCTCGATCTGAGGGATACAGAGCGAGGGCACCACGCTCAGTCCCAGACCACAGACCACCATACGAATGATGGTCACCAGCTGATGTGACTCAAACTCAATATCCAGCTCGATCCCCTGTTCTGCCACCGATTCCAGTATCAACTGGCGTACCATCGACGGTGCCTGCAGGGTCAGGAATGGCTCGGCGGCGATCATCGGCCAGCGCAGCTCATCATATTGCAGCAGCGGATGCTCTGGCGGCAGTACGGCGACAAACTGCTCCGGATAGAGCGGCGTAAAGGAGAGATCTTCCGCCGCATCAACCTCAAAGGCGATGCCCAGTTCCACCCGGCCGCTGCGCACCATATCCACCACCGCTTCCGCCACCACATCCTGCACCCGTATACCGATATTGGGATAGCGCTGGCGATAGGCCGACAGCACCACCGGCAGCTGATGGGCGGCAAAGGACGGCATCGCCGCCACACTGAGGTGCCCCCTTTTCAGGGTGAACTGACTGTGCAGATCCTGCAGCGCGCCATCCCAGTCCTGGATCAGCCCCTGCGCCACCGGCAGGAACTGCTCCCCTTCCGGCGTCAGTGCCAGGCTGCGGGTGCTGCGCACCAGCAGAGGTCCGCCGACAGCCTCCTCAAGGTTTTTGATAGCGATACTCAGCGCCGGCTGCGACAGATGGATCAGCGTAGCGGCTTCAGCAAAGCTGCGGGTGCTTGCCACGGCGACGAAAGCCCGGATCTGCTTAACGGATACATTCATTTACTTTTTAAATTAATTCTTCATTTTTTTAAAATTGTTAAATCATACTAGTTGATTGATGCTAGAAGGCAACCAACCACGGGGCTGAACAGACAGAAAGCCCCTTTGCACGCCGCTTTGCCAGACCGGCCCCGAGCGGTACTCAAAATAAGAATGGGAGATCAGACCGTGTCCGGATTTGACAAGGTGGTAGACAGTTACGAAGAGGCGCTGGCAGGCCTGGATAACAATATGACGGTACTGGCCGGTGGCTTTGGCCTCTGCGGTATCCCTGAGGGCTGCATCGCACAGATTAAGCGTATGGGCGTACGCGGCCTGACCGTGGTCTCCAACAACTGCGGTGTCGACGGCTTCGGTCTGGGCGTGCTGCTGGAAGATAAGCAGATCAGCAAGATGGTTTCCTCCTACGTCGGTGAGAACGCGCTGTTCGAAAAGCAGATGATGGAAGGCGAGCTGGAAGTCGAGCTGACACCTCAGGGCACCCTGGCAGAGAAGCTGCGTGCCGGCGGCGCTGGCATCCCGGCCTTTTATACCGCTACCGGTTTTGGTACCCCGATCGGTGAAGGCAAAGAGTCACGTCAGTTTGATGGCCGCGACTATATCCTCGAAGAATCGATTACCGGTGATTTCGCCATCGTCAAAGGCTGGAAGGCCGATCGTTACGGCAATGTGATCTACCGCCACACGGCACAGAACTTCAACCCGATGGTGGCAACCGCGGGCAAGATCACCGTGGTCGAAGTGGAAGAGATCGTCGAGCCGGGCGAGCTGGACCCGAGCCAGATCCAGACGCCGGGTATCTACGTTAATCGCGTGGTACTGGGCAACTTCGAGAAACGTATCGAACAGCGCACTGTTCGTCAGGCTGATGCATAAGGGATAAGAGGAGAATTACCATGGCACTTTCCCGCGAACAGATGGCACAGCGTGTTGCCCGCGAACTCAAAGATGGTTACTACGTCAACCTGGGCATCGGTATCCCGACCCTGGTGGCAAATTATGTTCCTGACGGTATCGAAGTGATGCTGCAGTCCGAGAACGGCCTGCTCGGTATGGGTCAGTTTCCGACCGAAGATGAAGTCGATGCCGATATGATCAATGCCGGTAAGCAGACCGTGACGGCGATTACCGGCGCTTCGATCTTCTCCTCCGCCGACTCCTTCGCCATGATCCGTGGCGGTCATGTCGACCTCACCGTACTGGGTGCCTTTGAGGTCGATACCCAGGGCAATATCGCTTCCTGGATGGTTCCGGGCAAGCTGATCAAAGGTATGGGCGGCGCGATGGACCTGGTGGCGGGTGCCGATAACATCATCGTCACCATGACCCACGCCAGCAAGCACGGCGAATCGAAGCTGCTGTCTGAATGCAGCCTGCCGCTGACCGGCGCGGGTTGCATCAAACGGGTACTGACCGACCTGGCCTTTATTGAAATTAAAGAAGGTAAGTTCTGGCTGCTGGAGAGAGCGCCGGGCGTATCCGTTGAAGAGATTGTCGAAAAGACCGCCGGAGAGATAGTAGTCCCGGAGCATGTGCCGGAAATGGCGTTCTGAGGAAACTCTAAACCGTTGCTGATTACCTCGGCTTTCGCCCCCGCTGCCTGATTCAGGTAACGGGGGCTTTTTTATATCTGAGGTAGTGCGAGCCGGATCAGGTAGGCCAACCCCGGTTATCAGGCCATTAATCCAGCGCAGACGCCAGTTCGCGGGTCAGTTGTGCGGCGGCGACCGGCTTACATCCGCGGGTATTCTGGCCGGCCCACAGAGGTGAGAAATCGCCACTGCCCTGCGCTTCGGCGGCGGCGCGTAACGGCGCTATGGCAGCCGTTGCCAGCGGGAAAGCCGGACTCAGTGCATTAACCGGTCCCAGTTCACGCATCAGGCGATTGACCACACCCCGTGCCGGTCCACCGGAAAACAGGTTGGTCAGGGCAGTATGCCGTGCGGCCTCCGAGGCCAGAACCTCACGGTGGATCGCACTGGTGCTCGCCTCCGGGCACAACAGATAGGCGGTGCCGACCTGCACCCCGGCCGCGCCCAAGGCCATAGCAGCCTGCACTCCGGCGGCATCGGCAATGCCACCGGCCGCAATCACCGGCAGGTTCAGCGCCGCGACCAGCTGGCGGGTCAGGGCAAAGGTGCCCATTTGGGTAGTCATATCCCGGGTCAGGAAGATACCGCGATGGCCGCCCGCTTCCAGCCCCTGGGCGATCACCCCATCCACGCCCTGACTCTGTAGCCACAGCGCCTCCTCCAGCGTGGTAGCCGAGGAGAGGATTTTCGCTCCCCAACTGCGCACCCCGTCCAGCAGCTCCGGCGCCGGTAAACCAAAATGGAAACTGACCACCGCCGGTTCAAACTCTTTCAGTACTTCCAGTGCCTCGGCATTGAACGGGGTTCTGCCCGCGCCGCTGGCAATAGTGGAAGGATCGATAGCCAGTTCGGTGTAATAGGGACGCAACAACGCCTGCCAGTCAGCATCGGCCTGCGGGTCTGGCTCAGGCGGGGTATGACAGAAAAAGTTAACGTTAAACGGCCTGTCGGTGCCCCGGCGGATCTTTTCCAGCTCTGCGCGCAACGCATCCGGGCTGAGCATAGCGCAAGGCAGCGAGCCCAGGCCTCCGGCATTAGAAACCGCAATCGCCAGGTCGCTGCCCTGCACACCCGCCATCGGTGCCTGAATAACCGGTAGCTCGATATTTAACAACTGTTGCATCGTCATTTGGATCATCCTGTCCCAGTCTGTTCTGAAAAACCGATGAGCAGCCCACTCATTGATATATAAGGGCTGCCCCCTGATTGCCTCAGGTTAATCGCTCCTGCGGTCAATCACCTTTATTCTTTCTCAGTTCACTCACCTGATCGTACCCTATTCCCCAGTTTTCGGTGTCGACTTCGTCGATCACCACAAAGGTTGTCGCCGGATCCTTATCCAGCACCTCCACCAGCAGTTTTGTGGTGCCTTCGATCAGGCGCTGTTTCTGCTGTGGAGTGACGCCGTCATTGGTCACTTTAATATTTACGTAGGGCATCAGTCACTCTCCGTTAATCTGCCAGGTTGTTCTATATGACACCGGTCGGACGCCACATCGGTATACATCTTGTTGACGATCAGCCACTGTCCGTTTTCCTTCAGCAGTCCGAGGAAATCGATGTAGAAGAACTCGAACAGCGGGCATTCCAGTTTCACCATCGCCTGGTCCCGGATCACCTCGATGGACAGTATCCGGAAGTTGTAGTCACTGCCGAGCTGTTGCGGTACCGGTCGGCTGGCAACCGCATCCAGCCACTCATTCAGGCTTCTGCGCTGGTTGGGTGCCTTCAGATAGGCATCGGGGTGAAAGATCGACCGCAGCCTGGCCACATCGCCCTGATACAAACCCTCGAAATAGCCCTGCACTATCTGTTCGACCTGTGCGAAATCGCTGCCGCTCTCTGTACTCTGTTGTGTCATATGAGCCTCCTGATCTCTTTTCCAGAGACATAAAAAGCGGCGGAGCGCCTGAGCGAGCCGCCACTTATAGTCACTGCTGCTCCGCCGCCTGCGCCTGTACAAACGACGGCATCGCCATCACCTTTTCGGTCATTCGGGCAACCCGCTCACTGACAACAATATCGACCGGGAAAGACCCACCCCAACGGTAGTAGACAGTCAGCATAATGTCCGCGACAGAGGGGCTGTCACCGCCGAGAAACGGCTGTTGCTGCAGCTGCTGGTCGACACTCTGCCAGAGCGCAGATATCGCCTGGGCGGCAGCATCGAATGCCGCCTGCTTTGCACCGCCTTCATCAATCGCCTGCTGGATAAAAAACAAGCGGCCATAGGCCGGATGCATGGTGGCATTGGCAAAGAGGATATTTTCGATCGCCTGCTGACGCGCAACCGGGGCCTCGGGCAACAGGCTGTTGGGATGCTTATCGAGCAGATAGAGCAGGATTGCCGCCCCCTCCCGCAGCGTCTGGTCACCATCGACCAGTACCGGGACAGCGCCGACCGGGTTGATAGCACTGAAGTTATCCACCGCCTGCTTATCGATCAGCTCGAAGCGCTGGTCCAGTTCCCGCAGTACAACCTGGGTTGCCAGGGAGCAGGCGCCCGGCAGGTAATAAAGTTTATACATCGCGAAGTCCTCATCTGTTCGGTTGGTCTGAATTCGATGAAACAACTCTAGGGCCTGGCGTTAGATTGATATATGGCAACAATGAAAACCAACCGTCCTCATATTGGAAACAATATCTGAGTGTTTATCACCGTCGATCGGGGTATAAAGATCGCTATGGATAAATTAAGAGCAATCAGGTTGTTTGTGCGCCTGGCCGATGTCGGCAGTTTTACCAAGGTGGCAGAGCAGGTCGGCGCGTCAAAGTCGATGATCAGTAAGGAGATCCGCCGCCTTGAAGATGAACTGGGGGTCAGGTTACTGCACCGTTCGACCCGGAATATACAGCTAACCCATGTCGGCGAAGGCTATCTGCAGCGGGCCCGGGAGATACTGTCCCGGCTTGAAGATGCCGATCACTTTGTCCAGCAGCTGCAGCAAAAGCCCCGGGGCAAGCTGAAGATCAATGCCCCGATGGCACTGGGCATCACCGACCTGGCAGAGATGTTTGCCGACTTTATGCAGGCTTATCCGGATATCGAGCTGGATATCCACCTCGGTGACGAAAGCATCGACCTGGTCGAACAGGGTTTCGATCTGGGTTTTCGCGCCTCCAGCGAGCCCTTCGACTCCAGCTATGTGGGCCGGGCACTGACCGAGTTTAACTACCGTATCTGTGCCTCACCAGAGTACCTGGAACATAACCCGCCGATCGAATCAGCCAGCGACCTTCAGCAGCACAACTGCTTCGTCTACAGCTACTTCAAAGGCAAAAATACCTGGCCGGTTGAGGAAGGCGTGGCGATTCAGGGCCAGCTGAAGGTGAACAGCACCATCTTTATGATGGCGGCGATCAGGAGCGGGCGTGGTATCGGTTTTATTCCCGACTTCGTCTGCAACAGCGCGATCAGCCGCGGTGAGGTGATCGAAATACTTCCAAATGCCAGCAAGCCCCGCCTTACTCTCTATGCCCTCTATCCGGCCCGGCATTTTGTACCCACCAAGCTGGTGCAGTGCATCGACTTTCTGCAGCAGTGGTTTGCCGCAAAGTATCCGCAGCCATGAAGAGCCGAAAGTCTCCGCTGCGTAGCGGTCAGCTTAACCGGTAGCGCTCGATCACCGCTTCATCCAGAACCACCCCCAGCCCCGGCCCCTGTGGTACCTGCAGATAGCCCTCCTCGAAACGGATCGGATTGGTCACCAGATCGGTAAACAGCGGGCTGTTGCTGCGGGAGTATTCCATCAGGGTGCCGAACTCGCAGGCAGCGAGAAAATGTACCGACGCCGCCAGCAGAACCCCGGTACTGAAGCCATGCGGCACCAGTTCGGTACTGTAGAGCTGCGCCAGGTTATAGATCCGCTTCATCTCGGTAATACCGCCACAACGGGTGATATCCGGCTGCACGATATCCACCTGCGCCTGTTCCAGGAACTGCCTGAACTCCCACTGAGTCGTCAGTGACTCGCCCCCGGCGACCTTGCAGGAGAGTTGCGACGCCAGCCGGGCATAACCCTCCAGATCGTCGGACAGCACCGGTTCCTCGATCCAGTTGAGGTTGTAAGGTGTCAGCCGCTGCGCCATCTCCAGGGTATGGGCCCGGGTGCGCCAGCGACCGGCCAGGTCGATCTGCAGCTGGATATCCTGCCCCACGGCTTCGCGCACCGCCTTGACGATCGCCACATCGCGATCCGCCTCGACGCCGAAGACACCGCCACCAAACTTCAGGCTGCGGTAACCATCAGCCACCAGCTGGCGGGCGATCTCGCCACTGCGGGCCGGGTCTTGATCAGGGATAAAAGTACCGTAGGCAGCGATACGCTCACGGTAACGCCCGCCCAGCAGGATATGCAGGGGCACGGCGTAAAACTGGGCAGCAATATCCCAGAGGGCTATATCAATGGCACTGAGGGCATGGATACCGGCACCCCGGCGGCCCATGTAGTTGCTGTCCTTGTACATCTTCTGCCACAGGCGCTCGATCTCCAGCGGGTTCTCGCCGATCAGCAGCCGTTTCAGTCCCTGGCTGTAAAAGTTCGATTGCGGCGCGTCGATACAGGCCGCCACCACTGCGGGCGAGCTGTCCGCTTCGCCCAGGCCGACTATCCCCTCGTCGGTATGCACCCGCACGATGACGGCATCTTCCCCCCACTCACAGTCGGCTTCAAGCGGAGGCACCCGCAGCTGGATCACTTCAATATCGGTTATCTTCATTCCGCTTGCGCCCTGCTCTGGCTTCAGTGTCTGTCGACTCTATAACGGCGCAGGCACGGACACGACCTCCGGCGTCGGGAATAGAACAGGGACGACTCAATCAGGCAGTCGCATCGCCGGGATGAAACTGGCGGTCGATCGCCTCCAGCGCCTCCACCAGGATCTCGACAAAACTGGCTGTCAGTAACGATGCCGGGCGGTGTGCCGGTTGCAGGATCGACACCGAGAGCCGGACTTCCGGCACAAAGGGACGGAACACCAGTGCCGGTTCCGCCTGCTTATATTCGAAGTAGCTGCTGGCGGTCATCGGGTCACAGATACAGTAGCAAAGCCCCTCCTCCACCAGCATCAGCGCCGGCTGGTAGTTACGCAGCTCGAAGCGGGGATTGAACTCCGCCCCGGCCTTGCGGAACACCTCGCGGCTGGCGACCAGGTTGGGATGATCCTCCTGCAGCACCGCCAGCGGCTTGCCCGCCAGGTCTTCAGGTCCGATCACCGCCTTGGCCGCCAGTGGATCGTCATGGCGCAAGGCGCAGACGCAGCGCAGCTCGAAGGTTTCGGTGGTCAGGGCATGGTTGGGCGGCGGAGTCTCGGCCAGGCCGATATCGTACTGCTGCGAAGCGACCCACTCCTCGATGATCGAAGAGGCACGCATCATCAGCGACACCTTCACCTGCGGCTTATCGCGGATAAAGTCCGCCACCAGGCGCGGCATCATAAACTGCGACGAGGCGGGCATACAGGCGATGCGCAGCCGTCCCTCCTGCAGGTCGGCGATCTCCTTCATGGTGCGGGTCGACTGCGCCAGCCGCTCCAATATCGCTTCCGCCTCGCCGAGAAAGTACTGCGCCTCCGGCTTACGGATCAAGCGGCCACGCTGGCGCTCGAACAGGGTCAGGCCCAGCTCCTCCTCCAGGCTGGCGATCATGGCACTGACGGCGGGCTGGGTGCGGTTAAGGGCGCGGGCCGCCTCGGAGATTGAGCCGGTGCGCATTACTTCCCGGAACGCCTGTAACTGTCGAAAACTGAGATTCATAACCATCTAATCTTTAAGGGATATTCCGTAAATCATAGGAAAAATCTATAGACTCATCAATATTATCGTTTTGATTTTATACCCCGTGAGCGCGAACATTTCCTCAATAACAACAACGATTGTGATTCGAGGAAACCCGCTCATGAACCGTTTTGTCAGTCTTCTCCTAACGGGGCTGATCTGCCTGGTGGCCCTGGGACAATTTGTCCAGGTGATCACCCGCTACGTACTGGAGGTGCCGGTGATGGGGCTGGAGGAGAGCCTGCTCTATCCCACCCTCTGGCTGTACGTACTGGGCGCCGTCAACGCCTCCCGCGAAAACACCCATATCCGCGCTAACGTGCTGGAGATCTTCCTGAAAACCAAGCGCCAGCTTGTGCTGCTGGCGATTGTCGGTGAAGTGATCAGCCTCGCGGTGGGTGGCTGGCTCACCTACTGGGCCTGGGACTTTACCAAGTACTCCCTGCGCGTCTGGAAAGAAAGTCCAACCCTTTATATCCCTACCTTCTACGTCGATGTGGCGCTGCTGAGTGGCCTGGTGCTGATGATGCTCTACACCGCATGGCATCTGGTGAAACACATCCGCAGCCTGTCTGCCGAAGAGGAGCATAACCATGGTTGAAGTAGCACTGCTTGCAGTTGCCGTTCTGGTGATTCTGCTGACACTGGGCATCCCGCTGCCCTACTGTTTCGGCGGTGGCCTGATGGTGATGTATTTCCTCGGCGACGTGGTAATGAAAGGTAATATGCTGTGGGGCTTCCAGCAGCTGGGTAACCCGGTGTTGCTGGCGATTCCGCTGTTCGTCCTGGCCGGCACCATTATGAGTGTCAGTGGTATCGCCGCCAGCTTGCTGCGCTTTGTGAATATCTTCGTCGGTCATCTGCGTGGCGGACTGGGTGTAGTGGCAACCATCAGCTGTGCGCTGATCGGCGCGATCTCCGGTTCAGGTCTTACCGGTGTCGCGGCGATCGGCCCGCTGCTGATCCCCGAAATGGAGAAACAGGGCTACCCGCGTGAATACGCCACCGCCCTGATCGCCAATGCGTCTCTGCTGGGGCTGCTGATCCCGCCCAGCGTTACCATGATCGTCTATGGCTGGGTTACCGATACCTCTATCCTGGCCTGTTTCCTGGCCACCCTGGGTCCGGGCCTGCTGATTATGGCCAACTTCTCGGTGGTCAATGTCTGGCTGGCACGCAAGTTCCCGCTGAACCTGGAAGAGCGTCCTAAGGGTAAGGAATTCGTCATCGAAGCCAGCAACCGTGGCCTGAAGGCGACACCTGCACTGCTGATGCCGGTGATCATCCTCGGCGGTATCTACGGCGGCATTATGACCCCGACCGAAGCCGCGGCTGTCGCCGTGATCTACGCCATTCCGGTGGGCTTCCTGATCTACAAAGGCCTGGACTGGAAAACCTTCTTCGGTGCTGGCAAAGAGGCTTCCACCTCGGTGGGCGCGATCATGCTGATGATCCTGTTCTCGATGATCCTGTCGCAGATGTTCGTGCTGGAGAGCATTCCGCAGGCCCTGGTGGAGTCGATCTTCGCGATCACCGAAGACAAGACCATCCTGCTGATTCTGATCAACATCCTGCTGTTCCTGGTCGGCATGGTAGTGAACGACGTCACCGCCATCATCCTGATTGCGCCGCTGCTGCTGCCGCTGATGGAAGCGATTGGCGTCAGCCCGATCCAGTTCGCCGCCATCATGGGTGTCAACACCGCCATGGGGGGCGTGACTCCACCATACGCATCGATCCTCTATCTCGGTGCCCGTATCGGCAAGGTGCAGGTCACCAAGGTGATCCGCCCGGCGATGATCCTGATCCTGACCGGTTACCTGCCGGTGGTATTCCTGACCTCCTTCTGGTCTGACCTGTCGCTGTGGTTGCCGCAGGTATTCGGCTACTGATCCCGATTCAACCGTTCCCGCAGGCACTGCCTGCGGGCCTGAAAAACAAAAAGAAGTAAATGAGGACTGAAATGATGAAACTGACTCGACTGAGCAAAGCCCTGAGCGCCGCCATGCTGGCCGGTTCCCTGTCACTGGCTGCCACCGCAGAAGCGGCCACCCTGAAAGTGAGCCATATCCGCCCACAGGGTGCGATTATCGATGTTGAGCTGAAAGAGTTCGCGAAACAGGTCGATAGCTCTACCGACGGCGATGTGAAGATCAAGATCTTCGCGGCCAGCGCCCTGGGCGACTACACCACGGTACAGGAGCGTATCTCCGTCGGTGCCATCGATATGGCGGTACAGCCAGCAGCAACGGCGGCCTCCCGTAAGATGCAGATCAGCGCCTTCCCTTACGTGGCTGAGAACTGGGCTCAGGCCCGCAAGATCTACGGCCCGGGCGGCGCTATCTACAATGCGATGAAAGGCCTCTACGCCCAGCAGGATATCGCCATGCTGGCGGCCTATCCGGTTTACTTCGGCGGCGTGGCGCTGAACCGTGAGGCGGTCAATCCGGGCGACCCGAACACCGACAAAGGCATCAAGGTCCGCGTACCGGGCATCAAGAGCTTCCAGCTCACCTCCGACGCCCTGGGCTATATCAGCTCGCCAATTCCGTTCTCCGAAGCCTTCACTGCGGTACAGACCGGTGTGGTTGACGGTGTGATCGGTTCCGGTGCCGAAGGTTACTACGCCTCTTTCCGCGACGTGACCAAGACCTATATCCCGGTCAACACCCACTTTGAGGTGTGGTACATGATCGTCAACGCCGAAACCCTGGCCGATCTGAATGACGAAGATCGTCAGGCACTGCAGCAGGCAGCGGCCGACTTCGAAACCAAGCGCTGGGGCAAGGCCGAGTCTGACCAGAGCGCCTATGAGCAGAAACTGGCGGAGTACGGCGCCACCATCGTCAAGCTGTCCGATGCCCAGCTGGCCGCCGCCGCTGAAAAAGTCCGTGCCGAAGTATGGCCACAGATCCTGCAGGACGTAGGTAAGGAATGGGGTCAGGGCATCCTGAACCAGATCAACCAGTAAGGCGTCCTGCCACTTAGCACCAAGGCATACGCCACAAGATCCCGGCGGTCGTACTGGCCGCTATTGCCGCCAGAGCGCCGGGATGCTCCCCCGTTAGAATCACTGCGGGCGCTGACCTGAGGTCAACGCCCGCAGGCCAACCGCCTTCAGGAAAGACTATGTTCCGTTCCCTCCAACAACCCGACAAGCCACAGGTCCGCCTTGAGATCAACGGCCAGCCGGTCCGCGTGCCTGAAGGCAGCTCGGTCTGGGCGGCGATGGCTCAGGCCGGAGAGACCATGACCCGCCTCTCTCCGGTGACTGAACAGCCGCGTTCTGCCTACTGCGCCATGGGCGTCTGCTTCGAGTGCCTGGTCGAGATCGATGGCCAGCCCAACCAGCAGGCCTGCCTGCGCCAGGCAGAGGAAGGGATGCAGGTGAAACGCCAGACCATTACCGAATCCAGCCAGGCTGCTTTGACGCCTCCGCTATCTGCCCCGGCCTCTGCGAAGGTGCAACACTATGGCTAACCACTCAGTGAAACCCGACAACTTCTATCATGCCGCCACAGAAGCGGCGGTGAAAAGCTACGATATCGCCATTATCGGTGCGGGCCCGGCAGGAATGTCAGCCGCCATCACCGCCTCCAAGGCTGGCGCATCCGTGGTGGTACTGGACGATAAAGCACTGCCCGGTGGCCAGATCTACCGCAATGTGACGCAAAGCCCATTGCGCGATCCCGCGCTATTGGGCCCCGATTACCTTAAGGGCCAGACGCTGGTTGAAGCCTATCAGCAGTGCAGCGCAGAGAAGCTGCAGCAAGCATCTGTCTGGCACCTAGGTGATAATGGCGAAGTGCTGTTCTCACGCGAACAGACCACACATAGCCTCCACGCCCGCGAGATTATCCTCAGCTGCGGTGCCATGGAGCGACCGTTTCCAATTCCGGGCTGGCACCTGCCCGGCGTGATGTCTGCGGGCAGCGCCCAGGTGATGCTGAAATCCGACGCCCTGGTCTGTGACCAGCCTGTGTTTGTCGGCAGCGGCCCCTTGCTCTACCTGATCGTCGCCCAGTACCTGCGCCTCGGCATCAAGGTCAAAGCGCTGATCGACACTACCCCGAAACAGAACTACCTGCAGGCGGCCACCGAGATCACGGGTGCCCTTTCAGCCCCCGGCATGATCGGCAAGGGGATCAGCCTGCTGAACGAGATCCGCCAGGCGGGGGTAGCGCACTACCGTTATGCCCGCGAGCTACGCATCGAAGGCGAGAACCAGGCCGAAGCGATCAGCTTTAGCAGCGGTGGTCAGTCCCACCGCATCGATGCCGGGCATATCTTCCTGCACCAGGGAGTGATCCCTAACCTTAATATCAGCCGCGCCGCCGGTGTGGATCACCATTGGTGTCCACAACAGCTGTGCTGGAAACCAACACTCAACCACTGGGGCCAGAGCTCAGTCGACAATATCGCCGTCGCTGGCGATGGCAGTGGCATCGTCGGTGCCGATGGCGCTGCCCTGATGGGGCGTCTTGCCGCCCTGCAGCAGCTGGCACGGCTTAACCTGATTCCACGGGGTCAGCTACAGCAGCAGGCCGCGGCCGATCAACGGCAACTCGATCGCCTCAACCGTTTCCGCCGCTTTATCGACCGCCTCTACCGACCACTTGATGCCCACCGCATTCCGGACGAGCCGGATACCGTGGTTTGTCGCTGTGAAGAGCGCACCGTGGCCCAACTCCAGGCGGGCTTCGCCCAAGGTGGCAACGGCCCGCAAGAACTGAAAGGCCTGACCCGCTGCGGCATGGGCCCCTGCCAGGGCCGCCAGTGCGGCCATACCGTCAGCGAGCTACTGGCGAAGTGGCGCGGCGAGCCGGTCGACAAGGTCGGCTACTACCGCCTGCGCTCGCCGATGCGCCTGCTCAACCTGACCGAACTAAGCCACTTTACCCGGCTAGAGCCCGCCACCCATCCAGCCGCCGACAAAGGAGATAAGGCATGAACTCAGATGTGCTGATTATCGGTGGCGGCATCCAGGGCTGCGCCACCGCCTACCAGCTGGCCAAGGCCGGTGTCAGTGTCACCGTACTGGAGAAGGACTGGGTCTCGCGTCACGCTTCCGGTGTCAACGCCGGTGGTGTGCGGGTGCTGGGGCGGCATATCGCCGAGGTCGAGCTGAGCAAGGCCGCGATGCAAATATGGCATCAACTGGACGATGAACTGGACGCCGATACCGGCTTTCGTGCCCGCTCGCTGATCAATATCGCCGCCGATGAGGCCGATATAGAAACCCTGAAAAAGCGCCAGCAGCAGATGCACCAGCTGGGGCACTTCCACGAGAAGATGATCGACCAGCAGGAGCTGCGCCAGCGCCTGCCCCATGTGGCCGATTACTGTGTCGGCGGCGTGGTGTCGGAGGATGACGGCTACGCCATTCCCTACCAGTCCACCCTCGCCTACCGTCGCGCTGCCGAACGCCACGGTGCCCGCTTTATCGAAGGCGCCAGTGTCGAGACAATCCGTAAGGTCGGCAGCAACTGGCTGATTAAGACCGCAGAAGCGCAGTATGAAGCGCTGCACCTGGTCAACTGCGCCGGGGCCTGGGCCGACCAGATCGCCGTAAAGATCGGCGATAATGTGCCGCTCTGCCACAGCGCCCCGATGCTGATGATCACCACCCGGATGCCACACTTCGCCACCCCGGTAGTGGGGGCTGTCAGCCGTCCATTGTCATTTAAACAGTTTGAAAACGGCACCGTGCTGATCGGCGGTGGCGCCAAGGGTTTTGCCGATCGCGAAAACAACCGCACCCGGCTCGACTACAGCAAACTGGCGACTGGGGCACGCAACGCCATCGAGTTTTTCCCGATCATGCGTACCGCCACCGTCAACCGGATGTGGGCCGGACTGGAAGCCTATATGCCGGACAACCTGCCGGTGATCGGCGCCAGTCCTAACGCCGATAATGCCTGGCATGCCTTCGGCTTCTCCGCCCACGGATTCCAGATGGGACCGATCATCGGTAAGGTAATGGCGCAATTAATTTTAAACGGGGCATCCTCATTTGCACTGGATGCCTTTAGAATCGACCGCTTTGAGCGCAAAGTTCTGTAACTGGAGACAATATAAGTGACTATCGAACGCAGTGGTTCCACTCAACGCATGAGCAAAATCGTCAAGCACAACGGTACCGTTTACCTGTGCGGCCAGACCGCCGGCGAAGCCGAGTGGGATATCGCTGAACAGACCCAGCGTTGCCTGGACAAGATCGATGCCCTGCTGGAAGAAGCGGGCAGCGACCGTAACCACATCCTGTCTACCACCATCTACGTGCGCGATATGAAAGACTTCGCCGCCATGAATGCGGTATGGGATGCCTGGGTTGCCGAAGGTGAAAAGCCTGCCCGCGCCTGCGTCGAAGCACGCATGGCCCGCCCTGAGATCCTGGTGGAATTCACCGTGATCGCGGCTGAAAAAGCCTAAGAGTTATACAGCTGCGCGTGGCGTACTTTGCGCTGCGCGCGGTTTTTTAAACCCCTACCGGGCTAAACAGTCCGCAGCTTGGGACGAGGAATACATCCCAACAAATCCATCTCAGATAACTACCTCGCCGCCAGCTTCTCCAACAATTCGGCGAAAGACTCATCCGGCATTTTACCCGCCGTATCAATCCTGACTACCTCATCACCCCAGGCTTTGTACTCCCGCTCCTGCACCTGTTGCCAGCTGGGTAATCGCAGGTTTTCGATTGAACTCTCGCGGCTTTCTACCCGGTATTGGTGCTCTTTGGCATCAGAGCAAGCAATCTCGATATTCACAAAATTTTCACCCAGCCCGGTTGTCACTTGCTGCCATTCATCCCGCGACAGCTGGATCGGGTTGCAGCTATCGGCCACCACGCTCAGCCCCAGTTCAAGGTTGTCCCGGGCGATACGGTAACTCAGCCGATACCCCTCCCCCACGACCTGCATATCACAGAGATCACGCAGTCCCTGCTCCACCGTATCGATCCGAAGATAGACGGCTTTGAGGTGACTGGAAAGCATCCGGGCAAGGGTGGACTTGCCAGACCCGGGCAGGCCGGAAAAGATATAGAGGGTTCGTGGATTCATAGAAAGTCCGTTTATCCGTTTATCCGATTGGCATCGGAGTGCTGAGAATGAAAAATTTATAAACCCGTCACACGTATGGATCACCAAGCACCCAAGCGACAATCGATCGACTCGAATTTCTAAAAAGACCTCGCTTCGGTGCACGGTACGTTTGCAGAAAAATATCAGCAGCCCTTTGTTTCCCAATGACTTTGCTTGAGAGCTTTAACCAAAGATAAGCATTCCCATACAGAACAATCAAAAAGTACAGAAACCAAATCAGAAAAAATAGAATGATAAAAAGGAGATCAATCAAGCCGAACTGGCTAGCAGGCTTATCTAAATATGCGGCTAAAATGCTATCGCCTGGCAGCTCCATCAGTAAGTACACAGGCATAAACATATATACAATTGCCGGCCCACCACAAAAAATCTGAAGTATCGAGTCAGTAGCCTTGCGCACGAGTTAATTCCCTTAACTGATATCGGTTTGACGTAATAGATTGTAGATGACGCTATACCCAATCGCAGCCTATAGCTGAGCCTGCGCCTGACAAGACGCCCCAGTACCACCTATGGATTTCACCCTGTTTTTTAAATAACTCATCACACTACCCGCCGTCAGTTTAAAAGCCGGATCGACATCCATGCCAATGCTTTTCAGGCCCTTGGCTGTCCACTTATTGCAGGTGTTTGTCAGGTAATAATCGCCAGTGCCCTGAAAGAACTGGCTGTTGCCATAGATGCCATTTTTTAACGACACAACAGCCCCCTGCTCCGTGCGGGCAAAGCTTCCTGCCAGAAATTTCGTCAGAGACGCCAGTTCCGCCTCAGTGAGGCATAACTGCTCGACCTC
Source organism: Marinobacterium jannaschii DSM 6295 (assembly GCF_000620085.1). Lineage (GTDB taxonomy): Bacteria > Pseudomonadota > Gammaproteobacteria > Pseudomonadales > Balneatricaceae > Pontibacterium > Pontibacterium jannaschii. The sequence goes on along the minus strand of NZ_JHVJ01000010.1, from coordinate 17,677 downwards.
ACTATGCGCAAAGTAGCCCTCGACATCATCAGGCACCGCCACGGCATGCACCACCGATGCTGTCGGCCAGAAGATTGCCTGCAACGTCAGTCCAGTAGTGATCTCCTTGGCCTGATAAAACCCCTTATCGCCCCAACCAAACTCGATAAAAGGCGTGTCGCTAAATCGCTGATACAGCGCCGGAATCTCAGCCTGTATTGGCGGCGCAGGCACCACCAGGCCTGTATGCCAGCCATGACTGACAACATAGAGTCTATGTGGCCCAGCTCCCGAATAAGTACCCGAATAGGCCACGACATCTGGTTTGGCTGAGCAGCCCGCAATAAATGCCGCAAAGCTGACGACAACAAATGTTTTCAACAGGTTAAATCCCTTTCTGACTGTTCGTAGGTTGGGATGAGGAACGAATCCCAACACTCCCCTCAATTGACGTTACCAATACTGTTGATCATCCAAGGCTCTGACGCAGCAGGTCTCTCCTGCTACCGCTTCAATTTCAGAGCCATCCAGAGCCTGGGCAAGCCAGCCATGTGGAAAACTGAGTTTCAGCGGTGCTTTGATAACGTTTTCGCTGAGCGGCTGAAATCCGACTTTGCCATAGTAATTCGGATCGCCATAGGTAAGCGCCAGCTCGACACCCCGGGATTGCAGCTGCCCAAGGCCAAAGCGGATCAGCTGCTGGCCGACGCCCCGTCCCTGACATTCGGTTGCAACTGCAACCGGCGACAGCAGAAATGCGACTTTATCGGTCGGAAGGGTAAAACGACTGAAGAAAATAGCGCCGGTCAATCTGTTATCTAAGCTGGCGACAAAGCCGATCAGATCGTCCTTGTCAGTCGTGTCAATCAACTCTGCGACGAGGCTTCCGATCAGCCGGCCTTCAGCCTCACCCTCGGCATCGACAAACACATCGCTAAACAGTCCGATCACTTCCTGAGATTGCGCCGGGTTAAACTCTGAAATTTCCATAACAACGCTATCGCCTACAGTTGGTTTAATTCCGCCTCCGCAAAACGCCTGCGCAACAGAGACGCCAGAGGCCTACTTACCACCGGCCAGGTCGATAAAGGAGCCGGTAACATAGGAAGCGTCATCCGACAGCAACCACATAATCGCATTAGCAACCTCCTCCGCCGTGCCGCCGCGCTGCAACGGGATCTGCGCGGCCAGACGGTCGACCCTACCCGGCTCGCCACCATCTGCATGCATATCGGTATAGATAAAGCCCGGCCTGACGGCGTTTACCCGAATCCCCTTTGCCGCGACCTCAAGCGACAGCCCTTTGGTCAGGGTATCCATCGCACCCTTGGATGCGGCGTAATCGACATACTCAAAGGGAGAGCCGGTACGGGCAGCTGCAGAGGAAACATTCACAATCGCCCTGGCTGCTTGCGCCCTTTTAAGGAAAGCCCTGCAGCAAAGAAAGCAGCTGGTGACATTGGTGGTCAGCACCCGGTTAAAGCGTTCAACGCTCATCTCCTCCAACGGCATCTGGGTAAATAATACCCCGGCATTGTTTACCAGATGGGTAACACTGCCATATCTAGCCTCCACGGCATCAAACAACGCCTCCACCTCAGCTTCAACAGAGACATCCGCCTTAAACGGAAAAGCGGTGCCACCCTCTTGCGTAATCTCAGTCACCACCTTTGCGGCACTGTCCGCATCGGAACGATAATTCACACAAACCGCATAGCCACTGGCGGCCAGACGTTTCGCAGTAGCAGCGCCGATGCCGCGACCACCGCCGGTAACTATCACAACGTTCTTCATAAAATGCTCCAAAACCTGTGCCTGCAAAAGGCAACATTAGAATCCTGGTACAGAGTCTAGCCTTCAGCGCACTTTTCGCGGCCCTGACCTCTCTCACTTTGCTCGGCAGCCTGTCAGTGTCAGCAGGACACCCATAAAAATATCCTGCAAAAGCACAGGCTCAAAACGGCCAGTGCCAACCGACCTATACCGGCATATACAACCGCTTCGACTGCGCCAGGCCTTTCAGCCATTGATTCCCCACCTGCCCGGCATATCGCTTCAGCTTGTCTATCCGTCCCAGCGCGCGACTGAGTTGTAAGCCTTGTGGCTGCATCGCCCGTAGCCACTGTTCGGCATCAATTCCGAGTCTCTGCAATATCGGTGGCAAACCGTCAGGAATATGGCCTCGCTTGTCATCACGACAACAACGCCCGGTCCAGTCGACCAGTGCAAAGTAGTCTGCCAGATCGAACGGAATTGCCCGCTCGATATCCGACTGCTTCGGAGACAGCGGCCTCAGTACCGGCAAAGCGGCTTGTGCCGGTTGCTGTTGGTATTCCCGAATACGCTGCTGGATAGAGGTAAAGTCAGAACGCTCCGGGCTATCAGCCATTGCGGCCCGCACCGGATTCAGATCGACATAGGCCATACAGGTCAGCAATCCCTGCTCGTCCAGCAGGGCCTGGCTCTTAAAACGCCCCTCCCAGAAGCGCCCGGTACAACCATCTTCCTGATTCGCCTGCCGGGCAATATGCTCATTGAGGCAGCGCATAAACCAGCTGATATCACCCAACCGACTGCGCCATTCAGCGACGATCTCTGCGACCTTATCCAGCTCTGCTGGCGATCGACAGGTACCGTCCAGAAAACGCTGAATCAGTAACGGCCCGGTAAACAGCAGCCTCCAGCGCCGGATCACCTCAGCATCCGTCCAGTCTTCGGCCTGGGCCTGATCCACCCGCAGCACCAGGTGATAGTGATTGGACATAATGGCATAAGCACAGATATCGATCGCAAATACCGCATCCAGCTCCGCAATGCGGCCAAGAATCCATTGCCGCCTATGCTCATAGGACTGACCCGAAAACGGATCGTCGCCACACAAAAAGGCGCGGCGAACACAGCGGGCAATACAGTGGTAATAAGGGGTATCGGGCAGGCTTACCTGCTCACAGCGGGCGCGGGTCATCTGAACTCCTCCATGAGATTCATCTGTTGCAGCCATTCCGTGGCTACCGGGATTGACTGTAGATCAGCCAGGCCCGGCTGTAAATTTTGGTGGGTGTCCTTTTGCTATTGTTTGCTATTGGTGGGTGTCCTTTTTCTACTTTATGCGGCCAAGAATCCATTGCCGCCTATGCTCATAGGACTGACCCGAAAACGGATCGTAGCCACACAAAAAGGCGCGGCGAACACAGCGGGCTATACAGTGGTAATAAGGGGTATCGGGCAGGCTTACCTGCTCACAGCGGGCGCGGGTCATCTGAACTCCTCCATGAGATTCATCTGTTGTAGCCATTCCGTGGCTACCGGGATTGACGGTAGATCAGCCAGGCCCGGCTGTAAATTTTGGTGGGTGTCCTTTTTCTATTCTGTGGGTGTCCTTTTTCTATTCTTTTCTAACCCAAGCCCTGCAATAGCTATCACCATAGGTATAGCCCCATATTACTGGCCACATAGATCCAAGCGTAATTTGTCGCAAAGATGTTTCAGTTGGGCCGATTCTTCTTCAGATAAGGATGCCTTGCACGCCATCGCTTCGGGGATTGCTGAGGCGCGTTCTTGTAGTGCACGTCCCTCGTCGGTGAGATGCAACAGGCAAGAGCGTTCGTCATGCTTACAGCGCACCCGTTCCAGCAGTCCTTTGGCTTCAAGGCGCTTTAACAGAGGCGTTGTCGTACCTGAATCCATATGGAGTTTCTCGCCCATTGCTTTAACGGTGATGCCATCCTCAGCCCAGAGCACCATCATCGCCAGATACTGCGGATAGGTCAGATCTAGCTCTAATAGTGCAGTTCGGTACGACCTCACCATTGCGTTCGCTGCACTGTACAGGGAAAAGCAGCTCTGCTTTTCAAGGCATAAGGCGGATTCGCTGTTATTAACAGGCATATTCTTATTCCTATTTGATATAAATGGTGCGCGCAATTAACTTGCGCACAACCAAACATGAAATTAAGATAGCTCTCAAGTTGGTTGCGCGCAAGTTAATTGCACACCAGAGTTAAATTCTATCAGGATGATACTTAATCTCAACTGCGACTCGATGGTTTCTTATGAACATGATCAAGATGGTATTCGTAGCTGCAGCACTACTGCTTTCCCTGACTGAAGCCAGCATGGCAGCACAATCCGGATTGGAGCTTACACAGAGTGCTGATGACGTCGGTGCGTTGAGGTTAATAAATCATCCGGACCCAATTGAACTGAAAGTTTTACAAGATCTTAATTTGAGGATACACACATGAAAAACGTCGCAATTGTTTTCGCTTTGGCTTCTGCTATCTTTACTGGTGCCGCTTCTGCAGGTGCTTTTGGTTACGGTAACAGTGTTAGTGTTGAACAGAGCCAGCTTGGCTCGGGTGTTGAAATCAATAGCAACACGCATTTTGTAAGTAAAGAGCAGGTTGAACTGAGCAGCTTCTCCGATTCTTCTGCCTATAATCCAGAACTCTACACCCAGCACTAAGCAGAGAGCTAAGTTCAGAGTTAGATTCTGACAGCATAAGCTCACTGCAGCAGGCCTGGCAGCGTTCCCTTCCGCTGTCTGGCTATAGCAAATAACCCAGCGATTAGGCTGGGTTTTTTGTGCTTATTGTTTAAGGTGTCCGCCGATATCGTAATCAGGTCCTAAGCTCCGCTGGCCGGTGTTCTTTGGCGTGCTTGACGTCTTTATCTGCAGCACCGGAGCCTGGAATGCTATTGCTTTAGAAAAATCAGCGCCTATCTGAGGCCAGACTGAACCGCCTCGGATATTCCGGAGACTATTTTGTTTGAGTCAGGCCACGTCATCCGGGCCTCTATCGCGATCTAAACAGCCAGCGGGCTAATAGAAGCGCTGTTGAGTTTGAATAGTTCGGGATATCTGGCTTGTTTCTGCGGCTAAGCTCAGCGGGCTCTGAGGGATTGGGTAGGCTTGAAATCGCCGCTATGGGATTCGAGTGTTATTTTTGGCTGGGGGCGCCAGCGATGGTCGTCACGGCTTACGGCGGACCAGTTACCACTTGCCCCTTTCTGCTAGCTCTTCAGCTTCTTGCGGATTCGGCTGAGGGCGACGGGGGTGATGCCGATATAGGAGGCGATCTGTTGCAGGGGGATGCGGTCGGCGAGGTGGCCGTCCTGTTCCAGGAACTGCAAATAGCGCTGTTCGGCGCTGAGTTTGACGAAGGCGCTTTCGCGTTCTTCCTTCATGATAAACAAGGCTTCGAGGATGGCAACATAGGTTTCCAGGAAGCCGGGTTGTTGCTTCATCTGATTGTAGAACGGCAGCCATTCGAATTCGAGGCAGATCACCGGTTCCAGCACTTCGATGCTGAACAGGGCTTCGCTCTGGCGCACCATAGCGCGGGTAGAGCCGGAGATGGAAGGGGCGGCGATAAAGGCCTGGGTAAACTCTTTGCCTTCGGGTGAGACGCTGGCATAGCGCACCAGTCCGGTGGCGAGGAAGAACAGCTTGGGGGCAGGTTCGCCCTGGCGAAACAGGTACTCGCCTTTGCGATAGTGGCGCAGCACGGGCTCCAGCCCCAGCACGCTGAAGTCGGGGCAGTCGAAACCCTGCCCCTTGCTGCGAAAGTATTCCAGAAACAGCTGTTCTGCCTGTTGTTGATTCATACCGTGGTTGCCTCCTGCTGCACTTCTTCCGGCCGGGTCGTTATCAATAACAGGGCAAGCAGGGTTAAGGCAATTCCCGGCAGTATTAACAGGCTGAAAAATATCCCCGCACCCTGCTGCCACAGCACCACCAGCGTCGGTACCAGGTAGGTGAAGGCCAGCAGTTTCTTCGGCCCCACGGCGCGCACCAGGTACTGCTGCAGTACTGCGGTGATCACGGTGGTAAACACCGTCAGGTAGAGCAGCGGCTGCCAGAAGGCGATGTCATGCCACTGTACCTGTGCCAGTCCCTCGCCCAGCAGCAGGAAAGGCAGCAACATCAGGCTGCCGCAGAACAGTATCCAGAATGCACCTACCGGGGCGGGCATAAGATGACCCCATTTCCGGGCCAACACGACATGCAGCGCCAGACTGACGCAGGCCAGCAGGCAGATCAGGTCGCCGCTGTGTAGCTGCAATGACTGGCCGCGACTGGCCAGCAACACCCAGACGGCGCCGGCTGAGCCGAGGATAAAGCCCAGCAATGGCAGCCAGGCGGTGCTGTTACGCAGGGCCAGCCAGGCGATCGCCACGCTGAAGATCGGCACCAGGGTATAGATCACCGCGGTATTCAGGGCGGTGGTGGTCTTCAGCGATTCAAACAGGCCGAGGAAGAACAGCACCATAAACAGGCTGGTGAAGCTGTAGCGGGCGATCGCCGCGACGCTGGCATAGCGCTTCAGCTGCCCGGCCACCAGCGGCAGCATGATCAGGCTGGCGATCATGAATCGCAGCCCGGTGCTCACCACCGGCGAGGCGTGCCGTACCATCTCGGCCGAGATCACAAAGGAGGAGGCCAGCAGGCTGACCCAGGTCAGCAGGGCCAGCCAGGCATAGAGTGTTTGCCGGTGGCTGCCCCCGCGGCTTACAGGTTGATTGACGGGATGGCTCATAGCGACCTCACAAAGCGATCGAACAGGTATTCGGCCACCGCCAGGTCCAGGTCGACCGCCAACCGGCTGGCCAGCTTGTCCTGCAACGCAGGCGCAGAGTCGATGGTTTCGATGCGGGTCTCGCCCCGGCTGAGGTGATGGATCTCACCGTTACGCAGTGACAGGGTGTGGTCGTCAAACTTGCGGCACACCACCAGGTTATTCACAAAGCCCGCCTGCGGGTGCTTGTGGGAGTAGAAGTGTCCCGTTTCGCAGTCCGCCTCGTTGTAGCGCGCCCGGTCGAAGGTATAGAGGGTGAAGAATTCGCCCTCCTTGAGGATCTGGAAGCAGTATTCGCCGCGCTGGTTTTGCTCGATGCGGTAGCAGTTGTCCCCCTGATCCTGCACCAGGCCCAACTCCAGCTTGAGTGGAAAGCGCGGGCCGAAATGGCCAAAGCCGACATCGACGATATATTCCTCGTCGCCCAGGGTCAGCAGGCTGATACGGTGGGTACGCGGCACTTCGACATCACGGTTATAGATCACCCGTCCCATCAGGATACGTGGATTAAAGCCCAGCTCGGTCATGACTTCGAAGGCCAGCTTGTTGTGCTCGAAACAGTAGCCGCCGCGCTGCTGTACCACGATCTTGTTATAGAGGGCCTCAGTGTCCAGCGGCATCTCCTGCTGCAGCGCCACCGCCAGGTTGTTAAAGCTGTAGCGGGTGACATGACGCTGATGAATCAGGCGCAGCAATTCCAATCCGTCCGTGGCGAGCTCATTCTCGCCAAGGTGATAGTCGGCCGGATCGATCTCCAATGCGCGCAGGTAGTTGTGGCTTAGTGTTGTCATGTCAGTTACTCCTTTACTTGGTGGGGCCAGAGTAACCGGGCTGGGAGGAGGAATAATTAACCTGAGTTTAGTGCCGTAACTTTTTGCTGGAGATTAGTTGCTAGCACAGCGGCAGGTAGATATCGGTGATGTTCTTATGCTCATGTACCTGAGGGATCAGCGTCAGATGGTGAAAGAAGCAGGGATCGTCACGCAGCTGCTCGCCACTTTGCGGCAGCCAGTCGCAGTAGAGGTAGCGTACGCTGTCGCCGATGTTCTCGAGGGTGCCGTGGTGGCGTAACAGGGCACAGCGCCCGCCCGGAATCAGCCCTTCGACAATGCCTTCTCCGGCAGGTATCCGGTTCGCCGTCAGGCTGCAGGCAAGATCGATATAGAACGCCTCCGGCTCGACCTGCTCCGGGTCCATATAGATCAGGTTAAAGGTGCGGGTCTTATCCGGCGCCAGGCCGACGCTGCGGCGGTAGGCGATAAAGTGCTGCACCGACTGATAAATCAGCGCGGGGTCGCCATGATGACGGTAGACGGCGAGCCGGGTCTCGGGATAGTCGACGATCTGCACCTGCTGGTCACGCTTGCCACGAAATGGCAGCGCCTTGTATTTCTCCACCCAGGGCTGCCATTGCGGATTCTGGCGGAAGTCGCTCGGGGTCTGGCTGAAGGCCTTGCGAAAGGCACGTGCGAAGGCCTCCGGGCTGTCAAAACCGGCCTCCAGGGCGATATCGATAATGCGCAGTTGCGGATCAAAAACCAGTTGCCAGGAGGCCCGTTTCAGGCGCTGTAACTGGATTACCCGCGCCAGTGTCATCCCAGTCCAGGCGGAAAACTGGCGGTGGAAATGAAAGCGGGAGATATGTGCCACCTGGCTCAGCCGGTCGAGGCTCAGTTCCTCATCGAGGTGGTGATCGATATAGTCGATCACCCGCTGTATCGGGGCTGGCATTTCGCCCTGTACTGTCTGCTTCATGCTCGGCTCTCTTTCAGTGACGCCGTATTCTCTCAGAGCCTGACAGAAACCGCCTGACCAATCTTGCTCTGCACTCAGAATCAGCAGTGACTCTCAGCACCCTGATTCTGAACATCCGGGTAACAGCGCGACAACACCCCGTTAGTGGCCGCTGGCGCATTCCTTATCTCCGGCATCCCCGTCGGAACCTGTGCGCTTGCTTTAAGGCTGCTGACGCGTGGCCGCGATCACGATCTCGCGGATGCAGACGCCTTGCGGTTGCTGGAAGGCAAACAGGGTTGAGCGGGCAATATCGTCCGGGCTGATCACCCCATCCATGCTCTCTTTCCAGGCTTCGTAACCGGCGCGGATCTCATCCGAGGTGGTATGCGACAACAGTTCGGTCTCTACCGCGCCCGGCGCAATCGTAATCACCCGCACATTATCATCGGCCACCTCTTCGCGCAGGTTCTCGCTGATGGCATGGACCGCGAATTTGGTACCGCAGTAGGCGGCATGGTTCGGGAAGGTCTTGCGCCCGGCGATGGAACTGATATTGATAATGGTACCGCTGCGGCGCGCTTTCATATCCGCCACCACCGCATGGATGCCATTCAGCAGGCCCATCACGTTGATATCGTACATCTGCTGCCATTCGGCCGGATGTTGCTGATCAAGCTGACCCAGTAACATACAGCCGGCGTTATTAACGATGCCTTCTGCCGGGCCATACAACGCTTCCGCCTCCCGTACCGCCGCCAGCAGCGCATCACGCTCGGTTACATCGACCTGACGGCAGAGCGTATCCGGCAGTGCCAGCGCTTCGAGACGCTCTACCCGGCGCGCCAGCAACAGCAGGGAGTAACCCGCCGCGCTGAACTGACGGGCGATCGCCGCGCCGATTCCGGAGCTGGCACCTGTAATCACAACCAATGGCTTACTCATAACTGATCCTCTTCAACTTATCTGATCTGAAACTGCATTCGGGGCCCGAATGATGGCTGCCATTGTAGGGATCGCTATAATTTGATAAATACGACCAATCTGAAATTACTGTTAATTACTAATGAACAATCTTAACTGGCAGGGCATTCGCTCCTTTCTGGCGGTTGCAGAGCACGGCAGCTTTACCGCTGCTGCTGAAGCGACCGGCTTTTCCAAGTCCAACCTCAGCCAGCAGGTCAGTGCGCTGGAACAACAGCTGGGCGTGCAGCTGCTGTTACGCAGCACCCGCAGGTTGCGCCTGACGGAGGTGGGCGAAGGCTATGCCGAGCAGTGCCGCCGCGCCCTGCAGCAGCTCAATGATGCCGCTGACTGGGCGGTACAAAGTACCAGCAGCCTGAGCGGACGGATCAACGTTAACTCGGTGGGAGGGCTGATCGGTGAAGAGGTGGTGGCGCCGTTGCTGATTCGTTTCCAGCAACAGTATCCCGGTATTGAGATTGCGCTGGATTTCTCCAGCCGCAGCGAAGACCTGCTGGCCGGAAATCTCGATCTGGTGGTGCGGATCGGCGAGCTGCCGGACTCCAGCCTGGTCGCCCGTCCCCTGCACAAAGTCAGTACCCGCTATGTCGCCAGCCCGGACTTTCTGGCCCGGGCGGGCGAGATCGACCACCCGCAGCAGCTGAAAAGGTTACCGTTAATCTGTGGCAGCATCCGTGAGTGGCACTTCTATAGAGATCAGGAGCACTGCATCGTGCATGCCGGTGAAGGATTTCGTATCGCCAATGGCCGGGTAATGCTACAGGCCGCCAAGGCGGGCCTGGGGGTCGCCCGGCTGATCGATATCTATGTCGATCAGGCCCTGGTGCGGGGCGAGCTGGTCGAAGTATTGCCGCAATGGCGACTGGATACGCCACTGTCACTGGTCTGTCCACCAGCACGGCACCGCCTGCAACGGGTGCGGTTGCTGATGGAGTGGTTACAGGCAGAATTCCGGCAGGCCTATAGTAGCTGCGCCCGTTCAATGTAAGCGGGCACTGACTTAGCTGCGGCCATAGTCATCATCAAAGCGGGTGATATCGTCCTCACCCAGATAGCTGCCGGACTGCACCTCGATAATCTCAAGCGGGGTGACGCCGGGATTGGATAACTGATGGATCTCGCCGACCGGTATATAGGTGGACTGGTCCTCGCTGAGGATCATCAGTTGATCACCACAACGGACCCTGGCAGTGCCTTCCACCACCACCCAGTGTTCGGCTCGGTACTGGTGGCGTTGCAGTGACAGGCTGGCACCGGGGTTTACGGTGATCCGTTTAACATGGTGACGCTCGCCCCGCGCCAGGGTTTCATAGCAGCCCCAGGGACGCAGTACCTGGCGATGATGCAGCCGCTCCGCCCGCTCGGCGGCGGCCAGCTGGCTAACCAGTCCTTTGACATCCTGTACTTTCTTCCGGTCGGCCACCAGCAGGGCGTCGGCGGTATCAACAATCACCAGATCCTCGACGCCGAGGGTGCTCACCAGCTTATGACCGGCCTGGATATAGCTGCCGCGGGTCTGCTCGGTAATGACGTCACCACGGATCACATTCTGTTGTGCATCCTTGTCATGCAGATCCCATAAGGCCCCCCAGCTGCCCAGATCACTCCAGCCGACATCCAGCGGCAGCATCAGCCCCTGCTGGGTGTATTCCATCACCGCATAGTCAATAGAGATATCGGGGCTCTGGCAGAAGGGTTCCGGTGCGATGCGGATAAAGTCCTGATCCTGTCGTGGTGCAGCGATCGCCTGCCGGCAGGCCTGGAAAACCGCCGGACAATGCTGCCGTAGCGCCTGCAGATAACTGTCGGCACGGAACACGAAGATTCCGCTGTTCCAGTAATAGTCACCGCAATCGAGGTAGTGCTGCGCGGTAGCCGCATCGGGCTTTTCACAAAACTCAGCGATACGACATAGCTCTGCCCCGGGCCGGATCGCCTCGGCCCGGATATAGCCGTAGCCGGTGGCGGGCGAGTCGGCGACCACGCCGAAGGTCACCAGGCTGCCATCGGCAGCAGCATCGATCGCCTTCATCAGCTGGCGCTGAAACTGCTCGGTATTGCGGATCTGGTGGTCGGCAGCCAGCACCAGCATTACCGCGTCCGCCGTACCTCTCTGCTCTAGATCCAGCGCCGCCAGCGCGATTGAGGGCGCGGTATTCCGCCCCTCCGGCTCAAGCAGGATACGTGCCCGAATGCCGATCTGCCGCAGTTGTTCGGCCACCAGAAAGCGGTGCTCCTCATTGCTGACCACAATGGGGGCATCAATACCGCAATCCGGCAGCCGCTGCAGGGTCTGCTGCAACAGGCTCTGCTCGCCGCTGAGGCAGTGGAACTGTTTCGGGTGCTGGACACGGGAAAGCGGCCAGAGACGGAGACCACTGCCTCCGGCAAGAACAACAGGAACGATCATCAGGAACTGCTTCTGAGAGTGAATGCGAAACGGTAGAACCGCTCAGGAATTATAAAGGAGATCCCCCTGTTGATCCCAGTCAGGAATAGCTATCTGGTCAGGCTCCTGTGATAATCGCCGCTTTTCTACAGAAATCGCCAGAATCCGCCATGCGCCTGCTGAAAACCGCTACCCATCCTGAAGCCTCTCCCGACGACGGTAACACCCTGCATCGCCGCGCCTGCCGCGCCATTATCCTGGAGGGCGAAGAGATCCTGCTGCTGTACACCCGGCGCTACGACGACTACACCCTGCCCGGCGGCGGGGTCGATGAGGGCGAGGCGCTGGAAGACGCTCTGATCCGCGAACTGCAGGAGGAAACCGGGGCACATAATATCCGCGATATCATTCCCTTCGGCCGCTATGAGGAGTTTCGCCCCTGGTATCGCGATGGCCATGATGTAATGCATATGGACTCCTACTGCTACCACTGCCAGATCGATGCGGAGCTGGGACCGAACCGGCTGGAGCCCCATGAACTGCAGAACGGCATGACGCCTGTCTGGATCAATATCCATGCAGCACTGGCCCATAACGAGCACACCTGGGCCCACAGTGAGAAGAAGGGATTGTCACTGCAGCGGGAGATCTACCTGCTGCGACGAATCAGGGATGAGCTGCTGCAGGCTTAAATCGCAGTCGCGAACGGGGCCGGCCGGGCTTATCGCGACTACACTTTGCAGTACCCCAACAAACTGCCATCCGGCCGGACGTTAGCCGCGAACCGGCACCAAGCTGTCGCCGTTCGCTACTGCCATGTAAGGCTTTCCAGACAACGCTGTACTCTGGGAGGTATCAATCATGCTCTCTGATCCACAGGGCCATCCCCTGACCGGGGCCTCTGAGCCTGCCCTGGAACTCTACAATCAGGCGCTATCCGCCTTTAACCTCTATCTCGATGATCCGGTAGCCCTGCTGGACAGCGCCATCGAACAGGCACCGCAGTTCAGCATGGCGCATATAGTGCGCGCCTATCTTTATGCCTTTGCCACCGAGCCGGCCGCCGCCAGCGCCGCCCGGGGCTTTACCGCCGATATTGAATCGCTGGCGCTGTCCGCCCGCGAGCAGTCGCTGCTGCACGCCCTGCAACCGTTACTCGAGGGTAACTGGGGCGCTGCCGCCACTGCGCTGGACTACCATAACGTCAGCTATCCGCTGGATCTGGTGGCGCTGCAATCCGGCCATCTGATGGATTTCTACCGCGCCAATGCCCGCGATATGCGCGACCGTATCGCCCGGGTACTGCCGCAATGGTCACCGCAGACGCCGGGCTATTCGATTGTGCTGGGGATGTATGCCTTCGGCATCGAGGAAAGCGGCGACTACCACCGTGCCGAGGCGATGGGACACAAAGCCACCGAGCTGGAACCCCGTGATTGCTGGGCCCACCACGCTGTCGCTCATGTGCTGGAGATGCAGGGCCGTACCGAAGAAGGTATCGGCTGGATGCGCGAGCGCGAGCTGCACTGGGCCCAGCCGGACAACTTCTTTAAGGTGCACAACTGGTGGCACCTGGCGCTTTGCCATCTGGACCTGCAGCAGTTTGATCAGGCACTGGCGATCTACGATGGCCCGGTGCGCAGCGAACGCAGCGAAGTGGCGCTGGATATGGTCGACGCCTCCGCTCTGCTCTGGCGCCTGTCACTGGCCGGCCGGAATGTCGGCGAGCGCTGGCAGGAGCTGGCCGCTTGCTGGGACCAGCATGCCGATGCCCGGCTCTACCCATTTAATGACTGGCACGCCGTGATGGCTTATCTGGGGGCCGGACGCTATGACCGGGTCGACGAGATTCGTGCCGCCTTCCAAACCCAGGCCGGCAACAACACCGAATGCGCCGCCTGGGCCACTCAGGTGGCACTGCCGCTGATAGAAGGCTTCTTCTCCTTCTGGCACGGCGATTTCCGTAAGGCCGCGCACCAGTTGCATGAGGCGCGCTTTATCGTCAACCGCTTCGGCGGCAGCCACGCACAGCGCGATATTATCGACTGGACCCTGACCGAGTCAGCCCTGCGCGGCGGCCTGACGGATCTGGCCGAGGCGATGGCCCACGAGCGTCTGGCGCTGAAACCCGACAGCCGCATCAACCTTAACTTTCTCGCCCGCGCCCGCGAGGCAGCCTGACCAGCCGGCACTAAAAGGGTGCCGACGGGCACCCTCCCGGCCAGCATAATCATCGCCGGGTCTGGCGTAGTTCACACCAGCGTCTCAGCCAGGACGACCTTAGGCTTGCTGATTAAAAGCTCGCTTAGTCCGCTCGCGATTCCTTCACCAGCGTCAGCTTAAGCGAACGGCAGAAGTCACAGTGCGGCAGCGTGATCCGCTTATGGAAGGCCAGCCGGCCCGAGAGGAAGGAGTCCGACACCGACAAGCGCTCCATCACCGGGACTTTATAGAACACCGGATAGCGCAGTCGGTCGGGTTGATATTGACCGCAATTGCCTCCCGGATCAGACCAGCAGCTCTTAAACCTGTAGGCGGCAGGACGCACTGCAGGCACCGTCTGCCAGACACAGCCATCGGCCCCCCGGTTACACAGGCGGATAAAACCGGCGAACAGCATCAGGTCACCATCGCGGTCGTAGAAAAATTTCAGCCGGTTCACCCGTACCCAGATCAGGCGGTAGTTGCTGCGATCCTGCGAATGAACATAGAAAGGTACCACTGGAATAAGCGGGCGGTGCAAGGGACTCTGATCGATCTCTGAAAAGCTGCTGTGAGGGCCGATTCTTGCTTGCAACAGCGGGCTGCAAAGAAACAGCAGCACCAGAAGTAAGACACGCATAGGCGGGTACCTGCGGGAAGCGATAGCCCACAAGCCCCGGAAACCGCCTTCAGCGCCCTGCCCTTATCATCTACCTGAGGTATAGACCCTCAAGCTGATTTCAGGCTGAACAGCTCAGGCCTGGCCTCAGCGATATTGTGCCGCCGAGATAAACTGACCAAAGGTTTCACACCAGATAATCGCCGTGCTGTAGCGGGCCGGATTCAGGCCTTCCGGCAGGGATAGCAGGAAGCCATCGAAGCTATCAATATCGCCTATCCGTACCATCTGATCCTTCAGACGGTTGAAGTCGGCTTCAGTCTCGACAAATTCAGGTGACAGATACAGTTTGTAGTCCGGCCCGGGTGCCAGCTCTCCCTGAAACACAATCGCATCGGCAGCCACCGAGAGCTTTCCCTCACCCCAGTGCAGGAAGTCACTGTCTTGCAGGTCTCGCTTAAACACGCCTTCATACTCAGCTTTCGCCGCCACCGCCTGCATCACCGCCGAGGCCGGTGATTCAGTCGCGGTAATCACGGGTAACAGGTAGATACCGGCGGAAAAACCAGCGAACGCGATGGCGAGATGACTCAGGGTAAGCAGGAGCAGTTTTTTCATAGCAGTCTCGGAATCCCTTACAGACGTTTTCGCACAGTATATCGTATATGCGATCGACCGGTTGTGATCCGCAAGTTAGCCCGAAAGCTGTAACCGCAGCTGAAGCGAGAAAAGGAACACCGCCTTATCCGCAGTGTCCCCGGGCGGGTCAGCGATCTGAAGCAGCTATTTTCTCCACCGGCACCCAGTACTCCAGGATAGAATCCGGATGCTCAAACGCAAAGCGCTCGTCATAGAGTTCCAGCTCGGGCCCGCCGGTATGGCGATACTCACTGGCTGGCAGCCAGTCGCGGAATATCGCTTCGATGGTTTCACCGATTCGGCTCAGCGGCCCCTGATGAGTATAGCAGGCATAGGTCTGCGCAGGTATTTCAAACCGCTTTAGGTTCGCACAGCTTTTACCTGGCTTGACCTCAAAGCCCGCCATATAGGTCATTCCCTGCAGCTGATCATTGGCCGTCGAGGAATCAACCACACCCCAGTATACCGTGGCAGCAATATTCTGCTTTTTGACCTCAGCCTGCATCTGCTGCCAAAGCCTCGGCAGTAATTCCATCGCATCAGGATCAGGTGATCCGAACGCATTAAACCGGGTATCCAGACCACACAACTGTTTGGCCTGATGACTGATAATTTTTGGTTCCATCTTAAACTCTCCATCTCTTGATAAGGCAACGCCGGGATCAAGCCGAGGAAAGAGATCACAGATCTGACCACGCAACCGATACCGGTTGGGCGACAATCCAAACTGCTGACTGAAAGCACGGCTGAAACTCTGCTGAGTCTCAAATCCAGCCGCTACCGCAATATCAAGAATGGCGCGTTCCGTATCAACCAACGCAGCCGCCGCAATCGACAGACGACGACAGCGGCTGTAATAGCCCAGGCTGTAACCGAAACAGGCGAGGAAAGTCCGCTGCACCTGCCAGCGGGACCAGTGCACCTGCTGCGCCAGTTCGGTCACAGACAGCGGGCGTTCCAGGCAGGTTTCGATCGATGCGATAACTTTTTCCAGACGTGCTTTTTTCATAATCTCTGTCCCTCAAACTTCGGCTCAAGATTGCCATGTTCCGGCACGCCCGGTTTATCCGTTTGGAGCAAGTTTTCGCTTTGATAATCCAAAGCAGGTACGAACAGCCGTAAATCACCCTGCAGCTTAACAAGACTGGCTGTTCACCGATCAGGTTCTATCCCTTCCCGGATAGAACCCCAGGGTAAAGCGCGGAGCGATCACGCCCGGCGTGCCCTCCGTAATCAGGCGGGTTAGCGGTAACCCTGCTCAGCATCTGCCTGGTACTCGTTGAACACCGAAACCTCATTGCCGCTACTGACCGCATAGACGGCAAAGCTATCCTTGCGGGCGCCGGGCATATCCATACCGGGACCGCCGGATGGCATCCCCGGGACAGTCAGCAGGCGGGTATCGCTCTTGCCCGCCAACAGACGCTTAATATCCTGTGCAGGGACATGCCCCTCGATCACCTTATCGTTGACGACGGCGGTGTGGCAGGATGCGCCTTGCTTAGGCACCCCGAGACGGCGCTTCAACTCGCTCAGATCATTCATCTCTATATCCTGCACCTGAAAGTTGTGTTCTTTCAGATGACTGATCCAGGCCTTACAGCAGCCACAGGTCGGACTGTGATATACGCGAATATCATGTACTTCAGCATTGCGCCCCTCAGCCCAGAAAGGGTCAGCGGCCTGAACAGAAGACAACGGCAGGAATGCAGCGCCCAGCGCCACCAGAATAACTAGCTTTTTCATAGTAATAGCTCCGAATGAATTAACTGAATGCCGATAGATTCAGCTAAGCAACTTCGGCGGTGGGGATGGGGGCGGTGCGCGGCTACCAAACAGGCCAACACCTACCTGCTGTATATGAGCGTTACTTTCTATTGCGAAATCGACTGACGTAAGACCTGGCAGTGTTGCCATCGCACAATTACAGACCGTGCCATTACAGTCGGTCAAATCCGGACAATCCTGGCCGGCATCACAACACTGCATAACGGCATCAGGTATAGAAGATAACTGAGGCAGTTCAGGTAAGGACAGACTCAGGGTCAGAGCGAGTGCCAGCAAGGTCACAAGCAACCAATGCCCCCCTCTTCTTTCTGTACTCACCCTATACTCCTGCATCCGGTAATGACCGTCAGAATCCACGGCCTCTATGGCAATAATAGTGGCACAGGGAACAGCAGGATTAAAAGATATCGATCAATAATTATGAAGGTATCGAGTACAGAGCCAGTGCTTTTCAATCACTGCTGAGAGCAATAAGGCTACGACGCAAACTGTTCGATCACCCGAAGGAAGTTATGACTTGTCCGAAACGACGAGAGGCCATCTACAAAACAGCCTTCCTAAGCTTGGTAACGGGGCGGGACTGGAAGCAACGACCTTCCCGGCCGTTATAAAGAGCCGAGTCCGGCGTACTCTTCTCCGGCTTACAACCCGCAGGGCATTTTGAACTACCCTAAAACGACGAAAGGCAGCCATAAAGGCTGCCTTTCTATATTTGGTAGCGGGGACAGGATTTGAACCTATGACCTTCGGGTTATGAGCCCGACG